>NZ_JAEEGA010000026.1 GCF_017829975.1 Vagococcus allomyrinae | reverse complement strand
ATTGAGTTTGTTTGTTGAAAAACCGATCAAATGATTCAGCTAAATTCTTAATAGATGATTGTAACGCGACACTATCAACTTCTTTTAACCATGATGTCTCTTCTGATTTTTTCATAGAAGGCAACATGGCAGAACACTTGCCATAAGATAAACCTTTACCAGTTTCCTTAAAGGATGTATTCCAAGCATTTAACATATAATTATAGACAAATCTAGATGACCCGATTGTTTTATTGATTAAGATTTCCTGCTCGACGTTCGGATACAATCTAAATTTATACGCTTTATGGCGTAACATTACCATTCACCTCTTTTGCTACTAGTTATTTCTTTTTTTGATGTTGTATGTAGTGTCTAATTTGCTCGTCTGTATTTTCACTAACTGTCGCGACAAAGTAGCTAGGATTCCAAAGAGGACCACCCCACAGACTCTTTTTAAGTTCGGGATACGCTTTCAACAAGAGCCGTGCAGACACGCCTTTAAATGCTTTCATTATATTAGGAATATAATGTTGAGGTTTGCATTCAATAAATAAGTGAATATGGTCTTTATCTGACTCCATTTCAATGATTTGACTATCATTATCTAATGCAATCTGGTTTAATAATTTTTTAACATATGTATCAATGTCTCCGTGCAAAATATGATGTCTATATGTCACACACCAAACTAAATGATACTGTATAGAATAGACATAACCACGACCATGATGTACTTCTGACATGAAAAAACCTCCTTGGAAATAGTTTAACATATGTCATCGTTAAATTCCAAAAAGATTTTAATAGATATGATATCGGCTGTTCAACATAGCTAAAGCTATGCCACAACTGAAGCCGATTCATCTACACGACTAAAGTCGCGAGTGTTCTCGGCTATTGCATAAAAATGGGGATTCTATGAAAATTTTCAAAACATTGCGAAAGCATTTAATCGGTGAGGTCACCCTCTTTTCCGCCTACGATCAGCTCATTAGCCCTTGCAATGACTGTCGCCATTGCTGGCAACAAACCGAGTGCCCTATGGCAGATCAGATGCAAACTCTTTACAGCAAAATAAATGAGTATGATAACGTGATTATCGTCTCAACTCTTTATTTTTCAGAGCTTAGCGGCCCCTTATTAAGCATGTGCAGTCGTTTTCAATATTTCTGGACCGCTCGCCAGTTTCGAAATATCGAATTGATCACTAAACACAAAAAAGGCGTCTTAATTATAGCGGGTGCAGGTGATGGCGACACAATCAGCGCCGAGCGCTCAGCCGATATTCTCTTTCACCACCTTAAGACCGATTGTATTGGCAAAGTTTTTTCCCTAAAAACAGCTGTCACCCCTGCCAGTAAAGACTGGCGAGCTTTAGCTCAAGCAAAAGAACTTGCCGAAAACTTAAACGATCACTATTTAGCAACAGCGCCACTCACTGATGATTAACCGGCGCCCTCAACCATTAAGACGCTTATTCGCTTCATCCAAAAGTAATCAGATGGTCTCATAAAAATCGCTCGCCCCTTAACCTGAGAGTGATTTTTATGGTACAATGCAAGTGATTAAGTGTGGTAGTTCTGCCCCTAGTCGTAAAGTTCTACCATCATCAACCGACTCTAGCTTAACCTAACGGAAGAACCAAAATTTTGGCAACACTCTTGGAAGTTTTAACTCTAGCATGATCACTTTGTTTAAAAAAGGAGGTGAAAATCGTGGAAAAATTATCATCTTTACCAAATATCGGCACGACGATCGAAAAAAAACTAAATGCGGTTGGCGTCCATTCAGCTGAACAACTGAAAGACTTAGGAAGTCGCGGGGCATTTATCAAATTGAAAGCCTTTTATCCTGAAGTTTGCCTTGTTCATCTCTACTGCTTACAAGGGGCAATTGAGTCAATTGCCTACAACAAGTTGCCTGAGATGACGAAGAAGGAGTTGAAAAAATTCGCTGATGCCTATTAACTTACACACAAAAAAGAGAATGCTATCTCGTCTTCAAAGGAGTCTTGTGACACCGATGTGACAGCATTCTCATCTTGTCTTGGTAAAAAACAACTAACCGTGACTAGTGATCAATCTCCCAAGGCTTTTAACAATTCTCGCCCCTTTGCGCGACACTCTTCCCAGTCATCAGCACTTCTCAAAGCTTCCACTGACCATAAGTCTTTCTGTTTACTCATACCAGCTAAGCGTTTATCTATCTCTAAAAAAAGACGATACTGAGTTAAGGTTAGCCACTCGTTTTCAAGTAGCTCTTTGGCATACTTTAAGGCAATATCAGAAAAATCTGAGGCTATTTCATCAGCAACAGCGAATCCTTGCCATTTTTCAATTTGTACATCTGCAGGCATTGAAAACTCTTGAACATTGTCAATTAACCCCTCGTAGATGTCAGCAAGCTGATGACTTTACGCTTTCCAGAAAGTCCACTGGCCTTGGAACGCAGGCACTTTTTCTATTCAATGCTCTCGTATAAATAAAGAGGGGCTTTTATTATGTTTCAACTATTCGAAATTTTGTTTATGCTAATGGGGTAATAATATTACATTTTAAAGCGGAGTGAAATATGGTACGCTTTTCCTGTAGGAGGAAATCGCATGTCTGATAAAGAATGGATACATCAGAGAAGAAAAGACAAACTAGTCAAATTATTTTTTATTCTTCTGCTTGCTTATATACTCTATGCAACTTTTTTTAACTTTAAGATAGTTATTTTATTTTTCTTAATCAGTCTCCTACTTGGTTGTATTCTCACAGTTATAGAAATTATTGATATGATAAAATCTAAACAACGGTGACCTCACTTCACAAGTACAGGTTGATAGCGAAGTTAATGCGGGCCCAAATGGACAACATCCTGTCGCTGATTCTTATGGTAATACTTCCATAACGAACTCACAGTCACTGTTTATAGTTCGCAATTAACTTCATAAGGAGCTCACAAAAATAATTATTATGCAAAAAAAGTAACGTAGTTCACGCCAATACCAAGCCCCCAGAACAATTAGCAATGGGAGATAAATCACTTTGTTCTGATACCACTTCTTTTCTTCCATATAATCATCTAAAATAAAACACTTACAATATTGCCACTAATTAGAAAAATAGCTGGTTACAACATTGTAAGTATCGTTTTAAAATATGATTGGATATAATGATGCATAAAGGAGTTGATTTAATGAAAAAAGGAATACTCATCTATGGACCAACCCCCATCTTTGGTGGTCAATTTGCAGCCAATAAACAAGATATCGTATCCTCACTTTTCAGGATTGGAAACAATCAAAAACTAGTTACTCAAGTCCAAAAAGAAATACAGCTAAAGAGGTTACAGTGGCAATTTGATTTCGACTCTACAGAATCGGATTCTGATGAAATAATCCGATTAGATTTTGATTTAGTAGTTGTTCTCCCTACTTTAGAGAAAAAATTTGACGCGGGTGCTATTCAAAGTAATCGTATGATCCAATTGACAAGCACTGAGTATCAACAAAATGATGTGACTAGAATAGTTAATTACATGATTCGGCATTCATAAAACTTGTCCGTATAACAAATACGGGCTTTTTAATCCGATAAAGACATAATAAATATAAACTTTAGCACTACAACGAATATTTACTCCCACGCGTTAAAGGAAATTGACGAGAAAGCAAGTGACGAATTTTCAACATTTTTCTGACCAATTGTTGTTATTTTATACCGAAACTATATTAAGAGTTGCCCAATTTCTTGCCCAGTTAGCTATTTTCAATAAAAAAAGAGAATGCGCATCACATCTTCCAAACGTCCGAAAACGCCGATGTGATACCATTCTCATGGGTTTGGCACCCAATGGGCTGTGAGGGGTTCGAACCCGCGACCCACGGATTAAGAGTCCGTTGCTCTACCAACTGAGCTAACAGCCCAAAAAATAACTACAAGACATATTTTAGCACTGGCCATGTTCAATAGCAAGTGTTTTTCTTTGTTAAAATAAAAGAATTAAAGACCTTAGAAAAGCTACTTCATCAAAAACATCTTGATTCCCTTTTCGCTGAAGCAGTCAAGACCAGTTTAGGTTATTAACCACAATTGATTTTTTTCAGATATAAGAGCCTTTCCACAACAATTACTTAAAAATGACGAGCAATTTTCTTTTTTCCAGACACTAGACAACTGCCCCCCTAGCAAAAGGCTTATAAATCAAGCTTTTTTAAACCCTAATAGACGGTGAATTAGCATAGTCCTGTTTCGCTAAAAAAAATATTGACTTTATCTCCGAAATGTGATATGTTTCAATTATAAAGGATGAAGGTTAAGGCTTTGCGTAATGATTATTTTAGTCGCTGTCTAGCCCTCTAAACGGTTAAAAAGAGAGTTAAAGAGTTTGATTTAAACTAGTGGAAAAGAACATTAGACAGGTGGTCAAATAACAAAGCAGAACTAGCAAATTGCTTGCTGAGTGATGCTATCACTCATTTGAAGATCTGTCATTTTAAAAACTTATAACCATTGACATAACCTTATCCATATTGTTTGACGCAGTTATTTAATGAGTGATACCGTCACTCATCCGTTGAGGAATTGTTTTTTTAGCATAACGGTTTATTAAGACCACAGATGCAACAAACAATTAGACGCTTAGCGGTAAATTTCTTAAATAACACGCTAAAACTAACAAACCGCCTGTTGAGTGATGCTATCACTCATTTGAAGATCTGTCATTTTAAAAACTCGTACCCATTGACATAACCTTATCCATATCGTTTAACTCCGTTATTTAATGAGTGATGTCATCACTCATCCGTTGAGGAATTGTTTTTTTAGCATAACGGTTTATTAAGACCACAGATGCCACAAACAATTAGACGCTTAGCGGTAAATTTCTTAAATAACACCCTAAAACTAACAAACCGCCTGTTGAGTGATACTATCACTCATTTGAAGATCTGTCATTTTAAAAACTTATACCCATTGACATAGTCGCATTCAGATTATTTAACTCCGTTATTTAATGAGTGATGCCATCACTCATCCGTTGAGGTTCTATTTTTTTAACATAACTATTCATAAAAATAAGTTTTAAAAAAAACTGAGACAATTATTGTCTGCAGTTTCTTTTTAGTTACTATTCACAGGCGATTTTTTATCTTTCAGGTGCTTACCATTGACTGACTTTAACAAAAACCTGATCAAATCAAGCTTTACAGCCCATAAAAAACTGTCAGTAGTGACAGTTTTTGAGGTTTATTTACTGTTTAAATGGGATGGTTTGGCTGGGCAATCACAATCGTGACAACTGTCTTGGCGATTCTTTTTAAAGTATGTTCGATAGATGATATACGCCGCTCCTCCGAAAATTATCAGACTTAAGATTAAGGTTGACATATTTATCCGTCCCTTCTATATGGTTGATAAGGTTGCCACAACGTGTTTTGGTTTTCTTATCAATAAGTACATCAAGGCCACTACAACACCAATTCCTAGGCTAGCTCCTAGGCCGAAACGTCCTCCTTCAAAGAAGACATGGCCTAGTTGGTACACAACAAAACTGGCTAAGTAGGCAACGCCGCACTGAAAACCAACAGCGGCCATCGTCCACTTCAAATCGGCCATCTCGCGATGAATCGCCCCAATTGCAGCGAAACAAGGGGCACAAAGCAAGTTAAAGACGAGGAAAGAGTAGGCCGCCACAGGTGTATAAGCGGCTCTTAAGGCCGGCCAGACCTCATTGCCCGCTTCAGAGACTTCACTAAAACCACCAAATAAAATACCAAACGTATTCACTACGTTTTCTTTGGCAATAAGTCCTGTTACGGTTGCCACAGTTGCTCGCCAATCCCCCCAACCTAGTGGCACAAAAATAAAGGCGATTAAGTTCCCTAGATTAGCTAAAATACTTTGATCCGCCGTCACCATTTGCAACTTCAGATTAAAACTTGACAAGAACCAAATCAAAATACTGGAAACAAAGATAATCGTTCCAGCTTTTTTGACAAAAGCAAAACTACGGTGCCAGGTTTGTTGTAAAACACCTCGTACTCTCGGCAAATGATAAGCGGGTAATTCCATAATAAAAGGCGAAACATCACCGGCAAACGTTTTGACTTTTTTCAAAACAATTCCTGATAAGACAATCGCACTCATGCCAATAAAGTAGGCAGAAGGCGCCACCCAACTAGCATGTGGGAAAAAGGCCCCTGCAATTAAGGCAATAATCGGTAATTTAGCTGAACAGGGCATAAAAGTCGTCACCATAATGGTAATTTTACGGTCCTTTTCATTTTCAATCGTCCGACTGGCCATAACCCCTGGAACACCGCAGCCGGTGGCAATTAGCATCGGGATAAAGGATTTTCCTGACATGCCAAAACGGCGAAACAGGCGATCCATGACGAAGGCAATTCGCGACATATAGCCACAATCTTCTAAAATAGCTAAACACAGAAAAAGAACAATCAACTGGGGCACAAAACCAAGAACCGCTCCCACTCCTGCAATAATGCCATCTAAGATTAAACTCTGCATCCAGGTGGCAACCTTTAACTGAAGCAACAAATTGCCAACTGCTGAGGGAACAAGCTCCCCAAACAAGGTGTCGTTAACCCAATCGGTTCCCATAGTTCCCACAGTCTGAATCGAGAGGTAATACACTAACCACATGATAAAAGCGAAAATTGGCAGAGCAAAAAAACGATTGGTCACTATTCTATCGACCTGATCACTAAGGGTTAACTTAAAATCCTCTTGACTAATCACACATAGTTTGACTAATTTTGTTATATAATCATAACGTTCATTGATTAAAATACTTTCGCTATCATCACCAATTATTTTTTCCGTAATACTGACAATCTCATCAATCTCTTTTTTTTCAGCTGACGTTAACGCCAAGTCTGCTAATACTTGGGCATCACGTTCAAATAATTTCATGCTGTACCAACGTTCTGTTTCAGGCGTCACGCTACGGCCCGCGATTGACAACAGGTTTTTACCTTCTATTATAGAAGTAATTTCCTTTAGGGCAGTTTCCAAACGAGGGTCATAAGTGATCGGCTGTGGCGCTGGTTGGTCGGCAACTTTTATAGCCGTCTCGATGGCCTCATCAATGCCTTGCCGCTTAACCGCACTGGTACCAACAATCTTGATCCCTAAACCGTAGGCAAGCTTTTCTAAATTGATCTCTTTTTTCTGCTTCTTTAAGACATCCATCATATTAAGTGCCACAACCACGGGGATACCTAAATCCATTAACTGTAAACTCAAATATAAATTTCGTTCCAAATTGGTACCGTCCA
The DNA here is from genome assembly GCF_017829975.1 of Vagococcus allomyrinae. Classification (GTDB taxonomy): domain Bacteria; phylum Bacillota; class Bacilli; order Lactobacillales; family Vagococcaceae; genus Vagococcus_D; species Vagococcus_D allomyrinae. Next base: position 38,265 of record NZ_JAEEGA010000026.1, on the reverse strand, counting down.
CCACATTCAGAATGACATCCGGCCGTTCTTGTAAAAGATAATTACGTGCGACGACTTCTTCCGGTGTATAAGGTGCCAGCGAATAGATGCCGGGCAAATCCTGAATAATAACTGACTTATCTTTCCTATAATGGCCTTCTTTGCGCTCAACGGTCACACCAGGCCAATTTCCCACAGATTGATTGGCACCGGTTAATTCGTTAAAGAGACTGGTCTTGCCGCTATTAGGATTTCCTGCTAAAGCTACAATTTTATTGGCCATCGTTTTAAACTTCCTTTACTAAAACTAATTCCGCTTCAGCTTTACGCAAGGTTAACTCATACCCACGAATAGTGACTTCAATCGGATCCCCTAAAGGCGCCACTTTACGAATCATCACATCAACCCCGCGAGTTAAGCCCATATCCATCAATCGTCGACGAAGCAGCCCACTACCTAAAACGTTTTCAACTTTAGTGACCGCCCCAATCCCCACACCGTCTAGCGTTTGACAATGAATTGGTTGGCTGCTCTCCGTTGAAACGATCACTTGACTGGCAACACTTGGGCTAATAGCCAGACGAGCATCCTTAACCAAAATAATCAAGTCTCCCCGTTTGTCTTGGGAAATAATTCTAATTTTTGCCCCCTTAACAAAGCCTAAGTTAGCTAAATGGCGTTCAGATGTACTGGCATCCACCACTTCCTTAAAATAATAAACAGTTCCCACAGAACCTTCTTGTAAATTAAGCATTCTTTCACCTCGTTTATTTGTTGTTATTTTCACATGTCAGATCTTAACGATATTGATAATCATTCTCATTTGTTACCCTTATATTATCCCCCTTCCTCTTGTTTGTCAATGGCTTTTCGCCTGATATTGCGCTTTTTTTCACGAAACAGCTCAGCGAAAGCGACTTTTAGACGTCATTTTTTCTCTTTTCAACTAACTCCCCCTTTTAGCAAGACACAACATATAGATATGATTTTTCTCAGATTATCTTGAAAAACCCTCCCTTCATTCCGCCAAAATTCCAAGAAAGCGATTGCGCTTATCTAGATGATGTGCCCCGAAAAAAATATGGTAATATTTCGGTTTTTTTTTGGATGAAAAAGCCTTATGAAAGCTCGATAAATCAGTTTTGTGAAAGTTAACACCTACCAAACGTTGTGTTCGTTCGTGTTTCAGGCACAATATATGGTGTTTTTGAGTTGACTTTTTTTCTGTAGGGGGTATACTAGTAATTAGTTAAAAAACGAAATTCCTTGGAGGTAATTAACATGACTAATATTACATTATATACTAAAGATAACTGCCCACAATGCAAAATGACAAAACGGTTTCTAACCGATAAAAATATTTCATATAGCGAAGTAAACATCGATTCAGAACCACAATATATAGATTGGTTAAAAGATCAAGGGTATCGTAGTGTACCAGTCGTAACGGCTAGTGAAGATGTGACAATTGTTGGCTTTAGACCTGATCAATTGAGAGCTCTAGCTGTTTAACATGAAACTTGTTTATTTTAGCGTCACCGGACAGACCAGACGCTTTATAAAAAAAGTCGGCTTGCCTGCTTACGAAATTGATCAAACCAATCCCTTTCACGAACTAAATGAACCTTATATATTAGTCGTTCCTACTTACGATAGAGACATTACCGAGGTAGCGGACGACTTTATTGAATTTAAGAGCAACCGTCAGCAACTCAAAGGCGTTGCTGGCAGTGGCAATTTAAATTTTGGCGATCTGTATGTCTACACAGCCAAAGATTTAGCACAAGCGTATCAAATCCCCATGCTATTCGATTTCGAAATGAATGGCACACCAGATGATGTCGAAAACTTTAAGAAAGTAGTGAGTGAAATTGAGTCTAAAACAGCTAGATGAAGTAAGTTACTTCAAATTAAACAATGAAATCAACCGCCCAGTCGATGGTCAAATTCCATTACATAAAGATAAAGAGGCTTTAGCGGCTTTCTTCCAAGAAAATGTCGAGCCTAACACGATGATCTTCGGCTCTACCAAAGAAAAGATTGACTATTTAATCGAACACGATTTTCTTGAAGAAGAATTTATCCGCAATTATTCTATTGAATTTATCGATTCGCTTTACACCTTCCTTGAAGAGCAAAACTTCGAATTTAAATCCTTTATGGCAGCTTATAAGTTTTATTCCCAGTACGCCCTTAAAAGTAATGATGGCACCCAATACTTAGAGCGTTACGAAGATCGTGTGGCCTTTAATGCCTTGTACTTCGCTGAAGGCAATGAGCAATTAGCCCTAGATATTGCCGATGAAATGATTCATCAGCGCTATCAACCGGCCACCCCTTCTTTCTTAAATGCAGGACGGAAGCGCCGTGGTGAATTAGTGTCTTGTTTCTTACTGCAAGTCACCGATGATATGAACAGTATTGGCCGTTCGATTAACAGCGCCTTGCAACTATCACGGATTGGTGGCGGTGTTGGTATTTCACTGAACAACTTGCGTGAAGGTGGCGCCCCCATTAAAGGCTACGAAGGCGCAGCAAGTGGCGTCGTACCTGTGATGAAGTTGTTTGAAGACAGCTTTAGTTACAGCAATCAATTAGGACAACGTCAAGGGGCTGGTGTGGTTTACTTAAACGTCTTCCATCCAGATATTGAAATGTTCTTATCCACCAAAAAAGAAAATGCTGATGAAAAAATCCGCGTTAAAACCTTATCTCTTGGCTTAACTGTTCCCGATAAGTTTTATGAATTGGCACGAAAAAATGCTGACATGTACCTATTTAGTCCCTATAGTGTTGAAAAAGAGTACGGCGTGCCCTTCTCTTATCTTGATATTACAAAAGAGTACGATAATTTAGTGGCTAATCCTAAGATTCGCAAAACCAAAATCAAAGCTCGTGACCTTGAAAATGAAATCAGTAAACTCCAACAAGAATCAGGTTATCCTTATATCATCAATATTGATTCGGCAAATCGCCAAAACCCAATTGATGGTAAAATCATCATGAGTAACCTTTGTTCTGAAATCTTACAAGTTCAACAGCCTTCGGCCATTAATGATCGTCAGGAATATGAAACGTTGGGTACAGACATTAGCTGTAACTTAGGTTCAACCAATATTCCTAACTTGATGAACAGCCGTGACTTTGGTAAATCAGTCAGAACCATGACCCGTGCTTTAACTTATGTGACAGATGCCTCAAACATCGAAGTAGTTCCATCCATTAAAAATGGCAATGATTTAAATCATACAATTGGACTTGGCGCAATGGGCTTACATTCATACTTTGCTAAGAACCAAATGGAGTACGGTTCACCAGAATCTTTGGACTTTACTAACATTTACTTTATGCTATTAAACTACTGGACCTTGGTAGAAAGCAACAATATCGCTAAAGAACGTGGGGAAAGCTTCCATAACTTTGAAAATTCAGATTACGCTAAAGGGACTTACTTCGATAAGTACGTCACAGGCGAATTCACACCACAATTTGATAAAGTCAAAGAACTCTTTACTGGTATTTTTATTCCGACTGCTGAAGACTGGGCTAACTTGCGCGATGCCATCAAAAAAGACGGCATGTACCACCAAAATCGCTTGGCAGTGGCACCTAATGGCTCGATTTCTTATATCAACGACACAAGCGCTAGTATCCATCCGATCACGCGATTAATCGAAGAACGCCAAGAGAAAAAAATTGGCAAGATCTATTACCCAGCACCTTACTTAAACAATGACACCTTACCTTATTACAAATCAGCCTATGACATGGACATGCGAAAAGTCATCGACGTCTATGCCACAGCCCAACAACACATCGACCAAGGAATGAGCATGACACTTTTCATGCGCTCAGAAATTCCAGAAGGCCTATACGAATGGAAAGACACACCAAAACAAACCACTCGTGATTTAAATATCTTGCGTCACTACGCTTTCCATAAAGGCGTCAAATCAATTTACTACATCCGCACCTTTACTGACGACGAAGAAGAAATCGGCAGCAACTCATGCGAAAGCTGCGTGATCTAAAGGTGTGACAACCATCGTTTTGGGCCAAGTCATTTTAAATTTAGAAAAACGGAAAAATGTGCGTGATTCACCACATTTTTCCCTATTTTTCTGTTATGAATAACGCGTCGATACAGGCGAAACAGCCTTTCAAATAGGAGGAAATAGTCCAATGAGTGAAACTTTTTATGAAGCAATAAACTGGAATGCCATCGAAGATGCCATCGATAAATCAACATGGGAAAAATTAACAGAACAATTTTGGTTGGATACGCGCATTCCGCTATCCAATGATTTAGATGATTGGCGCACGTTATCGGCTTTGGAAAAACAAACAGTCGGCCGTGTTTTTGGTGGTTTAACATTACTTGATACCCTACAATCAGAAAATGGCGTCGATGCCATCCGTCATGATATTCGGACCCCTCACGAAGAAGCGGTCTTGAACAATATTCAATTTATGGAATCCGTTCACGCTAAAAGTTATTCGTCCATTTTCAGCACACTGAACACCAAAACAGAAATTGATGAAATCTTCGAATGGACTAATACAAACGAGTACTTACAAAAAAAAGCAAAAATCATCAACGATATCTATTTAACCGGCTCACCTTTAGAGCGAAAAGTTGCCAGTGTTTATTTGGAAACCTTCTTGTTCTACTCCGGTTTCTATACCCCTTTGCGCTACTTAGGTAACAACAAATTAGCAAACGTGGCTGAAATCATTAAATTGATCATTCGTGACGAGTCCGTCCATGGCACATACATTGGCTATAAATTCCAATTGGGCTTCAATCAATTATCTGAAGAAGAACAAGGCAAGATGGAAGATTGGATGTACAATTTATTATACGAATTGTATGAAAATGAAGAAAAATACGCTGAACTTCTCTACGATGAACTTGGTTGGACAGAAGAAGTCAAGGTTTTCTTGCGATACAATGCCAACAAAGCCTTGATGAACCTGGGACTAAACCCACTTTTCCCAGATACAGCGAATGATGTTAACCCAATTATTATGAATGGTATTTCAACCGGCACTAGCAACCATGACTTCTTCTCACAAGTTGGCAATGGCTATCTATTAGGGTCTGTTGAAGCGATGAAAGATGACGATTATTTAATCGGCATGAATTAATACCACCCTTCAGGAAAAAAAGGTCAAAATCCCGACAAAGGGATTTTGACCTTTTTTATTCATATTGTTAAACAATCTCCCGCAACTGACTTAGCTGTTGTATTTCATAGGTTGGCAAGATCGCTTGTTGATTTGCCACGCCCTGAGGGTTATACCAGCAACTGTCAATTCCCGCCTGGTTGCCTCCTTGGATATCTGCAATTAGCGAGTCCCCAATGATCAGCGTTTTAGCCGGATTAAACGATGTCATCCGTTCAAAGGCATGCTGGAAAAATTCCGGCATCGGCTTTTGATATCCCGTATCTTCCGAAACAAAAATCTCGTTAAAATAAGGGGCCAGTTTAGACTTCTCTAAGCGACGGTATTGAGTCGCTGAGACACCGTTCGTCACGACATATAATTGGTGAGTGCGAGATAATTCCGCTATGATATCAAAGGCGCCATCCAAAAGAATTGCCTCTTCTTTTAAGTAACCACGAAAGATTTGATCCATTTCCCGGCCGTCTCGTTTCACCCCACATTCGTTAAAAATATAAGTAAAGCGATCGGCTAATACCTGTTCCTTAGCCAGCTCCCCTTTTTCGAAAGCGTGCCACAGAGCGGCATTTTTAACTTCATAACGCTGGCGAATCTCCGGGGTCAGGGTCACTCCTTGACTGATAAATAATTGAGTCACTGCGTTATACTGCCCTTCCTTAAAGTTCAATAGGGTTTCATCTACATCAAATAATAAGCTCTCATATTTTGTCATCTTCAACACTCCATTTTATTCTTCATCAACCATCTCTCCAGTCTACCTCAACACACAAATAAATGGCAACTAATAGCCACTGGCAAAGACGCAAAAAAGACCTAATCATGGGAGACGATCAGGTCTTCTGCTTATTTCTTAAAGTAATATCTGGTTTGTTCTAAAGCGCTGCGCTCCATAATCAATTGACCGTACTCTTCCAGAACCTCTGGGGTGATTTTTGTTAGACTTGAAAACTCCAAAATCACTGACATATCATCATTAACCTGTGATTCTGTCGTGTCTTCTAAGAAGAAAACGACATGCAAGAAATAGGCATCTGGTTCATCCTCTAATCGATACAAATGAGTAATAACATTTTCAAATTTAACCATTTTAGCCAGTTCGATCAAATCTTCAAATGAATCCAAGCGAACCACTGACTCGATTACCGGCGAATCTAAATTATCGATGTATCGGTCGATGCGATCAGGGCTAGTCATTTCTTCTAAAGGGGTACCATCAGACATTTGTTTTTTCACAAATTCACCAAAAGCATCTTGATTCATTATCTCAGACAGTTCAGGAATCTCATTATCGTCACCCATCATCATATTCTTACTAATAAATAATTCTAAACCATTCCGATTCGGTAGCACCTGAAACGTGACTGCGTCTGTTTCTTGGAATTGCTCATCAATATCTACTTCTTCTAAAATACTGTAAAAGAAATTCTCGATTTGCTTGTGGTTGCCTAACAGATCCAAAAAAGTAACCCCACGTTCTTCTAAATCTTCGTTCTCAATTAATACCCGAATAGTATTCTCATTAATGCGCTCCATTTCCATATTGGCTACACCTCTCTTCTTTAACTATACTAAATTATTAGAAATTATTCTCTATAGTCACATTGTAGCCTAAAACCTACAAAAGTAAAGAAAAAAATCCTAAAAATACCTCGTCAAAACAGACGAGGTACCAAATCATTCTATAAACCTGCCATTAATTGGGCATGGCGTAATTCTAAAGCACGGACTTCCCGTGGTAAGAAACGACGGATTTCATCTTCATTAAAGCCTACTTGTAGTCGTTTTTCATCAATCATAATTGGACGTCGTAGCAAACCTGGGTTCTCTTGCACTAGTTTTAATAATTCTTGTAGCGGCAATTCATCAAGATCCATATCCAACTTTTGAAATACTTTAGAACGTGTCGAAATGATTTCTTCTGTTCCATCCTCTGTCATTCGTAAAATCTCTTTCAATTCAGTAATATCCAATGGTTCTGAAAAGATATTACGTTCTCTAAAAGGAATTTCTTGTTCCAATAACCACGCTCTTGCTTTACGGCAAGAAGTACAACTTGGAGAAGTATATAGTGTTAGCATATGATTCACTCCTTTTTTCATGCACTCTACATCTGCATCCATAATTTATTACAGCAACCTCAACTGTAACTCTTACAACTTATATTATACATCATTCTACGAGTAATTACTACACCAAATTAAATTTTTGTCAAGAAAAAAAACTGCCAGAATCCTTGACCTGTATGTATTTCTTAATACCTTCCCGTAATTATTATACAATATTCATAAAAAGTTCACAAATGTAAATCGTACCTTAAATAAACACTAATACAGTTATTTCTCTGTATTAGTTTTATTAAATAGTCGGATTTCCTCACTCTGAAATGAACTGTCTTTTTCTGGAGGTTTCCAGTATAATAATAAGTGAGCAACACTAGCCGATTTGGTTAGGTCTGAGTTGGGTGGTGAGGAAGGCTCATCATCCCTTAAAAATAACAGTTAGGAAGATGACAACTATGGACACAATTTTTTCCGGAATTCAGCCAAGTGGGATCCCCACTATTGGTAACTATATCGGCGCGATGCAACAATTCGTGGCTCTACAGGAGGACTACAATTGCTATTACTGTATTGTAGATGAGCATGCGATTACCGTTCCTCAAGACCGTCTAAAATTAAGAGAACAAACCCTTGGCCTAGCAGCCCTTTATTTGGCCGTTGGCTTGGATCCGCAAAAAGCGACGATCTTTATTCAATCAGAAGTGTCAGCCCACGCTGAAGCTGCTTGGATTGTCCAATGTAATACCACGATTGGCGAGTTGGAACGAATGACACAATTTAAAGATAAATCATTAAAAAATGGTCGTACCGGGGTCAGCGCTGCCCTGTTAACTTACCCACCGCTAATGATCGCGGATATTATTTTATACAACGCCAATCTAGTCCCTGTAGGAGACGATCAAAAACAACATTTAGAATTAACCAGAGACTTTGTCGAACGCTTTAATAAGCGTTATGGTACAGAAAAACAACCTATCCTAATCGTCCCAGAAGTAAAAATTCCGGAACAAGGGGCTCGCATCATGAGCTTGCAAGAACCTACCAAAAAAATGAGCAAATCAGACGTTAACGCCAAGGGCTATATCTCAATGCTCGATGAACCCAATGTGATTCGCAAAAAAATTCGCTCAGCCGTCACTGACTCAAGTGGAAAAATTGAATACGATGTTGAAAATAAGCCGGGAATTTCCAATTTACTGACGATTTATGCGGCGGTTTCTCAAAAAACAATACCTGCTTTAGTTGAACAGTACGCAGAGGCCGGTTATGGCGAGTTTAAAGCCGATTTAGGCGATGCCATTGTCGCAGTCTTAGAACCGATTCAAATCCGCCAGAAGGAGCTCCTAGCGTCAGATGAGCTCAATCTAATTCTGGACGACGGGGCTGAGAGGGCTCGGCGAGTTGCTAATAAGACATTACAAAAAATGCGTAACGGTGTCGGCTTAGGTCGAAAAGTCCGTAGATAGGCCCTGATCGGAATAGATAAAAGATTAGTCAAAGAAGGTCAAATCTTTTGTTTATTCCTTTTCTTTGTGCTAAGATATTTTTAGATATCTCTCACAAGATAATCAGAGCGATGTAAACAACATTAGTCTTTTTGCTAATAAAAACTAACTTAATGGAGGCTCTAACCATGGAAGAAACAAAATCAACAGACGTCAATAGTTTATTAACTAAAAAAATGATTGAAAATCGGACGATTCTGATCTACGGTGGCATTGATCAAGATCTAGCGAAAGAAGTCACCAGTCAATTATTATTATTGGAATCTTTAGGTGACGAACCCATTACTATTTTTATCAATAGTCAAGGTGGTCACGTTGAAGCGGGCGACACCATTCATGATATGATCAAATTTGTTAAGCCAGAAGTCAAAGTGATTGGGACTGGCTGGGTTGCCAGCGCTGGTATTACTATCTATCTAGCTGCTCAAGCGAAAAACCGTTACAGCTTGCCAAACACCCGCTATATGATTCATCAACCTGCTGGTGGTGTTCAAGGACAAAGTACTGAAATCCAAATTGAAGCCAAAGAAATCGTACGGATGCGCGAGCGTGTCAACCGTTTAATCGCGGCGGCAACTGGTAATTCTTATGAAAAAGTTGCGGCTGATACCGACCGTAATTTCTGGTTAAGTGTGGACGAAGCTGTTGATTACGGCATCGTCACAACGATTGTTGAAAACACCAAAGACGTTAAATAGAAAAAGAGAAGTTAGCCCTGTTTAATCAGGCTAACTTCTTTTTGATGTCTAACAAGACAGCTTCCTATGACTGGCGCTACCGTTCACGCCTTGCTAGCTTCCTTTAAATAACTCAATAAAAATTGTTCAGCCAAAGAATTCGAGCGAATCGCTTTTTTAGCTTCACAAAAGCTAAACCAATCCGCCTGATCAACTTCATCTACTTTTAGCACGTAGTCCTCTGAAGCAACAACAGAAACAAAGTTCATCATCAACGTCTTTGAAGGCTCATAATAACGACTGCGTAAGAAACGGGATTCCGTCACCGACAACCCTAATTCCTCTTGGACCTCTCGTACAACAGTCTCTTCCACGGATTCCCCTAAAGAGACATAACCAGCCGTTAAAATATATCCCTCTTTGCCACCTTGTTTGATTAATAAAAGACGGTCTTGCTCTGGATTAAGTAAGATCGTACTCATGGCCACAGAAAAGTGAGGATACTTATATACCTGACAAGCAGAGCAGTATGGAAAAACTCCTTCTTCATGGTCTTTTTCAACTAATTCAGTTCCACATGTATCACAATAATGACTCATTCAATCCCTCCAATCTGCCTCTCCCTTATTATAACCGATTCCGCCTTTGAAAAACCAAAAAAACTTGCAAAGAGTTCCCTCTCAGCAAGTTTCTGCAACTAATTCAAAATTCGTTTCGCAAAATCTGGTTTAAAGTCTGCGATTGAGGTGATTTTGACCACATCGCCTGGTTCAGGAGCATGGATAAATAATCCGTCACCTAAGTACATTGCCACATGATGAGTGGCACCTCTAGCGCCAAAGAACAGCAAATCGCCTGTTTTTAATTCATCTAACCCTACTTCTGTGCCAACGGTTTCTTGTTGCCACGTCACTCGAGGCAAACTAACATTGGCTGCTTTTTGATAGACGTACTGAACTAAGCCCGAACAGTCAAACCCATTGATGGTCGTTCCGCCCCAAACATATGGTAAACCTAAGAATTGCGTTGCTTCAGCAACTAATTTCTCTTCTTTAGGCCCCATCGTCATCGCTGCCAAGATTTTTTCCATCTCTTTATCAAACTCATCGTACTTGGTTAACTCATAGGTTTTGATCAACCCATTTAGTTTAGCTGCGTAATGAATATCCGTGGCATATTTTCCTGTTAAATAGGCAGTGGCTTCTTGGTAAGTTTTAGCATGTTCCTTCCAAGTTCCTTTGTAAAACTCATCATTGCCAGTAATGCCCTCTTTTAACAACTTAGCATAGTCTTCTAAGGATTCTTTATAGGTGGGATAACGCCTAAAATTGGCATTAATCGTGTATAAAGAGCCCGATCCAGTATCTTCCTGAGTAGGCATCGCAACGGACTTCCCTTGGTAGCTCCCTTTAATCCCAAATAAATTATAATTTGGCATCCCCGCTAATGTCGAGTTACCTGAGGCACTTTCCAAAATGGCTTGGGCAATCATTACTGAGGCGTATAAGCCTTGTTCATCACCAATTTTAGCCGCTAAGGGACCAATTTTTTTGATGAACTCCTCTGTCGTATTATTAAAAGTAAAGGTAGCTTCACCGCCAACCTCACCTGTTAATTCACCACTTGGTGACGTTTCATCCACTGGGCCAACTGGACTGGTCGGTTGAGCTGGCTCCTGTGGTGCCACTGGCAAAGCAGGTTGTGTTGTACTTGGTTGGGTTTCACTTGGCTTCGTTTCACTTGGCTTCGTTTCGCTCGGCTTCGTTTCGCTTGGCTTCGTTTCGCTTGGCTTCGTTTCGCTTGGCTTCGTTTCGCTTGGCTTCGTTTCGCTCGGCTTCGTTTCGCTCGGCTTCGTCTCACTTGGCTTGGTTTCTTCTGGTTGGCTAGTTGACGGTTCCGAGCTTTCCGTTCCTTCTGATGTCTCTGTCGTTGTGCTTGATTCATCAGGTAGAACACTCGATTCTGTGTTTTCATTGACCGAGGTTTCAGGTACTTCTTCTTGTTCAGGAAGAGCTGAGCTCCCTTCAGTTGTTTCAGGTGTTTGAGCAACAGCTGTGGTTTCAACTTGATCAGCTTGTGTTAACACTACCTCAGTCGCTGACACTGCCACAGGTTGTATGAGTGACAATAAGGCGACAAATAAGAAAGTCCTCATCGCTTTTTGTTTCACCTACACCATCTCCTTCCACTTCATAAAATAAGTCTTGCTTTCTAGATTTAATATACACTAATCCGTTATCTTTTTCTTTAATTATGCTTATTTAAATAACGTTTCCTTACTAGCTATCACAGGGATTACAGCCATATCAACATTCATAACGCCCGTTCCATTAAATAACACTCAATTTAAGTTCTTTTAACGAACAACCCTGATAAACCGCCAGCGACACTACTGTTTAAATATACCCAATTAATATGAAGATAGTGTAAAGGTAGGATGTAATCCTTATAAAGAAAAAAACCATTAACGAAAATTCGCTAACAGTGTTCGTTCTTCTATTCAAGCTCCTCTGGTTCCTCACAGATGAGCGGTTCCCGGCGATTAATCAACACATTGATCCCTAAGGCCACTCCCATGCCAATAAAACTGTCGATGACACGGTTGAGAGCATAGACATAAGAATCTTGATCTGGTATCATAAACAAAATTGTCAGCAAGGTGGCGCACGCCCCTACAACGCCTTCATTATAACCGAATCCCGATAATAAGGTGATTAATAAGATAATCACACTGGGAATCGTTATGATTTGGGTCAGTTGACTATTGCCGAAGACATCAAATATAAAAATGACCAACAACGACGTCAAAGCGCCAAAAATATTGCCAGCAATTCGATGTTTACCAAACATCACGGTCTTTTCCATATTCTCCCGTAAGCTAAAAACGGCTGTAATCGTCGATACGATATACGTTTCACGCTTAAACAAAAAGGTTATCAACATGCAAATAAACACACTCAGACCCGTCTTCAGTGTTCGCATCCCTATTTTGAACTTCAACTTACCATCACATCTCCTATTTCCCGTGTAAAAACACGCCTTCCATTAGCATAAGCAAGGATTTAGGAATAGTCAAGTTCATTTTTTCACTTTATCATCAAATAAACAAGACCCAGGGAGGTTCCCTCGGTCTTGTCAACTCATTTTAGTAGGTGTCAGGTCTTCCCCCCTTAGTAAAGGAGATTCACTAAGTCGGCTACTTCCACATTGCCAAAGTATTTTTTTAAATCAATGGTTGCGACCGCCTCGCTAATTGACTTTTTATCGTATTGAACGCCTTTTAAGGTCTCTTCAACGTCAGCAATTTCTCCTAAACCGAAAAAATCACCAAAAATGCGGATATCGTTAATTTTTCCGTTGGCCACATTCATCTTAGCTTCAATGGAACCGATCGGAAAACGCTCGCGACGAACCAAATCAAATTCCGGCGAACGACCATAGTTCCAATCCCAATTGCGATAATACTCATCTGAAATTTGGTTGATCTTTTGCCAGTCGTCTTCCGTTAACTCGTAAGTTTTAACCTCTGCCAAACTCTCAACACCAAAGATGCGCAACAGAATATCTTGACGAAAATCAACTGTGGATAAATTTTGATACTCATCTGATAAGAAAGGCTTAATGTTCGTCACTCGTGACCGAATCGACTTGATGCCCTTAGATTCAATCTTGTCTTTACGAACTTTAAGCGCATTAACGACTTCATTCACATCGCTGTCAAACATGATGGTCCCATGAGCAAACATCCGACCATTCGTCGCATACATCGCATTGCCAGAAAACTTTTTATCGCCGATCACTAAATCATTGCGCCCCTTTAATTGAGCCCCTTCCACACCCATGGCGTGTAAAGCGTCAATAATCGGTTGAGTCACTTTCGCAAAGTCACGGAAGGAATTGCCGTCATCCGGCATGATAAAACTAAAGTTTAAATTGCCAAAATCATGATAAACCGCCCCGCCACCACTTAAGCGGCGAACCACATGAATGCCTTTTTCTGCTACGTAATCCATGTTAATTTCTTCAATCGTATTTTGGTTGCGGCCAATAATAATCGACGGCTCGTTAATATAAAAGAGTAAGATCGGTTCATCTAAAGGCTTTTCTTTTAATAGATAGGTTTCAATTGCTAGGTTAATCCGTGGGTCATTGTTTTCATTTGGTACAAATAACATCGTATCATCATTCCATTCCCTTTAAATTGTCACGCTTAAATTAGTTTGCGCCAAGATCACCGCCACCTGATCACCTGCGTGAGTCTGTGCTTGTTCCCGCAATAAATCCAAATCAATTTCCTGCTGTAAATGGCTGAGAATTAAGGTTTTAACTTGTCCTTGGCGAGCCATCAGCCCCGCTTCTTGCGAGGTGAAGTGGGCGTGATGCTTTTCTTGCCCTGCCAGCAAATAAGTATCCGCAATCAACACGTCGGCGCCTTTAACAAACTCATCAAAAGCTGCCAAATAACCAGAATCAGCAGTGTAAACGAGAACGCTCCCCGTTTTGATTTCTTCGATTCTCATGGCAAAACAAGTCACTGGATGAACGGTCCGTAAAAAAGTGAAACGAAAAGGGCCAATCTCAAGACTTTCCGCTGGGTCATAAGGATAGCCTTGTGATACTCCCGCCATCGTCAGCGATTCATAGTGGAAAAGGTCCTCAGTATGGCCATAAATCGGCAACTCAGGAATTGGCTCTCCTTTAGGCTTTAACTGGCGATAATACTGGAGCACCCCTAAATCAGCAATGTGGTCGTGATGGTAGTGAGAGATAATCACCCCATCTAGAGTCAGCGGGTCTAGTTGCTCCTGTAAGACGTTTAACGTGCTGCTACCAGCATCGATCAATAACTTAAAACCATCTGCTTCTAATAGATAAGAACTAGTCCCCTCGCCATTCCAAGGGAACGCTCCCCAATACCCTAATACGGTTACTTTCATACGTTATTCTGACTCCCTTCACTCTTTTACTTTATACCTCTTAAGCTTATTTTAAAATGAAAAAGCTCATAAATCAAAGATTTACCAGCTTGATCATGCTTATTACTATATAGCTCCTATTAATTAATGACGATCAATCATTAAACTTCCAGCTAAAAAGAAGCTGAAAGCACCACTCTCTGCTCGTCATTATGTTGATAATCCAATGGAACTAGATGTTCGGATTATTTTACGGGATGTAGATAGCTAAAAAAACAAAAAGGTTTTTTAATACGCTGTTAACTTCGCCACTGTCTCTGCATCCAAACGACGGACAACCTCTGTTACCAATTTCACGGTATTTAAGTAATCATCCTCATGAATAACAGAGGTGTGGGAATGCAGATAGCGTGTTGCGACCGTAATGGCCAAGGACGGGATGCCGTCACGGGTAATGTGTTGCGTTCCCGCATCTGTGCCGCCACCTGTGATCACCTCTAATTGATAAGGGATGCCTAGTTCATCCGCAATCTCTATCACAAAATCCCGTAATTTTTTATGTGGAATCATCGAAGCGTCAAAAATCAAAATCTGCGGCCCTTTGCCTAATTCTGAATTAGACTCTTTAGGTGTCATTCCCGGAGTATCGCCAGCTGTACCAGTGTCCAATGCAAAAGCGATGTCAGGATTCGTCAAATGAGTACTCGTGCGTGAACCACGCAACCCAACTTCTTCTTGGACGTTACTGCCGGCAAACAAAATATTAGGATGCCCTTCAGTCGCTAATGTTTCCAAGACTTTTAAAGAAACCGCGGTCCCGATCCGGTTGTCCCAAGCTTTAGCCAGCAAATATTTTGACTCATTCAAACGACGGTATTCGGTATAGGGTGTCACCATATCCCCTGGGCGAATGCCCCACTCCTGAGCCTCTTGCTCACTGACAGCACCAATATCGATAAACATTTCCGCCACATCGTAAGGCTTTTTGCGAGTATCAGCCGACAAAACATGAGGTGGTTTGCAGCCGATGACACCGTGAATCAGTTTTCCTTTGGCAGTCTTGATTTGTACTTGTTGGGCTAGCATCACTTGTCCCCACCAACCACCTAGGGTTTGAAACTTAATAAAGCCCTTCTCGGTAATTTGAGTGACCATAAAACCAACCTCATCCATATGCCCCATAATCAAGACGCGAGGTCCTTCTTTGTCACCGTTGTGACGGGCGACGATCCCACCTAAACCGTCATACATCAACTTATCTGCATGGGGTTCTGCATATTTTTTAAAGACCGCTCTCACTTCATCTTCATTTCCTGGTACGCCACGAGCATCTGTTAATTCCTTTAAAAACAGCTCTTCTTGAATATCCAAATCCTTCACCTCTATTTATAGTTTGCCCATACTGCCAACAAAGGAACCCAGATAAATGGAATTCCCTGCAGTCAGCAAGGTTTTTGATCCCATAATCAGCTGAAATCCAGCACAAGACTGTCCGGATAATTTGACGGGATGTCCACTGATAATTATAACATTACTGGCGATTTTAATGAACTATCTCTCATTGAGAGTTAACCTTTCTTAGGATTCTCCAGATCTCTCGAAGAGGATATTCCATCCTTTAAAGGATATATTCCCTTGTCTTTCAGCTAATGCCATCCTATACTTTTAAAGGGAACACATCTAAAAAGAGAAGGAAGTTTAGTCAATGGAAAAAATAACGATTGCGACCTACAATATTCGAACTGATACAGAGGCCGATGGCAATTGGAGTTGGACAAACCGTCGCGCCCACGTCTTAAACCTGATTCGTTATCACGATTGGGACATTTTTGGTGCTCAAGAAGTCCAGCCCCACCAACTCGCGGATTTAAAAAGTTTAACTGATTATGGCGTGGTCGGCTTAGCACGAGAAGACGGAATTAATCAAGGGGAGTACAACGCCTTGTTTTATAAAAAAGAGCAATTTGACTTACTGAGAACAGAGAGCTTCTGGCTATCTGAAACGCCAGCGATTCCCAGCATCCATCCCACAGCCGGCTGCCCCCGAGTCTGCGTCTGCGCCTTCTTAAGAAGCAAAGAGACAGGCACAGAATTTGCGGTGGCTACGACTCATTTAGATCACATCTCAGAAGAGTCTCGGCTATTTGGTGCTAACATCATTTTGGAACACTGTCTCTCTAAGATTACCGATCAACCGCTAGTCTTAGTGGGTGACTTTAATGCCCCACCGACAGAAGCGACCTACCACTTGCTCAATCAGAGCCTCAGAGACGCTAAAAAGCAACCAGACACTACCTTCTATGGTCCCCTTGGAACCTTCCAAGATTTCGACTACGATAAGCCTTGGAGCGACTTTGAAGAGATCGACTACGTCTTTGTTTCTCAGCAACTGACGGTTGAAAAAGTCGGCGTCCTAACCGATAATTGTGATGGTCGTTACCCTTCTGACCACTTTCCAGTCGTCGCGACTGTCCAGATCTAAAAAACCAAGCAAACTCCGTGGAGTTTGCTTGGTTTTATTTGGCTGTTGGCAAGGCTTTTCCCCATTCTTTAGAGAAATAGTAACTGTCCAACTGATATTCTGGCCCACGGCTTTTAGTGTCCGCCAAGAAAGGCGCCACTTCTTGATCCATGGCGACCCAACCACGCCACCCAATGTGGATCGTGTCTTCCATAAAATAATCTTCGCCACGATCTTGCGTAAAGTCTAACACCTGATCAAATCCTTGTTCTTTCAGTTGCTGATTGATTTTCAAACTAAACTGATCCAACATCTCAGTTGACAGTCCGGTATATTCTGACCAACGGGCATTGACTGGTGGAATCACAAACAAAACATCCATCTTCAAGCGGGCCACTTCCGATAAGAATAACTGGAAATCAGCAAATTCTGGTGACTGGCGGTAATCGAAATCTTTTTGAGAGCCTTCCAGTGACTTTTGAACGGGAACAATCCGCTTTTGATAAAACTTATCAGTGATTTGGAACTGATTGCTTTTCGTACTCTCTTGGCCAATTTCAAAGGCCAATTTATCCAATTGTCCTAGGTCATAGGTAGGTGGCAGCAGCTTGGCTTCTTTTTTAATCTTGCCCTGTTTCCCTAACATGCCTAAGTGACCAAATAACTCATCTTCACGATTTAAGACGTTCAATTTCATCTGACACATCTTCTTCTGAGTCGCCGACAAAGGCTTACCTTGAGCAATTTGGCTTAAAAGGGTCTTCATGGTCGTATCAGAACGAACACTGGAAAATTTTAACAAGCGCTGAGCCGTATAGATGTCACTGTCGTCAATTTGTTCGACATTTTTTGCCCACTGATAGGTTTGCAGCGGAGAGAAGTAGAGCGAAAACATCTCTTTACTGACCCCACCTTTGACAAACCATTGTGGAGAAATAATAAAGACCGCTTTTTTACCAACCATCTCATCAGCCATCGATTGCAACATTAAAAACTGTGACAAGGATTGAGTCCCTGCAGCGCCTAATAAAAATGGGCGATAATTACGATCATATTTCGTTGCTAAGACCGAAGGGTGAAAGGCATTAAACCGACTTAACTCTGAGGACCCGAAAAAAGGCACATATGTATCTGTTGCCATGGCCTTATTTTTCAGAATGTTTCCTTTAATCACATTAACCGCCATTGACGTAGAAGCTTCTTCAATCACCTTGGGACTGGTCTCACTAAATTTGAAGGGCGATAAGAAAATCCCCCCTAAAATTCCAAAAGCTAAGACCAGTGGCCCGACAGTTGTAAAAAGCTTCTTTTTAAAGCTCATCCTTCCATGGCAACGACTTTATCCACAATTTTTTGAGGTGTTGCCCACTCGTCTCTTTCAAATTCTGATACTGGTACGGTCACGCCTAACTGACCTTCAATTTCGACTAACAATTGAACGGTTCCTAAAGAATCTAACAGACCTTCTTCAAATAAGTCCACGTTCAGATTATCTTTAACTTCTTCACTACCGGTTAGCTCTTCTAAAATAGTTAAAATCGTTTCTTGTGTATTCATCTTGTATTATCTCCTTTTTGTTTTAACATTATTATCTTAAAGGCACTTTCATTAAGGTGTCTAAAAATCCTGAAAAGATTAAGAAACTTAAAGCCACTGCATGGAATGTCAAGAAAATTGACAAGCCCTGGGTAAATTTATTACTTGGCAATTGCGCCTTGTGTTTTTTCTTATAGCGTAACCAGACATCAGTCAAACAGATCAACGCCGCGTGATACAAACCATAAACCAAGTAATACCAAGTTAGGCCATGCCACACGCCCATTAAAATAAAGAGGGCAAAATAACCGACATTCGAGGCGGTAATCCGACTCTTAAACACTTTTTTCTTAATCAAGGTAAACATCAATCGCATATAGACATAATCACGAAACCAGAAAGACAACGACATGTGCCATCTGTTCCAAAATTCTTTAATATTGTGACTTAAAAACGGCTTATTAAAGTTTACAGGCGTCTCGTAACCCATCAAATTACTGGTACCAACTGCAAACAAACTGTAGCCGGCAAAGTCGAAAAATAAGTAAAACGTATAGACGTACATGGTTCCCAGCAATCCCAGCGATAGCCCTCCTTGTTGGATCGCAAAGTCTTGGACCCGTGGCAATAGCTGGCTGCCAAAAATATAGCCGATGATAAATTTATATAAGAATCCCATAAAAAACATCTGAATCCCATTTGAGACCAGTTCCAAATATTTTTCCTTCTCTGGTGGGTGTAATAAATCCTTTTCGAACCGTCGATAGCGGTCAATCGGCCCCGACGAGATAGTTGGGAAAAAAAGTAAAAATTGCAGATAACGGCCAACGTGGTACTCTTTTATTAAACCGTCACGAATTTCCATAATCATTTGAACGGCTTTAAAGGTCAAATAGGAGATCCCTAAAAAGCCAATCAGCGTCGGCATTACCTTCAAGATAGGCGTTGCTTCTGCCATCGTTCTAAAAGCCTGTTGTTCCAAAATAAACGGGATCACTTTGACTAAAAATAAGGGGATAATAGCTAAAACGACTGCTAGATAAAAGACCTTACTATTATTTTTAGTTTGCCGATGTTTGAAATACAACCAAACCAACAGCGTTTGCCACGCCACATACATCAGTAAAGCGATCCCTTGATGTAGGCTAGGGCCGCCAAAGCTCATCCACAAAAAGAAAAGGGTCAGCACATTTTGATACCACATCATGCGCTTGCCGCGAAGCAATTGAATGATCAACGGCAACAAGGCCACACTGAGAATCACAAAATAGAAAGGATTCTCGTAAGGTGATAAGTAAACCATCAGCGACGATAACTTGCTCAGTCCTGCTAGCATAAGCCATTCACCTCATTTATTAAGCCTTTGCGGTCAACTTTCCCATTTTGAGTCAGGGGCAACGCGTCCACATAGACATATTTTTGTGGCACCATATAATCCATCACCCTTTGTTTTAATTCTGCTTTAATCGCTTTGGATAGCTGGTACTCTTTCTCAAAATCATGGGCTTCTGGTACGACATAGGCCACCAATTGTTGGACTTTATGGGCCACATATTTCGGCACGACTGCCGCGGCTTTGACATAAGAGACCTCCCCTAAATGATGGTCGATATCTTCCAATTCAATTCGATAGCCGTGGAGTTTAATTTGAAAATCCATGCGTCCTTTATAAAAAAGCACACCGTCTTCAAGTATTCCTGCGTCCCCTGTTCGATAGGCCTGACTTCCTTGATAGTCGTAAAAAGCCTCTGCTGTTTTCTCAGGATTGTGATAATAGCCTTTTGAAACACTCGGACCGACAATCACCACTTCTCCCACTTGCCCTTCCCCTAAGCTTTGACCGGCTTCATCCATAATATAAATCGCCGTATCCGCTTTGACTCGACCAATTGGCAAACGAGCATAGCGTTCCAATACTGTGGGCGTTATCTCAATTTGCGTCACTGCCACAGTGGCTTCTGTTGGGCCGTAAGTGTTGTAAATATGGGCCTTAGGAAAACGTTCTGCTAATTTACTGGCAGTGCTGTGAGCCAACTCTTCGCCGCAAAAAAGAAAGTGAGTCAAACTTGGCAGGTCTTTGCCATTAAAAGCTGGCTCCATTAAACAGATGTCTGCAAAGGAAGGCGTCGACACCCAGACATTTAAGGCCATTTGTGGCAATTCCACAAACAGAGCTTTAAAATCGTTGACTAACGCTTTTTTCAGCGGGGTTAATTGCCCGCCTGAAAGTAAGGCTGGGTAAATATCCATCACCGATAAATCAAAGGAGTAAGGCGCTTGAGATAAAAAGACTTGACCTGGTTTAAGGCCAAAATCCGCTAGCATCCAATTGCTATAGCTGACTAAATTGTCATGACTAATCTGCACCCCTTTTGGCACACCCGTTGTGCCCGATGTAAAAATCAAGTAATAATTTTCGGCCCCTGTTACACCCTGCCCTTGCGGTTGAGCTGCTGCCTTCATCTCTTTTAGGGCACACTCTGCGGTGATTAAGCCTTTAGCATCACTCAGAGGCCATTCGCTCCAAGCGATGATCCCAGTGTAATCAGCAACTTCGCCGATCAAGGCAACACGCTCTGCTGGCGTATGACTGTCAATCGGGATATAGGCATGGCCTGACTTCGAGCAAGCTAGAAACGAGACAATCATTTCATATTCCAAACCACCGTAGACAATAATCGGTGCTTGGTTAGCATGTCTTTCCTCTAAATAAGCCGCCAGACTATCTGAATCAGCTTTAAGCTGGCCATAGGTATAGCATTGAGACCCATCTTTAAAACACAGTTGCTCTGGCGAGCTCACGGCCCACTGATCGATTCTTTCCATTAATGTCATTGTGTCCACCATTGTATAACCCTTCTTTGTCACTCATTATTTAAAATTCATTGTAAATAAAGCTGCCACCATCAATATGGCTAAAGTGATAGAAATAAATCAAAATTAGCATCACTGTTAAATAAAACAAGGTCTTTCCGAAAAAAACTAACCAGTAATTGATGTTTTCATCAGCCAATTTCATTTTTAATTTAGTCATCATGTCCAATTCCTCCTTATAATACCGACTAAGCGTTTGTTTTGCGGTCGCTCTTTCATTCACCTTCATTGTAAGACAAAAAATTTTATTTGTATTCAAGCCTTTGCCTGACTTCTTAATCAGACTTGAGACCGACATTAACGAACTCTAATGTTACAAATATTACATCGCTAGTATATCATAGTTCCTCTGCTATATGATGAAGATTTTCCTAAATAATCCTTACAGTTTTGTAATCTCATGCCAACTTCGCAAAAAAAGTCTAATAAATTACTTCCCTTAACTTGCCCCTTTTAGCGGCATTGTTACAACAGTATTACAACCGTTTTCACACCTGTTACTCGTTCACAATGCGGTTATACGCAGCGGCCGTCCCTAAATAAAAACCGCTATAAATCACCAGTAAAAAGCCTCGGGATAGCCAGGTCAAACTATTATTACTGGTGGCAATCAGATAGTTTAAAGCACTTAAGGCATATTTGGAATGGAGATAGGCAATCGCTAAGGGCGCAAAAAAGACTAAAAAGTTTTGACGATAGACACTGTTCGCAATCATTTTTCTAGAAACACCAATTTTGCGTAACATCTGATAGCGCATTTTTTCTTCTTCGGCTTCCGATAGTTGTTTCAACATGATAATGCTACCTGTGGCAAATAAGAAGACAACTCCCAAGAAGATGGCAATATAAACCAAGGTGCCAAAGGTGATCCGATTATCCTTTAGCGCTGGGTAACGACTATCGAGACTAATCCGTTCATATTGGTCGGCATCATAACGGTTTTCCGCCGCTTCTGAGATCTCTATTTCCGGCTGAATCTGACCTGCAACCTGTCCCTGTTCAAAAGTGACGTTGACCTTTTGTTGGTAACGTCTGACTGGCAGACGGGATTCGACAGCCTCTGCCAGACTACCACTGTCTGCGCCATTTTTCACATTAATCATGGTTAAGCGATACCCTCCTTCTGCCGGCAGTGAGTCAAAAAGCTGATCCGTCACCACAATCGTCGACTGATTATAACGAACAGTGCGAAAGCCACCTAAGGCATCTGTTCGCTGTTCTTTAATCTTGAGCGGCTCTTTCATTGACTGGAGGACTAATGGGCCAAAAGAGGCCTCATTCAGCAACTCAGGGTTGCCAGTTAAACGGTCAAAAAGCACGACTTCCGCGGAATTCGTTAAGCTGATTTTTTTTAAGAAAGGATTAACCTGCTGTAACGCGTTATAATTACTTAAAGATAGAACACTTAAAGCCCCAGTTTGTCTTGAACTGTATTCAAAGGTGGTTTGCTCATAAGACCCTGCCACTTGCTTAAGCGTTAGGACTACTTCATCTTTGACTGGAAACGTCGGATAATCAGCGAGAACCCCTTTGAGTGCCTCGGATTCCCGACTATCCACAACAAAGTCCATCGGCCGTTCCATATTGACCGTCTCCATCCCAAAACTGTAGACATTGGTTGCCCCACCAATAGCCGCCAAGGCCGTTCCTGAGAGAACGGCGATCGTTCCCAGAGTTGTGGCATTTTTTTTAAGATGAAAGCGCAAGCCTCCCGTTGTTACCATGTGAATGTCGCGGTAATAATAGCTTTTTAGCTGTTGCAACACACTGATCATAATTTGGGTAAAGCCGTGGAAAAACAGATAGGAGCCTAAGACACAAAAAGCTAAAATCAACATGATGCCATAAAGGAACCCCATATCAGACTGCGTGCGCTCATTTAGGTAAAGGCTGTAGGTCATAATATGCACGGCCTGATAGTAACCGTAAATAAGCAACCCAACACCGGTCAGTCCCATCAACCAAGTAAAAATGGTGGTTTTCTTTATTCGATCGCCTTTTTGCATCGCCTTAAACAAATCAACCAACTTAGTCCGATAGACTACCCGGCCGCTGCGAAGAGAGACCAAACTTAAAATCAACAGGAACATTAGACTAGTTGATTGAACAGCCTGTAATGAGAAAGCAAAACCACTATCCAATTCCAGATACATCGCTCTGATCAACAACATCGCAAACAACTTGGAGAAAATAATCCCCGCTAATAAGCCTGTCCCTAAAGCCACCAAGCCAATGACACAGTTTTCCATAAAAAAAAGGAAACTGATTTGCAGCTTACGCATCCCTAATAAATTGTACAAACCGATCTCTTTTTTGCGCTTCTTCAAAAAGAACGAGTTGGCTGAAAACATAAACACCAAAATAAAGAGCACGATCATAATACTGGCCGCTTGCAAAGAGCCTGCCAGATTATTATTGACACCAATCCGTTCCACTAAATTTTTATCATAACTCATCGATCTAAAACTGTAATACACCATCACTGAAAAGGCCATGCTGACAAAATACATCAAATAGCTTTGCAATTGCGTTTTGACATTTTTAATGGCTAGATTAACTAAAATCATGGGAGACACCCCCACCTATAGCCGTTTGCATGTCCATTATTTTCTGAAAGAACTCCCGTCTTGTCCCTTGGCGGACTATCTCAGAAAAAATAACACCATCTTTGATAAATAAAATGCGGTGACAATAGCTAGCCGTAAAGGCGTCGTGGGTCACCATTAAAATCGTGGCTAACTCTTGTTTGTTCATCTCGGTTAAATACTGCAGCAATTCTGTGGCCGATTTAGAATCCAAAGCTCCTGTCGGCTCGTCCGCAAAAATCAACTGGGGCTGAGTGATAATCGCTCGAGCGGCTGCCACCCGTTGTTTTTGGCCGATGGAAATATCAGCTGGCACTTTCTCCAACAAGTGGTCGATGCCTAAAATACGCGTCATTCGCGTTAAGCGTTTCGTCATTTCCCCATAGTCTAAGCGATCTAACGCCAAGGGCAATAAAATATTGTCTTTGACGGTTAATGAATCCATCAGGTTAAAATCTTGAAAAATAAACCCAAGCTCTTTCCGTCTAAAATCACTTAACTTTCGTTCATTCATTCTAGTGATATCGGTGCCATTGATCAACACTTTCCCCGAGGTTGGTTTGTCAATGGTTGACATCATATTTAACAAAGTTGTTTTCCCCGCCCCACTTGGGCCCATAATCCCAATAAATTCACCCTTGTCCACCGAAAAAGAAATATTATCTAAAACATTCGTCGGATTTAATTTACTGCCATAAATTTTCGTCAAGCGGGTTACTTCTAGAATTCTCTGCATTTCTTTTCGGCTCCTTTTACCTGTAATCTCTATTTATTGTAACAAGCATTTTCTCCCTTGAAAATCTAATTATCTTACACTTTTCATGACTAACTTACAAAAATGTCACTAAAACCTTCATTTTACCTTATATCCAAGTAAAAAGGTATCGGATTTTTTAACATTCGCTTAAGTATGCAGATGGTAATGGCAATTTCATTTCGTGATTTTCAAAAAAGATGCTATAATAAATTTATCCGTTTGTTTTGCACGCTATAAACAAACACACTAAAGGAGGCGAAATTGTGCCTGATTTCAACTTAAAAAATCTCAAACTACCCACTGACAAAAAAACACTCACTTATTTTGTCATAAGCGCTCTCACCCTTTTATTGTTGTTAATAACCTTAATATACACCGCGGCTACTTCGGGGTCCACACCACCGCCGATCGAACCCGTCAATCCCTTAGCTGGAAATAGTTCTGCCAACTCTGACAGCAAACAACCGGCTACCACTGGGCAATCATCCGCTCCCGCTAATACAGAAGGGTCTAAAACTACCACGAGCTCCACCAGTGGGACAGCTCAGTCTGCGAAAGAAAGCAGTGGACCGGCAGGGCTAAAAAATATTATCATCGAAGCCGTCTTAGCGGCAACCGAAAGTAATAATGGGGAAAGCATCAACACGTTCACTGTTAACAAAGCGATTGAAGAAACGGGGTTAGTGGCGATTGTCACCGAAGTCGCTGTGGCCAAAATTAACGAAACCGATATGGAAACCCTTGGTCACAAAGGAAACCAAGGTCTGATCGACATCTCATTGAACTTGGAAAATAAAGGCAGTGAAGCGGTCTCTATTAAACCTGAAGAGATTAAATTTACCGTCAATGGAAAAGAGTACCCCTTGGCTAAAACAGCTACCCTTAAAAATATGACCATTGAAAAAGGTCAAAAAGTCGAGAACACTGAGTTGACCTTTGTGATGCCCGAACTAGAAAATGCCGACGCCGTGAAAGAAATCAGCTTTAACTGGCAAACCACGACTGGCAAAACAACCAAAGATTACAATGTCCTCTTAGTCCTAAAAAAGAGCTAGATGTTTAGTAAAAAAGCTAGACATGATAGCTTTTTTTTTCTATTTTTGATACGATACCAGTAACGTAACTGAATGAAACGAGTTAAACAGAGAAATGAGGGACACAAATGTTCAAAATTATGATCGTGGAAGATGAAGAAACAATACGTGATTTATTGAGCGAGGCTCTAAAAAAATGGAATTTCGAAACCTGGGCTCCTGATAGTTTTCAAGATATCCTTGGGGAATTTATCACTCAGCAACCTAACCTTGTGCTATTAGACATCAACTTGCCGGTTTTTGATGGGTTTTATTGGTGCCAAAAAATTCGGGAAATCTCGAAAGTGCCCATCATCTTTATTTCGAGCCGCAATACTAACATGGACATGATCATGGCCATGAACATGGGTGGGGATGATTTTGTTAATAAACCTTTTTCAATGGACATTTTAATCGCTAAAATCAATGCTCTTTTGCGAAGAACGTATAATTACAGTGAAACTACCAATGAAGTGATGGAACACAACGGGATCTTGCTTAACATGGAAAACAGTACCTTCCAAGTCGGCGATAATATCGTTGATTTAAGTAAAAATGAGTATAAGCTCCTGTATCATTTAATGAAAAATCACGGGAAGATTTTAAGTCGTGATAAATTATTGCGAGCACTTTGGGACGATGAACGGTTTGTCGATGATAACACCTTAACCGTCAACATCAATCGCTTGCGAAAAAAAATCGAACAAACCGGTCTTGATGGTTACATTGAAACCAAAATTGGCCAAGGTTATATTGTGCCATAACGCTGAAAACGAGAAAGCAGGTTGACTATGTCATTCGCAAAATTTTTAAAAGACAAGCTAGGCGTGATTACTTTATGGCTGAGTTTTATGTTGATTACCTGTTTAGTTCTCTGGTTAACACCGAGTGTCCATTTTAACCTTGCAGCAGTGATTTATCTGACGATTCTACAAGGGGTCACCCTGATGGCTTACTTAACCGTCAGCTACTTCAAAAAACAAAAATGGCTACACGCGATCAACAATCAAGAAAATCGCAACGATTTCCTTTCTGCCCCTTTTAATCAAGCCATCTCTGAAGAACAAAAAATGGTGCAAGCTTATATTAACCAATTGATTACAGACCAGAGAGAATCCCTTGAAGAGGTAATTCAAAGTCAACAGGATCAAAAGGATTTTATTGACAGCTGGGTCCACGAAATAAAAGTGCCCCTAGCCTCTGTCAAACTACTCAACGAGACGATTGAAGACGATATTCAAGAACGGCAATTTTATCAATTGGAAAACGACTTACAAAAAATTGAAAGTTATGTGGATCAAGTCTTATATTACTCCCGCTTAGATACTTTTTCACGAGACTACTTAATTCAAGAAATCTCACTAAAAAGCGTTATTTCCCCCGTTATCCGGCAAAACGCCAATTACTTTATTCAGCATAGCCTCCATTATGCCATTGAAGGTGCTGATTATGACGTTCTAACCGATCAAAAATGGTTGAGTTTTATCCTCAATCAAGTCATCAGCAATGCCATTAAATACACAGCCGATAACGGCTCCATCAATTTAAGCCTTTCAAAAAACGAACGAGGGGTCTGGTTGGAAATTAGCGACACAGGGATTGGCATTCCCTTAGCTGATCAGCGGCGCATTTTTGACAAAGGGTTCACAGGTCAAACCGGTCGTAATCAAACCCACCATTCCACAGGCCTTGGCCTATACCTTGCCAAAAGTTTGGCAGAAAAACTTGGGCACCACATTTACGTGGCCTCCACAGAAGGCGAAGGCACGACCATCAGTCTCTTGTTCCCTGTGCTAACGTATTACACAGACGGCACAGAAGAAAAATTAATCTAAAAAAAGTGATTGAGCCATTCTCAATCACTTTTTTAGCTATTCAGCGAGTCAACTTGCGACTTAAATCATCTGCGCTTTTTTTATTTGTTCAAAACTTTCTTTCCCATCAACACATTTATCCCACATTACCGCTTTACCAGCCTCTAAGGATTTCTTCACATCAATGATTCGCTGATTGCTACTGCCTCTAAACTGCAAGTTTAAATTGCGTTGACTTAATTCAAAACGACCATCAACCAAGACATCAATATTTCTTAATAACCTTAATTTATCAGGGGTTTCCTCTAACAATTCTTCATACGTATACCCTGTCCAAGACCAAATATCACGAGACTCACCAAACTCTTGACGAATTCGCTCGACCAGTGATAAACACACGGCTGTATTTAAAAAAGGTTCGCCTCCTAAAAGAGTCATGCCTTGAACATAGTCTTGACGCAAGTCAGCCATAATCTGTTCTTCCAATTCCTCAGTATAAGGTTGTCCATACTTAAAACTTTGAACGGCTTTATTGTAACAGCCTTCACAGGCAAATAAACAACCGCTGAGATACAAACTACAACGAACCCCTTCACCATCAACAAAGTTAAAGGGTTTGTAATCTCCATAATAGTTTTGGCTAAGTTCTTCTGAGCGCCATTCTTGTGGCTGAGGATTACGCAAATCCACCACTCCTTTCCTCATATTGGTGCTTTTAGCTAAAATTGACTGAAAAGAAAAGACTACTAAACAGCTGTAGTCCTTTCTCATCATTACTTCATATGTTTAACGCGAGATGAAATCTCTTTATGACGACCGTGAACCATTGGACGGGCTTGGGGATTGCCTAGGTAACCACAGGTACGTTTTACCACATCACATGATTTCGGGTCGTTATTCCCACACTGTGGACATTCAAAGCCACGTTCGGTCGGATTAAAGTCCCCTTCGTAATCACATTCATAACAGTGATCGATCGGCGTGTTGGTTCCCAAATACCCCACTTTATCATAAGAATAATCCCAGACAGCTTCTAAGGCTTTCGGATTTTGCTGCAACACAGGGTATTCACAATAATGAATAAAGCCACCTGAACAATACTGAGGATAATCTTTTTCGAAATCAAGCTTCTCAAATGGTGTAGGATTTTTACGGACATCGTAATGGAAACTATTAGTATAATAGTCCTTATCGGTGACATTCGCTACTACCCCAAATTTTTCAGTATCTAAACGGCAGAAACGATCCGTTAAGCTTTCGCTCGGCGTGGAGTAGACACTAAAATGATAACCGTATTGGTTCCCCCACAAATCAGCGTGAGCTTTTAGTGATTTCAAGATCGCAATAGTAAATTCCTTAGCTTCAGGTTTGTCTTCCCACTGGCCACCAAAAAATTGTGAGGCCACTTCATACAAGCCAATATAGCCCATTGAAATCGTAGCGCGTTTATTCTTGAATAGCTCGTCGGTGGATTGATCTTTTTTCAGACGTTTCCCAAAGGCACCGTACATATAAAGAATCGGCGCATTAGCGGGTGTCGCTTCTTTACAACGCTCTACTCGGTACACCAAAGCATCTTTCATAATCGCCAAGCGATCTTCTAAAAGACTCCAGAACTTATCTTGGTTGCCCTCTGACTCCAAGGCAATCCGCGGCAAGTTTAAGGTCACTACCCCGAGATTCATCCGGCCAGCATTAACTTCTTGGCCTTCTTCGTCTTTCCACCCCTGTAAAAATGACCGACAGCCCATCGGTACTTTAAAACTACCTGTCAATTCGACAATTTTGTCGTAGTTTAACACATCTGGATACATCCGTTTGGTGGCACATTCCAAGGCTAACTGTTTCACGTCATAGTTAGGGTCCTCAGCTTTTAAATTAACGCCATCTTTAATCGTAAAGATCAATTTAGGGAAGATAGCCGTCCGATGTTCTTGACCAAGCCCTTTAATTCTTATTTTCAAAATTGACTTTTGAATTTCTTTTTCAAACCAATTTAAGCCTAAACCAAATCCCAGTGAAGTAAAAGGCGTTTGACCATTGGAAGTAAACAGGGTGTTGATTTCATATTCTAAACTTTGCATCGAATCATAGATATCTTTGCTCGTTTTAGCTCTGGCGTAATCATCATGCTTGCTTTCATCTTCAATCCAAGCTTTAGCATCTTCCATGTGTTTCTCATAGTTCTTTTTAGCAAAAGGCGCTAGTAACTCATCGATGCGATCAGCGGAACATCCGCCATACTGGCTGGAAGCCACATTGGCAATAATTTGCGAGATTTGCGCGGTTGCCGTCTGAATAGACTTCGGAGCTTCCACTTCTGCATTGCCAATCTTAAAGCCATTGTTTAACATGCTGTCAAAATCAATCAGGCAACAATTGGTCATGGGAGTATATGGATGATAATCCAAATCATGATAGTGAATATCCCCTTTTTGGTGGGCGTTAGCCACATGAGGTGGCAACATTTTTAAGCCGATGGATTTCCCGACAATTCCCGCTGTCAAATCACGTTGTGTATTAAAGACGTCGCTGTCTTTATTAGCATTTTCATTGACAACAGTCTGATCTTTATCAATTAATTTACTGATCGTAAAGTTAATGTCCGTCGCTTTGCTCCGTTCAAAATCACGATGTGTTCGATAATTAATGTACTCTTCTGCTAAGTCATACTCCTGTTGGCTTAATAAAATATGCTCAACAATATTTTGAATTTCATATATTTTAACGTCTTCAGAAAAACGTTCAGCAATCTCGTTATCAATCAGTTCGACAATGTGTTGAATTCTTGCTTGGGCAAGGGGGCGAATTTCACCTTGTATTTTTTCCTCAGCTTTTAATAATGCGTCATAAATTTTCTTATCGTCAAATTCTACTGAACGACCGTCTCTTTTTACTACTTTAATATTTTGTATATTTGAATTTAAATACACAATATCGTTATTTTTACCCGCAACTTCCATCATACAACATCAAACTCCTTTATATTTCTCTCCATATATCTTATATCAATTCAGTAAAAAATACAACCATATATTGTGGTTTTTTTTATATCATAAGCTATGAACAACTACATATAGTGGGTGATTACTTTTTGAAAAATTGATGAAAGCAATCGTACGAGGTGTTTCACAGCTTGTGTAACAAAAACTTTTTATTTCACATTACAAGAACTAGTATAAGAAAAATCGTTGGCTGTCTGATGAAGAACTTTTAGGTCTTTACTCATTGTTAATTCTGCCGCCAAAAAAATCCCCAAGGGACATTCGTCCCAGGGGATTAGCTAAATATGGGTAACAAGTTACTTGCCCCTAGTTGCTTCCCAGCTCATCGCTCTTGGTTAAATCAGAGGCCGCTTCTCGATCCATAATCACCGTTAAATTAGGATGTAATTTCAAAATCGTGGCTGGTAACGCCAAAGAGATCTCTTCCTCTAAAAACTTCCGCATAATATCGGCTTTCCTTTTGCCATTGGCAATTAGAATCAAGTGACGAGCCGCCATAATACTTTTTGGTCCCATGGTCACATAATAGTCTGGAACATCAGCCGCCTCTTCGAAATGACGACCGATCCGTGCTTTCATCTGATCATCACAGATAACCTTGGTCGTCTGGTCATCAATCGTGGTCGTCCCTGGCAAATTGCCACAATAATGACCGTCAGCCCCAATTCCCAAAAGTACCCCGTCTAAGCCGCCTGCTTGGTGAATTCGTTGATCTTGCCCCTGATAATTTTGACCATCTAATACATGAATGCTGGTTTCAGGAATAGCCGCTGGCTTAAAGAACAGTTCCCTTAAATCGGACATGGTAATCCCTTCTCGCTGACTTTCTTTGTAGGGAATTTCATCAAAATTGTAAAAATGAGCATGGCTCAAATAGGCTTTCCCTTTGACTTCCGGAATCAAATAGCGATAGACTTCCACGGGCGTTGTTCCTGCCGTAATAGCTAAATTGACCCGATCCTGCTTGCTGAAAAGATGTCCTAATAAATGTTGGGACGCCACCTTACCTAACTCTTCATAATTCTCTGTCACAATGACTCTCATTGATCTTCCTCCTCATTTAGTTGTCTCTCCCTCCCGCTCTGCCTTAGGCAAAGAAGGGGGTTAGCTGACAATCGTCATAATTTTTTCTTGCTGACTTATACTGTCTCCTGCTACCTCTTCCGAAATTTTCGGGTATTTTTCAGTGTTGGTGACAATCGTTAAAACCGTCAAATCATAGCCAGCTGCTTCCATCACCTCGCGCTCAAAGGTTAACAGTCGATCGCCGACCTTAACTCGCTGACCTTCTTCACAAAACAAGTGAAAGCCCTCGCCATTTAACTTCACCGTGTCAAGACCAACGTGAATCAAAATCTCAAGCCCCTCGTCAGAGACCACCCCGATCGCATGCTTCGTTTTAAAAACCGTCTTAATCGTCCCATTAACGGGGGAGACAATCTCATTGCCAGTGCCACAAATAGCCACCCCTTTACCAATAACCCCACTGCTAAAGGTTTCATCGGCAACCTCCGCCATCGGCATCACCGTCCCGTCTGTTGGGCTATAAACCCCAAGCTGGGCATCCGTTCCAAGGGCCTCCACTTCTTCCTTATCCCGCCATAATTTACTGAAAAAGAACGTCAGAAAAACGGTGGCAACGACGGTGACAACAAAGCCAATAAAAAAGCCAACTGCTCCCTCGCCAAGATAGACCGGAATGGATAAAACACTTGGCATCGCTGGCGCAAATCCTTTAGCGCCAAGCATAGCAGCCACCGCCGAACCGATGCCTCCTCCTAAAGATGCCCCGACAAAAGCTGAACGGTATTTCGTTAACACCCCATATAAAGCAGGCTCGGTAATGCCTAAAAAGCCCGAGATAGTCGCCGATAAGGAAATCTGCTTCATTTTTTTATCTTTAATAATGAGATAGATGGCCAAGGCGGCCGCCGCTTGAGACATCGTGCTCATAAAGTTCATCGGTCCCAATGTGGAAAAACCATAGGTAGCAATTTGCTGTTGGGTGATCGGCCGAATGGCATGATGCATCCCCGTCAATACCAAGAAAGGACGACTTACTCCTACGACAAATCCGGCTAACCAAGGAGAAAAGTCAATCAACCACCCCAAACCAATGGCGATGTATTCCCCAATATAAAAGCCTAATGGCGCAATCGCAAACAACATAACAGGTATCACAATCAACAACGTTAACAACGGTGTAAAAATAATCGTGACCATCGCTGGCACATGCTCTTCCAGATAGCGATAAACATAACTCAATAACCAGACAGCTAAAATAATCGGCACGATCGACCCGCTATAATTTAAAAGGGGAATCGTAAAGATATTCAAAAATTTGAAATTTGCCACTTCTCCCACCTTGGCAACTTCTAAAATTGACGGATACATCAAGACCCCTGCCAGTGATAACGCCATGTATTCATTGGTTTTAAATCGCTTGGCAGCACTAACTGCCAGTAGGAAAGGGAAAAAATAAAACATACAATCCGAGGCAATATTCAGCAGATAGTAAGTTCCTCCCTCGACATCAATCCATGAGAAATTCGCAAGTAAAAAGAGAAAGCCTTTCAGCATCCCTCCCCCTACAATTGGTGCCAAACTTGGAATCAAGATAGCCGATAAGGTCTCCACTAATTGGGTACCCACTGATTTTTTCGTCCCATCCTCTGCCACTTCTCCCCCTGCCAATCTTGGCAAGATCTTGGCCACTTCTCTATAGACCTTCCCGACTTTCCCCCCAATAATGATCTGATATTGCCCACCTTGATACTGACTGCCCATCACATCATCTAATTGTTCTAAAGCCTTTTTATCCACTTTGTCCTGATCCTTCAACTGAAACCTTAAACGCGTAATACAGTGAGTCACACTGTTAATATTTAATTCGCCACCCACTAATCTAACGATTTCTTGTGCTAGTTTTTTATTATCCATCTTGCTGTCCTCCTTTTTCCAATCTAAAAACCTAGAAAAAGACAGTCCCCACCTGTCCTTCTCTAGGTTTTGCCGGCCATGCCGTAACGAATCCTATAATTGAGAAAGTTAACTTATTAAACGATTAACATGTAAGATTAAATACAATTTTTCATCATAAGTGGTCTGCCACTCATACTTTCCTTCAATAAAAGTGGAAATCTTCTCCACACAATTGCTCTCTTCGGGAAACCGTTCTTTCATGGTAAAATACACGTCTTCATTGCCTAATTCCAAAGACTCATGATTTTTTTGTCGAATCAGATAATAACGCAAATGAGTTAAAAAACGTTGATAATTGACTGACTCCTCATCAATTCTAATTTGAAAATGATATTTTACTATTGAATTAACTTGATTCATGGTTTCTGAAAAAGCTAAAGTGTCACTCATGGTTTCATTTTTAAACTGGCCATTAATAAAATGCATGGCGATAAAAATGGCTTCCGATTTTGGTAAAACAATTCCTAATCTCTCATGGATTATCCTCAATGCCTCCAGTCCTATCTTAGTTTCTACACGGTACATCTGCTTGATTTCCCATTCGATCGGGCTTTTCGTAATCATCTCCTTTTCATGACGAACAATAGCAAAGTGCAGGTGATCTAACAACGTTATGACCAAACTATCATTCAACTCTTTTGCCAAAACTTTTTCCCCATAATCAATGATTTCGCGAACCAAACTAACTTCCTTTGAATTGGAGTCACCAAGTAACTCCGCCACACTTTCGATCATAAAACTGTCTGAGGGCACAAACGTCTGTTCAATCAACTCCATCTGTACTTCTTCATCTGGGTAAACTTGGAAGCCAATCCCTTTCCCCATCAGGATCACCTCTTGCTGCTTACTCCGAGCCAGTATCACATTGTTATTAAACCTTTTTGAGACAATCATCCTGTCACCTCCAAAAAACACAAAATGACCTAAACACGTCTCAAGAAAATAAGCCTTTCTTAGACGTGTTTAGGTCATGCCTGATTTAACAGTAACAAATCCTTTTAACATTTCCTATGATAAACGAAAAAGTAAGCGTTGTCAACATAGAATAAAAAGAAACGGCTCACTTTAGGTGAGACGTCCTTTTAATCATGCAACATAAGCTTTTATAGGTGATAGGACATAGGCTTCAACTAGCTAGGAAGTTCTTTTTTAACTTACATAGTCAGGCCAATTTAATTATTTTGCCAATGTCTCTTTAGCTTGGTCAGAGCATAGATACCACTTTTATACATTTAAAAAGATATCATAGCAGTATTATGAATAGTAAACAATATAAAATCTGTTTCATTAAATATTTCATTACCTAGATATTCAATAATACACATAGACCACGCTTTTGCAGACGCACACTCTCTAAAAAACTCACTATGTCAATCCTGTGTATAATTTCCATTCAAATTCGCTACCATTCTCCTTTTTGTTCCAACCACCCCACGGCTTAAAGAAAAAGCAATATTTACTTACTGATACTTGCCTCTCATTTCTACAACCCATCGATTTTCCACAGGCATCGATGTCAGGTCAGACTCTCCTCCAATAACTCAATTGATACCTTTTGTATAAAAGTTATTAATACAGTCTAGCAAAGGTCCACAAGAAAGAAATGGATTACTTCTTAAATTTTGATACATTCCGACATTCAAAACCTCTCTCCATATGCACTAAGCACTGCTTACAAAATAAATTCAATTAAAATGAGACTAACGCATTTTTTCCCCTAGTCTTAACAAAACTACTTTGAAATATTCTAAATCTCCCTTTCATTGCCAACATAAGACCTACAAAAGACCAAACAGACCCTTTCTTTATCATGATTACCATCTCTTCTTTATTGAAAAAGCTAAAAAAGCTACCCCAGCAACCACTAAAGGAGAATAATAATAAAAAGATAGATTATATTTTCTGCCTCTTTCATAATAGTAGTACTCATAGTAATCAAAGTGACATACCCAACGAATTAACGAATAGGCACAAAATAGAAGGTATTGAGTATACAGTCGATTCATAAAAATGAGTTTAGAATTACCGTTTATTGACTCAAGAACAATACTTTCTATGAAAGGACTAATCAGAATTGAAAGAATCAACATGATTACACTTATAAGAAATAGCCAAAAACTGGTTTTTTTTAATTGTACTTTTTGTGGTCCATCATCAAAAAAGCCACCTCTATAAATGCTAAAAATAATAATTACTGTCATAATCCAACCAACTTGTAGGAAAACTATCCCAGCGTCTTTCCCAAAAGAAATCCTATTGCGATTGTTTGTATATACATCAACAAATGGAGAATAAACAAAATAATTACTATAAAAATTAATTATCGCAAAAGTAATGTTATCAATGTAAGCACACACTCTCCCTCTCTTTTTCTGCTTACATCTTCTGACATTTCCCTTAACATTCACAATTAGCCCCCTAACAACTACTTTCTAATTCCACCAAGACTCATATTGTCTAAGATTTATTCTCGTTTGACGCGTATATCCTAACGTGTTAATTGTCGCTTGATCATAAATAGTCTGATAGGTTATGGCAACCGTAGATAGTGTGTACTCAGTGAGAGTTGCCACTAAACCAATTGAAGTACCTGAAAATGCACTAAATGCAGCGCCAATTACAAAGTCCTTTATATCACTTTGCATTTTTCGTCTATTCTTTCCCCTGGCGTCTTACTTATAGCCTCATCCCAATAATAAATAAAATCTTCGGTTGTCTTTACATTTCTCAATACTTCATCAGACATGTATTTATGAGCATCCTTTAGGAATGATACATTTTCTTTTACATTTTTTGCCTCTCCAACCCAAGTTTTAATAGATTTATAGTTTTTTTTCAACCTACTCAAATTTACCTTCTCTAGACCTGAAGCATTGTTTATCAAATTAGCTGTATTAGTTGCCTTTTTCATTAGTTTGCCACCATAAGAGGCCTTAATAAAAGCCTGATAGGCACTTTCATCATTTTCCCCCATATACTCTGGATAATAATAGTCCATACGTAATTTCGGCCCCACTCTTCCTGCCGCTTTATCTGCATCTTTCACATCAAAATAGTATAACAAATACATTTTCATTTTTTCTTCTTCAGTAGGATTATTTCCATACCTCTTTCTAGCAAATTCATTAATAGACAAATATTCATTAGTCTCTTTAAATTCTATATTTTCGTCTGGGCCTCTTGGTACTACAGAATCAGCAATGACAGGTGATTCATAGTCCAAATTTTCAAAATCAATTTGAGTTTTTGATAATAACTCTAGCGATAACCCGATTTCTCTCAAACTACTATCCATCATTTGATAGAGCTCTATTTTTTCTAGGTTCTCTCGTGTTTGATCCGGCTCACTGACTTGTTCAGTAGCTTGCGCCACACCTCCAGCGTACGGCAATGTAACTACAATCGATAAAAGTAACACCAAAAATTTCTTTTTCATTTAAATCCTTCCTTTCGTAGATAAACACCACAACAACACTTTTCACACAATTATCTAACGATTAATAATTATATAATACATTAAAAAATAGAAAACGCAACCACAATAAAAGAGCGTTTATTTTCAAGACGCCTTAATTGAAAAAAAACGAAGGAGGAGTAATAACAAGAAAATATGATATTATTATCAATTAGTGAATTAATACTATTAGGCTTACTCTGTTTTATATTATATGTGTTTATTTTTACCTTAATGGTTTAGAACTATTTACCCACTAGATAGGTTACAAGCACCATATATACTACGGCTGGGCTTAGCATTATAGTTAATCCTATAAGACCTTTTTAAAATTATAGATAGTAACGACATCGCAATGCCAAATTTATTGTTATTTTATCCACAACTATACTCCAGCTACTTGGTTATTCTCATTTTACTATGAAAATTAGTTAGACTGTTCATTTAACCGTTAGGAAAAAAGATATATATCGATAAAAATGGGTGTTGGCATCACACTGATTCATTGCGAATTCCTAGTAAAAAAAGTTTTTCTAAGTTCTTTTTGTATTTCATATACAACTTACTAATGCAACACATTGTCATCTTTACTTGATATTAAGTATTGGCTACCTTCGATATTAAAATATCCATAGTCTTTCCCCTCATATAAACTCTCTTTAAACTTAGCAGCTTTTTCAAAGGATCATATACTATTTTTTTATGTGTCTCTCTCTTAGTCCCTATTATTTTTCCGGCATCATTGATGGTAGAAAAAGAAGTTTGTCCCTGACTCCCAATCCCATTAGGGATAATCTCTAAGACCTCACCACTCATCAAAGCGTCTTTCACGATTGCATTAGCTTCCTGAGCGCTCGATACATTAAACTTACATGCACGTTTTGCAGTCGAACTGCTCAAGTGTCTGTTCTTTATTTCAAAGCTATTGATATTCATATTTCTCAGTCTACCGACTTGATTACTATTTTCAATAATACCTATCTTTGCTACATCTTCAAAATAACCAGCCTGAGACACTAGTAAAGCTGTTGTCTATAGTACTCTTCATACTTCTTTTCGAAGCCGGTGCAAGTTTAAAACAAGTCCAAGAACGGTTAGGCCACGCTAACATCAAAACGACCATGAATGTCTATGCTCATGTAACAAAAGAAGCTAAGGAAGAAACAGCTTTATTATTTGCAGATTATATGGAAAATAAAGATTCTCTTAATCAAAAAGACACCTCTCAATAGAAAGGTGTCTCGACCCTTGATACACAAGGAATTGTTTAATTATTGGCTGTATAATTTATGGTGTGGATGAGAAAAAATCATTCACACCTATTTTAAGGCAAAAAAATAGAAACATATGATTATTTCCGATAGAATGAAATCGACTAAAACCCATTCAGAGAGGAAAA
>NZ_JAEEGA010000025.1 GCF_017829975.1 Vagococcus allomyrinae | reverse complement strand
AGCGAAAAATAGTGAGATAAAAAACCGGCATGGATACGCGACCAGTCAAAGTGATGGTCTATTTGGCATGACCGTTCAGGCAGCCACGACGTTGTTTGTAACGAATTTAAAAAGAATCATGACTCTGATGAATGAATAAAAGAGAATAAAATAAGGGTCAAATCCCAAAATCAGGGATTGGACCCTTATTATTTTATCTCTAAAGATTAAAACGAAAGAAATCTATTCGTTTTTCAGCAGCTTACTCGAAGGGATCACTGTTTTTTTGGCTCATAAGGAAGAGCTCAAGAACCTAATTGCTATCATAGCCCAGAAAAGTATAGATAGGCAAAGTGTTCTTTGATACTGTTAATTTCTTTTTTTGTGGGAATTGTGGAAATATAAAAGACTTTATTCGGTATGTTTTCTTCAATGGGGTGATTGCTGACAACCACATCTTCTTCGTCTAAGTCACAACCTAATAACTCTTCAATTTCGATGGAAACCAACGAGAGGCGTCCACCGAAAATAGCATCCAGTTCATTTGCCAGATAGGCTTTCCAAGCCGGTTCTCCTTGATATGAGAAGTAAACATGGCGTCGGGCACTAACCTCTTGGCTAATCGCTTCGGCCAGTAATAAGACAGCTGAACTAATAAAATGATCAGGGTAAACTAGCGACTGATAAAATGGAGAATCCGCTAAGTGTTTAGCAAGTAATTGCCAGTAATTAGCATAATTTTGTTTCCCGTAATTAAGCACCTCCAAGTGAGCTAAGACAAATTTTTCTGACAGACTTGTTGATTCAGTGTATTTCAAAAAGAGCAATAGCAGGTTTTTCGCAAAGAACGTCTTGTTTAAATCTACTGCTAAATCATTAGATAATTGATGGACAATGGCATCACATGATTGTTGAAGATCTTGATAATGACGACGAATAAAGTCTTCGGTTTTAACCGGAGGTACCTCACTAAAATTCCAACTTTCAATAAAACAATAAAAAGCAAAGAATCCCTCTTCACCATCTAGATAAATGCCTTCCCGCTGATAAAGCTGTGTTAAATAAGGCGCAAAAAGCTTAAACAAGGGGTCACTCATGTCTACTTGCTCAATATCAATCCGACAATTAGCTTTAATGCGAATGGTGTTAATAAAGTACCAGCAAATTCCCCAGATGTTTTCAAGTGATGGGGCGAGTTGATCTCGATCCAACTCTTTTAGAAATTGATGATAAAAGCTTTCATGAATGGGGTAATCATCAAAAAAGAAATTAGCGTGAGTAAAGGGCAATAGTAAACGATGATAAAAGATGCGAATGTCAGCTTCAGAGCCGACTAAGGTTACCTTGCCTTTAGTCGAAATCTTTAGTTGATAAGGCCGCAACTCTTTATTTAGAAAGCTTATCAGGCGACGCAAACTCTCTGTTGACGTTCCTAATTTGGTGGCTACGGCTCCACTGGTTAGTTTGTGACCGCGAAAAAGCAGTTTTAGTAGCTGAAAACTGATCGATTGCTCCACTAATTCTTCCCAGAGGCTGGAAATTGGCACGTCCGCTTGACGTTTTAAGACAATGCCTGAATTCCCTAAAGAGTCAATTTGCCATCCCTGAGGTAGCGAGTCTCGTAAACTTTGAATATCTGTTGAAATTGTCCGTGCAGAAAAGCCGATCTGATCAGCAATCTCTTTAACTGTTACGGTTTCAGAATTAGTTAGAAACTCTAAGATACTAACTTTACGAGCGATATCTTTTTCGATGATTAAACTTTGGGCGAATTGATACATGGAAAGACCTCCTATTGTTCTCAGAAATCCAAGGTGATGGTTACTAAGAAGGCTGTTGCTGATTAATAGTATAACACTTTATAGGCCTTATCGAAAAGCTAGAACCTTCGCCATGAAAAAAAGTTATTCTGAAAAAGCTCTAATATAAGGCGTTTCCTTATGAGAAAGCAATAAGGAATCAGAGACATGATTGAAGTTTCACAATCTTTTTGTTAAACTGTAATTGTGAAAAAAATAACTTGTAAATTTACTGCAATTAAGAAGAGGTTGGCTTGATTATTCAGGAATTTTAAGTTAAAGACAGTTCAAATCAGGAGGAAATTAGATGAAAAAGATTGGTATCGGGCTACTTTCATTCGTATCAGTGATGATGTTAGCAACAGGTTGTGGGAAAACAGAAAAGGCAACGACTGAAACAAAAGAAACGACTGAAAAGACAGATGCTACCTCAGGAGCTTCTGAGCAACAAAAAACATCACTAGATGAATTGAAAGATAGCTATGATGTTGTGATAGTCGGTGCTGGCGGTGGTGGTATGGCAGCAGCCATTGAAGCAAAAGAAAAAGGCATGAATCCAGTGATATTTGAAAAAATGCCTGTTGCAGGTGGTAATACAGTTAAAGCTTCTGCAGGAATGAATGCCTCTGAAACGAAGTACCAAAAGGCAGAGGGGATCGAAGATACGAATGATTTGTTTTTTGAGGAGACTTTAAAAGGCGGCAAAGGGACAAATGATCAAGAACTATTACGTTATTTTGTTGATCAATCATCATCAGCTATCGATTGGCTAGATTCAATGGGAATTGAATTAAGCAACTTAACAACGACTGGTGGCATGAGTGTCAAACGGACTCACCGTCCTGCCGATGGGTCAGCTGTTGGTCAATACTTAGTCGATGGATTGTTACGAAATGTTTATGAACGGGAGATCCCATTGTTTACTGATGCTGATGTGACCGAAATTGAAGAAAAAGATGGCGTCGTGTCAGGTGTTAAAGTGGCATTTAATGGGAAAGATGAAAAAGTCATTTCAGCGAAAGCCGTTGTGGTGGCAACAGGTGGTTTTGGTGCCAATCTGGATATGGTAACGGAATACAACAAGGAGCTTGAAGGTTTTGTCACGACGAATCAAGCAGGTAGCCAAGGTGATGGCATCAAGATGATTGAAAAATTAGGTGGCGCCACAGTTGATCTGAAAGAGATTCAAATTCACCCGACAGTTGAACAAGAGACGTCCTTTTTAATTACCGAAGCGGTTCGCGGCGAAGGAGCCATTCTCGTCTCTCAAGCTGGCAATCGATTTATCAATGAATTAGAAACACGTGACACTGTCTCTGCTGCCATTATTGGCTTAAAGGAAAAAGCGGCTTATTTAGTTTTTGACGCTGGTGTGAAAGAGCGAGTAACAGCTATTGATTTTTATGAAAAACAAGGATTTGTCAAAAAAGGTGACACAATTGAAGACCTAGCAAAAGAAATAGGGGTAGAGCCAGGGACCTTGACCAGTACGCTTGATACATGGAACACTAGTGTCAAAGAGCAAAAAGACGGTGAGTTTAATCGAGAAACCGGGATGGATCATGATTTATCCAAAGGCCCTTATTATGCTATAAAAATTGCTCCAGGCATCCACCATACCATGGGTGGTGTTAAGATTAACACTAAGACCGAAGTGTTAAAAGAAGATGGTTCGGTTATTAAAGGCTTATATGCTGCCGGTGAAGCTGCTGGTGGTCTTCACGGTCAAAATAGAATCGGTGGTAATGCCGTGGCGGACATCATTATTTTTGGGCGCCAAGCCGGTGATCAATCAAGTGAGTTTGTCAAAGCTTTAAAATAAGAAATAACGTGGCAAGTTGTCTGATTTCAGGCAGCTTGTTTTTTTACTCGATAGTAAAGTATAAAACTTTCTCTGTATCGCAGTTTGGATCTAGCTTCACGAGGCAACACCTAAATATATTACTTTCAGGGCTGAACACTTCGTTCAGCTTTTCTAAAGGAGGAGACGTCCTCATAGTTCAAGTTAGTTCGTTTGATATCAGTACTGAGAAACGTCATTTGAAGACAGGCTCGTCGGGGTGAATATAACGAAACTTGAGATGAGTGATGACATCACTCCCTCCAAGTTTTAAGTGTAGCCAAAGGCTGCTGTATCAAGGTTTTTATTTTGTGGTTTGACGATCAAACCTCAAAGGATGAGTGATAGCATCACTCATTAAATAACGATTTCAGAATTATCTTTAAAAGGTTGATTTCCGCTTGATAATATAACGAAAGAGCAAATGAGTGATTTTGTCACTCATTCCAAGATTTTAGTGTAGCTAACTGGTGTTATATCAAGGTTTTTATTTTTCGCTTGACGATCAAACCTCAACGGATGAGTGATAGCATCACTCATTAAATAACGATTTTTAGAATTGTCTTTAAAAAGTTGATTTCGCTTGATAATATAACGAAAGAGCAAATGAGTGATTTTGTCACTCATTCCAAGATTTTAGTGTAGCTAACTGCTGTTATATCAAGGTTTTTATTTTTCGATTTGACGATCAAACCTCAACGGATGAGTGAT
Source organism: Vagococcus allomyrinae (assembly GCF_017829975.1). Classification (GTDB taxonomy): domain Bacteria; phylum Bacillota; class Bacilli; order Lactobacillales; family Vagococcaceae; genus Vagococcus_D; species Vagococcus_D allomyrinae. The sequence continues at coordinate 46,075 of NZ_JAEEGA010000025.1, read as the reverse complement.
GGCGTCACTTATTAAATAACGATTTTCGGAATTATCTTTAAAAGGTTGTTTCCCGCTTAATAATATAACGAAAGAGTGAATGAGTGATTTTATCACTCATTCCAAGAATCCGATGTAGCCAAGGGCTGTTATATCAAGGTTTTATTTTTTCGATTTGACGATTAAACCTCAACGGCTGAGTGATGGGATCACTCATTAAATAACGATTTTCGGAATTATCTTTAAAAGGTTGCTTCCCGCTTGATAATATAACGAAAGAGCAAATGAGTGATTTTGTCACTCATTCCAAGATTTTAGTGTAGCTAACTGGTGTTATATCAAGGTTTTTATTTTTCGCTTGACGATCAGACCTCAACAGATGAGTGATGTGATCACTCATTAAATAACGATTTTTGGAATTATCTTTAAAAGGTTGTTTCCCGCTTAATAATATAACGAAAGAGTGAATGAGTGATTTTGTCACTCATTCCAAGAATTCGGTGTAGCTAAGGGCTGTTATATCAAGGTTTTTATTTCTCGTTTGACGATTAAACCTCAACAGATGAGTGATGTGATCACTCATTAAATAACAATATTAAAAATTTTCTTTAAAAGGTTGTTTTCCAAAAAATAATATAACAAAAGAGCAAATGAGTGATTTTGTCACTCCCTCCGAGTTTTCAGTGTAGCTAAAAGCTGTTATATCAAGGTTTTTGTTTTCCGATTGACGGTCAAACCTCAACAGCTGAGTGATGACATCACTCATTAAATAACATATTTTTAAATTGAGATAGAGGCTAGAATGCGAATTTTAACTGTTATTATTTTCCTACCTAACAGATGACAGTTGGTCCATGTCCTCGCACTGTTACTGTTATAAGACTGTCTAGTCAGATGTCAAAATTAAAGTGTGCAATGACAAAGTAAAAATGACTGAAAGTAAATTGTTTTTCAAAGGCGGAGTATGCTCATTTATTTTCGGCTGATGGTCAGCTTCCTTTACGACTGTGTTCTATCTGATAACTGTGGCGCAAAATCCTGGGAAATGGTCAGTTCTTTCGCTTATTTTTTTTCATCTTCACTCATAATATGAAATGAAACAGTCAGTTTTCGCCTTTTAGGAACTCTTAATAGTTTCTTTAGAATTGATTGGATAATCCGAAAGAAATCAGATAAAACTTAAGGAATTGACTGGGAAATTCACCAGTCCTTAACCGCTTTACGAGATCATTGGGTTGTTACGTGTAATGCTCAAAATCATCTGTACAATAGCTGATTTTCTGGTTTTTTAAGCGATAAAATCCTTTTTGAGGAACGTCTTGCTCAAGGGTGTTAGTTTCCTCAAGGTTGGCGTATGCCCCTCTTAGAATTCGGCCTAAAAGACCGTGGTTCACAACAATGGTGCATTTTTCTGAGTCAATATCTTTCAAGCAATTGCGGCAGCGAGTCATCACAAGGTCGTAACACTCGCCAGTTGGTGAGTGAAAGTACCAATGAAATTGATTGGCAGTCGCTAATGTTTGAGGATAGTCCTGTTTAAGCTCGGAAAAACTGTGGCCTGACCAGTCGCCTAAATCAACTTTTTGAAGTCGTTGGTCGATGATCACATCGTCAAAGGGATAATTTAAGTATTGGTATAAAATTTTGGCACTTTCCATCGCTCGACCTAAGGGGCTCGAGTAAATCTTAATGTTCTGCGTATCTGTTAACTGTTGTTTAAGTAAGACACTGTTTTGGGAGACTTGGGCGCGATCTAGGGGAGTCAAGGGAGAATCTAAAAGCCCTTGGTATTTGCCTAGTTTATTGAACTCGGTTTCACTATGACGTAATAGGTCAATCATCTTTCAACTTCCTGAATGTGGCTTACTTTAATTTTACCATAGTCAGGGCTGGTGAAATTCTAAAAAAGAGTAAAAATGTTTAAGATATGCATAAGATGTTGAACTAGAGCCCTTTGTAGCAGGGAGTGGTTTGAGCAAGCTATTTTTTACTGTTGGCATGGTCAGTACTTGCTATGGCTCGGTGGAAATGATAAAATGACGTGAACTTGTTGGTAGTTATGAAGAAAGCGGTGTTGCAAAGATGATAAACCAAAATACCTTTAAAGCCTTAGCGAATGATAACCGTTTGGAAATGTTAAGATGGCTAAAAAAACCTGAAGCATACTTTGATAAACCGACTGCGATTTTACATGCTAATCTATCGACAAAAGGCGGTGTGTGCGTCGGGGATATTCAAGATAAATCTCACTTATCCCAATCGACAGTGTCGTCATATTTGCAAATCCTGCAAGATGCTGGTTTTTTGGAGTCTGAACGTCACGGTAAACACACGTATTACAGGCGAAATGAACCGTTTATTAAGGCCTTTTCTCAGGCGATTAATCAGGAGTTATAAAGGAAATGACTTAGGAATAATTTAGTTCTTAAGTTATTTTTTGAGCTTACATATTGACATATCGAGAAAAGTCGATATAATCGAAAGTGTTAATAAATAGATAGTGAAAGAGGCGCTCGATGATGTCAAAGTATCAATTTTTAGAATCTTATAGGTTTAAGAATGGCATGACAGTCAAAAATAGAATTGTGATGGCTCCAATGACCACGATGTCTAGTTTTCATGATGGACAGGTCACGAATGATGAGGTTGCCTATTACGCCGCACGGGCTGGTGGGCCAGGGATGATTATTACAGGGGTAGCCAATGTATCCGAATCAGGTAAAGGCTTTGAGGGTGAACTAAGCGTAACAGATGACCGTTTTATTCCTGGTTTAGCGAAGGTGGCAGCCGCCATTAAGCAAGATGGGACAAAAGCCATTTTACAAATTTTTCATGCCGGTAGAATGTCGAATTCCAGTATCTTACGTGGGAAGCAGGCAGTCAGTGCCAGCGCCATTGCCGCGGCGAGAGCAGGGGCGGAAGTGCCTAGAGAATTGACTGAAACGGAGATCTTAACGATAATTGACGAGTTTGGTCAGGCCACAAGACGAGCAATTGCAGCTGGTTTTGATGGCGTTGAGCTTCATGGAGCCAATACGTATTTGTTGCAACAATTTGTCTCTCCCCATTCAAATCGCCGAACCGATCGCTGGGGAGGCAGTTTTGAAAAGCGTCTGGCTTTTCCTTTGGCGGTCATAGCTAAAGTAAAAGGAATCATTGCAGAAGCGGCAAAAGAGCCTTTCGTCTTAGGTTATCGGTTTTCACCTGAAGAGTTTGAAACACCGGGCATTCGCTTTAGCGACACACTAGCTTTCGTCAAGAAAGTCAAGTCAGAGCTGGATTATTTACATATTTCCTTAGGGCATGTTTGGCGGACGCCGATGAATGACCAGAGCAATCAACTGCCAGTGGTAACTTCCATTAAAGAAGCGATCGGTGAGTTACCCTTAATTGGGGTGGGATCACTTGAAACGCCTGAGGAAGTTGAAAAGGTTTTGGCACAGGGCGTGGAGTTTGCGGCTCTCGGTAGAGAATTAATTCGTGAACCAAAGTGGGTTCAGAAAGTGATCCGTCATGACCAGTCAAGTATTCGCTATAAGATTTCGCCGAGTGATTTTGATGAATTGACGATTCCTAGAGCGATGCAACACTACTTGCAGACTTCTTTTCGTGAGGTGATTCATTTGAGTACTGATGAGACTACGGAATCAAATGCTTATCTGAAAGAAGTGGCACCGATGGAAGGTTACGAAAAAAAATTATAATAGTAGATGAATAGCTAACTGTAGAAATTTTGCAGTTAGTTTTTTTGTGCTGAACAAGAACTTTAAGGGACCTGTTCAGTTGTTTTACCGAAAAGGGGGTAGAGCTTTGTTCTATTAAGAATGAGTAAAGCCATGTAAACTATGATTAATCCTTAAGAAAACTGGGGGAGGTGGATAAATGAAAAATAAGCGGATACAGGAGATGCTTATTACCTTAGGCAAGACTGGGCGAGTGTCTGATTTGAGCAATTGGGCAGAGGTCTATGGTGTATCAAAACGAACCATTCAAAATGACCTTCAAAAAGTGAGTGAGATTATCGCGTCAGATTATCGCTTAGAGTTAGTTAAGTCAGGATCAGAAGCGTATTTGCTTGAAGGGGAGGTCAGTCTGCTAAAAAAATTCCAAGAGGAACTTTTGGAAAAGGGGCTAGTCGACTTTTCTCAAACCAACAACCGTCAATTGGCGATCATCAAGAAATTGTTGCTGTTAAACGAAATCGTTTCTTATCGGCAATTGTCAGAATTATTTTATGTCAGTCGGAGTTCAATAGCGGCTGATATGAAGCAGGTGAAAAAATATTTTAACAGTAGTCCAGTTCCTTTAACCATCGATCATTTAGGGACTTCTTTTAAAGGTGACGAATACGCGATTCAAGGAGTTTTGCGGCATTTTATTAGTGAATATACTTGGAGCCAATCCAGCGATGAAGAGTTGATGATACAACTGTACTACTATTTTTTTGAAGCAGACTTAGTGGATGACTTGCGACAAATCCACAGCTCTTTCTTAAAAAAAATCAAAACTCAAATCAGTGATCAAAATGCTCGCAATATCCAAACCGCGTTGATTGTTTTAGTTTGCCGAGGAAGGCATCATCATCGGTTGGAGAAGCCAATGACGATCGATTATTCTTATGAACAATTAAGGGACATGACGACCTATTTGTTTGCTTTAGATATTTCCCAACAAGTTGAAGCAAAATTGGGTGTTGTTTTTTCTAAGAATGATTTGCTCTACCTTAACAAAATACTGATAGCCAGTGGGGTTGAACCAGTCAATTTTCTAGTTGAAACCAATGGAACCTATCAGCGCTTCATAAGTGAAGCGGTCAGTAAGATGTCAGTATCTGTTGGAATCAATTTACGGGATGACCAGCTGTTACATGAAGGATTGGTGACTCATATTATTCCCATGATTTATCGCATTCAGAATAATAGTCAGATTAAGAACCCCTTACTAGCTGTTATTAAATCGAAGTACAGCGTGATGTATGGCTTGACTTGGTTTGTGATGATGGACTTGGAAAAGGAATTGGCGATTAATCTTTCAGAAGATGAGGTCGCATTTATCATGGTCCATTTCCAAGCAGCAATTGAAAGGAAACGTCAAACCTTAAGAGTTCTATTTGTTTGTCCCAATGGCTACGGTACATCGTCTTTATTGGCCAGCCAAGTTCGTCAGGTTTTACCGAATAGTGAGAGTTATGAAACGCTGTCATTAAATCAACTTGAAGAGAACGATTTATCTGGTTTTGATTTTATCATTTCAACGATTACTTTGGCAGTTCCTGACAATAAAATTATCAAAGTCTCTCCTATTTTAACTCAACGAGACGTTAAAACAATCTTGGATAAATACGGTGATTGGTTTATTGAGCGAAGCGCCTATTTTAAGGCCCCTGCGACCTTAAGTGCCGCTAATTCGCTGATATTGGATGTATTACAGTTGTCGGACATTTATGTCAATCAACACTATGACTCCAAAGCGGAAGTATTGGATTTTTTATGCACTGAATTGGAACAAGAAGAACACGTGACGTCAGAATTTAGGCAATCTATTTTTGGCAGAGAATCGTTGGCCCCTACTAATATTAGTAATGGCGTAGCCGTTCCTCATGGGAATCCCCACTATGTTCGGCGGTCAAAGGTTAAGATTGTTGTTAATACCCACAAAATCCCTTGGGGAGAAGAAGATATTGACGTGGTGATGATGCTAGCAATTAATAAAGAAGATGTTGCTTATGTTGAACCAATGCTCATGAGGGTATTCAAAATGATTTATGATCGTGAAACAGTTGAAGCTGTTTTTCTTAAAAGCGATCGGCAACAAATTTTTCACAGTATTTTATTCGATGATGAGCAGGAACAATGAGTCAACAGATAGAGAGAATGGTCAAAGGAGTATACAAAAATGGCACAAACAGATTTAGGAAAATTATTAACTAGGGAACGAATTAAGCATGTGACAACACTGTCCTCATGGCAAGAAGCGACGGAAATCGCAAGTCAGCCATTAGTCACAGCTGGGGCCATTGATGAAAGTTATGTGGAAAGCATGAAGCAAAATGTCTTAATCAATGGCCCTTATATGGTTTTAACTGATTATTTTGCTTTAATGCATGCTAAGGCAGGTGCGGGCGTTAATGAGATGTCGATGTCGTTATTAGTGACAGATGAGCCGATTGATCTGGCAGGAGTACCCGTTAAGTTATTCTTAGTTTTAGGGGCAATTGATCATGAGGCCCACATTGCCGCTTTAGCGCAAATTACGTCAATATTACTAAACCAGGATGCTTTTGATACTTTCTTAAGTGGTGACATTGATGCGATTTTAACCATTATTAATAACACTCAATAGCCAATGACACTATTGAGCCAAGATCGCGATGTGAAAGGAGGTGGAATAAAATGAAAATTTTAGCCGTATGTGGGTTTGGTGTGGGATCATCCATGGTCCTAAAAATGACGTTACAAAAGGCTGTTGCCGAATTGGGCCTTGAAGCAGAGGTTGAAAATACAGACGTTAGCAGTGCAAAAGGAAGCCAAGCAGATGTTATTTTTACCAGTAATGAGTTGCTGGATGAATTGAAAGGTTCAACTAAGTCACCGATCTATCCGATTAAAAAGTACATGGATTTAGTCGAGGTTAAAGCCGCTTTGGAAGCGTATTTAAGCACACAAGCGTAAGTTGTGAACGCCTAAACTCTCAAGTCAGTTGCTAAAGACTCAAGAGTTTAGGGGACTTCGGCTGTTCATCGTTGTCTGGGGTGCGACTGTCAGATAAATAAAAAAATGGAGGGTTCTAACATGGATTTTATTGCAAACAATATACTAAAAAATCCGCCGGTTTTACTGGGGTTAATTGCAGCACTTGGATTAATTGTTCAAAAGAAAAACATTTCAGATATTATTAAAGGTTCTTTATCCGCCGCTTTTGGCATGGTTATTTTAAATAAAGGTGTGGAAATGCTAGTTGGGACGATTGCGCCGATCAATGTTGCCTTTCAATCAACTCTGGCAAGCGGAGGGACCGCCACTGAAGGGCTAAATGACATTACCTTTACGGCAGCTCATGGCGGTGATGTAGGCCTGGCAATGTTCTTAGGTTTAATCTTGCATTTAGCGATTGCTCGCTTCACGCCAATTAAAACGATCTTTTTAACAGGTCACATGTTGTGGTGGTTCCCGTTTGTTTTCGTGGCCGCAGGTGTTGAAGGAGGGATGAGTGGTACGCCTTTGATCATCTTTGGCGCAGTTTGCTCCGCTTTGTATTGGTCTGTTATGCCTTGGATTTTACGGAAGTATGTCTGGGATGCCACTGGCGATCAAAGCTTTTTACTTGGTCATCCAACAGGTTTCTTAAGCTTAATTTCCGGCTTTGTTGCCAAACGAGTCGGTAATAAAGAGCGCTCTACGGAAGACCTTAATGTTCCTAAGAGCCTGTCTTTCTTTAGAGAAATTTCTGTAACTGGTGGCATTGTGATCGCTTTAATGTATGGCGTGATTGGCTTAGCCATTCCGTCGCTAGTGGAAGAGGGCGGTAATTTAGTCATGACCGCGATTAACAATGGGTTGATGTTTGGCGCAGGTTTACTGGTGATGTTATACGGTGTCAGAATGTTGATCAATCAAATTATTCCAGCCTTCCAGGGAATCTCTGAAAAGCTGATTCCCAATGCGATTCCAGCTTTTGATTGCCCCATTATCTTTAACTACAAACCAAATGCCGTTATTATTGGTTTTATTGTGGCCATGATTACCTCAACAGTGATGATTGTCATCGCCAATGCCACAAATATGTTTGGCGTTCTTCTGGTACCTTTAGTGATTACGAGCTTCTTTGAATGTGGTGCGGCTGCAGTGATTGGTGAAGGACAAGGTGGCTTACGAGGTAGCATCATCGGAACAGCCGTTGCGTCGATTGTGATGGTTTTACTCATGGGGATTTCTGTGGCCATGTTCAGCGGGACCATTTCTAATTGGTTACTTATTTTTGGTGGGAATGATTTTTCTCTCTTTGGTCCGCTAGCGAAATTACTTGCAACTATATTTTAATGAGGTGTGATGATGAGACTACAATATTTTGAGATGATTAATGAACTGTTACAAGTAGTAGAAAAAGCAGAAGCAACAACTATGGCAGAAGCGACAGACTTATTAGTTGAAGCGATTGAGCAACGACGCTCGATTTATATTTTCGGCGCCAGTCATGCTGGTATTTTAGTTCAAGAGATGTTTTACCGGGCTGGCGGTTTGATGAGTATTAATCCGATTTTTGGTAAGGAAATCATGTTGGATAATCAGCCGATTACGTTGACGAGTCAAATGGAGCGTTTACCAGGATATGGCACTATTTTAGCTAGTCAGGTCGATTTTCAAAAGGGGGATGTCTTAATCCTTCACTCTGTATCTGGACGTAATCCTGTGACCATAGAACTGGGAATGGTGGCTCAAGAAAAAGGTGCCAGTGTTATTTCGCTGACAAATATGACTTATTCTAAAGCCACAACCTCTCGCCATCCCTCAGGTAAGATGCTCTACGATGTCAGTGATGTGGTGATTGACAATCACGGTGAAATTGGTGATGCTAGCTGTCAAATTGTTGGCATTGAGCAACGAGTAGGGCCGTCTTCGACAGTTATCGGCGCGACTATTTTAAACGCAATTGTCGTCGAAGTTTGTCAAAGACTTGTCGATCATGGCATGAGCTATCCGCCGATCTTTTATTCTGCTAATTTAGATGGCGGCGATGAACTCAATCAAGAGTTATACGAGACTTATCAGGAAACGATTCACTACCGCTATTAAAAAAGAAGCATCTACCGGATTTGGGTAGGTGCTTCTTTTGTTGATGATAGAAAAGGTTTATATGTTACTAAAGCGCTGATAGTGTCTACCGACTTCAGCAATGCTATGGGCATCGGAACCGAAGACAAAGGGAATACCTAAAGCTTGGGCTTCTTTAAGGATGTCAGCAGAAGGGTATGTCTGTTGGTAGAAGGGTTTGTCTAAACCTGCCGTATTAAAATCCAATTGATACTTTTTCTGGGCGATCTCGGCTAAAAGCTCTTTTAGGTACTGGCGGTTGGTTTGAGAAAAGGCCGTATCTTGTGGAAAGAACTGTTCAAATTTTTGAATCAACGTCATGTGACCAAGGCGTTGAGGTTTAAAAGGTCCAAGATCGGCTGTGAGAGATTGGTGGATCAAGTTGAAATACTCCTGATAGATTGTAGGAAAGTCTTGGTAGTGAGAGACTAAGCCTGTTTCGAATTCTTCTGGCGTGTAATCAAGACACCACCAGCCTCCTTGTCCCGCTTGAAAGTGAACCGATAAGATACCGTCTTGGGTGCGAGGTCCGTACTCCGTCAGAAAATCCTTGGTCCAATTTTCAAATAATGGCAAATAATCCATTTCAAAGCCAATCTTAATGTTGAGATCACTGGCGTATTTTTGTTGCAACCCCTCCATCGTGGTGAAATATAAAGGCAGATCGTTGAATGACATGCTGGCTGTTTGGAGACCTTGGGGCTCGCCAGCGTAGACTTCTGCAAAGTCTGGTGGTAAGGGAGCATGTTCGGTAATGGCGTATTCTTTAAAGCCTAGCTTAATCGCCTGTTGAATCATTTTTTCAACAGGTTCAAAACTGCCGTGGGGGCAAAATTCGGTGTGTGTATGACCATCTTTTTTCATATAAAGACCCTCCATCTCTATTGACTATTTTGTAAATTATACCACTTGCTTGTGTTAAATTGGTAAGAAGTCGTTAGATTATGCTGGAAATTAACAAAATTTGAATTTTTATTCGCAAAACAGTTTACTTTAGTCGTGATAATTGCTAGGATAGACATAATATTCTGTGAGTTCTATCATTTTAATTTTAAATGTTTTTAATCTAAGTTTAATGAGGGGTGACATGATGAAATGGAATCGTAGCTTACCAAATGGCACGAAAGACAAATTATTTAAGGAGGCCAGTTTAAGCCATCAACTTGAAACCTTGGTTAATCACCATTTTAAGAGGCGCGGTTATCAACGCATTGAAACCCCCTTGATTGAGTTTGAAGAGGTGTTTGATGGGATGGCTCAAAAAGCCACTTCCCGGTATCGTTTTTTTGATGATCAAGGACGAATTGTTGTCTTGCGACCTGATATGACCTTACCAATTGGCAGAGTAATCAGTACCACAGGGGTGATACCACCAGTTCAACTTTTTTACAGTGGCAAAGTATTCCGCGTCAATAAAGGCCACTCAGGGGAATACAATGAGCAGCTGCAAGCTGGTATGGAATTAATCGGGTACGATTCTTTGAAAGCCGAAACAGAATGTCTAGTAAATGCCATTGAGGTGTCACAAAAAAGTGGCTTGACAGATTTTCAAATTGAATTAGGCCATGGGGCGATTTTTAAAACGATCATGGCTGAATTAGCCTTAAGGGGCAAAGAGGCAGAGCAGTTTAAATGGTTATTGCAAAGTAAAAATTCACCAGGCATGCAAACCTTCTTAATTGATTACCAAGAACATGAGCTATATCCGCTAGTATCTAGATTGCCGCGACTTTTTGGTGATGAAGAAATGCTAAAGGAAGTGACAAGTCTGACGACCCACGGCACTATTTTAGCTGTCGTTAAAGAGCTTGAAACGTTGATTAAACGTGTAAAACAATTGTACCCAGAACAGCCATTAACTGTTGATATCGGGTTAGTTCAGGCGTTTCAATACTACACAGGGATAACGTTTAAAGGGTATACCGATCAGTCACCAGATGCCTTTTTAAGTGGTGGCCGTTATGACAATTTATTGACCGAATTTTCAGTCGATCCGGTGCCAGCGGTTGGTCTGGTGTTTTATTTGGATCGGATCATCTATATCAAAGAACGAAAAGGAGAGCTGCGTAAGCCGCGCGGCACCCAAACGTTAATTCATTTTGAAGATGATTGTTTACAGGTAGCAGAGGCTTTACTTGCCAAAGAACCTGATAGTAGTTTGAGCTTACATCAAGAGTTGGAAGAGACCGTAAATCACGCGCGGCAGTGGCATATTCCCCGAGTCCTCTGTGTGAGTCAAGCTGGTGTAATAGAACAGGTGATGGAAGGAGGAGGAAGCGATGCCTAAATTAAAGATCGCCTTAACAAAAGGCCGTATTGAGCAAAAAACCATTGATTTATTAGAAGAAATCGGCATTAACTGTGACTTTTTACGTCACAAAAAACGTAAATTGGTTTTTGAAAGTCCCTATGATGATTATGAATTTATTTTAGTCAAAGCTGTCGATGTGTTGACTTATGTCCAACAAGGCGTGGCTGATATTGGGATTGTCGGCAGTGACGTTCTTTATGAAGATGAAAATGAGCATTATGAGATGCTGGACTTAGAAATAGGGAAGTGTCAGTTTTGCGTCGCCTCCACCCCTTCTTATGAAACAACGGATTACCGGCGCAAGATTATTGCCACCAAATACCCCAACACAGCAGCGCGTTATTTTCAAGAGAAAGGTGAAGACATTGAAATCATCAAAATAGAAGGTTCCGTCGAAATTGCGCCTTTACTAGGGTTAGCCGATGCCATTGTCGACATTGTTGAGACGGGCGATACCTTAAGGGAAAATGGCTTGATTATCTTTGAAGAAATGATGCCCATTTCAACGCGCTTAATTGTTAATCGAGTCTCTCTCAAGCGAAATAAGCAAGCGGTGTGCCAGTTAGTGGATCAGCTGGAAGCCCATATTCAACAAAAGAAAGTAGGGGTCTAGATGAAGATTATCAGTGGAAGTTTGATGGAGCTTAGCGCTCATCTGGCTCGTCAAACTGACAGTCAGGACGATGCCGTTATTGAAGAACGTGTCAAAGCGATTATTGCTGAGGTCAAAGCGAAAGGGGATCAGGCGTTATTTAGCTATACGGAGCAGTTTGATCAGGTGGCCTTGGCTAAACTTAAATTGGATCTAACGGAAATCGAGCGAGGTTATCAAGAAACAGCCCCTGAAGTGGTTCAGGCCCTAGAAGCGGCCAAAGCCAATATTACCTCATTTCATCTAAAACAAAAACAGAGCGGGTTTGTGGATGCTGAAAAAGCTGGTGTCATTCGTGGGCAATTAGTTTTACCCATTGAAACAGTGGGAATTTATGTCCCTGGTGGCACTGCCCGCTATCCTTCTTCTGTGCTAATGAATGCTCTGCCCGCCAAAATTGCCGGCGTCAAACGGATTGTCATGGTGACGCCGGCTTCACCAGAAGGCTTGCCGCCAGGGCTTTTAGCCGCTGCTAAGATCTGTGGCATCGAGGAAATTTACCAAGTGGGTGGCGCCCAAGGAATTGCCGCTTTAGCTTTTGGGACAGAAACAATTCCGAAAGTCGACAAAATAGTCGGACCAGGTAATGTTTATGTGGCAACGGCTAAGAAAATTTTATTTGGAACAGTGGCAATCGACATGATCGCAGGACCTTCAGAGGTAGTCGTGCTGGCCGATGAGGCAGCCAATCCAGCCTTTATCGCAGCAGACTTGCTGTCTCAAGCAGAGCATGACGTGTTGGCCCGAGCCATTTTAATTACCACCAGTCAATTGATAGCAGAAAAAGTTAATGAAGAGCTAGAGAGCCAGTTAGTGACGTTACCTCGAGGGGCAATTGCTCGTGAAGCTCTTGACAATCACGGAGCTATCTTCGTTGTGGAAGATGTGACCAGTCAATTTGCCTTAATGAATCAGATTGCACCGGAGCATCTGGAAATCCAATTGGCAGATCCGCTAGCTCATCTTAGTCGGGTGAAACATGCAGGCTCTGTATTTTTAGGCGCCTATGCTTCGGAACCTTTAGGGGATTATTTAGCTGGGCCTAATCACGTGTTGCCAACAAGTGGAACCGCCCGTTTCTTTTCTCCTCTCGGCGTGGAGGATTTTGTCAAACGAACGGCTTTTATTTCTTATACGAAAGAAGCGTTGGCGGCAGAAAAAACAGAGGTGATGATCTTAGCCCGTGAAGAGGGGCTTGAGGCTCACGCTCGGGCGATTCAAGTGAGATTTGAGGAGGAGAAAAAATGAGAGAAGGATCATTAGTCAGAACGACGGCAGAGACAGCCATCACCCTTTATTTAGCATTAGACGAGGCCGATCCTGTTTGTGAAATTGCCACCGGCATTGGTTTTTTGGATCACATGTTGACTTTATTTGCCCGACACAGTCGGATTAGTTTTAGCTGTCAGGCCAATGGAGACTTGGAAGTCGATGGTCATCATACAGCAGAAGATATTGGCATCGTACTTGGCAAATGTTTGAAAGAAGCCTTAGGAGATAAGTCTGGCATTAACCGATACGGCAATGAATACGTGCCGATGGATGAAAGTTTAGGGTTTGTTGCTTTGGATTTAAGCGGGCGTTCGTATTTGGTTTTTGATGCGGAATTTGATAACCCAAAATTAGGTGACTTTGATACCGAATTAGTAGAGGAATTTTTTCAAGCAGTCGCCTTTAATGCAGAGATGAATTTGCATATGAAGGTGTTGTACGGTAAAAACACTCACCATAAAATCGAGGCTTTGTTTAAAGCTTTTGGCCGGGCATTGCGTCAAGCGATTGAAGTTAATCCTAATATTAAAGGGGTCAACTCAACTAAGGGAGTGTTGTAAATGATGGTCATTGTTGATTATGATACTGGCAATACCCGTAGTTTAAGCATGGCCTTTGAAAAAATTGGGATGCCGACTCTGATTTCCGATCAAGCAAGTGATATTTTGCAAGCAAAGGGGCTTGTTTTACCAGGGGTTGGTGCCTTTCCTAAAGCGATGGAAGCCTTAAAAGAGCGCGGGTTAGTTGGGCCTATTCGTGAGGCCGTGGCCAATGGCACACCCCTTTTAGGAATCTGTCTGGGAATGCAATTACTCTTTGATTACAGTCTCGAATACGGTGAGACGGCTGGTTTAGGCTTGATTCCGGGGAAGGTGCTTCCCTTTCCAAGGGAATTAGCTTTGCGAATTCCCCATATGGGGTGGAATTCACTACAAGTGACAAGGGCGGATTCGCTAGTTGCTGGGGTGGAAGATGAGTTTGTTTATTATGTTCATTCCTATTATGTGGATTGCCCAAATGAGTACGTGTTAAGTTCAAGTGATTATGGTGTTAATGTGCCTGGGATTGTTAAAAACAACCATGTTTACGGAATGCAATTTCACCCTGAAAAAAGTGGTGAGGTTGGTCTGGCATTATTAAGTGGCTTTAAGAAAGTGGTGGAAGCATGATCGTATATCCGGCAATAGACTTAAAAAATGGACAATGTGTCCGCTTATATCAAGGTGATTTTGCTCAAGAGACAGTCGTTAATCCCGACCCTTTAAAACAGGCCAAAGCATTTGCTGAGGCTGGGGCAAAGGCGTTACATATCGTGGATTTAGATGGAGCCTTAACTGGTGATTTAACCAATTTGAAGGTGATTCAAGGGATCTTAACCGTGGTTGAGATTCCGATTCAAGTTGGCGGTGGCATTCGTTCGTTGGAGCAGATTGCGACCTATTTGGAAAGTGGGGTTTCGCGGGTTATTATCGGCTCAAAGGCTGTAGAAGACCCAGCGTTTGTGGCAGCAGCGGTCCGCCAATATGGGGATAAAATTGCTGTGGGAATTGATGCCAAAGAGGGGCTAGTTGCCACTCGCGGCTGGCTGGATGTCTCTGAACAGGATTATCTAAGCGTCGCAACTGAAATGGCAAAACTCGGGGTTGAAACAGTTATTTTTACAGATATTGCCAAAGATGGTACTTTATTAGGGCCAAATTTGGAACAGCTTGGGGCGCTAGCGGAAAAGGTGCCACAGTTAAAGCTGATTGCCTCAGGGGGCATTAGCTCACGAGCGGATCTAGAAGCGGTTAAGGCGCTGGGGGTAGCGGGCGTGATTTCCGGAAAAGCCTTATACAATGGCAATCTGACGATGACAGATGTGGTGGAGGTGGGAGAATAATGTTAACGAAACGGATTATTCCTTGCTTGGATGTGACAGCTGGTCGTGTGGTCAAAGGCGTTAATTTTGTTGATTTACAAGATATTGGTAACCCCGTTGAAATTGCCAAAGCTTATTCAGAAGCGGGGGCCGATGAATTAGTGTTTTTAGATATTACAGCGACGGTTGAAGAACGAAAAACCATGGTGGAAGTGGTTCGGGAAACGGCGGCTGAAGTTTTTATCCCGCTGACTGTTGGTGGTGGTATCCAATCTGTTGATGATATGCAAGCTTTGTTACGGGCAGGGGCGGATAAAATTTCCTTAAACTCGGCGGCCTTGAAGCGCCCGGCGTTGATTCAAGAAGGGGCCGAAAAATTTGGCAATCAGTGTATCGTCGTGGCCATCGACAGCAAATATGATGTCGCTAGTCAAAGCTGGCACGTCTTTAGTCACGGCGGGCGTGTTGATACAGGCTTAGACGTCATTGCTTGGGCAAAACAAGCAGTGGCTTTGGGCGCAGGTGAAATTTTATTGACTAGTATGGATGGTGACGGAACCAAGGACGGTTATGATTTGGTCTTAACCAAGGCGGTGGCAGAGGCGGTTACGGTGCCTGTGATTGCCTCAGGTGGCTGCGGCAACGCTCAGCATATGATTGACGTCTTTCAGCAAACAGAGGCCTCTGCGGCACTAGCAGCCTCTATTTTTCATTATGGCGAGTTGGCAATCGCGGATATTAAGCGAGAATTAAAAACAGAAGGGGTGGCGGTTCGATGGTAACACCAGATTTTTCCAAAGGCTTAGTCCCAGCCATCATTGTCGATGAGCAAACAAAAGATGTGCTGATGCTAGCTTATATGAACGAAGAAAGTTACCAGCAAACACTGGCAACCAATGAAACTTGGTTTTATTCCCGTTCTCGTCAGGAACTGTGGCATAAAGGGGCTACTAGTGGCCATATTCAAACAGTCAAGCGAATTCAACTGGATTGTGATCGAGATACCTTGTTGATTGCGGTTGATCAAAAGGGTGTTGCTTGTCATACTGGGGCCCGTAGTTGTTTTGTTCAGAAAATCAGGGAGGTTGAGGGTCATGAATAGTATAAATGAACTGTATCATGAGATTGTCATGCGACAAAAGACGCCTAAAGAAGGCTCTTACACGACTTATTTATTTTCTAAAGGTCTGGATAAAATCTTGAAAAAAGTTGGCGAAGAGGCGACGGAAGTGGTGATTGCGGCCAAAAATCGCAATCGGGAAGAATTAATTGCTGAGAGCGCCGATTTAGTGTATCATTTGACGGTTTTATTAGTTGAGCAAGGGATTAGCTTAAGTGAGCTTGAAGTTGAATTAACAAGCCGTCAAGGCAAGATAAGCAAAACGCAAGATCGAGCTGAAATTACGGAGTTATAGAGAGGAGCAAAGGCATGAAAGAAAAAGCGACACTGGCTAGTTTAAGCCCTTATGTTCCAGGTAAGCCAATGGCTGAGGTCCAAGCAGAATACGGGATTGCCAAAGTGGTGAAGCTGGCGTCAAATGAAAATCCTTTTGGCTCGTCCCAGAAGGTTCAGGCCGCGTTAAAAGACGCGCTAACAGATTTAGAATACTATCCAGATGGTGGCGCTAAGGAATTAAAAGCTAAATTAGTCGAATTTCACGGTGTTAAGGAAAGTCAGTTGTTGATCGGCGCTGGTTTAGATGATGTGATTCAAATTATTTCCCGCTCTCTGCTTAATTCAGGTGATGAGATCATTGTTGCAGATCCGACCTTTTCTCAATACGAGCTACATGCAGTGATCGAAGGCGCCAAGGTTATCAAAGTACCAGTTGATGACAAGGGGCAGATGGACTTGACTGGCATGCTGACGGCCATTAGCGAGCGGACCAAAATTATTTGGTTGTGCAATCCTAATAATCCGACAGGGACGTATCTGCCTCAGAAAGAAATTGCCAATTTTATCGCAAGAGTTCCTGAAGATATTCTAGTTATCAGTGATGAAGCTTACCAAGAGTACGTGACAATCGAAAAAGAAAGCAGTAGCTTGCCCTTATTGTCAACTTATTCTAACTTATTGGTCATGCGCACCTTTTCGAAAGCCTACGGATTAGCTGGCTTACGAATTGGTTATGCGATGATACCCGAGGCTTTAAATCGAGCCTTTGAGATCGTTAGACCGCCTTTTAATACGAGTAGTTTAGCTCAACGAGGAGCAGTTGTCGCCTTAGAGGATCAGGGATTTATTGAGCAAACCGTGGCGGTTAATCAAGTTGAATTGGCCAAATGGGAATCGTTTATGTTGGAACAAGGGTTGCCTTATTATCACTCACAGGCCAATTTTATCTTTTTTGACACCCAACAAGATAGTCAGTTAATTGCTAAAAAATTGCTAGAAGATGGCTTTATCATCAGAGCTGGTTTGCGAACAGGCTGGTTACGGATTACCATTGGTCACAAAGAAGACAATCAGCAATTAAGAGACCATTTGGTTAAATTATTATAAATAGATCCCTCCCGTAACATAATCCGAACAGATTGTTCCCTTGGCTTGTCGACATAAGGACTGATCGTCTTCACTTTGAATTTGTTGAGATCGCAGCTTTGCGTAGTGATTATTGAATCGGAACTAGTGGTGAATGGAGTGAGAATATTTCTCACTCTTTTTGTGCTTACCGCAATGACGGATGTCCATGGCTAAACCAAACTAAGAGATCTGCAAAGACAAGGTGTCAAAAATGACGCTGACAAGTGCTTGTTTAACTCCCGGGGATCATCTACACTTAAATCAACAAAGAACACCAATATCGCACAAGGAGGCAGTCAATGTTTAATGAGAAAATAAGGAGCTTAAGAAAAGCAACTGGCATATCCCAAGAGGAGTTGGCCGAAAAGTTGGACGTGACGAGACAAGCTGTAACTAAATGGGAAAGCGGGTTTGTTTTTCCAGATATATTAAACTTGATCAAAATGAGTGAGCTGTTTAAGGTGACGATTGATTCCTTAGTGAAAGAAGAAGCTTGTGGTGGTCAAGAGCTAGCTGATAAACAAGACATGGATCTTTGCCAAGCCTTTGTTCATTCAGCTAAATTACAGACATATGCGGTCAATGGGCAACCAGAAAGCTTAACTCTACGGCAAGGGTCAAAGGACTACCGTTATCAATTAGACGACTATAGTTACCACGATAGTTATCTTGGAAATGAACTATTTGTGGGAGAAGAAGTGGTTTATCATCAACAGCAACCAATTTGGTCCTTGTCCTATGCTGGCAACGTCTTAAGCCAGCGTTTTTCGTCCTCATTTTTAAAAGAAGCTTTAGGTCAAGTCCCTAGTAATCGACCCTTCAGAGGACCTAATCACTATCACCAAGGGAAATACTATTACCAATGTCAAAATCAAGGTGATTTTAAGTGGTTTCAAGGCAGTGAAGTGATCTTTTACGAACAAGAAAAAGTCTTTGAATTGTTTTTTCATGGCGGTGAGTTGACATAAAGTGTGAACGACTGTGAATGCGACCTAAATATTTTTTTATAAAATATGACATTCGTTTAATAAACCTCCCTTATATTTGCTATAATAGAAAATGTAGATCACGTCTTTTGATCGTTCAGAAAGGCTGATCTGTTTTTTTAACTGAGATAGTTAGTCATACAAGGGAGGCGTTAAGATGTTTCATATTAATTACAAATTGTTTAATCAAGATCAGGAAAAATTTAAAGGAGAATCTGGTTATTTTCAGTTGATTTTTAATCAATCTGAATACGGGGTGTTTTTACAACATGAATTAGAGGTTTTTTCCGTATCGGTTTATCAGTGGTTTCATGATTTATTGGAAGCGGCCACCTTGCTGAAAGAACAGTCACCTGTATTTGTTAAAGATCCAGATGTTCTGAGTGCTTGGATTGAATTGAGAAAACTAGACTCGGAAGTTATTTCTATCTGTGAAGTCCACTCAGGTCACCTCTACGGTCAAGAAGCTGTTAGATGTGAGGAATTAGCAAGACCAACATATCCTAGAGGAAGCCACAACTTTGTTTCAATCAAATTATTTAACAGTGAATTATTGGAAAAAGTTCAACAGTATGTCCACCAATTAAAACGACTTAATTCCAGCGATCACCCAGCAGTGTTAGCACTGGAGAGCTTGATGACAGAGCTTGAAGTGTCTCAAATCAATCAGGCGATGTGACAATGAACTGGCAGTAGGTGTCTCAATGCGTGAGCAATGGAACTTTTTTTATATGTTTTGAAAACCACCTGCTATGCGGGTGGTTCCTTAGAGCTTCCAGCGAGGTATAAAAAAAGCCTCCTAAAATGTTAAACTGATATTGGTTTCCCGACCGTATCATTAACATTAAAGGAGGTCCCTTTATGAAAAAGGACAATCAAAGTTTATCACACACCGTATGGAAATGTAAGTATCATATCGTTTTTGCGCCTAAATACCGTCGCCAGATCATTTATGGCAAGTACAAGAAAAGCATCGGAGAAATCATTCGACTTTTATGTGAAAGAAAAGGCGTTGAAATACTCGAAGCAAATGCCTGTCGAGATCACATTCATTTACTAGTAAGTATTCCACCAAAGTTAAGTGTATCGGGCTTTATAGGTGACTTAAAAGGAAAAAGTAGTTTAATGATTTTCGATAGACATGCGAATTTAAAGTACCGCTATGGTAATCGTAAGTTTTGGTGTCGTGGCTATTATGTCGATACCGTTGGCCGCAACAAAAAACAAATAGAAGAATATATTCGTAATCAAGTACAAGAAGATCACGTAGCAGATCAGCTGACGTTATTTGAGGAATATGATCCGTTTACAGGCAATAAAAATAGCAAAAAATAAAAAAGAATGAGATTCTTTTAGAATCAGTGAGAAAAAGTGGTGCGTGAAGGAGACCCGCTCAGGAGGCCTTTTAGGCCGTGGCCGGTAAAAGAGGCTTCCAGCCGAAGAGCAAACCTCCAGTTCTCACTGGAGGTTTTGATTGAATAACAGGCATTTTAAAAGGAGGAACTATGGAAATCACCTTATTGAAAAAAGATGACTTAGAATTTGGTGTTACGACGGAGTTTAGCGGTAAGTTACTATATACATTGTGTTAAATAATCAGACATATAGTTCCATTGGATAATTCGCATAATCATTCGTCAAGAGTGATACTTTCAGCTTTTTTCTAGCTGGAAGTTTAACGGTAAAGAAGGATTATTTAATAGGAACTATATAGCACCAATTATTAAAAATGTCCTTTTAAAAGCAGAAACTAAGTGGGATGATTATGACGAAGTCTTTCATTGTACTCAGCTCATTGAGAGTATTAGGGAAACTCAAACGATGGTGACTGACTTTCATTTTATTCGCCAAAACCAACAAATAATCGGTGTGCTACTCGGGACCCGAGGAGAGCTAGATTATCGCTTATTTTTTCAAGAAGTGGCACTACTGGAGCCAAAGGGTAAAGAAGTAGTTATGCTGAATTATTTTCATATTGCACCAGAAGGTCGAGGGAACGGCCAATTTTGGTTAAAAGAGATTATTTTGAAGTACTATCAAAACGAAGGGCTGAGTAAAGCCTATATTAAATCCTCTCATCCCCAGGTCTTTTCTTTGTATCAACGTTTAGGCAAGCAAATTGGCGAGTACAGCAGTTTAAGTGACAATGGCTTATTTGAGCGGCAAGGAAGAGTATTTGAATTATCTCTTAAGGAAGAGTAGGACGTGGGGGAGTTCTTCTGCTCAAAAAAACCGAAGTTAGCTATCTTCGGTTTTTTTGATGGGAATTCTTAAGGTGATCAGAGTGCCGTTTGATTCCATGGTGTTAACAGATAAATTGTAGTCCTCCTGATAAATCAAACTCAGTCGTTGATTGATATTGTGGATGCCAATGCCAGAAAAAGTTTTATCAGAGTTATCTTCTGAATTAGCAAAACCCACACCAGTATCAATAATTTCTATTTCTAAATAATTGTTAACCACTGACGCATCAATGACAATTGTACCAGACATATTGTTAGGGAAACCGTGGATAAAGGCGTTCTCGATAAAGGGTTGAAGAACCAGTTTAGGGATTAGTATGTCATTAAACTCTGGGAAAACCATCGAGAGTAATTGGATGCGGTCGCCATATCTGGTTTGTAAAATTTTGGCAAATTGTTGACTTAAGGTAATTTCTTCTTTGAGAGTGATCATCTCCTGATCATTATAAATACTGTATTCAAGCAGTTTTGAAAAAGCTTCAATGGTTTCCGCTGCCAAGTCATTTTGATGTTGTAAAATTAAAAATTTAATGCTCGTTAACGTATTGTAGATGAAGTGGGGTTTGATTTGGAGCTGGAGAGCACCGATTTCCGCTTCTTTTTTGTCGTTTTCAGCCTTAATCAATTGTTGAACGAAAAGATTTAACCCCTGTTGCATGTGATTATAAGATGTTACTAATTCTTTAATCTCTTTAGTTCCGGTAATTTCCAAAGGTTGGTTAAAATCACCTTCGATAATTTTAGGCGTTAAGCCAATTAATTTGTAAATGGGTTGTAAGATATGTCTAATATATGCCGATAAAACCAGAGAAATGATGGCAATTACGAGAATTAAGACAGTTAGAACCGGGGGCCAGACGTTCATTTGCTTTCCCAAGGCTTGTTTATCGATCGTACTAATTAACCGAAGATCAAGTGTTTGAATCGGTGTTTCCTGTCCAATTGCTCGAGCTGTCTGCTCTTCTTCACTGTAGTGGGTACCCAATAGGGCGGGAACGTTTGACGAGATAATCTTATTATCAGTCGTGACTATTTTGATTGTGTTGACATTTGTTGCGATGATATCGCTATATAGGGAGCTAAAATCGGCTTCGGTAATTTCAATAAAAGCATAGCCTAAAATCTTTTGTTGGTCGTTTAAGACGGCCGTGACGAAGAGATGAATGGGCTTTCCGCGAGTTAAAGCGGTCAACCCACTAGATAAGAAAAAGGTTTGAAGATGTTCAGGGTCGGCATTGATTTTTTTGATGAATTCCTTGTTTACCAACTCTTCATGAGAATACACGCGAGTGCTTTGATTGTAATACGTGTTGTCATTTAAACCGATTAGGATTAGGTTGTAGTTAATCCCGTCGTATAAAGTGGTTTTGGTTTCATCCAAGAAGTGTCTTAAGGCGACAATGTCTTGATACTCTTCTTGAGTGGTGCGAAATTGTGTGAAGTAGTTTTTAGTGGCATTGCTGGTTCGGATACTGGAAAGCATGTTATTGATTGAATTATTTAAATTTTCAAATTCAATGGACGCTCGCTCGAGAATTAATTGATTGGACTCAACATAAGAGTTAATATAACTTGATTCCGAACGTTTGACTGCGATATTAGCTGTGAGAACACCTAAGCAGGTTAAACTGATAATGATGATCATCAACAGCTCATAATAGAGCTCTCGTGAAAAAAACTGTTCTTTAATTTTTTTAAACACGCTCAACACTCCTCCTGTACTTTGAAGGAGTTAAGCCAACTGCTTTTTTGAAAACTTTTGAAAAATAGCCGACGTCAGAAAAACCAATTTCTTCTGCGATGTCATTGATGGATTCTTTTTCTTGACGCAATAATTCCTTAGCTTTTTCGATCCGAATGCGATTGATATAATCTGAAAAGTTAGTCCCTATGACAGAAGTAAAATAATTAGAAAGATAGTTGTAGTTAAAGTGAAAGTGTTCCGCAACATCATTCAAATTGATCTTTAAGTGATAATTATCTTGAATGTAGTCCAAGATCTGTCGATCGATATCAGATGATTCTTTTGATCGTTGAATGAAGGTTAAAATGTCACTAATTTCTTGATTTAATTCCGCTAGACTTTTTTTCCCCGTGATGGACTTTAACAGAGAAATTTTGGTTTCGGCTAAAGTTTGACCATCGCTGGCTGCTTGTTGATATAAGGATAGGGCCAGATTTAAGTAAATGGAAATAATATCTTCTCGCGGAATAAAAAAAGGGGATTGGACAAAATAAATATTAAACCATTTTTCAAAAGAATCCCATTGTTTGTGTTGAATGTATTTTTGTAACGTACTATTCTTTTTTGTCATGCCATCAAGGGTGTGATCATTCCAAGCGTAATCCCATAAAAGGACTTCCTGATTTTGATAAAACTGCCATTCAGTTTTTAGATTAGTCAATTGGTCAAGGGCCGGTAAAATATCTTCAATGGTAGTTGTTAAAGGGAAGATAATGGCTTTTTCACTCAATTCATCAATCAGTGTCCGCAGCTCTAACTCTTCATCAGTGTTGATAATTAAAAGGTGACTGTTATCTTGAGTGAATAAATGACAGTTAGTAAGTTGATTATGCTGCTGAATCTGTTGGACAATGCCGTGGATAGGGAAATCTGCTTGTTTTAATAACAAAATTCCGTAGAAAAATGCTCGAGAAAAAGGTAGAGCATTGATAACTGAAAAATCTTCAGCATTCAGAACCGTAGCCGGTTGTTTCGTTTGTAAGGCTAGACTGTCAGGAATGTTTTTTTCCAAGAATTCTTTCATAGAAAAGTGATTGACGGTTGGCTTCAATATGTAATCTTTAGCGCCACTGCGCAAGGCTTCTTTCACATGTTCGAATTCATTGGAACTACTTAAAACTAAGGTTGTAACTTGGGGATAGCGTGTTGAAATAATCTTGGTTAATTCAATACCTGTCATCGTTGGCATGATAATATCGGTTATGACCACATCAACAGTCTGGTTAGCTAAAAAAAGAAGCGCTTCCTCACCGGAAGAAAAAACACCAGAAATTACAAAACCAAGTTCCTGCCAAGGTATAATATTTTTTAGTCCTTTTAATAAATACTCCTCATCATCAACGAGAATTACGCGAATTAATTTATTTGATTGCAATGGGGTATCCTCCTTTTACTTTAGGTCCGGCCTTCAAAGCTTTACGCTTTAGCCGTTATTCTTGCCAATTTATTGGCTTAGAAATAAGGGACATCGAAGAGCGTTTAGCATTTGATGAGATCGAAACTTTGTGTAGTGTCCACTATCGCTAAATACTGAAGCATTAAGCATAGTGGCCCTCCATTTCATAAGTGATTCCATGTCTATTATCGCTGGCCATTAACGCGATTTAACAAGAATATGCCACTATTATATCACAGGTTTTGATTGCTGAATTTTGATAAAACAGTAAAAATTACAGATTTTTGTAATTATTACAGAGGATCAGCGAGAATGGTTGTAATCGTTTTCTAAACTGGGTATATTGAGGGTGTCAAAAAATAAAAAAGAGACAAGGGGAATGGATATGAAAAAAGTAAAAATTTTGTTAGCCATTATCGCAAGCGTTTTATTGATCGCTGGATGTTCCAGTAAAGATGAAGCGACCAAATCTGAGAAAGACAATAAAATAACTGTTTGGGCTTGGGATGAATCTTTTAACATTAAAGCAGTAAACGAGGCGGTTAAAGCTTATGAGAAAAAAGCAGATGTTAGTGATTTAGACGTGGAAGTGGTCACGATGGCACAAGATGATATTGTCCAAAAATTAAATACCAGTTTATCATCAGGCAATTTAGATGGTTTGCCGGAGATTGTTCTGATCGAAGATTACCGAATTCAAGGGTATTTGACCTCATTTCCTGATTCCTTTACACCTTTAACGGACATTGTCAAAGAGGCTGATTTTTCTGAATATAAATTCGCGGTAAATAAAGTCGGCGATGAAATCTATAGTGTGCCTTTCGATTCAGGCGTTGCAGGTTTGTTTTACCGGACGGATTATTTAGAGGAAGCCGGTTATCAAGCCGCGGATATGAAAGAGTTGACTTGGGAAGAATATATTAAGATTGCAAAAGAGGTAAAAAGCAAAACTGGTAAAAACATGATCGCTTTAGATCCAAGTGATTTAGGAACATTGAGAATCATGATGCAGTCCGCTGGTTCTTGGTACTTAAATGAGGATGGGGAAACCTTGAATATTAAAGATAACGATGTCCTAAAAGAAGCGTTAAAAGTTTATGTTGATTTGATGAAAACCGAGGCGGTTACTCAAATCTCCGATTGGGATTCCGGTGTTAATGCTGTCAACTCAGGAGCTGTTGCTTCTTCTCCAACTGGGGCCTGGTATGCTGGTACTATTATGGGCGCAGAAGATCAAAGTGGCAAATGGGCGATTGCAGAGATTCCTCGCTTAGGAAATGTCTCTAAATCGATTAACGCATCAAGTATTGGTGGCGCTAGCTGGTATGTCTTGAAAGATGTTGGCAATACCGATTTGGCAAAAGAATTCTTAGCGGAAACTTTCGCGACAGATGTAGATTTAATGAATACCTTGGCAACTGAAATTGGCTTAGTTAGTACCTTAAACGCAGCAAGAGATGGCGAAAGCTATAAAGCTGAAAGCGAGTTTTTCAGCAATGAGAAAATTTTTGAGAACTTTTCCAATTGGTCAGCGGAAGTGCCAGCAGTTAATTACGGGTTACACACATACGCCATTGAAAATATCTTCACTGAGTATGTCCAAAAAATTATTGGCGGCGCTGACATTGACAAAACGTTAGAGGATGCACAGAAACAAATTGAAGCAGCGATCCAAAATTAATTAAGGATAAAGTCAGTCATCAAATGAAACTGGATGTTCAGACTAGTTGATGACTGTCTGGTGTGAAAAGCTCAATGTGAACTCGACATCAGAGTGACTTGAGCTTTTCTTACATTAAATAGTTTGCTCCGCTTACGGGAGAGTAGATAAACCGAAGGCATGAAAACTCTCATAGTTTCGGTTTGCCAATTCTCCCTTAAGAGCTTCGAACAATAAATATATACATCATGTTAAATAATCAAACATATAGTTCCATTGGATAATTCGTATAATCATCCGCCAAGAGTGGTACTTTCAGCTTTTTTCTGGCTGAAAGTTTAACGGTTAAAGGGTGATTATTTAATGGGAACTATATAGGAAGAACTATCTGAAAGTTTTGGAATCTATCTGGGAGGCGTCAAAATGAAGAAAAAGAAAGAGTCATTAATCGGGTACCGTTTTACGATTTTAGCAGTGGTTCTGATTGTTATTTTAGTGTTTGTGCCAATGGTTCAAGCCTTGATTATGTCTTTTCAAACCGGGACACCGATGGCCATGAAGTTTGATGGTTTAGCAAATTATCAGCGGATGTTGAGCGATGCCACCTTTAAAAAAGCCGCGTTGAACACGCTGCTATATTTAGCAGTGCAAGTTCCCATTATGATCATTCTATCGATGATTATTTCCGTATTTTTAAATCAAAAAGATTTGAAATTTAAGTCATTTTTCAGGATTGCCATTTTTTTACCTTGTATTACCGCCTTGGTTTCCTATTCATTGATCATGAAAACCTTGTTTCAAGAAAGCGGGCTAGTTAACACAATACTGATGAATCTTCACTTAATTGGTGAACCGATTCAGTGGTTAACCCATCCCATTTGGGCGAAAGTGTTAATCATCATTTCTATTACGTGGCGCTGGACAGGCTATAATATGATCTTCTTTCTTTCCGGTTTACAAAATATTGATCCGTCGATCTATGAAGCAGCAGAAATTGATGGAACCAATGAATTCCAGAAGTTTTTTAGAATTACGATGCCGATGTTAAAACCCATTATTTTATTTACAACCATTACCTCAACTATCGGTACTTTGCAACTCTTTGATGAAGTCAATAATATTACCGGTGGGGGTCCGGCTAATGCCACGATGACGCTTTCGCAATATATTTATAATTTGAGTTATAAGTTCACCCCTAACTTTGGTTATGCCGCGGCAGTGTCTTTTGTGATCGTGATTGCGATTGTGATCTTAACAATGGTTCAAATGAAATTAGGAGGAGATAAAGATGAGTAGAAAAGCTGGTAACATATTTAAATACCTCTTTTTATCGGTGGCGGCATTTATTTCTATTTTCCCCTTTGTTTTTATGATATTGGGGATGACGAATAAATCGATTGACGTAAGTTCTGGGAAATTGCAAATTGGCTCAGAATTGCTAACTAATATGAAAAATCTTTTTGAGAACACTCTGAATTTTAAAGGGGCATTTCTGAATTCTTTGGTGATCGCCATTGTGACAACCGTTTTGGCTTTGGTTATCTCATCATTGGCAGGTTACGGATTTGAGATATACAGAAGTAAAGTCTCAGATCGAATTTTTAATGTCATCTTATTATCGATGATGGTGCCATTTTCGGCTTTGATGATCCCTTTGTATCGGATGTTTGGTAAAATGAACGCAGCTGGTTTTAAAGGACTGGGATTAAACTCATATTTTTCAGTGATTATTCCTGCCGTGGCCACCGCGTTTTTGATTTTCTTCTTTAGACAAAACATCAAGTCCTTTCCAAAGGAATTAGTTGAGGCGGCTCGGATTGATGGACTAACAGAATTGACCATCTTTTTGCGGATCTTTGTACCCATCAATAAAAACACATACGCTGCAGCGGCCATTATTACTTTCATGAGCTCATGGAACAGTTATCTTTGGCCATTGGTCGCATTACAGTCACCTGAAAAGCGCACCTTACCCTTAATCTTATCAGCAATGGGGGCATCTTATACACCAGATTATGGCATGATGATGTGTGGCATTGTCCTCTCAACATTACCAACAGCAATCCTGTTCTTTATGATGCAAAAACAATTTGTACAAGGAATGATTGGCTCAGTTAAGTAAATCGTAAAAGGGCCCCTATGCTTAGTGCTTTATGCACTTAGCGATAGTGGACACCGGACCCATAAGTAAAAGGAGGGCCCCTATGCTTAGTGCTTTATGCACTTAGCGATAGTGGACACCGGACCCATAAGTAAAAGGAGGGCCCCTATGCTTAGTGCTTTATGCACTTAGCGATAGTGGACACCGGACCTATAAAGATAAGGAGGATCAAGTTAAATGGTAGAAATTTTAGTCAATCAACAAGGAAATAGCTTTCATCTTAAAAATGAGACAATCAGTTATGTGATTAAAGTAGAAGAATTTGGGCTGGTTTCCCAGCAATATGTGGGACAGGTGATTGACGGGTATGCAACAGGTCGCAATTATCCCCGAAAGGATCGCTCTTTTTCTCCAAACTTTTATGGAGCGACAGATCGGCTGTATTCAAAAGACACATTACCTCAAGAGTATAGTTCTTATGGCAGCGGAGACTTTCGAACGCCAGCAGTTAGGTTAAAGCAAGGCAATGGATCAACTGTGGTCGATTTTCGTTATGACGGATATGAGGTAGTAAACGGCAAAAACTCTTTGGAGGGTTTACCTCATTTTTATTCTCAACAGGCCAAGACCTTAAAGCTTAAAATGACAGATAAGGCAATTCCTGGAGTAGCGCTCTATTTGTATTATTCAATTTTTCCCGAAGGGGGACTTGTTCGTTCTGCTAAACTGATCAATAATAGCCCAACATCCTTAATTATCGAAAAGTTGGATAGTCTTCAACTGAACATGCCAGAGTCAAATTATGATGTGATCTCTTTGCCAGGCGCTTGGGCCAATGAACGCCAGTTAAAACGAGAACCTTTGGGTGTTGGAAAGAGAGTCTTCGCTTCAAGTCGCGGTTCAAGCAGTCATCAACAAAATCCGTTTGCGGCATTACTACCTAAGGAAACCACTGAGCATCAAGGTGATGTTTTTGGGTTCTCCTTGGTTTATAGTGGCAGTTTTCAGCTGACGTTTGAAACAGATCAATACGAGTCATTGCGGGTAAACCTGGGTCTTAATGAGCAACAATTTTCTTGGGAGCTGGAATCAGGAACAGCCTTTCAATCGCCGGAAGCTATTTTGGTTTATTCAAAAGAAGGCTTAAATGGCATGTCTAAGATTTTCCATGCCATGACAAAGGGCTGTTTGTTACGAGGGCAGTACAAAGAAAAAGAACGGCCGATTTTAGTTAATAATTGGGAAGCCACTTATTTTGATTTTAATGAAAGAGTCGTCAAGCAGTTGATGGATCAAGCAGCTGACTTAGGGATTGAGCTTTTTGTTTTGGATGACGGTTGGTTCGGTAAACGCAATGATGATCGTACGTCATTAGGTGACTGGGATATCAATTATCAGAAATTACCCAATGGCTTAGAGTCGATGATCGCCTATGGCAAGGAGCGACAGGTGGCTTTTGGATTGTGGTTTGAGCCTGAAATGATTTCGGAAGCTAGCGAGTTGTTCAGGTCCCATCCTGAATGGGTCTTGCAAGTGCCTGGACGAGAAAAATCACGTAGCCGCGATCAGTTTGTGTTGGATTTTTCGCGCCAAGATGTTAGAGTGCATCTCTACCAGAAGATGCAAAAGATTTTATCTGAAAATGATATCCGTTATGTCAAATGGGACATGAATCGGCATTTATCAGAAGTTTATTCAGCTGATCTTTCGCCGAATAACCAAAGGGAAACTCATCATCGTTATGTGCTTGGACTCTATGACTTTTTAGAAAAACTGACGGAAGAATTTCCCAACGTGCTATTTGAAAGTTGTTCCGGTGGTGGCGGTCGTTTTGACTTAGGGATGTTGTACTATATGCCGCAGACTTGGACCAGTGATAATACAGATGCAGTGGCCAGACTAAAAATTCAGTATGCGACCAGTTTGCTATATCCAATCGTGACGATGGGGGCTCATGTCTCCGATGTCCCAAATCATCAGACTCACCGCATAACCTCCATGGAAATGCGGGGAAATGTGGCCATGTCAGGGACTTTAGGTTATGAATTGGACTTAAATGCCATGTCAGACCCAGAGAAAGTGACGGTCAGAGAGCAAATTAATTTTTATAAAGAACATCGCCAGCTGATTCAATTCGGTGATTTTTATCGATTGATGAGCCCCTTCGAAGGAAACGAATGTGCTTGGATCTTTGTCAGTCCTGATCAGTCTGACTGTTTAGTTTTTTACTATCATATTCTGGAACAAGCGTCAGCGCCTTTTCGTTTATTAAAATTGGTAGGCTTGTCCGAATCCGCTCATTATTCCCATCCTGAATTAGGAACCTTTAGTGGTTCGGAGCTAATGCATGCCGGATTTTACACCTCGGTGACTAAAACAGGTGATTTTAGAAGTGACTGTTATTACTTTAAGCGAGTGGAGGAAAGCGAATGAGGCAAGAAGTAATTTATTACGGTGGCGATTATAACCCTGAACAATGGGACCGTCAGACGATCATCGAAGATATGCACTTGATGAAGCAAGCAGGGGTCACCTATGTCAGTGTCAATATATTCGGTTGGAAAAATATTCAACCAGCGGCAGGTGTGTATGATTTTACTGAACTGGATTGGTTATTGGACCTGCTTCATGAAAATGACATTGCCATCGATTTGGCAAATGGAACGGCTTCGCCACCAGCTTGGTTAGTCAAGCAATCTCCAGAGGTTTTGCCAATTGACAGTTTTGGTAGGCGACTCGTCCACGGGTCACGACAACATTATTGTCCGACTTCGCCAATTTATCGTCAGGCAATTCAAGAGCTGACTGAAAATGTGGCTCAACGCTATGGGAGCCATCCAGGAGTGGTCATGTGGCACATCAATAATGAGTACACCTGTCATGTTCATCAGTGCTTTTGTGATCAGTGCCGACAGGGATTTCAAGCTTGGCTGGAAGAGAAATATCACCAAATCGATCAGTTAAATCAGGCGTGGGCCACTACTTTTTGGAGTCAAGCTTATAATGACTGGCAAGAAATCTTTTTGCCAGAAGCCATGCCCACTTTTAAAAACCCTTGTCAAGAACTAGACTATAAACGTTTTGTCTCTGATATGAATTTGGAGTTATTTCAAATCGAAAAAAAGGCGGTCTTAAGACATTCTCAAGGGATTCCCATCATGACCAACTTAATGGGCTTGCATGAACACGTAGACGGCTTTAAGTGGGCTCAGGAGATGGATGTTGTCAGTTGGAATACCTATCCCAATCCCCGCGAAACGCTGCCCTACGCTCAGTTTCTAGCCAGCGACCTAACGAGAAGCTTAAAGAAGCAACCCTTTCTTATTATGGAACAAGCCACCAGTGCGGTAAATTGGCGCAAGATAAACAAACGAAAAGTCCCTGGCCAAATGCGTTTGTGGAGCTATGAAAGCATCGCCCATGGCGCCGACGGTTTGATGTTTTTCCAATGGCGCCAGTCCCAAGGTGGGGCAGAAAAGTTTCACAGCGCCATGGTGACTCATTCAGGTAAAACTGATACAAGAATTTATCAGGAAGTCGCTCAATTAGGCAATGAATTGGCTCAATTAAGTGAACTAGTTGGAACGGATTTTGTGGCTAACGTGGCAATTGTCTTTGATTGGGAGAACTGGTGGGCTTTAGAACTTGACGCCAAACCGTCAGCTGAAGTCAGGTATATTCGGCAGATGATGAGCATCTATCAAGCTCTCAGGGAAGCTCATATCAGTGTGGACTTTGTTCACCCTACGGAAGATTTGTCAGCTTACCGTTTAGTTATCGTCCAAAATCTCTATTTGGTTTCTCTTGAAAATAGTCAAAAACTGGCTCAGTATGTTGAAGCGGGCGGCACTCTTTTAGTTAATTTTTTTAGTGGGATTGTGAATGAAAATGACAGTGTCTATTTAGGAGGCTATCCAGGTGCCTTTAAAGAGCTGCTAGGTATTGAGGTGGAGGAATTTTCTCCTTTATACCCCACGGAAACCGGACGGATCTCCTATGGCGGGAAACAATATCCAACGATGATTTGGGAAGAAGTGGTACATTTGCGTGGAGCGACTGCTTTAGCTAAATATGAAAGTACTGACTTAGTAGGCATGCCGGCGATTACCTGCAATAAATACGGTCAAGGTCAGGCGTATTATCTTTCGACGCAGTTAGACTCGAGTGGGTATCGCGAAGTTATTTCTCAGTTGCTAGCGGAAATGGCTTACGAACCAATCTATGACTTTCTACAGACAGAAGATCCAGCCGTTTCCATAACTTATCGTGAATCGGCAACAGCCATTTATGGGTTTGTGCTGAATTATAGTCAGGACAAAATTGAGATTCAGTTAAAAGAAGAAGCTCTTGACCTACTTTCAGCTGAGGTCAGAAGTTCAACGGTTGAAATTAACGCCAGTGATCTAGCGATCCTTAAGTTTAACAAATAATTGATGATTAGAATTGGAGGATAACATGTCGCAGATGTTTGAAATTAGAGAAGATTTCTATTTAGATGGCCAGCCTTTTAAGGTGATTTCAGGCGCAATTCACTATTTTAGAGTAGTGCCAGAGTACTGGGAACATCGGTTAAAAATGCTAAGAAATATGGGCTGTAATACAGTTGAAACTTATGTCCCATGGAATTTTCATGAGCCACATGAAGGGCAGTTTGATTTTAGTGGTGGGCTTAATATTCGGCAATTTATTTTGTTGGCCCAGCAATTAGATCTTAAAGTGATCTTGCGGCCATCACCCTATATTTGCGCCGAGTGGGAATTTGGCGGTCAACCCTCTTGGCTACTAAACGATCCTCAGATGCGGGTCAGAAGTAATTATCAACCTTATTTAGACAAGGTTAAAAACTACTATCAGCGTTTTTTTGCGGAAGTCAAAGATTTACAAATTACCAGTGGTGGACCGATCATCATGGTTCAAGTTGAAAATGAATATGGTGGATACGCCAATGATAAAGATTACTTACTAGCAGTCGTTGATTTGTTGAAAGTAAATGGCATAGACGTTCCTTTAGTGACCTCTGATGGCCCTTGGCACGACATGTTGGCAAACGGCAGTCTCCCGGAGCAAGCCTTGCCAACGATTAATTGTGGGTCCGATGTCAAAACTCATTTTAAAAAATTAAAAGAATTCCATGGTAAGACAGCTCCTTTGATGGTAATGGAGTTTTGGATAGGTTGGTTTGATGCTTGGCAGGATCAAGCCCACCACACTACAGACGTGGCGACCTGTGCGCAAGAATTAGATGATATTCTCAGTGAAGGCCATGTCAATATCTATATGTTTCATGGTGGTACTAATTTTGGTTTTAGCAATGGCGCCAATTATTATGGCAAATTATTGCCTGATACCACCTCATACGATTATGATGCTCCTCTTAATGAATATGGAGAAGTGACGGAGAAATACTTAGCGTTTCAACAGGTTATTCAGAAATATCGCTCATTTGAAATTGAAGAGATTCCTGACATCAAGCGGCTGGGGCCAAAAACGATTGAATTAACAGCCCGTACGGGATTGACAACAAACCTAGCAAAAATCGGCACAGCTCACCAAGGCACGTATCCACTAAATATGGAAGCCATGGATCAACCCTTCGGTTATGTTTATTATACGAGTGAGGTTGGTGGTAAACGAAAAATTGAAGATTTTCGTTTAATTGAAACGGCTGACCGAGCGTCAGTTTATGTCAATGACCAACCAATTCTGACTAAATACGACACAGATATGGCTGATTCGGTTGAATTTGAGTTAGTCAACGAAAAGAATCAGTTGCAAATTTTAGTTGAGAATATGGGACGAGTTAATTATTCTGTCACCATGAACAGTCAGCGCAAAGGAATCGTGGGTGGCGTGATCCTTAACGGGGCTTTCCAGACAAATTGGTGTAGCTATGCCCTCGATTTTAGCAAATTGGCTCAACTTGATTACGAATTGGAAGTGGTTGGCAAGACGCCTACCTTTAGTCAATTCGAATTTGAATTAATTGATATTGGTGATACCTTTATCGACATGTCTCAGTGGGGCAAAGGGGTGGTTGTGGTCAATGGTTTTAATCTTGGACGCTATTGGCAAGTAGGACCTCAAACCAAACTTTATATTCCAGGGCCGAAGCTGCGAAAAGGGCTCAATGAAATTGTCATTTTTGAAACAGAAGGACAGGAGCAGCAACAGATCATGTTAACTGACCTTCCTGATATTAAAAATGGGATGAGATCCTCCTAAAAAATCGGCAATTTGCCATCAGGTTGTTTGGTCTTTTCTGACAGACCAACTAATGTGAAATTAAACCAGGGTGAGACCATGTCTTACCCTGGTTGTTTATGCCGATAAGTAATTTAATTTGCAGCGGTCTTAGTCATGTTGGTTCTTACAAGACAGATTGTCATCAATCAAGACTATCGTGAAATAGCCGATTTTTATCAGAACAATTATCGAGAAGCTGATCGAAAAGAACGGTTGTTGAACTACGTAAAAGCAACGGAATTAATCCCAGAGTTAATGGGAGTGTCCGGCCATATTATGGCCACCGGCAGAAAAAAGTAAGAGACTCAAGTCAACCAGTTGTGGGAAGATGCCCAGCTGGTTGTTTTTGTGTGTGATCATCGACTTCCTTTTGAAATTTCACCACTGTCTGAAAAAGATGACTTTTTATTTACGCAACCTCTTGCTATTCTCAAGTAAGTTGGTCAATAACGAATGCAACTGCATTTTAAAATAGGTATGGAGGAATAGGATGAAGGTTAAGCAAGACAGTATCGAAATTATCGCAAGAACGGTTAAGGTTAACCCTGACAATGGGTTAACCACGTCTCAAATAGTTAAAAATCGCGAACAGTATGGGGAAAATATCTTTGAGGAAACAACCAAAGAAACCTTGTTTCAAAAGGTTTGTCACCATTTAGTTGAAGTTATGAATCTGATTTTAATTGGCACCGCAGTTTTTTCTTTTATTTTAGCACTGCAAACACCAGATGAAGGCTATGTTAAATCAATTGTTATTTTATCCATTGTAATTATTAATATTTCAGTCTCAATTTTTCAAGAAGGGAAGGCAGACAATGCCTTATCAGCCTTGAAAAAATTATCCGCACCTAATTCGGTGGTTCTTCGAGATGGGAAAAAAGAGACGATTCAATCGGAAGAACTAGTTGTCGGTGATATCATTTATTTAAATGTCGGTGATCAAATTGGGGCTGATATTCGGTTAATACAAGCTAACTCTTTACAAATTGATGAGTCCTCTTTAAGTGGTGAAAGTATTCCTATTGAAAAAGATCCATCCCTAGAATTTGCAAAAGAGATGCCTCTTGGCGATCAGCTGAATATGGCTTTTTCAGGTACCAATGTGTTAAATGGCAATGGTTTAGGGATCGTCGTGGCTGTAGGGGCTGAAAGCCAAATGGGGCAAATTGCCAGCTTGCTAGTCTGTCAAAAGAAAGATAAGACCCCGCTACAAAAACGGATTGATCGTTTGGCTAAGCGATTGGCAATTTTAGCTTTTTTAGCAGGAGCCTTAATTTTTATTATTAATACCTTGACATCTTCCGTACCTTTAGTCGAAAATCTGATGACAGCTGTTATTTTGGGCGTTGCCGCGGTTCCCGAAACACTGCCAGTTATCGTGACCCTTAGTCTGATTTATGGGATGGAAAATATGGCCCGTAAGCAAGCGATTATTCGCAATATTCCCGCTGTTGAAACCCTAGGCAGTGCCTCGGTAATCGCCTCTGATAAGACCGGCACATTAACCCAAAATAAAATGGTGGTTAAGCGTCTATGGGTTTTGCATGAAGAGGTTAAAACAGTGGATGATAAGACTAACTGGAGCAGGGCTGACCGTCAACTAGTTGACTACATGGCGTTAGCTTCCAATGCCACAGCTGAATTGAACGAGGAAGACCAGTGGGTGGTTCACGGCGATCCGACGGAGTCTGCCATCATCCAGCTCCTGGGGAAATTGGCTGGGACTAAAGGAGAACTGGAAACCAAATTTAAGCGGGTGTTGGAGCTGCCATTTGATTCATCTAGGAAAAAAATGACCACAGTCCACCAGTTGGATCAGGGCTATCTTGTCTTGACAAAAGGCGCCTTCGATCGCCTGACAGACAATCTTCATAACGAAGCCGCTTTTAAGCAAGCCGATGCTGCTAGTATTCACGATCAATTTGCCAAAGATGCTCTCAGGGTTTTAGCTTTGTCATATAAGGTAATCGATCACTTACCAACTGAAGGAAATGAACCGGAATTGGAAGTAGGACAGACCTTTTACGGCATGATCGGCATCATTGATCCCCCACGTCTAGAAAGCGCCCGAGCGGTTGCTGAAGCACGAAAAGCGGGAATTAAGCCGATTATGATCACAGGCGATCATTTGTTGACGGCTACGGCTATTGCGAAGGAACTAGACATTTATCGTAGTGGTGACCTCGTGATGACTGGGATTGAGTTAGAAAAAATCATTGACTCGGAACTAGAAGAAAAAATTGATCAAATCTCCGTCTATGCTAGAGTATCACCTGAGAATAAAATTAGAATCGTCAAGGCATGGCAGCAAAAAGGCCAAGTAGTGGCGATGACTGGCGATGGGGTGAATGATGCCCCTTCCCTAAAAGCGGCTGATGTAGGGACGGCTATGGGAATAGCCGGAACCGAAGTAGCCAAAAGTGCCTCTGATATTGTTTTGGCCGATGACAACTTTGAAACCATCGTAAAAGCCATTTCTGAAGGGCGCCGCGTCTATGGCAATATCAAAAAAACGATTTATTATCTCTTATCTGCTAATGTGGCTGAAATAATTATTATGCTTTTAGCGGCTGTCGTTGGTTGGGGAATGCCTTTAAATGGCCTTCAGTTATTGTTTATCAACGTATTAGCAGATGGGATTCCAGGGTTTGGTCTAAGTCGTGAAAAAGCCGAATCTGGCATCATGCTTGAGCCACCAGTTGGCATGGATGAAAGCTTGTTTTCAAGAGGAGGTTATCGCCGCATTGTGACAGCGGCCACAACGTTCACTGTCACCTCACTGGCGGCTTTTTATCTGGGGAGTTTCGTTGACCTAGGAACGATAGCACCAAGTTTAGCGGTGGGGCAGACCATGACCTTTCTTGTCTTATCAATTTCCTCAACCGTTCATATCTTTGTGGCCCGCAGCAACAAACCATTGATTAAAGCCGGTTTAAGGGAAAATACCATGATTTTTTGGACAGCAGTCTTTTCCCTATTATTGACAGTGACGGTGGCCTTAGTGCCAGGTCTGGCAGCGGTGTTAGGGTTGGTTCCTTTGGGATTAGTTCACTGGACGATTGTCTCAGGCTTATCCAGCTATATTTTAGTTGTTGTGGAATTAGAAAAGTATATCTTGCAGCGGATGGGAAGACGCTTTATCGCTTAACAGGCGATTTAGTAGGGAAGCCCTTGAAGTGTGTCACGTTAACTGACATTCTTCAAGGGTGGCACCTTCAGCAGATAATGGGCCTTCCCCAATTATTGCGTATTGCTAGGAAAATGTTGTGGTTCTTAAAGGGTGCCTTATCTTTGAAAAAAGAAATATCGGATGATATGGTAAAGGTATCAGGAGGGGGCTAAGGAAGAGGAGGAAAAGTGATGGTTATACCAATTAGTTTGTTAAGCCTACTCAGTGTGAGTTTGGTTTGGATTGGCCGCATGTTTAAGGCTGGGAGTTTGATTTATCTAATTGAAGGCAAAGCTGTTACAACAGCCAGCGTCGGTCATGAGAGGTTTGCTAAAGTTATTTCTCGCATTTGCTACGTTTTTGGAGTCCTGTGTCTACTGCTGATCTTTAAACTATTAGTGATTAATCAGCATGAACTGGCCATCGTTTACAGCCTGTCAATGCTGGTAACGCTACCGAAAGCATTGCTCTTACTATACGGCGCTATCAGTTTAATCTGCTTTCATTAGCTGGCTATACTATTTAATTTTTAGAATAGGGGGAAACTTATGCAGTATTTTCATCGACAATTATTAACAGATAAAGTAAATAAACGTTGGTTTCAACTGCTGATCGAATTGGAAAGAGAACGGACAGTCTCAACTAAAGATTTAGCCAAATCGGTCTCATCAACGACCAGAACAATCATCAGTGATATTGCTAATATCAGAACGTATTTTGGCAAAGCGATTCGCATAGATGTGACTAATATGGGGTACAGCTTTTTCGAAATTGATTCTGAGGAATACATCCGTAAGAAAAAAGAGCTGTTAGATTTGGAACCACTTTTTGTGATTATTACCGCCATTTTTAACAACGAATTATTATCGATTGGCGAGTGGTCCGATCGTTTGCATAAATCAGAAAGCACTATTTTACGAAACTTGAAGAAGTTGGATAAAATTGTGGCGGACTATCAATTTGAGATCGAGTATTCGCCGATTACGTTTAAAGGCAAAGAGCAAAATATCCGCAAGTTTTTTCTTTCATTTTTTTATGAAGCAGACGCAACGCCACACACTGTCACACCCAATATTATGATACAAGAGATCGTCTTGGAGTTCTCTAAAGCCTACCACTTGGAAACCCATCTAGCCATTCAATTTTCAATGTTTTGTTACATCTTACTCATTAGTTTGGAACGATCTCAAGGGGGACATCATATTAAACTACCTCAAAAACTGAAAAGGGAACTGTTGAAGTATCATGAAAATTTTGATCTGCAGAAGTTAAAGGGGATCATTTTGAGGAAAACCGGCGAAGCTTTATCAGATGAGGAATTATTGTACATTAAATTGTTTCTGATTACAAATCGCAATATCGATTCACTTAAAAGTGAAGGGGAGTTTGTTAAACGCTATGCAAATGATCGGGTCAATCAACTGGCCCAGGCCTATCTTCAACTGCATCCCGAAATCACTCGCAACGGCGTGGAGGCGCTAATCCATTCTTTTTTTACCTGCTGCTATTTGGAAATTCAATTGACGGAAGTCCATGTTAAGAACTTATGTGGAGGTACTTTATTCGATGAAGGACCTGACGCAAGTAACTTTGCGCAAAACCTTTCCTTCTTAGAACGTCATCCTTTAGCTCAACAGTTCTTAACAGAAAGGATTGTCAGAGATGTTGCCGTCAACTTGACGTTGTTGATGTCGGCGATTGAAAGTAGCTATTATTCTTCATCTTTGAAAATTGCTTTTTTACTGGAAGGCAATCACTTTGTATGTTTGCAAACAAAGGCCTTTGCCCATCAATTGTTGGCGGGATCTCATCAATTGTATTTTTTAGATTCTATTTCGTTAAATGAAGACATTCTCGAGACGATTGGCGTGGACATAATTGTGACGAACTACTCGGAATATATTAATGACTATGTCTTAAAAAGCGAGTATCTCTTGTTTCAAACCATTCCGACAGCCGATGATTGGAATAGTTTACTAAAAAAAATATCACCGGCCTTAACGAAAACATCAGCTCGATCTGCCCTCATTTAGAAATCTCTGTCATCAAGCAAGCGAGTTCTTGCTTTGTGACAAAGATTTCCAAAAA
Organism: Vagococcus allomyrinae; assembly: GCF_017829975.1. Taxonomy (GTDB): domain Bacteria; phylum Bacillota; class Bacilli; order Lactobacillales; family Vagococcaceae; genus Vagococcus_D; species Vagococcus_D allomyrinae. The sequence goes on along the minus strand of NZ_JAEEGA010000025.1, from coordinate 7,036 downwards.
GGACTACGTAAACAAACAGAAGAAGGCCAGACCTTTTTCTGTTTGTTTGAGGTTAGATTGTGGCTAGGCTAGCTTAACAACCTGTCAGTTGTGTTTTTTTTCGTAGTGAAAGATATCATTAACCTCAACGTTAAAATAGGATGCTAAACGAAAGGCCATTAATAGTGAGGGGGCCTGAGTTTTTTTTTCTAAAAGAAAGATTGTTTGCCGGCTAACACCAACGGCATCTGCTAATTCTTTTTGTGACATTCTCTTTAAAACGCGATATTCGTATACTTTATTGTAAATAGCGTCTGTTAGTTCTTTTTCCATAAAGGATCCACCTACCTTTTCTTAAGTTAACAAAATGACGTATTTTTATGGACATTTCAGTCTGTAATTTTATAATACCGAAATTTTTATGTGATGAACATTCAATTTTTTCATACATTGAGGAAATTTTTTTACCTGAGCTCTGATCGATGATACAATAGATAAAGAAATAACTAATGTGGAGGAATAAAATGATTATTAACCCAACTAAAAAGTCGCAACCACTGTTTAATAAGCTGGTCAAGGTAAAAGACGCTAACGTTGCCAAAGCTTTTGCCCCAAAAAATCCCTTGTTTTCTTGGCACGCCAATTACTATACAATTAATCACAAAAAAATTATTATTTTAGTAAATGATCTGACCTACTCTCCGGTCATCTTGGCAAATATCAATGCAGCCAATAAACAAAATTTAGGGAAGTATATCGAGAAAGGTATTAGACAGGTCTTTAAATTTAGTGGCATTTCGGAGGATCAACTGGATCGTTATTTCGAATTAGCTGGCGAGATCGAGGTAAATGCTGGGCATAATAGAAGAGTAACAGGCATTACCAATGAGTATATCCACTACGCTGCTCATTTAGACATAAACTTGGATTCATTGTTGCAGCCAAGAGCAAATGCAGAACTGGCAAATGTCCTATTTGTAAGTTTAAAAGAAGGCAATAGTATCAAGGAATTGGCCTCTGTTTTTGAACAATCATTAGAAATTAACCAAGTACTCCCCGAGGACTTAGTGATCCCAGACAAAACAGAGTATCAAGTCAACAAGTTATGGCAGGATTTTTCGATTTGGCGACAACATGCTAACAAAGGGTGGTTTGACGATTACGAAGCGGTATCTGATGACGTCATTGACAATAATCGTCTTGTGTTAGAGTCATTTGAAGATTATTTGAAAAATGGGGAAGGTCTAAGTGCTAAAGTTTGCCAAACTCATTTGGAAAATGTGAGCTTATTTCTCAACGATTACTTACTGTATTATAACATTCACACACCAGTCACGAATTTAATAGATGTAATGGATTTTATCAGCGATTGGTTTGTCAGAAAGGCCATGTGGTCCAGTCAAAGCAGTGTCAAAAAATTAGGTGCTTCGCTGAAGAAGTTTTATACTTTTTTGGCGATAGCCGGTGAGATTAATCAAGAACAATTAAAAGAGGTTAAAATGTATATTAGTGAAGGGGTTGATTTTGGAGTGGAAGTCTTAAAGGGCGAGCTTTTTTAATCATCGAAGGCCTTAGAAATGAAAGTTTTTCCCGATATCGCAAGAGAAAAACGTCTTAATTCCACTTGGGAATAAGACGTTTTTTACAATTTTTTAAAGTAAGAAAATTTTATCTTGGCAGGCGTCGATGGTTTCTTGATCCCATAAAGACACTTGAACTTCGCCAATATGTGCTTTCCCGAGTAATAGCATGCACATCCGGCTTTGGCCAATACCGCCACCAATGGTTAACGGCAATTCATTGTTAGCCACTTGTTGATGGAAATCAAAGGCCATTCGATCACCAGCATTAGCTTTTTCAAGTTGTTCGAGTAATGCCTTATCGTCAACACGGATGCCCATACTGGAAAGCTCCATGGCGCAAGCCAATGGTTCATGCCAAAATAGGAGATCACCATTAAGTGACCAGTCGTCATAGTCAGGTGCGCGATTATCATGAGGCTCGCCATTTTTTAAAAGATCGCCAATTTGTAAAATAAAGGTAGTGGGGTGCTCTTTGACATAGGCGTGTTCCCGTTCTTTTGAATCTAAATCAGGAAAGAGGTCAGCTAATTCTTGACTGGTGATAAAAGAAACAGTGGTGTCGATGGTAACATCAACACTGGGATACTTTGTGCGTAAGCGACTGGCGGTTTCAGCCATAGCGTTGACCAGGCCTTGGACGACTTGTTTAAGATAGGGAATCGTCCGTTGCTCTTTAGTGATCACTCGCTCCCAATCCCATTGATCGACATAAATCGAATGTAAATTATCTAAGACTTCGTCGCGGCGGATCGCATTCATGTCCGCATATAAGCCATTGCCAGGGTGGAAATCATACTGCTTTAAAGCTACTCGCTTCCATTTGGCCAATGAATGAACGACTTCGCCATTATCATCTAGTGATGGGACATCGAATTGGACAGGCCGCTCAACGCCACTTAAATTGTCGTTTAACCCAGATTGTTGATTAACGAATAGAGGAGCAGAAACTCGTTTGAGTTTTAAGCTACCTGTCATGGCTTCTTCAAAACATCTTTTAATAAAGCCGATAGCGGTTTGCGTGTCATACACGTTTAAAATTGATTGGTAATTATGGGGAACTATTGTTTTACTGATACGTCATGCACCTCATTCTAATTGTATTCTCATTATTTTACCACAAAATCTGCTAAAAAGTTACTTTATTTTTGCAAACCTTCTCTAAAACATATGAGTAAACTTTCATCTGGACGCTGATTGTTTTATTTGTTATACTTGCAAAACAGTGAAGATTACATGTTGACGTAGGAACCATCTGAAGAGGATGCTTTCTGCGTTTTTTTGTATTTGCTGAAGAAAAAGAACGGAGATTGATGAATGAAACAAGAAAGACGTTTACCTCAAACTAGTAAAGAAGGCTTGTTATACGGGGTGGTGATTTGTGGCATTACGGCCTTTTTAATGGCCTCTTTCAATATTTATTTGCAAGTAAAACAAGTCAATATGACATTGGTTGTCATGATTTTAAAGGCCTTTCCTCTCTTCTTTTTGATTGCCTTATTATTGGAAACTTTTGTGATGCATCAACCAGTGGAAAAGTTGGTTAGAAAATTTACTGAAAAAGACGATAGCTTTAATGCGGTTATTTTATTTACCGTGTTGTTTACGGTTGTGGGAATGTCCTTTAGCATGACCATCATTGGTGATTTTATCGGTCATGGTTTTCTGATTGAGCAAGGTTTCTTATTGCGATTTTTAGCTGCCTGGCCCCGAAATTTTGCCATTGTTTTAATGATTGAATTGTTAATAGCCCAACCGCTTGCTCGTAAAGTAATGACTGTCCTGCACCAAAATAAGTCTGCCGAGTATCAAGTGCCTCTTGGCGAATAATCAGTAGGCATATAGATTGATTTTAAAACGCCCATTAGATATTCTATTTATAACTATTATTATTTAACAATTTAAATAAAATAGAATAATCAACGAGGTGATCTCTTTTGACAAAGAATTTAGATAATAGCAAAAACAACCTGACAACAGATGCAGGGGCGCCGATTGGTGATAATCAAAACTCCATGACAGCTGGTAGCGGAGGCCCAGTGCTGATTCAAGACGTTGCATTGCTTGAAAAGTTGGCTCATTTTAATCGCGAGCGTGTGCCAGAACGGGTTGTTCATGCCAAAGGGGCAGGGGCCCATGGCTATTTTGAAGTCACGAACGATTTGGCACGCTACACAAAAGCTGATTTTCTAGGGGAAGTTGGCAAAAGAACGGATCTGTTTGCACGATTTTCAACAGTAGCAGGTGAAAGTGGGTCATCAGATACATTGAGAGACCCACGGGGCTTCGCTGTGAAGTTTTATACAGAAGAAGGCAATTACGATTTAGTCGGAAACAATACCCCGATTTTTTTCATTCGAGATGCGATTAAATTTCCTGATTTTATTCACACTCAAAAGCGTGACCCCCAAACCCATTTGAAAAATCACAATGCTATTTGGGATTTCTGGTCATTATCACCTGAGTCGCTTCACCAAGTGACGATTCTTATGTCAGATCGTGGCATTCCTGCTACCTTACGTCATATGCATGGCTTTGGCAGTCACACATTTAAATGGACCAATGCTGAAGGCGAGAGTGTTTGGGTTAAATATCATTTTAAAACTGAGCAAGGGATTCAAAATTTGACTTCTGAAGTTGCGCAAACGATCGACGGCAGCAATCCTGATCACCATACAGAAGACTTGTTTAATTCGATTGAGGCTGGAGATTATCCTGCATGGACGTTGAAGGTTCAAATCATGCCCTTGGAAGATGCTGCTAACTACCGTTTTAATCCTTTTGATGTCACTAAAGTTTGGTCTCAGAAGGACTATCCTCTAATAGAAGTGGGAAGAATGGTACTTGACCGCAACCCGAATAATTATTTTGCCGAAGTGGAACAAGTGACCTTCACCCCAGGTAATATTGTGCCAGGAATTGATTTTTCTCCTGATAAGTTGTTGCAAGGTCGTCTCTTTGCTTACGGTGATGCTCATCGACATCGTGTAGGGGCCAATAGTCATTTGTTACCAATTAATCGCCCTAAGAACGAAGCCAATAATTATCACCGTGACGGAGCAATGCGCTCAGACAGCAATGGTGGCAGTTCAGTGTATTATGAGCCAAACAGCTTAGGTGGGCCAACTGAGACGCCAGCCAATAAACAGGCAAGCTTCGCGATCTCAGGGATGGCAGATTCTGTGGCCTATGATGACGATGATCATTACACCCAAGCCGGAGATTTGTATCGCTTGTTGCCAGAAGACGAAAAAACTCGTTTGGTGGCTAATATCGTTGGCCATATGATGCCAGTTGCTGATGAGGCGATTAAAAGACGTCAAATTGCTCATTTCGTAAAAGCTGATCCAGAATATGGGGCCAGAATTGCGGCCGGTTTAGGAATAGAAAACGTTTAAAGATAGCTAATAAAAAAGTGAGGCAATTCCTTTAGGGATTTGCCTCACTTTTTTTAGTTTCCTTGATAATAACCAAGGCCATTTGTTTGGAATTGATAGTCTGCTGCATCTCTGTCATCCTCAGTATCCAATCCTAAGCTGACTCTGAATCGGTGACTGATGTATTCCACACTATCAGGGAATAGTTCGACCATACTTGCTCCATCTAAATCAAATGACTGCCAATCAAAAAGATAAGAATTAAAGTCATAGGAATCTTTCACTCCTGATTGAGCCAAGGCTAACATTTCATCAAAAGTTAAATTGGTTTGCATATTACTGCCAACCGCTTTAATTATTTCCGAGTATTTGCTTAATGAACCAACACTAGTTGCTTTATCAGCAATGGCTTTAATCACCAACTGTTGTCGTTCACCTCGTTTGATATCATTATCTGAATGACGAGTTCGTGCTAAAGCTAAAGCTTGCTCACCGTTTAAATGTTGTCTACCTTCGGTTAGGGTAACTTCGCCATTCCCTTGAGTGTTCGTGTCAGTAAAACTAATTGGCACATCCACATCAATGCCTCCTAAGGCATCAACAATACCTAAAAAGGATTGAAAATTAAAGGAAATATAATGGTTAATCGGCACATTTAACAGGTTTTCTACAGCATCGATGGATGCCTCTTCCTGACCATAGGTATAAGCGGCATTTATTTTATCTTTACCATAAAAGTCATCTGAAAAAATATCAGTATAGGTATCTCTAGGAATACTTACCATATTAATATCATGTTTTGTTGTATCTATTGTTAGATAAAGTAAGGCATCTGTTCGTGCGCTGCCTAACTGCCGAATTGAATCATCATCTAGTCCCATCACTAAGAGTGAAATAACACCATCAATCGGTTCAACAGAAATTTCTTTGCCGTCTTTGGTAATCGTATTTTTAGTTTGTTTTAATTCCTTAAAAGAATTATCGACAGCAGATTTAGCATCAACGAAAATCTTTGTTCCATAGGCTGCGGCGCCTAAGAGTAGCAAGGCCACGATAATCAATAGTGGTTTATAATTTCGTTTCCTTTTGTGATGACGATCAATTCTCGTCGAGTTACTTGACGTTCGTTTTCGCTGTTTTTTCATTTATTAGTATCCCCCATAATAAAAGTCTAAAGGTATTTTATCATGTAACAGTAAAATAACAAAATGATATCTTAAAGATTAATAAAAAAGCAATATATGGGGTGTTATCAATCTTAAATAACCAACGGTAGATCAGTTCAAAAGCAGTCATCCATTGGTATGACGAGAGGAGAGGTCTGTTAGTTCTTTTTTAACAAGTAGTTAATACAATAAGATTGAAATTCACTTGGAGGTTTGGTATGATTTTCTAAATTAAAGAAGAAGGTAGGCGAAAGAATGACCACCATTAGAATAGCATGCCAGCAAGATGGCGCTGATTTACTCAAGATTTACCGTCCGTATGTCACTGATTCAACCTTTACCTTCGAATATGGAGTGCCCTCTCTTAAAGAATTTCAAGAACGCATCACGTCAACCTTGGCGGAGTATCCTTTTTTGGTAGCAGAAGATCGTTATGGTAAGATTGTTGGTTATGCTTACGCTCACGCGTATAACAATCGACCTGGCTATGCCTGGGCAGCAGAACTGACGATTTATCTTGATTCAACCGTTAAAGGACAAGGGATCGGTCGATTGTTGTATGAACATTTGGAAGAAGCTCTAATCAAGCAAAATGTATCTCAGGTAGTCGCCTGTATTACAGGAGATAATCAGAGCAGTTTAAAATTTCATGAGGGGATGGGTTATCACTTAGTGGCTAAGTTTGAGCAATTTGCGTATAAACATGATCAATGGCATGACATCGTTTGGATGCAAAAAAGCTTGAGTGAGTCAATGTCAAAACCTGTGCCGTTTATCCCTTTTGCCTCACGATAAAAAACAAGTCAGATTATTTCGAGGCTGCTGAAAAAGTTAAATAATTAAAGTTGTATAAAATGATAGCTGTTTTATACAACTTTTTTTTGATTTTACAGACTTTTTCCGTTCAATTTGAGATAATATAGGTAGAAAAAAT
>NZ_JAEEGA010000024.1:70459-77472 GCF_017829975.1 Vagococcus allomyrinae | reverse complement strand
ATGCTTATGTCAACTCAATAACGGTCCACTCTACCAGTTGAAAATAGGTCCACTTAAATTGACTATTTAAGCCATTCTTTTGTATCTTCAACTCTAAATGATGTCCCACTCATATCTAGAACGTGCGCTCTGTGAGCTAGACGGTCCACAATAGCTGCGGTAAGCATGGGATCTTTAAATGTTTCTTCCCATCTGTCAAAATTTAAGTTAGTTGTGATAATCATTGAGCCATTGTTACTGCGGTTTGACAATAAATTGAATAGAATTTCACTACCAACTTGATCAAATGTAACGTAACCCAGCTCATCCAAGATTACCAGATCATATTTACTGAAGCGGCGCTTATAATAGGTAAGTTGATTCGAACTCATGGCTTCTTTTAATTCGATCACCAAATTAGGGATACTGACAAAAAGAACGCTTTTCCCTGCTAAACAAGCCTCCATACCTAAGGTATTGGCTAAATATGTTTTACCAACGCCTGGATTTCCAATTAAAATGACGTTTTCCTGATTATCAATAAATCTCAAGTGTTTCAGCTCTGTTACTTGTTTTTGGAGTGGCTTACTTAAGTGGCTAGTTAGATAATCATTAAAAGTTGCCCGTGTGGGCAGCTTTGATAGTCTAATTAGCGTTTGGATTCGATTGGTTTTTCTGTTTTGTAGTTCAGCTGTGAGTAGTTTTTCAAGAAACTCTTCATAAGAATCATTTAAATCAACCGATTCCTTAATAAATTGGTCATAGTTCCGCTTAATAAATGCCAGCTTCAGTTGTTTAGCCGCCTCTGTTATCATCATCTAGAGCTCCTTTCCAAATGCAGTTGGGTATAAGCTTGTACTTGACCTCGCGCGGCGTCTACCGCCTTAGAAGGCAATGGATGTTTGGTAGAATCACGTGTTAATAATCGTTCTTTTCTTAACTGCACAATAATTTCTGGCAGAGGTTTATTCTGATTAGCTTCTAGTAATTGGATGAAGCGCTTCGGTTCTGATTGATAGTAACACCTAAAACAACGATATAAGTCTGGCAGACTTTGAAGAACAAGGGAATGTTCTAAAGCCTTTGGCTTTCTAGAGAGAGTCTTCAAATAATGCTTGATATCAATTTGATACTGACCTTTTCCTTGTATTAACTGGTGCTCACAAATGAAATTCCCTTGGTAAATTACCCGCAGTACGGATAGATATTTTTTTACAGTCACTTCTTTTCCTACAAGATAGTCGGGAACGGAATAAAAATTCCGCCCTAAAGAAATGAAACTGTATTTACTCACAGAATGAGTACTGATGATAGAATGCTCAAAATCAGAATATTTTTTTGCTAAGTAGCGTCGTTCTTCATCTATTTGACTTGGTTCATTTAGATTTACCAGCATTGCGTCGAGGTGCTCTTGAGCTGAATGAAGTGAGTCAAAGGCGTATACCTTTGTAAAAGCCTTGTTTCGAATGTGTTTGACACTCTGTTCAACATGCCCTTTTTCATTCCCGCTAAAAGCATTCGTTACGACTGGCGTAAAACCGTAAAACAAGGCTAACTTTACTAACTCATCATTGAGTTCCTTTTCATTTCGGCCAACAAATTTTTTGATGACATTTCTCATATTATCGTAAACAACTGTTTCATAAACGCCCGACACCTGGTTGAAAAACCGGGTATGGGCGTCTAGAAAGACTTGTTGATTAGCTGATTCATACAATTTAGCCCATCGATAACCTGAAGCAGGAGCTGAGAAAACAGCTAACATGTACGTTTTGAGCTCATTGTTAATTCTAAGCTTCACTTCCCCAAAATCAAACTCAACACGATAACCAAGCGCATACTGCTGTTTGATGAAAGCTTCCTTGTGTCGGTTTAGTTTCTCACGGACGTGTGCTGTAATGGTGCTCCGGCCAATATCAAATCCTTCGGATTGAATGAGTTCAAAAATCCCAATTGCGGTCATTCGTTGCTTATGCGGTCCCAATTGTCTTTTTTTTTCAATCTCCGACAGAATGATCTCATCGAGGCGCTTATCGATCTCTGGCGTATATTTTCTGGGTGATCTTTTAGTTGTATCATAAGTTGGTGCGCTTACTAATTTATCTTTGGCGGCTAAAGAATCAGGGGCTGCTTCAAGAACTTTCAGATTCTTTAGGTGTTGGTTCCAGTAATGCCCAACTGTTTTCCGATTAATCCCTAACTCTTTTGCGATTGAACGATTGGATCTTCCTGCTTCTTTTAATCGTATAATGGTTAATTTATCCAAAATGGTTTTCACTCCTTGAACCTCCAATAGAAATATGTCTACTTCTATTGTGGTGAATAGTGGACCGTTTTTCAATTGGATTTACTTAAGTAAGTGGCCCCATTTTAAATTAACATAAGCAAGTATAAAATCTCATTAAGCAGATATATTTGATTAAAGTCTATTGAAATAAAGTAGTCTGAAAGTTGTTTGGACACAGCTTTCAGACTATTTTATTAATTTTTTCAATAATCGTTTTTCTATATTTGGAAACAAAACCAAGCTTTCAAATATAGCTTAAATTAATGGACATTACCTTTTTAAAAGTTCAAAGAGAATTTTTGACCATTCAACTTCTGTCGGAATATTTGATAGTCTAATTTCCTTTGCGACATTAATAGTGTCAATCAAATGATGATTATAGATGCACACATCAATTTCGAGAACATCAATTATTGAGTTGGTCAGAGGTTTATTGAATAAAAAGGTAACATTAGTAGAATTAGGAAGAACATTAAGTATCATATTTTTTAAATAAATTAAGGAAGAAGGGGCGCCTGTCAATGAACATAAAATATTTTGTTTGTCCCGCTTTCTCAAGTTGTAATAAGACTTAGTGATCAGTGTTAACGAAACTGCAAGGTCTTTGTCGTAGGTAATCAGATTAGGATCTATTTTCTGAGAAAGTGCAGATTTCCAATTGCGATATGTATCAGAATAGTGTTGAAAAGTGTGTTCTTTTAGGGCGCCAGTTACTTTTTGAAATAATGGAGTTAAATCGCTTAAAATCATTGTATTAGACAAGAATGCAGATAGTATCATTTTTAAATCAGCGAGTTTAGCAGGGTGAAGTTCTTCCGCGCTAAAGAGGTCAGAAATTATTGGTTCGAAGACTGAAAAATGATTAGGTAATGCATCTATAAAATATTTTGTCTTAGATTCGTAAATTACACAATCTAATTGTATTAAAGAAAAAAAAACGTATTCATCTTCTGGAAGATTATCTTGAGTTAGTAGACGATTGATCAACTCTTTAACAATTTCAAAGCTACTAGTATCTATGAGTTGATCTATTGATGTTTGCGGTAGATCAACAAATTTTTTATGTTGTATTCTCTGTTCTATGATCCAGAACCAGTTTAATAATCTATAAAAATCAAGATTCAATCCCCTTTTCTTTGAATCTAAGGTAGCTTTTACCAAATTATACAATTTATTTTGTTGACTAGAGTCAGGTAAAACTGCACTTCCCTCATGCGCGTGTCTATAATATTGAAAGAAAAAGAATCGGATTTCAGGTTCATGTCCAGAAATTGAAATTGTTGGACTAGTATTTAAAGTCAAGTTAAACTCCAGTAAAAGATTTCGCAACTGGTTTAGGTATAGTCTCAAACTTGAAGACGAAATAAATAATTTATCTGAATATTCATCGATGGTGTACCCTTCTCCAAGGAAGACTGAATCAACAACTGTATTAATTGGATTTTCTGCCAAAAGCTGATTAATTGTTTTTGCTATCAAAAAAGGGTTTTCGGATTTGAGTACGAGCCCCTCGGATTCTTGATAAGTCAGTCTTGCGCTATTTGGCAAAAGTTCACTCAATTCTTTCAAATCATTTGAAAGTGTTTTACTAGTAACATTAAGCAAGCTAGATAATGTTTCAATTTTAATCGGCCCACTCGCTGATATAAGGGTGTTCAAAATATCTACCTTTCTTTTTGTTTTTTTATCAACAATTAATCTATACCCAATTTCATTCATAAGACTTCCTCCTTTTTTTTTTTTTCTAATAGATAAGAAAAAAATGAAATATAAAAAAGATGATTAGTAAGTTGAAAGAGCTTTCTTCTTAACTATCTTCTCGTTAACACAAAAAAATGATGAAAAGATAAAAGAAATCATTTTAAAAAATTAATTTATCATAGGGAAAAGCTAGTTTGACGGCATTTTCATAATGATGTATTCTAATTTTAACGAACGGGAAGTTTGTGAAAAAGTAATATTTTTTACTATTTTTTATGGAGAAGGTGAGCAATATTGGAAAAATTTTTAGGTATAAAAATTAGATCATTACGAACTTCGATGGGGATAAGTCAATCAAAACTTGCACAAGGATTAATTTCAAATTCTTATTTATCAAATATAGAGAAAGGGCGAAAAATACCATCATTTGAAATATTACATGAATTAGCGTCTCGTTTAGACACAACAGACACAATTTTTTATGAAGATAAAAATTTAGAGTTAAAAACTGAACAACTTTTAGTTTTTGAAAAATGTTTTGATTATATTAAAAGAGGTAATATAGATGATTATCATAAGACTTTAGATTTAGTGAATTACTATAAATTAGTTAATTTAGAATTTTGTTTTATCTATGACGCACTGGTAACAATAGCTGATTATAGACTCTTTGAACAAGAAGGAGGTCACAGAGAAGACGAAATAAACATATTACTTGAAGAAATAGACACACTAGAGGTGTCAGAACTGTTATCCGAACTATTACTTTATCTTCAAATCGTTCGATCGGTTTTTAATGAAGATTTTCCAAAGGCTGGTATGTGGTACCACGAATACGGCTCTCTCTTATTGAAAAAAGAAGCTATTGATGACTACATTGTAGCTGAAATGAACTCACTTGTAAATTATCTTAATTGTAACAAATTAGACTCGGCATATGAGATTGCTAATAACTTAGAATATTTTATTATGGAAAACGAGGAAAAACTGGGCAAGGCAAAATATAGCTTATATGCGTTATCGTACTATAGAGGGTTTATATACAAAAATTTGAACCTCCATTTTCAAAGTTTAAAGGCTTTTGCAAAGATGGATGATTCGATGATTCGGCGTGATGAACAGGGGCATTACCATTTTATTCTAAGTTTAATTGAAAGGGGCAATATATATGAATCTATTGATTCCACGTTAGCTGCATCCTACTACGAAGACGCATATATAGAATTTTGCAAGTATAGCCAGAACGAAGAGTCCTGGTATTGGTATGGAGAACCATTATCGCGTTTGTTTTTGTACTATTGCAAAGTTAAAGATTTTGAAAAATCAGAATTTTTGTTGAAGAAAAGTGAAAAAGTTAATCTATCACAATATGATGATCAAGCCTATTTACTTTATGGTAAAAGCCTATATGAAGAATATTTAGGAAATAGACAAAAGCAAGTTGATTATTTAGAACAAGCGCTTATACTTCAGAAACTCTCTAAAACAAAATTACTCATCAGAACTATTTGTTTAAAATTATCAAATGTTCATTACAATTCAAGTCAGTATAAAAAAGCACATTATTATCTGGTATATTGTGTTGAAAATGCCTCTTTATGAGAAATGTTCGGAAAACATAGTGAGGACAATCTGTTTTGGTTGGGTATATTACGAGGTTGTTTTCTAAAAACTGAAAAATGAGAAATATCCTATATAATTTTGATTGTCTTCGTAATGTAATCGGAAAAAATGCAAATAGGGAAGTGAGAATAATATATAGAATAGGAGTTGTTTACCTTAGTGAGAAGGATACCTCAAAATGGTTTTCTCCAAATTATTTATTTGATTTCGTAGAAGTAGAGTATGACAATATTTCAAATAAAGTAGAGAGCATTGATGGTTTGTTATTATCATTTGAAGAATTATCAAAAAATGAATTCACTAGAGATTATATTCAAGAAATACGTAGTTATACAAAAATTCCCATCTGGACAATTTCAAAAAAATCAGAGATTTCGGACAGGTTGTTTTTTCTTAAGCAGGGCATTGTTGCAAATCTCACCTATAGTTCTAACCAAGATGAGATAGATTTGGTTTTGTTTAATACTATGAAACAGGTTTTAAAACAAGGATATTCGTCAGTAAGTAAAAAAACTACAACTCAAATATTCTTAGATGAGAGTAGACGGCTATTCATATTTCAGAATAAACATGTTGTAAAATTAACGAATCTAGAATTTAAATTTTTATCATTATTACATGAAAACATCAATTCCGTTCTGACATACGAACAACTCTCTAATGAATTATGGAATGACTCTACAAAAAAAACGAAAATAAGGATATCTAATGTTGCTTTTCAACTAAGACAAAAATTTATTCAACAGAATTTACCGAGTGAGTTACTCCAAACCATTAGGTCAGTGGGATATATGTTAAATGTATCTTAAAAAAATAAGCCTGATATTTGAAAGGGGGGATGGATTTTCAAGATACAAAAAAATAAATGAAAGGAGAAGTTATGAAGTTTAATAAAAAAATGCTTCTAACAATGGTCGGAGTAGTCGTGATAGGTACAAGTTTTAACCTATTATACAACTACGATTTAAATGCAAAAGAATCTACGGAAATAGATGTGGTGGCTCAACAAGAACTTGATATCCCAATTGCCCCATCTGATACTCAGGAGCCAATGACTGCTGTTTCAGGGAATTGGGGAACGAGTACTTGGATATTTGATGACACCACTGGGGAGTTGAGTATTGATGAAGGACAGTTAGGCGCAGTCGCTAATGCCCCATGGAAAGGAACCCCCCCTCAAATACTAGCTGGGAATATTACCTCTATTGTCTTTCTAAATGAAGTTGTAATTCCAACAAATTCTACTGGTTTATTTCAGGGATTAACAAATTTAACTCGGATCGAAGGGGCGGAGTTGCTAAATACAAGCAATGTAACTTCTATGGCGGATATGTTTTCGGGGCTACTTAAACTAGAGTTTATTGATCTTTCCAATTTTGACACTAGTTCGGTCACGACTATGGCTAGTATGTTTAAGGGCGCA
>NZ_JAEEGA010000024.1:32825-70364 GCF_017829975.1 Vagococcus allomyrinae | reverse complement strand
CGCCAAATAGTTTGGCGAATCTTGATGTGTCGAACTTTAACACTTCGAATGTAACAAATATGAGTTCGATGTTTGAAGGGTTAACAAAAGTAACGTCGTTAGAAATTACCAATTTTGACACTAGTTCGGTCACGACTATGGCTAGTATGTTTAAGGGCGCAAATAGTTTGGCGAATCTTGATGTGTCGAACTTTAACACTTCGAATGTAACAAATATGAGTTCGATGTTTGAAGGGTTAACAAAAGTAACGTCGTTAGAAATTACCAATTTTGACACTAGTTTGGTCACGACTATGGCTAGCATGTTTAGGAACGCAAGTGCTTTGGAAAATATTGATGTGTCAAACTTCAATACTTCGAGTGTGACAAATGTAGTTGCGATGTTTGAAAATTTGAAAAAAGTCTCCTTGTTGGATGTCTCAAGATTTGATTTACAAAATGTAACTAGTTTGGAACGTATGTTTTCTTATTGTGAAACCTTAACTGAATTGGATGTCTCAAATTGGGATGTCTCAAAAGTTCGAAGTTTGACTTCAACCTTCCAAGGTATGGTGAGTCTTCTCAAGTTAGATGTCTCAAGATGGAATACTGAAAACTTTGGCACGTTGTATGATACTTTTGCAAGTGCGGAAAAATTAAATGAATTGGACGTTTCAAATTGGAATACGAGTAGAATGGGGGGGCTTTATCGTGCTTTTTACGGAACCCCTGCATTAAAAGTTCTAGATGTTTCTAATTGGGATACAAGTAACTTCTTTACACTCTTCTTGGCTTTTGCTTCCAATGGTGCAACCGTACTGGATGTTTCCAACTGGGATACAAAAAACGTGGTTAGTATGTTTGGTACGTTTAATGGTAATGGGGCAACACATTATGACTTTTCAAACTGGAATACTGAAAATGTTACTGAGATGGAGAGTATGTTTTCAGGAACGCGGGCAACAAATTTAGATTTAAGTACCTTTAATACTGAGAAAGTTGAATTCATGAGTTACATGTTTAATCAGGCAACCAATCTGGAAAGTTTGGATATTTCAGGTTTTAGTTTTGAGTCAGTAAGTAGAAGCCGAGTAAACGCGATGTTCGCTAATACACATAAACTATCACATCTAACCCTTGGAACTAAATTTAGTGAATTTCCAGGTGACAATGACAGAGCGTATCTTCCATTGATAAACACATCTACCAAAGAATATACTGGAAGATGGATTGGTATTTCAAGTAACAATAAAGATATCACCTATGCGTCTAGCGATTCATTAATAGATGACTTTGAAGCAGAACATGAAGGAACTTTTGTTTGGGAAAGACTTCAACCTCCCTCACTGAATGTTGAAATTTCAGTAAACGAAAATGATATTCGAATAGGTGATGTATTTGAAGTTACATACTCTATATCAAATCGAACTGAAGAGATTACAGCAATGGATGCACAAATTAAAATTCCATTGCCACCTACTGATAATGTAGAGATAGATGAAAGTTCAATTCAAATGCATTATCCAGATGGTAGAGTTGAAGCGATACCAGCTACGTCTATCATTAATAACACAATTGAGTACAGTGTTGGAGACATAAATTATGATGAAAATATTAAAATAGTTTATTCAGCCAAAGCGATTGAGCAAATCAATAACCCTGTAGGGTTAGAGTTTGATGTAATGTTTAAAGATGAATGGAGCAATGAGTACAGCGTAACGACACAAGCACCTTTAGTAATAACGGGGGGAGTATTATCTTTCAAAGAGGTACCAGACGAGCTCCGATTTGAAACCACTGAAATCTCCGCGTTCAATAAGAGGATCAAACGTGAAGTAGACGATTGGACGATGACTGTTTCAGATACACGAACAATAGTTGAGGGACTAAATAAAGAAAGTGACGTTAGAAATGATTGGTATGTCACGGCAACAACATCAAGCCCTCTTTCTAATGGTAATAAGAAATTAGTTGATTCATTGATTTTTAAATCTTCAAGTGATCAAGTGACACCGCTAGGACTAGATGCAGTTCCAGTCTACAATCATTCCGTTTTAGGCGAGAAGGGTGCAGTAACTACACCAATTGTATGGGAAGCCGATCGAGGCATACTCGTTGACGTAATTCCTGGACAGGCAGCAAAAGATACGGTTTATAAAACATCAATTGACTGGAATCTAATTTCAGCTCCAATTTAGAAAAGGAGGTTACACATATGAAGTTAATCATTTCATTTATTTCTTTTTGGATAATAGGAATTAGTTTACCTACTCAATCAGTGAATGCTGCTACATATCCTAATGCTGAAAATGCAATATCGGATGTCGGTGTGATGTTTGTCGATGGTCCTAAAGAAGAGCCGAATATAAAACCGGATGATCCAAAAGAGGCTCCAGATGATTATGTTAAACGACTACTTCCTAAGCTTGGATTATCATCTGTAAACTTTATAACTTTAATAGGCGTTTTCGCTACATTTCTTATTTTGAGGAGAGCAATTACTAAAAAAGTAAGAAATAGAAACTAGTTAAAAGAAGAAATTATATTTCTTTAAGCTTAGGGGGATTGCGATGAAATTAGCAAATAGATTGTTTGGAGCAGCGCTATTTACACTTGTAATTAGAAAACAACTTGTTCAAGTGAATATCTTTTTAATCAAGAAGAAAGATAGTGAATAATAAAGGCGTCGTATTCAAAATTTGAGAGTACTAAGTACAAAAGAAGATATTAAATTGTTTTCAACAATTAATATAAAAATACAAAGAAGAAGGAGTTTTATGATGAAGTTAACAAATAAACTATTAGGTGCAGCACTATTTTCAATCGTATTGGGAGGTCAAGCTGTTCAAGTTTCAGCAGCTACTTATAATAATGCTACTAATGCAGACTCTGATGCGGTAGTAGAATTTATTGAAAATCAAGGGCCAGGTGAAATTATTGATCCACTTGATCCAGAAGTTCCAGTAGATCCAGAAAACCCAGTTAATCCAAATCCGGGAGCGTTACGCATTAATTATGTTTCTGATTTTGACTTTGGTCAAATCGAACAATCAGGATCTGCTAAACATTCATTTGCAGCCTTAGACAGTGTAGCCAATGCTGGAACTACCGATTTTAGAGAAGTGCCAAACTTTGTATCGGTACAAGATGATCGAGGTAGTAATGCAGGGTGGCGCTTGACAGTGTCTCAATCTGAGCAGCTAACTGCTGTTGATGCAGATGGAACGCATGTATTGGATTCAGCAAAAATTACATTAAAAAACGCTCAAAATGCTAATACAGCTTCACCATTCCAACCTACAACGATTAGCACAGATATTGAAATGACAATAGATGGTGATACAAAAGATGTTGCCATTGCTGATGAAGGAAAAGGAATGTCAACTTGGTCAATCGGTTTTGGAGACTCAAACGCAGTCGCTACTGAATCTATCAGATTAGACGTTCCAGGAGAAACAAAAAAAGTAAAAGGTGTTCAGTACAAGACACAATTAAATTGGAATCTTGCTAGTACGCCTCTCTAGAATAATCTGAACTGCATGCATCAGGCCTGTCAGGTTACGATTGCCTGATGCACTATGATTGATTATTGAACCATATTCAATTTCTAAAAAAAATATTAAAAAGTTTTGAGATTTTAATTTACTAAATGATATTAAATTGCTTTTAGCAACTAATATAAAATAATAATAAAGAAGGAGTTTTATCATGAAATTAACTAATAAATTATTGGGTGCAGCACTATTTTCAATCGTATTGGGAGGTCAAGCTGTTCAAGTTTCAGCAGCTACTTATAATAATGCTACTAATGCAGACTCTGATGCGGTAGTAGAATTTATTGAGAATCAAGGGCCAGGTGAAATTATTGATCCACTTGATCCAGAAGTTCCAGTAGATCCAGAAAACCCAGTTAATCCAAATCCGGGAGCGTTACGCATTAATTATGTTTCTGATTTTGACTTTGGTCAAATCGAACAATCAGGATCTGCTAAACATTCATTTGCAGCCTTAGATAGTGTAGCCAATGCTGGAACTACCGATTTTAGAGAAGTGCCAAACTTTGTATCGGTACAAGATGATCGTGGTAGTAATGCAGGATGGCGTTTGACAGTGTCTCAATCTGAGCAGTTAACGGCTGTTGATGCAGATGGAACGCATGTATTGGATTCAGCAAAAATCACATTAAAAAACGCTCAAAATGCTAATACAGCATCACCATTCCAACCTACAACGATTAACACAGATATTGAAATGACAATAGATGGTGATACAAAAGATGTTGCCATTGCTGATGAAGGAAAAGGAATGTCAACTTGGTCAATCGGTTTTGGAGACTCAAACGCAGTCGCTACTGAATCTATCAGATTAGACGTTCCAGGAGAAACAAAAAAAGTAAAAGGTGTTCAGTACAAGACACAATTAAATTGGAATCTTGCTAGTACGCCTCTATAAAATATTATGATCCGTATGCACCAGGCGAATCATGTGACATTTGTCTGGTGCACTACATTATAAACTAGAGAGGATATTAAATTTATGAAAAGAATTATAACTACTATCTTAACAACTATTATTATTTTGGCAGGTTTTAGTCCAATTTTTGCTTTTGCAGATGGGAAAGAAGAAGGAAATAAAAGTTTCTCTGTGGAACCACTAATTCCTACTGAACAAGCGGATAAAACCTTATCATACTTTAATTTGGTTCTTCAACCTAATCAAGAGTCTGTGCTCGAGGTAAAAGTGAGTAACCATTCTGAAGATGAAATTACAGTGTTAGCAGAAACCAATACCGCATTTACCAATAATAATGGAATAACTCAATACAGTGCAAGCGAGCGTAAACCTGATAGTACTCTTATACATTCTTTTTCTGAAATTGGTAGACTCGAAGAAAATGAAATTAAACTGGCTGGTAATGAATCTAGAAACATTAAAATATCTTTGAAGATGCCTGATGAAAAATTTGATGGACACATTCTTGGAGGAATATATTTTAGTTTGAAAAATGATTCCACTGAAGAACAAAAAAAGCAAATCGCTAATACGTATTCTTATACTATAGGTGTACTACTATCAAATACGGGTGAGGAAATTGCTTCAAATCTAGTTCTATCTGAGGTAAGAGCTGAACAAAAGAACTTTAGAAATGTGATTTTAGCTAATATTCAAAATACAGAAGCAGCTATGATTCGTGAGTTAAAACTTGATGGAAAAATATATCCAGAAAAAGGATCAGAGGTTCTATATCAAGCACAAACAGAAAATTTAAGAATGGCTCCCAATTCAAATTTTGATTATTCTATTCCTTTAGGAAATAAGCGATTCCAATCGGGGTCTTATCGACTAGAAATGACTGCAGTTGCTGATGGTAAAGAATATAAATGGGTTGAAAAGTTTAAAATAACGTCTGATGAAGCAAAGCGCTTTAATGAGACAGCAGTAGAACTGGAGAAACCTAACAATTTAATCTACTATATTATCATTGGTGGCACTATACTAGCAATTTTAATAGTAATAGTAGTTATTCAAGGGAGAAGATTATCAAAAAAGAATCAACCTGAAAGCAATAAATTGAAAAACTCTTCAAAAAAGAAAAAAAGGAAAAAAAAATAGACAGAAAATAATTCTATGGATAACTATATCTTGATTTGAAAGATATATTATAGTTGATATAAATAACAAATATTTAATTAGTAGAAATGAAAACGAGGTTATAAACATGATTTCATTGTCTTATGATTCATACAAAAAAATGAAAAACAATTTAAAAATGTTGGAATGGACATGGAATGAGTATAAGAGTAAATATCCAGATGAAGCAATAACTTTTAAATATGGTGGTCAACTGAAACGAGTGATCGAGACTAGTAGACATGAGGTATTACTGAGGAATATGCATTACAATAAATTTACTAAGAAAGTAAAGATACCTCAATTTGCATATAGTGAACTAAGAGAACTTGAATACATCTTGAAAATTATTGAATCATTATTGAAATTTGATAAATGTACCATGTAGTATGCGATATTTTTTATTAAAATAATGAGGTGAAAAAATGAAAATTGGGTATACAGTAGGGGGCTTAGATGAAGTAGAACATCTAAAGACACATGGCAATTGTGATATTGTGATCCGGGGGAAAAATTACAAAGAATACCGAGAGGAATTTGAACAGTTTTTAATTGATTATTCCATGTATGAGCTTGTAGTTCGAAATGTAGAAAATACAGGACTCATGATACTTCAATTAGGAGCAATATTAGAAGAGTTTTGCGAGCAAATAAATATGCTTACATTTCTTGAAAAGGAGACAGATTCAAATGAAGATTACATGAATATCATAGTAAAGATGAGCTCCAGAGATAAGAATGTAATGAGAAGGAGAACTAAGTTAGGGCTAGAAAATGCAAGAAAAAATGGGAAACGATCTGGTCGTCCAAGTTTAGGAAAACAAACTATTTTGAAAATTCGGTATTTAGCTCAACAAGAATTGAGAGGTTTAAGGGAAGTTGCGTTTTTGTGTGATGTCTCGTTAGGAACAGTTCATAAATATGCCACTATGAGTGATGAAACATTCAAATTACTTACAAATACATTTTCAGATTAGTAAAGAATTCATTTCATATCGCAACACCATCAAAGTGTAAAAAATTCAATGTGTTTTAATTATACTATTATTACAGGACATGTAAACTCAAAAAGAAAAAATGTACCTATTTGAAGAAAATAAGAAATCAGTAACTTGAAATCTAAATTTTGTAGAATTTGAAGTTAGGAGAACGATTATGACACAAACTATGATTGACATTATGAAAAAGGAAATCTAGAGTTGCGTATTTATCGTGGTTAAAGATTTCCCTTCAGCTGACAGTTTACTGATTGATTAAAGTTCTGAAATAATGCAATACAAATTTAAAAAGTGCAACAATAAGAGGAGTACATTATGGAAAATGAAGTGGGATTACCCCAAGTTGATAGAGACAGGCTTTCCAAAATGGATGATCAGTTATTTGAGGAAAGAGAATTGAGAAATAGATATGCAACACTTTTAGAAGTAAATCAACTTTTATTGGCTCAAGTAGCTAATCTCGGTCAATCATTTCGAGCGTTGAATTTACCTAATCAAACTAAGAGAACTCAAGAAGCTACGAATAATAAAATACAACAAGCGCTGTCTCTATGTGATGTATTACAATCAGCAATTGATTTAGGTACCTATCCCAATGAGAATACAGTAATCGGATTCCAAACATGTATCAAACAAAATCCCACTTTTCAAATTGATAGTCCCATGAAATCAAATAAAATTCTTGAGGGATTTACAAATACTACGAACTCAACTAGATTATCTACCTATTTTAGAGGAGAGTTGGATTTTTAAATAGTAGCATTTTTTATACAATAGACGATAAAAGAGCTTACTATAATATAACAACAGAACCTTAATAAATCTTTGAAAGAAGTGATTATACATGAATTTAGGAAAAGAAACTAAAGTGATTCAGCCGACAGCAACCAACTATGTAATTCAATTGGTGGTGGGGTGTTTTGGTATCTTGTTGCTATTTGTACCAGTAACTAGGGAGATTTTAGAGAACTATGCTTATTCAGGGATTAATGCAAGATATCTTATTTTATTTTTAGGAATATTAGCCATTATTCATGGGATATTTAAAATAATTAACATCAAACAAGAGCCATGTATTACATTGTATGAAGCTGGCTTAAAAGTAGGAACTTTTTCTTCTACCTATGAAGATCTAATTATTAGGGTAACAGGCAATAAGTTTTCTTTTTCAAACAGAGACAAAGAAGTCTCTTACATTTTATCTCTATCCAAAAAAGATTATAAGACAGTAGTGGGGATATAGAATATTGAATATTACATATCTTAGAAGAGATAACCAGCATTTTTTTCAGTTGCTAGTATTTCCTTGTCTTTCACTTATCTTACTTTTCGTGAATATTTTGTGGATTAAAAATGATATAGTGACATTTTTTTCAATTCCAACTTCAATCTATATCTTGTCTATTGTTTGTCGATTAGTAAAAAATAGGAGTAATAATATTGAGTTATCAAAAGATAAACAATTAGTTTATCGCGGGAATAATTATTCTTATCAAAATTATGATTTTTTTTATGATGAATTTATTTTAGGATATAAAGATATTCCTTTCTTAATAATAGAAAGTAAATTTGTGTTAACAATAATTAATAGGGCAAACAAAAACGATAAACTGAATATAGATTGCAGTTCTTTTTCATTGAAAGACAAAAATAAGCTTATAAGGTTTTCAAAAATGGTTTAAGATAAGATCTAATTATGAGAATCAATTTGAGAGTTCTGTTGGTAATTATTATAGAAACAAAGAGAGTTCTCGTGGTTTAGTAAAATGATGCAGCACCTCCATCAACGTATTTGAGTTTGATGGATACTGAAGAGTCTAAGAGATTCTTTTCTGTCTCTCCTTTTTTGGAGAAAGAGCAATCATTTCCATGTTTTTTGTAGTACGGGTGCTATTATTTTCTCTTACTTAACACCGTGTTTAGGTTCAAGGGGAATTGGATAAAAATGATATTTATTAAGCACATAAATCGACTGGAAAACGGATACATTGTATACTTATTTTACAAAAAGGGGGATTGGGAGATAATATAACAAATGTTTGTTATTCACTCGGAAGGAAAAAATTAATATTTACTTAGTAAGAATGTTAGTGCATAGGTAATGTTTGATGAAGAATTTATTTAATGGGAACGGATATGAAAATGAACTAATAATTTTTGGAAAAGTTAGACCAATTGTTATGAAAAATTAAGATTATGTAGCACTTGTTGTCATCGAAATTTATATTACTAATGTAATGATGAAAAGTAATTCGGTTTTTTTGTTCTAGTAGACTTTCTAACAAAATAGAGTATGATTTTTTTCGAAGTGGTGAATTAAGGAAAAATTGAATAACTGAAAAGGAGAGTGGATGGTATGCCACCAGTGGTTGCATTTGGAATTGTTATGCTTGTTTGGACAATTGGAGAGTTAGTATCAAAGAAAACAAAGGCGCTTATATCCATGATGTTAGTCGCCTCAATTATCTTTTTAGTAGGGTTTGCGACAGACATACTTCCTCATGATTTAATTTTAAATTCAGGGTTGTTGAACTTGGGGAATGCGGTAATTGGTATCATCATTGTTCACCTTGGAACAATGATGAGCATTGAGGATTTGAAAGCTCAATGGAGAACGTTTCTAATCGGAGTTGTGACTGTCGTAGTGATGACGGTTATCTTATTACTCGTGGGCATGCAACTATTTGATACTAATGTTGCAGTAGCCGGGACAGCCTCAATTACAGGAGGTACTTTATCCATTTTGATGGTCCAGGAAGAGGCTTCAAGGATATTAGCTGAAGGTGGAGACGCAGGAATGTTGAGCGGGTATTTATTAGCAGTCTTCCCGCTGTTAGTGTTAAATATGAAAAATTTAGTAGGTTTTTTGGTGACTGCTAATATCTTAAAGAAAGAAGCTCGACGGGTTCAAACAGAATATCGTAAAGGCAATTTAGAATTTTATGAAAAAGAAGTTGAAGAAAATACAAAAGAAGATCGTATCAGTATCCTACCTGACTTTTTACAGACTGCTTATGGCACTCTCTTTTTACTAGCAATGACAGTTTATGTCGCGATGATAATTAGTGATTGGACGCAAGGGAATGTAAATACCTTCGTGATTGCCTTGTTATTAGGCATTATTTTAAGACACTTTAAGATATTGAAGCCGAATGCTCTTTCAACCACAGATACTTTTGGTTTATTGATGGTTTCCATCATGGTCATTGCGTTTGGTCCTTTGGCAGATATTGTTCCTTCAGACTTAGTGGCTCTTATTTGGCCTATATGTTTTTACTTAGTAGCAGGTGTGTTGGCCATCTTTATAAGTTCTTATTTTATCGGAAAAAGTGTTGGGTATTCTGGTCCTTTATCTTTAGCTGTAGGAATGACGACCTTTTTTGGTTTTCCTGGTACCATGGTGCTGACAAAAGAAGCCGCAGAGGCAGTAGGAGAATCACCGGAAGAAATTGCAGTGATTGAACAAAATATTTTACCGATTATGGTAACAGCTGGTTTTTCAACTGTCACTATTACCTCAGTTATTACTGGAGGCATTATCGTAGGGTTTATGATTGGGTAAATATTTTCCAGTATGATGTTCATGGCTTAATGCTTATGGAAAGCTGTGGGTCAACTAATTTATTAAACGAGGAGTGAGATCGAATGAGCCAAGAACGATTAATTAATACTTTTATAGAGTTAGTAAAGATTGACTCTGAATCAAAAAACGAAGGAAGATTTCAACAGTTTTTAAAAGAACGTTTTGCCCAACTAGGATTAGAGACGATTGAAGATCAAAGTATGGAAAAAACAGGTCTTGGGGCAAATAATTTATTATGTCGTTTACCAGGCATCGTAGAAGCTGAGCCAATTTTCTTTTCTTGTCACGTTGATACAGTGACACCAGGTGTGGGAATCTCCCCAATTATCAAAGAGGATGCTATCTTTTCAGATGGGACGACAATATTAGGGGCAGATGATAAGGCCGGAATTGCGATTATGATTGAAGTTATTGAGCGGTTAAAGGAACAAAAGTTACCACATGGTGTCTTGGAATTTGTTCTATCACCAGGCGAAGAGATTGGTCTAGTCGGGGCTAACGCCTTTGATGTTAGTCAGTTAGAGTCAGATATTGGGTTTGTTTTAGATAATGGGGGGCCTGTCGGGAGTATCACAGTTGCAAGTCCAACGCTTGTAGGAATAGAAACAACTATCAAGGGGAAAACAGCTCATGCTGGTTTGGAACCTGAGAAGGGGGTATCCGCAATAACAATTGCAGCGAAAGCCATTTCCAAGATGCGCTTAGGTCGAATTAATTCTGAAACGACTGCTAACATTGGGTCTATACATGGTGGTACAGCAACGAATATTGTGGCAGATGAAGTAAAAGTGACAGCTGAAGCTCGTGCTATTTCTCATAGTGAATGTGAATCTCAAGTCTCTCATATGATAGATCAATTCTCTGAATCAGCTAACGTCTTAGGTGGAGAAGCACGGAGTGTGACGGATGTAAAATCAGTTGGTTATCGTTTAACTGACGATCATCGAACGGTTCGGTTAGCAACACAAGCAATAATGGCTGTGGATCGCTTAGTAACGTATGACGTGAGTGGCGGTGGAAGTGACGCAAATGTGTTTAACGCAAAGGGAAAAGAGACAGCAAATCTGTCCATCGGATATGAAAAAATCCATACAGTTAACGAGTACATTCCTACAAAAGAATTAGAAACGGCAACTAATATGGTCTTGCATTTGGTTTCAACAGTTATCAAATAGGTAAGTCTCACCGGCTTAGTTTAGAAAAGAGGTGGAATCAATGAAAGAAGCTGTAAAAAAGCTGCCAATGGTAGCTTTGGCAATTGGTTTATTGGGTATCAGTGTTAACGTGTTTTTGGCACCCCATCATATCGCTGCAGGGGGAGTTAGTGGCATCGGTATATTAGTTGAACAAGCGTTAGGAATTGACAGAGCGGTGACGGTCTTACTTTTGAATGGCGTGATGTTGATTCTAACCTTTTTCTTTCTAGGAAGACTAATATTTATTAATACAGTAATTGGGAGTATTTTATTACCTATCTCATTAGCGATTATCCCCGAGGTAATGGTGGCGGAAGATCGGTTATTATCTGTAATTGTCGGAAGTGCTGTTTTTGCTGTTGGAGTAGCCATGCTGTACAAAATGGGAGCCTCAAGTGGTGGCACAACTATTCCTCCATTGATTTTAAAAAAATATACAGGACTTAGTACGTCTATAGGGTTGTTAACGACAGACGCGATTATTGTTGTGTTTAATATTATTATTTTTGGTTTTGAAGAATTTTTATATGCGATTGTGTCAATTGCGATTACGTCTATTGTTATGAGTTACATTGAAACAGGACTTAAGAGACGAAAAGCAGTGATGATTATGAGTGAAAACAGTATTGAGGAAATCAAGGAAAAACTTCTTGAAACAGTTAGCCGAGGAATTACGGTATTCTCAGTATCAGGAGGGTATACTGGGCGTGAAAAGAACATGTTAATGATTATTTTAAGTAATCAGGAATACCCTACCGTATTAAAGCTTGTTGATAGTATTGACAACAATTCCTTCGTAATCGCCTATAACGTAGCGGAAGTTCATGGGTTAGGGTTTACGTATCAACCTTTGGGGTAGTGGTTACCAGAAGGTAAATGAAAATGAAAAGTGAGGGAGATAATATGCTGAAAAATGAAAAAGTAAAAGCGTTTTTGCGCGGTAGTGTCTTTATGCTGATTGGTGTGCTGTTTATGATAAATCCTGTACAAAAAGGAGCTCTATTTTTACTGATTGCAGGAATTGGTCTTGTGGTTAGTGGGGCAATTGTCGTGATCGATGGGTTGTTTTTTGTCAGTGGTTGGGGACAAAAGATATTAAGGATGATTGAAGGTCTTCTAATTGGTGGATTTGGTTTAGTATTCTTTTTAAGGAACCCTGCCAGTGGTGCAGTACTCATTGTCTATACAGTTGTGTGGGGAATGATCTTAACAGCGGTTTTAAACATGATGATGGTTTTTAAAGCTGAGAGTGGCCTGAAGTGGTTAATCATTATAGTTAACGTGTTGATTGTATGGTTTGGTATTCAGTCACTACTTGACCCTCGTTTGGCGGTTGCTATTTTCTATTGGACGGTCGCGTTTCAACTGATATTTATGGGGGTTAGTCAACTTCTCTTAATTTTCCTGTTACCTAAAGAGGAGACATTTTTTAGTGATTCAAGTAAGTCAAAGAAAGGGTAGTGTGTATGACCGGTGTAGAAGTAGCAGCAATTATTGCAGCAGTTGCCTTTGTCATTTTGGTTGTGGTAACTGTTGTCAGTAGTGTGATCATTATTCCGAAAGTAACCAAAACAATCGAAAAGACCAATCAGGTGATTGATAAGACATCAGGAATTCTAGATGAAACGAATGTAACCATTCAAGCGATAACTAAAGATGTCAATGTTTTAACAATTCAAATCGAAGATTTATTAGTGAAAAGTAATGAATTGTTGGCAGATATAACTAAAAAAGTAGTAACGATTGACCCGCTATTTACAGCAGTTGCAGATTTAGGGAAAAGTGTGTCTGATTTAAATGCATATAGCCGTCGTGTTGCGAATAAAGTTGGAGTCAGTAGTAGTAATGCAACGAAGGAATCCGTTGGTGCGAAGTTAGGAAAGTTAGCATTTAGGTTCTTGAAAAAATAGAAAACATTGAGGAGAATTTAATTATGGGAAAAAAAACAGATGGTTTCTTTTTGGGTGTGATTATTGGCGGTACGGCTGCAGCGATGGCGGCTCTTTTAATGACTCCAAAATCCGGTGAAAAATTGCGTGAGTATTTGGCTGAACAGACAGATGATCTAAAAAATAGAATTTTTGATTATGGTGAGTATGTTCAAGAGAAAGGTTATGAGTATGCGGACTTGGTTAAAGATGAAGCTGTCAAAAGTGCTGAAGAAGCTTTGTCTTCGATAAGTTGTCAAACAGACGATCCATCTGATCAGTTTAAAAAGACAGGCAATGATCTCAATAATGAGATACCAGATTTATCTGTTTGATGCCTATGAATACATTTTAAGAGGAGACATCGGAATGAAATATAGGTGTACTTGCTTTTGTAAGGCAGTTTGTTTTGAAGTGACTCTAAAAAGTTTTGAATTAACAATTTGTCATTGTCAAATGTGCAGAAAATTGAACAGTTCTACTGGTTTTGCAAGTATCGAATGTGGATCTTCTGTTATATTTAATTCAATAGACAACTTAGTGATTCTGACTTCTTCGGCAGAAGGGGAACGAGGATTTTGTAATTTATGTGGAACTAGTCTATTTTTCAAATTCAAGAAAACAAATGAATATTTTGTTCCACCGGCTATTATTGAAAAGTTACCAGAATCTGAGGTTGTTTTTTCTGAAGAAATTTTTTATGACAATAAGCCCTGTTACTATTCTTATTCCAATAAAACAACAAAACGTCTAGAAAGTGAATTTATATAAATGATTGATACCACAATGTGGTATCTTTTTAGTGTTATTTTCCCCTATTGAAATATAATTCTAAAAAATTAAAAATATTACTATCTTTTTTGACACATTTTATTTGTCAAATTGAGCTAGGTAGTTCTCTCTCATTTACATAACTTAAAAATACTTTTAATAGTGTTTGATAATTTAAATATTCCCTTAGTATGCGATTTCTTTTAGAGGCGATAACCGAAACAAAAGTTTAGTTAACTTGATTGAAATCCATTGCTTTAGGTAGCCCGTCTTTACATAATAGCCCATTATAGGGCTCAATTAATCTACGTTGCGAATATGTTGTTCATATCAGAATAAAAGCGATAACTTTGCAAAGCACTGGACATAAATAAAATAATGATGAATGTGATGTCTGTGATGTCTGACTTGAGGTATGGTATCGGCTATGAGGAGTTGGGCCATTATTCTTAGACTGTAGACCTGAGAATATTTCCAAAGACACTATACCAAGAAGTCGTCGTTAAATCTATGACTAATATTTCTTGTTTAACAAACTATGTAATTGTAGTTGGAATATTGTGTACCCGCTTTTTGCAAAACGCAAAGGCAGTTAGAATGATTTGTAAATGTATTTAGAGGATGTGAGTATTGCTATCCAATAGCTCCACCTAATGCTATAAATAGCGCCACTGAGTGCTAAGCTGAGCTCCAGTTATTTAATGTGCATTAGTTTTCACTTGATAATGAGCGGAAATATAATAGCCTTAAGCTATCAGCAAGCTTTTCATAGCTTGCTCCGCTGATTATCTTTATATTTCCGGAGGCTCATTGTCAAGTGAAAACGAGAGCTAGAGACTATCTTGTTATTTATTATTTTAATAACTTCAAAATACCTCAAAAAAGAGGGTGGGGCTAATCTTAGCACAGGTGGAGCTATTCATTAGCAATACTCAGATGGGAGCGTTTGAAGTTCCAACATGTTTTATAGTATGACAGATCAATCGAGTTTCTATTTTTTACAAACAATCGACAATATACTTTTTTTCTAACCATTAAAATTTAATATAGTAAAATTAATGGTTAGAAAATGATATTTCATTATATGCACATATAGTATGAGGAAATCTTTTGGATGGGCAACACTTTCAAGTACAAAAAACATAAGGAGTTAAGGAGTGAAAAAACAGGATATACCAACGCGATTGACGAAGTGAACCATTGACAATGAGCGGAGATATGTTATTCGTTTGAAGTCGTCAAATTGGTTTCTAGCCTTTTGACGTTAAGACGATCCCACATATCTCCGGAGGCTCGTTGTCGATGGCATTCATTGCACAACAGGTAAACACACTCTTGATTCTTAATAAATCTGTAAAAAAGTGTTACCATTCCACTTTTAATAGGTTACTCTGTTAAGTATCTAAAAATTCGCTTGTGACTATCCCCCATATAAAAAACAGGGTTCAATTGAAAACTAGATAATTGCTGTTCATGTAATAAAGTATCTTCTACTAGCCATCTTTTAATAGTAGAAAAAATATGACTAACTGCTTCTGAATCTATTATTTGAGTTACTTCACACTCTAAGGTGAGACAACATTCTGTAATAATAGGTGCATCTATTAAATCGGATTTTTTATAATGAAATGAGTCTGGGAAATTAAATTTGTCTGCTCCACTATTGAATCCACCAATTTTTATTTGTTTCATTTGCTTTTCAGTAGGTATATTTAGAGTAAAGCAGCCGTTTTTCTTTATTTGCTTAACAGCATTACTATGTTTGGAAACACCTAAATTTAGTTCTGAACCTAAAGTATAAGATGAACTAGAGGTCGTATAATTATATCCCCACTTATCATCTTTATAACCTAAAATAAAAATTGGGAAACCAAAGTACAATTTTGATGTTGCTAATTCAATTTTTGTCATTTACTCATTCTCCTTTTTTGTTATTAAAAATAAGTATACAATGTAATTAACTCTATCGGTATCGATATATGGAATTCTAATTATGAAAGGTAATACGAAATGAATAATCTAGAAATAAAGAAATTTGCTCAAATGATTGCTGATGATTCAAAGGTATTAATGATAAATTTACTAATGGATGGTGGTTTCCATACAGTAAATGAGCTTGCTAAATCCGCACAGATTAAGCCGCATACAGCTAGTTACCATCTAAAGAGAATGCTTGATGAAAATTTTTTAACGATGGAAAAACATGGGAGATTTCATTATTTCAAATTAACAAATCAAGATTTTGCTCAGTTTTTTGAATCTATAGGCGCTATAACACCAACAAAACCTGCACGCTATTTAAGTCAACATTTAGAAATGGAAAAGATGATAATGGCTAGAACTTGTTACGATCATTTAGCCGGAAAATTGGGAGTGTGTATTACACAATACTTACTTGAAAAAAACTACCTGAACTATTCTGGTGAAGAAGTGCATGTAACAACTGAAGGCTCATATTTTTTTGAGAAACAAGGGATAGATCTATTGATGTTAAAAAAGCAGAAACGTCAGTTTTGTAGAATGTGTTTGGATTGGAGTGAGCGTAGACATCATATTGCAGGTAGTTTGGGACACGCTATATATGATCTTTTTATCACTAAGAAATGGATAATTAAATCTCCCAAAAGTAGAGCTGTTATTTTGACACAACAAGGATTATTTGAAATTAATAATGGATGGGGACTTGATTTAGAATAGAATGTATATTAGGGATATGGCGTTCATAAAAAAATATGGAACAAAACTTTAAAAGTAATGTAATAGCAAGTGGAATGGTAATAATTTTTATCAAAAAAAGTATTGCCATTCCAACTAGATAATTGCTGTTCATGTAATAAAGTATCTTCTGCCAGCCATCTTTTAATAGTAGAAAAAGTATGACTATTCTCAAATTTCAACAACTTCAAAATGTAGAATATAATTTTACTATCAGTATAATTTTTTGAATATTAGAAATTATCAATTATAAATTTACTCAACGCAACACAACTGTGTTGAGTTGCGTTCGGTCGAATCGACGTATCCTCTCGTACTATTAGCGTTTCTCTATTTTTGAGAGGCGTCTTTTTTTAGAGGTGAACGCGACTTAAACCCATTCTGTAGAGTGATAAGTGTTGTTCACGAGCTGTCAAAAATTATAATTAATGTTACGTTGTAACTTTCCACCCTACTAAAATTATGTTACAATGTAATATAAAGAGAGGTTGTGAAAATATGGCGACTATTACGGTTAGAGTATCTGACGAAGAAAAAGCAATAATCCAAAAATATGCTGAATTTTCTAAGGTTAATATTTCGGATATTGCAAGAGAGTCAATCCTAGAAAAAATTGATGAGGTTATGGATTTAGAGTCTATTCGAGAGTATGAAAAAAACAACAAATTGGAACAAACTTACAGTTTTGATGAGGTCGTAAAGGAATTAGGTTATGACAAAGAATTATTATAAAGTTAGTTTTTCAGGGAAAAGTTTAAAAGTGTTAAAAAAAATGGATAAGAATAATAGTTTTCTTCTACTGAACTGGATTGATAAAAATTTAAGGAATTGTGAAAATCCGAGAGAAATAGGTAAAGCTTTGTCTGGCGATAAAAAAGGCTACTGGCGTTATAGAGTCGGCAATTTCAGAATAATCGCTGATATTAAAGACGGAGAACTAGAAATTTTTATCATTAATTTTGGTCATAGAAGAGACATTTACAAAAAAAACTAGAACCGTGTGTTCTAGTTTTTTTGAGTATCACTTCACAAGATATAAAATTTCAGACATGAGGTGAACAATTCTCATGTCTCACCTATCCAGGATTCAAATTTTGATAATTGTGTAATCGAGTTAGCTTCGTAGTAACAATTCAAATAAGTGAGAGTGTCCAGAAAATCACCATATACTGGACACTCTTTTTTTATACAAAATTTGGCGTCACTTTTACTAATATATTACACAGTTTTTAATTGATGTTTAGCACCATTTATCATTAAGCCCACTTTTATTAGGATGGGCTTAATGAGGTTAATCAATAGTCCTCATAATTCAACAGTTTCGCGTGATATTTTTCTTTTGTCTAAAGCTCTATATAAAGTAGACTTTGGTATTTTGGTAATAGCACAAATTATTTTAATCGTCATTTCCTCTTCATCATAATCTGTTTCTCACTCTCATTTTGTTACTCTCTGTCTAACTACATTAGCTATTAATTAATTGAACCCTCTCAAATCTGTTTTAATAATAACAGATTTAAGAGGGGTTTTGGCTATGCCTTAAATATTGTTGCAAGGTTTAGAGGTTAGTTACAAGTTGTTATGACAAGATTTATGCTCATATATGAGTGCTCCTATCAGGTGGTGAGAGACTCTTTTTGAGTGCCACCAGTTTTACTAGGTATTCAAGGGTGACTTTAAAAACGGCTATAATAGGTAAAACAATAATCATACCGATTATACCAAAGGCTTGGCCGGTTACTAACATGATGATAATAACTAACGAAGCTGGCAGTTTCAATTCTTTACTCATCACGTAAGGCGAGACCACATATGATTCGCCTAACTGAACAATCAGGATGCCAATAATGATTACCATAGTAGCTGCCTCATTTGAAATTAGGGCAGATAGTATGGCAGGTAGGGCTCCAATCCAAGGGCCAAAATAAGGGATAATATCCATGATTCCTGCAATCACGGCAAATAGAAGGGAACCCTTTAAACCGGCTATAGAGAATGTTAGCCATGCACCTAAAAACACATAAAAGCATACGACGGACTTTCCTCCGATATAATCGGACAGAGCTTTTTCTGTCTCTCTAAAATAATCGTTAGCAAGCCCTTGATAGTGATTAGGAATGCCTTTAAGGACTTGTTTTTGGGTATGGGTGCGTTTCAACATGTAGATAACTAAAATGGGAACGATACTGACAATCAAAAATGACCCGGCAATAAAATCTAATACAAAAGTGGTACTACTTCGGATACCGACGAACAAAATATCGACTAAATCTTCAAACGAACGATTAATCAGTGAGAGGTAATGATTAATATCACGATTATCTAGTAGTTGGCTTCTGATGATTAAGTTATCCAATTCATTTAATAAGTCGGGTAAATTGTTTAGGAGTGCATCAACCTGTACAAGTAGAAGAGGCACAAACTCTTTAATGAGAAATAAGAGTATCGCTAGAAAAATAAGCATCGACACTATCAGACTCAGTGTGTCATTTTTCAATTTTTTACAAAAAAACAGATATACTGGTCTCAATAAATAGTAAATGAAGACAGAAATAATGACGGGAATCAGTAACGTATCAACTGTTATTGTAACAAGGTCTGATAGCCACTGTACATCTTTGAGAGTCGTCCATACCAGTAATAATCCACTACATAATACTAATAGGTAGAACAGCCTAGAGTTTTTTTAGTACCTCATTGATAGATCCTTGTATATTATATTTAGAGGTTTTATTCTTCCGAAATTAAAGGGAACCTCTATGAACCTATGTTATATAAATTGATATTAACTCAAGTAATTTGAGATAATATAGCTAATGGATTGAGAGGTTGGATCGTTTCATCCTTGAGTCGTTGAACTCGTTATCGAAAGACTGATCCCTCTCTTCTGGTAAGCTGATTGCGAATGAGTTAGATGTTGAAAGCCTCGTGCTTTACTCCGGATCTAGAACAAGGTAGTGACGCTGTCAGTTGAGTGGCAATCAATCCAAAATTTTTTCTAGAAGGTGACTGATATGTTTTATCTTGGAATCGATATTGGTAAACGGACCCACGTAGCTTCTATCATGGACAGTCAAGGTCAGGTCAAATTGAAAGGTTTTTCATTTCCTAACACGATCGAAGGAGGGGCTTCGCTTCTAAAACAAGTACAGGCTTTGTCTGACTCAGCCACTGATGTGACCATTGGGATGGAAGCAACAGGACATTATTGGTTAGCTCTGTTTTCTTTCCTATCAGAACATCACTTTTTAATTCACGTCATCAACCCGATTCAGACCGACGGTTGGCGCAAAGGCACGGAGATTCGCAAACGTAAGAACGACATCATTGATTCCGTTCTCATTGCCGATTTAATTCGCTTTGGGCAATTTGTTGAAACATCACTGTCTGATGAAAAGCTCTTTTCACTGAAGCAACTGACACGTTATCGAACCTACTTAGTAGGGACAGCTAGCGATTTTAAACGAAAAATCATCGCGGTACTTGACCAAATCTTTCCTGAATATGATACTGTTTTTAGTAAAGTAGGGATCTTCGGTAAAGCATCTAAAGAAGTCTTACTTGAATTCAGTACCCCAGATGAGCTTCAAGCTGTTTCAGCTGAGACGTTAGCCAATCTGTTAGCGGATGCCAGTCGACATCGTTTAGGTATTAAGAAAGCAGAACAATTAAAAGAAGCAGCGACTCACTCCTTTGGTGTTACCTTTGCCCAAGAAGCCTTTACGTTTCAATTGCGTTCAATGATTGAGCAACTCAAATTTCTTGAAAAACAGATCGCAGAGGTCGAACAAGAGATTAAAGACATTATGACGAGTCTTCATTCAGTCATTGAAACCATTCCAGGAATTGGCCCCATCAATGGGGCGACCATCTTAGGTGAGATTGGAGATATTCATAAATTTTCCAATCCAAAAAAATTAGTCGCTTACGCCGGCATTGATGCTTCTGTGAGCCAGTCAGGTCAATTTGAAGCTACTCATAATGTCATGAGTAAACGCGGCTCTCCATATTTGCGTAAAGCATTATTCTCGGCAGCACTCGTTGCTTCCCAACATGATCCTGTTCTTAAAGCTTTTTACAACAAGAAACGAGCAGAAGGGAAACATCATTTAACGGCCATTGGAGCTGTTTCAAGGAAGCTGTGTTACCTCATTCATGCGATACTCACAAAGAACGAACCTTACGAAATCCGACTGTAAATTCTTTTAAAAAAATGAGTGATGCGAGGTCTATTTAGTTTGCACTTTTTTCTCTGAACAACGTTATTGAATATTTTTACTATTTGTTGTTTTTCTGCTTGACATTATATAGTTAGTCTTTCTTATTGGTAATCTTTAGTGGGGAAAAAGAAAATACCGATTACCATATTTAATGACCCTTGCATAAGAATCTAAAAATAGCCAGATCAAAACGATTATTTGACCTGACTATTCGTAAATAATGTGACAATAGAGAAGCTTTGGTGACTTTCAGTTAACTTGATCTAAAGGTTTGTCAAAATGATGGATTATAAGTCATCATTAATACCTTGTTTTCAAAACAATTGATCCATGTGACTTGAGGGCTTCTTTATCTGCAAAAACAACTTCTCCACCATACCTCATAACCTGATAGATGATTTCATTAACAATATCTTCCACATAATCTTCGTGCTGCCGGTCCACCTCATTAATTAGAACTTGACCATCGGTGATAATAGCTTCTTCATAATAATTAGCTTCAACAATTAACTCCTGACCCCGTCCTTTGATGGCAGCCATATAAATCGCGATAATATCTTGTTCCAGACGCCCCTTGCTAGCGAACTGATCCAACGTATCTATCAATAACTCTTTCTGTTTGAAGATATGATCGTCAATAAGTTGGGCACTCATTTTTCCGATGTCATAAAGGCTTTCTCCTTTATCAATCGTGAAATTCCCATTCAGTTCGCCAATGATTAATTCATTGTTGTTGGCTATTGATCGATAAATAGCTGCATTTTCAGCAACACCAGCTAAGATTACCGGATGAGGTGATTGATTCAGAAATGCTTGTAAATGAGAATCAATGGATTTATAAAATTCTTTTTGATAATTAGTTCTAACGGAACCCATAGAATTAAGTAATCGGTCTCTCGTCCAATACCCGCTATTTGTCACCGGGAATAATCCATCGTTCATTTCTCCAATTAAGGTTCCATTTTGATATTCAAGTAAACGTGATTCAGTGTCATTTAGCGTTAACACATAGTAGTGGTGGTAATCATTAGATTGCCTTAATAATTTCTTTGTTGTGAATCGATCACTGATGTGATAGCTACTTTCAACGATAAAAGGGACGACCACCTGTTCGTTGAATGTACTTGAAACAAAAAAGATGCTAGACTCCGACTTAACAGAAGGCAAAAACTCATTCTCTATAGCATCCAGGTTTTCAAAAAGAGCCGGATAGTCATTTTCTCTGTAGAGTTCTCTCAATTCTTTCCTAATATCAGTTAGTAGATTTTTTAAGACAATAGCATATTTCTTATTGTTGCTTTCATCATTGGGCATTCCCAGAAAAATGGTAATGGACGGATCACACCTGAGTGAACTGATAACATGGTAATTCATAAGCTATCTCTCCTTTTCGTATCACACATTTAAAATAACAGAAATCGTCTTAAAAGGGAAGTATTATCAATTACAATTGAACATAATTTTTTGTTTGAATTATTCGTTCCCTGAGTTAGCTACAATTGATCCTACTATAACACTAGATAAATAAGGGATTTCTCTAATTGAATTGGTAAAATGACATGATTGATAGTTATTGCGCGTTCTATTGGAAACGCTATCTATAACAAGCGTTTCTTAAGTTGATTCTAACGAAGTTTTCGTGGACGAAAAAGGAGTGATATGTAAAAAACTTTTCTTTTGACTAGCAATCTGTTATTTTAATATCAAGGAATGGCAATTTGAGAAATTTCACAAGGGAAAATAACGGAAGAGTAATACCTCTTGTTAGAAAGCGTTTTATTTTCATTCCGATTTATATTAAGAAAAGGAGAGTGAAAGTTATGCAACCGGTAGTAGCATTTGGGATTGTTATGCTTGTTTGGACGATAGGGGAATTAGTTTCTAAAAAGACGAATGCCTTAATATCAATGATGCTTGTCGCATCTATTATTTTTTTAGTCGGTTTTGCGACTGACTTATTCCCACATGATTTGATCGCAAATTCAGGATTACTTGGTCTTGGGAATGCAGTTGTCGGTGTTATTATTGTCCATTTAGGAACGATGATGAGTATAGCTGACCTAAAGGCCCAATGGCGGACTTTTTTAATTGGTGTGGTGACAGTTGTAATTATGACGATCGTCCTATTGTTAGTGGGTATGCAACTATTTGATACGAACGTCGCAGTGGCAGGTACTGCATCAATTACAGGTGGGACACTATCAATTTTAATGGTCCAGGATGTTGCCTCAAGAATACTTGCAGATGGTGGGGATTCCGGGATATTAAGTGGTTACCTTTTAGCGGTATTTCCATTATTGGTGTTGAACATGAAGAATTTGGTTGGTTTTTTAGTAACAGCTAATATTTTAAAGAAAGAAGCTAAACGAGTTCAAACAGAGTACCGAAAAGGAAATTTAAGTTTTTATGAAAAAGAAGTAGAGGAGAACACAAAAGAGGATCGAGTTAGCATTTTGCCTGATTTTCTACAAACAGCTTACGCGACCTTGTTTTTACTTGCAATGACAGTATTTGTTGCAATGAAATTAAGTGAATTAACGCAAGGCAATCTGAATACATTTGTTATTGCTTTACTTTTAGGTATTGCACTGAGACATTTTAAGATTTTGAAGCCAAATGCCCTTTCAACTACGGACACGTTTGGATTACTCATGATCTCTATTATGGTCATTGCGTTTGGCCCACTAGCTGATATTGTGCCTTCCGATTTACTGATATTGATTTGGCCAATTACGTTTTATTTGATTGCAGGGGTATTAGCCATTTTTGTGAGTTCATATTTCATTGGAAAAAGTGTTGGATACTCTGGTCCATTGTCTCTAGCTGTAGGTATGACAACCTTTTTCGGATTTCCAGGTACCATGGTGTTAACGAAAGAAGCAGCGGAAGCAGTGGGAGAATCACCGGAAGAAATTGCAGTCATTGAACAAAATATTTTACCGATAATGGTCACGGCGGGATTCTCTACTGTTACCATTACATCAGTTATTACAGGAGGAATTATCGTTGGATTGATGGTAGGATAATCGTTCCAATCAGTTAAGGTAAAGCACTACGATGCTTTGGTCAAGCAGTTACCATGACTATTTTACCATCACTTAAAAATTTCTGGAGGTTATTTATATGAGTAAAGAAAGATTAGTCAATACATTTATTGAATTAGTGAAAATTGATTCAGAATCGAGATACGAAGGCCCCTTTCAACAGTTTCTTATAGACAAGTTTAAAGGGTTAGGTTTAGAGGTCATTGAGGATGAGACAATGGCTCAGACAGGACTAGGTGCTAATAATATTTTATGTCGGTTACGAGGGAATGTTCCAGCGATCCCACTCTTCTTCTCTTGTCATGTTGACACAGTCGCACCAGGAAATGGCATCAAACCAGTCATTAGGGACGGAAAAGTTTATTCAGATGGGACAACGATCCTGGCTGCAGATGATAAAGCCGGCATAGCTATTATAATTGAATTAATTGAACGATTAAAAGAGAAACAACTGCCTCATGGGGTTTTAGAGTTCATTTTATCACCAGGAGAAGAAATTGGCTTAGTAGGAGCGAGCGCGTTCGATGTTGGTCACATGAAAGCTGATATTGGATTTGTTTTGGATAATGGTGGTCCTGTTGGTAGCATTACAGTGGCGAGTCCAACACTTATGGGGATAGAAGCGACAATAATAGGGAAAACAGCTCATGCAGGACTAGAACCTGAAAAAGGGGTATCTGCAATAGAAATTGCGGCTCAAGCCATTTCAACCATGTCACTAGGTCGGCTAAACGAGGAAATGACTGCTAACATTGGGACCATTAATGGTGGGACGGCAACAAATATTGTGGCTGACCATGTCACTCTCACAGCTGAAGCGCGAGCTATCTCACATAGTGACTGTGAACAACAAGTTGCACACATGGTGGAACAATTCGAACAAGCGGCAAGAAAATTTGGCGGCGAAGTTTCGACAACAACGGATATAAAATCATTTGGTTATCGATTGACTGAGGACAGTCAGACGGTGAAGATTGCAACTGAAGCTCTTTTGGCAATTGGTTGTTCAGCGATTCACGCGGTGAGTGGTGGAGGAAGTGACGCAAACGTCTTTAATGCAAAAGGGAAAGAAACAGCCAACTTATCGATTGGTTACGAAAACATTCACACCGTATCGGAGTATATCCCGATACATGAATTAGAGCAGGCTGTGGAAATGACTTGTCAAATAGTTGCCACCGTTATTGATTAATCACCTAGTATTCAACCAGAAAAGAGGAATAATGGATGAAAGACATTGTAAGAAAATTACCGTTGATAGTACTCGCGATTAGCTTACTTGGAATCAGTATTAACTTATTTTTGGCTCCTCACCATATTGCTGCAGGTGGTGCTAGCGGTATAGGGATTCTGGTTGAACAAGTAACGGGTGTTGATCGAGCGCTCACGGTACTGATATTAAATGGATTTATGTTAGTCCTTACCTTTTTCTTTTTAGGCAAACAAATATTTGTTAATACAATCATTGGAAGTATTCTATTTCCAATAGCGTTAGCGATTACCCCAGAGTTTATGGCGACAGAAGACCGCTTGCTATCTGTAATAATTGGGAGTAGCATTTTTGCAGCTGGGGTAGCCACCTTATATAAAATTGGGGCTTCGAGTGGTGGCACCACTATTCCACCACTCATCTTAAAAAAGTATGTTGGTTTAAGTACTTCGATCGGTTTATTAGCAACTGACGCTGTCATAGTTCTGTTTAGTATCTATGTATTTGGTTTTGAGGAGTTCTTGTATGCTATCTTATCAATCGCGATTACGTCTATTGTAATGACGTATATTGAAACGGGGCTAAAGCGTCGAAAAGCTGTTATGATAATGAGCGATTCTCACACAGAAGAAATCAAAAATGCTCTACTTGAAAAAGTGAGTCGAGGAATTACGGTATTTTCAGTATCAGGCGGATATACTGGGAGAGAGAAAGATATGTTGTTGATTATTTTGAGTAATCATGAGTATCCTACTGTCATCAATAGTATCAACCAAGTGGACAAGAATGCATTTGTAATAGCTTATAATGTTTCCGAAGTCCATGGGTTAGGTTTTACATACCATCCCCTGGAGTGATCGAGTTGAAAATAGTCATGAGCGAGACTTGTTTCAGACCAATTAAATAAAGGAGAAGGCATAATGAAAAGAGAACGAATTAAGTTTTTTGTACAGGGGATTATTCTATTAATTCTTGGCATATTGTTTATGATTAATCCGATACAACAAGGTCAACTATTTCTTCAAATAATTGGGGTTAGTTGGATCGTCATAGGAGTGCTGATCGCTGTCGATGGATTGTTCAGAACATCAGGATTGGGTTATAAGCTTCTTCGTATTCTGGAAGGAGGGTTAGTCGGTGGTGTCGGCTTGGTCTTCTTTCTCCGAAATCCCGCAAGTGGTGCGGTTATCGTCATCTACTCAATTGTGTGGTTGATGATTGTCATGGCCGTTTTAAACACTGTCGCTATTTTTAAAGCTGAAAGTAAGCTAAAGTGGCTGCCAATCTTATTGAATGGACTTGTTATCTGGTTTGGGATTCAGTCGTTGTTTGACCCTCTACTTGCTGTTGCGATATTTTATTGGACAGTGGCATTTCAATTGATATTTATGGGGATGAATCATATGATTCTGTCCTTCATATTACCGAAAGAAGATCCAATCGAAACTCTGACGGAGCAGTGATCACTAATTTATCTCAGGTGATGATGTGGTCAAGGGAAGACAAGATCGTTGGAACACGAGGAAGGCTCCTTCGCACGTTAAGTGGTAGTCACTAAAACAGATAAAAGTTATCGTCATAAGTACTAGCAGCTGTTCAGTATTTTTTAGTAAAGGATATCCAACTATTCTTTTGAATAGTGTTAATCAAAATGAAAAAATGGAGGAGGTAACATGAGTAACGATGTGATTATTATGAAGTTTGAACTAGGAAGCCAAGCGTTTCAAGCCTTTTCGGAGATTAAGAGGCTGCATACTGAAGGGCAAATTAAGGGGGAACAAATACAGTGTTAGAGCATTTACCCAATCATCAACTACGGCTAAAGGAATTCATCGATTTTTTACTGGAGGCTTGGTTGGTCGCTCAAAAGATGTGAAAGAAATGAAGAAGGCACTGTCAATTTTTGAAGAGACCTTATCTAATATTCCAGAAGGGGAAACAGGATTAATATTAATTGCAGAAGAGGAAGCGGCTCAGACGGAAAAAGAAGTCGAAACACACGCTAAAAAAAGTTAGTTCAACAAGTAAGTCGGTCATTAATTCGAAACAATTTGTATGTAACTTTTCAGTATGAAAAAAAGTTGTCAGGGGGAATGGAAAGGAGGCGTGTTTGTGTGAGAAGAATCATCCAATATATGCAAGAGAATTTAGTGGTGAGATCAATCGTCTATGTGGTTCTTGGGATTTTAATTGTTGAAAACCCAATATTCATCTTAAAAGGGCTAAAGTACGTATTGGCCATTTATTCAATTTTGATAGGCGTTACTTACTTACTTTCAGCTGAGAAAGGACGTCAAAATGAGCAACCGTACCGTTTTTCATTCTTTATTGGGATAGTTTATCTGGTGATAGCGGCAATAATGTTAATGTTATCTGAAACCATTATGAGTTTCCTACCGGCAGTGTTAGGGATATTGATTCTTTTAAGCGGCCTAATACAAGTAAAAGATGGACTTGACTTAATGCACATTCAAAAAAAGTGGGGAATAGGTTTTATCGTCTATAGCAGCATCCTTATTTTACTAGGGACAGTATTAATTATTAATCCGTTTTCGAGTGTTCGTGTGGTGTTTAGAATGTTTGGTCTAATCCTCATTGGAATGGGGGTGGCTGGAATAATTAATACATATGCGCTCAGTATGGCGACGGTCACAATAGACGTTCCTACGAATAACTCAAAGTGATTTTCTTAGGTAACACTGCACTACTGTGAGTATAATCTGTTTCAAAATAAGACAATATTAAGGTGGTTAATCATATGTTAACAAGGTATAAGAATATTTTAGTGGCCATAGATGGATCAAAAAATTCTTACTTAGCTTTTGAACAGGCACTTGAAATTGCATTAGAACAACAAGAGGTTGCCCTTTACATCTTAGAAGTAGTGGATAACCAGTCACAATTTATAGGGCCATCAACAATACTTAGTGATCAGCATTCATATTCATTAGACTCAATCCAACTGTTCCAGACTGTAGTAAAGAGCGAGGTAGTGCGCGTTGAGGAATCAGTCAATAAATTAGCTGAAGAGGCTAGACGTAGAGGCATATCAACGGTAGTTTCGATTGTGACAACTGGGAATCATAAAGTAGAAATAGCTGAAAATATTCCGAAGGAAAAATCAATAAATTTGATTGTGATGGGTGCCACTGGTCGTGGAAAAATAAAAAGTGCTATTTTGGGTACCACCGCAGGGTATGTTATTCAACATGCAACATGTAATGTTTTAGTTGTTAAAGAATAGTGAGTAGGTATTTTAGCAGTCTCTATTTGGTAATAATTGAGATTATTTTAATAAAAGAAATGAGGTGAACTCGGTGAGTATTCTTAGATCAGCTGTAAAATACAAAGCAGCAAAAAAGGTGACGGACAAAGCAATTGGTGGCGGTGTTGTTTCTACAGTAGCAGCTACAAAAATTGTAAAGAAGAGCAACGAACGCAGTAGAAAAAGACGGTCAGATAAAAAATAGGTGATTTCAACTGAGTGTTGAAAATCATGAACTATACGTGGAAAAAAAGATGCCTTTTCTTGGGTTCGTCCAAGAAAAGGCATCTTTTTGATAAGAAGTGAAGGAAAGGAGGTGGTATAAATTTATAGATACACCCAAACTGCGTTCTTCTTAATAATGATCGTTCAGTCATTTAAGAGAGTGACTATGGGAGGGAAACTTTATATCGAATATCCTGGCATATCTTCCATAAAAAAATTAATTGGTAAAATGATTCATTCAATAAAAACCTTGAGCTTGCCTCGCATTGTTTCATGATAAGTTATTTTAGTTGTTCTTTGATGTACTGGCGCTGTGAAGCTGTTTCTCTATGTCGCGCTGCAAAAATTTACCGTGTTGACCTAAAAATAATTCTCTTGCTAAGTCATTAATTAACTCTTCTTGATTCAGCATTCGCGTGACTAACCTCATAAGTATCCATCAAAATCATATTTCAATAAAAAAAATGATTTTTAATCTCTTCAAGCTCATTAAGAGCCTGAACAACTTTATTTTTACGTGCATAGGGGCCTAATCGTGTTAGAAAAACTTTTCAGTTGTTATGCCTGTTTGGACGCATATTCATTGCTAGAGTAACTATGTCAACCACGCTGAGTAGGAGACATATGATAATGTCCGTTCGAATGATTTTTGTCGACGTTATCCTACAGGAGGGTATCAGAAGTTTCTATTTTTTTTATTTCTTGGGTTCAATAATCATAATTCGTACATAAATCTATGGAATAACGCGTATGTTTGTGATATATTTAATCAGTTACATGATTAAATATATCAACCATCTGAATGTGTTTAATCTGATTTTTGTGAACGATAGAACAAACTCTTTCGGAGAAGTTAGGTTCATAAACAATGTGAGAATTATGGTTACTGTTAATGAAATAGTAAATTTAGAATAGTTTTACACGCAAGTATATGAAAAAAATGAATACTAAATCTTATTAGATTAAGAGATAATAAGAAAAAAAATGACCAATTAAAAAACCCCACCATAAATCTAATGATGATTGGTGGGATTTTTGTTGGTTCTTCTTTGTATAATATGTGTTATGTAAACTCTACGCACTTTTCTAAAGGGATTATAGCATGATACATTTTATTTAGTCTACTTATTTGACTCGAGTAATATTTTATTTAACGAC
The DNA here is from genome assembly GCF_017829975.1 of Vagococcus allomyrinae. Lineage (GTDB taxonomy): Bacteria > Bacillota > Bacilli > Lactobacillales > Vagococcaceae > Vagococcus_D > Vagococcus_D allomyrinae. The sequence continues at coordinate 40,441 of NZ_JAEEGA010000024.1, read as the reverse complement.
AGCTAAATTCAAAACAAGTAAATCTCTCATATATACCAAGGGGTTGATAGATTTTTATTTGTTATTTTATTTAGCCATTTTATAAATTTTAGTTTACATAACACATATTATACAAAGTAGTACAAATTTAATGAATTAGGAGGTCTGTTATGTCAGTTTACGGATATATCAGGGAAACGTTTACTTCAGATGTTAATAGGTGCCTTTCTTTACTAAAAAGTGTTCCTTGTGACAATATTTTTGTCGAAAGAGAAATTAGTACTGAAGATTCAAAAATCGAAAAAATGATATCAGTATTATCCCCAGGTGATACTATGGTGGTAACGTCGTTATCTTCATTTGGATTTAATATGAATCAAATGAATGTTATTCTAAATCAACTTGAAAGTAAAAACATTAGATTGCTCGTGTTGAAAGAAAAAATAGACACATTAGAAGTTCCACAATTTTTTATGATCTATCAATTGGTAGTCAAATCTAATCAAGAGCAAAGGAGAGCTAAGCAATTAATTGCTATTGAAAAACAACGAGCCTCCGGGAAAACTATAGGACGTCCAAGACTTTCAGAAGAGGTTGTTCTCAAAATATTTGATCTGCATAACCAAAAATATTCATTTAGAGAAATTTCAGCGATTTGTGGTGTTTCACTTGGAAGTGTGCATAAATATATTAGGTCTTACCCTATTACTGAATCCTAAATGATGATCAATTTTTGGCACTTAATAGCTAAATTAGTTAATTGGTAATTTCTTTTCATGGTCATGCTGCTAGAGTTTAATAATCTGTGTAACACTCTCCACCAAAATAATTGAAAGAGCAGCCATTTTTGAGTTCTTGTTCAATATTACTGCTAATAATGCGTATTGATCTTTAGTGAAAGAGTTGCCATTGCTGCTATTAAGAGATACTTATAAAGGGATGGGGTTCGGAAATGTTAGTTTAAAAAACGAAGTAAAAAAATGTGTAATTGTTGTTAAAAAAATCAATATGATTTTGATTATCGAAGTTAAAATCATTTGATATATAGCATACTTGCTAAAGTAAGTTGCAAGAGTTTATAGAATGGAAGGAGAAAGTGAAAGTGAATATTAGAGATAGAACGTGTGTAGCGAAGGTAGGAGCACTATTTTTAGGAATAGTTATGCTGATTTTTTGGGGCCAACCAGTTTTGGCTTCTGCTCCAGAGATTCCCGTTGCTACAAATGTAGTGCAAGTAAGTACATGGGGGGAATTTGAAACAGCTCTGGGGGATTCAGCCGTAGATCAGATTGATGTTATGGCTGATTTAACTGCGAATAGAACGTACACAGCAGCAGGTAGAACAGTCACAATTAATGGGGGGACCGGAGCTAACAAGAGAACGATTAATATGGGGGCTTATTCGATTAATTTGGCTGCCCCAGATGGGTCAAACATGCTGTCTATTTACAACATCGCATTTGTTGGAAGCTCAGCAACAGCACCAGTCATTACTCACGCTGCTGCGACTGGTTTGAATTGGATTTTGAATATTAAAAAAACCACTATTAACACAGCAGGTAATGTGAAAAGACTGGCAACTCTAAATTATGGGACAATTTATTTTTCAGAGGGGGTCGATTTTTATAGTGGGTCTGTTGTTAATCCGATGATTCAAGCCAAAAATGTTTACATAGAAGATGATTTCAAATATGTAGCAGGTACTGGGCCCACATATTTGGCTGCAAATTTCAATACTAATAACCAGCCAAACGGAGTGTTTGATATCAGTAATAGCACGGTAAATGTAACAACTGCTGGAGATTTTTTTGGGAACTCCGCTACGGCGACGGTAGGGACTAGAATGAAAGTTTCAGATTCAACTCTTAATATGATATATGCTAGATCACTATATTTAGGGACTAGTTCTACTAACGTTGAATTTGAAAATACGGTAACTTCTGTGGGGAATGTTACAGGTCATCTGATTTCAACTAATACTGCTGGAGCTGGAATAACCGGGAACTTTACAAATAGTCCATTCACAGGCACGACTAGTGGAAGTATTATTAGGTCTGGAGCGGCAACAAGTCCAGTTGAGGCAATTTTTAAAGGAAGTCCGATAACTATCACTAATCTTGGAGGAGTTGCGCAAGCTGCGAATGTAGCAACAACTACTACTGCGAATTTTGAACAGTCAAATATTATAACTGATGTACTTAATGGACCTATAGTGTCTGGGGGGGAAGTAGATTCTAAATGGGACGAGTCGGATATTGAGATAAAGAATAATTTAACGCAACCAGTTTTTTCTGTTTTAGGTACAGGAACTCCGATATCTAAAATAACTTTTAACGGAACCAAGTTTTATGCTCGTCAAAGTACAGCAACGAATATTTCATTATTTTCTCTTGGTCGTTCGACAAATGTAACAGTAGATAATGGTTCTTTTGATATCGATATAGCGGGTAGGGCATTTGACTATGGAGCTGGTTCATTTGGAAGTGAATTGAGATTAATCAATGGGACAAACTTTACAATGAAAAATAGAGTGTCAACAATGTTTAGTTCTCTGGCTACTAATACATTAGCAGGTGTCGGATTTTTATTGGAAATTGATGGTGAAAATACGATAGTCAATTTGCTTAGTGCATCAACTCAACTAAGCAATGGTAATGATAATGGTGGGGTTATTAAAATTACATCTCCGAATGCGCGTGTGAAAGTGAGCAATAAAGCTGAATTATACATTAAGACAACACAAGCCAAATCTCCGTCTCAACTGGACATAGGTAGTCGAAGTGGTGAATTAGATATTTCTGGAGAAAGTAAAGTTGTACTGAGTAAGACTGATGGAACAGATGCAGCAGGTTACAATTTGAACATGGGTGGTAGTCAGGCTGATGCAAATGAAGGGACTAAAGTGAATATACGTGGGGGATCAATATTGAAGGCAGATTCAGCCGGTATTAGCCCAACAATAAATATTCAAGGTGGGCCATCTAATTTTAATATCAGTGAAGCCTCCAATCTATCTGTTCATAACAAAGCTAGTGTTACTGGAGTATTCGGCCAAAATGCGGCTTATAGCATAAGCAGTTCAGTTGGTGCAGGGGACGTTACTCACGTCTTTGATGTTGTAGATGAAAATAGTAGCATTAATATTGCAGCTGATAATGGACAAGCATTTGTGGGAAGCAATGTCAGAAATACACTCAAAATGATGGCTGGAGACGATACTTATCTTGTGATACGAGGAAAACCATATGAAACTAATGCACTGATAACATCTTATCGGACGCAATTATCGTTTGGAAAAATGAAATACTTTGATTTGTGGAATACCAATAATCTTAGATCAGATTTTGGAAGATTATTTATGTCTTATCAGGCTGCATCTTTTGATACGTTAGAAAACCATATGTCTATGTGGGTAAAACCAGTATTAAGTGTGAATCCTAAGGCTAGCTTTGCAAATGTGTCTGTATCTGCAAGCGGACAGAACTTACAGACTATTAATTCTCCTACTACCCCAAGTTTAGCTACATTTTTAGCAGCTAATCCAATTGCAAGTATAGGTAGAATTAATGGAAATAATCAGCGAGCTCAAATTAATGATATACGTATCCCAACAAATGCAGATAAGCATATCTGGTTACATGCCTCTGTTCCTGAAGGTATTTCAGAAGGAAATAGGGATGCCTTTACAGATGAAGTTACTGTAAGGGTAGCTGTGAGACATGCTGATGGAAGTCTTGATTTTGAAGCTGTTGGGAAATCGATTGGTGATAATACTTCGGTTTATGGTGAAGATAAAAAAGGAATGGTGAAAATTGATATCCCTGAAGGTAAATTCATTCAATCGGGGCAAAAAGTTCAAGTGCTAAGTGCCTGGCGTGGGGCTGAAACAGCTGATAGCCCTGATTCTATTGTAAGTCTTCCGACAGATATTGCAACGGAAGTAACTGCCATAGATGTTACCCCACCTAATAAAGCCATGACGATAATTGATCTTGACAATTCAACAAAACAATTGTCAGGTGAAAGTGATGAAAATGGTGCTAAAGTCTTTGTAAAAGTCAATAATGAGTGGTTAAAGGATGAATCAGATACACTAATTTCTACAATTGTTGTAAATAATCAATGGACAATTAATCTGCCAGACTACCTGACAAAGGCTGATGTTGTTGATACTTATTTGAAAGATACAACTGAGATAACGAGTACAACGGGATTTGACTTACCTACGACCTATACCGATGTTCCAGATGGAACGTTTGGAAATCTTAATGTTAATCCTACAGGATACAATAGTTTTGAAGGATATCATGATGCAATTAACAATACTGTAACTGGTGGAAATGACGATCGATTTGCCCCAGCTGAAAGAAAAGTAACAGCAGATGTCTTGCCAGATGCTCCAACCTTAGTAAAAACAGTAACGTCAAGTGGTGGTTCTGTTACGGGGGTGGGCGATGTTCTGACGTATAAACTAGTAGCTGGAAATAGTAAAGAAGGCGTCAAGGATTGGCGAAATGTGGAATTAAGCGATATCTTAGCGCAAGATAAGGTTGCGTTTAATCCTAATGAACATGGTATCAGTATTAATGGTGTAGCAGCTACGGCCAACGATTTCACTTTTGACGTTAATACAGGAAGATTGGTTATTAAAGGTGGTGATATTGCGGCAAATGAAACAGTAACTGTCACGTTTAAAGTAACAGTTTTGCAAGGTGCGTTTAATAATGAAATAAAGAATCGAGCAACTGCAACTGGTTACTCCCCACAAGAAACGCCATTTGTAGCAGGGCCAGTTAATCCAAATGCAAATCATGTTGAAATTTCTGTAGAGTCAAATGAAGTGGGGGTTCCAGGTAATAATGTTATAGGAAGTTTAACGCTTGTTTCAGCGCCAGAAACAATAGATTTTGGCACAATTATCTATACGGCTACTACTAAACGAGTAGAAGATCCAACATTTGATCAAGGGTTAGTTGTATCAGATACACGAGAAGAGAATATTACTGGTTGGAATGTAACAGCCTCGTTATCTACACCAATGACTAATGATGATGGTAGAGAATTGGTAAACGCTCTTAGGTATGTGAATAACGGACAAGAACGAATTTTGAATAGTTCTTCACAGGTAGTCTATTTGAATGGGGGGGGAGCCGGAGGTTCATTTGATATTAGTAGTAATTGGGGGACTGATCCAGGATCCGATGGTCTGAAGTTGCAAGTTAATTCAAATGATAAGGTCTATACAGGTGCTTATGAAGGAGAAATTACGTGGCAACTTATGGCAGGACAGCCTTAAATTAGGAGGAGAGAGATAAATGAAAGTATACAAAAAAATCATGATATTGATCTGTTTCTTAACAGGCTGTTTGATGATAGTTGCAGTAGGTGGAATTACGCATGGTGCTGAAGGGATAGGAGGGCAGGTCTCGACAGGAGGTAATATTACGTTTTATGAGGAATCTACTGAGCCAACAGACTCAAGTACATCTTCATCAGGGACACAACCAAGTCAGACGCCCCCATCAGGAGATCCTAAGAAAATTGTCAAAATTCCTAGTCTGGGAGTCCTCTTGAACCAGTACGGGATATACGGCATGATGATACTATTTCTAATCGGCGTGTTCTATGTTTCAAGAAGGCGCAGAAAGGATAAAGGTAATCAATGATGAAAATACATCAACTTACTATGATAGGGATTTTAGCAGGTGGCGTTTTACTGCTAAGCCCTGAAGTTTCAGCAGAACCGGATCGTTTTGGTCAGGGTGGATCAGTAACCGTGGTTGGAAGTGACGTTACTAAACCAGTAGATCCAGAAAATCCAGAAGAAGTGGTTGATCCGGGAGAAGGTCCTTCGACAGAAGGGAAGTTGCGAATTGACTTTGTTTCTACTCTTAATTTTGGTCAAGCAAGAATTGATAAAGATAATCGGAAATTTAATGCACAGGCTCAACAGTTTACTGGAGAGACAGGGCCTAGAGGGAGTTATATTCAAATTACAGATCAACGAGCAGGATCAAACGGCTGGGCGATTCAAGTTAAACAAGATTTTCAATTTAGAAATGCAAGTATAGAAAAATTGGCAGATCAAGAACTAAGAGGAGCGGTTTTATCATTAGACGGAGCATGGGCGAATAGTAGTGGCTCAAGTGAAGCTCCAACGGTTACTCGTGATACTGTTGAATTAACTGCTATTGGAACAACCTATGAGTTAGCCAGAGCCAATAATGGCGCAGGAAGTGGTGTTTGGACAGTTGCATTTGGGGCATCTAGCACAAATTCTAACCAACAAGCGACGACATTGTCACCCATTCTTGATAAGGCTGGTTTACCAGTGATAGATACACTTACGGGGAAACCTAGCTATGAAAATTCAGCCATTTCTTTATTCGTACCACAAAGCACTAAAATACATCCAGTTGATTACCGAACCGAATTGACATGGATTGTGTCATCAGCACCTTAATCCAGTGATAAGTTGATAACAGAGTAATCAATTAATCAAATAGATACCACAATATAGGAGGAGTTACACATGAAATTAAGAACATTATCAGCAGCAGCATTATTAGCGACATTAGCATTAGGGACATTAGCACCAACAGCGGCTTCAGCGGCGACAGATTTGAAATCAAATGGATCTGTTAAGATTATTGAAGGAGGAGCAGGCGGTCCTGACACAGAAACAACGGATCCGGAAGAACCAGGCACAAAATTGCCACCAACAGATCCAGGATCTCCAGATGAAAATACAAACCCAGCAACAGGCTCACTAATTATCGAAAAAACTACCAATTTGGAGTTTGGAGAAGTCGGAACGTCAGCAGATGATATTAAAGAAAAATATGCAACACCAATGAGTTTTGAAGGTGGCACAAAGAAACGTGGAGCATACGTTCAATGGGCAGACGTTCGTTCAGGAGCTAGTTTTGGCTATACAGTTAATGCACAATTAACAAAACAATTTACAAGTGGTGGTAATGTTTTAGGTGGCTCAACGATTAGTTTTTCTAATGGATTGGCTGTAGCAGATGGAGCGAATACCAATTTAATCCCATCGAATGTGGCGACAGGATTCACATTATCGGAAGCACCAACAGATAAGAAAACAGTTGTGACAGCGTCTCAAGCGGCAGAAGAAGGGAAAGGCCGTTTCATTATGTCATTCGGCCAAAGTGACGATTCAACAATAGGGACTCCAGGAACAGAAGATGAATCAGTTGAACTGAAGATTCCAGCTGGAACAGCATCGAATATGGTCGAAGGCGTATACGATGCAGAGATTACATGGACTATTGAAGCAGCACCTTAATCCAGTGATAAGTTGATAACAGAGTAATCAATTAATCAAATAGATACCACAATATAGGAGGAGTTACACATGAAATTAAGAACATTATCAGCAGCAGCATTATTAGCGACATTAGCATTAGGGACATTAGCACCAACAGCGGCTTCAGCGGCGACAGATTTGAAATCAAATGGATCTGTTAAGATTATTGAAGGAGGAGCAGGCGGTCCTGACACAGAAACAACGGATCCGGAAGAACCAGGCACAAAATTGCCACCAACAGATCCAGGATCTCCAGATGAAAATACAAACCCAGCAACAGGCTCACTAATTATCGAAAAAACTACCA
>NZ_JAEEGA010000024.1:0-32729 GCF_017829975.1 Vagococcus allomyrinae | reverse complement strand
AACAATAGGGACTCCAGGAACAGAAGATGAATCAGTTGAACTGAAGATTCCAGCTGGAACAGCATCGAATATGGTCGAAGGCGTATACGATGCAGAGATTACATGGACTATTGAAGCAGCACCTTAGGTTGTAGTGGAGTAAGCTGATGAGAAATTTCATCAGCTTGCTTTTTAAAAGGACACGAATAGTCTTCAGGCAACCGTATTGTATCCTAGCCTGCGTATTAGAAGAACATCATTTTTGAATAGACGGAGGCAAGTGCTCTCTAAGCCACTTACCAAGTTATTCCGTCGTTCATTTATACCTATATTAATTAGCTTTAGAGAGTAAAGGTATGTCAAGTGCAATATATAATAGGATTAAGAATCAAGTGAAAAAAAGGAACGGGGATTATGATGAGTCAAATTGAAAATAAAGTGAAATTAAGTTTATTAATACTTGTTTTTGCATTATTGAGTGTTTTACCAGGGAAAGTTATGCTAGCGGCTGAAGAAAATGGTGCTAATGGTGAAATAAGTGAATCAACAGGATTTACTTATAAAATCAATTTTCCAGAGAATCAAATTGATTCTAGCCTAGGTTATTTTAAATTGAAAATGCAGCCAAATCAAACTCAAAAAATTAGTCTGACATTAGGTAATCTTGGATCAGAAAAAACCACAGTAGAGGTTGGTCTTAATGGGGCAAAAACTAATCAAAATGGTGTAGTCGAGTATGGAGATTCCCCACTCAAAAACGATCCATCATTAAAATTTGATTTTACAGATATTGTCTCTGGGCCAGAAACTGTTGAACTTGGCCCAAAGGAAGTAAAAGACGTTGAGATAACTATTCAAATGCCTAAAGAAAATCTTGAGGGCGTCGTAGCCGGAGGCATTTATTTATCGAAAGCCAATCAGGGAGAATCTAGTTCAGAAAAATCGACAGGATCAAAAGTAGTAAACAAATATGCCTATATTGTTGCGGTAGTCTTGCAAGAAGCAGAGGAGGTGACGTTAAAACCTGATTTAGAATTTAATCAAGTGTTTGCCGGCCAAAATAATTATCGTAATGCGATTTTAGTTAATTTTTCCAATGTTATTGCGACGTATCTTTATGACATGGCTATTGACGTCCAAATTTCAAAAAAAAGTCAAAATGAGGTTTTATATGAGCGAAAAGAACTTGCAATGAAAATGGCTCCGAACTCATTTATTGAATTTCCAGTGAGTATGAATGGTGAAAAAATGGTAAATGGTGACTACAGTGCTCGTATATTAGTAACGTCACAAGATCAGAAATGGGAATGGATAGAGGATTTTAAAATAACACAAAAGGAAGCGGATAAATTTAATCAGCGTGATGTAAGCCTTGTTCAGGAAAAGGGAATAGATTGGCGAGTTGTATTCTTATTGGTGATATCAGGAATTGTCATAGTAGGAGTGATAGTTGGTGGTTTAAAATTGTCTCAACATAAAAAGAATCAAGCAAAATCTTCAGGTAAAAGTGCTCGTCGGAAAAAGGGACAATAGTTATATTTGACGATTCAAATATGGTGAAACTACTATTATATATAGAGGAGTATAGAGGATGACAGTTTGGGAGAGATTATATATTGGTGGGATTTCGATAACAATCCTGTGTCTACTGATAGCTGTTTATGCGAGTATTCGATTTTTTACTACTCAATCTCGAATAAAGAAAATAAAAAAAAAGAAATTCAGAAAAAAAAATAGAAATGAGAAACGATTACGAGATATCCAATTACTTGAGGAGGGGAAAAAAAAAGCAGGGAGATTATCATTGTTACTATTTATTGTTTCCCTTATGGTAATGGGCGGTATTTCGTATGGGTCTTACTATCAATCGATGAATTTGATGAAGGATGATTCTCTTTCTTTGATTCAAAGTCACTACTTGGTAAGAGATTTCGAAAAACAACTTCTTATTGCCAAAAACGAAGAAGACGATAAGGAGAATGTCACACAAAATATCCGTTATTTATCAACGGGGATGGCTAGTTATGGGACCAAAAGAGCTAGTCAGGTGAATACGGAAGAAGGTCAACTTATTTTGAATCAGTATTACAATGCAATTAAACAGCTAGGAATCAATGCAAGTACTCAAACGCGTAATTTTTTTGGTAATGCCGCCTTAGTTGATGAATTCTTGGTTGATATCCAACGTGTATTACGTTATGAAAAAAAAGTATTCAATTATTACAAGGTTAATCCGGACTCGTTTAAAGATAAAAATAAAGTTTAATCTGTTTATTCTAGCTATTTATTAAAAAGCTAGAAATACGATAGAAATGGAAAGGATGGTAGTAATGAAGGTTAGTTACACGATTTATCCAGAACGATTGAACGCTCTATCTGGAAAATACGATTCAATCTCCTTAATACCGATTCAAGAAATTAGTGCGAGATTTTTTTTGGAGTTTATTAAAAATAATAGTGATAACGACATATTTTTCAACTCAATTTCAGATACGGGGTTGCAAGTCATACAGATGCTACCTGCATTGGAGTATTTAAAAAAATCAGAAAAAATTATATATATTGAAAATCAAGAATTATTTTTAAGTTTAGACTATCAGAGAGTATTTGATTTTATATATGGTTTAGCTATTGGGGAAAGAATGTTATTACAGATAAGAACAACAGAATATATGAAAATGGCACGAGCGAATGGCGTGTCACCAGGAAGACCATCGATAAGTCCACTAGTAAAGGTAAAAATTAAACACCTACATACTATTGAGAAAAGATCGATTCGGGAAATAGCTTTAATATGTGGAGTATCAGTAGGAACAGCTTATAAATATGCTAAAAAAGATACGCCTTCAACAAGCAGCTTAATTTGTTAGCCTAAAATGACTTTAGATAGTTATTTAAAAGTGAGGTCTTTTAACTTACTCAAATAATGGTGAACCGGCAACACTTTCATGTACAAGAAAAATAAAAAGTTAAGGTGTTGAGATAACGATTATACCGAGGTGATTGACGAAGTGGACCATTGACAATGAGCGGAGATATGTTATTCGTTAGAAGTCGACAAATTGGTTGAAGTTAAGACGACCCCACATATCTCCGGAGGCTCGTTGTCAATGGCAATCATAACATAACAGGTAAACACACTCTTAATTCTTATTAAATCTTTAAAAAAAGTGCTACGATACCAAGGATTTACCTATCATCCGATAGAGTAGTTATGTAAAAAAGAGTCAATGATTGTTATTTTAGATTTATGTCATAAAGGAGAAGATAGTATGAAAAGAGAACGAATTAAGTTTTTAGTGCAAGGGTTTATTCTATTGATTCTTGGTGTGTTGTTTATGATTGATCCAATTCAAAAAGGGCGAATGTTTCTTCAGGTCATCGGTATTAGTTTTTTAATCATAGGTACATTGATTGTAATCAACGGTCTATTTAGAACAAGTGGAGTGGGGTATACAATTTTACGAGTTTTAGAAGGTGGTTTAGTTGGAGGCGTGGGGCTAGTCTTTTTTCTTAGAAACCCAGCCAGTGGAGCTGTCATTGTTATTTACTCAATCGTTTGGTTAATGATTATTATGGCAATTTTAAACACAATAGCGGTTTTTCAAACAAAAAGTAACTTAAAATGGCTCCCAATACTATTGAATGGACTTGTTATTTGGTTTGGTGTCCAGTCGTTGTTTGATCCAATACTTGCTGTTACTATTTTTTATTGGACAGTTGCTTTCCAACTGATTTTTATGGGGATCAATCATATAATGATTTCTTTTATATTACCTAAAGAGGATTAATCAATTGCTTTATAAAATAACAGATAGAAATTTGTTTAAAGGATGTAGAAGAAATGAAGACAATATTTCAAATTTATGATAAGCGATGAAGTGTTATAGCTAATAGGAGTAATTAGTCATCCGATTAAAAACGATGGATATTAGTAGTCAAAAAAAATAAAGTTATTCCATTCATGCTCATTACTGAAGATAGTATTAAACCTATTATAAAAAAGATTTTGGTTATTATCTGGTGACTAATTAAGTTAATTCTAATGAATTTCGTAAGGGTGGTTTAGATTATAATACTGGAAAGGTGGTGAAATCAATGAGTATTCTTAAGTCGGCAGTAAAATATAAGGCAGTAAAAAACGTAACCGATAAGGCAGTGGGAGGAGGTGTTATCTCGACTGTAGCAGCTACTAAAATAGTGAAGAAGAGTAATGAACATAGTAGAAAAAGAAGATCTGGAAAAAAATAATGACGAGTAAAGACTTAGTTTATCGGCATTAAATAGTAAGCCATTAGAGGGCAAATACTTGCCGAGTTTGAAATTGGTGAAAATAAAAGCAATTATGATTTCAATAATCATAGTTGCTTTTATTTACGGTACTGGATTCACAGTACTATTTTTTATTCGATAAACAGTTTGCCTTGTTATTCCATTTGTCTTAGCAATCTCTGTAATTGAGTCTCCCGCCTTCAGCATGTTGATCACACGATCATAAACAACACGTTTCTGAGGATCTGCCGACGTGGGTGAGTAGAGGGTAGGGCGACCTTTATAAACGCCACGCTTCTTGGCCAACTTTATTCCTTGTTCCTGGCGTCGTTTGCTTTCAGCTCTTTCTTGTTCAGCAATCATGGCCAGTATTTGGACAATCAAATCTTTAATAAATTTATCTAGCAGAGGATTGCCTATTGCTTCAGCCATTATCGGGAGACTCGTAATAATCAATTGAACTTCTTTTTCTTTCAAAAAATTAACTGTCTGGATTATTTCATCATAATTTCTTCCAAGTCGATCAATCGCTTCAACCATAAAAATATCTCCAGACCGGACATATTCAATTGCCTTTTGAAATTCTTCTCGATTAGCAGCTGAAGCCCCGGACTTTTTTTCTGTAAAAAATTTCTCAGCACCAAATTTTTTAAGATTAGTTAATTGTCTATCTAAATTTTGTTCTTCAGATGATACTCGTGCATAAGCAACTTTCAAGGTAAAATCCTCATTTCTAAAATCTGTTTATCATACACCCTAATCATACACACGAAAGTCAATAAAATCAATACCAGGTACTTGTCTATTTAGGGTACACCCAATCGGACAGTACGTCAGATGTAATTATAATTTATAGATTATAAAAAAAGTACCAAAAAAAAATGTGGCTGCTGAAAAAGTCCGAATTTTCTTAATTGAAAATTCGGACTTTTTATTATTTTCCACTAAAGTGGCAAAAACTAATAAAAAATGAAGTTTTGCTCCCACTGAAAGTTCTTATTTCATTCTATTTTGGGAACTAGATTCTTATATTTTTCCTGTTTTGTTATTTCATGAGTTTTTCAGCAGCCTACAAAAAAATTGCTAGTACTTTCCAGTGTATTTTGAAAACCTGCTATACAGATAGCGTATAATTTTCATGTATTTTTTTTGCTCGATGTATTGACTTATACTTTGAATCAATATTTTTAATTATCTGGAACTTGTTAAGTGAAGTCAACGGTTTAGACTTTGTCAAACATATGTACATAGTTTCTACTTCTTTTTTTGTGTAGTTTCGATTAATGTCGTTTATATCATTTTTTTGAAAAATTTCTTCAATCTCTTTTTCAGAAAAATTTATTTTTTTGTTTTTGGTGGTTACTTTCACCGTATGCTGTGTGCTAGGTGATACTACCGTTTGTATTTTTTTTATATGAGCCTTGTTTACTTTAGTCAAAGCGTTAAAAATATTGTTAAGATTATCGATTTCATAATTTTTTTTGATATTATTTATCTGATCATCTAATGAATTTTGAAGGTCAATTTTAGAAATTTCCAGAATAAGTTTAATTAGTCTTTGTTCTTGATTATCCATTTTGTTTCCTCCTCTTTCGATGTCAACTTAATAATATTATACACCCTACTTTTATTTTACTCAACTCACGAGCCTAACGTTTCCATCCTCTCTAACATTTCTCGCATAATCGTATCGTATGTGTCTTTACTAGGTGGCAAAGTGTCTAACTCATTATTTGCTATAGCCCTAGTTATTCCTACATAATTATTAGTGAACGACTCAAAAATATATATTGGGTCACCACTTTCAGAACTAATTCTTTGTAACTCTGCGCTTAAAATCGACTCTATGTCAACGTAATTGACTTGCCCTCGTATCAATGTGTAAAAGACACCAATCAATTTAGGTTCGTCTCCAAAATAATGTTTATATAAATAAGCATCCTCGTGCAATTGGCAATATTTTTTGTAGGTTTTGCTGATAGTTTCAATATAGTGAATAATTCCGTTAGTACTTACAGAATCTGCTATAGTCGGAATTACATAATAATCAGATACTAGAAACGCACTTTGAGTAATGACATTGCTACTTGGTGGGCAATCAATTAAGACATAGTCATAGTCTTCACTTACTTTTTTGATAAGTTTAGCTAATATTGAAAAATAACGAATATCTGCATCCATATTCATACATAATTCATCTAGTCCTAAGCTGTTTTTATACGTAATTTTAGTAGGAATAAAATCAATATTAGTTTCATACGGATAGACTAAGTTTTGGTAATCGAAAGATAAGTCTAGATTGTATCCTTTTTTAATATTTTCTATTTCTAAATCATAAATATAGTTTAATGTCTTTGTATCATCCATATCTTCTAAAAAGTGAAAGTCGTCTATGTTTTTTATACACAGTTCGCTAAGGGAGCTCTGAGAATCTAAATCTAAAAGTAATACCTTTTTATTCTCATGTGCTAAGTGTCTACCCAACAATAATGTACTTGTTGTTTTCCCTACTCCGCCCTTATAGTTACCTACAAAAATAATTTCCATTGAATTCTCCTTTAAACACTTTATTTTATAATGTTAACTTTAACAGGATGATTACGATATTACAATACAATTAGAAGATTAATAGCTTTTTCAGCTATCCATTTAGAATAGCCTCTCTTATTGATTTCCCAGTTCTCCCTCAAAGATGTGGTGGTTTGTAAAAAAGTGAGGCACATCATAGAATCACCTACAAAAGCTAAGAAGATATCGATAATCATAGCTGTATTTCTCCTATTTTTACCATAATCCATTTTCCAAGACATACGAATGTGATAACAGATAGAAAGTCCTCCGTAGTAAGCAACCCTGTTTTAAACATTGGTTTTTGATAGACCATAAAACCTTATACAACAAGTGGATAGGCTACAATAGACTAGACAGAAAAAATAAGGTGTATACAATAGAAGAAAACACACTGGAGGAATTTTGAATGTCAAGACGTGAAAGACGTACCTTTACAAAAGAATTTAAACAACAAATGGTCGATCTCTATCATGCAGGAAAACCGCGCATCGAGCTGATTCGGGAGTATGACTTAACTGCCTCATCCTTTGATAAATGGAACGGGATCTTTCGCAGAGAAAGATAATCTAACACCTGAACAGAAAGAGCTCAATGAACTACGCAAACGAAATGTTCAATTAGAAATGGAAAACGATATTTTAAAGCAAGCAGCGCTGATATTCGGTCGAAAAGACAAATAATTGATCGAAATAAAGAGAAATACCCCATTTCAGCAATGTGTAAAATTTTAGGTATTTCTCGCCAAGCCTACTACTATCATCCTAAACCTAAGAAAAGTGAAGCCGACTTTGAAGAAGCTGTCGAAGAGGTGTTTAATCAAAGTCGAAAAAATTATGGCGCACGAAAAATAAAGAAAGAGCTTGAAAAGAGAGGCATTATTCTGAGTCGTCGTAAAATCAGTCAGATCATGAAACGACGTCACTTAGTCTCCACTTATACGAAAGCTAAATTCAAAGCGGCTAAAACGAGCGTCAATGAGGCTAAAATTGCCAATAAACTTAAACGCCAATTTTCCAACCGAGAGCCCTTAGAAGCGATTGTAACAGACTTAACCTATGTTCGGGTGGGTGGTAAATGGCATTATATCTGTTTTATCTTAGATCTATTTAATCGTGAAATTATTGGCTATTCATGCGGCCAAAATAAAGATGCAGAACTCGTTAAGAAGGCTCTAAGTCGGATTTCTTATCCCCTAACAGACGTCCACTATTTTCATACAGATCGAGGGAAAGAGTTTGATAATCAGGCCATTGAAGCCGTGTTAAATGCGTTTCAAATTGAGCGTTCTTTAAGTCGAAAAGGGAATCCCTATGACAATGCGGTAGCCGAATCGACCTATAAACCAACCAAAGTCGAATTTGTTTATCCTAACACATTTGCGACCTTAGAGGAACTAGACATCCATTTATTTGATTATGTCCATTGGTGGAACTATCTGAGGCTCCATGGCTCATTGGGATATGAGACACCAATTGCCTATCGCTACGCTAGATTGGCGAAGCGCACCCTTGAGTTGGAGCTTGGGTGTGATACGAACGAGGGGGCGGCATAAGCGTTCAGCTAGTGCCTTCGCCGCCTGAAATCAGACCCAAGGAGGCTCGTTGTCAAGGGCAATCGGGACAGGGATTCAACACAATCATTGACACCTTATAATTTTTGTCAAAAAAAGGGTTGCCAATTCAGGCTTCTTTGCCGGTTCTTGTCAAAACTTATGTCAAAATCAAATCGCCATAAACTACTGTTTTTGTTATAGTTAAAGGAACAGAAAGAGGTGATCTTTTTATGGAGTATATTTTTGGTTACGCCAGAGTAAGTACTCAATCTCAAGAACTTAATCGACAGCTGGATCTAATCAATGAAAGCTACGTAGTAAACAAAATGTATACGGAAAAAATATCAGGAAAACTAGCAAGTCGCCCGGCATTAGACGAATTGAAAAGTGTTGTCAGGAGAATGATACAATCGTTGTTGAAAGCTGGAGTAGGCTAGGAAGAAGTACAAAAGATTTACTGGAGCTGATGGATTACTTTGAAGATAAAAAAGTCAGGATCATCAGTTTGAAAGAACAATTTGATACCTCAACACCTCATGGGAGATTTGCTATTGGATTGTTTCAACTAGTCAATGAATTTGAAGTAGAGTTGACTAGAGAACGTGTTGCTGAAGGGATAGCGGCTGCAAGAGCAAAAGGACATGTTGGCGGACGTCCTAAAATCAATAAAACAAAAATTGAGAAAGCTATGAAACTCTATGATGAAAAAAAGTATACCATTTCAGAGATTGAAACCATAATGAAATTAAGCGCTTCAACGTTATACCGATACCTAAAACAAAGAGAAAGTGATGTATAATAAGGGATTCTAAGCCATTTTAAAAATAATATCCTAACAATTACCCATACACGACGTTTAAATCGCCTAATAAACTCTAAAAATACTAGTAACATTAAACTGGACATGATATAATAAAGTTACTAGTAACTTATGAAGGAGGGGATAACTTTGACGATTCAAGAAGCATTGAAAATTCTTGAAGAAAAGAATATTACAAGCAGTATTCAAATGCTGCGCAGATGGATACGCCAAAATAAAATCGAAGCAGTATTACCTTCAAAAAAAGAAGGTTATAAAATTGACGAAGCCTCCCTTAACGAGTTCATCGACTCAAAATTGGCTGAGCAACCTCCAAAGTCACTCGCAATAACCGCTAATGACTTAGAACGTAAATATTCGGAGGGCTATAACGCTGCTAAAGAAACCTATGAAATTCTCATCGAACATGCTGTAAAGGAACGGGAAAAACAGCTTATTTTGGAAGGGCTTAAAGAATATACCATCACTTATACCACTAAACAGCTCTTACATGGATTTGATAGACGTCAAGAACTTAATACACACTTCAAGTCTCTGGACATACATGCCCTTACACTAAACATTTTAGGAGCGTGGATATACGATGATCAGTTGGGAATTTTGTTTGATTATACATTCTTACCTTATCCAAATCGAAAAGTTGAAACTAGAGTGAGAGAATGGTATGCACAAGAACTAATGGATCATTTTGAGAAAAATAAATAATGTTACTAGTAATTTTATATGATTATGTGTCAAAAACGATAAGTATTGATAGTCTAGGGGACGATTGATAACAGCAGATGTCAATTTTAGTTTTATTTGGCAATATATCAAGAAAAAAATGACATTATTAGATTATTTGGTATAGTGATAGCTATAATAATTGATTATGAACGTATTGTCATCAATGGATAAATTGCCTTCACTTTCTAGATATTTAGGTAATAACGCAATTCCTTTGCCAATAGATACTAAATTTAAAATTGTTTCTAGTGAATCTATTTCAATTATGCGTTCTGATTCTTTAAACAATTGTAACGTCAGCTTTCTTAGTGGACACAACGTATCATAATTTATTAAGATTGGCAAACTGTTTTTTTTAGCAAGATCATTACATAAAAAAATGGTAGGTAATTGACGTGTAGATATCAGAGTAAACTCTGGTTTATCAAATTTTTGACAGGAAAAAGATAAATTGTATCGGTCCATAAGGACTAATTTAGCTACGATTAAAGGGATGGAAACAGTCTATTCTTTATATAAAAAAGTCGAAAAACTCTCTTCGACTTTTCAATATGCAATGAATCCAAATAATTAATGGAGGACCAGCTTAAAATGATTTGTTGAGAAGCGCTGGCTTTTTTTTTATAAGTTTGCAACAGAATCTGACTGGACTACTACATTGAAAATTATACGAAATAGGTTGTTAATTTTCGTTGAATGACAGTCAATAAGCGGTCCCAATAGAATGAATCTGTTAAATATTCCATATAGAAAAAAGCTTGAGAGCTTTTTTCTAGTTGCGTACAATCAGAAATAATCAGATCGGCTGTTTTCATCTGCTCTGTAAAGTGAAGTTGATTGGGGTTGAAAATTTGGAGTAATCGAGTTTTAATTATCGTATCTCCGATTGGATTATCAGAAAAGTGAATGGCAATGATCAGCGGACGAGTTGGTTGATTGGCTGATAAAAAGAGCCATATAATTAAATAAGCAGTATAGTCATTTTCACAAGAATAGCCGTGCCGTTGAGTGACTAGGCGAAACAATGAATTGATTTTTGCGAGTACCTCATCGGATAATAGATGCTCATTTTTATAAAAATTTAAACTAATTTCTTTGAGGAAATCATTATTAAAGGGCACACTAAGTTCGAGATTATGGAGAGTGAATAAAATCATATAGTAATAAAAGTCAATCGTCGATTTTGTTGTTGGTGATAATTCGAAATGTATTATTAAATGATCGTGGAGGTCTTGGCAATATTGAAATAGTAATGAGTGTTGGTCAGACAATGCCGTCACAATGTGCTGTTTGCTAACATCGTCATCTAAGGAGGGAATACTTATGCGCACTAAAAAATTGAAAAAAAGTTGTTCGGTATTTGGAAGTTCTTTTTCTTGATTTTCAGAGAGTATCCCTGAATAATCTTTGATTGAAACGATGATTTGAAGAATATCTGAAGCCGTATCTGATAACGTGATAGAATCGGATTGTTCCAGATGCCACTGAGTCACTTCTGTTAGGTATAGAAATTGCTTTTGTTTTACAAGAGAGGTTCCTGAAGGAAATAAATGCGCTATTTCTTCTTCTAATGAAGAGTCGGATTCAATTGTTTCCCCCTTCTCTATAGGGAAGAGACCTCTATAAAATCTCCAATAGAATAAGTAAGAGAAATAACGCATTTTCTTTTCATCGTATGAAAAATTGAGGCTATGTGATTGTTTTTGCCAATTGAAAGTTAAGTCAAATGGTGTGAGGACTGATTCTAACTGATATAGGTGCTTATACAATGTATTTGGTGTTAGATAAAGTGAATCGGCTAATTCAGTCACACTTGCATGGCTTTTTTTTAGCAGAGCGGACATAATACGTACTTTCACTGACTCTTGAGCATAAAAGCTTGTTAAGTACTCCATTAGGTAGCTTGGCACAGAGTCTTCGGACATTGTTAAGGTAAGCTTGCCTTGACTAATTATGACGCGATAGCGGGAAGATCCAGACATTTCTCGACAATCGTCGTCAAGTGATTGAGCATGGCGGATAATCGTTTTGGTTGAAACCTCCCATTTATTTGCTAATTCTGCTGTTGTTAGGCTATTATCATGAAGTAACAGGGAACGTAATAAATCTAATTTTTTTGTATGCGTATCCATTAAAAATAGTGACATCTATTTTCCTCCTTTTATATTAAACTAATTTTAGTTGAGGATACCTATAAAATCAATTAGTTTGCTTACCCATATTCTTCGTAGTATTAGTGTTCAAGTGATACATATTATAACGGTGAGTTGGAACAGCCATCTGAATTGCTACCTACTAGCATGTTTGCGCGTTTTAAGAGAGAGTCAAAACCCTGGATTATGTCTATTGTGTAGATTTTGTAGTTCCAATTTAATGCGGTATTGATTCCTAGTCGCCAATTTATATTCGAGAACAAGGAAGAGCGCGTTCATTTTAGCCTGAGAATAATAACGAGTTTGTTGAAAGGATCACTTTTTAATGATTACTTTAAATAACGTTAATTTATAAGTGAGGAAGGGATTTGAGAGAGTTGTAGTTGATACCAAAAAAGCCAAATTTATTTGGCTTGTAGTGTTAATAAAGAAGGACTTTTTATTTGATGTGGGTCAAGAAAAGTAGAAACTGTATTCCCCCCCTTAATATTAAGTGTATTTTATTAAAGGAGGCTAGTAAACGTGATTATCCACATCCGCGTAGTGGGATTTGTCGTTGACGTAGGTGTTTGTAGAGAGTGGGAACCGAAATCTGACAGTCGGCAACAATATCTAATACGGTATTCTCGGTTTCAATATATTGTTTAATTGCTTGATCGATTTTTTGAGTTGGACTGGGGCGTCCAAGTTTAACACCGTTTTTACGTGCAGCGCTAATACCTGCTAAAACACGTTCGCGAATAAGGGTCGCTTCCATTTCAGCAAAGGCTCCCATAATGGTGAATAACAATCGCCCTGTGGGGGTTTGTGTGTCGATATGATTTTCAATACTGACAAAATTAATGTGTTGTTTAGTAAAAGAATCAATTAAAGTAAGTAGATGCTGCATTCCACGAGCTAACCGGTCCAATTTGAAAATGACCAAAGTATCGCCAGGTTGAAGAACCTTTAATAACTGATTGAGAACGGGCCGATCCTCTTTTAATCCACTTTCTTGTTCCGTATAAATAGTGTCTACGCCATATGCTTTAAGTGCTTCTTCCTGAGAATCAAATTTTTGATGAGTGGTGCTAATACGTGCATAACCATAAGTGGCCATAACTTTACGTCCTCCTTTTTAAATGACTAACCCCTTCAGACTAACATGACCTAATACTTCGCTGTTTTGCTAAAGGTGACCCGTGTAAAGACTTTTTTATAAAAAAGGGAGGTTAAGATTCTTTATTTCATCAAACGTTTAGAGGGTTTTTGTTTTTTAGGAATTTGATATAACCGTAAATAGTTATATAAAGTAGGGATAGAAATTTGGCATTTTGCGGTTATTTCAGTAATGGTTAAATTCGAATGTAAATAAAGATCGATGGCTTTTTCAGCTTCTTTTGTCCGGGCAGGTCTCCCAAGTGTCTTACCGTTGTCTCTTGCAGCGTCAAGTCCAGCTAAAACTCGTTCTCGAATTAATTCAGTTTCCATTTCGGCGAAGGCACTCATAACGGTAAAAAAAAATTTCCCCATCGGGGTGGAAGTATCAATTTGATTCTGGATACTAACAAAATGAATGCCTTGCTGTTCAAAGGTGTCTAGCAAGGTGAGTAGATGTTTAGTTCCTCGAGCTAAGCGATCTAGTTTAAAAATAACAAAGGTATCGCCAGGTTGAAGGCTATTGAGTGCCCGATTTAGTTCATTTCGATTGGTTTTTTTCCCACTTTCGTATTCTCTGTAAATAGTCTCAACACCGTATTGCTCTAATGCCAGTTGTTGAGAATCAAATTTTTGATGAATCGTGCTGACGCGCATGTATCCAATAATTGCCATAAGTAATCTCCTGTTAAATTTAATTTAGTTCGTACTTTTTTTGTATAAAAAAAGTACTAAAAAATTATTATAGTAATAATTATCTAGTTAAAACCCTACTAAATAAGCCATTTGTTATTTCGTTTGTTTTGTGTTCATAAAAAGAGTGAAAAAATAGGTTGACACTACTACCTCTTTATATTAAACTATTGTTTTTTTAAAAGTCAGATAACTATCGTTATGTTTCAATCAAGCATGTGGTTAAATCCTATTACTATGGGATTTAGTCTTTTTTTTTAATTGAAAATCAGGCAAAATAATAGCATTTAATCTAACAATAGATTTGTTAAAAGTGAAAAGGGACGTTTTATATAAAAATGGAAGTTAGGCGGACAGAGTTCAAGAAAGATGGTTAGTCAGAACATGTTAAAGTATTGTGTGTGAACGAGTATAAAAAAAGACCCATTTCGTTTTGGAGAAAGGAGACCCAAATGTCTGTATACGGATATATAAGAAAAGAGTACCCATTGCCAACGGTTAAACAGGTTGATGAACTTAGTCGTTGTGAATTTGAATTTGATGAATTATACATAGAAGAACATGATTTGAAAAGCTACAAAGAATTAGAACAATTACTAAAAAGTGTGAAACCAGGGGATCACGTAGTGGTTTGTAATTTGAATGTTTTTTCAAAGGGAATGGCAGAATTCAAGCAACTTCTAATGCTACTAAGCGAACAAGGTATTCGATTGACCAGTTTACTTGAGGATATAGATACGGAACGTTCTCCTAATTTTTATTCGGATGTAATCAAAGTACTAGAAATAGAAGAACAGCATCGGCGATTTATTATTAAAACTAGTTTAGAAAAAGCAAAATTAGCGGGTAAAATAACCGGACGTCCTAAAATTGATAAGCAAGTGATTAATGAAATTAATTTCTTATTTAAACATAAAGGAAAAACAATGCGAGAAATTGCAGATATTTGTCACGTTTCCTTGGGGACTGTTCATAAGTACGTTTCTAATAACGAGACGAACGATAAGAATGAGGTTTCCTCTATCGTTAAATGATAATTCGGAATGAGGAAACATCAGAGTAGTGTGTTAATTACCACTACCTGAAGTAAGTCTAATAGTAGGAAGGAATAGAGAAACATGAGTCATAGGCGAGTCACAAGCAGTAAAAAGCCTCACAAAAAAAGACAACCAAATGAACGGATTCGTCCACCAACAATGGGGCACCGAGTTGGCTCTCTTTTATGGAATGTCGTCTTTTATGTAATATTCCTGTCGGTCTTGTTAGGTGCGTTACTTTTCAATTTTAATGATTCCGCTGATAAGTCTTTTTATGGTTACCGTTTTATGACAGTAAAGACTAATTCTATGGCCGCCCATCCAGATAAACCCAATTTAACAGATGGATTTAATGCTGGGGATATGATTGTGCTAAAACAGGTAAAGCCAGATGAGTTAAAAGCGAAAGATATTATTACGTTTTATCCTGTAGCAGGGAATACAGATGCTTTTTTAACACACAGAATTATTGAAATAGGAACTCCTGTGACAGATGGAGAAGGAAAAACAGTTGAAGGTTTGACTACACAGGGGGACGCTAATGATAATGCGGATATTCCAATCCAACAATCTCAAGTTGTAGGGAAGGTGATAGGTCATGTCGCATATGTAGGAACCTTTATTCAATTTGTCAGAGATAATCTAGTTGTTGTATTAGTGTTGATAAGTAGTGTCTTTCTAGTAATCGCGACACTTAAATATTATTTAAGTATCCCTAAGGAAGAGGGTAGAGACCGTGAATTTACTAGAAAAAAAAGGAAACATCCAACGTCTAAACGACGTAAAACTAATTGAGTTATAACGCTTTAACCCAAAGCTTATATAAATAAAAAAGAATGTAGGAGGTTTTTTTCAATGAATTTTTATGGAAAAAATAAGCAAAAGAAGAAAAAAGCAATTGTAACACTATCAGCATTAGCGCTAGTGTCCCTGCTCGCAGGAACCTTTGCTTGGACAAGCTACACGGAATGGAAACAGAACCACATGCAGTCTCGTGGATTTGAAACAGGAGAAGTCACGATTTCAGAAAAATTCCCAGATAAAGAAGTGAAGCCTGGTGGGACATTAGATAAGGATATAAACGTAGTTAATTCCTCGGATAGCAATGTATTTGTCCGGATTTCGTTTGAAGAAATGCTACATAAATTACAAAATGGGGCATTGACAGATGGATTTGATACTTTAGCGAATGCTAAATTCCCAGTGATTATCGATCACACTGAATACACAGGGGCAGGTTGGGTAGATGAAACAGCTAATTTGTTAATTGATGGCATTGCTCCGGCTAAAGCTCAACCGTCAGATGTAGGTTATAAATTATATGTTAATGGAAATAAAACGGCATTAGTGTATGTACGCGAAGCCAAGAAAGCGATGTTCCCTGATAATTATGATTTTTCAGCAAGCTCAACCCAAATTCCGGTTTATTCAGGAACGTTTGCAGCAGATGATGCACAAGTTGCTCAAAAAGTTATCGGTACATCTGTTAAATTAGCAACGAATCAATACGATTTCACAACACAAGCAAGTGGTGGCGATCTAAAATATTTTGGTTATGGAAAAGATCTTGATGGCGCTACGGAAGCAAACTGGGCAGGCGATGCAATTAAATTAGGGACAACAGCAACCAAACCAGCGGATCCTACTAAATCTAATTTAGATGCGAGTATTTTGTTAGCAATGGCAAACGTTGGAACAAACCCAGCGACAATCGCTGCAAAAGATTGGTTCTACAATGCAAATGATGGTTATTTCTATTACACAAAAAAACTATTGCCAAGTCAAACAACAGATAGTTCAGTCTTGCAATCAGTTACATTCCCAGGTAATGCAGGAGCAGACGAAACTTATGGTATGGCAGCCTACGACTTATGGGTGGGAATGGAAGCTATTCCGTCTTACCTAGAAGCCATGGAAGCAGCAGTTGATATCACACAAGACGGCAGAGGTGCTGGCGGTTGGGGATTAACTAAAACAGATCCAATGTATGTCTACTTTAAGACTATTGCAGACGCACAATAACCAGCTGAAGGAGGTATGAAAGATGCCATTAAAGCAACGTCGTATAAGAATAATGGTTAGTATCTTCTGCCTTCTAACAGGATTTTTCTTTGGAGGAGCCTCCGTACTTGCAAGTACGGAGGTTCTTCCAAAGGGAATTATTGTGGGGGATGATACTGGATTAAAAGTAGGTGAAGATGGAAAGTACTTCGTCGAACATACCGATATTAAACCGGGTTTAACATTTACCAAAGACATTACCATTAGTAATTATGCTCAAAAAGAAGGTAGTTATACGTTACGAATGGATATGAAGGAAGAAAAAACTAGTGGAGCAATCAATTTATTAGAGGCTATTACGGTCAAATTAGAATTGGCAGGAAAAGTTGTCTATGATGGCGATTTAATGGGGAGGCCAACCTCTGCTGACTATACTCTTCCCATTGAGTTGGGAGAATACTCACAAGGGGAAACGCGTCAGTTAAAAGCGACGTTTCAGGTCTCGACTCATTATTCAGTTGAAGAATGGGAGAAACCGAGTGAAGCTGATTTTTATTGGATATTTTATGCTACGAATGAATCAGAACCACTTAAGCCATCCAAAAAACCGTCACCCAAGCCTAAACCACCCTATTTACCTCAGACAGGGGAAGAGTGGCGTTGGTTAATAATTGGTTTCGGAATTGGCTTAATGAGTCTTACATTGAGTCTTTATGCTATAAAAAGAAGGCAAGTAAGAACCTAACCATACAACCCTATTGTATGGTTTCATGAACTGATTGGCACTCCAATCAGTTGATGAAACTATGGAATAAGTAAAAAGGAAGTGAACGGGTATGACACGAAAAAAACAAAAGAGAAGTGGACTGTCGTTAACAAATAATAAAGCTTTTTTTGGTAGTTTCATGGCATTGATTACGTTTGTTTTAATCATTAATGCCACCTTTGCTTGGAGTAGTTATGCGAAATGGCTACACAATAAGATGCAAAGTCCGAATGAAAAAGACATTCGAGTGGCTGTACAAGGGAATCTATCTGGAAATGTTTTAACCAATACGTCGGGATTATCGCCCCAAGTAAGGGTTAAAAATATAGGAGAAGCGCCTGCTTTTATTCGAGTGAGTTTAGAAGAAGTATTGCTGACGTTGGCGGTTGATACGACGGATCAAACAGGGAATGGTCATTTAGCGGAGTATGCAGATTTAGGTGGTAAGACAGAAGTCAAATTAGAGACCCCCTCTACCTGGCAAATTAATGCCCGCTATACCCCAGACAAACTTGTTTATTATGAAACAAAAAAATTAGCTACTTACGAGTATAAGCAAACAGAAACGAATCGTCCAATGGAGCTGGGGTATCTTGATTACACATGGGGAATGGTTGATCCTTTAACACCACCGGTAAGTGGGTATTGGTTATATGAAGAAATTAATGGCCGTGGGTACTATTTTTATTCTCAGAGTGTTCAGCCTGGCAATCAAACAACTGTTTTAGTTGATCAAGTTCACTTAAAAAACCGTGCGCCAAATGGGTTAAAAGGTAGTTTATACCGTTTAGATATTCATGCTGATGGTGGGCAGGTAAACGAGGGTGTTTATGATGACTGGGGGATCACTAAGCTTGTGGGAAATCGGATTTATGATTGTTATGAAGCTGTATTGGGAGGTGAGGGAACATGATGAGGAAAAAGGGTGTTTTTCCGATAAAGACAACTTTGTCCTTTCTATTAGGAACGTATCTGCTCTGTTTAAGTCTATCCTTACCTGAAACCAATGCTTATTTGAAAGATACTCAATCGGCGCCAATTATTAATAAATTAGGCGATTTAAAGGTGGCTATAACAGATACAGGAAATACAGCAACGACTAACTTGCCTATAGGAACAACATTGCCTAGAGAAGTGACTGTTCATAATCGTGGAAAAGAAGATATGTTCGTTAGAGTGCTTGTACATCCAGTCGTAACTGATGACAAACAAGTAAGTAAGGCAGTCTCTGTGTCAGATATCGTGGTTGATTTAGATACTCAGAAATGGAAAGAAGGAAAAGATGGCTATTACTACTATTTAAAGCGGTTAGGGACAAGTTCTACGACAAATCAGGTACCTCTTTTTACGGAAATTAAAGGAAGTTCGACAATGGTTGCACAAGATACTCTACAATTAATTCTGAAAGTAGAAGCAATTACGGTTCGAGATTATGCCTATCGCGAGGCGTGGTGGGAAGGAAACGTCCCAGTAAATGGGCAATTAAAACAAGTAGATGAGGCTTTGTCAGCCATAAGAGAATAGCCATAGTAATCGTGAGAAGGGATCTCCAAAAAACAGGATTTCTTTTGAGGATAGGAGAACAAACTAAATGAAAATAGGTTACTTTCGAGTAAAAGAATCAGAAAAAATACATCCTTATCAGGTTCGGCTAAAAAAAAGAGGCGCTCAGTTATTTTTTTATGATGTGGTAAATAAAAGTAGAATTTCGTGGCAGTCCTGTAGTCAATTGCGGGATGCGCTTGACATGGGAAAAGTGGATGATACTATCCTGCTATCGCAATTAGAAGATATTAGCCATCAACCAGAAGAATGGCTCTCCTTTTTAGATGATCTCATAGCAAGGGGGCTTAACTTGGAAGTGTTGGATTACCCCACTCTTCAGTTAGCAGACTGGGCTCAATTAATGAAATGGATGCAGGAAATTCCACAGCAAGTAAAAGGGGACATTAAAATAATTGGGATTCAGCCAGAAAGTCAAGAAGAGCGTCAACTGTACCGTGGCTTATCCTCGGTTCCAGAGGCGCGTCAAACGTATTGGCAAGTGTTCAGTGAGTTGGTATCAAATCGATCTATACGGAGAACGGCTAGGCGATACGGGATATCGAGAGGAACTGCCTACAGAATTAGCAAACAAGTTCAACAAGTGAAACACATTTTGTGGCTAGTCGGCACCTTCTTAATAACGATGTTAGGTCTTCAAATCGCTCGACACTATACAGATAGCTTCTTTCTTCAATTTGGAATTGGGCTCATCGCAACGGTTTCCATCATTTTATTTACTTATTCCGATATGAAAGAGGACTAGTTCGATCAGTCTAATAGAAGGAAGATGGAACCAATCAAAGGAGGAATATAAATGTTAAAGGTTCATCAAGTCGTATTCAATGAAACAATGATTTTAAATGAGGGGGCCTTTCTGTTAGTGAATGTTGAACCAATTTACGACGTACGGGAGTGTTCTAACCAAGATGATCAGGATGGGGAACAGGAGAAGAAACGTATTGGAACAAAGGTCATCGTTGCTTTAACAGGTCATCAGTTAGAAAAAATAGTGGTAACATTACCAGACATAAAGCTGGCCTGCAAGTCTCTGAATGAATTGGCTTTGGAAGAAGTAAGCTTCACTGATTTTTCAGGTATGTTTTGTAAAGAAAATACACATGAGGACTATGTCTTTAAAGCGACTGCAAGTCACCTAAAATTTGTTCACAGTCTGCAAGAACCGATAAAAACGGCAGAATAACAAACGGGAACAAACTAATTGAGTAGTGGCTTCTCTGTGTCTTGTTGTAGCTTGTTCATAAATGGCCAGAGTGGTCAATCGTTTATAGGAATGTGAGAATGGAAAAGGATGACGTCGAATGAAGCGAAAACGAATATCTTATGATGAATATGAACAATTAAAAGTCTCTTTGAAAGGACTAGCCTGGACGTGGCAATCGTATCAAGACCAATTTCCTAATGGCTGGTACGATTTTAAATATTCTCCTCGCCTACGACAGTTTATAGATTGCGATCAAGAAGAGTCTTTGTTATCTCAGGGCCACTACAAATCATTTCCTAAACGAGTTGTTTTTCCTCAAACGGTGTATAACGAGATAAAAGAGTTAACACTTATTCATGAAGAACTATTAGATGTATTAGCGCACCCACCCTATGGAACATGTCTTAGTTCACAACTGGAGAGCCGTAGTACTGTGCTGAAAAATAAATCAACGTTTCATGTTGAGTAAAAAGTTAAAGGTGTCATGAAAAGGAGGGCTATGTGGTGAAAATAGGATACACCATTCGAGGAAAAGAAGAGGAAGACATTCTGTTAAATGAGATTGGCTGTGAGAAAGTGATAACGCCTAGTTCTAAAGAATATTTGAAAGAATGGGAACAAGCTATCGCTTGTGCTCAGGGGCATGAGCTGGTTGTGATTAATCTATTGAGTACCGGTTTGTTAGTCAATCAGCTAGGCACTCAGTTAAATTTACTAGTAGAGGAGCCGACTGTGACGGTAACATTTTGGGAAACTACACAGATTACCTCTAGTTGTTATAAAGCATTACTTATTCAACTAGCTCAACAGGAAAAACAAGTGATGAGCGAGCGAACTCACGATGGGTTAGAAAAAGCGTATAAACTAGGGCGGAAGAGCGGGCGCCCAACAGTCAATGAAAAGACGATCAAGAAAATACAGTACTTACGAGCACAGAAAATGACATTTCGCAATATTTCTATTGAGTGTGGCGTATCTTTAGGAACCGTTCACAAATATATAAACTTACTAGAAGATAGTCATCATATGGAACACTCAGTACTAAAATGAAAAGGGGAAATCAATGACTATTTATGGGTATGTAAAACGACAATTCCCCTTAGCAACGAATGAGCAACTGAAGATTGTCATGGATTACCCTTGTGCGGCGCTTTTTATTGATGAGCGTTATGAAGAGAAAGAACTTCATGAATTGATGAATCAACTAGATTCGGGCGATCAGGTGGTCGTTGCTAGTCTTCAGGTGTTTGGGAGTAATGTTGTAGAAGCAAGTGAAATTCTCACTTACTTAAAGCGAAACGGTATACAAGTATTAAGTTGGAGCACTTACTTGCATTTAGATGGCCATCGGCCTATAACCGGTTTATTTTAAGCAAGATAGACAAACTGAAAAAGATGGGGGAGTTACGTGATAAAAGATAAATGGAAAATAGTGGGAATTAGTCATTACCACGATGTTGTCACCAGCCATGAGGGGGTTAGTCAGCGGCTGGTACTTGATCGAGTGACTTTTGGTCAGCCATTCGGTGAAATCGTTGGCGTTATTGGGAGCAAAGGAGCGGGGAAAACAACTCTTGGCTCTATATTGTTAGGAGAAATTTCTCCTTCTGAAGGATTTGTATCAGGTAGTGTTGAACAAGTAAGGCGATTGTCGTTACCAGACAGTCGAAATGGTCATCAAACAGGTGAGCTCTATATACATAAACAATTAGTGGAATGGGGAGTTCCACGCAAAAAACTATCAGAATTGAGTACAAAAATCAGCGAATTTTCAGAGTTGGGCCCACGGTTGTCTGATACGATATCTCACTATACATTAGAAGAACAAGCTCAACTTTCAATCAGTCTACTGTTACATATGACACCAACCATGATTTATATTGAAGAAGAATTATTAGTAGTAAAAGAAGATTTTTTTATTAAAGTCTTTCTTTTTTTAGAAAAATTAAAAGTAATGGGCGCCAGTATCTGGATAGAAACAGAGACAATTAAACGAATAGAAAGCTATTGTGATAAATTGGTATGGTTAGAATTTGGAAAACTTATGAAGTATGGGGATGTTCTAGAAGTGTTGCTGGCTTACGATGATTATTATTTTAACATTCAGCGTATGTCTCATAACGAACAGCAGACTTTTTGGTCAGAGGGGTATCAGCTTCAACTGAGGAAACAAATGCATTCAAAAAAGGACACTAGCAAGGAAATCAACTTGGTAGAAGAAAAAAAGGAGGAAGAGCTGTCTTTACAACTTGATAAAGAGCCGACCATAGACGATCCGCTATTGTTGACCTCCCCCCCCACCTCAAAAGGAGAAAGGGGGGAAGGTCTCATAAAAACACGAGCACAAAAAAATAAAAAAAGTCCCCATGTAAAATCACTTAGAAAAGTGGCAATTTTAGCTGGTTTGTTAGGAGGCTGTGGAATGTTAGTTGTTTTTTCGCTTCCAAAAGAGGACGTGACTGTCTCAGTTTCACATAGGAGTACCAGTCAGTCAATAACAACTCCTACCTTTAGTACGGTGATGCCAACGTTTGATTCTACTAGTTCAGTCGAGCTACCTCAGACCTCGCAAACAGACAAACAACATCAACACTTAGTAACATCAGGAGAAACACTGTCATTGATTGCGGCTAACTATGGTGTAACGCTAGATGCCTTACAACAGGCTAATAATTTGACGGACACGACTATCTATGCAGGGACTTACCTAACTTTGCCGAAGGAGGCGATTCTTTCGATTATGAGTGAAGAAGAGTCGAAAGAATCTACTGATAATGAAGTGGTTGAACCTGAATTAAGTGAGCCAGCTCCGTTAGATCATATCGTTGTTAAAGGAGAGAGCCTTTACAAAATTGCTCAGCAATATCAGGTAGATGTGATGGCCATTCAAGCGGCCAATCATTTACAGACGGAAGAGTTAAGTCCAGGCCAAATGTTGATAATTCCTCATTAGAGAAAGAGTCGCCATGAGTCAGAAGCTTCTTTCTGTTCGCACAATGAAAGGAGACGTGCCAATGAGCCTATTACAAGATAATCTGACTGACACAAGTGATTTAGTAGACAGTAAGTCGGGTCATTCTGTCACCCAGTCTGATTTTGAATTACAAGAAGTAGTAACAGCAAAGTCTAAACTAGAGAAGCAACTCCAACTAACGACAGATATCAATCGGCAATTAGTAGTGGTCATTCGTCAACTAGAACAGCTTTTAACAAAAGAGGGAAGTTTATCTAACCCGTTGATTCAAGAACAAATTGACATCGGAATTTTACTAGGAGGTGTCTTAGAAAGTGGACGTTCTATCGATGGGATGATTGGCCATTATTTGATTAGTGCGAAAAAGGAAGCCAGAGCAATTGTGCAGCAAGCATTAGCTTTATCAGATGCCTTATCGGAATCGAGTCTATCAATAGTTGAGCCATACTCACAACGTGGTTCGAGTAAACGAATAAGACGAGAAGCACGGTCAAAAACGGAAAAACCCTTGCAAGCCCTAAATGAGTATCAGCAACAACTAGTGAAGGTGGCGATAGCGAGTGAGGAGGCTTGTTTTCATTTAAATAATCTCTTGGATGGACAAACACAGACAATGAGTCAGCAAGAGAGTAACCAGAAGAAGGAGGACAAGATGTGACAACCTCATTGAAGGAAACAGGGAATGACTTGAAAGAAACGATGGATATGATGATCATGTCTTTTCAAGAAGTACTAAAGGAAAAGAACTGCCGGTTAGCAGAAATGGAACAAGCATTGATGGCAGAGCAACAAATGACAATTGAAGCGAATCAGCAGATCAGCCAATTAAAAGAGGTACTGAAGAGGGGCTCCTCAACAAGCGAAAAAATAGGATTTAGTAATAGATAATGAAAATAATTACTTTTTACCGGTTACTATTAGTGGTCCAATTGATTCTATGGAGCTATAAGATATAGGAGGAAAAATAAAAAAATGATGAAACACAAAAAGATAATAAGAAAACTCATCCTACTTGGTTTGTCTGTCTTCTTCTTATTTGGCGTCAGTCACTACTATAAAAAAGAGAGTCACTCATCTAAAATAAGTGCGCATCCGACTAATAAGGTGAAGTTAGATTCAGGAGTAGCCGATGAATATAACTTACAAGAGGACGACACTAAGTTATGGGAGACAATATTAACAAGTGACCCTTTGTATAAGGGATATGTTCAAAATGAGGTTCCAAGTGTTTCGGTGTCAAAAGGAGTATTAGGTGCGTATAGCACTAAGCAGCAAGATGTTGTTTCAATGACAGAGTACTTAGGAGACAATAAATATTTGATGAGCATTGCAACAAGAAACGACAATGATGCTATTCTAAACACGGCACCTGCTAGAATGACATTAACTATTGCGATTTTCGATGGTAAGACTGGGGAGATCACAGATAATAAAAATATGGTAACTGGAATGCCCACAGATACCAATAATACTATTGGTAATGGTCCACAAGGAGATTATGCAGGTGGAGAGTCCCCTTTTTTAAAAGAAACTGATGGATCGTATAGCTATATTTACACTGGAAGATCAAATAATATTCTTGTGGGAAATAATGCATTAAGAAAAATAAATTTTAAAGTGGATGCTCTAAAAAAAACTATTCAGAATGTTAACTGGCAAGATATTACTCAAAATATTACGACTAATAATCAGTTATCAACTCTTATAAAACCGTTTGTTGGTGAAACTGGAAATCAATATTATTCTTACGGATACGTAGATAATAGGAATGGAAATCCAAACGAAGGGAATGATATACTGTATTTAGAAAATAATGTATTTAAATTGAAAAAGCACTTAAAAATACCCAACAAAATTAATTATCTGAAAGTGGGAGGAACTTTTTGGGGTTCTTGGTTATCTTCTCCAGGATATGATAGTGTTAATGGTGGTTTTTTTGGGAAAATGGACTTTAGAAATACTATTAATCAATACAATTCATATCTAGGTCATTGGAATGACAATGGAGAGTTATTGGAACTTGTTCCCATGGGAGAAAACATTGTTCAGACAGGATTAAGAACTTTTAGAGTGATGGAAGCAATTTCAACAACATCTGAACTCTATTTAACGAAAATTTACGCAGAAAAAACCGAGCTTGTTAAACAAGATTTACGAATGGGTTATGGTAGTAATAAACAACAGGTATTGTTGAGTTTTCCGAAAAATAGCAGTATTGGTGTCTCAGAGACTTTATCAAATTTTGGTAAATATATGATATACGGTCAATATGGAGATAATGGGGGAGTACTTGCTGAATATGGAATTAAAAAAGGCGATATCTATATAGGAGTTGTTGATGAAGACTTTAACATTCTAAGTGCTCGTGGTATAAATGCAACAGGAACTGTAAGTATTTCAAATATAATAGCGGGCCAAGATACGGATAACTTATTTCTATATGGGTATGGTACTTCTAGAGATTTTACAAACAAACCAAAAGATGGGTGGAAAGAAAGTTATCCTGGATCTACAGTCACGGAACAGAATGCGCTGTATGGACTAATCAAATTAGTACCCGACTACGCTCCAGCTATTAAATCAACATCTAATCAAATAAATATTGAAAAAAAGTCAAAAGAACAGATACAACAAGAATTATTAACAAACGTTTCAGTCTATGATAGTTATGAACTAAGTCCTGGTAACCTATCAGGACAAAAGGATATGAAGTGGTTAAGAGAACGTATTAATAAGAATCCGAATAAAATTGTTTATGATGCTGATGGGGTTGTACGAAATCCCAATATAGATTGGGATACACTTGGACTAGACACAACAAAAACAGGGCCACAACATGTAACATTTTTTGTCTCAGATGATAATAAAAAATCAAGTGTGACGTCTAATGTCATTAATGCCCTCACAGATAAAACCAAAGAAAAAGATAACTATTATTTAGATGTGGCTAACTTTTCTATTCATGTAGATGATGTAGCGACTAGTTTATCAACAGATGATGCAATCAAAAAACTAGCCCAAACTAAAGCATGGAACGGAAAAG
Source organism: Vagococcus allomyrinae (assembly GCF_017829975.1). Classification (GTDB taxonomy): domain Bacteria; phylum Bacillota; class Bacilli; order Lactobacillales; family Vagococcaceae; genus Vagococcus_D; species Vagococcus_D allomyrinae. Next base: position 6,238 of record NZ_JAEEGA010000024.1, on the reverse strand, counting down.
ACGCTATCTATGATGAGGATAGTACTAAATCTCCCCCTCTATTGAGTTCTAAGGTAGTATTCACAGATACTAATCAGTTAACAACACTGCGACAGGCAACAGTAGCTAAACCTTATCCATTAGATATTGAATATAAAGGTTCTACGACAACCACTGTGAAAAATCGGATTTGGGTATTTGTAACAGATGATCGCACGGTCGTAGATGAGGCTAATGACGTCGTCATCTATGCAAAAGACTATACTCAAGAATTACGTTTGGCAGATCAAGAAACTAATAACAAAATTTGGGTAAATTCAGAGATTAAAGTGTATCAATTTAAAGCTAACGCTCAAACTGGCGATGTTCCACCAGTTTTAGCTGATAAAGATAATATTACGGGCCTTGGAGTTAATTCTACAGATAAAGCGACAATTAATAGTGCGACTTTGCCGGGAGACTATCCTAATATCCGTTTAACGTTTACAAAAAAGGGAAAAGTGATAGAAGCACCTATTACAATTAAATTAATTCGAGACCCCTTAACCATTCATTATCAACAAGTTGTTATAAATAGGCGAAATGAACTGGTCGTACCAACAGAAGGATTTGCGAAAGCCATTAATGGAAAAGATGCCCTTTTAGGAACCACGACATCTACAAAGGAAGAACTATCTATTAAAGGACCTTCACGCGATGGTGATATGTCAAGTTATAACAAAATCTTAGTGTCCTTAGCGGATGATCATTGGTATTATTATATTATACCAGTGATACCAGAATACTATGAATGGGTGGGCTTCCAACTAACGGATACGAATCTTCCACATAATGAGTTAAATAAGAGCACTGGTCAGATTGTATTAAATGGCAAATCACAGTCAGAATACTGGGTAACCGTCTATTTGACTCCTAGTTTCTCCAATTCAGAAACACCAAGATACTATGGCTGGAATTATGGTAAGAATGGAATATACGAGATCAACCCATAAGTATAATGTGTTTATTAAACAGTAATTCATACCAATGTTCAAGTTGATAGACAACAATAGTCAATAAAGTAGAATTTTTAGTAAGAGGAAAAAAAGAAAAGAGGGCGGGGCGAGCAAAGTTTTTCTAAAGAGATCATCTAGTGTAAATAGAAAGAAATAGCGTCTAAGGGGAACAGTTATGATCCATTTAAAGGCAAATAGTTCAAGAAAGACATTAGTCTGATAGCCGCAGGCTGCTATCTATGGTACCAACGTAAGTTACCGTAGCGTTTTAGAAATTCTTCGTGAAAGTAGAATTTCTGAAACGCTACACAACTATCTACTGGTGAGGACGAGAGTATAGTAAATCGCTCAATGTCTTTTAAAAAAACAAAACCGCATGGTAGGTGACTCTTGAGGAATGGATGAGGTTTACATTAAAGTGAAGGCCAAGTGGCACTATTCGTAACCTACGATTGCCTCATCAGAGCTGACCCACGATATTTGGCTATATAAGAACCGTGATAGTCAAGCAGCCTGCATCTTCCTCAAGCCGTTAAGCCAACCATTTGGTGAACCGGGGTTGCTTGACACGGATAAGGCGCCATTGTTGGTTTACACTTTCAGGTAGCTAAAAATCTGATGATTTTTGTGAGTTCGTGATTCACCGACCCTGTAAATACTTAAATAATATCATCGTCCTATCAAGAAAAGACATAAGTTTTATCGGTTCAGAAGGCCCACTTCTGCTATAGTTAAAGGGATAGCGAGGATTCATTGTATACAAAAAAAGTCGAAGAAAATTCTTCGACTTTTCAGTATACAATGAACTCAAACAATTAATGGGGATACCGGCTTAAAATGACCTGACGAGAAACATTGCCTTTTCTTATTTATAGCTTTGCAACAGAAGCATATTTGATGAGTTGATTATTGCATCAGATGATTTTTTTTATTACTACGACATTTGAATGATTGATTCTGAACCTGCATAACTATATACAGAGAGTTATTCTAAAAAAAGAAAGTGAGAAAAGGGGAGTCGAGTGTGTTAAACAAAGTTAATTGGAAAGAAATGTGGCTAAGCGTAGGGGGGATGACAGCTTTTTACTTATTGTATAAGCTAATAACGTTAGCAATTCTATATTCAAATCCAGGTTTACAAAGTAAACCATGTTATCAAACAATTTATTTTATAATAGTATTAATTATTAGTTTAGGAGTATATCAACTAAGTAATAGACTATTCAACAAAAAAATAAACTTTGGCATTAATTTTAATATTTTATTAAAAACAAAAGGCTTAATATTTATTGTACCTATGGTTCTATTTGGCATAGATTTTATAGCTGAGCTACCTCAAGTAATTAACCAGCCTTTTATATTAGTCTTAGCATCACTTTTTAGTGCTTTAGGAGCTGGGATATTCGAAGAAATAAGAGACCGAGGATTTGGAATAAATGGTCTATTTTTAGCGTTACCTTATTCTAAATGGAAACCACTATTAATAGCGTTAATTAGTGCACTATTCTTTTCCTTAACTCATTATTTCAATTTATTATTGCCAAATGCACCAACTATATTAGCTGTGAATCAACAGGTTTTTTATGCTTTCTTTTTAGGTCTCTGTTTAGCCGTGTTAACATTAAGGACTGGGTCGATATTTTATAGTATACTTTTTCATTTTATGAATAACTTTACTCTATGGACTCCCACAGCTGATATTGCTGGATCTTCTCAATGGGGTTCACTCATTATTATTTATGGAGTCGTACCACTGATTTATACTTTGTGGTGTCTTAGACCAAAAATGATGGGTGAAAATTTGCGATTGTTTGAATGAAAACTATTTTCAATAGATAACACGAATATCATTCTTAGTACTATTTTTATGACTCCTCGAATATTTTATCATCTTTGTTTTTACCTAAAGCTTATTTTTTTGGTTCTGTTGCAAAGTTTTTCTAATGGGACTATCTAGTGTAAAATGGAAAGAAATAGCATCTAAGGAGAATAGTCATGGCTTATTTAAAAAGCAAGTAATTCAAATAAGACATTATCATGGTAGCTGTAGGCTACTATCTACGATAGAACTTAAGTTATCGTGACGCTTTAGAAATCTTTCGTAAACGTGGGATTGACGTCTACTATGCCACTGTTTACCGATGGGTTCAAGAATATAGTCGAGTCGTCTAACTGTCTTTGGAAAAAAAGAACTCGAGCAGCAGGTGATTCTTGGCGAATGGATGAAACCTACGTTAAAGTGAAGGATAAGTGATATTAATTGTATCGTGCGATTGACTCTTTGGGGCTAACACTCGATATTTTGCTACGTAAGAAAAATGACAGTCAAGTTGCGTATGGATTTTTCAAGAGAGTAATCAAACAATTTGGTGAGCCGAGGGTACTTGCCACGGATAAAGCTCCATCGCTGGCTTGCTCTTTTAAACGGTTAAAATCTGATGATTTTTTTGAGTCAACGATTCACCGGAGCAGTAAACACTTGAATAATATCATTGAACAAGATCACCGGCCTATCAAGAAAAGACACAACTTATATCGGTCTATAAGGACAGATTCTGCTGCAATCAAAGGAATGGAAACTATTCAGGCTCTATACAAAAAAGCTGAAAAGATGAAAATTTCTTTTGCTTTTCTGTGTGCAGTGAACTCAAACAATTGATGGGAAATATTGTTTATAATCCACCTCCATGGGACGTTCACACTTATTCTAAACTATGCAACAGAACCATTAATCTAATATTACTAGAGGAGATAGTTACTATGAAATTTATTGATTTAAAATGTTCAAATTGCGGTTGGAAATTAACATTAATAAATGATAATTTGCTAAAATGCAACTCTTGTCAATCAGAATTTATTATTGATGATGAAAAAAATATTACCAATAACTATACAATTAATAATACTCATCAAAAGAAAGCGATTAGCCACCTTCCAATAATCGCTTTCTTTATTCTTGCAACTTTGAGCGTTACAATTTTTTTTATTTTAGGTGTTACTCCTAAAATAATCGGACGCTCTCCCAATTCAATTAGTAAGATTGACACTTATTCTTATCGAGAAAAGCCAGAATCTGAGGCAGGCATAGCTTTTACAGAACAGATTTTTCGAAAATCTATTGATAAAATTCAAACTGAGGAGTTAAAAAAGATTAAATATCTATCTGTGAAGCTTTCTGAAGATAAAAGCAATGATGTTTGGAGCGTTTCTTATAGCTTCGAAGTATGGAATAATCCTTATAATTATTTTGAAACAGAGGAAGTTATTTTACCTTATGATTTGACTTTAGATATCTTAGACTTTACATGTTTTAGCGGATTAACATATCTGAATTTTAACAATACTTCCAATATAGAAGGGAGCTATAATTTTTCCTTAAAAAAACTTGATCAATTAACTTTTTATGGAGGTTATTTTAATCAATCATTAGATGATATTATGGGTGCATTGCCTCATCCTAAAAAGTTAAAATATTTGAAAGCGCAGATTAGGAATGATAGCCAGCTTCTACGTTTACAGGAACTTACTAATTTAGAAAATTTAATAGTTACCTACTTAGCTGAAGAAGTTACTCCTAATAAACTAAAAGAGCTAGACAAGCTTACTTCTCTAACTATAAATGGTTATTATCTAAAAGATATCTCGTGGCTATCAAATTTCAATAATTTAGAGAGCTTGTCACTTTTTAATGTATCAAAGGTTTCTGATTATTCAAGTTTACACAGTTTGACAAATTTAGAAAATTTGTCGATAAACTCTGGTGATATGTTAAAGGATACTAGTTTTATTAAAAATATGCCTAAGTTAAAAAGGTTGACCTTAGAAGATACAGCTATTCATAATATTAGAGATATAGCTGATAAAGAAACTATAATTTCCTTACATTTATCAGGAAATAATATGCTTAATAATATCGAAGAAATTGCGTCATTAAAAAATTTGAAAACGTTACATTTTGAATCTAATTCAGATAATATTCGCACTGCAGATTTAGATAGTCTAAATCACTTAACAGAGGTGACCATTTCTGGGGGATTTTTAGAAATCATAGAAAGATCACTTACTATAAAGGACTTATCAGTTAGAACGAGAAGTGATTTAGATTTAGACAATTTAAGTAAGTTACTAGAACTAGAAACATTGACAATAAAAAATTCTTCTAACCTTCTAAATCTATCTTCTCTTAGTTACTTAGATAACTTTAAAAAAATAGTTCTTCAAGATAGCACTATTGATTTTGATAGTATTTCTGAACAAATTGAACTTATGCCATCAATTGAAGAGCTATCCTTACTAGACTCTTATTTAGCGTTAGGGAGGCTGAATCAATTACCTTTCCCCAACTTAAAATATCTTGAAATAGACGAGAATTCATATTTTTCTGTCTGGAAAGATAATAAATATATGTCTTCGTTTGATTATGGGTTAACTTTACTACCAGATAAGATCAATAGTATGACTAACCTAGAAACTTTGATTATTCCAAATAGTCAGTTAAATACCTTAGACTTCGTAGATTCTTTTTCTAATTTACGAGTTTTGGATGTATCTAACTCTTATATCACTGATGTGGAACCTTTAAATGCTTTAAGTAATTTGGAACTTTTAAATATTTACAATACTCCTATAAATAATTTAGATATTTTATCCGATAAAGTGTTTACTATTAGGTAAATTGGTTCTGTTGTAACGTTTTTTAAAAGGGTCCATCTAGTGTAAAATGGGGCCACTTATTAAAGTAAATCGAATTGAAAAACGGTCCACTTTCACCACAATAGAAGTAGACATATTTCTATTGGAGGTTCAAGGAGAGACAATCATTTTGGATAAATTAACCATTATACGATTAAAAGAAGCAGGAAGATCCAATCGTTCAATCGCAAAACAGTTGGGCATTACTGGAACCAATACCTAAAGAATCCGGAAGATCTTGAAGTAGCCCTGATTCTTTAGCCGCCAAGGATAAATTATTAAGCGCACCAACTTTTGATACAATTGAAAGATCACACAGAAAATATACGCCAGAAATCGATAAGCGCCTTGATGAGATCACTCTGTCGGAGATTGAAATTGGGACTGCATAAGCAACGAATGCTTTTAACGGGAATGAAAAAGGGCATGTTGAACAGAGTCTCAAATACATGCTTATGTCAACTCAATAACGGTCCACTCTACCAGTTGAAAATAGGTCCACTTAAATTGACTATTTAAGCCATTCTTTTGTATCTTCAACTCTAAATGATGTCCCACTCATATCTAGAACG
>NZ_JAEEGA010000023.1 GCF_017829975.1 Vagococcus allomyrinae | reverse complement strand
TTTATTTTTTCTACCTATATTATCTCAAATTGAACGGAAAAAGTCTGTAAAATCAAAAAAAAGTTGTATAAAACAGCTATCATTTTATACAACTTTAATTATTTAACTTTTTCAGCAGCCTCCTCACGAGCTTCTCTTGTTTTTTTGTCATTTTATTAATCGGATAGCAGGCCATTTTGTAAGAGGTGTTGCTTTTCCTTGAGGCTTAACAAATTTTGTCGGTATTCCTGAGCGTATAAAATCGAAAAAAGGGTGTCTAAAATATATTCAAAAGCGACTTGAGAAGAGAACGTCCCTATTTTAGCAAAATCGTACTCCTCTTGAATAGTGATCAGGGCCTTTTCGGCGAAAGGAAGCAAAGTGGATTGCTTATTACCAGTAAGTAAAATGGTGGGAATCTTTTCCTGATGGAAATGTTCCATGATGCGATCGTATTGTGGCACAATACCACTATAAGAAATGAAAAGAGCACAATCTTTTTTAGTTAAACTGGCAGCATTCCAATAACCATCAGAATACTCTTCCGCTAAAATATAAAATTTATTGATTTTAATTAGTTTATTTTGGAAACTACGGGCGCGAATTTGCGAGTCACCACGAGCAAAAAGAAAAACACGCTGAGCTTGAGCGAGAGTGGTGACGATTTGAGAGAGTAGCTCGTCGTTTAGTTGGGCGAAGGTCTTTTTTACAGTTTCTGTCGTTAAATCTGCCATTTTTTTGGCAATGGTCATAGGTGAATCTGCTTCATCAAACGGAAAGTTTGCGTTAACTTGTTCTGCCGTGTACAACTGGCTATGAACTAGTGTTGAAAGGGCGATTTTAAACTCACGAAAGCCGGTAAATCCAATCTTTTTACAAAGGCGAATAATGGCTGAATGGGAAGTGTAAGTCAGTTTGGCAAGATCCTCAATATAAATCGTCGAAATTTTTGAGGGATGTTGTAATATGTAGTCTGCAATTCGTTTTTCTGTTTGGGTGAAGTTGTGCTGATCTTTTAATTGATCCAGAACTAATAACAAATTAATCCCCTCCTAAAGTTTAAGTTTAACCGATTTTAAAGGGATTTGCCATTATTCTGAACATTATGTTCAAAAATTCACTTCGTTTTGGTAAAGTGTTGAAAAGTGTGACCAGTTTGTTACAAAAAGCTTGTTGGTGGTGGAAAGTGACTTATAATAGCAGTAAGACTTAATAATTGGAGGGGTCAATATGTTAACCATTGCTTATATCGCTAATGGAAAAAGCACTAACCGTTATCATTTACCATTTTCAACCAAATTACCGAACCACATCAAGGTGAAAACCATCTATTCTCGACGGGATAACCCCCTCTGGGACAAACTGGCTGGAGTGGTTTATACCAATGATCTAGACGTTGTTTTAAAGGACCCGGAGATTCAATTGGTGGTGGTGGCCACACCGAGTCACTTGCATTTTCAGTATGGCAAGATGGTCCTAGAACACGGCAAAAATGCACTGATAGAAAAGCCTTTTACTGAAACCTCAGCTGAGGCAAAGGAGCTATTTGCCCTAGCAAAAACCAAAGGGTTATTGATTCAGTGCTATCAAAATCGTCGTTTTGATTCTGATTTTTTAACCGTTCAAAAGGTGATTGAGAGCGGTGTTTTAGGGGATATTCTGGAAGTGGAGATGCACTACGATTATTTTAGACCAGAAGTTCCTGAAAGTGTAACAGAATACTCGCAAGTTAACAGTTATTTGTATGGCCATGGCTGTCATACAATCGATCAAGTTTTGTCCTATTTTGGTGACCCAGATGAGCTTCATTATGATGTCCGTCAGTTGCTTGGAAAGGGTCGCATGAATGACTATTTTGATTTGGATTTCTATTACGGTACGATGAAAGTCTCAGTTAAATCGAGTTATTTCCGTTTGAAAGAGCGGCCAAGTTTTGTAGTTTATGGAAAAAAAGGCTGTTTTGTTAAGCAAACAAAAGATCGTCAAGAAGAGCATTTGAAGTTATTTTATCTACCGGATCATGAAGATTTTGGTGTCGATTTACCTGAACATTATGGCATCTTAACCTATATCGATGAACAAGGCACCTACCATGAAGAGAAAGTTGTTTCGGAAGTAGGGGATTACAGCAGAGTGTATGAAGGGTTGTATCAATCGATCATTAACGGTAAAGATAAAATTGTCAAAGACGAAGAAACCATTCGCCAGTTGGAAATTTTGGAAGCTGGCAGCCAGTTAATGGCATAGAAACAAGTCGTTAGAGTGACGATTGGAAGAGATGGAGGATAAGGAAATGAAATTAGCTATTTTAGGTTCGGGAATGATTGTTCACGATTTTTTATCGATGGTGGAGCAGCTTCCTGATATTGAATTAAAAGCCATCGTTGGAACTGAACGCAGCCAAGAAAAGTTAGCAAACCTTCAAAAGGATTACCAAATTGAGCAGCGTTTTACTGACTTCAATGCTTGCTTAGCAGAGAGCCAGATTGACACCGTTTATGTGGCATTGCCTAATCATCTGCATTATGAATATGCCAAAAAAGCCTTGATGCATGGCAAACATGTTATCTGTGAAAAACCCTTCACATTAAGTCTCGATCAGTTTCTTGAATTGAAGGAGATCGCGCTAGCTAAAGAACTGGTTTTAGTTGAAGCAATTACCAATCAGTACTTAGCTAACTATCGTGAAATTAAAACTGGTTTAGCAGATTTAGGTGAGATCAAGATTATTGAATGTAATTATTCTCAATATTCATCACGCTACGATGCCTTTAAAGAAGGTACTATTTTACCAGCCTTTAACCCAAAAATGGGAGGTGGGGCTCTTATGGACATCAATATTTACAATATTCATTTTGCCATTGGACTTTTAGGTAAGCCCCAGGAGGTGCAATATGTGGCCAACATCGAAAAAGGGATCGATACTTCGGGCGTTTTGATTATGAATTATCCTGATACAAAAGTAGTTTGTATTGGAGCAAAAGATTCCACTTCAGCCATTCGCTCGACGATCCAAGGAAATCAAGGTGCCATTGTGGTCAATGGTGCGACCAACGTCATAGACAGTTTTGACAAGCAATTGAAAGGAGCGACCTCTCAATCCGTAGATGTAAAGGTTCATGCTCATCGAATGTTCGAAGAATTTAAAGAATTTACCAGAATGATCGCCGAACATGATATGGTTGCGGTCAAGACACAATTAATCCACAGTCAATCTGTGATGGAAGTACTGGTACAAGCCTTGGACTATGCAGGGATCGCTTTAGGCTAAAACCACTAATTAAAACCACCACTTGATGTATCATCAAGTGGTGGTTTTAATGGGTCTGCCTAGTAATCGAGTCATAAGCGTTTAATGGCAATGGTTTGTTGAAAAAAATTATGGCGTATTTCAGTTGAAAGGGTAATGGTTGGGTGCCGTTCAATAATTTTATTTAAAGAATAAAGACCTAAGCCATGTCCTGTTTGAAACTCTTTTTTCGTGGTATATTTTTTTTCAAATAACTTTTCTTTACTTAGAGACTCATCCTCGTAAGAATTGGACACCAGAAAAAATAATTCAGTGTCACTTTGCAATAAGCAGATATAGATACTTTTTTCGTTGCTTTTGCTAGCTGCTTCAATGGAATTATCCAGAACCACAGAGCACATTCGAATGAAATCAATTTTATCGATCAAAATATCTGTTACAGGGCGGGCAATTTCAATCACGATGGCAAGTCCGTTTCTTTCAGCCTGAAAAATTTTGGAAATAAACAGACTTTTAACTTCTGTTATTTTAATGCGATTCATTTTGGCGGCATTAGAATTATAGTGGCAAATAATCTTTTCTGTCGGGCGGATCGTTTCATTAAAGACTTGTTCGATTTTATCGATGTCTCTCTCATAAATACTTTCACCCAGCGACAATAAAATATTCAAGTAGTCGTGTTTGAATAATTCAAGGTCATCATGCATCGCTTCGAGTTCGGAGGTATAATCGACTAACGCCTCTTGTCTTTTTTTCTTTTCGCGATTTTTTTCAAAAAGCAACCCCATTGCTAGGGTGGCAACCGATAATACTAAGAAAAAAATTGCCAAAGCCAAGGTCAGTTTATTTTGTTTAGATTCCACGTTTAAGGTCGGACTGATTTCTTCTCGAAATGAGAGAAATAAAAAAAAAGCAGCCCCAATCAAGCTTAATAAAGCCGAATAACTAAAGGCTTTCAGATAGTTAAGCACATTCAAAATAGACGAAATAAAGTAGAAAATAACAAAAGTGATGACGATTGATAAAAGATGAAACGGAAAATTTACGGGGACAGATAAAAGTAAATTATAAATGGTGTAGCTCACCAAAGAAACGCTAAAAACAGAAATCACTGAAAAAAAGATCATCTTACTTAACCCTAGATACCGAGCATCTTGATAAATGTAGACAATCAGTGAGATGATAATGATGAAGTTGGACAAAAAAATTAATTGAGTAAAAGCACTGAGCATGACAATCAGTGTCACTAAGAAAGAAAAGCAAATCATGGAAAATTGGCTTTTCTTTCTTTCCGACAATATTAGATAGAAATAGGTTGAAGCGTATATTTGCATCGCGGACGCAGCAATTGTTTCTATCATCTTCTAGTGTTTAGTTGCTTGAGAACTTTTTGGTTTTTTTGGTTCATACATCAAGTAAGGCCAAGGGCATTTCAAGGTAAATGAATCTTTCGTGGCACCCCCAACTTGTGCTTCAATCCAGCGGTTCATTTTTCTGCTTAACAAATTTTTGATACGTTTCATTAAATACATCTCCTTCGATTAGTTTTTTAGTGAAAGGCAGGACCATCATAGCAGAAGCTATTACGCCTGTAAAAATTCCAATTCGTAACCAAGTAATATTAATTAATATAGAAAGGGCAGCCACTAAAAGAAAGCTAATCAACAGTCGTCTTTTGTGCTGCTTGTTTGTTAAATGACTGTCCAATGATTGTTCTGTTTTCTGGGGAGCGAATAGGATGAAAATAAGGAGTATCCCGCTATATATCAGTAACCATAAAATGGTGGGGAAAACTGATACATATCGCTCCGTGAGTAGGGGAATACCCACAAACAGAACAATACATTGAACACTACAGAGAAAGTTCGATTTTGCGTGCCATCCAAAAGCATGTCGTCGTAAGCAGAAGAAAACTAATTGGCTGATCACTGTCAAATAGAGGACATTGAAAATTATTCCACAAAACAAAACCAAAGCTGTTTTTAAGACATTTAACAATATAATTTCTATGAAATATCTGGTCCATTCAGCTTTTTCAGATTCGTCTTGTTGGTCAATATCAAAGATGTTTTCAGCTATTTTTGCGCTTAACCAAACATACATTTGTTACACCTACTCTCAAACTTACTAAAAAGAATTATATAGTTAATCTTGTCACAAGGTAAAGCGGAATAGCGCATTCGGTTCTTTAATCTGCTTATTCGGTCGTTTTGGTGGTTAGAAAATTGCGCCATTCCTCTGAAACCTTCTTTTTCATTCGTCTTGAAATGGGAATTTCAAACCCGCCATCCAAGTAAATAACATTTTTGCTTTTATCAATTTCACTAATGGCCGTGATATTGACAATATAAGATTGGTGGCACCTCACTAGTCGCTGGTCATTATTTTCAATATCAGCCAAAATGCCATAAAATTGAAAATCTCGGGTCGTGGTTTTTATAAGAATCCGATGACGATCCGAGGTTGTGATGTACCTTATTTCATTAAATGGCACTCTGATATCGGTAAATTTACTTTCGTAGAAAAACCAATCTTTATGCTGAACCGTTCTCTGAAAGGTATTGTTATATTTAAGTAAGCATCGTTCGATCTGCTTGATAAATGAATCGATATCCGAAGATTTGTCTATGAACGAAAGGACCGAAATCATGTATTGATAAGAAACCAGAGCCAGATTTGGGTGAGAACTGACGATTACAATTTCAGACTCTTCATCGACCTTTCTAATTTGCTTCGCAACCTCAAGTCCAGCGGTCGTGTCATTTTTGATATTTAAATCTAAGAAAAAGATGTTGTATTCGCCATTGTATTGAATGGCTTCTAACAATCGATTAACACTTGTTGTACTGATGATGGTACCATTGATGATGTGATTTTTTTTAACCAGTTTTTCAACTACTCGATGTAAAAATTCCTTTTGTTCGAAATTATCTTCAAGGATAAAAATCCCCATAGTTTTACCTCTCCTTATGTATTTTCACTCTGATGATCAGTGGAACAGTTTGTTCTTTTATTCGATCGTAAAATGAACTTTTTGTTCTTTTATTATTCCACTGAATTTAATTATACAATAAATTGATTCACATTGATAACAGATTAGGCAAAGAAATTGTCAGACAATTAAAATAATTTCATTACTATAAAAACTATATCATAATTCGATATTATTGAACAGGTTAGTTTTAGAGTGATTTTTATTTATAATAAAGAATATTAATTAGTGAAAATGGCGTTTCTTTATCTTTTATTTGGTTATTATTGGTTATTTATTGAATGTAAAACAGGAAATAGGGCTGTAAATTTGAATTAACCAAATAAGGCGTTTCGATATCCATTAATGTTTTTTTAATACACATATTTTTTTTTATAAGGTAAAGTGTATATTGTGTGAAGAGGCTCGTTTCTTTAAGGGTTATTTATTTAAACAGTGAATTGACAGGGTGAAATGTTTATTAAAAGGACGATAAATTGAAAAGAGGGATTATTATTTTATCAAAACATAATGGATATTCGTTGCTTAGGAAAAGGAATACCAAAAAAAAAATGTATTTCATTTTTAAACGGATGATGGACATTGTTTTATCTAGTTTAGCGTTGTGTATTTGCGCACCTCTTTTTTTTATTTTGGCTATGTTAATAAAATGGGATGATCCAAATGGAACTATCGTCTACTCGCAAATCAGAGTTGGAAAAAAGGGGAAATTGTTTAAAATGTATAAATTTCGAACGATGTGCCCAAATGCAGACAAACAATTATCTCAAATTGAAAAAGATAATGAAGTGACGGGACCGATGTTTAAAATAAAGGATGATCCTAGAATAACTAAGATAGGTAAATATTTGAGAAAATTTAGTCTCGACGAATTCCCTCAATTTTTTAATGTGTTAAAAGGCGACATGTCTTTAGTAGGCCCTAGACCACCTCTGGAGCGGGAAGTGGCGTTATATTCCGAGAGTGATTTTGATCGTTTGCAAATCAAACCAGGAATTACTGGTTTATGGCAGGTTAGCTTACGGAATGCCACAGGTTTTCAAGGTATGCTGGAATTAGATTTATTGTATATCAATAGCTTGTCCCTTAAAAATGACCTGTTGATTTTAGTTAGAACGGTCAAAGTGGTAATTTTACCAAACAATGCCTATTAGCAGAGAGGCGACCTACTTAAAAAGATAAAAATTTTAGTTAGTGAAAGGTTAGAAATTTATGCAAAATACTCACGGATTTGAATTGTTTTTTTCATTTATTAAAAGGTATATCGTCATCATTATCAGTTTAGCCCTTTTGGGAGGGATTATTGCAGGAGCTGTTACATTTTATCTGTTAACGCCTAAATATTCGTCTAGAGCACAAGTGTTAATCGCCTTACCAGAAAAAAATGACATCAGTGTCCAGATTGAAGAGGTCAATGTCAATTTACAAATGGTGGAAACATATAAATCACTGATTTTAGGTGATTTGGTTTTGGAACAAACCCAAGCTAAATTAGCAAATGAACAGCAAGTCCAGTTGACTGCTAAAGAACTTCTTAAGTCACTGCGGATTTCTCAAGATGAGAACTCGATGTTGTTAAACATTACAGCAACTTACACAAAGCCTCAAATTGCTGAACAAATTGCGACGGCGACCACTGAAGTTTTTCAAGAAATCTCAAAAGAAGTGATTCATTCGAATGAAATTATTATTATCTCAAAAGCAAAAGCCAATAACATCCCTATTTTCCCAAATAATCCACTGAATATTTTAATTGGGTTAATACTTGGTTTTATGTTCTCAATTGGCTGTGTGTTCTTTCACCATAAGTGGCAAAAAAATGAAGCTGATAAAAGCTCAAACACACTTCGCTATAATTATCGTGTTTTAAAGATGTTGGACAGTTAGAACGACGCTGATATCTTAAGATGTGCCGTTCAAAGACGTGATACTAGCAATGTTGATCACAATAAACATATGAAGGTGACAATCTATGAAGGAAAAGATTCGCGTGGCAATGATTATGGGAAAGATGGTTGGTGGTGGTGTTGAATCGGTCGTCTTAAATTATTATCGTTATATTAACCGCCAGCACATTCAATTTGATTTTTATATTGATGAAGACTCGACGATTGTTCCAGAAAAGGAAATTGAATCCTTGGGAGGGAAAGTGTTCCGCTTACCACCATACCAGCATTTATTTAGTTATTCTAAAAATTTGAAAGAATTATTAAAGCAAAATGAGTATGAAATTGTTCACTCTCATCTCAATACGCTCAGCGTTTTCCCCTTACGTGTTGCTAAACAATGCGGCGTTCCCGTAAGAATCGCCCATAATCACAGCACGTCTGCACCAGGAGAACACGTAAGCAATTTGATTAAGACTTGTTTAAAGCCACTATCTAAAATTTACCCAACTAATTTTGTTAGTCCGACCAAACATGCTGGGCAGTGGCTTTTTGGAGAAACGATCGCCAATAATGATTTGTTTATATTAAAAAACGCCATTGAAACGGAGAACTTCCTTTTTAATCAGGAGGTTAGGCAAGCCTTTCGCAAGAAGTTAGGCTATCAGCCTGATGATTTCGTAATTGGCAATATTGGCCGGTTGGTTTGGCAGAAAAATCAGGTCTTTGTCATTCAAGTTTTTGCAAAAGTCATTCAAGAAATCCCGAATGCCAAATTGTTAATCATTGGAGAAGGTCATTTGAAGGAGGAGCTTATGGCATTGGTTAAGCAATTAAATTTAACCGCTGCGGTAACTTTTATTCCCTATGTCAGTCACGTTGAAAATTACTTTCAAGCAATGGATTTGTTTTTATTTCCTTCTCATTATGAAGGCCTGGGGATGACGGTTATTGAGGCTCAGGTTTCTGGATTATTCGTATTAGGTTCAAGCGAACTTCCCAAAGACGTTGAATTAACGACTCAGTACAAAGCCCTAAACTTGTCTGCACCAGTGGAGGAGTGGGTCCAAGTCATCGTGGCAAACAGGTCTTATAAAAGGTGTGGTCAACGAGAAACCATCATCAACAATGGTTACGAAATATCTGTAGAGGCCAATCAATTAGAGAAATATTATATGCGATTTTACGAGAACGGAGATATGTAAGTGAGTAAACTTAAAGTAGTGATTATTACCTCTGGCTACTTGCCAATTCCAGCTGTCAAAGGGGGAGGCGTGGAGACGCTGATTGATTATCTCATAAGTGAAAATGAAACTCAGCAAGAACTTGAATTAACGGTGTTTAGTTCCTTTGATGAAGGGGCTGATCTTTCTGCTAAGAAGTTAACTAAATGCTCGCTCGTGTTTATAAAAACACCTGGTTTTATTCGCTTAAGCGATAAACTCGTCTATTGGTTTAGTCGGGTTGTCTTGCGAAAGGCCAATCCCTCTTCTTATCGCTATATTTTGCAACGGTTAGCTTATATTAGGAAGGTTGGCCACCAGCTAGCTACGAGGGATTTTGATCGGTTGATTTTGGAAAACAGCGCGACATTGTTTGGTGTCTTAAAAACCAAGCAAAATAGACTAAAATATCGCGGCAAATACTATTTTCATATGCACAATGAGGTGACCAATGATTTTGGGTATCAGGACGACATCGAAAAAGTTAACAAAGTACTTGGCGTCAGTCAATATATTAATTCCCAGATGCAGCAAAAATACCCTGAAATGAAAAAGGAACAATTCGCAGTATTAAAAAATGGGATTGATCCCTCACGCTTTTCAAGGGCGATGAGTGCTGAAGACAGGCAAACCCTACGGCAGCGCTACGGGATTTTAGAAACGGAAGTTGTCTTTATGTTTACCGGTAGAATAGCTGCTGAAAAGGGACTGTTAGAGGCTCTCCAAGCATTTGAAAAGGCCGAGCTGGTCAACGCTAAATTTTTAGTGATCGGCAGCACTTTTTTTAAGACCAATGTTAAAAGTAGTTATCATTTAAAAATCGAGGCCTTAGCAACGAAATTAAAGGACAGAGTGATTTTGGCGGGCTTTATTCCCAACGATCAATTAGGGGATTATTATGGCATTGCAGATGTCTGTGTTTTGCCGTCAATCTGGGATGAGCCAGCAGGATTGACGATGATTGAAGCGATCACGGCTGGTAAGGCGTTGGTTACGACAAATTCCGGGGGGATTCCTGAATACGTGCCCTCAGAAAGTGCCATCATCTTAGATAAAAATCAAGCTACTTTTTTTTCTGAGTTAACGGAAACCATGAAAGAGTTAGCTAAAGAGACCACTAAAAGAAACGCTTTGGAAGAACAGGCTATCAATCAAAGACAAAGCTATTCCACGGAAAAAATGTATCAGGATTTCGTGAAAATTATTGAATAGGGTGAAACGATGAACGGTATATTCGAATTTATTACAATGGCATTTCCAAAAGCCGGCCTGCAAGTGGGTGGGTTACCATTCACCTTAAATATGATCTTGTTTGGTGTTGTCATGTTGATTAATTTAAAGCAGATTCCGTCATTTCTCAATAGTTGGGGCGTTTTTTTAATTGCCTATTTCTTGTTTTTTTTCTTCACGACAGCCAGTTTATTAATCAACATTGCCGAACAACAATCCAGCTCATTGGACATTGCCATGATCATGGTGGTCCTTTTCAGCCCGTTAGCGGCAGTTCCAATTAGTCAATTGTCCCTTAGAAAAGCGATGGTGATCAACAGCAGTAGCGCCATAATCGTCGGAGGCTATATGATGGTGCAAAAAACTTTTGGTATCACTAAAACCGCTCTGGTAGGGTTAACTTATACCCTAGGTCAAGACCTGACTACCAAACCAATTGGCTACGCATCATCTGAAAATCTGTCCCATAAAATGCCATCCACTTATCAAAATGGCAATAGCAGTGGCTTATTTTTAGCGTCATCATTAGCATTATTATTAATTTGGCAACCAACTAAAAGATGTGACAAAGTATTGAAGTACAGCGGAATGATTTGCTGTATTATTGGTATTTTTCTCTGTGGGTCAAGAAGTATTTTATTTCCGATGGTGCCGCTATTCGCGATGATCGTGATTCAGTTATACAAACTTTATCAGCCGAGACAACGGCGACTGTTTTGGCTATTGATCTTTAGTGTTGGGTTGCTAAGTGTCGCTTATTTCACTTTTTTTGGTCAGGAAGTTTTAGCAACCTTTTATGATCGAGTGGTGATTCAAACCATTCAAAATCCTTCCTCTGATCGGTTCGCCCAATGGAAAATAATTGGCGAACAAATCTACCAATTGGATGCCGTCGGCGTGGTGCGACTTTTTTTGATTGGGTTAACTAATGACCTCTTTCAACTTGACGGCATGTTGAGGTTTTTAGCCATGAAAGGAATTATCGCTCAGTTATCCTTTTTGGTTGTATTGATTTATCCAATTCTGATGCTCTATAGAGACCCAAAAACGAAAATTGTCTCCTACGCCTTAATGGGTATATTCATTGCCTTTCTCATTGATATGAGTTTTTTCTATCTGCCTTGTGTGATGAATTATTTTATGGTTTATGAAATTGGTACCAAATTTCAACAGGAAATTGCGAGTAAACAGGAGGAAAAAAACTATGTTAGTATCACTTACTTCCAAAATAGTGAAACACGTTCGTCCTCTGACTAATATGATTTATAGTACCTTGTCTAACTTTTTTCTACTGGCAACCTTACAATTGATCATCTTGCCGATAATTGGGAAAAACGTTAATGCGGCAACGTTTGGGGAAATATCTGCCTTGTACAGCATTAATACTGTGGTTTTTTTGTCATTTGGTGGCAGTTTAGGCACCTTAAGAATTGTAGAGAAAAGTTATGCTGGTGAAAATTTTGTTAAACTGGCAGCAGTGACAACTAGTTTGGCAATCATGGTTTCGCTGCCTTTATTTATCTTTTATGGGCATACGTTATCCAAACTGGACATTCTGCTCTATGTGTTGACAACCGGACTCGCCAGTTATCGCAATTATTCTAACGCGATTTTCAGGTTAAATTTGCAATTTAATAAAGATTTTATGGCTAATCTCTCTACGTGTGTCGGTTATTTATTAGGTACGGTCATTTTTGTGCTTAACATCGGTTCCTGGGTGTTGATCTTTTTGCTTGGAGAGTTGTTCTATTTAGGGTACTTATCGCGATGTAGCTCCATATTGAAAGAAAAGAACATCAATGATGGCAACTATTTCAGAATTGTCAAAGAATATCTGCCGATTTTCTGCTCAACCTTGCTCGGATCGCTAATCAATAATTTAGATCGCTTTCTCTTATTGCCTTTGTTAGGTCCTGTTTCGACCGCTATCTTTTTCGCAGCCAGTTCCGTTTCTAAAATTTTAAATTTTATTACGACGCCTTTAGGGCATGTCCTGTTATCTCAGATTGTGGCAAATGATCGAATGTTTTCCAAACGAACGATCATCAAGCTCCAAGTCAGCGGATTTGTTGCTGCTATTTTGCTGAGTTTTCCTTTATTTATCATCAGTAAATATGCGATGTATGTCTTATACCATAAATATTTTCAATTAACGGAAAACCTCAACTTGTTATTAGGAGTGGTTGTCTTTGGCACATTGTTGTTATCGGTCTCCAGTCTGTTAAACACCTTTTATTTGTTTTATTTTAACATGAAACTACAAATGTTTATCCAAGCTGCCTATTGCTTTGTATACGTATTAATCTCTGTTCTTTTTATCTCAAAGTGGCAATTCACTGGCTTTATTTTCGCTTACGGAATTGCTAGTTTTATTCGCTATTTATTGCTGTTTATGGCAACCTTCGTCGCAGTTCCTAAAAAAGATCATCTATGAGTCAAACACGTTCACTCGGCTGATTTCATAAAAAGGTAGTCAAGGGTCAGGGCCTGAGACTGCCTTTTTTACTCTACAGGAAAGTATAAAAACTTTCTCTATATCGTAGTTCGGATCCAGCTTCACGAGGCACCACTACGCTTCGCTTCGATCTCAACAAATTCTAAGTGCTCTTCGATGTCCCTTGTTTCTAATTGCTAAAGCAATAAGAACAACGGCTCTTCGACCTTCAATGCTCGACGCTTCAGCGTATAGCAATTGATGAGATCGGAATGCAGAGCCATTATTCTTACAAATTTATTTGTTAGAGACAAGGGACAACGAAGTAAAGTACTAAGCTTTGAAGGTCGAAGCGCAGCGTAGTAGCATCACTTAACTATTTTGCTATTTTTCTTTCAGGGCTGATCACCTCGTTTAGCTTTTCTTAGTATCGGACTTGCAAGGAAGTCAAAAAGATGATATATTACAAAAGGTAAAACGTAATTATTACGATTTGTAAGTTTGGAGGAATAAAATGGCAAAAAAGTCAAAGCTAGTTAAAATGCAACGGCAAAGGGTGATGGTGGCAAAATACGCAGTCATACGCCAAGAGCTAAAAGAGAAAAAAGATTATCAGGCCTTAGCTCAGTTGCCTAAAGAGTCTCATCCGAATCGGCTAAGACATCGTGATTTAATAGATGGTCGTCCTCGCGGCTATATGAGAAAATTCGGACTTTCGCGAATATCATTTCGAGAATTAGCTCATCAGGGTCGTCTTCCAGGAATTCGCAAGGCCAGTTGGTAACCCAATACTAAGACAGGAGGAGAAACATGGAGAAGATCGATATTTCAAGTGCTTATCGACGGTTAAAAAGCCCTAATATTAAAACTCGAAAGCGCGCATTAAAAATAATTAAAGCCCATAAACGAAAAAATAATGGAAAGTACTAGCTAGTTTTGCCCGTTTAGACCATCTGGGTAATGCTTTAAAGTTGTAGGACTTGTGGAAAAGGAAGGCGATAATCAGCAAAAGTGGCTTCTTTTTCAAATCCGCAGGTCCCCTACAACTTTAACGCCACGGGATTAGTTCGTGGCGTTTTCCGATCATATTAAGACTGACCCAGTGGAGAGGTTTGTAGGCTCAGTACCAGGCTGACTCAGGCCGTTTGCCTGAGCTATAGCTAAGTGGGGTCCTCGTAAAGTGGTGGCTGAAATGACGGCTAACAATGTTCATCTGGAGAGATCCATGGTAAAATGAAAGTACCAAAGTTTTTTTCCTAGACAGTTCCTATTAAATAATGACGATTAATTGTTAAGCTTTCAGCTAAAAAAGCTGAAAGCACCATATTCTGCTCGTCATTATGTGGATAATCTAGTGGAACTATCTATCTATTTATTTCGCACGATGTTGATAGTTTTTCGCACATAATGACCAAGTGACTGGCTAATCTGTCATGACTATCTAACTAATTGTGAATAAAGTAACTTAATTGCCATGAAAGGAAGAAGATCGAATGAAAAGAGTAGTATTAGGCGTTACTGGGAGTATAGCCGCTTTTAAAGCAGCCAGTATTGCCAGTGGCTTAAAAAAGCGTGGCGTTGAAGTTCATGTAGTGATGACGGAAAGTAGTACCCATTTTATTACGCCTCTCACCATGCAAATCCTATCAGAACAACCTGTTCACTTAGATGTTATGGCGGAGCCAATAGCTGGCAGAATCAACCATATCGATTTGGCTCAACAAGCAGATCTGGTGTTAATAGCACCAGCAACAGCAAATATAATTGGTAAACTAGCCAATGGGATTGGCGATGAGATGCTGTCGACGATTTGCTTAGCTGTGCCTCAGGAGGTGCCTAAATTGATCGCCCCAGCCATGAACACCAAGATGTATCTGCAACCAGTCGTTCAGGAAAACTTGGCAAAAATAGCTGGCTATGGCTATGCTGAAATTAAACCGGTTTCCCAAATGCTGGCTTGTGGTGATGTGGGAATTGGGGCTTTAGCGCCAGTTGAAGAGATTGTTGAAGAAGTTATGGTTCGCCTGGCATAAGGTTAAATAGGCCGATCGCCGATGATAACAGTTAAACCAAAATTATACTTAAAAGGAGCAAACAATGACAAATCAAAAAGAAATCGTAATTGAGGCATTAAACGAAATGGGGATTGACTACCGTCAAGTATCTCATGAGGCTGTTTATACAATAGAAGAGATGACTGATATTCCCTTGGAAAAAGGCGAGGTCATCGCGAAAAATCTCTTCGTCCGAGATGCCCGCGGGAAAAATCATTTTCTACTTTGTTTACCAGGGGACAAACAAGTAAATTTAAAAGAAATTCGAACCAAAATTGGTTCGACTGCCCTTTCATTTGCTTCTGAAGATCGCTTGCAGACTCACTTAGGATTAGAAAAAGGGGCAGTTACGCCATTTGGAGTCATTAATAATAGCGACAACAAAGTCAAAGTCTATCTTGATAAAGAGTTAGAAGGAGCCACTGCCATCGGTTTTCATCCAAATGATAATACTGCCACCCTTTTTTTAAGTTTAGCTGATGTGGCAGACTTTATCAAAGCCCAAGGCAATTCTGTCAGCGTCTTATCTTTATAGTAGTCAGAGCTAAAGCCGATGCTGGATATTTATAATGATAAGAGAGAAAAAACTGGCCGTTTTTTTTCTCGAGGACAGCAGCTAGGCGCAGGTGACTATCAATTAGCTGCCAGTGTGGCCTTGATCAACGATCGTTCCCAATGCTTATTGACAAGAAGGCACCCAATGAAAAAAATGGGATTGATGTGGGAGTTGCCTGGGGGAGCTGTTGAACTTGCTGAAACGAGTCAGAGAGCTGCCATTCGCGAAATTCAAGAAGAAGTTGGTTATCTGATTACGCAACCTTTAGGGTTACTAGGAACCACTCGTTACGATGAGCTAGCACTCTTAACTGATGTCTTTATCCATTACACGGAGGTTGAACTTGAGACCTTAGTTCTTCAACAAGACGAAGTAGTGGAGGCTAGGTGTTGTTCCTTTGACTTAATCGCCCAAATGAATGAAGCTGGTCAGGTGACGCCTTTTGATTGGCTAGCCTGTCAAATGGTCAAGGAACACTTAAAGGATAGGGCTTTTAGTCAAAAATGAGTTGAGTTAAAATTGAGCTAACTAAAAGAACTCCCAGTTAAGCGAAAGCTTTTCCGGAGTTCTTTTAGCATTAGATAAAATAGTCGTTGGCTTCCTGATAGCTTAAAACGTTAGTTAGAAGTGGCTCAAAGTGAGTTGCTTTTGTGTCATTGGCTAGCTTGATCAGATTTGTTAAAGCCTGTCTAGCTGGAGCAGACCCAGTGCTTAATCGTTTGACGCCTAATTGGTTTAGGCGCTGAACATCATCGCTAGTGTCAGACAAGATGATATTGAGAGGCCCAGGGATTTCATTGGCCAGGATTTCAATTGTCTGGTAGGATAAGCGGCCTGGCACAAAAACGCAGTCAGCTCCCCACTCAAGAAAGTGATGGCCGTTTTCAATCGCCATTTTAAGCTTTTCTTGCTCAGTTCCAAGATTGTGCCAATAACAGTCTGTTCGGGCATTGATCACAAAATTTATCCCTAGTTCTTGTTTTAAGGTTGCGAGTGCTTGGATTTTTTCTTTTAGTACCTGAGGGGCGTCAACAGTTTTATTGGCTAAACCATCCTCTAGATTAAAGCCCACGGCTCCAGCTTGTAGCAATTTTCTAGCATTAGCTTGAACAACCTCAGGAGATTCACCATAACCTCTTTCAAAGTCCACCGACAATGGCACAGTAATGCGTGAGGTGATTTGATTAACGACCCAGAGTAGGGTGTCAAAGGCTAGTTCTTCACCATCGTCATAGCCTAAAGCAAAAGCAATCCCAGCGCTAGTGGTAGCCAAAGCTGAAAAGCCGCTCTTTTCAAATATTTTAGCACTTCCGCCATTCCAGACGTTGGGCAAGACAAACATGTCTTGATTCTGGTGTAAGTTGTAAAAGCGTTGTGCAAGTTGCGGTTGATAGGTCATTAGAGGCGCCTCTTTTCTTTTAAGTGTTAACATAATCGTAACATAGGGAGCTAACGATAACCATGAAAGTTTCACACAATGAGTGATGATAGCTTGTTCATAATCAGAGGGCGTTACAACTGTTAGCAGGTGGCTGCCTTAAGATCAGGAGAACAGCAAGCGTTCGCGTTCTAAACGCTAAAAAAACCTCAGCCAACTTTCTGAAACAGTTTCTGCTATTATAATTAAGTCATCTTTTGTATAATGGAGTTAGCAATCAAACTAAGAAAGGGTGGCGGGCAATGGTGCAAATTAACTTAGTAGAGCCGACCACTCATCATCAAAAAGCTATCACAGCGTTTAAAGAAGCTTTTCCTGCTGGTCAAAAGGAGATCCAAGGATCATCAGAATTAGTAGCTGCTGGTGATATTGGAAAATGGCTTGATCAAATAGTCAAGAATAAGCAGTGGGAAACAATTCAAGACGGCTGGGTCCCAGGGATTCAGTACCTGGCGATAAATCAGCAGGCCATTGTTGTGGGCATGTTAAGTTTGCGCCTTTCCTTAAATGACTATTTGTTTAATTATGGGGGGCACATTGGCTATTCAGTTCGACCAGATCAGCGAAATAAAGGCTATGCCTCTGAGATGTTAAAACTGGCATTAACTGAGGCTAAAGGATTGGGATTAGCCAACGTGTTAGTCACTTGTGCAGACGATAATCACGCCTCAGCTAAGGTGATTGAAAATAATCATGGCAGACTGGCAGACAAACGGGTAGATCAGCAAGAGCAAAAAATCATTAGACGATATTGGCTAACTTGTTAGGAGTGAAAATGATGGTAAAAAAAACAGCCAACGAAAAACTATTTGGTTCAAAAGATCTGCCAAAATTGGTGGATTTAAGGGAAAAACCAGATGCGATGAAACGCCTAAAAGGGAGGATCATGCTAGTTGCCTCCCCGCTGCAGTACAATCAGTTGATGGCTGAAGTACCTGTGGGTAAGGTGCTGACGATTGACCGAATGCGGGAATATTTGGCTCAAGAGGCCGCAGCAGATGTAACCTGTCCAATGACAGCTGGCATCTTTACCAACATCTGCGCTCATGCAAGTCAGGAGAGAGAAACTGACCAGATTCCTTGGTGGCGAACGCTAAAAAAAGCTGGTGAGTTAAATGATAAATACCCAGGCGGCATAGAGGAACAAAAGAGATTGCTGGAGATGGAAGGTCATTCTGTGCAAAAAAAAGGTAAACGGCTTTTTGTGGAAATTAATAAGGTTGCATTGTATGATTTAACGATGTAGGTCCTTTTAAATGGTCACAACCAATCATTATGTTGATAAGCCATTGGCACTATGTTATTCAGTCTATAGAAAACTACTTCAAATCGGGGAGAGGTCTGAGCATGAAATTTCGGAGAGCACAAAAAAGCGAATTATCAGCGGTGATTAATCTATTTTCAGAGTCGTTTAAAGATTACCCACTCATGACATTGTTTTCTTCTGAACAAAGGGATAGCACTCCTTTTGTAACAGAATTGTACAAGGTTAATACGAGGGTCCATTTCCGAAAACATCTCTGCTTTATCGGTGAATTAGAAGGCCAGGTCGTTGTGGCTGCGCTATTAAAAAAGAAAAACACTTCGGAAATTGGGTTCCTTGATTATGCTATCTCAGGAGGGTGGCGCCTAATTAAGCATCTTGGCCTATCTGATTTTCTGACGTTTTTAAAAGTCAACGAAGAAATGGGAATGGCCTGTCGGCAACTGAACTCCACCTCATGGTACTTGGACTCGTTAGCTGTTGATCAGCGCCAACAAGGCAAACATTTAGGCAGTAAGATTATCAATCAGTGTCTCATCCCTTATATCGCCCAAAACGATGGCGGCTTGCTGACCTTGGTGACGAATACCGAGCGAAATCGTCAGTTTTATTTAAAAAATGGCTTTAAGGAGTTTTCGAACGCCCATATCAAAGTTGGCGAACAACAGCTTGCTAATTTTAGTTTTAAACGCCTGATTCAACAAAATAAATAAACAGAGAGACAACGCTAAATCGTTTGGCTCTCTGTTTTATGGCCTTATTTGATACGTTTTATCCTTGTGTTGTTTTTGAGGTTTGTTTTTCTTTAAACTAGTTCGCAATAAACGACTGATCTTGGCATATTGTTTTAATTGCCGGTTGGTTTTTGGGGAAAGATAAACGCGTTTGATGATCGGAATGTTAATTATTGAACGGAATAACGCTTTTTTATCGCGATAAATATAAGATTCAATGTTAATTCGATACCTAAAGCCCCAAGTTTGCTCCGGAAAGCGTTTTTTATATTGAGCCCAATGGTACTCGAGATGTTTCATTGAACGAACAAGCTTCCGAAACTCTTTTTGTTTCATTAACATTACAATCACTTCCTATATAATTTGATTATATAAGGGCTCTCAAACAAAAGCAATGACAACCCCTTAAGGCACCGATTAATTTATTAATAATAGACTTAAAAGAACAGAACGTCTATTTTAAAAATGTAAATTGAAAAAGATAGCTCAGTTTCTGGCGTATTTCTGAAACATCTTGACTTTCTTTCTTTTATTCTATATATTAGTATTTAATGAGAATTTGATTAATCTTAATAATGTAAAAACAATGAAAAGAAGAGCATAGAATGACGCTTTAACAGAGAGTCTCGGCAGCTGAAAAGAGATAGAGTATCCCATTCTGGTAGATGGACTTTGAGTAGAGTTAGCGAGCAATTTGTCAGCTAATTACGGAGCGCCCGTTATCGCGAGACAGTCATGGACTGTTTAAGGTTAGGCTTGCGAGAGTCTAACAAATTAAGGTGGTAACACGAATAGTTTACAACACGCTTTCGTCCTTATAGTGATTTCACTATGGATGAAGGCTATTTTTATACATAAAATTGGAGGAATGAATAATGAAAAAATGGAAAAAAGTGACGCTTGCCGTCTCAGCTTGTGTCTTAGTATTAAGTTTAGCCGCTTGCGGTAAAAAGGAAGAAGGAGCTAAGAAAGAAACGGCAAGCGAAACAAAAGAAATCGTTGTCGGCGTTGCCCCTGGGCCATATGGTGACATGGTCACAGATGTTATTGGGCCATTGTTGAAAGAAAAAGGCTATACCGTTACAACTAAATTGTTTAATGACTATGTTCAACCGAATAAAGCGTTGGCAGCAAAGCAAATCGATGCTAATTTATTTCAACACACTGCATACTTAGAAAAATTTTCTGCGGACAATGAGTTAGAGTTGACTGCCGTTGGTCAGGTGCCAACTTTAGGAATGGGCATTTATTCCAAGGACTTAAAACAATTAAGTGATCTGCCCGATGGCGGGAAAGTTTCGATTGCCAATGATGCCTCAAATCTAGCGCGAACATTGCAATTATTGCAAGCCAATGAGTTGATTACGATCAACGCCGATATTGATGAGACAAAAGCCACGGTTAACGATATTGCAGAAAATGCTAAAAACTTGGATTTTAAACCACTGGATGCCGCCCAACTAGCTCGTTCGCTAGACAATGTGGACATTGCTTTAGTGCCAGGTAATTTTTCTTGGGCAGCAGAGTTAAAACCAGCAGATGCCTTAGCTTTAGAAAAATTGCAGGAAAAATATAAAAATGTGGTGGCCCTTCGAACAGAAGATAAAGACTCTGATTTAGGAAAAGCCTTTGCAGAAGTCTTAACCAGTGACGAGTTTAAAGCGGCTATTGCAAAGTCAGAGTTCAAAGATTTTGATCAACCAGAATCCTGGAAGTAGAGGGAGAGGAATAAGCCAATGAGTACAATTGAGTTAAAAAATGTGTCTGTTCAATTCAAACAAAAAAAGCGACAAATCACAGCCGTCAACCAGGTGTCCTTAAAAGTGGAAAAAGGCGAGATTTTTGGCATTGTCGGCTTAAGTGGTGCTGGCAAAAGTACCGTTGTCCGAACCATGAACTTGCTGCAAGTGCCAACAAGCGGTCAGGTGTTAATTGACGGCCAAGATATTACCGCAGCTAAAGGGCAAGCTTTGGGGGAGATTCGCAAAAGAGTTGGGATGATTTTTCAACATTTTAATCTCATTAGTAATCGAACCATTGGCGACAATATTCTCTTCGCTTTAAAAGCTGCCAATTACCCGAAAGAGCAGCGTCAAGAACGAGTGAAAGAACTTCTGGAACTAGTTGATTTGAGTGACAAGATTGCTGATTATCCAGCAAATCTGTCTGGTGGTCAAAAGCAACGAGTGGGCATTGCGAGAGCCTTGGCTAACAAGCCAGATATTTTATTATGTGACGAAGCGACCAGTGCTTTAGATGTAGAAACCACAGAAGAGATCATTAACTTATTGGAAAAGATTAATCAGGAACTAAATTTAACGATTGTTTTTATCACCCACCAGATGGAAGTGGCCAAGCGACTGTTTCACCGCTTGGCGGTTATGCAAAATGGCGAGATTGTGGAACAAAATCGAACATTTGAGATTTTCGGTAAACCACAACATGAATTTACCCAAAAATTGGTGGGACGTCACATGAACTTAGTGATTCCCCAAGAATTAGTGCAGAAATTTCGGACAGGTGTTTTATTGGAACTAACCTATCTGGATGATAATGCTTTAGAGCCCCTGATAGCGAATGTTTCTCGCCAGATTCCCGTCTTGGTCAGCATTACTCATGGGAAAATTGAGTACATTCAAGGAAAGGCTATCGGACGGTTGATTATTCATGTTGACGGAGAACCTGAGGAGATCAAACGGGCCATTGAGATGATCCAAGGACAGGTTGACACATTGAAGCTAGTCGGAGAGGAGGAAGGATCATGACGGAAACATGGCAAATCATTCAGCAGGAATTACCAAAAGCTTTAGGTCAAACGGCGCAAATGGTCGTGATTGCCACATTGATTGCCTTAGTTTTGGGTGGCGGACTCGGCTTATTGTTGTACTATACTAGTCACCCACTCTTTATGAAGCAAGGCGTGCTGTACACCATCATGAGCTTTCTTGTCAATGCTATTCGCTCATTGCCATTTCTAATTCTAATGGTGGTCTTAATCCCGTTGGCCACCTTTGTTGTCGGTGACCCATATACACCTGCTGGTGGCACAGTCTCCCTGACAATTGCTGCGATTCCATTTTTTGCCAGAATTGCTGAAGGGGCCTTTGCTGAAGTCGATCATGGTGTTTTAGAAGCGGCCATCGCAACTGGTGCTAGCAAGTCATTGATATTTCGCGAGGTTATTTTCCCCGAAAGCTTGCCTAGCCTGATTAGAGGCGTGGTATTAACGATCATTAGTTTAATCGGCTATTCTGCTATGGTGGGAACCATTGGCGCTGGGGGCATTGGCGATCTGGCCATTCAATATGGTTATTATCGTTATGAAACAGGTGTCTTAGTGGTTGTGATCATTCTCTTGATCGTCATTGTTCAATTGATTCAATGGATTGGCGATCTCTTTGCAAAACGGGCATTGAAACGATAATACACGAGCTTTCTGTCGGTAATCCTTATGATAAGGTCCCGCCGGAAAGCTTTTTAAAGAGTGAGGAGCAATTTAAATGAAACGGCTAATAGAAATTTGTGGAAAAGAACGAGTGACCGCGCCAGAATTGATTCCTCAGGAATACCTGGTAGACTCAGTGACGGGAAGACAAGGGGAGGCGTACGCCTTAGTCTTTCCTTTATCAACTGAAGAAGTTGTTGAATTAGTGGTGTACGCTCAACTGGCAGATCTGAGTATCATTCCGCGAGGGGCAGGAACAGGCTTAACTGGTGCCACATTACCTGTTAGCTCAGAACTGTTAATCGATTTTTCGCTGATGAATCAGATTTTGGGCTTTGATAAGGAAACTTTGACCTTAAAGGTGCAGCCGGGTGTGACCTTGGCTGACATTCAAGCTTATGTTTCTCAGGAAGGGTATTTTTATCCCCCAGATCCAGGTTCCAAAGACGCGACTATCGGAGGAACTGTGGCAACCAATGCCGGCGGGATGAGAGCCGTTAAATACGGGGTGACACGAGACTATGTTCGTGCACTGGAAGTCGTTCTCTTAAGTGGGGAGGTGTTACCCGTTGGCAGTATCACTGAGAAAAACAGCTCCGGATACGATCTAAAAGACTTGTTTATCGGATCAGAAGGTACCTTGGGCATCATTACGGAAATTCAGTTAAAAGTGATTGTGCCTCCTGTGACCAGTCAATCGGTGTTAATTGCTTTTGATCAGCTTGCAGATGTTTCTAAGACAGTCCTAGCTATATTATCAAGCCATGTGGAACCGACTGCTTTGGAACTTTTTGAAAAAGAAGGCATGGCTTACAGTGAAAAAGATTTAGGCTTGAAATTACCTTTGGACTCAGGGGCTGCCTATTTATTGCTAACGGTTGATGGGCAAGACCCTAAAGAAATAATTGCTCGTTACCAAACAGCGATTCGACTTGCAGAAACACATGGTGGAATTGACAGTTTGGTTTTGACTGCCGAAACAGCTGTACAAGTTTGGCAATTGCGGGGAAATATCGTGGCGGGAATAGAAGCAGTTAGTCAGCAAGAGCCACTAGATGTGGTTGTCCCATTAAACAGAATGACAGAAACCATCGACTTTATGAAGGCGCTGGGCCAACGTTACCATTTACCGACGGTCTGTTTCGGTCATGCTGGTGATGGTAACATTCACGGCTGTATCATGCGTCAACATTTATCAGCCGCAGAATGGGAAAAACGCTTGTCCCAGCTATTAAGTGAGTTATATCATTTTATTTCTGATCAACAAGGTCTTCCTTCAGCAGAACACGGCATTGGTTTATTGAAGAAAGAGTATTTTTTAAAAGAAGCAAATCCGGTTTACGTGAAATATTTACGGCAGGTTAAGCAGGTCTTTGATCCTGATAATCGCTTAAACCCGACGAAACTATTTTAAGAGAAAGCGATCGGCTGCGAAGCTGATCGTTTTTTTACGCTATCGGAAAGTATAAGACTTTCCGATAGCGTAGTTTGGCTCCAGTTTCAGGCCCTATTTAGCTTTTCTTGTATTGAACTATATTTATAAAAATGTGTATAAAAATAAACGGATATTTTATAACGGTATATTTTTAATTTGTGCAACTATTCATTTTATCTCAATTACATTCAAAGCTTTTGTTGTTCATATAATAGTGAGTTTACGTGGTAATGTTTAGCAAGATAAAAATAACGAAAAAAATATTGTTTTAGCGAGTGAAATTACTGGATTTATTTTCTTTTTTTTGTCATAATGTGTAAAAAGTAATATGCAATAAAGAGACCACAACCTCTGATTTTTGACTATTTTGATTGTTTAGGCTTTAACAGAGGTTTCTGTTAGTTATTTTATCAATTGGAGAGTGACTAACGAAGCAACCGTCTCACTGGCTTTATAAGTTGTTCAATTTATGTTCAAAGTGAACAAAAGAGAGGAGCGGGAACAGAAGGCATGAGGTAATCATAGTTCTTTTTCGAAAAGTGCCTCATGTGAACAAACAGGCAATTATTTCTATTTTAAGGAGGCTGTGTCAAGTATGGAGAGAATAGTTGAGACCTTTATCGAGTTGGTTAAAATTGATTCTGAAGCTAAAAATGAAGGAAAGTTTCAAAAATATTTAAAAGAACAGTTTGAAGGGTTGGGACTAAAGGTTATTGAAGATGACACGATGGGGAAAACCGGATTAGGGGCTAACAATTTGTTGTGTCAGTTCCCAGGCGATTTAGATGTTGCGCCGATTTTTTTCTCAGCCCATGTGGACACTGTCACACCAGGCGTTGGCATACAACCAGAAATCCGTGACGGGGTTATTTATTCAGATGGCACAACGATTTTGGCTGCAGATGATAAAGCCGGCATTGCGGTTATGTTGGAATTAGTTAAGGTGATTCAAGAAGAAAACATTCCTCATGGTCTGATCGAGTTTGTACTCACCCCAGGAGAAGAAATTGGTTTAGTTGGCGTCAGTGCTTTTGATGTTAGCCAATTACAGTCAGCTTATGGTTTTGTATTAGATAATGGCGGGCCAGTTGGCAGTATTACGATGGCAAGCCCAACCTTAATGGGATTAGAAGTGGAAATTATCGGTGAAACGGCTCATGCAGGGTTAGAGCCTGAAAAAGGTGTTTCGGCGATAGAAATTGCTGCTAAAGCGATTTCTGAGATGACACTAGGTCGTTTGGATGAAGAGACCACGGCTAATATTGGCACAATAGCTGGAGGAACGGCGACTAATATCGTGGCAGACAATGTGATTGTGACGGCTGAAGCTCGTTCGATTTCTCGTAAAGCGTGTGAAAAGCAAATGATGGCCATGGTCTCAGCTTTTGAAGATAATGCGCGTCAATTAGGGGGGAAAGTTAATTATTCGACAGACATTAAGTCGATCGGCTATCGCTTTAGTGAAAGTGACCCGGTCGTTCAACTGGCTGCTAAAGCCATTGAGGCCGTTGGAAGAAATGCCAGTTATGATGTCAGTGGTGGTGGCAGTGATGCCAATGTCTTTAATGCTAAAGGGAAGAAGGCGTTAAACCTGTCTGTCGGTTACGAAGAAATTCATACCTTGCACGAGTATATTGCCATAGATGAATTACTCAAAGCTCTTGAATTGGCGGTTCAATTAGTCAAAGGCACTAACTAATCGATCGCAGGGCTATTGGCTAGAAGCTTATGGCACTCCCTGACAAAGGAGGATAGCCATCAAGCACGAAACCAGCAAATTGGATAATTTAGGATGTCTATCTAGCTAGTTCCAATTAAATAATGACGAGCAATCGTTAACCTTCCAGCCAAAAAGAAGCTGAAAGTACCACTCTTTGCTCGTCATTAAGTTGATAATCTAGTGGAACGATATGTTCGGATTGTTTGCGAGCTGGATACAGTAAGAAAAGAGGCGACAAAAATGAAGACTCTGCTAAAACAAGTGCCCATTGTGGCATTTGCCATCGCCTTAATCGGCGTAAGTATTAACATGTTTTTAGGACCCCATCATATAGCGGCAGGTGGCGTCAGCGGTATTGGGATTCTGGCTGAACAATTTTTTGGTATTAACAGAGCCTTAGTAGTTTTAGTTTTAAATGGGTTTATGCTAATTATCACCTATCTCTTTTTAGGGGAAAGTCACTTTGTTCATACGGTGATTGGCAGTATTATGTTGCCGATTTCCCTAGCGATTGTGCCAGAGATTATGGTGACTAGCGATCGTTTGTTATCGGTGATTTTTGGTAGTGCTATTTTTGCAACAGGAGTGGCCATTTTATATAAAATAGGCGCTTCAAGTGGTGGAACGACGATTCCGCCCTTAATCTTCAAGAAATATTTTGGCCTAAGTACGTCGATCGGATTATTGGCAACCGATTCGGTGATTGTCTTATTTAATATCGTCGTCTTTGGCTTTGAAGAGTTCCTTTTAGCCATCTTCTCACTGGTGATTACCTCTATCGTGATGAGTTATATAGAAACAGGCATGAAACGCCGCAAAGCAGTGATGATTATGAGTGAACACCATGTTGATGAAATAAAAGCAGCGTTGTTCCAAGAAGTCAATCGTGGCATAACTGTTTTTTCAGTTGAAGGTGGTTATACGGGACGTGAGAAAAACATGCTGATGATTATTCTTAGTAATCAGGAGTATCCAGCAATCCTAAAAGTTATTGATGAAATCGATAATAAATCTTTTGTGATTGCTTATAATGTATCAGAAGTTCATGGGTTGGGCTTTACTTATCTACCTTTAGGATAAAGAAAAATTTCGGGAGTGATTTAGATGAATCCAGTGTTGGCATTTACAGTTATTATGTTGGTGTGGACGATCAGTGACTTTGTTTCTAAAAAAACAAAGTCGTTGATTTCTTCCCTATTAGTGGCCTCATTAATCTTTTTAATCGGTTTTAAAACGAGTATTTTACCAGAAGATATTTTAACCAGTTCTTCATTGTTACCCTTAGGGTCAACTGTGGTTGGCTTTATCATTGTGCACATTGGCACGATGATCAGTATTGATGAATTGAAGCAACAATGGAAAACGGTAGTCATTGGCGTGGCGGCCATTCTTGGGATAACAGTGGCCTTATTAGTAGTCGGTCCTTTATTTGAAAGCATGAACTATGCCATTGCGGCAATTGGCGCTGTTAGTGGTGGAACCATTTCAATTATCATCGTTCAGGAAGCGGCTTTAGCGGCGGGACTCGTCTCAGTGGCCGTATTGCCAGTCTTAATATCTGCTTTACAAGGACTGATTGGCTTTCCTTTTACCTCGATTATCTTAAGAAAAGAAGCGAAACGGCTCCAAGCTGAATATCGCGCTGGCACCTTAAAAACTGTTGAGAAAAAAGCCGATCATGAAGAAGAAAAAGGCAAATTACCGGCAATGTTTCAAACAACAGCCGGGACACTTTTTGTTGTTGGGGTAGTGGTGTTGATTTCGACGTTTATCAGCAATATTACAAACGGGATTTTGAATACGTTTATTGTCGCCTTGCTATTAGGTGTGACCTTAAGAGCCTTAGGAATTGTTAAACCTAATATTTTAACCGGCATCGATGCCTATGGGTTGATGATGCTTGGGATATTAATTATCATCTTTGGTCCGCTAGCGACGATTCAACCGCAGGATTTATTTGATTTGATCGTGCCAATCACCTTGTCATTCTTGGTAGGGGTGAGTGGCAGTGTCTTATTCTCTGTGATCACGGGGAAAATCTTGGGCTATAGTTTACCGATGTCAATTGCCGTCGGACTTACCTCTCTATACGGGTTTCCAGGAACCATGATTTTGAGTCAAGAAGCTGCCAAAAGTGTCGGGGAAAATGAAGCCGAAATTGCGGCAATTGAAGGTCAGATTTTACCTAAAATGATCATTGCCGGCTTTTCAACAGTGACGATTACTTCAGTGTTAGTGACCAGTATTATCGCTGGTTGGATTGGCTAGGAGGCTGTGATGAGAACCTGGCGACCATCAAAATTGTTAGATTTATTGTTCCATCTGATTGGCATGGCGCTATTAATTTTATTGTGTACACGAATCAGCTTTATTTTTAAACCAGTCGGAGTTTTTATTACGACGTTATTTACCCCGATTATGATCGCTGGCTTTTTATATTATGTCCTAAATCCAGTGATTCTTTTATTGGAAAAGTTAACTAAAAAGCGCAGTTATGCAATTGCTCTGGTGTTTGTGATGATCGCCCTGATCTTCGGCTTATTGATTGGCACTATTTTTCCCAATTTAATTGGTCAGTTTATGGAATTAACTAAGGCAATGCCAGAATTCGTCAGCCGTCAACAAGAAAATTTAGCTGAGTGGCTAAATAGATTAGCCTTTGATATTGATGTCCAACGCTATTGGAGTGAGTTATCCGTCTCGTCCAATCAGATTTTAAACGCGACAGTCAATGGCTTGACGACCAGTGTTGGGACAGTTATCAGTGTGCTTTCCCGTTCAGTCCTACTGATTATTACGGTGCCAATTATTTTATTTTACATGTTCAAAGATGGTCAGCGATTTCCAGAAGCGGTTAGTTTATTTGTACCCAAAGCGTATCAGCAACCGGCCAAGGAGTTACTTGGCCGTGTGAATACCGCTTTATCAGCTTATATCAGTGGTCAAGCTCTGGTATGTCTATATGTAGCAGCAGGGGCCTACCTTACCTTTAAACTATTAGGAATCCCTTATGCCTTTCTCTTGGCTTGCATTGCTGGCATGATGGATGTGATACCTTACTTAGGACCTTGGATTGGTGTAACCCCTGCCTTTATCATTGCCTTCAGTATGTCTCCTCAAAAAGCAGTCATTTTGGCAATCAGTATTATCTTGATCCAACTAGGTGAATCTTATCTGGTCTACCCTTTGGTTATGGGGAAAAGCCTTAACATGCATCCTTTGACCATTATCTTGGCTTTATTAGTAGCAGGCAAACTGGCTGGTCTCCCTGGGATGATCCTAGCTTTGCCGACCTATGTGATCGCTAAGATTATTATTTTAAATGGCCTTCATTATCGCAGAGAAAAGCAATTGCTAAAACTGCCTAAGGAGAAGGAAAAACAACCAAGTTAGCCCAGTGCTAGCTTGGTTGTTTGAGTTAAAGCTAATCCGTCGGAAAACAATGACCGTCATTTCGGTAAGGATTAAATACAATTTTGTGTTTTTAGAGAATAGGGGGTATTAGTTGAAAAAATGTTGGAATTGTCCCTGTGATAATGGCAAAATCGTCACCTATCAGGAATATTAAAATAAGCCGTTTTCTGTGAAGTTGGTTATTTATCAACCTTTTTAGAGTAGGTAGCTCTTGGACTGGGGGATTTTTTCACATGTTAAGGATAACACGAAAAAAAATTGTTCTAAGAGGAAACCGTAGAACTTTCAAAAAAGTCAGGATTATAGTAAACGTTACCATTTTTCTTAGATTGTGATATACTTAACTTGAAGATGAAAGGGTGTTCAATGTGAGTAAACGGATCAAAAGAAAATACACGTTTCTCTGACAAAGTATAACTGAGCGGTTGCGCTCTAAGTTTGCTAGACTGGAGTCATCTAATCAAATTAAGGGCTGTTTTTTCTGTCCTTTTATTCATCATGGGCTGGATTTTGTTCGTGAGAGTAAAAGAATGGCGAAAAGAGCCTTATTTCCAATGGAGGGAAAGCCATGTTATTGGTAACTAACAATCCGCTGGTGGCCCGATCAAAGATCAAGATTCCGCTGGAGTTTTTGAAAGAAGATCACGGCCAGTTGTTGCTAAAAGTAAAAAGATACATTATCGAGGAACAGATGGTGTTGTTAACTCATCCTTTGAGCAGCAGCATCAAACCTAATGAAACCTACTATAAGTCGATTGTCTTAGGAGGTGGCGGGGAAGTGATCGATATAACCAGTCTCGACTACATTGAACAAGCCATCCAAGTCTATCAGCGTTTTATGGCGGACAAGCCCCGTCCTAATTGGACCGAGGCTGTCTTACAAGATTTTGCTTACGTCGATTATTATGTCATGGTAAGTACCGTTGAGCGAATGGGTATTCGTTAATGGAGATAAAGTTGAATCAACGATTCACGATTAAAGGAGGTGAGACGCAGCTCAATAGTACGGAGAATCGGTACAAAAATTTGAATTGAGGTGAAGAAATGAAACTAGAACTTGGAAAGATTCACATTAAAGAGGTGGTATTTGGTGATACGGCGAAGGTGGTGGCAGGCGTACTCTACCTTAATGAAACAGAGATTAAAGGGATGGTCTTAAAGGATGAACGGATTCACTCCTGTGACATTCAAATCGCTAAACCTGGGGAAAGCATTCGCATCACGCCCGTTAAAGATGTGATTGAACCTCGCTGTAAAGTTGCTGGTGGTGGCGGGATATTTCCCGGCGTGATTAACAAGGTTGGCATTGTCGGATCTGGTCGGACTCACGTCTTAAAGGGTTGCGGTATCACGACGGTTGGCAAGATAGTGGGCTTTCAAGAAGGTATCGTTGATATGAGCGGACCAGGGGCGGAAAAAACGCCATTTTCGGCGATCATTAATATTTGTTTGGTGCTAGAGCCGGCAGTCGATTTGGAACCCCATAGTTATGAAGAAGCAGCTCGCTTAGCAGGTTTAAAAGTCGCAGAATATCTCGGGAAATTAGGTCAAGCACTTGAACCAGATGAGGTGACAGTTTATGAAACCTTACCAGTCTTTGAACAAGTGGCACAGTATCCTGACCTTCCTAAAGTTGGTTACGTTTACATGTTGCAGACTCAAGGCTTGCTGCATGATACTTATGTTTATGGAACCGATGCTAAGCATGTTGTGCCAACGATCTTATATCCGACAGAAATCATGGATGGGGCGATTATTAGTGGTAATTGTGTGTCAGCATGCGATAAAAATACGACCTATCATCATTTGAACAATCCGGTGATTGAAGAGCTCTACGAAAAACACGGAAAAGAAGTCAATTTTGTTGGTGTGATTATTACCAATGAGACAGTCTATTTGGCAGATAAGGAACGTTCCAGTGATTGGACCGCCAAATTGGCAGAATATTTAGGACTAGACGGTGTGATCATTACGCAGGAAGGTTTTGGCAATCCAGATACGGATCTGATCATGAATTGTAAAAAAATTGAACAAAAAGGGATTAAGACCGTTATTGTCACTGATGAATATGCAGGGCGCGATGGCGCTAGCCAATCCTTAGCTGATGCCGATAAATTGGCAACAGCGGTTGTGACTGGTGGCAATGCCAATGAAACGATTATCTTACCACCGATGGATCGGTTGATCGGGCAATATGACTATGTTGATGTCATTGCTGGCGGATTTGACGGGAGCTTGCGAAAAGATGGCAGCATTGAAGTGGAAATTCAAGCTATTACAGGAGCGACCAATGAGCTTGGCTTTAACAAAATGTCGGCGAAAGGACATTAGGAAATAGAGAATGTCCAAACTAAATGATGTCACATAAGGAGGTAAACATGGCTAAATATAAAATAGTTCATTACATCAATCAGTTTTATGCAGGAATTGGTGGCGAAGAGCATGCTGGAACCGAACCTTTTAAAAAGGCGGAAATTATTGGTCCTGGACTGGCATTCGCTGGCGCTTTAGGTGAAGAGGTTGAGATCGTCGGGACAGTCGTCTGTGGCGATAGTTATTTTGGTGAAAATATGGCTATTGCGGAAGCGACGGTCACGGAGATGATCCAATCCTTTCATCCTGATTTAGTAATCGCTGGACCTGCATTTAACGCTGGGCGTTATGGCGTGGCTTGTGGAGCAGTTGCTCAAGCCGTCACGCAACAATTAAATATCCCAGTTGTGACTGGGATGTATGAAGAAAACCCTGGGGTCGACTTATATAAAAAAGAGGCCTATATCGTTTCTGTCGGGAAGTCGGCGGCAGCGATGAGAAAAGCGGTGCCCTTAATGGCAAGCTTGGCCAAAAAATTATTAGCAGGCGAAGCGGTTGATCCGCTTGAGGATCACTACATCGTGCGTCATCGGACAAATTTTGAAGCTGAACAGCGAGGGGCAAACCGTGCTGTTGAGATGCTGATAAAAAAAATAGCGAATCAAGATTTTCAAACGGAATTTCCAATGCCTGAGTTTGATAACGTAGTGCCTGGTCAGGCAATCACTGACATGGCTCATGCGAAAGTGGCACTGGTTACTTCAGGAGGAATCGTTCCGAAAGGTAATCCCGATCATATCGAATCTTCCAGTGCCTCAAAATACGGTGAGTACGATATTACGGGCGTGCAGGATTTAACTGAAGCGACTTATGAAACAGCTCACGGTGGATACGACCCGATGTATGCCAATCAAGATGCCGACCGTGTTTTGCCAGTTGACGTGATGCGTGACTTGGAAAAGGAGGGACGGATTGGCGAGTTGCACTCGAAATTTTACACGACAACTGGCAATGGCACCTCAGTTGCTAATGCCAAAAGTTTTGCAGCCGAGTTTGCTCAAAAACTGGTTTCTGATGGTGTTCAGGCCGTGATCTTAACCTCCACCTGAGGAACCTGTACCCGTTGCGGAGCAACTATGGTAAAAGAAATTGAGAAAACAGGGTTACCTGTCGTTCATATCTGTACGGTCGTGCCGATATCCTTGACAGTTGGCGCCAATCGAATTGTCCCGGCGATTGCCATCCCTCATCCCTTGGGAAATCCCAGTTTAAATGGGGAAGATGAGAAGAAATTACGCCGTGGGATTGTTGAAAAAGCCTTGTCAGCTTTAGAAAGCGAGATTGACACGCAAACAGTTTTTGAATCATAAGCTGGGAACGCAAATTTTAATGATACGAGAGGGCTGACGGTGTTGACTGTTTAGCCATCTGTCAAGTTAAAGGAGGGAACCAAAATGTCGAATCAACATATTGTGATTGGAACAGCTGGGCATATCGACCATGGTAAAACAACCTTAATCAAAGGGCTAACCGGCATTGAGACGGACACTACGGCTGAAGAAAAACGTCGTGGCGTGTCCATTAATCTCGGTTTTGCTTACCTTGACTTGCCAGATGGTCAACGGATCGGCATCGTGGATGTTCCAGGACATGAGCGCTTTGTGAAAAATATGTTAGCTGGTGTCGCTGGGATTAACTTGGTGTTATTGGTCATTGACGCCAATGAGGGCATTATGCCGCAAACGAGAGAACATCTTGATATATTGCAGCTTTTAGGCGTAAAAGATTTTATTGTCGTGTTGACGAAAGTGGGAACAGTTGAAGAGGACCTGCGTCAGTTAGTGGTTGAGGATATTCGCGAGACCTTAAGCCATACTGCTTTAGCTGATGCCCCGCTGATTGAAACAGATGCAGTCTTAGGGATTGGCATGGCAGCGCTAAAAAGTGAAATTTATCGTAGAGTGACCAGCATTGAAAAGAGTCTCAACGAAAGTGAACCTCGGCTAAACATCGATCGTGTATTTTCGGTAAAAGGTCATGGCACAATTGTCACTGGTACCTTAATTGACGGCTCCTTAAAGGTGGGGGCAGATCTGGTTGTCTATCCCAGTGCAAAAAAAACCAAAATTCGCAGCATTCAAGTTCATGAGTCTGCTCAGGAAGAGGCTTTTGCTGGTCAGCGTACGGCCTTAAATCTGACGAAATTGAGCTTAGGCGATCTAAAACGAGGCGATGTCATAACAGTCAAAAACAATGTCACGCCTACTTGGATGATTGACGTTAAACTAAGGGCGCTCCCTTCTGCTGAGCGTCCATTGGGTCTTTGGAATCGCGTTCACATTCATCTGGGGACTAAGGAAGTCTTAGGACGGGTGGTCCCTCTAGGTGCCGCTGACATCCCCCCTGGTGGTGAGGGATATGTCCAATTGCGTTTAGAAGAACAAGTGGCTGTTAAACAAGGCGATCATTTGATTTTACGCTCCTATTCGCCGACGGTAACCATCGCTGGTGGTATTGTCTTAGAAGCCAATGCTGAAAAGCACCGACGTTATAATCAGGATATTTTAGAAAGCTTGCACGTCAAAGAGTCAGGGGACTTTAACTTGGTTCTATTGGATTACTTGAACAAACAAGCTGGCTTTGTTACCGCAAAAACCATGGCAGATTATTTGAATACCAGCAGCCTCAAGATCAATCAAAGCTTAGAGACTTTATTGGCCAAAAAAAAGGTCGTCCAAGTTAATCAAACCTTTATTAGCAGTTGTCAACTAAAGGAAATTAGTTCAGCTATTTACGAGTTACTGCAAGACTATCATCAGAAGTTTCCCTTAAGGTCAGGGATGTCACTTGAAGAAGTCCGTTCTCGTTTTGAACTACGGCAAAGAGAGGTCGAGGCGATCTTACTGCTTTTAGAAGGTCAAGGGGTGGTCAAACGCTCTCAAGGAAGTATTAAGTTGGCGAGTTTTTCCGTCATTTTTTCCGCGGAGCAGCAAGCAATAAAAAAAAGAATTGAGACAACTCTGCTTGAGGCAGGGTTAGCACCCCCGAGTTTGGCAGAACTTTTGGCAAATGATCCAGCTGCCACGGCGGTTTTGGAGACATTAGTGGGAGATAGTGTCTATTATTTAAATCAAGAGACAGTGATCCACATGACAGTCTACCACTCGGCACTAGCCCAAGTGCAAAGTTTTTTAGCAGCTCACGGAACGATGACCTTAGGGGAATTTCGGGATATGATGCACACTAGCAGAAAATATTCTAAGATGTTTTTGGAACATTTAGATGAGTTAAACGTGACCAAACGGTTGGAAGACAGCCGCGTATTAGTCGAGTATGAAGGTTTATCAATGAGGAAGGTGATGGAATGACAGAACAGTATGATGTAATTGTCATAGGGGGTGGCCCAGCCGGCTTAACGGCAGCCCTCTATAATTCGCGGGCTAGATTAAAGACCCTCGTTCTAGAGCGGGAAAAGCTCGGTGGTCAAATTATGTCGACCCATGAGATTGCTAATTTTCCAGGCTCGATCCTAGGGGAATCAGGCGAGCCATCTGGTTCGGAATTGATTGCTCGGATGGTCGAGCAGGTAAAAAAATACGGGGCGACGATCGAAGTTGGCAAAGAAGTTATCGAAATCGACGTTACCCAGAAGGAGGGATATCGGAGGGTTAGGTGTCAAGATGGCACGCTTTACCAGGCGAAAGCCGTTATCGCAGCAAACGGAGCAGTTCCGCGAAAAATTGGCTGTCCAGGCGAAGCAGCGTTACAAGGTAAAGGGGTTTCCTATTGCGCAACCTGTGACGGGGCCTTCTTCGAAGATTTGGAAGTGTATGTTATTGGAGGGGGAAACTCGGCCGTTGAAGAAGCCACCTTTCTGACAAACTTTGCAAGGAAAGTCACCATTATTCAAAATCTCGGCTATCTAACGGCCGAGGCGATTGCCATTGAGCAAGCCGAAAAAACCGGCAAAATCGACGTGATCTATCATTCGGTAGTCGAGAAAATTAGTGGGGATGGTCTGGTAGAGTCCATGGTCATCCGCAATACTGAGACAAATGAATCCAGGGTGATTGAAGCAGACGAAGAAGATGGCACCTTTGGCATCTTTGTTTTTATTGGCTACCAGCCAAAGACGGCGATCTACGAAAATGTGCTGGATTTAAATCAGTGGGGCTACATTGAAACGACGGATAATCTGGCAACCAATATCCCAGGAATTTTTGCGGCCGGTGACATCAGACCCAAACTGTTGCGACAAGTTGTGACGGCGGCTGGCGATGGAGCGACAGCGGCCTTTGCAGTTCAGCGCTATATCGAAGAAAATAAGTCAAAATGAGGTGGAAAGATGATTGAATTAACGCTAGATAATTTTGATGAAGAAATCACCAACAGTGATCAACCGGTGTTGATTGATTGGTGGGGGGAGACCTGTGAAAGTTGTTTGGCATTGATGCCGACGGTAACGGCTTTGGCAGCGACCTATGGCGACAAATTGAAGTTTACGAAATTTAATACCTCACAAAAAGGGGTTCGTCGTTTTTGTATCAAGCATAAAATTATGGGATTGCCCGTGATTTCGATTTACCAAAAAGGCGAAAAAATTGCTGAACTTGGAAAAGAGGAACTTTCACCAGAAAGTTTGGAAGCATTGATAAAAAAATATTGTTAAGTGGAGGGAAAACGGATGTCATTAGAAAATAAAAAAATAATAGTATTAGGGGATCGTGATGGTATTCCTGGATTGGCGATTGAAGAATGTTTAAAGGGGACTACTGCAGAAGTCGTTTTTTCTTCGACTGAATGCTTTGTGTGAACGGCCGCAGGGGCCATGGACTTGGAAAACCAAAAACGAGTAAAGGAAGCCGTTGAAAAGTACGGGGCAGAGAATGTCGTGGTGCTTTTAGGCGGTGCCGAATATGAAGCAGCTGGTCTAGCTGCGGAAACAGTTACAAATGGTGATCCCACCTATGCGGGACCACTAACAAATGTACAGCTAGGTCTAGCTGTCTATCATATTTTTGAACCAGATTTTAAAGAGTTTGTTGATTCAGACGTCTATGACGAGCAAATCGGCATGATGGAAATGGTGTTAGAAGTGGATGAAATTGTTGCGGAAGTATCGGGAATCCGCAAAGAGTTTTCGACATATTAAGTTAGAAGAAGAGGCTGTTAGCAGACAGTCTCTTTTTCCAAAGTAAGGAGGTTAATCATGGATTATGCAACATTGAGAGCGGCCAGTTATGTATTGGTCCATACACCTGACATGGTCGAAAAAAATGGGACCACTCAAACGACTGAACGAATTGTCAATCCTGATAGTGATTATTTGAAAAAAGTCAGAGAACATTTACGGTCTTATGAGGATGTGGTCAATTATCCGCCAAATCAAACGTATATTGGCAACTTGCCTTATAGTCAGTTAAAGGAATTGCCACAACCTTGGTATCAGCACCAAATGACTGGCCAACGCTACAGCGACATTGGGGAAATTATGCCTCAAAAAGAGTTCTACGGGATTATTCAGTTGTGTGACGTTTTTGAATTAGTTCATCTCGAAGCCAGCTATGGGAAAGCGGTCAAAGAAGCGTTGAAGGAACACCCTTTATTTAAGGCTGACGCGGCTAAAATTAAAGAAGGCCAAAGCCTTGAGTGGCTTAAGACACAAGTGGAGGAGCATCATGCTGAAGGTTTGTATGAAAATTATCAATTGGTTGGTTGTGTGCAACAAGCTCACGAAATTGATGTGAATTTAAATGCCCATGTAATGCTGGAAAATCTGGTCGTTAAGGCTGGTGGTGTCATGTCCTTGCGACATCTGCTCGCTCAGCAGGGCATAGATCCGGCTGATGTTGATTATGTGATCGAGTGTAGTGAAGAAGCCTGTGGTGATATGAACCAACGTGGTGGCGGCAACTTTGCTAAATCAATTGCCGAATTAGCGGGTTGTGTCAACGCCACTGGTTCCGATATTCGGGGATTTTGCGCAGCACCTACCCATGCCTTAATCAGTGCAGCTTCATTGGTGCGCGCTCAGACATTTAAGAATGTGGTGATTGTAGCTGGCGGCGCAACAGCAAAGCTCGGAATGAACGGCAAATCACATGTTGAAAAAGGCTTGCCGATTTTGGAAGATGTACTAGGCGGCTTTGCCGCGCTCATCAGCGAAAATGATGGCAAGCACCCCTTGTTACGGACTGATTTAGTCGGTCGTCATAAGGTATCCAGTGGCTCCAGTCCACAAGCGGTGACCACAGCCCTTGTGGCCACCCCTTTAGATCTTGCCGGCTATACGGTTAACGATATTGATGCGTACTCTTTGGAGATGCAAAATCCAGACATTACCAAGCCGGCTGGGGCAGGAGATGTACCGGTGGCTAACTTAAAAATGATCGGAGCCATCGGCGTTATTCGAAAAGAAATCGAGCGCAGTCAACTGGCAAGCTTTGTGGCGGAAAAGGCCTTGCCAGGATGGGCGCCAACTCAGGGGCATATCCCCAGTGGCGTGCCTTACCTTGGCTTTGCTGTCACTGACTTAACGACAGGTGACAAAAATCGAGCCATGATTGTTGGCAAAGGCTCTTTGTTCTTAGGGCGCATGACCAATCTTTTTGACGGAATGTCAATCATTATCGAACGAAATAGTGGTGAGGTAAGTCAAGCTGATCAGACTGACTTGAAAGGGGAAGTCAGACAAGCCGTTGCCAAAGCCTTACGGGAGTTTGCGGCTAATATGACGGAAGAATAGGAGGGAGGATATGTCGAAGCAACTAAATACAACGATTAAGGAAGTTCTAAATGAGTTAGCTAACGATCTGGAAACTGGGAACCTCGATTCAAAACCTAAGATTGGCTTAACGATTGACGGCAGTGAGCATGGGTTAGAAACGATGCATCAGGCAGTCAAACTGGCTCAGAGTCAGCAACTTTTTGACATTGTGGTGATTGGAACAGCGGTTGACTGGGCAGGTGTCGAAGTTGTTGCGACAACTTGTGAAGCGGATAACT
Source organism: Vagococcus allomyrinae (assembly GCF_017829975.1). Classification (GTDB taxonomy): domain Bacteria; phylum Bacillota; class Bacilli; order Lactobacillales; family Vagococcaceae; genus Vagococcus_D; species Vagococcus_D allomyrinae. Next base: position 39,753 of record NZ_JAEEGA010000023.1, on the reverse strand, counting down.
ATCAGAAGATGGAGGAGCTTTTGGCAAAAGGTTACATTCAAGGGTGCGTCACTTTGCATTACCCTTTTCCGATCGGCGTTTCAACGGTTGGTCGAGTGGTCACGCCGGCTCTGGGAAAAGAGATGTTTATTTCCACTACCACCGGAACCACAAGTTCAAATCGAAATGAAGCGATGGTTTTAAACGCGATCAATGGGATTGTGGCGGCAAAAGCCGCCGGCATCGAGCAGCCAACTTTAGGTATTTTAAATGTGGATGGAGCAAACAGTGTAGAGCGTGCTTTGAAGACTTTAGCTAATAATGGCTATCCGATCACTTTTTCGGAAAGTCACCGCAGTGATGGCGGCGTCATCATGCGTGGTAATGACTTATTATTCGGTAGCGTGGATGTGATGGTTTGTGATAGCTTAACCGGTAATATTCTGATGAAGATGTTTTCAGCTTTTCAGACAGGAGGCAATTACGAAGCAACCGGTTATGGCTACGGCCCCGGTATTGGCGAAGGGTACGAGGAGACTGTTTTGATAATTTCACGAGCAAGTGGAGCCACTGTCATAGCCAATGCGCTGATGTATGCCTATCAAATGGTTCAAGGACAACTGGTGGCAATCAGTAAACAAGAGTACGCCTTAGCCAATCGAGCCAAGTTAAAAGAAGTTCGTCAGTCCTTACAAGCTAAAACAGCTGTTGTCGCAGAGAGTGTTGTGGCTCCCGATAAAGAAGTGGTGACCGTTGAAATCAGTGGGATTGACGTCATCGCTTTAGAGGATGCTGTCACTTGCTTGTGGCAAGCTGGGATCTATGCTGAAAGTGGCATGGGGTGTACTGGCCCGATTGTGCTGGTTAATGAACAAAATGTGACTCAATCAAGGGAAGTTTTAGTTAAGGCAGAGTTTTTATAGGGAAAAGCCGCGTCACTCAACTGAGTAACGTGGCTTTTCTGACAAAAGAACGTGAGACAATAGTTGCGTTAGCGCCCTTAAAAGTGGTAAATTAACAGTGAAGATGTTTCGTGAAAGGAGCTGTCAGATGTCATTAAAGGAGCAAGCGTTGCGTTTACCTACTACACCGGGATGTTATATTATGCGCAATAAACGGCAAGAAATTATCTACATTGGCAAGGCAGTTAATTTAAAGCGCCGAGTCAGCAGTTATTTTAACAAGGTTGAACATGAAAAGACTCAGCGACTTGTTCATGAAATTGCTTATTTGGAAGTGATTCATCTCAATTCTGATGAGGAAGCGTTGGCTTTAGAAGCACTGCTAATTGCTCATTTTAAACCTTATTACAATCGGGCGCTAATCGCAGAGCGTCAATATACCTACCTCGAAATAACTGAGGAGCAAAATCCCCGCCTATTGCTCACTGAAAAGGTGACGGAAAGTGGTGACTATTTTGGGCCTTACGGTTCCAAACAGTTGGCGCAACTGCTGTACAATTTTTTAGAGCGAGAATTTCCCTTGTCCAAGTGTCAGCACAATAAAGGCCGTCCTTGTCTCTACGTCGATTTGGGCCTGTGTTTAGGCGGTTGTTATCGAGACGTTGACCCAGCCCTTTATCAGTTTCAACGAACTAATATTCGCGAATTTCTTCAGCTGCCTTTATCCCAGATGATCCAAGTTTTAGTCCAGGAGCGAGAGCGCCAGAGTCGGCAACAATCTTTTGAACGAGCCCAAGAAGTTCAGCTCTTAATCAGCATGCTTGAAAAGCAATTAAATCGTGAGCCAGCTCCAATGGTCTTAGAGGCCAATTGTGATTATTTGGGAATTAAACAAGTGCCCCAATTTTGTTTATTTCAAGTGTCGCATATTAGAAATGGCATCGTCTCTATCACCAATTGGTGGACAGTCCCAGGGGTGTTATCTGTTCAGCAGCAGTTGAGCAGTGTTCAGTCATACTTTAAGCACCCTAATCATCAGGCGACGACCTGCCTTTACATCCCCAAAGGGCTAAAACGGATATTTAAAGAGTCCTCCTTACCCATTCTTGTGGGAAGTGATCAGCTGGCGGATTATTTTTGGACCAAAACACAAAAAAATCTGGTGTTAGCTGAAAAGGTCTATCTGATCTTTGAGGAATTTTTAGCGAAACAAGCCCAGTAAAATAAGCGATTTCCGGGAGTTCAACAAAAGCCTTTCCTTCCATTACCAGTCTACTTCGAGGGAACACCTTGTTTGGCTTTTCTCGTTTTTTGGTTAATTGTCGTTTTTATTCTCCTTTTAGAGATAAAATGTTCAGAAAAAGCAGTGACAAAAATCGTGAGAAAAACTAGTATTTCAAGTTGGTTTATGATAAACTTATGAAGATGTCAATTAGTATAGAGCAAGGAGGAGTCACCCGTGTATAATTTTTTCTTAGGTCTGATGATTGTTATTTCAATTTTAATTATAATTGCTGTAATGATGCAACCAAGCAAGCAAAATAGTGCTGCTAGTGCATTTACAGGTGGAGCTGACCAGTTATTTGGTAAACAAAAAGCTCGTGGTTTTGAAGCAGTCATGCAAAAGCTTACAGCTATATTAGGCGTTAGCTGGGGCGTTGTTGCCTTAATTTTAGCCTTTTTATCATCTAAGTAAGAGATAAAAGCCTCCTGTAATTCAAACAGGAGGCTTTTTTAGGTATAATTATGGGAGTTAATCAAACAATCATATACAGCACGTCTCATAATCAGCAAGATAGTCAGCTCAAACTAGCGAGTGTGCCTAGTGGTGTGCTAAATTTAGGAGGAATGATTTGGTGAAGATTAATCAAGTAGCGCCAGAGACAACGTTTTTTGAAGGTGATTCGCGAGGCATTATTATTTTTCATGCCTACACTGGGAGCCCTAATGATGTCCGTTCATTGGGCCGTTCTTTAAATAATCAAGGGTATTCAGTTTTGTTGCCGCTATTTGCGGGGCATGGAACAACCCGTCCAGAAGACATTTTAGCAACAGGGCCAGCGTTATGGCAAAAAGATCTTGAAAGAAGTGTCCGAGTAATGATCGATCACGGTTGCTCACAATTGGCTGTGTTCGGCTTGTCCTTAGGTGGGATTTTTGCCATGAAGGCGTTGGAAACTTACCCGGAGTTGATCATCGGAGGTGGTCCTCTGTGTTCACCGATTGTTCCGGAATCTAAAACCAATATCGTGCCATCCTTTAAATTTTTTGCTAAAAAACTAATAGAAGAATCTGGTGCAAATGACTTGGAAAAACGCCAGCGACTAAGCGACATCGAGTTATCACTGACCGAACAGTTAAGTGAGATTAAAGAATTTACGACCCTTGTCTTTGATCAGCTAGCAACGGTTACTCAGCCAACCCTTTTGGTACAGGCTGGCAAAGATCAAATGATTGACCCACAAGACGTTTACCTGATGGAAAAAGCATTAGTTAACTCGTTAACTCAGGTGAAGTGGTATCCAGAGAGTGGTCATGTGATTACCATCGGACCAGCTCGCCAACAGTTGCAAACGGATGTGCTGACCTATCTGAACGGCTTGCCTTGGAAATAGGTGATTAAGCTTAGGCAAGGAAGATCAGCGTCACACCCTGTTCAGTGGTTGATGAGATAAAAATAATCGAATCAAGGCGAGACTAACAAGAAGAAAGCGAGTTGCCTTAAGGCCGACAGGCATCGGATCAACGGCACTCAAAAAGGAGAACTAATGAAAGAAACAATTAAAGATAAAATAATTAGTTTTATGGAAAACAGCTCAAAAAAAAGCTTTTCCATGGAACAAATAGCAGAAGGCCTTGGATTAAGTAAAGGGGAAGATTTTAAACTCCTAGTCCAAACCATCGCGAGTATGGAAAGGGATAAGTCTGTCACTTTCACTAATAAAGGCAAGATTAAGTTGCCGATCAGAGATATTTTAATAGAGGGGATATTCCGGGCAAATGAACGCGGCTTTGGTTTTGTCACAATTGATCCAGAAGAGGCAGATGTGTATGTGGCAAAAGAAAACACCAATTTTGCCTTAAATGGTGATACTGTCATGATCAGCATCATATCCCCTGCAGATCATTTGGAAGGAAAAACGGCCGAAGGCAAAGTACTTGAGATTGTCAAACGCTCCATGACCCAAGTCGTTGGTGAATTTGTCGCCTATGACGAAGAGGAGCGTCAACAAAGTGATCTTTATGGCTTTGTTGTGCCACAAGATAAGAAATTGAATACTTATAAAATTTTTATTGCGGCGGAAGGCATTCAACCAGTAGATGGCATGATTTGTGTGGTAGAAGTGACTCACTACCCAGAGCCAGATTATCCCAATTCTTTGGAGGGCTTGATTAAACAAACGGTTGGGCATAAAAATGATCCCGGGATGGACATCATGTCAATCGTCTTGCAACACGGCATCCCTACTAAATTTCCGGATGATGTATTGGCTCATGCGGAACAAATTCCCGATGAGATTACCGAGGAAGAGATTCAGGAGCGGCGTGACTTACGTGATCAAGTGATTGTCACGATTGATGGCGCTGATGCCAAAGATCTGGATGATGCGGTAACAGTCAAAAAGTTGGCAAATGGTCATTATTTTTTAGGGGTCCATATCGCTGATGTTTCTCACTATGTGACAGAAGGCAGTCCGATGGACATTGAAGCTTATGAACGTGCTACCAGCGTCTATTTGACAGATCGAGTGATTCCGATGATTCCGCATCGTTTATCCAATGGGATTTGTTCATTGAATCCCCAAGTTCCACGCCTAGCGATGAGTTGTGAAATGGAAATTGATGAATTGGGTCAAGTAGTCAAGTATGATATTTTTGAAAGTGTGATTCAAACGACAGAGCGCATGACATATACAGCTGTTAACGACATTTTACAAGATGACAAGGCTGAGACAATCGCGCGCTATCACGAACTGGTTCCCATGTTTCGAGAAATGGGTGACTTGCATCAGATCTTAGAAACCATGCGTTTGGAACGGGGGGCCATCTCATTTGAAGATCGGGAAGCCAGTATTCTGGTTGACGAAGTCGGCCATCCAGAAGAGATCGTGTTAAGAAGTCGCGGTGTCGGGGAACGATTGATTGAATCCTTTATGCTAATTGCCAATGAAACCATTGCTCGCCATTATCAGCAGGCCAAATTGCCATTTATTTATCGGATACACGAGCAACCAAAAGAAGATAAAATGCAACGGTTCTTTGAATTTGCCGCAAGTTTTGGTATTCTTATTAAAGGAACCAAAGAAGATATTACCCCCAAAGATTTACAGCGGGTGCTGGAGCAAGTGAAAGGGCGACCAGAAGAACCGGTCATCAATAAAATGCTATTGCGCAGCATGCAGCAAGCTCGCTATAGTGAAGATCCTGTCGGACATTATGGACTAGCGGCAGAGGACTACACTCATTTTACCTCACCGATCCGTCGTTACCCGGATTTAATCGTTCATCGCTTGATTAAAGCTTATCAGAATCAGCCTGTCAAAGAGGAAACAAAAGCCAAGTGGCAAGAGCATCTACCAGATATTGCCCTTCACAGTTCTCAGATGGAGCGCCGGGCGGTTGAGGCAGAGCGCGATACAGACAGTCTGAAAAAAGCTGAGTTTATGCAAGATAAAGTCGGCGAAGAGTTTCCTGGTGTGATTGGCTCAATCACGAAGTTTGGAATGTTTATTGAGTTGCCAAATACGGTTGAAGGACTGATCCACATCAATAAATTGGATGATTACTTTCATTATGTGGAGAGTCATCTTGCACTGGTTGGAGAACGGACAGGTGTGACGTATCGCATCGGTCAAAAAGTAGTGATCAAGGTAGCTAAGGCCGATCCAACTACACGGGAAATCGATTTTGAACTGATTTCCACCGAAGACAACTCTGACCAAGCCCAAATTGTCGTACCGAAACAGCAACAGCGCGGACGTCGCCAACCCAAAGGGGACAAGGAAAGCCGCAAACAAGGCGGCCGTGGCAAGTCACAAGATCACCGTCCCAAACAAAAAGCAGGCAAGAAAAAAGCGACTGGCAAGAAACCCTTTTATAAAGAAGTCGCAAAAAAGAAAAAAGGCAAGAAAAAGAAAGCTAAGTAGTGTGTAAGCGACCAAACAGGTGAACTTGATGAGCGGTAAATCACCCGTTTACGATCATTGCACTATTACGACTTATAATCAGGAGGTGGCGTAATGCCAAAGGGAGAAGGGCAGTTAATTGCTCAAAATCGTAAGGCCCGTCATGACTATACCATCATCGATACAATAGAAGCGGGAATCGTCTTAAAAGGGACCGAAATCAAAGCGATCCGTGCATCGCGCATCAATTTGAAAGACGGCTTTGCCCGAATTCGCAATGGTGAGGTCTACTTGTCAAATGTTCATATCAGCCCATACGAGCAAGGGAATCTTTTTAATCACGATCCCCTAAGGACGCGGAAGTTATTGATGCACCGCAAACAAATTGACCGTTTAATAGGTGAAACTAAGAACACGGGTGTCACCTTAGTACCTTTAAAAGTTTACATAAAAAATGGCTTTGCAAAGGTTTTAATCGGCATTGCCAAAGGGAAAAAACAATACGATAAACGGGAAGATCTAAAACGGAAAGATATTAAACGTGAAATCGATCGCACGTTAAAAAATAGATTTTAACGAGCTCTTAACAATTGCCAGTTATGACCGATAAATATAACAAGATTAATCGTTAGTTTCTGAGTGTTAAGCTGGATTTTGAAATTAATGAGAAATTAATGAGAGTCAGGTGAATTCCTGGCTCTATTTTTAAGCCTTAAAATATCCTGTACACTAATTTAATGGTAAACTAAAGGTACCGATATTTCGCCCTGGTAATTAACTGGGCAGTAATATCACGCTAATTAAGTAGCTAAAGGTAGGTATTTTATTTTACTTATATGAGGTAGCGTTGATTTAGTAAGATTTAGTGAGATAAATTCACATATTTCTTTTAAAAGCGCTAAATATTTGTTACGATAGAGGCGTAGGTGACTTTTTATGCGAGAGGAGAAATGAGCACATAAGGTTAGGAAATGGTGAATTAAATTAGGGAAATAAAAATGTGAAAACTAAAGGAGATTGAATAAAAAAACAAGCAAATGGTTACCATAAATTTTTGTTTATGAAAAAATGATAATTTTCATGAAAAAGCTTTGTCTTTTAAGTGTAATGGTGGTATCATAAGCAATGTTGAATAGCAATAAGTAATAGTCCAATAAGTTAAAACTTATACAAACTTTTTCTCTATTAACTTTGTTATTTTTATAATCTTCTCTTTGGAAAAGAGGTGAAGTAATATGGAAGAATCATCCTGGATTGTTCGAAATGTTTTGGGATCAGGGCTGGATGTCGATGTTACAGTATGTTTGATGATTTTGCTGACGTGTGCAATTATTTTCGGCGTCGTCTACTTCTGTTCTCGGAATCTACAACTGAAACCAACTGGGAAACAAAATTTCTTAGAAATGGTTATTGATTTTGTTCGCAAGATATTATCTGATAACTTGCCAAGCAAAGAAGTAAATAATTATCATTTGCTGGCTTTTACCTTATTTCTATTTATTCTAGTTTCCAACATTCTAGGTTTGGTGACAAAAATTGGCATGCACAACCCTCAGGGAGAAGAAATCGTTTATTGGAAGAGTCCGACGGCTGATCCGTTAGTTACCTTAACGCTTGCGGCGATCGTGATTCTGTTAACGAATTATTTCGGAATGAAAAAATTTGGAATTAAAGGGTATTTCCAAAACAGTTTTGCAGAGCCAGCAAAGTTTTTAATGCCGATTAAACTGATGGAAGAATTTACTAACGTCTTGACATTAGGCCTCCGTCTTTACGGAAATATTTATGCCGGTGAAGTACTACTGACGTTGATTTCAAATCTTGCAAGTAGCAAAGGGTTCTTGACCTTTATCCCCGCGCTGCCGTTACAGATGATTTGGATAGGGTTCTCAGTCTTTATAGGAGCGATTCAAGCGTTTATCTTTGTCACATTATCAATGGTGTATCTCTCACATAAAGTCGTAGCAGAACACTAAACACAGTACACAATAAAAAAATAATAGAGAGTTATTTTTAGGAGGAAATTTATTATGAATTACATCGCAGCATCTATCGCAGTTTTTGGGTCAGCTATCGCAGCCGCTTACGGTAACGGTAAAGTTATTTCTAAAACCTTGGAATGTATGGCACGTCAACCAGAAATGTCTGGTGAATTAAGAAGTACCATGTTTATCGGTGCCGGTTTGATTGAAGCTGTGCCAATTTTAGGGATTGTTGTAGCGTTATTATTAGTATTCTTAGGTTCATAAGATAATACTTACGAAGGCAGGACGCCGAACTTTCGGACAACCGTCTCTGCTTTCTTTCTATATGATTGAGAGAGGAAGTGCGCACGATTATGATCAACCATTTAGTCGTAGGTAGTGTTCCATCAACTACCCTTTTTACGATGTTTTTTGTAAGTTTGTCATTTTTATGCCTGATGCTACTGATAAAAAAGTTTGCGTGGGGGCCGATTACGAAGATGCTCGAGGACCGAGCGACTAAGATCGCCAATGATATTGATGGAGCGGAACAAGCAAAACTAGAAGCGGATACGTTTGCTAAAAAGAGTGAAACGGAGTTAAATCAAGCAAAAGCGGAAGCTGCTGCCATTATCAAACGTGCGAAAGAAAATGCTGAACACAGCGCTGACAGCATTGTAGCGGCTGCTAGACAAGAGGCACAAAATTATCGTGATAAAGCCCATAAAGACATTGCGATAGAAAGAGAACAACTGATTGAATCTGCTCGTCGTGAAGTCGCAGATTTGTCTATCCAAGTAGCCGGTAAGATCTTGAAAAAAGAATTAAATAAAGAAACCCATACGGAATTGATTAATTCTTATATTGAAGGGCTGGGATTGCAAAATGAAGACTGAGAACTTAACGATTGATCGTCGTTATGGGAAAGTTCTTTATGATACCTCTAAAGAAGAGCATCAATTAGATGAAATTCATGAAGAGTTAGTAGCCTTACGAGAGATTTACGAAGAGGTACCGGAGCTTGGCCGAATCTTAAGTGACGACCGATTAGAACCTTTTGAAAAAGTCGATATTTTGCATGAGTTGGATAAAGACTTTGGCGAAACAGTCTCTAAATTTTTACGGGTTATTTACGAGTATGGCCGGATGGCTGAAATCCCTCAAATCATCGATGAATTTGAACACTTTTATTATGATAACAAAGGTATTTTAGTCGCTGAAGTAACCTCTGCAGTTGAACTCACAGATGAACAAAGCGAACGGATTGAAGCAGAAATTGCCAAGCGTTATGATTATAAAAAAGTGAAATTAAAGAAAAAAATTGATCCTGATATTTTAGGTGGATTAATCGTCAGTGCTAATCACAAAGTAATTGATAACAGTGTCAAAAAACAATTAGATGCGATGCACAAAGAGCTATTAAAGTAGCAGTGAAATGAGAAAAAAGAGGTGACAATCAGTGAGCATAAAAGCAAAAGAAATTAGTGCGCTCATTAAACAACAGATCGCCAATTACGCAGACGCTTTGGCTGTAGATGAAGTCGGTGTCGTAACCTACGTTGGTGACGGTATTGCTCGCGCCTATGGGTTAGAGAATGCCATGAGTGGCGAACTATTAGAATTTTCAAATGGCTCATACGGAATGGCTCAAAACCTAGAATCAAATGATGTTGGGATTATTATTTTAGGCGACTTTGAGACGATTCGTGAAGGGGATAAAGTTAAACGAACTGGTCGGATTATGGAAGTACCTGTCGGTGATGCGATGATCGGGCGGGTAATCAACGCTTTAGGATTGCCAGTTGACGGGCTAGGCGATATTAAAACGACCAACACTCGTCCGATTGAAGCCACTGCTCCAGGAGTTATGCAACGTCAATCGGTTGATCAGCCTTTACAGACAGGACTTAAAGCGATTGATGCTTTAGTACCAGTCGGTCGCGGACAACGTGAACTGATCATCGGTGACCGTAAAACAGGCAAAACAACGGTTGCGATTGACACGATCATCAACCAAAAAGGTCAAGACATGATCTGTATTTATGTGGCCATCGGTCAGAAAGAATCAACGGTTAGAGCTCAAGTTGAAACCTTAAAGCGCTATGGTGCCATGGATTATACGATTGTTGTCACTGCTAGTGCCTCACAACCGGCGCCCTTACTTTATATCGCCCCTTATGCTGGTGCTGCGATTGGTGAAGAATTTATGTATCAAGGGAAACATGTCTTAGTTGTTTACGATGATTTATCTAAACAAGCGGCAGCTTACCGGGAACTTTCTTTACTCTTACGTCGTCCGCCAGGTCGGGAAGCCTATCCAGGAGATGTTTTCTACCTGCATTCCCGTTTGCTGGAACGTGCCGCTAAATTGAGCGATGATTTAGGGGGTGGGTCAATGACGGCTTTGCCTTTCGTTGAAACTCAAGCAGGTGATATTTCAGCTTACATTCCAACGAACGTTATCTCGATAACAGATGGTCAGATTTATCTGCAAAATGATTTGTTCTATTCAGGTGTCCGTCCGGCCGTTGATGCTGGGTTATCAGTGTCACGTGTAGGAGGCTCTGCTCAAATCAAAGCCATGAAAAAAGTCGCAGGAACTCTACGACTGGATTTAGCTAGTTATCGTGAATTAGAAGCCTTTACCCAATTTGGATCTGACTTGGACGCCGCCACACAAGCTAAATTAAACCGTGGGCGTCGAACAGTTGAAATCTTAAAACAAGACATTCATAGCCCGATCGCTGTTGAAAAACAAGTGACCATTTTATACGCCTTAACCCATGGTTTCTTGGACAGCATTCCTGTAGATGATATTTTACGTTTTGAAAAGGAATTATTTGACTTTATCGATGATAATTATCCTGATATCTTTGCTCATATCCGTGAAACTAAAAATCTACCTGAGTCAGCTGATCTTGATGCCGCTATCGGAGAGTATCAAGGAATGTTTTTAGCGACAAATAAGGTAGCGGAGAGTGCTGACGCTTAGAAAGATGGTGAATGAGTGTGGCTGAATCATTAATTGAAATTAAACGAAAAATCACCTCGACCAAAAAAACCAGCCAAATTACGAGTGCGATGCAGATGGTCTCTGGCTCTAAATTGAACAAATCGGAAGCCTCATCCCGTAATTTTCAGCGGTATTCAGAAAAAGTTCGGGAAATTGTCACACATTTGGCAGCAACCCAACTGGAATACATTGAAGGGGATGCGGAGATTGATTTATTTGAAGACGTTGACCCAGATGACTATCACAGTATGTTAGTATCGCGACCGATTAAAAAAACAGGTTATATCGTGATTACGGCTGACAAAGGCTTAGCAGGTGGTTACAACAGCTCGGTAATCAAGCAAACGTTGAACATGTTAGCAGAAGACCATGACAGTGATCAAGAGTACGTCATGATGGCGATTGGCAGTGCAGGAGCGGATTTTTTTAAAAGCCGCGGCATGAACATGGCCTATGAACTTCGTGGTTTAAGCGATCATCCAACCTTTGAAGAAGTCCGAAAAATCGTAAAAGCAGCAGTTCAGATGTACGAAAACGAAATTTTTGATGAGTTATATGTCTGCTACAATCACCATATTAACTCATTGGCGTCACAGTTTCGAGCGGAAAAAATGTTGCCTATCTCCGACTTGGATGCAGGTGAGGTCAAAGATTATGAGCTTGAGTATATTCTTGAGCCTAGTGAAGAAGCAATTCTTGACAAATTACTACCTCAGTATGCTGAAAGTTTGATTTATGGCGCCATTTTAGACGCTAAAACCGCTGAACATGCCGCTCGGATGACGGCGATGAAGAGCGCAACAGATAATGCAAAAAATATTATTGACGATTTAACTATTTCATATAACCGTGCCCGCCAAACAGCGATTACCCAAGAAATTACGGAAATCGTAGGCGGAGCAGCGGCATTAGAGTAGTGACGGGAGGAAATGTGGAATGAATTCAGGCAAGATTGTTCAAGTAATCGGTCCCGTTGTCGACGTGGAGTTTCCATTAGATCAATCCTTACCAGACATTAACAATTCGTTAATTGTCTACAAAGCAAATTCGAAACAAAAGGTGGTCTTAGAAGTCGCTCTTGAACTTGGTGATGGCGTGATTCGCTCGATTGCCATGGAATCAACAGATGGCTTACAAAGAGGGATGGAAGTGCTGGATACCGGCGCGTCTATTTCCGTCCCAGTCGGTAAAGAGACCTTAGGTCGTGTCTTTAACGTCTTGGGCGAAACCATTGATTTGGAAAAACCATTTGCCGATGATGTTGAAAAAAGCAGTATTCATAAAAAAGCACCAACTTTTTCTGAATTAGCAACAAGTTCTGAACTGTTAGAAACAGGGATTAAAGTCATCGATTTATTGGCACCTTACTTAAAAGGTGGTAAAGTCGGACTTTTCGGTGGTGCCGGTGTTGGTAAAACCGTGTTAATCCAAGAACTAATTAATAATATCGCCCAAGAACATGGGGGAATCTCTGTGTTTACTGGTGTGGGTGAGCGAACTCGTGAAGGAAATGACCTTTATTACGAGATGAAAGAGTCTGGCGTTATTGAAAAGACGGCCATGGTCTTTGGTCAGATGAATGAGCCACCAGGTGCACGGATGCGGGTTGCGCTAACTGGTTTGACGATTGCGGAATATTTCCGTGATGTTGAAGGTCAGGATGTGTTATTGTTTATTGACAATATTTTCCGTTTCACCCAAGCAGGTTCAGAAGTGTCGGCTCTTTTAGGTCGGATGCCCTCTGCCGTTGGTTACCAGCCTACTCTTGCAACAGAAATGGGGCAATTACAAGAACGGATTACCTCGACGCAAAAAGGGTCGATCACGTCTATTCAAGCGATTTATGTGCCAGCGGATGATTATACCGATCCGGCACCCGCAACGGCTTTTGCCCATTTAGATGCAACGACGAACTTAGAGCGTCGCTTAACCGAGATGGGAATCTATCCGGCTGTTGACCCACTAGCGTCAACTTCAAGTGCTTTGGCACCGGAAATTGTCGGCGATGAACATTATAAGACAGCGACAGAAGTGCAACACATCTTGCAACGTTACCGCGAATTGCAAGATATCATTGCAATCTTGGGAATGGACGAGCTATCAGACGAAGAAAAAATCTTAGTTGGGCGTGCTCGTCGTATTCAATTCTTCTTATCACAAAACTTCCACGTAGCCGAACAATTTACGGGTCAAAAAGGCTCTTATGTTCCTGTTAAGGAAACGGTTCGCGGCTTTAAGGAAATTCTTGCCGGGAAATACGATGAATTACCAGAAGAAGCCTTCCGAAGTGTCGGTAGTATTGAAGAAGTAGTCGAAAAAGCCAAATCATTAGGCTATTAAGAATGGAGGTAGAACTATGGCTCACTTAAAAGTAGAGATAGTGACTCCAGATGGTCTTAGCTATGAAAATCCTGAAGCGCAATTAGTAGTGGTTCGGACGATCGATGGCGAGTTGGGAATTTTACCCAATCACGCCCCGATTATCGTGCCATTGTCGATTGATGAAGTTCGTATTAAAAACGACCGTGATAGCAAAGAACAAGATATTGTGGCAATTAATGGTGGCATTATGGAAGTACGTGATAATATTTTGACGATTATTGCAGATAGTGCGGAAAAACCAAGCGATATCGATGTTTCTCGAGCAGAACGTGCCAAACAACGAGCGGAAGAGATTATCGAAGAGGCTAAAAAAGAACACGATATTGATCAGTTACGCCGGGCAGAAGTTGCCTTATCACGTGCAATTAACCGGATTAACGTGTCGCGTAAATAGTTAAATACCAGATGAGAATGTGATAATTCTTATCTGGTGTTTTTTTTGTGGAGCAAACAAAGGAGTATCAGTGGGTCTAGTCGTAATCTCTTCGTTTAATCACCTGAATATTGAGATGATTTCCGTTCGTTAAATGTATGTATAGTATTAAGAATGCTGTAAATTCGCTAGTTTAAGACTTCTTTTTAGGCACTCTTTCTTTTTTTTTTTCATTAACTATGCTAAACTATAAACAGTTTCAAAAATATAAAGGAGGATCGACCCTATGCAAGTTTATGGAATTGATGCCTTAGTCAGATTAGTCAGTCACTTTGCCTTTGTGTACTTAACTTTTTGGGCCATGCAATCATTGCGTACTGAGTCCTTCTTTAAACAAACAAACACGACGCGAATTCGCATGTTGTTCTTGCTGATCTCGTTTGCAATTGGGTTTACAGCCAGTTCTTTTTTCTTGGAATGCATGACATTAGTGCGTAATTTTATGTTAACAATAGTACAACCGTAAGACAGTCATATTAAAATATGATGATTGTACTGTCAATGATTCGCAAGGTATGTTATACTAGTCGGAGTTTGTTTGAAAATATCTTGGGGGGAACACGATGGATCATATTATTGTTCAAGGCGGCAACCAGCTAAAAGGAAATGTTAAAATTGAGGGTGCGAAGAACGCAGTCTTGCCTATCTTAGCAGCTAGCCTATTGGCAGAAGAGGGAATGACGACGTTAGAAAATGTCCCGATCTTATCCGATGTTTTTATGATGAAAGAAGTAATTAAACATTTAAATACAGAAATTAACTTTGATGAAGATAATAACACGATGACAATTGATGCCAGCCGTCCATTATTGGATGAGGCGCCATACGAATACGTCAGTCAAATGAGAGCCTCGATCGTGGTCATGGGACCACTATTAGCGCGAAACAACCACGCACGCGTGGCGATGCCAGGTGGCTGTGCCATCGGTTCACGTCCAATTGACTTGCACTTAAAAGGATTCCAAGCACTAGGAGCCACCATCAAACAAGAAGATGGCTACATTGAAGCACATGCTGAAAACGGCTTAGTTGGCGCTCGTATTTATTTGGATTTTCCAAGTGTTGGGGCCACGCAAAATATCATGATGGCCGCCGTTCGTGCCAAAGGGACAACCACCATCGAAAACGTTGCAAGAGAACCTGAAATTGTCGATCTCGCAAATGTCTTAAACAAGATGGGAGCGAAGATCAGTGGTGCCGGAACTGAAACCATGAAAATCGATGGTGTCGAGCGGTTAGTCGCGGTTTCTCACCGGATCGTGCAAGATCGGATCGAAGCAGGCACCTTTATGGTTGCCGCCGCTATGACAGAAGGTGATGTTTACATCGAAGAAGCAATGATTGAGCACAATGGTCCATTAGTCTCAAAATTGCGAGAAATGGGTGTTGAAGTCATTGATGAAGGGGATGGCATCCGTGTTATTGGTCCTAAAACCCTAAAATCCACTGACATTAAGACTCTGCCTCATCCAGGTTTTCCAACGGATATGCAAGCGCAGATGAGTGCGTTGCAAACCGTAGCCGAAGGTACTAGTGTGGTCACAGAAACCGTTTTTGAGAATCGTTACCAACATCTAGTTGAAATGGCTAAAATGGGAGCGGATTTCAAGATTGACAATAATGTCGCTTATATTTACAACCGTTCAACCTTACATGGAGCAGAAGTTGCTGCCACAGATTTGCGTGCCGCTGCTGCCTTGGTTTTAGTAGGCTTAGTAGCTGAAGATCAGACTAAAGTGACTCATTTAGAATACTTGGATCGTGGCTACTACAATTTCCATGAGAAATTGAGAAGTCTAGGCGCTAAAATTGAACGCTATGATCGTTTAGGTAATGTCGTAGTGGCAAAAAAAGTTATCAGCAGTGAAAAAGTCTAAATAATCAATATCAAGGAGCTCATCTATGGGTACATCGACAAAATATGTCCTAAAACAATTATTGAAAATAATCATTGTGATTGCCCTCATACTTGGCTTGTTTGTAGCAGGTACGATGATCGGTTATGGGGTCATCGGTGATGGCAAATCAAAGGATGTCTTTAAGGAAGAAACCTGGACCCATATTACTGATTTCTTTAAATAAGCCGTGCCGTGGACAGAACGATGTTCACGGCCTTTTATTTGATTTTTGGGGACATCGTTATATTGGCCGTGGCTACAGAAGAAAGTTGCGTGTTGATGAGAAGTGTTAGGGGAAAACGATAGGGGCATAGTTATGAAAAAAATTATTATTAGTGTGGTTACATTTTATCAAAGACGAATCTCTCCAGGGGTGCCTCGTCGTTGTCGTTATCATCCGACCTGTTCTCAATACATGGTGGATGCGGTAGGCACTCACGGTGCTTTTAAGGGGTTTGTCATGGGGCTGGGCCGAATCTTAAGGTGTCACCCTTTTATTCGAGGCGGCATCGATTATGTCCCCTTTAAGTTTACGCTACGGCGAAACCCGGACCAAGAGTATCACGGACCCTATGATCGGAGGTTAAAAGATGAGCATCACTGTGATCACAAACACTGAGGAATACCCGTGGGAGCTGTTACTATTAGCAGATCCTGAGCGGGGAAAAGTGGCAGTCTATCTTGAGACATCCACGGTCTACGTCTATCGGGAAGGGCCAAAAGTCGTTGGCGTGATCGTGATCCAAAGGCAGTCAGCCACTCAGTATGAAGTCATGAATTTAGCTGTTGCCGAGGAATCTCAAGGGCGAGGGATTGGCCGTCAATTATTAACCTATGGTATCGGACAACTTCAAGATGAGCTTGTTCCAGTAAAAGTTGTGATTAAGACGGGAGACATTTCAGGTCCAGCATTGAGCCTTTACCAACATCTGGGATTTACGGTGAAAGAGGTCATCGAAAACTACTTTATTGAGCATTATTCTGAACCGATTTATGAAGCAGGACAATTACTTAAACATCAAGTTATTCTAGAAAAAATTATTTAAACAAGGTATACTCATAGAGGAAAGATTATCATGAAGCGAGGGGAACATATGTCAGTTTTAGTTTTTGACTGGGGCGGTACAGGAATCAAGCATGGATTGTGGAAAAATGATCGGTTGGAGCAACAAGAACAGTTTCCGACACCCAAGACATGGCAAGACTTAAAAAGCCAAATGAAAGCGGTAAAAGACGGTTTTTCAGAGGAAGACTTAGAAGGCGTTGCGATTAGTGCGCCTGGGGCAGTTAATAGTCAAAAGGGAGTGATTGAAGGGATTAGTGCCATTCCTTATATTCACCACTTCCCAATTCAAGCTGAATTAGAAGCGTATTTTGGTTTACCAGTGGCTTTTGAGAATGATGCCAACTCTGCAGGGATGGCGGAAGTTTGGAAAGGGGCCGCTCGAGAGTATCAAGATGTCTTGTTTTTAGTTTTAGGAACAGGCGTAGGCGGCGCGATTATTAAAAACGGTCAAGTGGAAAAAGGCGCTCACCTCTATGGCGGCGAATTTGGTTTGATTTACCTCGATGGCAACCAGACCTTTAGCGGGGTCGGGACAGCTGTTAAAATGGCTGATCGTTATTGTCTCCGTCATGATTTAGAAAAAGGGAGCGTCTCTGGTGAAGAGGTCTTTCGTTTAGCTACTGAGGGAGACGAGATCGCTGCAGAAGAAGTTGAAAATTTTTACAATTACGTGGCAAGAGGGGTCTTTAGCTTACAATTTACCTTGGACCCGGAATGTATCGTGATCGGTGGCGGTGTCTCTGCCAAACCTGGTTTGTTAGAGGAGGTCAATCGGCGCGTGCTAGAACTGTTTGCAGATCATGAAATTATTGACTTTGAACCAGTCATTAAAACCTGTGAATTTAAAAATGATGCCAATTTAATTGGGGCCGTTGCCAATTTTTATCAGCAACAGACCCTTAGCTAGATGATCGAGAGAGGCCTACTTGATTAGGGAATGACAGGCCATCAGAAATGATGAACAGATTCCCTTAGTCAGATAGCCTCTCTTTTTTTACAACTTTGTGAAGAAATCGATAAAACGATTATTCGTTTCTGCCTGATGGATTTCCAGAAATAGCGAAATTTTGGCGTTCATTACGGCATAACTGCACAAAATTGACCTGCCCAAAAATGCAGATGTGAATAGTTGAAAACGAATTGTCAGAAAATTCTTGACATTAGATGCAATATCCCTTATATTAAGATACATCTTAAATTTATTTTTAAAGAGATACTAATACACGGGGGTTTTATTATGAAGAAAAAATTTGGATTTTTGATGGCAGCGTCGATGTTGCTATTGGCTGCTTGTGGCGGTGGTGATAGTGCTGGCTCAGCAGGTAGCGGTAACGCTGCTGGAAAAGATGATAAAGAAATTAAAATCGGGGTCAACCTTGAGTTATCAGGGGCGGTTTCGGCTTATGGTATTCAAGAAAAAGAAGGCATTGAGTTAGCGGTTAAAAAGATCAATGACGATGGTGGGATTTTAGGCAAACCAATTAAGCTAGTGGTCAAAGACAACAAATCAGAAACTGGCGAGGCCGTTTCCGTTGCCGCAAGTTTGACCAATGATGGTGTCGTGGCGATAATTGGGCCAGCGACTTCAGGTGCTACTAAAGCGACGATTCCCAACTTGACTAAAGCCCAGGTCCCAGCAATTACACCTTCAGGGACCGACGATGCGATCACGGTTGCCAATGAAACGGTTCAAGAGTTTATCTTTAGAACTTGTTATCAGGATTCATTCCAAGGAAGCATCTTGGCTAAATATGCTTCAGATAACCTTGGGGGTAAAAAAGCAGTTATTATTGGTGATAATTCAAGTGACTACGGTAAAGGTCTAACAAAAGCCTTTAAAGATACCTTTACAGGTGAGGTTGTGGCCAACGAAAACTTTGTTGAAAAGGACAAAGATTTTAAAGCAACTTTGACGAAAATCAAAGACAAAGACTTTGATTTCATCTACATTCCAGGGTATTACACAGAAGCTGGTTTGATCATTAAACAAGCACGGGAAATGGGCATTACCCAGCCGATTTTAGGGGCAGATGGTTTCTCTGATCCTAAGTTAGTTGAAATTGCTGGAGCTGAAAATGTCAACGAAGTATACTACACGTCTCACTTCTCTGAAAATGCGCCTGCCACGGATAAAGTGGCCGATTTTGTGAAAGACTTTAAAGCAGAGTATAAAGATAAAACACCAAGCTCATTTAACGCCTTGGCTTATGACTCTGTTTACATGCTAAAAGATGCGATTGAAGCAGCTGGCGAAGCAGACAGTGTGAAAATCAAAGATGAATTGGCTAAACTAAAAGATTTTGTCGGTGTTACCGGTAAAATGTCGATCGATAAAGATCACAACCCTGAGAAAGCTGCAGTAGTAATTGGTTTGACAGAAGGAAAAGAAACCAGTTCTGATATTGTTGAACCGTAAAGGGAATAAATCGCTTGTTTAACGACTAACAAGCAAAGGGGAGAGGGTGAGACGACTGTCTCTCCCTCTTTATAACTTTAGAATGGAAGGGATGCATTATGGATATATTCTTTCAACAGCTGATCAATGGGCTTTCATTAGGGAGTATTTATGCTCTGATTGCTCTAGGCTATACGATGGTATATGGTATTATTAAATTGATTAACTTTGCCCATGGTGAGATTTACATGTTAGGGGCGTTTATCGGCTATTATTTAATTTCAAAAATTGGGTTGCCTTTTTTACCGGCCCTCTTACTTTCAATGATTAGTTGCTCAATCATTGGTGTTTTGATTGAGTTTTTGGCTTATCGGCCATTACGAGGCTCCACTCGGATTGCGGCCTTAATTACCGCAATTGGCGTGTCCTTTTTGATCCAAAATTTAATGGTTTATTTTGTAGGGCCAGAAGTGCGAGCCTTCCCTCAAGCCATTAAACCGAAAAATTATGACTTAGGCTTATTCGAAATCAGCAATATTCAAGTGATCATCTTGGTGACAACCATTGTGCTAATGGTTTTATTGCAATTCATCGTTAAAGGAACCAAGATGGGAAAAGCGATGCGTGCGGTTAGTGTCGACCCAGATGCAGCTAAGTTAATGGGCATTAACGTCGACCGCACTATATCATTTACCTTTGCGATTGGGTCGGCCTTAGCGGCAGCTGCCGGTGTTCTAATTGGACTCTATTACAACAGCATTGACCCGTTGATGGGTGTCACCCCAGGCTTGAAAGCCTTCGTGGCCGCCGTCTTTGGAGGGATTGGGATTATTCCAGGAGCCGCCTTAGGTGGGTTTGCCATCGGCGTGATTGAAACCTTTATCAGTGGCTCTCCAATTGAAGGCATGGCTCAGTATAAAGATGCCATCGTCTATGGGATTCTAATCGTTATTTTACTAATTAAACCAGCAGGCTTACTTGGTAAAAATGTTAAAGAGAAAGTTTAGGTGATGACAGATGAAAAAGAATTTACGATATAATGTTGTCTGGCTAGGCCTAGCAGTTGCTGTCTATTTGCTTATTATGCTATTTCAACAAATCGGCGTTATCAATCCAGTGATTCAGGATTTACTGATTACCATTGGGATCAACGTGATTTTGGCTAGTGGCTTGAACTTGATCATCGGTTTTTCTGGGCAGTTCTCCCTAGGACATGCTGGCTTTATGGCGATTGGTGCCTATGCAACTGGGATGGTTGCCAACAAGTTGCCTGGACTTTTAGGATTCTTTCTGAGTATTTTAGTGGGAATGGTCATTGCTGGCGCAGTTGCTGGCATGGTTGGTGTGCCAACCTTGCGGCTCAAAGGCGATTATCTGGCCATCGCAACACTTGGGATTGCGGAGATTATCCGCATTGTGATCGTCAATGGCAATGACCAGTCAGACGGCGGTTTATTTGCCACTGGCGGTGCTGCTGGCATCTTTGGAATTGAAGCTTTTGCGAATTGGCAAATGGTGTTTGTGTTTATGGTGATTACGACGGTTGTGATTGCCAATTATATTCATAGCGGACCAGGTCGAGCAACCCTGGCCATTCGGGAAGATGAGATCGCGGCAGAATCTATGGGCGTCAATACAACGAAATATAAAGTGACTGCCTTTATTATTGGCGCCATGACGGCTAGTGTTGCTGGTTCGTTACATGCCAGTTATGTGGGCATGATTATTCCAAAAGATTTTGCCTTTATGAAATCGGTAGATATTTTAATTATCGTTGTTTTCGGCGGCATCGGCAGTTTAACAGGTACCTTTGTGGCAGCTATTTTGCTAGGGGTATTGAACTACTTCCTGCGGGATATCGGTGAATTACGAATGATTATCTATTCGTTGTTGCTGATCATTATCATGATTTTTAAACCAGGTGGGTTGCTTGGAACGTGGGAATTTTCAGTTAAAAAACTGTTGAATAAAAAGGGAACAGGGGGCGATGACCATGTCACTACTGGAAGTAAGTAATTTAACGAAAAACTTTGGTGGCTTGGCTGCCGTTTCCAATGTGAATATCGAGTTGGTAGAAAATGAATTAGTCGGCCTAATCGGACCGAACGGTGCCGGCAAGACCACCTTATTTAACTTGCTGACAGGCGTATACGAGCCTTCTGAAGGGACCGTCAAGCTGACCATCGACGGTCAAGAAGCAGTCTTAAATGGCAAGAAGCCCTACGTGATTGCCGCTTTAGGGTTGAGTCGAACGTTTCAAAATATTCGCTTGTTTAAAGATTTAACGGTCATGGATAATGTCTTGATTGCCATGAACGGCAAAAATAAAGTCGGACTCTTGACTAGCATGTTACGTCTGCCAAAATTTTATGCAAAAGAGGCAGAGATGCGGCGCAAAGTAATCGAACTCTTGGCGATCTTCGATTTGGAAGATAAAATTGACACCTTGGCGAAAAACTTACCATATGGTGAACAAAGACGGTTGGAAATTGTTCGCGCCTTAGCAACGGAACCGAAAGTGCTGTTTTTAGACGAACCAGCTGCCGGTATGAACCCCCAGGAGACAGCAGAATTGACCAAGTTGATTCGCAAAATTCAACAGGAGTTCGGCATTACCATCTTGTTGATCGAACACGACATGTCTTTAGTGATGGATGTATGCGAACGATTGTATGTTTTGGAATATGGTCGTTTGATCGCCAAAGGGACACCAGAAGAGATAAAAAATGATCCAAAAGTAATTCAAGCGTATTTAGGCGGTGAGTTGTAATGTTAAAAGTAAACGATATTTCGGTTCATTACGGCGTGATTGAAGCTGTTAGAAAAATCACCTTTGAAGTAAACCAAGGTGAAATCGTCTCCCTAGTTGGGGCGAATGGCGCTGGCAAAACCACTATTTTAAGAACGATTTCCGGCTTGATCCGACCGACTACTGGCACAGTTGAATTTGAGGGGGTGGCGATTGAAAAAGTGCCGCCTCAAAAAATTGTGGCTGCTGGTCTCTCTCAAGTTCCAGAAGGTCGTCATATTTTCCCAGGCTTAACAGTTTTGGAAAATTTAGAGATGGGCGCCTTCTTGCGCAAAAATAAAGAAGAAAACAAAAAGATGATGAAAGAAGTGTTTGAGCGTTTTCCGATTTTAGCTGAACGGAAAGGCCAAGACGCCTCGACCCTCTCAGGAGGCGAACAACAGATGTTAGCCATGGGGCGAGCGCTGATGTCACAACCTAAATTACTCCTCTTAGACGAGCCCTCAATGGGGTTGGCGCCGATCTTTATTAAAGAGATCTTCAACATCATTCAAGATATCCAAAAACAAGGAACTACGGTCTTATTGATTGAACAAAATGCTAATATGGCTTTGTCAATTGCTGATCGAGGTTATGTCTTGGAAACGGGGAAAATTGTGTTAAGTGGAACTGGCCAAGAATTGCTAGCAAGTGAAGAGGTTCAGAAAGCATACTTAGGAGGTTAACTGATGATTGTTGAAAATTATATGTCCACCAAATTAATCACTGTGACAAAAGAAGTCAAAATTAACGATGCGGTTGAATTGATGAATGAGCATCAGATCCATCGTTTGCCAGTCATTGAGAACGGCAAGATGATCGGTCTTTTAACCGAAGGTACGATTCAAGAAGCGATGCCTTCGAAAGCGACCAGTTTAAGCGTTTATGAAGCCACCTACTTATTAAATAAGACGACCGTTGCCGATGTCATGATCAAACAAGTTGAAACCATTGAAGCCGGTGCGTTGCTGGAAGACGCCATTTATAAGATGCGTCAGAAAAATGTTGGCGTACTGCCTGTTTGTTCAGCAAGTGGTGAAATCGTTGGGATCATTACTAATAACGATATTTTTGACGCTTTTCTAGAAATCACGGGCTACAATCAAGATGGGGTGCGTCTCGTAATCGAAGTTCAAGATGACCATCAAGGGATTTTAGCCGATTTAGCCCAAACATTTGCTGAAAATGAGATCAATGTGGTTCAAATCGTTGTCTACCGCAATGAGAAACAGCCGACCATTGTCGTGCAACTGTCTAACGCTGAAGAAGCAGCCATTGGTACGATTTTAAAGGATAAAGGGTACAATGTTTTATCTTCTATTAAAACAGAAGCCAATACCTAGCTCCTATTTAAAGAATCCAGTGGAACTAGCGATTCGACTTATTTTCCGGGATCTGCCTAGTTAAATCTGAAACATTAAAAAGAGGCCTCATTGCTGAGAGCCTCTTTTTAGTAGTGAACCGCCATCCCCAGGTCGATGCCAACGTGCTAAGTGATCAGGATCATCACGATTGTCATAATCGCCAGGCTCAAGAGGATGCTGACAGAAGAGATAAACCCGGTCACTTCTTCTTTGACACCTGCTGCTACGCTGTTGATGACAGCAAAGGTTGGAATCGGCGCAAAAGCTAAGACCGTTAAGACGATTTTGACCAAGGGGTTGTCAAAGGGGAGGACAAAGTAGAAGAGGATAGCGAATAACGCCCCAAAGGCATAACGCCATGACAGGATTTTAAGAACTTTAATCATCGCAGTTTTTGGCAAGTGTAATTCTAAATAAATACCAATCATCAACAAGGAAAGAAAGCCATTGGCACTTGAGAAAAGCTTAAAGATATCAATTGAAAAAGCTGGTAAACTAATGCTAAAGAATCTTAGAATGACCATGATCAAATAGGTCATAAAAGGAATTGAACGCAACAATGCTTGAGATAATAGCTGCGTCGCTTGTTTTTTATCAAAATCTGGATGACTGCTTTCGACGATTATTTTGGAGCCACCTGCAATCATGATGCAATTGCCAACGTCGAACATAAAGAGATAGGGAAGTGCCAGTGGGTAAAAACTTTGGATAAAGGGCAAGGTGAAATTGCCAACATTATATCCCGAAATGCAGTACATAAAAAATACCCTATCCAGATAACTGTCTTTGCGCCAAAGGAATTTAGCAGTGAAGACTAAAATTAAATTCATCGCCACCGCAATGGTTGCCAGTAAAATAAAATCAGCAGTGATGTTCATGGTGTTCATTCCGACAATCACTGTGGCCGGTAACGTAATGGTGACAATGATATTTGACAAGACTTTACCATCTGATTTTGAGACGAGCCCACCTTTTTTTAGAAAAAAACCAACTAATATAATCAAAAATAAGCCAAATGCATTTAATAAAATAGTAGACATAACTAACCTCCTATATACATCCTGTTAAATAATCAAACATATAGTTCCATTGGATAATTCGCATAATCATCCGCCAAGAGTGGTACTTTCAGCTTTTTTTTGGCTGAAAGTTTAACGGGAAAGGATGATTATTTAATGGGAACTATATATTAACCATTATCAACCTTATGAGAAGAATCTGCAACTACCTAGTTAACAATTAGGCGGATATGTGGTATCTTGTATAAGATAGAAATTTTACTGGGAGTACCTAAAGGGCCAGCTATCTGAGTGAACGGAAAAGAGGAGTTGATCGCATGAAAAAAAATAAAGATATTGAAGTCACAGTGGTGGAAAAAAAACAAAATGCAAATGGACAAGCGGCTGAGGTCCATGAATTAAGTATTGGCAAAAAAGTTATCGGCGAAGTTGAAAAATTAGAATCTGGTAAGTTTGTCGTGACAATTAAAGGCGAAGGGCCAAAATATGTGAAATCTTTTGACGAAGGTTACGAAACCTTGATTAGTCACTGGAATCTCTTTCAGTAGAAGGACTTCAGGCGTTTTTTGTTAGCTGAAAAAGGGCCTTGTATAAAGAGAATTCACTAAATTATGAAAAAATTCAAAAAAAAATCAAATAACACTTGAAATTTTCTTGGAAATTGGTTATTATATTGAAGTCGGGTTAAAACTCGTCTTGGAGGAGTAGCGAAGTGGCTAAACGCGACGGACTGTAAATCCGTTCCTTAGGGTTCAGTGGTTCGAATCCACTCTCCTCCATTTTTACATTTTGGGCTATAGCCAAGCGGTAAGGCAACGGACTTTGACTCCGTCACTCGTTGGTTCGAATCCAGCTAGCCCAGTTAGTGACTAACTACTTCCACGTTGAGGTAGTTTTTTTATTGTTCTCAGCGTATTCGTTGGATTTCTGGCAGAGATTAGCTATACTAGGAATGAACGATAAAGCGAAAGAAGTTCTGTTTTTTTGAACAGAGTTGGAGAAAGGGGCGTAAAGATGAAGAGACCAGACTTAAAAGAAAGAATTTATCAACAATACCAAGTATTAAAAAATGAGGTTGCAGTTGATATTCGTAAAGCCGATGCTAAAGCAAAAGGCAAGAGCTTAAATATTCGTGTTAGAACACCAAGAGCAACACGAAAGACCATCAAATGGCAATCTAAAGGTTATTAACAGCCAAACAGACGACTGAGAAAAGGCATCATGCCAGAGCTCAGTCGTCTGTTTTTTTATGTCTTTAAAGCGATGGACTGACGATTAATGATATCCACATCTACCACAACTTGTTCAATGGGCGATTTAGGGTGTTCGATTTGGTTAACCAGTATTTCAGCAGCTTTGACTCCCATCAAATGGAAGTCTTGAGCAGCAGTCGTTAAGGCTGGTTCAATTAAGGTAGAAGCTTGGATATTGTCAAAGCCGACGATGGATAAGTCTTTTGGCAGGGATAAGCCGCTTTCCTTTGCAGCAGACATGAGCAGCATGGCCGTTAAATCATTTTCGGCGACGATGGCCGTAATGTTGTAATTTTTTGCATACTTAACGATCTCGTGATAAAAGGCCTCATCGTCAGCAACTGGCTTAACATTTTCACTGTGAAATTGAATATCGTGTTCAAATAAGGCTTTTAAGTAGCCAAAATAACGATCTCGAACAGTGGTCGTTGTGTCAACCGCTTGTGTTGAGATGTATAAGATTTTCCTATGGCCGGCCGCTATCAGTAACTTGGTTAGCTCATATCCGCCAGTAAAGTTGTTTGCGGTGACGCAGTTGATGGTCAGACCTTCTAGTTGTTTATCGATTGAGACCATCGGAAACTGTTGTAGCTGACGATAGTAGAGAATATCTAAATCACTCGTGCTGGTCATGGGGTAGATGATTAAACCTGCATAATGATCAAGGGTCAATAATAATTCCCGCTGATTAGCATACTTATGGGTTTCAATGTTGATGGTGTAATGGGTTTGTCTTAAAAAAGAGACCACACCTTCAGCGTAAGCCGACATGCCAGTATTTTCAGCAAAGGGCATAATCAGTAAAATTTCATGACGATCCTTCATCTGACTGATCAATTTAGTCGCTCTCGCAGGTTCTGAGACAAAGCTGCCTTTACCTTGAAGGCGATAGATGATTTCTTGATTTTCCAATTCTGTGAGCGCGCGTTTTGAGGTGATTCGACTGACGTTATATTCTTCAGCTAAGGCTATCTCTGTCGGGAGTTGTTCACCAGGTTTTAGAACACCGTTTGCTATTTTTTTTGCCAAATCGTCAATTATTTGTTGGTATAAAGGAAGTTTTGCCATGAGTATCACTCCTATAGGTTGATATATCAAATTCATTATAGCACAGATGACTTGGTATGGGTATCCAGATAAACAATCCTTATTTTAAAGGGGTTAGCCATAAACGTTTGAAAAAAAGAAAGCGTTTGACTTATAACTTGATATATCATATAATTATTTTTGTTATAGTGAGTATATCGAATTTAGGAGGAGTTTAAATGAAACGAAGCAAAAAGTTATCAGTTTTAGTTATTTTAGCCAGTGCTTTAGTCTTTGCCGCTTGTGGAAAAACTGAAAAAGAAAAGACGACAGAGGAAGACGTGTCCTCAATTTCATTATTGCGACCTAGTTGGAATGATTTACGCCCTGCATCAAAAGATTTGTGGATGTGGCAAGAATATGAAAAAATGTCCGGGGTAAAGGTTAATTGGGAAGAGATGACCGATATCGGCGAAAAGAAAAACATTATTTTGACTCGTGAGACTTTACCTGATGCTTTTTATCAAGTGGATTGGAGCAATGGCGAGCTATTAAAATATGGTCAGCAGGAAATGTTTATTCCCCTTGAGGACTTGATAAAAAAACATGCGCCAAACTTACAGTCATTTTTGGATGAAAACGAAGATGTTAGAAAGGGCCTAACCAGTGCCGACGGCCATATTTATGCCACCCCTTATTTGGATCCGTATCCTGAAGGAAATCGAACCATTCGATTGTGGATCAATAAAACTTGGTTGGATAACCTAAAGATGGAAGTGCCGAAAACGACGGCAGAATTAGAAAAAGCTTTAGTGGCATTTGTTAATGAAGATCCAAATGGCAATGGCCAAAAAGATGAACAAGGTTGGTATATGCCAAGCGGGTCAATTGGTTGGACATTTGAGCAAATGCTGATGGGATCTTTCGGGATTGGAAATGGTGGACGCAAGGCACTTGGTAATTTTATCTATATTGATCAAGATGATGACATTCAAGTGACCATTGCAGCTGACGAATACAAAGAGTTATTAAAATATCAACGGGATTTATACGAAAAAGGGGCCATCAATCAGCAAGCGTTCAGTGGCGTTGAGTACGATAAATGGACAGCAGATGCTGCCAAAGACACAGTTGGTGCGTGGAATTGGGCAGCGCCAGATTATATCGGCGAGTCAGTTAAAGATAATTATGTGGCGATCAACGTGCTCGCTGGGCCCAATGGCGATACGGCTTCCTTAACCGATTCACCAGTAGCAGGAGCCTCAAGCTTGGTTATTACCAAAGAGGCTGCTAATCCTGGTAAAATTTTGGAATGGGTTGACTATTTTTATAGTGATGAAGGAAGCGAATTTGGTTACTTAGGCAAAGAAGGCGTTACTTACAATCTTGAAGATGGGAAGAAAGTTTATATCGACGAGATTCTCAACTATAAAGATGGGATTGGTTTAGGTGCTTTCCAATATGTCGATAATGTTTATGGTGGGTATTTCCCGTATGTGGAACTGCCAGCTGAAATCAGAGACGCAGCTGGGCGTAAAGAGACACCTGTCTATGCTGATTTAACGGAGGAGACATTACCTAGCGTCATGTTACCAGATTTACCAGCAACCATTGAAGAGGCCAATCGTTCAAGTTCAATCATGGCCGATGTTGGCAATTATGTGGGCCAAATGAGAGTTGACTTTGTGACAGGCAAGAAAGACATCGACAAAGAGTGGAAAACCTATATCGAGACCTTGAAAAAAATGGGTGTTGATGAGTACTTAAAAATTAAACAAACTCAGTATAAACGATACAAAGAAAGTTAAGGTGGGAAACAACTATCGACAGTATGTTAAACAATCAAACAAATAGTTCCATTGGATAATTCGCATAATCAGTCCTCAAGCGTGGCACTTTCAGCGTTTTTCTGGCTGAAAGTTTAACGGGAACTATCTAGCCTGACTTTAAGTAAAGGTGAAAAGCTTCACCTTTACTTAGTCTGAGCTAGGCTCATCAATTAAAAGACTGATACAAGGAGGGTATGGAAGGTGAAAGAAGTCAACAAATCAACAATGACATTTTCAAGAATTGCGCAAATTTTCTCACGACAAAAATGGTTGTACTTGATGATGTTACTACCTTTAGTTAGTTTACTTATTTGGAATTATTGGCCGATGTACGGGGTGATTATCGCCTTTAAAGATTATTCGCCAGCACTGGGTATTTCCGGTAGCCCCTGGGTCGGCTTTCAGCATTTTACCCGCTTTTTTAATGCTTTTTATTTTAAAGATGTTATCGTGAATACCTTGCGTATCAGTATTTATAGCTTGCTGATAGGTGTTCCTTTGCCGATTATCTTGGCTTTAATGTTCAATGAGGTTCGCAGCAAAAAATTTAAATCCATCACCCAAACAATTTCTTACATCCCCAATTTTATTTCAGTGGTCATTGTCGTCGGCATGGTTTTTTTCTTCACCTCTCCCGTCGATGGGGTCATCAATGAAGTCATTAAGTTTTTTGGGATGAAGCCAATTGATTTTTTAGGAGATGCCAAAATGTTTCCTCATGTCTTTGTTTGGTCAGGGGTCTGGCAAGGCGTTGGTTGGGGGACATTAATCTATACAGCAGCTATGTCAGGCATTCCCCAAGATCAATACGAGGCCGCTTATTTAGAAGGAGCTTCCCGAATCCAATGCATGCGCCATATTACAATTCCCGCCATCATGCCGACGATTGTTATTTCAACCATTCTAGCAACAGGAAGCATCATGTCAGTCGGGTTTGAAAAAGTGTTGTTATTACAAAACGATGCCAATCTGGCAACATCGGAAGTCCTTTCGACCTACATTTACAAGGCAGGGATTTTAAATGCTGAGTATAGTTTTTCAGCAGCAGTTGGCTTATTTAATAATTTAGTGAACTTTGTTATCTTGTTTATCGTCAATAAAATTGCGCAAAAAACAGGAGAGAACAGTTTATGGTAGGAGGGGAATATGAGAAATAATCGCTCAAGAGAAGATAAACTATTTGATGTTGTGAATACAATTCTGATCACTGTGATCGTCCTGTTAATTTTTTACCCGATTTTGTTTGTGGTGGCAGCCTCCTTAAGCGACCCGACTAAAATTTTTGATAGTCCCATTTTATTATGGCCAAAAGGCTTTACTTTTAATGGTTACAGAAAAGTTTTTGAAAATCGCGATATTTGGATTGGCTTTAAAAATGCCGTGATTTACACCGGTTTAGGAACAATGATTAATGTCTTAATGACCACGTTAGCAGCTTACCCATTGTCTCGTCGTGATTTTAAAGGCCGTAATATCATCACGTTTCTGTTTACGTTTACGATGTTTTTCTCAGGTGGGCTGATTCCCACCTATTTAGTCAATCAAAAATTAGGCATCATTAATACCATCTGGGTGATGATCTTACCGGGGGCAGTTGGGGTCTATAACATGATTATTATGCGAACTTACTTCCAACAAAATATTCCCCGTGAATTAGAAGAGAGTGCCTTTATCGATGGCTGCACGGACATGCAATTGTTATGGAAAGTCGTCTTGCCACTCTCGACGCCGATTATTGCGGTAATGATGATGTTTTATGGCGTTGGTCGTTGGAACGGTTACTTTGATGCCATGATTTACTTATCTGATCGGGAACTATTTCCCCTCCAATTGATCTTGCGAGAGATACTGATCCAAAATCAAATGGGCGATGCGGCCAATCAGCAAATCATGAGCAGCAGTCAGGCGGAAGTCAGTATGATTAAACAAACCATCAAATATAGTGTGGTTGTTATTTCAAGCATACCAGTTTTGCTCTTTTATCCAATTGTTGCAAAATATTTCGAAAAAGGCATTATGGTTGGGGCGATTAAAGGTTAAGGAGCGAGGTCATGGGAGAAAAATTGTATCACTGGTCAGTGGTGTTAACGAGGTTGGTGTACCTTAATTTGCTGTGGTTGTTATTTACCCTCTTAGGGGGGATTATCTTAGGGATTATGCCAGCGACAGTTGCGCTGTTTGCCGTACTTAGACAAGAGATAAAAGCCGAAGGGGAGACGACTAAAGTAGGCAGTACTTTTATCGACTACTTTCGGAAAGAGTTCGTCAAAAGTAACCTTTTGGGAATCGGGCTCATCTTACTGGGAGTGCTGCTCTATCTTAATTATCAACTTACCACCATTTCCACAGGTTATTTGATGAGCGGGCTCCATTATCTTTCCATTGTATTACTATGTCTGTTTATCATGCTGCTGGTTTTCTTTTTTCCAGTTTACGTTCATTTCCAATTACCACTGTCTAAAGTATTATTGCAACCCTTATTGTTAATTTTCTTTAGTCCTTTTGAAGTTTGCAAGGTTATTGTGATTTTGACAGCTACTTACTATTTATTCCATTGGATTCCTGGCTTGCTGCCTTTAATCTACATGTCATTACCAGCTGCTTTAATCATGTTAACCTTACATCGGCGGTTTTTAAGATTGCCGATTTACGGCGAAAAAAACAGTTCCATTCCAGAGTGAGTCTCGGGTGGAACTGTTTTTTTAGAGTGAAGCCGTAGGCGTTGCTAGTGGAGGGATTGCCTGAGTTGATGCCTTAACTTTTGTGAAGAAAATGAGAAGAAGTGGCAGAGTTCGTTGGATTAAGTAGAAACTTATGGCGTTAAATGATAAAATGGAACAAGCAAAGATTTTAGAGAGAAGGTTTTGTATGACAGAGTCAGTAACAGTTCAAGAATTAGTCAATGAATTACAGCTTGATGTGATTTGTGGAGAAGACTATTTAGATAGAAAAATTATCACCAGTGATATTTCCCGGCCGGGTTTGGAATTGACCGGCTATTTTAATTATTACCCTTATGATCGGGTTCAATTGTTCGGTCGGAAGGAAACGACGTTTTCGCAAAAAATGACGCCTGAAGAGCAGGTCATGGTGATGCGTCGCTTATGTCACGAAGAAACGCCGGCGATTATTTTCGCCCGCGATTTAATTCCGCCAAGCAATATGTTGCGGGTCGCAGAAGAAAAAAATGTGCCAGTTTTGCGTTCATCTTTGACCACCTCCCGAGTTTCTGGTGTGATGTCCAACTACTTGGAAAGTCAGTTAGCCAAGCGGACCTCTATCCACGGCGTATTAGTGGAAGTTTATGGATTAGGTGTTTTAATTCAAGGGGACAGCGGCATTGGGAAAAGTGAAACAGCCTTAGAATTAATTAAAAAAGGTCATCGCTTGATCGCAGATGATCGGGTGGATGTCTATCAACAGGACGAACGGACCGTGATTGGTGAACCAGCTCGTCTGTTGGAGCATTTGATTGAGATTCGTGGCATTGGCATTATCGACGTGATGAATTTGTTTGGGGCAAGTTCAGTACGGGGCAGTGGCCAAGTTCAATTGGTCATTTATTTAGAAAACTGGAGCAAGGAAAAGAAATTTGATCGCTTAGGCGGGGCAGCTGAAACGGTCCAAATAGCGAACGTGGACATTCCTAAAATTTCCATTCCGGTTAAAACCGGTCGTAATGTGGCGATCATTATTGAAGTTGCTGCTATGAACTTTAGAGCCAAAACAATGGGGTATGATGCCACTAAAACATTTGAAAATAATTTAACGGCACTGATTAAAGAAAACTCTGAAGCAGAGTAAGACAAAGGTTATCAGATGCTAAAGGCATCTCATTAGCTGTTTTTATATAAGGGGGATATCGATGTTTTTAGCGCAAGTAAACCCAGTGGCTTTTAACCTCTTTGGGTTGGAAGTTAAGTGGTACGGTGTAATTATTGTCACGGGAATCGTGTTGGCGGTTTGGCTAGCATCTCGTGAGGCAAAACGTGTAGGCTTAAAAGAAGACGATATCGTTGATTTTATGTTTTGGGGGCTCCCAATTGCCATTATTGGGGCTCGTCTGTATTACGTAATCTTTGAATGGCAGTATTACCTAGAAAATCCCCTGCAAATTTTTGCGATTCGCAATGGTGGGTTAGCCATTTATGGCGGGTTAATCGCAGGTGGCTTAGTGGTTTATTTTTTCACTCAGTCACGTTATATTTCTTTTTGGAAGTTTCTGGATATTGCGGCTCCAAGTGTGATCATCGCCCAAGCAATTGGCCGTTGGGGGAACTTTATGAATCAGGAAGCCTTTGGTGGTGAAACCACTTTGGCCTTTTTGCAAAGCTTGCACTTACCAAATTATATTATTGAGAATATGTACATCGATGGGGCATATCGGCAACCGACCTTTCTCTATGAAAGTCTCTGGAATGTCTTAGGTTTTATCCTGATTTTATGGTTGCGTCAAAAGAAAGATTTCCTGCGGGAAGGCGAAGTATTTTTCAGCTATGTCTTGTGGTATTCATTTGGCCGCTTCTTTATCGAAGGGATGAGAACCGATAGTCTCTATTTAGTAGGCGATATTCGCGTCTCTCAATTTTTATCATTTGTTTTATTTGTAGGGAGTTTGATCTTTATCGTTTACCGTCGAAAAAAAGTCAACCCACCGATCTACAATCGTAAAGGAGCGCGATAGTTTTTATGTTAACCACTGTTTTATTTGATTTTGATGGTACCTTAGCCGATACCAATCACCTGATTTCTGAATCTTATTTGCATGTCTTAAATAAGTATTTTCCAGGTGAATACGATACTGAAGGGGTCCGACATTTTAATGGGCCACCCTTAGAAGAAGTTTTTGGTAATTTATTGCCTGAAAAAGCCGACCAAATGGTTCGGGAGTATCGGGAGTACAATCACGCGCAACACGACGCATTGATTCAAACCTTTCCCGATGTTAATCAGTCTTTAAGGCGCTTAAAAGCCGCTGGGCTTAATCTAGCCGTTGTTTCGACTAAATACAACGCTGTTTTGCTAAAAGGACTTGATTTACTGGAAATGACCCCTTACTTCCACGAAGTAATTGGGGGCAACGATTATCAAAAGGTCAAACCCGATCCAGAGCCGTTACAAGTGGCGATGAGCCGTTTAGGAGTGAAGCCAGAAGAATGTTTGATGGTCGGGGACAATTGGCACGATATTCAAGCGGGCCACAATGCAGGCATGGAAAGTGTTTTTGTTAGCTGGTCACAAAAAACAACAGCTGAGATGGCACCTTATCAACCGGATAAAATAGTCGATTCTATGGTAGACTTAACAGAGTGGATTCTATCAAAAACTGGAGGAAATTAACAGATGAAACAAAAAATTGCTGTTCTAGGACCAGGGTCATGGGGAACTGCCTTAGCGAAAGTTTTAGTTGAGAATGGTCACGATGTTACCATCTGGGGGCGGGAAGTCGATCAGATTGCTGAAATTAACCAGCAGCACACCAATCAACACTATTTGCCAGATCTTCTGTTGCCACTGGAATTAAAAGCGGAATATGACTTGAAAACAGCCGTCACCGGTGCAGATGCCATTCTATTTGTTGTGCCAACGAAGGCCATCCGCTCAGTCGCTGCCCAACTAGTGGCGGTGCTGGACACAAAACCAGTCATTATTCACGCCAGTAAAGGTCTGGAACAAGGGACTCACAAGCGTATTTCGCAAGTTCTAATGGAAGAGATTCCCGCAGACAAACGTCAAGATGTGGTAGTCCTTTCGGGCCCTAGCCACGCAGAAGAAGTGGCTGTGCGTGATATTACCACCATTACAGCTGCCAGTAAAAATTTAAAATATGCTGAATACGTTCAGCAGTTATTTATGAATGACTATTTCCGCATTTATACCAACGATGACGTGATCGGTGTTGAAACTGGTGCGGCTTTAAAGAATATTATTGCTTTAGGCTCAGGGGCGATTCATGGTTTAGGTTTTGGCGACAATGCCAAAGCCGCAATCATGACTCGTGGTTTGGCGGAAATCAGTCGCTTAGGTGTTGCCATGGGCGCTGATCCACTGACCTTTATCGGTATGAGTGGCGTCGGGGATTTGATTGTCACTTGTACCAGTGTTCACTCCCGTAATTGGCGGGCAGGTGATTTACTGGGACGCGGTCATAACTTACAAGAAGTGTTAGACAACATGGGCATGATCGTGGAAGGTGTTTCCACGACCAAAGCCGCTTACGAGCTCTCTCAGGAGTTAAATGTTGAAATGCCAATTACCGAAACCATTTATAAAGTCCTCTATGAAGGGGCAGATGTACAAGAAGCCGCAAAATTAATCATGTTGCGCGACGGCCGCTCAGAAAAAGAATTTTAAGGCGTGCTATCTAAAAGGGAATATCCCACTATAGAAGAGGAGAATGTATTGTGAAACAACGAGTGAAAAAGGCCATTATTCCAGCGGCCGGTTTAGGAACCAGGTTTTTACCAGCTACAAAAGCCATGGCAAAGGAAATGTTGCCGATTGTCGACAAGCCAACCATTCAGTTTATCGTCGAAGAAGCCTTAGCTTCAGGAATTGAAGATATCTTGATCATTACTGGTAAAGCGAAACGCCCGATTGAAGATCATTTTGATGCGAACTTAGAATTAGAGATGAATTTGAAATCCAAAGGGAAAACAGAACTATTAAAGCTAGTGGAAGAAACCACCGATTTAAACTTGCATTTTATGCGTCAATCAAGTCCTCGCGGCTTAGGCCACGCCGTCTCATTAGGCCGTGCCTTTGTGGGCAATGAGCCCTTTGTTGTCATGTTAGGTGACGACTTAATGGAAGATACGATTCCGTTAACAAAGCAGTTGATCAACGATTACGATGAAACGCGTGCTTCGACGATTGCCGTGATGGAAGTTCCCCATGAAGATACCTCAAAATATGGCATCATCAATCCGGAACACATGGTGAAAAAAGGCTTGTACAACGTGAAAAATTTTGTTGAAAAACCAAATCCAGAAGAAGCTCCAAGTAATTTGGCGATCATTGGCCGTTACCTGTTGACGCCTGAGATCTTTGATGTCTTGGATCAACAAACACCAGGAGCAGGTGGCGAGATTCAATTAACTGATGCCATTGACACCTTAAATAAAACACAACGAGTGTTTGCCCACCAGTTTACTGGCAAACGCTACGACGTTGGTGATAAATTTGGCTTTATGAAAACCAGTATTGAATATGGCTTAACTCACCCAGAAGTAAAAGATAACTTGAAAGAGTTTATCATTCAATTAGGGAAAGACTTAGAAGCAGAAGAAAAACCGAAGAAATCACCTAAAAAGTAAGAAAAATCCTCAAGTTCGCTGAGAAGTGAGCTTGAGGATTTTGGCATTATTTTAGGAGCGAAAAGCAGTTTTTTTGCTTACACCCACCAGCTATTATGTTGTATAATAACAAAGATAGTGTTATTTGTAAGATTAAGGAGCAATTAAATGGAAATTAAAGAAGCAATTTTACACGTCTTAGATTTGGAAGCTAGTTCGCTGATTTGTTCTCAAAAGGAATTGGCCATGACTGATTACGCTGTTAAAACCTATTTAGAAGGGATCATGAAACGTTTTAACAACGCTGATTTTAAAACAGGCACCTTAGATGGCAGCAATGACTTGTTTGCGGACATTAGCAACGAACAACTGAGCTTTGTTGAAAAAAGTACCAGCGTGGCGCAAAAATTTTATGATTGTGTCGTACAAGGGGAGGAAATTCCCAGTGGAGATTTGCTATACTTCCATGGTGAAGACGAAACAGATCAATACGTAGGGATCTTTAAGTTAAATTACCGTCCAGCTTATACCCATTTTGTTGATTATGTGGACGATGGCATGTTAAACAATATCATCATCAATAAAACGATTTTGCCAAGCATTACCCAAAAAGTGGAAGAAGCGGTCTTAATTAATGTGACAAAACAGACCTTCGACTTAGTGGAGAAAAAATACAAATTTGATGGCCGTAAAGTTGAGTACTTTTCAAGCGTCTTATTAAAAACAGAAGCAACCCCAACCGTTCAAGATAACATTAAAATTGTTAAAAAAGCGGTCAAAGAAATCGCCGATAAGTACAACGAAGAAAAATACGTCAGCATGTCAAATATTCAACAAGCAGTTTATGAAAGCATTGAAGAAGAAGGCAAAATCAGCAACGAAAAGATTGCTGAGATGGTCTTTGAAAACAATATTTCCGCAAAAGCCGAATACATCGAACGGGTCGAGCGAACCAATTTTGATGAGGATATTCCGATCAATGTGCCCAAATACGAAAAGAAATACAGCAAGCAAAAATTAAAATTAGCCAATGGGATAGAGATGATTATTCCAGTGGAAGTATATAAAAATAAAGAATTGATTGAGTTTATCAACAATCCTGACGGTACGATTTCAGTCATGATTAAAAATGTGGATGAGATCATTAATAAATTTTAATGGCAGGCGGCTGAAAAGCTGCCTTTTTTGCTATCGCCAGCTGTCAATTGCTAGGCAGGTAAATGATGGCTACAGCCTTACTAGTCTTGCTGATCCTCCTTTCGGCTGGTGAATATGAAATTGGCAAAACTTAAGAGGTTTTCGAAAAAGATTGTTCCTTAGATTAACACCCTATCTTTTGACGTGAAAAACATCCTGTGGTAAAGTGTAACATGATGTGGGGACTGCGTCATTCAGGTGAACGAGAAAAGGGGATGAGTGGACTTGAGAGCGATCCAACAACGACATTATTTAATCGGCGTACTTCTAGTTGTCATGGCTATATTAGTGGCAACACCCGCTGAAGGCACAACATTAGAAGAAACACAAAATAAAACGTTAATCGGCCCATCAGCCTCATTAAAAGGGCCAAAGTTACCACTGAGAGAGGCGAAAAAAGCGGCAGTGACCCCGGAAAATGATAAAGACTTATGGAAAAAGCCAACAGGTGGCGACTACCCTGAGTTAACTTCTGAGACGGCGTTGCGCATCGTTGCGAACGTGACAGATCAGCGAATCTATTTTTATGACCAAGACCAGCTAATCTATACCATGATTACCTCTTCGGGTTTGGCAGATGAAGAAAATGCCACACCTCTGGGAGACTTTGAGATTCAAGAAATTCGCGGTGAAAGCTTTTTTAACAATGAACTAGGTGAAGGGGCACTTAATTACGTGTCGTTTAAGGACTACGGTGTCTATTTGTTCCACAGTGTGCCGGTTAACGAGGCGTTGGAAGTCAATGTGGCGGAAGCTGAAAAATTAGGTGAGCGGGCCTCACACGGCTGTTTCCGCTTATCAATGCCTGATTCACAATGGTTTTACGACAATGTCCCGGCTGGAACCCCAGTTAAGGTGACAGAATAAAGTCAAAAGAAGCAGATTCAACGATCAGTTGGTCTGCTTCTTTTTATGTATAGACCATGTGGACTTGCATAGCGCTAGAACGAAAGGTGATTAAAAGCTTAAAGTAAAAAAAGCTCTTTAGACAGACGTTAGGGGGATAACGTCTGAGCTAAAGAGTCTTTTTAATAGGTTAACGGCGATAGCTATAAGCGCGATCGCTTTGATAATGCTGTTTGCGAGTGTGGCGACGGTAACTTCTTTCATCCCAGACCATGAACCATAAGAAAAATAAAGGTGTGACGATTAATAATGCAGTTTTAACTCCTAGAGACCCTAAGCAAATACCAATAACCAATATAACAAATACCAAGCCAATTCTACGAATTCCTACCATTTATATCACCTCTTATAAGTTATGCGAACGTTTGTTCTTTTCTTTATTATACAAACAAATGTTCGCTTTGTAAAGTGGAAAATGCAAAAAAGAAATTAAAATAGCAAAAACGTGATATCCCAAGGAGAAGTATCTAGAATTGAAGATAAAATAAAACAACCAGTTAAGCAACTGATTGTTTTATTGACTAGATATGATTTCGATATAAGCCGACGACTTTACCTAAAATGGAGACATTCGGTAAAATAATTGGTTCTAAACTATCATTTTCCGGTTGTAAACGGAAGTGATCTTTTTCTTTGTAAAATCTCTTACAGGTTGCTTCGTCTTCGTCTGTCATGGCGATTACAATTTCGCCATTAGAAGCGGAAGATTGCTTTTTGACAATGACTTGATCCCCATCTAATATGCCAGCGTTGATCATGCTTTCGCCGCGAATCGTTAACATAAAAAGGCTATTGTCTTCATATTTTAAGTCTGGCGGAATCGGAAAGAAATCCAACGCTTCTTCAACGGCTAAAATGGGTTCCCCAGCCGTTACCGTTCCTAAAATGGGAATAGTTGATGGGCGAATGCCAATCATATCTAACCCGATTTGTGTTAATTCGATGGCACGAGGTTTAGTAGGGTCTCGTTGTAAAAGTCCTTTTTTCTCAAGTCTGGACAAATGTCCGTGAACCGTAGATGTCGAAGACAGGTTAACAGCTGTGCCGATCTCTCTTACTGTCGGTGGGTAGCCTTTGGCTTCAACTTGGCTATGAATGTATTTTAAAATTTCGGATTGTCGTGTTTCTTGTGCCATACTGATACCTCCTTAAGGCAGTTTTAGTATTAATTTGAGTTTAGCATAAAAGTGACAAAAAATCAAACAGATGTTCGCTTGTTTCTGTGAGAAAGCCACTTTTTTTTCTTTTGAAGGGATTTTTTAAACCCGCCTTTCAAAATCCAAGTAATTTAGTTGTTTTTTGAAAGGAAATAGTCTAGTATTAAAGGCGTTGGCGAGCTGTTAGCAGCAGTCGCTTAGAAAGATCTTGGAGGGAATCGCATGCTATCAAAGGACAAATTAGACCGCATTAATGAATTGGCAAAAAAGGCCAAAGCTGAAGGCCTGTCGCTAAACGAACAAAAAGAACAAAAAATATTGAGAGAAGAATACCTTGAAAAATTCCGCGGCGGGATGCGCAATCATATTGAAGGAATGAAAGTGGTGGATCAAGAAGGCAATGATGTGACACCAGATAAATTAAAAGGGATTCAAAAAGAAAAAGGATTACATAATCGTCATAAAGAGTAATAATAGGGGCTTTTAAGGCTAGTTTATCTACCTTGAAAGGCCTCTATTTTCTAAAAAAAGCAAAACGATTTCATTTTTCAATTGCAATTTGCCTGAACAAAAGGTAAAATAATCCTATAAAGGTAAAAAAAACCTAAAATAGCAGGAGGATGATTATTTTGTTCGACAAGATCGATGAGTTAGGCGTTAATTCAATCCGTACCCTTAGTATGGACGCGATTCAGAAAGCAAATTCAGGACACCCAGGATTACCAATGGGAGCAGCACCAATGGCGTATGCCCTATGGACC
>NZ_JAEEGA010000022.1 GCF_017829975.1 Vagococcus allomyrinae | reverse complement strand
AAAGCCGATGACTGAAACGGAAGTGATCGATTATTTAGAGACCTTAGATCCAACATTAACGGCAACCTACAACGTTTACCAAACGTTGCTTTTCCACTCCCAGAGAAATGATTTTGATGCCTTTAAACACGTCGTTGAATCAATGCCTGAAGGGGTTTCTTCCCTGATGACCACGTCTTTAAAAACCTTAAAGAAGCATTTACCACGAATCGAAAATACATTTAAGTATTCCTTTTCAAATGGCCCTTTAGAAGGCACGATCAATAAAATAAAAGTCATCAAAAGGGTGGCTTATGGGTACCGCAGTTTTTGGAACTTCAAACATCGCATTTTAGTGAG
The DNA here is from genome assembly GCF_017829975.1 of Vagococcus allomyrinae. Lineage (GTDB taxonomy): Bacteria > Bacillota > Bacilli > Lactobacillales > Vagococcaceae > Vagococcus_D > Vagococcus_D allomyrinae. The sequence continues at coordinate 91,167 of NZ_JAEEGA010000022.1, read as the reverse complement.
CTTTAACTTAACACAAAAAAGCACCTCCGCCATCGCTGACAGAGCCGCTTAATTTGTCGATCATTTCGATTAATTTCTAGTCATCCACATCATTTGACGTAGAGCCTTTTTTAACATTCTTATTTCTTCTTAGGTTCGTCCTCGTCCATTTTCAAAACGGCCATGAAGGCTTCTTGCGGAACTTCTACCGAACCGATTTGTTTCATTCGTTTCTTACCATCTTTTTGTTTCTCAAGCAACTTGCGTTTCCGCGAGATATCCCCACCATAACACTTAGCTAGGACGTTTTTACGTAAAGCTTTAATATCAGAACGGGCCACAATCTTTTGACCAATCGCCGCTTGGACTGGCACTTCAAACTGTTGACGAGGAATTAGCTTCTTCAGTTTCTCAACAATCGCTTTGCCTCGTTCAAAAGCAAAATCCTTATGGACAATAAAGCTCAAGGCATCAACCGTTTCACCGTTCAACAAAATGTCCATCTTCGATAAACGACTTGTTTTATAGCCGGTAATTTCATAGTCCAAAGAGGCATAACCTTTTGTACTGGATTTCAAGCGATCAAAGAAATCGAAGACGATTTCTGATAAAGGCAACTCATAGACGACGTTCACTCGGTAATCATCTAAATAATCCATGGTCACAAAATCCCCCCGTTTACGTTGCGATAATTCCATCACCGCACCAACGTAATCATTAGGCACCATAATCGACGCTTTGACATAGGGCTCCTCAACTGAATCGATCACACCAGGTTCAGGAAATTCAGCAGGATTATCAACCACCACCTGTGTGCCATCGGTTTTATTCACATGATAGATAACAGAGGGTGCCGTCGTAATCAATTCCAAATTAAACTCACGCTCTAACCGCTCTTGAACCACGTCCATATGCAACAATCCTAAAAAGCCACAACGGAAACCAAAGCCCAACGCTTGCGAGGTTTCAGGTTCAAAATCCAACGCTGAATCATTTAATTGCAATTTCTCCAAAGCTTCGCGCAATTCATTGTACTTAGACGTATCAATCGGGTACAAGCCACAGAAAACCATTGGATTCATGCGACGATACCCAAAGAGTGCTTCCTCAGCTGGATTGTTCGCTAAGGTAATCGTATCCCCCACTTGGGTATCCTTAACAGTTTTAATCCCCGCTGTAATATAGCCAACATCCCCCACCATTAACCGGTCACGAGAAATGCCTTTTGGTGAAAACACCCCGACATCAATCACTTCGAATTTCTTACCATTTTGCATCATCATGATTTCGTCGCCGGGCTTAACCATTCCTTCCATAATTCGGACATTTAGGATGACACCGCGATAACTATCATAAACCGAATCAAAAATAAGAGCTTTTAGCGGGGCTTCAATGTCGCCCGTTGGCGCTGGCACCAAGTCGACAATTTGCTCCAAAATATCTTCAATCCCAATGCCGGCTTTGGCACTAGCCAGAACCGCATCACTGGCGTCAATCCCCACCACATCTTCAATTTCTTTACGGACTTTTTCCGGGTCAGCCGCCGGTAAATCAATTTTATTAATCACAGGAATAATTTCCAAATCGTTGTCAATGGCTAAATAGACGTTGGCCAAAGTTTGCGCTTCAATCCCTTGGGCCGCATCGACGACTAAAATCGCCCCTTCACAGGCTGCCAAACTACGAGACACTTCATAAGTAAAATCCACATGCCCCGGCGTATCGATCAAATGGAAGATGTACTCTTCGCCATTTTTAGCTGAATAGGTTAATTCAACTGCATTCAATTTAATCGTAATGCCCCGTTCTCTTTCTAAATCCATGGAGTCAAGCAGTTGATCTTGCATTTCCCGATCAGAAACCGTTTCGGTTTTTTGCAAAATCCGATCAGCCAAGGTGGACTTACCATGGTCAATATGCGCAATTATCGAGAAATTGCGAATCTTTTCCTGTCTTTTCTTCATTTCTTCTAAATTCATTATATATTCCTACTTTCTATTCAATCAGCACTCTTGATTATAGCAATCTTTCGGCCGCTTGAAAAGTCTTTTCAACTCAAGAGACAAGAGCTATTCACCGATAATCATATTTTTCCACTATTGACTTTGAATTTGTTATAATAAAGATGGATGTTGAAACTTTTAAGTGAGGGAATAACATGAATCGAGATCGAATACGTGAGCGACTGACAATCAAGCCAGTCGAAGTCAAACATTTAACACAGTTTAATGAGTTATTGCGGTATGTCTTCCAAGTAACTGATTCAGATATTGAAGAAAGTGGCTACGAAGACGGCAGCGAGGTTGCCAAAGCCAAACGACCGGTTTTAAAATCAGCCGATGTCATCGGTTGGTTTGATGACGACGATACCTTAGTCTCCCAATTGGCCATCTACCCGTGTGAAGTCAATATCCACGGTGAAATTTACGCCATGGGGGGGATCACCGGTGTGGGCACCTATCCAGAATACGCCAGTTTGGGCTTGATGCAAGACTTAATCGAATTGGCACTTGAAAAAATGCGCGCAAAAGGTCAGTGGATTTCTTATTTATATCCCTACAGTATTCCTTATTACCGCCGCAAAGGTTGGGAAATCATGTCAGACATGATGACCTTTCGAGTCAAAGACTCCCAACTACCTAAACAAGTCCCCGTATCAGGTTCTGTTGAACGGCAAGAAAACGACCACCCTGATGTGATGGCTGTCTACGATCAATTCGCCCGCAAAAACCACGGTGCCATGATCCGCACTGAATTAAACTGGGATGAATACTGGCGTTGGGAAAATGAAGAAGAGCGGATTGCCGCCGTGTACTACAACGCTGAAAATCAGCCCACTGGCTACTGCCTCTATTGGATTGCCGAGGAAGTCTTTCATATCAAAGAAATGATTTACCTCAACCAAGAAGCCCGCATCGGCTTATGGAACTTTATTTCTGCTCATTTCTCCATGATTAATTACGTCGAAGGAGAAGTTTATCGAAATGAACCGATCGCCTTTCTCTTTGAAGACAGTGAAATGAAAGAAACGATTTCACCTTTCTTCATGGCTAGAATCGTTGATGTCAAAGAATTTCTGCAACGCTATCCTTTTGACAGCACGGTTAAACCTTTTCACTTTATTGTGGAAGACCCCGTAGTCACATGGAATAATGGCGTCTTTGGCTTGATTTGGGATGAAGACGATCAAGTCACCATAACAGATGAGCCGATTGGCAAACCCGTCACCTTGGATATTCAAACCCTTTCCACCATGTTTATGAGCTATAAACGCCCAACTTATCTTCATAACATCGACCGAATTGAAGCTGATAAAGAAACCATTCGGTCACTGGAACGCATCATTCCAAACGAAACAGCCTATTTCAGTGATTATTTCTAAAGTAAAAAACTCTTTTAGCGACAACGATTAATCGTTCGTTTCTAAAAGAGTTTTTCCTTTCTTTGTAAAACACACCCCATATTAACCGCTAGAAAACCAAACATTCTCCCCTAAACATGTTTTTTCATTCGTGAACCTGTTCAATTTATGACAAAAATCAACACACTCATCAAAAAAACTGCTATTATGTGCCATATGGATTCCAGAAACCCAGTAGCACCTCAGCTGGTCATCAGCAATTATCAGAGCATGGGTCTCAGATAGGCGCTTAACAACAGTTCAAACATATTTAAGGTATTGCCATAAAACAAGTGAGGAGCGTGTTGTTCATTGGAAAATTGATTGGCAGTTTTAATCGGAATTGCTAAAGACGAAGCTTTGGCAATCGTCGACTGAGGGTTACCAGTAAAACTAATGACATCGATTCCATTCCCTTGAGCCCGCAGAATAATTTCTTTTAAAGAGGTCGTCTCTCCCGATTCTGAAATGGTCAGCACTAATGTTTCCTTCAAAAAATCCGGTTCTAGCAACTCTAAATGAGAATTGCTGATGCTGCGAAAGCCATGGATAATCAAACTTTCATTGACATAATTGGAGATGATTTGAGAAAAACCTGATGCCAGTATCATGATATTCGCTTGGCGGTAGCGACTTAACAACGCGCTAAACTGCTCTTGATAAGCGGGATAATCAGCGACACTTATTTGAGTATTTTCTGGTAAATCACTTTGCCCGATTCCCTCTTTAATTTTAAAGACTAGCTCAGTATAGCCTGAGTAATTCATCTTTTTCGCTAAATTGACAATGGTAGCAGGGGAAGTGAAACACTGTTTGGCAACCCCACGAATGCCCAGATCTTTCGTTTCTGATAAGTTATCCTGTAGAAACAATAAAATAGTTTGTTCGGTTTTGTTTAAGCGATATTTATTGACTAATGTACTAATATTCATGCTTTTCACCTCTGGAATATCATATCACATTTTTAGAAATGAGGAAAAATAATGACTAACACACACGAGTATATTGAAGATCCTTGGGCCCGAGTCATCACTCGTAATGGCTTAAAAGGCGACGAAGTGGTCTCCGGCTTGCAAAAATCCATCCGCCGAGGCTTAACAAAAGAAGCTTGCGAGTTTGCTTATGAAATGTATATCACCTCTCCCCAGTTTGAAGAAAAATTATGGCGTCGCCTTTTGGCTATTTCTGTCGAAGATATCGGCATGGGAAATGTCCAAGCCGCTCCAATCATCAACAGTCTCAACCAAATGCGCAAAGAATTTGCTTATAACGAAGCCGATCGGGCCATGTATATTTTTCACGCCATCCGCCTATTAGCAGAATCTGAAAAAGACCGCTCCACTGACTTGCTGAAAAACATCGTGATCAAAAGTTTTGCCATGGGATACGTTCCAGAAATCCCTGATTTCGCCTTAGATAAACACACTGTTCGCGGTCAAGCCATGGGTCGAGATTCTTTCCACTTTCTAAATGAAGCCAGTAAAGTCATTCCCGAAATGCCCGTCGACAACGGCTATAAGGAAGCTTACGCCAAAATCTTGGAAACGTACGATCCCAAGAAGGTCGTTGAAAGTGCCTTTAACTTTAATTCATGGCAAATCTAGGTAAGGAGAAGAGATAAATGACGCAAAAGAAACCTTTGTTGGAAAAACTGGATCACGTGCTATCACCGATTGGCACTAAATTGGGAAATCAAGTTCATTTGAAGTCGATTTCCAGTGGTATGATGTTTGGCTTACCTTTTATCGTCGTTGGGTCACTTTTTTTAATCATCGCTAACCCACCGATTAATATGGAGTTGTACAATCCTGATACGGCAGGCTTTTTTCTCCGATTTTTAGCCGCTTGGAAAGAGTTTGCCTTAGCAAATTACGAGCAAATCACCGCTCCCTACAACATGACCATGGGCCTATTTGGCATCATCTGCGCCTTCGGAATTGCCTACTCACTGGCGCAAGAATACAAGCTTAACCCGGCCATGAACGGTGTGATCTCCATGTCCGTCTTTATTTTAGTGGCTGCCAACAGTCAAGACGGACAAATCCCCATGGACTACTTGGGATCCAACGGCCTGTTTATCGCGATTATCATTTCTCTACTAGTGGTTGAAGTGGCCCGCTTAATCGAAAAATTTAACTGGAAAATCTCGATGCCTGATTCAGTTCCACCGGCTGTTACGACCTTTATTAATTCTTTGTTGCCGCTGCTGATCAATATTGTGATTTTCCATGGGCTAAATTTAATCATCATCGCTCTGACTGGCAAAATTCTGCCGGAGTTTATTATGAGTGTGCTGACACCAGCCTTAGATATTGCTGGTAACTTGTGGGGCTTTATCGCCATCGTGACCTTTGGCAACCTGCTGTGGCTCTTTGGTGTCAATGGGTCATCGATTGTTTTTCCTATTTTATTTTCGATCGGCATTGCCAATACCGGTTTAAATGGTGAGTTGGTAGCCTTAGGAAAAGATCCGACCATCGCCATGAACTTACAAATGTTTCGCATTTCGATCTTCGGTGGAGCCGGAGCGACACTGGGGCTACTCGTTTGGATGTTGTGGAGTAAAAAAGCACAGATTAAAACCCTGGGACGGCTCTCCTTAATCCCTGGTATTTGCGGCATCAATGAGCCGATTATTTTTGGTATGCCAATCGTGTTTAATCCGATTTTAGCCATCCCCTTTTTACTTAATCCGATCATTAATCTAATCTTAACCTATTACGCGCAACTGACTGGCCTGATTTCCATGGGCTACATTGTCGATCCTTCTTTTACTCCCTTTTTTGCCCAAGCTTACTTAGCCACAATGGATTGGCGTAACGTGGTGTTCTGGTGTGGGTTAATCGTAATCAATGCCGCCATTTATTATCCTTTCTTTAAAGTTTACGAAAAAAATATTGAGTAACAAAAAAAGCGATCTAAGATCGCTTTTTTTATTCTTCGATTTCTTTCGTTTCAAACATCAATTGCCCATCAAAGACGGTAACAGTCACTTGACTCTTTGGTCCTACCCGACCAGAAACGATTTCTTTTGCTAAAGGTGTCTCCACTTCGCGAGTTAAGAACCGTTTGATTGGACGAGCCCCGTAAATTGGATCATAAGCATTTTCCGCAATCCAAGCTTTCGCAGATTCAGAAATACTCAATTCAATGTCCTGATCAGCTAAACGAGCTGACAAATCACGGGTCATCTTGACGATAATATTTTTAACATCAGCTAAACTCAACGGCGTAAAGAGAATCGTGTCATCAATCCGATTTAAGAATTCCGGCTTAAAGTGAGCTTGCAACATCCCCATGACTTGTTGATTGGTTTCTTCTGGAATATGTCCATCTTCCGAAACCCCTTCAAGCAAGAGCTGAGATCCTATGTTGCTAGTCATGATCAACACCGTATTCTTAAAGTCGACAATCCGTCCTTTAGAATCGGTCAAACGCCCATCATCCAAAACTTGTAACAAAATGTTAAAGACATCGGGATGAGCTTTTTCAATTTCATCCAATAAGACAATCGTGTATGGACTACGGCGAACGGCTTCCGTTAATTGCCCGCCTTCTTCATACCCAATATAGCCTGGAGGTGCTCCGACTAAACGAGAGACGCTATGTTTTTCCATGTACTCACTCATATCAATCCGCACCATATGTTCTTCAGAATCAAATAAGTTTTCTGCCAAAGCTTTGGCCAATTCTGTTTTACCAACACCGGTTGGCCCTAAGAACAAGAAGGAACCTAAAGGACGATTTGGATCTTGTAAACCAGCTCGAGAGCGAATCACAGCATCTGATACAGCGTCAACCGCTTCTTCCTGACCGATAACACGTTGGTGCAAGGTTTCATTTAAACGTAAAATTTTATCCCGTTCACCTTCAATCAGCTTAGCCACAGGAATCCCCGTCATTCGTCCGACCACTAATGAAATCTCATTATCCGTAACTGCTTCTTGCACAAGTCGATTTTCTGACGCTTCATTTTTAGCTTCCAATTCTTTTAATTCGACTTCCAATTTAGGAATAGTGCCATGACGTAAAACCGCCGCCTGCTCTAAATCATAATTATTTTCCGCTTCTTCCAAAGCATGCCGAGCATTGTCTAACTCTTCACGTTTCATGCTGACTTTATTGACTTCTTCTTTTTCGGTTTCCCAACGCATCTTCATGGCATTGGTTTCTTCTCTTAGTTCAGCTAGCTCTTCTTGAAGAACTTCCAGACGTTTTTTGCTGGCATCATCGTGCTCTTTCTTGAGAGCCGCTTCTTCAATTTCCAACTGCATTAACCGACGCGTCACCTGATCCAATTCTGTTGGCATAGAGTTCATTTCCACCCGTATGGTGGCACAGGCTTCATCCACCAAGTCAATGGCCTTATCTGGCAAATAACGATCAGTAATATAGCGGTTGGACAAAGTTGCCGCCGCAACTAACGCATTGTCATGAATATTGACACCGTGGTGAATTTCAAAGCGTTCTTTTAGTCCCCGCAAGATGGAAATCGTGTCTTCCACAGTCGGCTCTTTGACCAATACCCGTTGGAAACGGCGTTCTAGTGCTTTATCTTTTTCCATGTATTGTTGGTATTCATCTAATGTGGTAGCCCCAATACAGTGTAACTCACCACGGGCTAACATTGGTTTTAACAAGTTTCCGGCATCCATACTACCTTCGGTTTTCCCCGCGCCCACGATGTTATGAATCTCATCGATGAAGAGAATAATCCGACCATCACTCTTTTTGACTTCTTTTAAGACCGCTTTTAAGCGCTCTTCAAATTCACCACGGAATTTAGCCCCTGCGATCAAGGCCCCCATATCCAATGAAAAAATCGTCTTATCTTTTAAATTTTCTGGAACATCTTTTCTAACAATCCGCTGAGCCAAACCTTCAATAATCGCCGTTTTACCGACACCTGGCTCACCAATTAAAACGGGGTTGTTTTTGGTTTTTCGGGATAAAATCCGCACCACATCACGGATTTCTTCATCACGTCCAATAATTGGATCTTGTTTGCCACTTTTAACAGCTTTATTTAAATCAATGCCGTATTTTTCTAAGGCTTTATATTGCTCTTCTTGATTTTGGGACGTCACGCGATCGCCTCCTCTTAATGCTTCAATTGCTTGACGCAAGGTTTTTTCTTTCAACCCTTGAGCGGTTAAAAATTTTGTCAACACATAATTTTTTAATTTCAGCAAAGCCAACAAGACGATTTCAGTGGCTAAATACTCGTCACCGAATCCTTCACGCAATTTATCGGCTTCTTGTAATAAATTAAATAGATTTTGACTCAACCCCTGACCATATTGAACATTGCCTTCGACGACAGGCAATTTATCGAGCGCTTCATCCACCTCTCTGACAAAGGCATCCATCGGAATACCTGCCTCCTGATAAAATTGATACGCAAAATGATCCGGTTGTAGAAAAATCTTCCACAAATGAGCAATGTCTATTTCTTGATGGCGGCGAGTCACTGCGACTTGTTGCGCTGCGGCAATCGCCTCTTGTAAAGTTGTTGTCATTTTTTCCATGTTCATCGTTCAGACCTCCTGATTAAAAGCTTTTTATTTATAGTACGATAACAGTTAACTAACAAAACTAACCCATAGTAAACAGTTAGTTTTGAAAGCTTGTTTTGATAAAGCATTATTTTTTTAGTTTTAACACTTTAACTTCATCACAAGTCTTATTATATCAAATTGGTCAGTATTGGTCAAAGAAAAACCACTATCTTTTTTGACCTTAAGTTAAGAGACCAGCCATCAATTATCCCTTGTAATGGCGACAAAGATCTGCAAAAAAAAGGGCAAAAAAAATAAACTGCCGACAACAATCGCCTCAGTTTCAATCGAACTTAACAAACTTATTTTATTATTGCCTTTTCTCATCATTAATAAAAGACAACAGAGCAAACTAACACCTTACCTGAACTCGCTTAGTTTCCGCCTTAATCAATCTTTTCAGTTATGTTATCCTAAAATTTTCATTTCCTCAGCCAATGAGTGATCCCATCACTCATTAAATAACATTGTCAAAACAATCAAATCAAACTTATTACTAGGATTCACCGCTATTAACATGACAGTTTCGCCAATGAGTGATGGCAACGGTCAGCCACCTATTTTAATGGTTACCACATGTTATTAATAAAACTTACCGCCCAGCGGTTTTTTGTCTTGATTTCTTTATTTTTTTCATCAGATGTTATGCTAAATAATACGTTTCCTCAACAGATGAGTGATCCCATCACTCATTAAATAACAACAACAAAACAATCAAATTAAACTTACTACGAGGATTCAACGCTATTAACATGACAGTTTCACCAATGAGTGACGGCAACGGTCAGCCACCTATTTTAATGGTTACCACATGTTATTAATAAAACTTACCGCTCAGCAGTTTTTTGTCTTGATTTCTTTATTTTTTCATCCGGCGTTATGCTAAATAATACATTTCCTCAACAGATGAGTGATCCCATCACTCATTAAATAACAACAACAAAACAATCAAATTAAACTTACTACGAGGATTCAACGCTATTAACATGACAGTTTCACCAATGAGTGATGGCAACGGTCAGCCACCTATTTTAACGGTTACCACATGTTATTAATAAAACTTACCGCCCAGCAGTTTTTTGTCTTGATTTCTTTATTTTTTCATCAGATGTTATGCTAAATAATACGTTTCCTCAACAGATGAGTGATCCCATCACTCATTAAATAACAATGTCAAAACAATCAAATTAAACTTATTACTAGGATTTAACGCTATTAACATGACAGTTCTATTAATGAGTGATGGCAACTGTCAGCCACCTATTTTAATGGTTACCACATGTTATTAATAAAACTTACCGCTCAGCAGTTTTTTGTCTTGATTTCTTTATTTTTTCATCAGATGTTATGCTAAATAATACGTTTCCTCAACAGATGAGTGATCTCATCACTCATTAAATAACAACGATAAAACAATCGAATTAAGCTTATCACAAGGATTCACCGCTATTAACACGACAGTTTCGCCAATGAGTGATGGCAACGGTCAGCCACCTATTTTAATGGTTACCACATGTTATTAATAAAACTTACCGCTCAGCAGTTTTTTGTCTTGATTTCTTTATTTTTTCATCAGATGTTATGCTAAATAATACGTTTCCTCAACAGATGAGTGATCCCATCACTCATTAAATAACAATGAAAAAACAATCGAATTAAACTTATTACTAGGGTTCAACGCTATTAACATGACAGTTCAACCAATGAGTGATGGCAACTAACATTCACTTATTTTGATTGGCATGATCGTTATTTTATCAACCACCTCAAACCACTGGTCTTTTCATCTGATTTAATTCAGAAACTTGCCATCTTTTATTAAATTTTTCAGAAGGTTGAGGCTTAAAAGGGACTACATTCCATTTCACGCTCACATTATAACACACTTCCAACTAAAAGTCAATTTTTTACAGATAAGAAAAGCTGAACGAGGCGTTCAGCCCTGAAAAAAAAATAGCAAAATAGTTAAGTGATGCTACTACGCTGCGCTTCGATGTCCGCTATCGCTAAATGCTAAAGCATTAAGCATAGAGGCCTTTGTCACTAAACTAATTTTGTCTTACTTCGTTGTCCCTTGTCTCTAAGCGATAAATCACTAAGAACAACGGCTTTTCCGAAGCCTTCAAATCTTAGTGCTTTAGCACTTAGAATTTGTTGAGATCGAAGCGAAGCGTAGTGGTGCCTCGTGAAGCTAGATCCAAACTACGATATAGAGAAAGTTTTATACTTTCCTATAAAGTAAAAAAATAGCAAGGCAGGAAGGGCGATCCCCTCCCTCCTCACTACTTAATAGTCTCCCTTTGGCTTAATCAAACCCTTCATCCATCAGATAACCTTCGGCCTGTTCTTTCGTCTTAAAAACTGCTTCAACCGCTCCGCTAGTCATCAAAACGGTCCACATATAATCTGCATATTGCAATTTTAATTTATCACCATTACTGTCACTCCAAATTTCTTCGTAGCCATTCTCATAACCATCTTCAGTTAGGCGTAAATAAGCAATTGCTTTTTCTACTAATTCGACGATTTCTTCTTTTGAGGCCTCCATTACGGAAATGTAGCCATCCTTCGTTTCTTCTTTAGCTAAATAGCCAGCAAAGATAAAGGCGTTTCCGCTTTTAGGATGCAAATACCTAACAACGGTGGTTTTAGGAACCGCACTCTCTTCAAAATGATAATTCAATCGATTCATTGACACCGCCTGAACACTCAACTCAGGAAAGCTTTCAAAAATAACTTTTTTTTCTTCAAATGATAACACGATTTTCCTCCTCTAAATATGAGGCCTAGCCTTTAATCGACTTTAAATGCCCCTAGGTCTCTCCCAATATTAACACACCAAGTCCTCTTTCTCCCAACAGCTTAGGTCCTCGATTCTTTTAACTCATGAATCTCTTCTTTTAATTCTTGCTCTTTATTTCTAGCAACATAAAACATGCCTAATAATACCGGAATAACATATGTACCAAAACGATACAACAATAACCCTGAAGCAGCATCCACTCTGCCAACTAAAGGACTGAACAATAAGACAAAAATAAAATCAAACGAACCGATCCCAGCCGGACTTGGAATAATCCCGCCAACAACTGACGCCATGGCTACTAATGACATCGTCAGCATAAGAGACAGCTGATGTTCATCATAAAAAATCACGTAAGGCATAACATACCAGGGAATCAGCTTTAACACATTAATCCCTACTAGTTTGATGACGTTTGTTCGGTCAGTCATTATTTCACGGACGGTCTCTCTCAGTGATTCAATTTGCTCATTAAAGGAATCAATTCGTTTCTTAGCACTTTCTGATTTAAATAAACGGTTGGCCAAAACCATTAACCAGTGATGAAACCGCTGATTGGCAGATGCTAAAAAAAGCACAAATACAACTAAACTAGTCACGACTAGTCCAATAATCACAGCTGGCACCATGTATGACATCTTCGCTAACAAAACAGGAAAAGATAAAAGTAAACCAGCAAAACTCATACTGATCACCCCAAGTTTATAGAGCATCATATGAATCGATGTCACTCCCATACTCTGGGATGTGGTCAACCCTCTTTGCCTAAAGTACATGACCTCCGCTACTAAAGTACCTGCACCAAACGTAATCACTCGATAAAAAGCCGGGTAACAGAAAGCGAAAAAGCCTTTTGAAAAAGAAAGCTTTAAATCAAAGGGGGCCACGATCTGACGGTAATTATAACCTTCCAAACATAAAAATAACAGGCCTAATAACGTCACTCCCATCAACACGCTTGGCTTGGTTCGTCCAATTTGATGGAATATCTCTCCCAACGAATTTTTCATAATGAATAAAATGACGACAATAATAACGCTCATCAATAAAAAATTTAACACTAATTTTCCTTTAGAATGTTTCTTCATCACCAGTCCCCTTTTTTATTGCTAAACCATTCATTAGGCCTATTTTACCAGATTTTCATCAAACTACCTAGATAAAGACAAAAAGTGCGAGTCAGTAAGCTCACACTTTTTTTATCTCGTTACTTAGCATAGGTTGATAATAGTAATAATCCACTTAAGATTGCCCCTAGAATGAAGCAAACCTTGTATCTTAATTTATCTTTCTTTTGATTGAATACCCATTGGCCTAGTAATCCGCCTAAACCACCGCCAACAACACCCAATAGCAGAAATTGCCAATCAGGTACTACCCAATTGCTTTGTTGATCTTGATCGCGGCTGAGAAACATCAATAAAAATAAATAACCATTTACCAAAATCAAATAAAAGGGGATTGGTGAGCTACCGAACACTAAACTTGCTCCTCATTTAACCGAGCGATCTCAACAATGACATCTGTGGCTTTTTTCATGCTTTCCACGGCCACAAATTCATAACGCCCGTGCATGTTTTCACCACCGGCAAAAATATTCGGTGTGGGAATTCCCATATAAGAAATCTTGGAACCATCCGTTCCGCCCCGAACCGGTTCTGTATTCGGCTCGATCCCTAATTTCACCATGGCGGCTTTAGCCAATTCAATGATACTTAGATCTTTTTCAATAATGTCACGCATATTGTAATACTGATCGTATAAATTGATGCTGATTCGTTCTTCATCGAAGCGACTGTTAATCTTTTCTTGGATTTCTGTTATTAAAGCTTTACGTCCTTCGAATTTTTCACGATCATGATCACGAATGATATAACTCATCGTCGCTTCTTCCACGTTTCCACTGAGACTCATCAGATGGAAAAAGCCTTCGTAGCCACTGGTTTTTTCGGGAACTTCCGCAGCCGGCAAGCCTTCATTAAACTCGATCGCTAAGGCTAAAGCACTAATCATCGTATCTTTGGCTGTTCCAGGGTGGACATTTTTTCCTTGGATGGTGATATCGGCTTGAGCAGCACTAAATGTTTCAAATTGCAACTCACCTACAGGACCGCCATCCATCGTGAAAGCAAAATCAACAGCGAAATCTGCCGCATCAAAATGATTGGCACCTGTTCCAATTTCTTCATCTGGACCAAAGGCTACTTTGATCTTGCCGTGTTTAATTGAGGGATCATTTGCAATATCTCCATGGCTGTCATGATTTCCGCAATTCCAGATTTATCATCCGCCCCTAATAGAGTTGACCCATCTGTGGTAATCAAGGTTTGCCCTTGATAATTTTTTAGATTAGGGAAATCTTTCACTGTCAATTTAAATTTGCCCTCTTTATCTAAAACAATATCTGATTGACCATCATAATTCTCTACAAATTGCGGGGACACGCCAACAGCGTTAAAATCAGCCGTATCCATATGAGCGATAAACCCAATACTTCTAACCTCTGATTTATCAGTATTACTTGGTAATTCGGCTGTTACAAAGCCATTCTTTTCGTTATACTTTACATCGGACAAGCCGATCTCTTTTAGTTCGGCCACTAAGGTTTGGGCAAAGTCAACTTGAGTTTGAGTTGAGGGAATGGTTGTGCTATTACCATCAGACCGAGTTTCTGTTTCCACATAACGAATAAAGCGAGGTACTAAATTTTTATACATATGATAATCTCCTTTGTAGGGAAAGGTTAACGCCATTAAAAGATAACCTCTCCAATATTTTAGGGCGCTAGCCCTTTTAATTAAATTTAATAAAAGCGAAAAGGATTGGTATCTTGTGTGGCTTCAATAAATGTCAGATCCCAATTATATTCTTGTTTCCATTGTTCAAACAACGCCAGACAACGGGTTTGGCATAAAACTTCAATATGATGACCAGGATCAATCACTGATATCCCCTCAGCTATCATATCATGAGCTGTATGATAATAAACATCTCCTGTAATGTAAACATCTGCATTCTTTTTAAGGGCATCGCGGAAAAACTTTTCTCCACTCCCACCACAAATCGCCACACGCTTCACTAATTTATCAGGTGTGTCCGCAATCAAGCGCAAGCCGTCTAACTGAAAAACCTCTTTGATCTTTTGGACAAAATCAGCTAAGGTAATCGCCTCGTTCAACTCACCAACACGACCTAACCCAAACTGTTTAGGAGGATTCGCCAGATAGATTAAATCATAAGCCGGCTCTTCATAGGGATGAGCCGCAAGTAAAGCCTTCATGATATGATCTCGCTGAGTCTCCAGAAACATCACCTCGATTTTAGTTTCGTCAACAACTTCCTGTTGCTGCAAGTTCCCCAGAAAAGGCTTCGCATCACCAACCGGTGTAAATCGTCCCTCTCCAACTGTCGAAAAACTACAGCCACGATAATCGCCTTGTTGACCAGCCCCGGCCTTTTCTAAGGCAAGCCGAATGGATTCCCCATAATCCGTTGGCGCGTACACCACTAACTTGAGATAAGGAATTTCATGAGTGGCTTGTAAAAAATCTGTTACCTCAATATCCAAGACCTCACAAAACCAATCATTTAAGCCATTTTCAACAATGTCCATATTCGTATGGACCGCGTAAACAGCAATATCATGTTTGATTAACTCGCTATACATTTTATTTTGTGGGTCATTTAATGTTAAGCGTTTAAGCGGCCGAAAAATAGGCGGATGTTTCGCCACAATCAAGTCCACCCCTTCACGAATTGCCTCTGCCACCACTTCTGGTCGAACATCAAGGGTCATCATGACTTTCGCAATCTCTTTGTCTAAAGTGCCCACATGCAACCCGACTGGATCATCAGCCTCTGCTAAACCAGGTGGAAAATACTGATCCAATCGTCTAATAAAGTCACTCGCTAACATGCTCACTCGTTATTCTCCTCCTTGTTGTCCCGTTACTTGTTGTCTCTTTATAATTGCTCTATCAATTCGATCATTTTAATCATTTCTGCTATCTTTTCTGGTTGTGGTTGTTTAGCTTGTTCGAGTTGTTTTAGGATTCGTTTTCTGTTAAGCAAATCTGCTTGCCACTTCTCTTTAAACAAGTCAGGATCGTCCTCTGGCAAAAACAAACCAAAAGTCAATTCTGCTAAAGTGTAGCTGACTGGCTCAGTCACTTTTTCTGCTACGATAATCTCATAAAAACGCCCTTCTTCCATAACTAGCTTTTCAGCTATTATGGCATATGAATGAGTCATCAACCAGGTTCGCAACGTTTTTTCGCCGATATTTGGCTGTAAAATCAAGCGTTCCTCACCCCTTAGTCGACCACTCTGATACCCTCGATCCAAAATATCACTTATCAGCGAACCACCCATTCCGGCAATTGTAATTGCGCTGATCTCATCAGCTGACTCAACAGCGGCCAAGCCATCCCCTAATCGAACTGTGATCTGTTGATCTAATCCAAGCTGTTTGACTAATTTAAGCGCCGATTGATAAGGTCCTTCTACCACTTCACCTGCCACGGCATACTCAATCCGTTGGTTGAGGATTAGCCAAGCAGGTAAATAAGCATGATCAGAGCCGATATCGGCTACCCGATCGTTCTTTCTCACATAGTGAGCCACACTTGCCAATCTTTTTGAAAGCTTTTGTTCGTTCATCGTTCCACACCTTTAATTTCTTTATGCTCATTATAACACTTATCCATTGACACAGTCAGTTATCTTATTGCTTTTTAATCGAAATAATCGACGCTCCAGGAATTTGCGGCGGCAATGAGCGGGTCATAATCGGATTCGCTGCTAATGTCACTTCAATGACTTGGCCTTTACTAAAATCCGCCGCATTAAATTCACCTTCAACTTGCTTAGACGCCACATTCAAGATAACTCCCTCTTCGTTGATTCCTTTAGCAATCTCTTGAGGATCATCAACGCCTTCAACTTCTGTTATCAAGAAACTGACATTCTCTCCATCAACTGTCACATCTTCTTTTAAGACCCCTTTAATGACTGCTTGTTCCTCCACTTCACTTGATGCTGATGATGCTGCACTCGAGTCTTTCACACTGCTAACCTCACTTGAACTTCCTTCTTGAGCTGTATTACCACTTCCACAAGCCGTTAATGAAACAACTGCCGCAACTAATACGCTAAATAACCAAATTTTCCTTTTCATGACACACACTCCTCACCATTTTTAACGTCAATCAACGCTTTCTCTTAATTTTACTATAGCGGCAAGTCTTTAGAAAACATTACGCCTTTAAATGCCTTAAAAAAACCGTTAATTTAAGCTAGGCTTAAACTTAACGGTTAACACTCATTTTATTCTAAGAAATCTTTCAATTGTTTAGAGCGGGAAGGATGACGTAATTTTCTTAAGGCCTTCGCTTCGATTTGACGAATCCGCTCACGGGTAACACCGAAGACTTTCCCCACTTCTTCCAAAGTGCGAGTCCGACCGTCATCTAAACCAAAACGTAAACGCAAGACATTCTCTTCACGGTCAGTCAGTGTGTCCAAAACACTTTCCAACTGTTCTTTCAACAACTCGTAGGCTGCATGTTCAGCAGGGCTAGTTGCGTCTTGATCTTCAATAAAATCACCAAGATGTGAATCATCTTCCTCACCGATTGGCGTTTCCAACGAAACGGGTTCTTGAGCAATTTTCAAAATTTCGCGAACTTTTTCAGTCGGCAAGTCCATTTCAGCACCGATCTCTTCAGGTGTTGGTTCCCGACCTAAGTCTTGTAGTAATTGACGTTGAATCCGAATTAATTTATTGATGGTTTCCACCATATGGACAGGAATCCGAATCGTTCTGGCTTGGTCAGCAATCGCACGGGTAATCGCCTGGCGAATCCACCAAGTGGCATATGTAGAAAACTTAAAGCCTTTCGTATGGTCAAACTTTTCAACAGCTTTCATCAACCCCATATTACCTTCTTGAATCAAATCAAGAAACTGCATGCCACGTCCAACGTAACGTTTGGCAATACTCACAACTAAACGCAAGTTTGCTTCAGCTAATTTTTGTTTGGCCTCTTGATCACCATCTTCAATCCGTAAGGCTAGTTCAACCTCTTCCTCAGCTGTTAACAAGGACACGCGACCGATCTCTTTTAGGTACATTCTTACAGGATCGTTGATTTTAACCCCAGCAGGTGCTGACAAATCTTCGTTTACTTCTTTAACACTGACTTTTTCTTCTTTTTGTAGGCTTCGAGCAGCAGGCTCCCCAGATTCATCCACAACACTAATTCCTTGATCTTCAACTTTTTGAATTAGGCTGTCCATCCCCTCAGAATCTAACTCATAAGGCGTCGCTAACTTATTGGTTAACTCATCGTAAAGAACCTCACCTCTTGGCTTGTATTCTTTGATAAACGCAGATACTGCTTTACTATATGTTGTTTTATTCGCTTCAACTTCTTTTGACACGGAAGAAAGCCCCCTTTATTATTATCATACACTTTTTAACTGCCGCTGAATATTTATTATTTCAACAGTTAGTTCTTGTTCTAACTGTTTATTACCTGTTCGGCTCGCTTCTTTTTGGGCGATGATTTTTTGTTGCTTGACAGACTCCAGTCGATATCGTTTGAGAGCCAGTAGGTAATCATCGATTTCTTTAACAGAGCTTTCTTCAGACATCTCGATATAAGAGATCGTCACAAACTTTTCTTTTAAATAATCTTCTTGGAGATAGCTGAGAAAATCAGCTTCCACAAAGCTTCCCTGAGTGAGCATGTAATCATTAAAATGACTATATAACTCCTGATATTCATCATGAATAAACGCAAACTCACTGACTTGGTTGATTTTAGCCTGAACCGCTCGCTCATGCATGATGCGAAACAATAACATTTGCTCGGCTTTTTCACCATAAGTCATCGGCTTTACTTGATACTCTTTTGGCGCCCGCTGTTCAACGGTCGGCATCGGCTCATCATAATAGGGCTCCAGATCATCCATGGGTGGTTCATAATGATTGAACTCTGGTGCTTGTCGTTTCTGGCGGTTTTCACGTTTTTCTCGATGGCCATCTTGTTGTGCCCCCCGAATTTCTTCGGTAATGGCCTCAACTGAAATATCAAATTCTTCGGCGATTTGATTGATGTAGACTTCCCTTTCAATCACAGAAGGGACTTTTACCAATTCCTTGACCATCTCCTGCAGATAACCAAAGCGTTCCTGCTCATTTTTAAGATTTTTCCCTCGCTTAAAGTAGCTCATCTTGAAAGTAAATTCGGTCTCACGACCGCTCTTAGTCAGGCGAACAAATTCTTCTGCCCCGTATTTCCCAATATAGTCATCAGGGTCTAAGCCATCTGGCAAACGGGCAACGCTCAATTCTAATGTGGTCTCACTTGACAATAAATCCAGCGCTCTTTTGGTTGCTTCAATACCAGCTGAATCCCCATCGTAACACAATAACAACTTATTGGAGACTCGCTGAATCATCTTAATCTGCTCATTTGTTAAACTGGTCCCCATCGAGGCAACCCCATTTTTAACCCCAGCAGTCCACGCGGCAATCACGTCCATAAAGCCTTCAAAAAGCGTCAATTCTTGCTCTTTTCTCGCTTCATTTTTAGCTTGATCGTAGTTAAACAACGTCTGCCTTTTGTTAAAGATCAATGTTTCTGGACTATTTAAATACTTGGGCATTTTATCACTGTCAAAGTTTTCCGTCTGTAAAATCCGACCAGAAAAGGCAATAATTTTCCCCTGAGCATTGCGAATTGGAAACATAATCCGTTGATAAAAACGGTCCAGCCATTCGCCGTTATCCCGTTGAGTCATCAAACCTGAAGCATCAAGCAACTCATCGCTAACTTCTTCATTTTCAAATATTTTTTTTAATAAAATACGTTCTCTTGGCGCAAAGCCAATTTGAAATTCGGCGATGATTTCTTCGGTCAAACCACGCCCCTTTAAGTAACTTAAAGCTTGTTCTCCGGCTTGAGTGTTAAGGAGTACATGATGAAAGATCTCGGCGGCTTTTTCGTGAAGTTTAATTAATTCATTTTGTTGACGCTGATGCTCGCTAGGCTCAGCTGACGCAGTACTAGCAAAATCATAGTTCAACTGGACGCCTTCCATATCCGCAACCTTTTTAACGGATTCCGGGAAGGACAACCCATCCACTTCTTGAAGAAATTTAAAGACATTCCCCCCTTTACCACAGCCGAAGCAGTGGTACATTTGCTTATCTTCTGCTACTGAAAAGGATGGTGATCGTTCTTCATGGAACGGACATAACCCAAAATAATTCTTTCCAGATTTTTTTAATTGGACATATTGACCAACAACATCGACAATGTTGGACTGTCGTCTAATTTCCTCAATAACCTCTTGAGGGATACGTTGTGACATGTTCCTCACCCCACATTCTACTTCATGTGATGCGTTAGTATATAAAGGTCGCACTAAACAGAAAGACCATTTAGCGCGACCAAAGATAAACGTACACAAAGATACATATTCCATTATAGCACAATCAGCCAGTTTTTCAATCATTATGTTTCATGAAATCTTTCAAACGAACAAGTCGTTAACAACGGTTTGCTAAGGGGACCACGCCACCTTTTTTTCCGGTTGGCCACCGATGAATTACCGGTTTTAAAAACTGGGACAACAAGAAAAGCTACCCATCATCTTCTGACAGGTAGCTAAAGATTAACTTTATGACTCAGGATCATCATTTGGTGCAGTTGGTTCTTCTGGTGTCGTTTGGGTATCCGTTGGTTTCGAGGCTTTACTGCCATTACTAATCCCTAGATTAACCACGTAATCCATTGGCACATATTGATTATAAGCACTCATGTCCACTACTTTACCACGCTCTTCACTGGAGTCGACATAGTAGGTTGTGTAGGTGATATTGGCGCCTTTGGAACGGTACTCTGTAAAGAACAATTTCTCTAAGTCGCCTTCCAATGTCCCAAAGCATGATCGCAGATAAGGTCTGCCAGCTGAATAGGTCACGTTGACTGGCTTGAGATCCTTGACTTTCATTTTAGAGCCAGCTTCAACTGATTGTGAAATCAATTGGCCATAAGGAATATCCCCTGAAAAAGTAGTTTTGACGTTAACCGTTAAGCCTTCTGCAGCCCCAGCAGCCGTCTCTGGTGTATAGTCCCCAAAATTGGGAATAATGAAAGCTTTACCAGTAGAGACTTCAACGCTCATCGCATCTCGTTTGGCAACTTTTGTCGCCTTTTCAATGCTTTGAGACACGATCAACCCTTCCGCAATTGTTTCAGAATCAACCTCTTTATACTCCATCTTAATCTCATTGGTTTTTACCCAAGTCTCAACATCTGTTTTAGACTTCCCTTTAAAATCGGGGACGGCTACATTTTTTTCAAAGGTTTCTTTCCCTTTAGAGAAGTAGACCACAGCTTGATCTTCCCGTTTGTAGCTTTCAGGTTTCACTTCTTTGTCATTAATTTCTTGACGGATAAATTTGCCTTTTTCGACAGTGTCACTATATTCTTCGAGAATCGATAAATTCTCGGCTTTATGCTCTGCAACCCACTCATCTGCCGCAGTTTTAGTCAATTTAGAAAAATCTGGTAATGAGATTATTTCAGCTGGATCAGCTCCTAGACTGGCCACTAACTTAACCGTTGATTTCTTCTTGACCTTTTTACCAGCCTTGGTATCTTGTTTGACCACTGTATTGACTTCTTTGTCGAAATCATACTTCTGTTCGACATCCAGCTTCATGTCATTTTCTGACGCCCAAGCACGTGCTTCAGAGACATTTTTACCAGTGAACTTGGGCATCGCCACATGGGTATAAGCATAGTACAACCAGTAGGCCCCAATGGCCGCAACGATTCCAATCACTGTAAAAATAATAATTTTAAGCCGTTTTCGCTTTTTATAAGTAGGATCAATCTCCGTTTCCTCTTCACTAAAACGACTCGTCCCTTCCTCTTCGTCACGGACCACTTCAGTGTTTTTCGTTTTTACAACCGCCGCAGGAGTTGCCTCATCTTCGAGGTCATCTTCAGTTGGTTCAAAGATATCTTCAAACTCTCCTTCAACCGGTTCTGACGCATTGGAAAAATCAGTGAACTCTTCGCTTTTTGTCTCTAGCGGTTCAGCTTCACTCATCGGCTCTTCCGGTATGACAGCTTCCACAGTTTCCTTTTCATGAGTCCGCGGCTTGTTTGAACGCTTTTTACGAGCACTGCGCGTTTCAGTTTCATCACCTGGCATTGGATCATGGGACTCAGGAGCTAGTTTTTTACCACTTTTTTCTGAAATTGTTTTTTCATAGTTTTTTTTGTCGAAGTTAGATAGAAAATCACTCATATTTATTCAATATTCCTTTTCTCAAATACAATGTCTCGTCAGATAGTTCGGCGATTTCATTGGAGTGGGTAACGACAATCACACATTTATCATGTTCATGAGCCAAGGTTTTAAAGATTTCCACAATTTCCGATTCCATCTCTTCATCCAAATTTCCAGTTGGCTCATCTGCCAAGATAATGTCGACGTTTGTGGCTAAAGCACGGGCAATTGCCACCCGTTGCTGCTCCCCACCGGACAATTTATTGACAGGACGATCCGCTTTGGTTTTGACAATTCCGATGTAATCCAGTAAGTTGTATGCCACTTCTTTCTGATCATCTGGCAACTCGTTTTCTGTAATCGCCATCGGTACCAAGACGTTTTCAACTGCTGTTAAATAAGGAATCAAGTTATAACTTTGGAAGATAATCCCAATATCATTCCGGCGATATTTTTCGTAACCAATCTTCTTAATGTCCTTGCCTTTATAAAGCACTTCACCATCTTTAGGGGCGTCTAATGCCGCAATTAGCGATAAAAAAGTGGTTTTTCCAGAACCTGATTGTCCCAGAATCGTATAGAATTTGCCTTTTTCAAACTTAACGCTCGTATCTTTCAAGATGAACCGACGTTTGTCTCCATCTTGATAATAATAATTGACTTTTTTCGTTTCAAGTATTGCCATTTTCGGTTCCTCCTTACATCATGATTTTCTTCGGATTAAGTCTTAAGATATAAATTAGTGGGACGATGGTTGATAGTAGTACCGTGCCGATACCGACAACATAGAAAATGATGATGTAACCCAGTGATAATGATACCTTGTAAGAATCGGTCACATCACTACCATCTACCGAATTGCCTGCGGTTAACTCTTCTAATTGATAGTCGTAATTCATGCCAGAGATGTCTTCTTCTTCTTTGGCTTTCATCTGCGTTTCAATCAGCGAACCTGAGACGCCTTTGGCTAAAAAGTTCCCTGTAAAGACAGACAGAGTAATTGCCACAAAGGCAATAACGACAACTTCCACAACAATTTGTCCAATTACTTTACTACGGGTCTCACCTAGTGATAAGTAAATGCCCAATTCGTGTTTGCGATCTCGCATGAATAATAGGACGACAAGCGAAATGATTAATAAGGTCGCGCCCACGGAGACATAAATCACATACGTCGCGATTTTAGACATATTTTTAACAGGTGCCGCAATTGAATCATATTGATCCGTTGACAAGATTAGCTTGCTGTATTTATCAGGTAATAAAGGCGTGACTTCTGAACGGAACGCCTCTGCATCCTCTGGTGACTTTAACACAAAATAAGGTGTCACTGATTCAAACAGCTCATCCATTTCTTTTTCGGTGTAATCGCCATATTGTTCTTTCATATCAGGAAACTTTTCAACAAGCCCTTTTTGAAAGTCTTTATTGGCCTTAACCACATAATCATTTGGTGCATAGATTCTATTATACGTCTGCATTTCCAGCCATTGGTCCTGACCATATGGATCCTTTTTCTTGTCTTTGCTCTCTTCTTTTTTCAGGGGTGAGAACAAACCAACCACTTCATAGACGATGTCTTGAGTAAAATATTCCGTTGGGGTTGTCGTCTCATCACCTTCGCCATCACTGGGCTCTTGGCTCGTCATATAATTTTCTTGCCCGGCATCAAGCACTAATTTATCGCCAACTTTTAAACTATTGGCATCAGCCACTTGCTTTGAAATGACCGCAACTGCTTTACCATCTCGAATTTCATCCTTTGTAAAGGCGCGACCGTCAACAATTTCAATTTTTTTCTCTTGCACATCTAACAATTCTTCAAAATGTACCCCTTTTACATCAAAATAATTGTTGTATTTACTATTAGGGTCACCTATTGAGAAAGAATTATCGCCATCTGACTTTGGTTGATAATTTTTAAATTTGCTTGTCATGTAACCGGACTGGACTGAATAATCGTAGTACTTCACATAAGATAAATTACCGATGGTTTCAATGTCCTTTTTGGTAATGTTTTTCGTTTTTGGTCCGGTTGTTGATTCAGGATTTTCACTCCAAAACTTGTCCATCTCTTTCTGATCATAACCGACTGAAGCAGTACCACCTAATTGACTTTTAATGTTTTTCTCCACACTCTTCGTTGCTTGCTGAATAGAAATTGCGCCAGCAATGACATTCCCTAAAATGAAAACAACTGCAAATAAAATTATTGATTTCCCTTTTCTTCTTGTAACGCTAGCAAGCGCACGTTTGAAAAAATTCATTTCTTCACCCTCCATTAAGCATGCTTAAAAGCATCATTTATAAATTACTACTTTGACTATACCATAGTGAAAAATCAATTACTATCAAATTTGGGAGGTTTAACCTTGCAATATTGTCACCTTGGCGAGCTAAAATAACGAAAAAAGCAAGACATCATCATCCAATAAGATAACAATGTCTCACATAGGTTTAACTAGTTTTTGACTTCTGCAATTAATTCGACTTCCACTAACACATCTTTAGGTAAACGAGCGACTTCGACACAAGAACGGGCTGGCAATTTATCAGTGAAATAAGAGCCATAAACCTCATTAAAAATACCGAAGTTCTCCATGTCTGACAAGAAACAAGTCGTTTTGACAATGCTGTCAAAATCGCCATCAATCGTTGCTAAAATGGCCTTGATATTTTCCATCACTTGTTTGGTTTGTTTTTCAATGCTCGTCTCTTCCACCTCACCAGTGGCTGGGTTAATCGGGATTTGACCTGACGAAAATAACAAGCCGTTCACGATATTCCCCTGGACATAGGGACCGATTGCTGAGGGTGCTTTTGCAGTTTCAATTTTTTTCATAATTTGCTCCTTTTATTTTTTTATTGTTTGACAATTAATAAATCTAAGCTGGCAAAGGACAATACCATTCGCGCAATTTTAAACAATTGACGAAGTCGATTTTCACGAACAGCCTCGTCTTCTGCCATTACCATTGTATCATTAAAATAAGCTTCAATCAGCGGCGAAAGATTTTTTAATGCTTCATAATTTTCACTTAAGGTTCGTTGATTGAGTTGGGCTTCCACTTGCTCAACCGCTTCATACAATTGTTTTTCAGCTTCATTTTCAAACAAGACTGGTTGAACGGCTTCTTCGACGCCTTGGGCTAGCAGCTCTTGGCCTTTTGCTCCCAGATTCATCACTCGGGTTAAGGATTCAATCGACGGTTTGAAGTCACTGTCTTCATGACGCTCTTTTAAAATCGTCGCCGCCTCAGCCATTGTGGCTAAATCACTTTGTTGCGTATTGGTGACAGCTTCAATGATATCATGACGAATTCCGCGGGCACTTAAGAATTGCTTCATTCTCCCCTTGATAAATTCTGTGACGCCATCTTGGGTTTGAGCTAATTCAATCCCAAAGCGGCCGCTGTCTTGATTGATAATCTCAGCAATTTGATGTTGCAGTCGAACCAATGGGAAGTTCCAGCCCATTTGGATCACGATGCGAATAATACCATAGGTTTGACGACGTAAGGCATAAGGATCGTTAGAACCACTAGGAATCATGCCGACATTGAAAAAGCTTAAGACAGAGTCTGTTTTATCCGCTACTGCTAAGACGGCGCCAATCCTTGATTCAGGTAACTCGCCTTCACTAGAAACTGGTAAGTAATGTTCGCGAATCGCTTGGGCAACCGCCGGGTCCTCTCCTTGCATCAGCGCGTATTTTTCACCCATAATCCCTTGTAATTCAGGAAACTCGCCTACCATGTTGGTCACCAAGTCAAACTTGTAGATGGCTGCGGCCCGATCTAATTGGCTCAATTCAGTATCCGTCAAGCCAACTTCCTGACCTATCAACTGGGCAATAGCGCTCACTCGTTGCATTTTCTCATAAATCGAGCCGATTTTTTCATGGAAGGTCACATTGCGTAATTTGTTGACACACTCATCAATGGTCAAAGCTTGATCATCTTTGAAGAAAAATTCCGCATCCTCAAGCCGAGCGGTTAAGACTTTCTCATTGCCTTTCACCACATTTTCAAGGTACTCCCCATTCCCATTACGAACGGAAACAAAAAATGGTAAGAGCTTCCCAGCGCTGTCACGTACATCAAAATACCGTTGATGTTCTTTCATAGACGTCACTAATACTTCTTCTGGAATCGCCAGATACTTCTCTGCAAAACTGCCAGCAAAGGCGGTTGGGAATTCCACTAAATTGTTCACTTCATCTAATAGATCCTCATCTAAGGCGACGTGCCACTGATTGTTTTTAGCGAGAGTGGCAATTTGCGTTTCAATCAAGGCTTGGCGCTCGTCAGCGTTGACATAGACAAATTGGGCTGCCAGCTTTTCTTCATAGTTCGCCGCATGATCAATCTCCGTCTCGCTTCCTAAAAAGCGGTGACCACGGGAGGTTCGACCAGACGTAACAGCCACTAATTCAAACGGAATCACTTGGTCATCCAACAAGCCGACTAACCAATGGATTGGCCGAATGTATTTAAACTCATGATTTCCCCAATGCATACTGACGGGAAAATGCAAACTTTTAACGACATCTGCGATCAGCGGAAGCACTGCTTGCGCCGTTTTTCCTGGAATAAATTTGTTGACGTGAACGTACTCCACTCCTTTGATGTCTTTGTAGAAAATATCCGCTGTGGTCATTCCTTGACCACGAACAAATCCTTCCGCTGCTTTTGACCAATTGCCTTCAGCGTCTTGGGCAATTTTCTTAGCAGGCCCCTTAGCTTCTTCTTCAATATCCGCTTGTTTCTCTGCCAAGCCATTGATGCGAATCGCTAAACGGCGAGGAGTCGAAAAGTGGTCGATAGAATCAAAGCTCAAGCGATTGGTTTCTAAAAATTGAGCTGTTTTTTCTTTTAACTGTCTGATGCTGGGCGTTACCACCCGAGCTGGCATTTCTTCTAAACCAATCTCCAATAAAAATTGATGTGTCATCTTAGTTAGCCTCCTTGTTTAATAATGGGAATCCTAATTTTTCTCGTTCCGCAACAAAGGTCTTAGCTAGTTCGCGAGCCATCTTGCGGATTCGAGCTAAGAAACCAGCTCGTTCAGTGACTGAAACGGCCCCTCTAGCATCTAATAGATTAAAGGTGTGACTACACTTTAAAACATAGTCATAACCTGGGTGAACCAAGCCGGCTTCAATACATTTTTGCGCTTCTTTTTGATACATTTCAAACAGCATAAACAACATCTCTTGATTACTTTCCTCAAAGGCATACTTTGAATGCTCATACTCGGGCTGAATAAAGATTTCGCCGTACTTTACCCCATCCGTCCACTCTAAATCATAGACACTTTCCACTTCTTGAATATAAGAAGCCAAGCGCTCAATCCCAAAAGTAATTTCACTGGTAACAGGTTTACATTCTAACCCACCCACTTGCTGGAAGTACGTAAATTGTGTGATCTCCATCCCATCAAGCCAGACTTCCCATCCTAAGCCAGCGCATCCCATAGAGGGGTTTTCCCAGTTGTCTTCAACAAAACGAATATCGTGTTCCAAAGGGTTGATCCCCACTAATTCCAAACTCTGCAAATAAAGCTCTTGAATATTATCCGGTGAAGGCTTCATGACCACTTGAAATTGATGATGCTGAAACAGACGGTTGGGATTTTCCCCATAACGCCCATCATCTGGCCGCCGGGACGGTTCAACATACGCCGCATTCCAAGGCTCTGGCCCAATTGCACGCAAGAAGGTATAAGGACTCATCGTCCCTGCCCCCTTTTCAGTATCGTAAGATTGCATTAACATACAGCCTTGATCTGACCAAAATTTTTGCAGCGTTAAAATCATTTCTTGCACAGTTAACTTCTTTTTCATTTGATCTCTCCTCCATTGCGGTCGTTTGTTGACGACTCTATTCTTTAAATTGTGCTAAGCATGTGACACAAATAAAACTCGTCCCTATGCTTAACATAGATATGTTAAACATAGGGACGAGTTAATCGCGGTTCCACCCTACTTCTGATTTCCATCAGCAGCTTCGTTAAGGTTACTCAAGAGCGCCATTCAATAAGTCTTCTTAAATTGGCTCACACTGTCCCAATCTCGCTTGTCTAAGAAAAAATATCTACTATTCTCCATCACTGTAACTTTTTTTATTACACTAATAATAGCCTTAAGTTAATAGGCTGTCAACTAGAATCAGCTGATTTCAGTCATTAATTCCATCTCTTAGGGTCACGTTATAGCTCAATGTCCCTGAGTAAGTCCTTCACAAAGACACTTTGACGCTCAAAAAGCATTTGCCACTCTTTAAAAAGTTGGGTGTCCTGATAAGCGACTTCCTTGAGCCCTTCCGTCGACAGTTCAAAGATGGTCGCCCCTGGAAACATCAATAGCGCAGGTGAGTGAGTTGCCACAATAAACTGAGATTCTCGCTTTACCAAGTCTGCCATCATCACTAACAGTTCAAATTGCGAGCTGATCGATAACCCGGTCTCTGGTTCATCCATGATATAAAGCCCTTTGCCAAAAAAACGTTGACTCACAAGCTCTTTAAAGGATTGCCCTCGAGAATAATGATGGCTATTTTTCGCAAACAATTCTTCCGAAATCCCTAAATCATCCAAATTAGTCATCAGATTATAGTAAGTCTCCGCCCGATAAAAATAAGCATCCTTGGGGTAATTAGGGTAACGGATCAAGCGGCAGCTGTCCGCTAACAGGTGATTTTCTCCGTAGCTACTGAACTGATTATTGCGAGAACCTCCTTCTAAATTTAAGTCCATTAATTGGGCAATTGTCTCGATTAAGGTCGACTTCCCCACACCATTCTCACCGACAATAAAGGTGACCGCTTCGGCAAACGTCACCTCATTGAGCTGATCAAGGAAGGCTAAGTCAAAAGGGTGACGAGCCGATTGATCAGGTGCCTGATAACGAAGTTGCTTCACATATAACCCCTTCATTTATCCGCTTCCTCTTCCAGATCGGTTGCCGTTTCAATTTTAGGCTCACGCTTGGGAATCCTCATGGTTGTCTCCCAATCTTTCATCTCATCAATAAATTTCTTACTCTTTAAGTGAACCCCGACAAATTCATCGTAAAGCAAATCGATGGTCTTACGAATGTCCTCTTTGGTCTCGTCTTTTAATTCGATACTCTTAATTTGATCCAAACTAATGCTGGAGAACAGGCGCATAAAATGAATGGCTCGAGGTTTAGCATGATAGCGCCGCTCATCTAGCTGCCAGTGTCCTTCGCATAAAACACCTGAGTATTGGGAGGAGAAATCGAATTTCCCTTGGGTTTGGCCACAAACGGCACATTGCTTCCACTGAAAAGCAAAGCCAAAGCGAGTCAGTAGCTGCAACTCAAATATATTGGTAATAATTTCCGGATCAAGCCCTTCATTCAAATACGTCAAGGCTTGACGTGTAAACCCATAAAGAGCAGGGTCATAGACCAAGTCTTCAATCGCCACATCAACTAAATTTAAGATGTAAGTGGCATACGCACTGATAAAAATATCTTGTTGAATCCGCTGAAAGCCATTCACTTCTTTGGAATCATTTAAGAAAGACAAGCCTTCTTCGCGAAACTCGCCGACAAACACCGCTTCTGTAAAAGGTAAAATAGCCGTTGTAATGCTGTTATTTGGCCGATTGGCATTCTTCACAAAAAACATCATCTTGCCATGTTTTTCCGTAAAAATTTTGACTAACTTATCCTTCTCTCGGTGATTACGGGCAAATAGAATCAACCCTTTTGATTCGCTGCTACTGCTTTTCATTTGCCAACACCTCCCATTTCATCCCTGAGTTCTCTTATTATCATACGCCAATCTCGTCAATTTTCCAACCAATCCAACCAAGAAACTCCCTTTGGCTTGGGAATGAGTAAAAGGTATTGACGAGTCATCGCCAATACCTTTATTTTTAGTAATCCATGTCACGATAGCCGTAATCTTGAAGGTACTTTTGTTTATCGCGCCAGTTCTTTTGAACTTTGACCCATAGTTCTAGATAAACCTTATTCCCCAATAAGTTTTCAATATCTTTCCGTGCTTTAATGCCGATGTCTTTCATCATTAAACCGCCTTTGCCAATTAAAATTCCCTTTTGGCTTGAGCGTTCCACAATAATCGTGGCTTGAATATGGACTTTATCATACTCGTCTCGCTTCATATCTTCAACGACCACCGCCACTGAATGAGGCACTTCTTCACGAGTTAATTGTAAGACTTTCTCGCGAATTAATTCTGAGACAATAAAATACTCCGGATGGTCTGTTACTTGATCCTCAGGGTAATATTGCGGCCCTTCTGGCATTTCCCCTTCGATTACTTCAAGTAATTTTTCCACGTTATTGCCTTCTGTGGCAGAAATCGGCACAACTTCTTTAAAATCCATTTGCTGGCGATAATCTTCAATAATCCCGAACAACTTATCTGGATGAATCGTGTCGATTTTGTTAATAATTAAATAAACTGGGGCTTGACTGTTTTTCAAGCGTTCAATGATAAAATCATCTCCACGGCCTCGAGGTTGTTCAGCACTGACCATAAACAGGACGGCGTCCACTTCCCGCAAAGCGCTATAAGCCGTTTCCACCATAAAATCACCTAAGCGGTGTTTTGGTTTATGAATACCTGGTGTATCAATAAAAACAATCTGGGCCTCTGGTGTTGTATAGACCCCTTGAATTTTATTTCGTGTCGTTTGCGCCTTATCGCTCATAATCGCAATTTTTTGACGAACAATACGGTTAAGCAGGGTTGATTTTCCTACATTTGGGCGGCCAATGATAGCAACAAACCCGGATTTATGGACTGAACTCATTTAGTTTCCTCTTTCTTATAAAAATTTACTTAAGATCGCCCAAACTTTTGGGACAAAGATTAACGCACCGACTAACATGGCAAAACACGCTGTCAATAATACAGCAGCAGCTGCCATGTCTTTAACTTTTTTTCCTATGGAATTAAAATGATAATTCGTCACCATGTCAACAATATTCTCCGCTGTCGTATTAATAATTTCCATGACGATCACCAGAAAAATCACCAACAGCAACCACAGCCATTCATTGAGAGCCAATTTGAAGATGCCTCCAGCAATCACAGCGACTATCGCCAGACCAACATGGGCCTTTAAATTCCGTTCTTCTTTGAAAGCTGTCCGAAACCCTTGAAGAGCAAACTCTAACGACGCAATAAAACTTTTATTTTTATAGACCTGCTCATCCTGCTTGTTATCGTGTAAGTCCATAGGCATCAAGAATCTTTCTTTGTAAATCAAACATTTCTTTTTCGTCTTCTTCGGTCATATGATCGTAGCCATTGAGGTGTAAGAAGCCGTGAACAGCCAAGAAGCCTAGTTCTCGCTCATAGGTATGATCGTATTCCAAAGCTTGTTCTTTCGCTTTCTCAACAGAGATCATAATATCTCCTAAGTTTCGAGGAAGTGCGTCAGCTCCCTCAAAAATCACTGGTAACTCACCTTCCCCAAGTTCTTCTAAAGCAAAGC
This sequence comes from Vagococcus allomyrinae, assembly GCF_017829975.1. Lineage (GTDB taxonomy): Bacteria > Bacillota > Bacilli > Lactobacillales > Vagococcaceae > Vagococcus_D > Vagococcus_D allomyrinae. The sequence goes on along the minus strand of NZ_JAEEGA010000022.1, from coordinate 59,621 downwards.
TGATCACATCTGTCGGACTGTCTTTTTGACGATACTCACGATTAATCTCTTGGATGTGCTGATTGTCCATAAAGGTCACAGACATCTCAGTACTATCAGCAATCTCCAATTGTTCTGCTGCTACATTTAACAAGCGCTCAACTTCATTTAACTGCTCCCTTGTGACAGTATTAGTTTCATCCATTAAGGTAATATCCATAATTAGGCTCTCTCTTCCTGTTCTTTCTTCATTTCTTCGGCTTCTGATTTCATCTTCGGATATTTAATTCGTGAGTGGAACATGCTACACAAGCCGTTGATCAGTGACTGCTCAACAATGCGAATTTCCTTCATTGTCAGCCCAGTCTCATCCAGTTGGCCGTCTAAAATCCGTGATTCAATTAAGTTTTTAACAAATTTCCCGATTTTCTCATTTGTCGGGTGATCCATCGCCCGAACAGCAGCTTCGCAAGTATCTGCCAAACTTACCACTCCTGCTTCTTTTGTTTGAGGGCGTGGTCCAACATAGCGGAACTGGGATTCTTGCGTTTCTGGATCCCGCTCTTTCGCCTTGGCATAGAAGAAGCCCATCAAAGTGGTCCCATGATGTTGCTGACAAATATCGATGACCAATTGAGGCATATTTTCCTTTTCAAGGATTTTAACCCCTTCAGAAACATGACTAAAAATAATTTCTTTGCTGTCTTCTGGCAATAAAAAGTTATGGGGATTTTCCGCCCCATCTGGCAAGTTTTCAACAAAGAAGTTGGCATGTTTGATCTTGCCAATGTCGTGATAGTAACACGCGACACGGGTTAAAAGAGACCGTCCGCCGATGTCGGCTACGGCATTGGCACTAAGACTGGCTACCATCATGCTGTGATGATAAGTCCCGGGTGCTTCAACCAATAATTGCTTCAATAAAGGATGATTAGGGTTGCTTAATTCGTTCAAGACCAACACACTGTCATCGTTTAACATCAACTCAATGTATGGGTGCAAGCCGACAGACATCAGGTACGTAAAGAGACTGCCAGCAAACGCACACAAGAGCGTGGCGATCGTCTTAGAGTCCTTAAAGTCCATTCCTTGATAAATCGTCACCACAAAAACAAACACCATGGGAAAAACGATTATCCAAAGTGCAGCGGCCCCTAGCTGGCGGCCGATCCGCTCGCGCTTGATCAAAGTAGCCATTAATCCGGTAAACATGTAGGTTAAGACAATTAACAACAAGGTACTCGTTCCGATTAAATCGTAATAAACAAATATTGAAAAGGCCGTTTGAAACAAAGCCCCCATAATACTGGCCCGCCGACTGATAAATAAATTGAGCACTAGCGGGGTAAAGGCTGCCGGAAAAATCAGTGGCACATAGGACAAGGCCTCATTTTGAAATAACTGCAGTCCCTTCATGACGATCAAACTGATTAAGACCATCAACACATAAAAAGTGGTGAAACGGACCTGTTTTTCCAACTCGCTGGTATGGAAGACCAAGTAGCCTAACACAGCGATTTGCAACAGAATTAAACCTATCAAAGCGACTAAAGGGAAAATCGACTGCTCGCGATTGGTTAGCCCTAATAATTCAAGCTTTTGAATCGCTCGCGAATCAATCTGGACCCCTTCTCTAACAATCACTTCCCCAGAATAAATCATCACAGGGTTAACTTTTGCCATCGCCTGTTCTTTTAATTCTTCGGTTCGCTTATCATTAGCCGCTTCATTGACGACAATCCCCTTATCAACAACGTATTTTATCAATTGTTGGAGATCACTTCCCAGATTCAAATACTGAATTTCGTCATTCACTTTTTGCCTAACAGTTGTCAGGTTACTACTGCGAATGGGCTCCGCCATCTTAGTTTCAACTAGCGAGACGCTCTGTTCCCGAACTGTTTTTAGATCGGCTTCGTTTAACTTAAAGATGCCTTCATAAAATGCATTGGGAAATCCCTGATAAAAGGCAATATCATCTTGATTAATTGATTCGAACTTCTTTTTTAAGGCAGCCACTAATTCTTCTGTTGCCGCCGGGGCCACAGTCGCTTTATCCTTGGCAGCACTGCGTTTTGCCTCATATTCTTTATCCACCTCGGTCTTAACTTCTGACACTAAGGTGAATAATTGATTGACCAATTCAACTTGTTTCGTGGCAATGTCTTTGTCATAAGTATACTCCGGATTAACCGTCTCAGCAGCTAAACGACGTTTTTCATCGGTTTCATACTTATTTTCAATGGTCTTATTGGCGCGAATCGTCTCTGAAGCCAAATTTCCTTCTTTGATAGATACGGCCTTTTGGCGCACATTATTATAGAGCAACACAAAACACAGCAGGCCAAACACAATCACTAACCCGGTCATGTACTTCTTGCCTAATTTTTTTTGTAGCGATCCAAAATCTAATTTCATGGCTAATACTCCTTACGACTCGGTAAGCAAACAAACTATGAAAGCCACAACAGCTCCTTCACTCCCTGTTTCCTTCCTTGTTTAGCCTTGCTAAGCGTTACGACAAGGCTATGATACATCCCTACTTGTTTTCTTCTTCGTAGGCATTGATAATTTCTGCAACAACTGGATGACGAACCACATCACTGGAGGTGAATGTCACAAACCCAATTTTTTTTATCGGTTTTAAAGTTTTTTCAGCATGAATTAAGCCGCTCATGACGCCTCGCGGTAAATCAATTTGGGAGACATCGCCATTGACAATCATCTTCGAATTAAACCCGAGACGTGTTAAAAACATTTTCATTTGGGCAATCGTGGTATTTTGCGCTTCATCCAAGATGACAAAAGAATCTTCCAACGTACGACCACGCATGTAGGCGAGAGGCGCTATTTCAATCACGCCACGTTCCATTAACCGATTGGTATGATCGATTCCAAAAATCGCGTATAGGGCGTCATAGACAGGGCGTAGATAAGGGTCAACCTTTTCTTTCAAGTCACCTGGTAAAAAGCCCAAATTTTCCCCAGCTTCAACCGCTGGGCGTGTTAAGACGATTTTCTGAACTTCTCCCCGTTTTAAAGCAGAAATCGCCATGACCACCGCTAGAAAGGTTTTCCCAGTACCAGCTGGCCCAATGCCGAACGTCACATCGCGCTTTTTAATCATCTCGATGTACTCTTTTTGGCCATAATTTTTCACGCGAATGGCTTTCCCATTTTTATCTTTAATAATTTCTTCTTCATAGATATCAGTAAAATATTCCAGTGTTCCTTTTTTGGCCATTTTAAGGGCCGTCACAACATCAGGAGTGCCAATGGGAATACCTCTCAAAATCAAGACTTGCAATTTTCTTAAGACATCGTAGACGGTTTGGACATTTTCTTCCAAGCCGGTAATTTGAATCATTTCACCCCGACTCAAGATTGTCACATGCTGATTTTCTTCAATTAATTTTAAATGCTTATCATGAGTTCCTAATAACTCAGTTGCTTCGGCTTGATTTTTTACGCGGATCTCTAAAGACGCTTGATTTTGTTCTAACAAAAAAAGAACAGCTCCTTCTCTCTTTTATCTCACTATACTAACTCAAATAATACCATACTTTGTCAATTGAAAAAAGATTCTTTACAACTTGTAAGGAACCTTCCACTTATTTAACGGTTTGTCAGCAGCCACTTCCAGCAAACACTCCTTGCCGCCAGTGAGCTAAAAAAACAGAAAATTCCCACTTGATTGACACTAGTGCGACTCATAAATAGGAAAAACGCTGTTGAACTTTCCCTCAAAATTCTCAAACACGAGATCAATGCATTATACCACTGTCTCCAAATTAATCCCAATCAGAAGGTCCCCTGTGACGCTACTGTAACTGCCCCTTGAACGCAAAAAAGCCAAGAAAGTTTCCCTTCTTGGCTTCTTAGTTATTTCTCTTGTAATAATTCTTTGACAATTGCATTGACCATATTTCCATCTGCTTTGCCTTTGACTTTCGGCATGACTGCCCCCATGACTTTACCAAACTCTTTTACAGAGCTCGCACCCGTGGTGTCAATCGCATCAGCAACAATTTGACGAACTTCCGTCTCATCCAATTGCTTTGGTAAATATTTTTCGACAATAACAATTCCCGCTTTTACTGTTTCAACCAAATCATCACGACCAGCATTTTCGAATTCAACAAGTGAATCACGACGCTGTTTCATTTCTCGGGCTAAGACGGCAATTTCTTCATCAGAATTTAAGTCTTCACCTTTGGCGATTTGCTCGTTTTGAACAGAAGCTTTCAACAGCCTTAGAACATCTAAAGACGCTTTGTCTTTGGCTTTCATCGCTGTTTTAATGTCCTCGTTCAATTGGGTAAGAAGCGACATTGGGATCAGCTCCAATCATTGAAAACTAGAATTTCTTACGTTTTCTCGCTGCTTCAGATTTTTTCTTACGCTTCACACTTGGTTTTTCGTAATACTCACGTTTGCGGTATTCTTGCAAAGTACCAGTTTTTGAAACGGAACGTTTGAAGCGACGAAGAGCATCATCAAGAGATTCATTTTTCTTAACAACTGTTTTTGACATATAAATTCCCTCCCCCCGTGCTTAAAAAGTAACCGTTTTTCATAGTTTGATAGTAACTATCTCATAACAAAAAACTGTCCTTATAACATTATAGCGAAAGTCACTTTTAACGTCAACTTAATTCGACAATCTTTTCGCTTTTTTATTATAAGTATTTGCATAATCCTTATTAGACCACAAGACAGTTTTCACACTTCCCGAAGATTTCAAAGCGATGGCCTTCAATTTTGCAGCCAGCCAACTGCTCTTTGAAATAATCCATGGGACACATATGAATTTCTCGGGTAGCGCCACAATTTGTACAGATAAAATGGTGATGATGCCCCATCTCATGATGATCGCAATGAAATCTAAATTTTTTCTCTCCATCCCATTCAGTCTCTTCTAAAAGATGGATATCTGAAAAATCTTTTAAATTACGATAGATCGTGTCATAACTAATACCAGAAAACTGCTGACTCATATACTCATAAACTTCTTTGGCACTGGTGTACTTATCCGCTTCTGCTAAAAAACTCAACAACATTTCCCGCCGCTTGGTGTATTTAAACCCGTGCTCCTTCATTTTTTCTAGTGCTAAATCAATTCTCTTCATCTCTGTCATTATTCAGCCCTTCTCTCTCTTTGATATATGCTATAATAATTATGAAATAAAATCAAGAAAGGGAATTACCTATGACCAAAAAAATCCCCAGTATTTACATCATTTCCGATTCAGCCGGAGAAACAGCTGCCCGTTTAGCTCAAGCCTCCGTGGCACAATATGAAGGCACTGATATTCCATTAGTTAGAAAAACCTTCGTCTGTGAAAAAGAAGATTTGATCGCCTCACTTGAAGAAGCCAAAAATAGTGATGCGATCGTCATCCACACGATGATCTCAGAAGAATTTGTCAAGTTAGCCAATGATTTTTGTGCTGAATGCGGCCTGTTCTGCATGGATTTACTTTCACCATTGGTTAATGAGATCGCCAAGCGAACCGAAATAAAACCGAACCGTGTGGCCGGTGCGGTTCACTCCTTAGATCAAAATTATTTTAGCCGAATTAACGCCATGGAATTCGCCGTCAAATACGATGATGGCAAAGATCCAAAGGGCTTTTTAGAAGCGGACATTGTCTTACTCGGTGTTTCTCGCACCTCCAAAACACCCCTTAGCCTGTTTTTAGCTAATAAAAATCTCAAAGTGGCTAATCTGCCCTTGATTCCTCAAGCCCACATCCCTAAGCAATTGTGGGAAGTCGATCCTAAAAAAATCGTCGGTTTGACTAACGATCCAAATATTCTTAATAAAATTCGGCAAGAGCGGATGAAGGCCTATGGTCTAAATCCAGAAACAGCTTATTCCAATATTGAAAAAATCAAGGAAGAGCTAAACTTCGCCAAAGATCTTTATAAAAAACTGGATTGTCTCGTCATTAATGTTGCCGACCTGTCCATTGAAGAAACTGCCTCGATCATATTAGATGGCTTACATTTACAAGAGCACAGCTACTACGGCTAAAGCTCAAAAAAAGTTGAGGGACACTCGTCCCCCAACTTTTTTACTCTCTAGGAAAGTATAAAACTCTCTCTATATCGCAGTTTGGCTCCTGCTTCACGAGGCAGCCCTAGTCTATCCTTTGATCTCAACAAATGCTAAGTGCTCAAGCAATAAGAGCAACGGCAACGCCTCGTTCAACTTTTCTTCTTTAAAAGACTTGCGTGCCTTCTTTATCAACGGCAAGAATTTCCACTTTGCCTGCCAACCCTAAAGCCTTAACACTTGCTACAAAGGTCTCGGTTAACTCATAGGGACAGAGAGTCAAAATCGTTGGCCCAGCACCACTTAAAACGGTTCCGTATACGCCGACCTGATGACCTAAATCACGAAGCGGTTTTAAATGAGGGATTAACTCCCCTCGGTATTTTTCATGCCATAAATCCTGTTCCATCATCTTACCTGCAAGAGGTAAGTTGCCGTTGAGAACAGCCCCAATCATCACATTGCTAATACCACTAGCTGTGACGGCTTCTTTATAAGGTAGTTCCTTCGGCAAAATATCCCGACTTTCACTAGTTAACAGTTCCTGATCGGGAATAAAAACCACCACATCACAATCGGGGAAATGATGTTTGACGCTGTTAACTTCCTTCTGATCGTAACACGCTACGACAAAATCACCATAGATAGCTGGCCCCACATTATCTGGATGGCCTTCCATCTCTGTTGCGATTGCCAATTTTTCTTTTCTGGTTAAACCCAATTGTCCTTCTCGATTGGCTAGTTCAATGCCTGCGACAATCGCAGTTGAACTACTACCAAGGCCCCGAGCTGGTGGAATATCGGTTTGCATGGTCATTTTTCTTGGCTTAAGATCTGGTTTAAGCGCCAAAGCCGTGGTAATAATCAAGTTACTCTCATCATGAGACACCCCTTCTAACCGATGCTCGATCTGCCACTCTTCTGCTTCAACACCTGTATCTAAATGTAAATACAAGGATAACGCAATGCCACAGGAATCAAACCCACACCCTAGATTAGCACTTGTTGCTGGTACTCTAATTTTCATAAGCTTACTCCAAACTTCTATAAATTCCCCATCTTCATGGTCAAAAATCGATAACGCTCTTTTTCTGTTAATCTGTCCACACTTGGTAAGATGCAACTAACTCAAATTCCGATACACGATTAATTTGTTTGGCTACTTCTGCCATCTGGGCCTTGGTCATCAAATGGGTAATGGCGACAATTCTCGCTTGTTTCCCATCAGACTTCTGCTGAATCAATTGATCAATACTCGCGCCAGCTTCAGTGATAATCTGAGTTAATTTCAAAAATTGCCCGACTTTATCTTCAACATTGACTGAAAAATAGTATTTTGATTCAATGTCTTCATCTTTTGTTAACACTGTCTCACTGGCATAAGAGTTAAACATATGACCACTAATCCCTAAACGAATATTTTTTGCCACTGTAATAATATCACTGACAACACTTGTGGCTGTCGGTTTAGCACCTGCCCCTGGACCGTAATACATCGATTCGCGAACGCCAGAGCTTTGGACATACACGGCATTCATTTCATTTTGAACGGAAGCTAACGGATGGTCAGCGGGTACCAAGACGGGACCAACTTCTGCCGACACACTGCCGTTTGTCTTTTTAGACGAACCTAATAATTTCACGATATAGCCAAGTTGTTGGGCCATTTGAATGTCATCAGATGACATGCCACGAATCCCCTTTTTATCAATATCCGCTAAATCTATGCTCATCCCAAAAGCAAATTGGGTTAAAATAGCTACTTTATAAGCGGCATCGATTCCATCAACGTCATTGGTTGGATCTGATTCAGCAAAACCTAACGCCTGAGCTTCATCTAAGGCTTGTTCATAGGACCAACCTTCGTTGGCCATCTTCGTTAACATGTAGTTAGTGGTACCATTTAAAATGCCTCTGACACAGGTAATGTTATCTGCCGCTAAACTATTAGCAATCGTCCGCAAAATGGGGATCCCACCGGCAACCGCTGCTTCATAATACAAATCGCGTTGATGTTTATTGGCTGTTTCAACTAGCTCCTTACCGTGGAGGGCCAGTAGGTCTTTATTCGCCGTCACCACGTGCTTGCCGCTTTCCAAAGCCTGAATAATATAAGTTTTAGCCGGCTCAATCTGACCGATCAATTCCACTACAACTTGAATTTCTGGGTTGCTTAAAATCTCTTGATAATCTGTCGTTAATTGAATATCATAATGTTTGGCTAAATCAACTTTCTCCGCTTCATCTCTCACCAAGGCTTGCTCGACAACAATTTCTACCCCAGTAACTAAAGATATTTTTTCTTGATGTTCCTTCAAAATGAGAGGAACCCCTGACCCGACTGTTCCTAACCCTAAAACTGCTACTTTTAATTTTTCCATAGACAAACTCCTTACTTAAGCTTTGATTAAAAAAATTTCATCGTTTTTTAATCAAGATAATATCTCTCAGTATACCGAAATTTAGTCGTTTTTGCTAGTCCCAATTACGAATTCACTTAACCATCCCTATCCTTGAAACCTTGTCGCCTGTTCCACCCAGACTCTCGCTAAGTCTGATAGCCCCAAAATCAGCCGCCACCGCTGGAGATAAAAAGAGGAGCGGACAGTCGTTTTGACTGTTCGCTCCTCTTCGCTTAATCACGCCGCTGAGAATGAGTAATGTGTTTAAAACTCTGACCTAAAATATCTACCACATGTTGGTCATCTAATGAATAATAAACAGATTTCCCCTCTTTCCGAGATTTAACCAAATGATTCAAGCGTAAAAGCTTTAATTGATGAGATACTGCTGACTGTTCTAATCCAATACTTTCGACAATAGCACTCACATTTTTCTCCGAATGACTTAATAATGTTAAAATTTTTATCCGCGTTGGATCACTTAAAGCTTTATACAATTGACTCACTTTTTCAATTATCTCTGGTGTCGCCGTCAGTTCAGCCATGTTGTCACTCCTTTTTCTTTTGAAACGTTAGTGTCAAGCCCTAAACACTTTCCTTTGCTTTGATCTCATCAATCTCTAGGCATTATTCTTACCAAGTCATCGGCAGAGAAATAAAGCCACCCTAGCGTTTTAAGGCATTCTTTTTAGTCACTTTTTAACTGCCTGTAAGAGGCCTCTCGTCAAACAATCTAAATACATAGTTCCACTGGATTAACCAGATAATCGCGAGCAACCCCGGTGTTTCTAGCCTTCTTTTCAGCTGAAGGTTAACCCTTGATCGTGATTCAAAGGAGCTATCTAGTCTATTAGTACTACTTCACTATGCTAATATGTTTTCCAAAAAAAGTCTAGCCTTTTTGCTTACAAAACGAAATTATTCTTATTTACAAAAAAGAAGGCAGCAATCGTACTGACCTTCTTTTTCATCGATTATTGAATTAACAACTCAATCGCTTTTGTTATCTCGACTACTTTTTGCGAAACTGTTGCTTGCGTCTCGGCCTTAGCCGCAATATAAAATTTGATTTTGGGCTCAGTTCCTGAAGGACGAATGGCTACCCAACTACCATCTTCTAGAAGATATTTCAAGACGTTCGCTTTTGGTAAGTCAATCGACTCCTTGCTACCATCCCCAAAGATCCTCTCTTGCGCCGCAAAATCCTCAGTTGCAACGACGGCTATTCCACCAAAATCAGTGGCTCGCTCTGTCCGTGCTCTCGCCATTAAGGCGTTAATTTTAGCTGCGCCTTCAATCCCCGCCATCGTCACTGAAATGGTTTTCTCTTCAAAGTAGCCATATTCAGCAAAAATTGCCTGCAAGCCATCATACAGTGTCTGGCCTTTTTTCTTATAAAAAGCCGCGACTTCTGCTAACAACAGAAGCGTTTGGATCGCATCTTTATCGCGAACAAAGGATTTGACCAAGTAGCCGTAACTTTCTTCGAACCCAAAGATGAAAGTATGAGACCCTGTTTGCTCAAATTCTTCAATTTTTTCAGCAATAAATTTAAAGCCTGTTAACACATTTATCATCTCAACATCAAATTTTTGACAGATTGCTGTCGCCATTTCACTTGAGACAATTGATTTTAAAACTGCCCCATTTGCTGGTAAAACTCCAGCATCTTGTTTGGCCGTTAAAATATACTGAATCAATAATGCCCCGATTTGATTGCCCGTCAACACTTGATACGTACCATCCGGCAAACGAACCGCGGCTCCTAAGCGGTCAGCATCAGGATCAGTTGCAACTAACAAATCTGCCCCTTCCGCTTGCCCTAGACGAATGGCATATTCAAAAGCCGAGAGTTCTTCTGGGTTTGGTGATTTAACGGTTGTAAAGTCAGGATCAGCGATAGATTGAGCTGGTTCTAAAATAAATTGCTCAAACCCAGCTTGCTTTAACGCACGCTCACCTAACATCTTACCAGTTCCATGAAGAGGGGTAAAAACTAATTTTAACTCTTTACCGTATTCTTTAATCAACTCAAGATCAATTGACACTGATTTAATATTTTCCAAGTAAGTTGTATCTATTTTGTCGCCAACTATTTCGATATACTCAGAAGGTGATTGGTCACTGTGAGCAGCGATTTTTATCGCTAATGGGTTGTCGATTTGACGCACAAATGTCGTCAAAGCATCGGCATCTTGTGGAGGCATCTGGCCACCGTCAGCGCCGTAGACTTTATAACCATTATAGGCAGCTGGATTGTGACTCGCTGTAATCATAATCCCCGCAACGCAGTTTAACTCGCGAACGGCAAAAGACAGTTCTGGTGTCGGTCTTAAACTTTCAAAGACATACGCTTTGATCTGATGATTTGCTAGTACTCTAGCTGCTTCCAGACCAAATTCTGGTGATTGATGGCGAGAATCGTAGGCGATGACAACCCCTCTGCTTTTAGCAGGTTCATCTAAGGTTTCGATGAAACGCGCCAAACCTTCTGTCGCTTGTCTCACGGTGTAAACATTCATACGGTTGATTCCCGCTCCTAAAATACCTCGCATTCCCGCTGTACCAAATTCTAAAGGTGCGTAAAACGCATCTTCTAATTGCTCAGGATTCGTTGCTAGTTCAGCTAAATTTGCTTTTAAAGCCCCTGGTAAATCTGGCTGTTCTTGCCATTTTTTATATACTTGTTGCCAAGTCATCCAAGCCACCTCTTTCAATAAATTATACAAGTCATAGTATACCATTAATCAGTTTAGTCTGCTGATAATTTTTTCTTAAACAATTAGACTCTCTGGAAGCAACTCTGCCGGACATGTGCACAAAAAAACAGGACGGAGCCCCCCGCTCCATACCTGTTCATTCGTCATCTTTTAGTATAATTCTAAATATTGTTCTCTTTCCCACTCAGATACTTGCTGACGGAAAGCACTCCATTCAAGGCGTTTAGCTTCAACAAAGTTGGCGTAAATATGCTCCCCTAGAGCCTCTTTAATAACTTCGTCTTTGCGCAACGCTTTGATCGCATTATGTAAGGTTGAAGGCAAATCAGTGATTTGCGCCGCTTCCCGTTCCTCTTCATTCATCACATAAATATTACGGTTAACTTCTGCTGGTGGCACAATCTTATTGCGAATGCCATCAAGTCCCGCTTCAAGCAAGACTGCCATTGCTAAGTACGGATTGGCCGATGGGTCAACTGAACGCAATTCCAAACGAGTGGACAACCCACGAGATTCTGGGACGCGAACGAGTGGTGAACGATTGCGCCCACTCCAAGCCACGTATACCGGTGCTTCAAAACCTGGCACTAAACGCTTATAGGAGTTGACAGTCGGATTACAAACCGCTGTATACGCACGAGCATGCTCCAACAAACCGCCTAAGAAATGATAAGCCGTTTGACTTAATTGACGCTCGCCATTTTCATCAAAAAAGGCGTTGCCTTCTTCTGTGAAAAGAGACATATTACAGTGCATCCCTGAACCAGCAATCCCATGAAGTGGTTTAGGCATAAAGGTCGCATGTAACCCGTGACGGCGAGCAATGGTTTTCACCACTAACTTAAATGTTTGAATATTGTCGCAGGCCTCCAATACATCGGCATACTTAAAGTCAATCTCATGTTGACCAGGACCACATTCGTGATGGGACGCTTCAACTTCAAAGCCCAAGTTTTCAAGCTCCAGCACAATATCACGACGACAATCTTCTCCTAAGTCTTGTGGAGAAAAATCAAAGTAACCACCGCTATCGTTAAGTTCGGTTGTCGGTTTACCATTTTCATCTAACTTAAACAAGAAAAATTCTGGTTCTGGACCTAAGTTAAAGGACTTAAATCCCAGTTTTCCCATTTCTTTTATGACGCGCTTTAAGTTACCTCGTGGATCTCCTAAGAATGGCGTTCCTTCTGGCATGTAAATGTCACAAATTAAACGAGCCACTTTGCCATCACCATTTTCCCATGGGAATATCAGCCACGTATTTAAATCTGGAAATAAATACATGTCGCTTTCTTCAATTCTGACAAAGCCTTCAATCGAAGAACCATCAAACATCATTTTGTTGTCCAACACTTTGTCCAACTGGCTGATCGGCACTTCCACATTTTTGATGGTTCCCATTACATCGGTAAACATCAAACGTAAAAAGCGGACGTTTTCCTCCTTGGCAATCTTTTTAATCTCGGCAATTCGCTTGGTATTTTTTTCCACAGTTGTCGTCCCCATTTGTCTTTAGATTTTAAAACCTTGGGCCTTCAGATTGGAAAGGATTACGATTTAAACCACTTTCTGCAAGCAGTTCATCGTAAAAAATCCTCCGCACCTCATTGTCCGTTAAGTGGTAAGCCGCATTTTGTGACTGTTGCTTGACTTTTTCCCGTTCATAAAGTTTATGGATGCCAGCCATGTTATAGCCTGCACTCAACCAATCTTTAATCTCAAGTAAACGATCCACATCATTTAAAGAATACATCCGTTGATTACTACTTGTTCGCTCTGGAAATACTAGCTCCTGTTCTTCGTAATAACGAATTTGCCTAGCACTTAAATCAGTTAGTTTGATAACTGTTCCAATCGGAAAAACAGACATCGACTTCCGTAATTCTTTTTCACTCATAGCAGCCCTCCTCTTAATTGATAATAGAATCATACCAGTTGATAAAAAGACTGTCAACATTTGATGTTAGCTTTCCTAACATCAAAACATATTTTTTTGAAATTTTGTTTATCTCCCAGTCTAAAACATTGATTTTCCAACGTTCTAATCAAATAAAGGCCAATGATTAAATAATTCTAAAGAAGCAAAAAATACTATTTCGACCTTTCCTATTTGGTAAATGACAAAAAAAGCAACTAGACCAATTGTCACCCCTCATAATCTTTATACGAAAAAGACCAATACCTTGAACCGGTCACCCAGCAAAACAAGCTTCATCTCTTTCCCAGTTCACCATTATTCAAATTAGAACTAAAGCCTCAACTGAACGACCAGTCGTAAAAATCAAAAAGCTGTTCCGTCATATTTTGACGAAACAGCTTTTTTAAATGAAAAAAACATCGTTAACTGCGTAACTAACAGCTAATTTGACGTGTTCGTATGTCAAACCACCTTGTACATATAGGATATAAGGCGAACGCAAAGGCCCATCGGCTGTCAACTCCAAGCTAGCCCCTTGAATAAATGTACCTGCAGCCATGATCACATCGTCTTCATACCCTGGCATATAAGCTGGAATTGGGGACACATGAGCATCTACTGGTGAATATCGTTGAATCGCCTGACAGAATTTCACCATAACTTCTTGTTCCTTTAAAGCCACCATTTGAATTAAATCTGTTCGCGGCTCATCCCATTTAGGGGTAGACTCAATCTCAAACTCAGCCAAGAGGGCTGCTGTAAAGATTGCACCTTGAATCGCTTGACTGACCGCATGAGGGGCTAAAAAGAAGCCTTGAATCATCTCATGGGTACTGTTAATCATCGCCCCTGCTTCTTTGCCAACACCCGGTGTCGTCAGACGAACAGCACAGCGCTTAATTAAGTCTTCACGTCCTACGATATAACCACCTGTCTTGCATATTCCCCCACCTGGATTTTTAATCAATGATCCTGCCATCAAGTCAACCCCAACTTCTGTTGGCTCCCTAGTTTCAGCGAACTCGCCATAACAATTGTCCGTAAAAATAATCATCTCAGGGTAGTGGCGACGAATGAAACGAACCATCTCATCGATTTTTGCCACAGTAAAGGAAGGGCGCTGATCATAGCCACGAGATCGCTGAATCGCGATGACCTTGGTTTTCTCAGTCACTTTTTCTTGAATACCAGCAAAATCAACCTGGCCATTTGCTTGCAACGCCACCTGATCATACCCGATGTTGTACTCTTTAAATGAGCCGATCCCGTCTCCTGTGACACCAAGAACTTCAAGTAAGGTATCATAAGGCGTGCCAGTGATGTACAATAAATCATCACCAGGTCGCAATACCCCGAACAACGCCGTCGCAATGGCATGGGTTCCAGAAATCAATTGAGGGCGAACGATTGCATCAGCCGTGCGAAAAACGTCGGCATAAATGGCTTCAAGAGCGTCACGACCTAAGTCATCATAACCATATCCAGTTGACATGGCGAAATGACTTTCCGACAGATGATTATGGCGAAAAGCTGTGAGCACCTTGCTTTGATTCGCTAAAGCGACCTCTTCCATTTCTCGACGCATGGGAATTATCTTGTCATCGACTCGTTCAATTTTTTCGACTAAATCAGGGGGTAACTGAGACGACCAACTCATCACGCTTCTCCTCCTTTAAGCCAACGAGAATTCTTGGAAGCAAACCCCTTAGCAATGTAAACTTCTGCTTCTTCATCAAATTCTTGACTGACTAATAACGTATTCGTCACCAAACGATTCAAGATGTGACCTTCTGCAACCTTTAAGTGTTTTTCATAAGGCTCAAACATCTCCATTATTTTACGTCTGATGCCAGCTTCGACTACCACGCGATCAGCTGGGTTTTGAGCCGAGATTTTTATATTAGGAAAAAGGGTTGGCACGAATGACTGATCATCCACTTGATCCATTTTATTGTAAACAGTCATCAAGGGAATATTAGTCATTTCTAGCTCTTCCAACAAACTCAACACAGTTTTTTCTTGAAGGTGGCGATCTTCAGAACTGGCATCTACCACGTGGAGCAACAAATCCATGTTGCGACTTTCTTCCAATGTTGATTGAAAAGCCTCAATCAGTTGCGTCGGTAGCTCTTGAATAAAACCGACCGTATCCGTTACCGTCACTTGAAAACCTTCTGCCATCTGCCACTGCTTTGTCAACGGATCTAAGGTGGCAAATAACTGGTCCTCAGAATAGGTCTGCGCGTCAGTCAACATGTTCAACAAAGTTGATTTGCCCGCATTGGTATAGCCGATTAGACCAATTTGAAAAACGTTGGCCTCTTGACGTTTTTGACGATTGCGTTCTCGACTGGCCCCAAGTTCTTTTAACTCCCGTCTGATGGTCGTCAATTTATTTCTAATATGACGACGATCTGTCTCTAATTTTGTTTCCCCTGGTCCCCGGGTTCCAATGCCGCCACCTAAGCGAGACAAACTGGTTCCTTGTCCAACTAAACGGGGAAGCAAATAATTCAATTGAGCCAGTTCTACTTGCAGTTTGCCAGCTTTCGATTGAGCTCTCATAGCAAAAATATCAAGAATCAATTGAACTCGGTCCAACACCCTCACATTAACAGCTTCATGAATTATCTGGCTTTGACGAGGGGTTAACGGCTGATTAAAGACGACCAGGTCTGCTTCATGAGCATCGACTAACTGGACTAATTCTGCCAATTTGCCTTTACCGATAATCGTTTGACGGCTCACCATCTGCCTTTTTTGAACTAGTTGGTAAACAACTTCTCCTTGAGCTGTTTCCGTTAAATTTTTTAATTCTTTCATCGATTCAGTAAAATACTGCTGATTACTTTGCGTTTCTACGCCGACTAAAATTACTTTTTCACGTTCTAGCAAAACACATTCAAGCTCCCTTCTAATAAAAGCCCCATCTATTTGTCCAACCAATCTGTTACTGTTGACTGAAGTTCCGTTAACCGCTGTGGGTAAGCGACTAAGTCCCACCATTCAACTGACATGCGATTGCGAAACCACGTTAATTGTCGTTTGGCGTAACGGCGGGAATTTTGCTTCACTTGGGCAACGGCTGTCTCCAAGTCAGACTCCCCTTGAAAATAGGGAAAAAACTCTTTATAACCAATCCCCTGAGCCCCTTGGATCTCGCCTTGCTCATAGACACCACGAGCTTCCGTTAGCAAACCTTCCGCCACCATCAGGTCCACACGCTGATTGATCCGTTCATAAAGAACTTCTCGCTCGGTTGTCAGCCCGATCAACTTTACGTCATACAACGCACTATCCAAGTCACGAAAGTCCACTTGTCTCTGTTCAGTCACGCTCTTGCCTGTCAGTTCAACCACTTCAAGGGCACGAATCACACGCTTGACATTGTTGGGATGAATCGCTTCTGCTGCCCCTCGGTCTTGATCGCGCAATCTCTCCCACAATTTGAGCACGCCGAATCGCTCACAGTATGCGGTCAATTCCTGGCGAAGTTCTGAAGTATCGATGTCCTTTTTCTGCCCCCCTAATTCAAAATCAAATAACAATGATTGAATATAAAGACCAGTTCCACCGACAACAATCGGCAACTTACTTCGATGATGGCAATCAGCCAGATGCTGGCGCCCGCTCGTCTGAAAATCCGCCACCGAAAAATTTTCCTGCTGATCGCGAACATCTAATAAATAGTGGGGGATGCCTTGCTGTTCCTCAGCAGTTGCTTTAGCAGTGCCAATATCGAGCCCTCGGTAAACTTGTAAAGAATCACCACTAATAATCTCACCATTAAACCTTTTAGCTAAATCAACACTTAACGCCGTTTTTCCAACTGCTGTTGGTCCGACAATCACTAATACCTTCTCTTTTCTCACTAATTCTTAACCTCTCCATATGATAAATTAGGATACATTAAGCGACGATAACGCATCGCTTCTCGGGGATAATCCGTATGAATTCCAGCAATTTTTTTTCTAAAACAATCTTGCATATCAAGCTCGTCATTGACTGTCCATGGACGAACCGCCTTCGGATAGGCGCTTATTCGCTCCCCCTGAGCCTTCACCCAATCTATTTTAGGGTGGATAGCACTAATAAACGACAGCCCGCGAGCTTGCTTAATTTTCTTAGGAGATACTCCAATAATATAAGCCTTAGGCGCCGTTGGGTCCAGTTGTTGAGCCAATTCGAGAGACGCCAAATTAAAACTTGAATAAAGGTAGTCAAAAGGCCATGGTTGACTTTGCATCACTTTGACAAGATCCTCTTCAATCCCCATATAAGGTTTTTCATCCGTCTTTATTTCAATATTAAGCAAGCCCTTAAATTCTCTTTCCTTTAACAACTCCAACACTTCCGTCAAAAGCGGCACCCGCTGATCCCTGTAAATTTCGTCAAACCAACTTCCAGCATCCAGTTGTTGAATTTCTTGCAGCGTTAAGTGATCAACTTCTCCCCGTCCATTGGTTGTCCGATCAACTGAATTATCATGAATGACAACCAACACTTTATCTTTCGTGTATTGGACGTCTAATTCAATCCCATCACACTGACAGTCAACGGCTTCTAAAAAAGCGGCAATCGTATTTTCAGGATGAGTTCCTTTACTACCACGATGAGCAATTACTTTTGTCATTTCCACCAACCTCCAATTCATTCCTAATTCTATCACTTTCCAAGCCAAAGTAGTAGAAGAAAGATAGACTTTCCCCTTTCACCGCGCTTCCCCTAAATCAAAATAGTATATCACTAGCTTTTTTTAACAATCTGTTGGATAATAGAACATATCTAATAGATGAAAAGGTGATTAATGATGAAAAAATTTGTATCTGGTTTCCTAGCAGGAACAACTGTAACAGTGGCTACTCTAGCGGGTATCTTATATGGTGTCAAAAAGACAGTCATCGAACCAATTGAAGAAAAAGAAAACATGATTGACGACAACCGTCGCAAAGCAATGCGCAAAAGTCGTGCTCGTTAGTCAGAACCTCCTTAAAAGAAAAAAACACCCAGTCTCCTGTAATAGTGGACTGGGTGTTTTTGATTAAAGTTTAAATTAGTTTTTAGTAACGTTAGCTGCTTGCGGGCCGCGGTCTGTGTCTTCAATTTCAAAAGTAACTGATTGACCTTCTTCTAATGATTTGAAACCTTCTCCTTGGATCGCTGAAAAATGTACAAATACGTCTCCACCATCATTTTCGCGTTGGATAAATCCAAAGCCTTTTTCTGCGTTAAACCATTTCACTGTACCTTGTTCCATGTTGTGTTTCCTCCTCGTGCCTTGTCTTGCACATAATATTGTAATACTTTTGTGGTACGATAGAGGTGTCTGCCATTCATCTTGTTAAACAACTTCTACGTACTAACCTTCTAGAATTACACCTATTATGATAACGTATTAATAAAACAATTGCAAGTACAACCTTTTCAGCCGCTCCCCTAATTAAACCTCCATTAAATAACACGAAGTTCCTTTAAACTGCAATAACTTTGATGGCCAATTACCAAGTGATCCAACAATTCAATCCCCATTAATTCTCCGCATTCTACTACTCTTTTAGTGAATTCAATGTCATTTTCAGATGGATAAGTATCTCCTGAAGGATGATTATGAACTAAAATTATTCTTGCGGCTGAATATTTAACTGCCGATCGAAAGATTTCCCGCGGATGGGCAACACTTTGGTTTAAACTACCGATGAATAACGTTTCCTTCTTAATCATTTCATTCTTTGTATTTAAATACAGGGCCATTAAATGTTCTTGCCGCAAATCCTTCAATTCGTCAATCATCGTCTGACCTATTTCCATGCTCGAGGTGACTTTACCCAATTTAAGCTGATTGGCCTTCGCTAAACGCATGCCAAATTCCACCACCGCTTTGATTTCAACGGCTTTAATTGGACCAACCCCTTTGATTTCTTGAAGTTCTTCACAAGAAGCCATTTTTAAGTCATAAAGGCTGCCAAAGTGATTCAAAATTTGCAAAGAGAGGTGCATCACGTTTTTTTCTTTAGAACCTGTTCGTAGCACAATGGCTAATAATTCTTGATCCGACAGCGCCCCTTCCCCATAGTGAATCAACCGCTCTCGAGGGCGATTAGCCTCTGGTACTTCAGATATTAAATTTCTACTGCCGATTTCTTCCATCAAAAAGCCTCCTTTTTACTTCTTACCTTAAAGATAAGTAAAAAAGAGGCCATTTCATTTATTTTAGGAGCATTTCCTTCACTTCTTTTAAATCTGGCAACACTTTTAAGGTTTTTTCACGAATCTCAGCTGTTGGTTGAAGTAAATCAGGGACCATAATCACATCCACACCAGCGCCATGAGAAGCAAGCACCCCATTAAAAGAGTCTTCTAACATCAAACAATCAGAAGCACGGAATCCTAATCTACTCACAGCTTTTTCTACGATTTCTGGATCTGGTTTTGCTCGGGTCACGTCCTCAGCTGACACAATGTCAATAAAAAAATCACGGATTTTAGCCTTATCCAGTAAGATGTCAATAAAAATTCGCATATTACTGCTGGCGACAACACAGGGAATAGCGGCTTGTTTAAAGTGTCGCAAAATCTCGACAACGCCTGGTTTTAACGCTGCTTGACCGGCCAAAAACATCTGCTTGACTTCTTGGTGGCCTTCTGCCATAAAAGCGTCGATGGTTTCATTAGGAACATCTGAGAAATCCTGATAATAGGCCTGCTGTAATTCCTCATCAGAAACCCCCACATAGCGCATATACAACTCTTCATCGTAGCCTGTTAGCCCATATTTCGGGGCTAATTTCATGCTTGCCTCACAATAAATTGTTTCAGTGTCAAAAAGTAGCCCATCCATGTCAAAAATGATGCCTTTATACTCTTTTATCATTGGAACCTCCTGTTTGAAAAGCTTTTTTGCTTCTTTGGTTTAACCGAAAATGTAGAAAACAGCACAGATCATTTCCAGATCCCCCTTTGTTTCATATGGCCATTGTTAAATCAGACTGGTCAAAGACCTATCCTAGCAGAAACGATCTCACTTGAGAAATAAAGTACAACGAACCGGTGACTAATAATACATCGTCAGGCTTTAACTGTTCTTTAAGTTCCATCAATGATTTTTGCCAATCCTCAATCAGCTCAATCTCTTCCAGTTCAGTTAAAGGATAATCCGTTAACTCATAAGCTTTTGGATAATCAAAAGTGGTCACATGTAAATGCATTTTCGGGACTGTCAATAATAATTGTAACATCTTTTCAACGGCTTTTGGCTTAATTGCTGCAAAAATTGTGTAAATCTGACGATCAGGAAACTCTAATCTCAAATTATCCACTAACACCTGAACAGCTGGTTCATTATGAGCCCCATCGATTAATACTAAGGGAGCCTCGCTGATCGTCTCCATTCTGCCAGCCCACTCCGCTTTTAGCAAAGCACTAGAACAATCGACCTGACTAGGATCATACCCCAAACTTGGGCCTAATTGGCGAAATAGCTCAAGGGCCAATCCAGCATTGTCTCGCTGATGTTGTCCAATCAGTGGAATTTTAACCGCCAACTGAAAATCCTGGCTGCTGAACTCAAAGGACTCCCCTTCAATTCCCAAGGAGCGTTGATTGGTTATGTGATAGTCCACTTGATACTGGGCTATGGGACTGCTTTTTCTTGCAGCTTCTGCGACTAGCACGTCCAAAGCGTCTGTTGAGATATTCCCTGTCACAACTGGACGCCCCTCTTTGATGATCCCGGCTTTTTGTTCGGCAATTTGCGGCAGGGTATCACCTAAGATATCCATATGATCCAGTCCGATTGTCGTAATTCCACTGATTAACGGCGTCATCACATTGGTGCAATCCAAAGTGCCACCTAAACCAACTTCAACAATCGCCACGTCTACCGATTCGCTATAAAAATAATCAAACATCATCGCTGTAATTATTTCAAACTCCGTGGCACCAGCTATTTCAGGCTGTTCATCCAGTTCGGCCACCAACGGTTGAAATTTTTTGACTAAGGCGACTAAATGGTCATCAGCTATCGGTCGATTATTAATCGCAATCCGTTCGTTGAAGGCCGTGATATAAGGCGAGGTGAAGGTCCCAACCACGAGACCTGCCTCTTCTAGTAAACACCTTAAAAAAGTAACCGTCGACCCTTTGCCGTTGGTTCCGCCAATGTGAATGGTCTTAATTTTATTTTGCGGGTTATCCAATCGATCAAGTAGTCCGTTGATCCGATCCAAACCTGGCCGTGATCCGAATGGCAGACGACTATGAATCCACTCGAGAGCTTCCATGTAAGTCATGTCCAAATTCCCCCAGTTAATTATTTACGTAATGTCGCAATTCGCTCCTTGACAGCTGCCTGTTTTTCCAAATAATTTTTTTCTTTTTCACGTTCACCAGCTACGACAGCTTCTGGTGCACTTGCAACAAAGCGCTCATTTGCTAATTTCCCCTGAACCATCTTCACTTCTTTCGTCCATTTAGCCAGTTCTTTTTCCAAGCGACTAATTTCTTCGTCAATATTGATCAAGTCAGCAAGTGGCAGATAAATTTCAGCCCCTGTAATCACAGCACTCATGGCCAGTTCCGGCGCCTCAATATCTGGCGAAATCACCAATTCATCTGGGTTACAGAAACGTTGCACATAATTTTGATTGGTTTTCAGGAACTCTCTGACTTCATCGTCACTTGTCTTAATTAACAATGTAATGGCTTTAGAAAGCGGCGTATTGACTTCTGCTCGAATATTGCGCACCGAGCGAATGACGTCTTTCAAGACTTCCATTCCAAGGGCAGCTTTTTCATCAGATAGCTCAGATACGACTGTTGGGTAACTTGCTATGACAATCGATTCTCCTTGGTGAGGCAGTTTTTCCCAAATAGCTTCCGTTACAAACGGCATAATTGGATGAAGTAAACGCAAGATATTGTCTAAGGCATACACTAGGACGCTGCGGGTCATTTGCTTTTGCTCTTCGTCTTCGCCATATAATACCTCTTTGCTCATTTCAATATACCAATCACAGAAATCATCCCAAATAAAATTGTATAAGTGACGGCCAGCTTCACCAAACTCAAACTTTTCGAAAAGTTTGTTCACTCGATCGATCGTTTCATTAAGACGCGTCAAAATCCAACGATCGGCCACTGTTTGGTGTCCCTCTAATTGTATGTCCTCATAGGTAAAGTCTTCTGTGTTCATCAAAACAAAACGGCTGGCATTCCAAATTTTATTAATAAAATTCCATGAAGCATCCATTTTATCATAACTAAAGCGCATATCCTGTCCTGGCGTTGACCCGTTGGACATAAACCAACGCAAGGCATCTGCACCGTATTTGTCAATGACTTCCATCGGATCGATGCCATTCCCCAGAGACTTACTCATTTTGCGACCGTCTTCCGCACGAATTAACCCGTGCATCAACACATGTTTGAAGGGCGCTTTGCCGGTAAACTCTAAACTTTGGAACATCATGCGACTCACCCAGAAGAAGATGATGTCGTAGCCTGTTACTAAAGTTGAATTAGGGAAGTAACGCTGATAGTCCGCTGACTCCTCATCTGGCCATCCCATCGTTGAGAAGGGCCATAAAGCAGAGCTAAACCAAGTATCTAAGACATCTTCGTCTTGAACCCAATTCTCACTGTCTGCCGGAGCTTTTTCCCCAACATATAACTCTCCAGTTTGTTTGTGGTACCAAGCTGGAATTTGATGTCCCCACCACAATTGACGGGAGATAACCCAATCATGAACATTTTCCATCCAGGTTGCAAAGGTTTGATTAAAGCGTGGCGGATAAAATTCCACTCGATCAGCTGTTTCTTGATTGGCCAAGGCTTCTTTAGCCAATGGCGCCATTTTAACGAACCACTGTGTGGATAAGCGCGGTTCCACCACAACCCCACTGCGCTCAGAGTGACCAACGCTGTGAACCATCTTTTCTATTTTTACCAGACGCCCTTCAGCTTCCAGATCTTTAATCACGGCTTTGCGGGCCGCAAAACGATCCATGCCCTCGTACTTGACACCTAAAGCATTAATCGAACCATCTTCATTCATCACGTTCACTCGTGGTAAGTCATGACGATTGCCTACTTCAAAGTCATTTGGATCATGGGCCGGGGTAATTTTCACAACCCCCGTTCCGAACTCCGGATCAACGTATTCATCCGCAATAACGGGAATCTCTTTGTTGATCAGTGGTAAAATCACCTTTTGACCAATTAAGTGCTGGTAACGCTCGTCTTCAGGGTGAACCGCAACTGCGGTATCGCCTAACATCGTTTCAGGACGAGTTGTGGCAATTTCGACTGACTCACCGCTGCCATCAGCTAGTAAATAGCTCATGTGATAAAAGGCCCCTTCCACATCTTTGTGAATTACCTCTATATCGGATAAGGCTGTTTTAGCCTTAGGATCCCAGTTAATAATGTATTCCCCGCGATAGATTAACCCTTTTTCATAAAGCGTCACAAATACCTTGCGAACTGCTTCTGACAAGCCTTCATCTAATGTGAAACGCTCCCGAGAATAATCAACGGAGATGCCAATTTTGGCCCACTGATCACGGATATGGCCAGCGTACTCTTCTTTCCATTCCCAGGTTTTTTCAACGAACTTTTCACGACCTAAATCGTAACGAGTTAGCCCGTCTTCAGCCAGCTTCTCTTCCACTTTCGTTTGAGTGGCTATCCCAGCATGGTCCATTCCTGGTAACCACAGGGTGTCATAGCCTTGCATCCGTTTGTGACGGATAATAATATCTTGTAGTGTCGTATCCCAGGCGTGTCCTAAATGAAGTTTCCCCGTCACATTTGGCGGCGGAATAACGATGGAATAAGGTTCAGCCTTTGGATCCTCACTCGGTACAAACCGTTTGTCTTCAACCCATTTAGCGTACCGTCCCTTTTCAACTTCTTGAGGTGCATACTTTGGTGCTAAATTTTTCTCTTCTAACATTTTCATCCCTCTTTCGTCTTATCTTATGTCTTAGTCATCCATCACATATCCCACTGGAAATCAATTAGGCTAAGGGCGTTACCTGGCAGGTAACACTCAAAAAACCAAAAAAAGCCCCAAAACACCTTCGTGTTTTAGGGCGTAATTGATACGCGGTACCACCTAATTTATAGCCTGACAGCTACATCTCTAGCGTGAGATAACGATCACGACTCGGATCAACTTACGTTAAGTTCAGCTGATCAACTCACAAGCTACCTTCACATTCTTCCGAGTAAAAACCTTTCAGCCTAAGGGTTTTCTTTCTAATACTGTTTCAAATGCTACTTCTCTTGTTCGACGTCCTGACCATATTTTACATGGAAACCAACTGAACGTCAAACATTCTTCTCAAAAGCCCCTTTTTTAATCAAAAATCTTCAAAATTAAAGGGGTCTCATACATAACAAAACGGAAAAAAATCTTCCACTCGCCTTTTAAGGAAGTGAAAGATCCATGGTTTTAATTTAACGCCTTAACAGCTGCTAGAGCTTCCTCATAGTTTGGTTCAGTTGCAATTTCAGGAACAATCTCTTCGTATACGATGTTCATCTTTTTATCGATAACAAAAATAGCACGAGCTAACAACTCAACTTCTGGCATATACAAACCGTAAAGCTTGCCAAATTTCAACTCTGTGTCATGCAACATTTCCATATCGACCCCTTCAGCAGCACACCAAGATTCTTGTTCTTCTTTGGTATTGTTAGAAATCGTTAAAAAGTGGACACCGTCAATTTGAGCCGCTTCTTGATTAAACCGTTTGGTTTGCAATTGGCAGACACTGGTGTTGATGTTTGGCACCACGCTGATAATAACGGGTTTATCTGAAAGATCTGACAGTTGAATGATTTGCTTGTTTAAATTCACTAAAGAAAAATCAGGCGCCTTTGCTCCTACTTTAGGTTGGTCACCTGCTAATTCTAATGGTTTGCCCTTCAATGTTACTTTCATGATACTGATAACCCCTCTCATATTTTTGATACTTTTAGTATACGAGATATTTTCACTAAAAACAAAAGTCATGCTTATTGATTGGCAAAATTGAACTGATGATTCGACGTAAAGTTTTCATCAAAATAGATCAACGTCTGGAGTTCAGTTGTCAAATCAATATACTGAATCTTGACATTGTCCGGTACTTTCACACGGCCAGGAGCAAAGTTAAGAATAGCAGTGATACCTGAGGTGACAATCGAATCGACTGCTCCTTGAGAATGTTTACTTGGAACAGTTGAAATAGCTGTCATGACACCCTCTTTTTTGACAACCTCTGCTAAGTCATCCATATGGCGGATTGTGATGTTATTAATTTTTGTTCCTACCAAACTTGGATCACTATCAAAGGCACTGACAATGTTTAAATATTCGTTTCTGCGGAAGTTATTTTTAATTAATGCTCTTCCTAGGTTTCCGACACCAATTAAAGCAATACGCTTTTCTACCTGCGTGTTTAAGATATGGCTAAACACTTGAATTAAGTAGCTAACATCATAGCCATAGCCGCTTCTACCAAGCTCACCAAAATGGGAAAAATCACGCCGAATTGTCGCCGATGGTACTTGAATTAATTGACTAAATTCTTTTGACTTAATCCGCTCCACATTAGATTCTTCCAATATTTTTAGGTAGCGATAGTACAAGGGTATCCGTTTAGCTGTAGCATTTGGTATCTTACATTCTTCTTCTTTTTTCATTTTTTCTCACCTCTTGTTAAAACATTCACACTCTAAGTGTACCATTGACCGTGGCTCATTACAATAACTTTGTGAAAATAACGACTAAATAAGTTGAATAAGTAAACATGCTGCTGGGGCTGAACGGCCATAAAAATAACATATAAGCATTGTGCTATGATTGCCTATTCGTTTGAAACACCTTTTGTTTCAACCTTTATCGACCTGCATCTACCACAACCACTCAAAAAGAATAACGACTAAAAGATTAGTTTTAGCGACTTTTGCGTCTTATAACAGGGTGTCTTTTCCTCATCTGTTTGTCAAAAAAAGTGAACAGCCTAAAAGCGCTGTTCACTTGCCTATTAAAGTAGGTCATCAAATTCCTCAGCATCACCGGCTAAGTATTGTTGACCAGATTGTATTTCGCTGATCTTTATGCCAGCAACCGCCCGCTCAATTAACCCTTCAACATCCATTTTATTTTCAAAATCCAGCGTTCGATCTAAACGGGGCTTTGTTTTAGGTTTCGGCGGGGCAAAGATGGTGCAGCAATCCTCAAAAGGTTGAATCGCTAAGTCAAAGGTGTCAATCTTCTCAGCAATTTCAATAATCTCACTCTTATCCATTGCCACGACTGGTCTAATAATCGGCGTTGTTGTCACCTCATTGATGGCTATCATGCTGTGTAAGGTCTGAGAAGCGACTTGACCAAGTGATTCACCATTGATAATGGCCAACCCTTTGCGCTTTTCACGAATTCGATCAGTAATTCGCATCATAAAACGACGCGTGACTGTCATTAAATAGCCCTCATCAACCTGTTTTTTTATCTCTTCCTGAATCTCAGTAAACGGCACTTCAATAAATTGGATACTGCCAACATAAGGAACCAATTTGACGGTTAAGTCTTTTGCTTTATTTAAGGCATGAACACTGGTATAAGGTGGGCTATGAAAATGAACAGCTTCTATTTTTACGCCACGTTTCATTCCTAAGTAGCCGGCAACTGGAGAATCGATGCCTCCTGAAAGCATCAACATGCCACGACCACTTGATCCAACAGGCAATCCGCCAGCACCTTTGATTGTTTCACAAGAAAGAAAGGCTCCGTCTGGTCGAATTTCGACTCGCAAGGTTATATCCGGATTTTTCATATCCACCCCAATACTAGGAATCGCTTGAATGACCTGATGCCCCACTTCCCGATTTAGTTCATTAGTATCCAATTCAAACATCTTATCTGAACGCTTTGTATTAACTTTAAAGCTTTGTCCTTCCTGGTAAACTTCTGTCATCATTGCCACCGCAGTTTGATAAATAGCGTCTGTCGTCTTTGGGATTTTAATAGAGGGGGACACATTTTGAATCCCAAAAATAGGTTTTAAAGCCTTCATCACACCCGTACTATCTTCACCATTCAACAACAAGTGCATCCGATCGCGATTCGCATGAACTTTGACTTTGGGATACTGATTTAAAGCACTTTTTACATTACTTGCTAGGATGCTGATAAAAACCCGCTTATTTTTACCTTTTGTTGAAAGTTCTCCATAGCGGACCATAATTTCTGTATATTCCATGATATTTCCTTTCTATTTGTCACACTTGATAGTTGATTAATCATTAATTTTTGAAAATTGTTTATACAGCTGGTTGAACACAATCATAAATTGTTCAGCTTCCACCATTGTAGAGTTGGCTTCCAGACTTAGACGAATGGCAGTTGTGGCCAGACTGTCGTGAACTCCCATTGCATGAAGTGTGCTTCCCGCCACTTTACTGCGACTTGAACAAGCACTGGTTGTTGAGATGATAATGTCCTTTTGCTCAAAGGCATGAACTAACACTTCTCCTTTGACACCTTTAATCCCAAAGCAGAGAATATGAGGGGCAAAGTTCTCAGTATTTTCTGAAAAAATACTGACTTTATCGTATTTTTTTAATGAATCAAGCAAGTAGTCTTTGATATTGGCTTCTCGATTATTTTTTAACTCCTGATCCTCTAAGTGCAAACGGGCTGCTCGAGACATTGCAACAATCCCCGCCACATTCTCCGTTCCACTGCGATGATTGTGTTCTTGACCACCACCGTTTAACAAAGGCGCAATAATCCTTCCTTTGCGGCTAAAAATAAAGCCTGTCCCTTTAGGCCCATGAAATTTATGAGCTGAGAAGGTCGCAAAATCAACTCGTGGTGTTAGCCAACGATCTTTGGAAACTTTTCCTAAAGCCTGGACAGCATCCACATGGAAGTGAATCGTCGGATAAGCCTCCAAAATTTTGCTAATAGCCTCAATCGGCTGGACACTGCCGACTTCATTATTAACTGCCATGACTGACACTAAAATTGTTTCAGGACGAATAAGCTTCGCTAGGGCAGCTACATCTAAAATCCCTCGTTTATCAACTGGAGCTTTAGAAATCTCAAAACCAAACTGGGCTAATTGTTGCGCAGCCTTTGAGACAGCTGAATGTTCAATATCTGAAATAATAAGATGATTACCAAAACCATGTTTCTCGATTGCGGTTCCTTTTACAACCCAATTATCGCCTTCAGTTCCACCACTTGTAAAATAGATTTCCTCTGGAAAAACCTCCAATAATGCCGCTAATTGCTTGCGAGATTGATCCAATAAGCGTGTCGCCTGACTGCCTAACTGATGCAGACTCGAAGGGTTACCTAAAATTCGCTGACTCGTCTTTACATAGGTATCTAAAACGCTGGGATGAATTTTCGTCGTTGCGCTATTATCAAAATAGATCATGTGCTGCTCCTTTCTTTAAAATGAGTTCTATGTTTGGCCCAATTAATTGGGTCAGTATCGCATCTGACTCACGTAAAATCCTTATTCATTATAGACTTTATTGGCAAAAAATACAATCGCTGTTGCTTATATAGCAAAAGTCTCACTTGCCATAAAATTACTCGTAAAGCAGACAAAAAAACTGTTTCTCTTTGAAGACCTCCAAGAGAAACAGTTTGGTTAATTAAAACTGAGTGATACTTTCTTTGTTGTTAAAATAAAAGGACTCTATTCGTTTAAAGGCTCCTGGTTCAGTTCTTTCCAAGGCAGCACCGATTTCATCCAAAGCATCTTGATAACGATACTCAACATTAAACAACTCTAAACTCTTATCAATCGCTTGACTAATGCCGCCATGACTGTGACGATAGCGATTGGAATACTGCAACATTTGCTCCGTCAAAGCCGCACTGTCAACTAATTCATTGGTTTTTTCTTCAAGGACCTCAATGTCCTTTTCACAGTACTCAACCAAACGATTGATTTGTTCCATATCAATGCGAATCTTATTCAATTCCTTGCTTAACTCTTCGATGCGATCCGTTGCCACATAGAAAAATTCCAAATACTCTTTGGGCACTCCAGGCAATCGCTGCTTATCAACATAACGTTTCATGTTTCGTAAACTAAATTCAAATTCATCAATTTTCTTTTGAGCCAATTTTTCACCCTTACGAAGTGACTGTAAGGAGGTGTTAATTTCGATTTGTTGATTTTCAATTTCATCTAATAAAGAGTAAGCATCTTTCAGACGACTTTCCACTTCGCTGTATACAGCCTCGTGATTTTTTAACTGTTCTTCAATAGCCGTAAACTGTTTTGTCAATTCTTCCAACTGTGTTTGGAAACCACGAGAACGGCCTAATTCGTTATGATTTAGGGCATAACTTTGAGAGATATGATCTAATTCAATTAATAGCTGGCGGTTATTTCGTAAAGCGTGTCCGATGAACTCACGAACAGTTTTCATGTTAGCCTTAACATAGGTTTGAGCTTTGATTTCCGTTTCCATCACTTCGTAAAGTTGATCAATACGTTCTGATATTTCTACATTGTTTTCAGCTACCACTTGCACTTCACATTTTTCTAAATAGGCCATGGTTTTCTTAATGCGTGAATTGACTTTCACAATATTTTTCTTGATTTCATCATCTGGAAATTTAAAATTTTGTTTGACTAGTTTCTTGTGACCATTAATAATTTCTTTCATTTGGTTAGGAAAGACTTTGTCAAGTTCTTCATATAGTGGCGGAATTAATTCCATCACTGCCTCTAATTCATAGGTGTGAGCTTCCGCTTGTTCTAAAACTGAACCAGCTTCCATCGGATCGCCTGCGGTGTTTAAGGCAACAAACTGAGTAAATTCATTTTCAATCGCCTGGACTTGCTTTTGAATTTCACCAATCGCCGGTCCATATTTTTTCGTTTCTTCTTTGGATAAAGCACTGATTTCTTCATATTTGTCTAAGGCTTGCTGAACAGCCAGTGAATTACGTTCTTCACTTTCGCGCAACTCCTTCAACCCCAGGCGAATGGCTTCGACTTGTTCTTCCATCTCATCCATCGTATCATAGGCTTCTTCGATGGCACCTTTAACTTTCATAAATCTAAAGGTTTCATTAAGGTTTTCAACTTCAAAAATCCGACTTTCTAATTCAGCAAAAGAGGCCGTGGAAATATCTGTCCAACGTTGATTCCATTCTCTGAAGGTGTTTTGACTTTGACCTACCAAGTGCATCTTTTTAACTTCTTCGACTTCTTCTATAACAGGCAAATCAAACAAATCGATCTTCCGCTTTTCTAACTCATCCAAACGTTCTTCATTTTTTCTTTTCATTAAAAAAGCGACCAGGTATAGTAACGCTGCAACGGCAATGACCGCACATAATACCCAAATCCATATATTTGATTTCATGAAATTTCCTCCGTTTTTCTATCAATTATCAAGATTACTTATAGTTTTAATGCCAAAGGCAAGTATACCATTTTTGTTACTCTTAAAAACTACAAGTAAGTCATTTTAAGTTTAATTTTAAGTTTATTAACATTTTTTGCATCTACCCTAAATTATAACATAGGAAATGATTTCGTTCACTAGTTAAATGACAAAAGCCTACAAAGATTAATAAATTGGCTTTTTTTAAATGAGCCTCTCCTCTTAATTTCCTCGTAAAAACGCGACATTCAGATGGCTCCCCGACTTCATACTCCCACAATATAAATAAAAAGCCCTCCTCAAAAAAGGCTTTTCCCTAAAAAATTATACAACTAAATCAAGAGAAATGCTAGTTTAAAATCAGTTAAATTTATTATAACATTCTTACTGAAGGAAATTCGAAGAAAGTCACAGCTATTTTTTTTGTTGTCTGATTGGCTTAAATGAGGCTGATTTAGGGATCGTTGCTATGGTATTTTTAGCACGAAGGTCAGCCTTTAATCAACGGCATGCTTTTTGTAGTGATTTCTTAATTAGCTAAAAGACGTCATCATCCAGCTGTTTTTTTTAGAATAAATGCCCCTTTTTAACCAATAATGAGTAAAAAATAAGAATTTTTCTCATTTCCACCTCATTTTATGTTGATTTTACTGTCTCACTTCGGTATTCTGATAAGTAAACATTTAATTAATCTAGTTTATGAATGGTAGGGTGAACACTATGAAAGTTGTAAAATTTGGAGGAAGCTCTCTTGCTTCTTCAACACAATTAAATAAAGTTTTAAACATTGTAAAATCAGATGCTCAAAGAAAGATTATTGTGGTTTCCGCTCCTGGTAAAAGAAGCGCTGATGATGAAAAAGTCACCGATTTACTGATTGATTATGCCGATGCTTTTTTAGCCAATCTTGATTATCAAGAAATTCAAGACCGCATTATTCAGCGTTATGAAGCAATTGCTTATGAATTAGAACTAGGTGAAACCATCATTGGGGATATTCGTCAAGGAATCCTTGGGTTAGCTGAAGAAACTGAATCGAGTCAGGATGCCGCTCGCGTAATGGATCGCTTCAAAGCAAGTGGTGAAGATAATAATGCCAAGCTAGTGGCAACTTATTTCAAAAAGAATGGACTCAATGCTCGCTATATGAATCCCCAAGAAGCTGGCATGATCGTGAGCGATGAGCCTGGCAATGCCCTGATCTTAGCGAATTCTTACAGTCAGATCCTCAAGTTGCGCGATACTGATGAAATTCTTGTCATTCCTGGATTCTTTGGTTATACCAAGGATGGTGACATCTGTACCTTTTCACGTGGCGGGTCTGATATTACCGGTTCGATCATTGCTGCCGGCACTCATGCTGATCTTTACGAAAACTTTACGGATGTCGACGCGATTTATGCCGCTCATCCTGGTTTAGTTAAACACCCACACAAAATTAAAGAATTAACTTTTAGAGAAATGCGCGAATTAAGTTATGCTGGTTTTGGCGTGTTCCATGACGAAGCCTTAATCCCTGCGTTTCGAGCTGGCATTGAAGTGGTTATCAAAAACACCAACAATCCAAGCGCTCCTGGTACACGAATTCTCTTAGATCGGCAACTTGGAGATGAAGGAGTTATTGGAATCGCTGGTGATTCCGGTTTCGCAATTTTTTATATGAGTAAATATTTAATGAATAGAGAAATCGGCTTTGGACGCAAAGTCTTGGAAATTCTTGAAGATGAGTCCCTTAACTACGAACACATGCCTTCAGGGATTGATGATATTTCAATCATCCTCCGAGAGCATCAACTAACATCTGAGGTCGAAGACCGTTTGATTAATCGTTTCAAAGAAGAATTGCATGTGGATGAAATTTACGTCAACCACAACTTATCCATGATCGCAATTGTTGGTGAAGGAATGAAAAGTAATGTGGGAACCGCAGCTAAAAGTACAAATGCGCTCTCTGCCGCTGGCGTAAACTTAGAAATGATTAACCAAGGTTCATCAGAAGTAAGTATTTTATTCGGCATAAAAAGTTGTCATGAAGACATTGCCATTAAAGCTCTGTATAAAACCTTTTTCAATTGATCGCCACAAACCAAAGAGAGAGCTGTTTAACAGCTCTCTCTTTGCCTCTATGGGAAAGTATCAAACTTTCTCTATATCGTAGTTTGGATCCACCTTCACGAGGTAGCTTTTCGCTTCAATACGCCCCTCTTGAAGGTCCTTTTCAAAGGACTCGCAAGAGGGGTTTCCCTTTCATAAAAAAAAGCTTCAACCATAAAGACAGTCTACAAATTGATACCGTTACAAAAAACAAGTCCTTAAAAAAGGACTTGTTTTTTTACTCTCTGCTTTGTTTTAACAGCTCTGATTTGATTTTCTTTTCCGGGGCGAAATCTCGCTCCCAATTTTCAGGTTTCATCACTTTTCCAGTTACAGGGTGAAAGTGAGGCATGCCATCTGGGAATAATTTCCCCATGTTGGCCTCGTGAACAATATTAAATAAGTCCGTCGGATCTACGCCCATCAAAACAAAGGATCCGTAGGTAAAATACAGGGTGTCAATTAACGCGTCTACCTCTTCAACTAGTGGGTCCACAACTGGCTCAGCTTTCGTCTCTATCTTTATCACCGCTTGATCAATACTTTCTTTAAGACCTTCAATTAAGTCCTTAAATTCTTGTTGATCGTTATTAGCGGCGGCATATAAAAACTCCACTAACTCTTCTGCTTTAAATCCTGCTCGATAGCCAGCTTCCTGAGGGGAGAAAAGGGTTGGTTGATGGTTCTCACTTGGATGAAATTTATCATGAAAGTCTTTTGCCTGTTCGTATGGGTTCATCGAAATTCCTACTTTCTATTAAATGATCTTGTAATGACGAAGGGCATTATAAATACCATCCTCAGTGTTGCTAGTCGTAACATAGTCTGCCAGAAGCTTAATGTCCTCATTCGCATTCCCCATCGCTACGCCAAGCCCCACTGACTGCAACATTTCTGTGTCATTCCAGCTATCTCCAAATGCCATACACTGATCAAGTGTAAACCCTAAATGGTTCCCCACTATTTGAATACCAACACTTTTGGAATTTTGCTTCATGATAATATCGACCGTATAAGGGTTGGAACGAGTAAACTTACATTCAGGAAACAATTTTTCCAACATCGGTTGCTCACTTTCTGGGCTGATTAACACACACTGATAAATCGGTTTTTTTAAGATTGGCAAATCTTGATAACGTTGCTTATTTCCCGTTCGACTTATTTTTTGTGCAACTTGCTTAAAGAAAAGTGAATTCCGGGCTTTAGGTAAAAAACGCTGTAGACGTTTGGCCCAGGCTTTTTGACCGATACTCATAATGGAACTGCCAGCCAATTCGTCATGACTGCCAAAAAGAATTTGTCGTTTATTTTGATCACAGTAAGCCGCAATTTTGGCCACTAACTCTGTTGGAAAGGCATTAGCATAAAGCACTTGATCACGGGTGTAAACATATTGGCCATTGTATGTCACAAAAACGTCTAAGGCTAGCTTATCAATTTGCTGGTCAAGGCGCACAGGACCACGCCCCGTTGCCAAACCACAAATAATTCCCTGTGACTTTAATTGAGTTATACTCTCTTTAGTAGAGTCTAAGGCTTTTGCTTGATGGGTCACTAATGTGCCATCGATATCGAAAAATACCGCGTTTATTTTCATTCTCTCTCTCCTAAAATAAATCAATCTGCTCCGGGTTCAACCCTGAGTAGTCAATCGCTAATAACTCTTTTAACGCCAGAGCATTATCAGCTGCGTCACCACCAGAGTTATTATTAAAAATAATGGTCGTCGTTTTAACTTGACTCGCGACTTTAATAACTGCTTCTTTTATCTCTTCCAGTTCCTCCTGATTGTATCGATAAAGGGTTCGTCTCTTACGCCAATCATCCCCTTTAGCTAACCAACCATCTTTATAACGTCCATGAAGACGAAAGATCGCTTTGTCAGGGTGAGTCACAATCGGATAAAAAGGAATCGAGCGATCCTGTACTTGTGGCTCATCGATCGTCAATAAAATAAATTCATGTGCTCGCATAAACGCCAGTGTTTGTTGGAGATATTGAGGTTCGTACCAGCTGGGATGCCGCAACTCTATACTAAGGGGTAGATCACCTAAAAAATGACGCATTCGACGAAGATGTAAAATATTCTCTTTAGTACAATCAAACATAGCTGGAAATTGACATAATATCGCTTCTAATTTGTTAGTTCTTGATAAAGGGGCAATCGCCTTTCGGTACACTTCGTATAGTGAACGCTCCGATTCGTAATAATCTTCCCATGAAGTTTGTAAGGTCATGGCCTGATTGGCTTTAACTAAAAATTTAAACCCATCTGGGGTTTGGCTTTCCCAATTTTCAAAGGTCTTAGGACTAGGTATGCCATAAAAAGGATTATCTATCTCAACAACTGGCAATTTTGAGGCGTATTCTCCTAAGGTTGGTTTTATCTTTTTGAGTAAACTGGTATGTTCCGACCAGGTTGTTAATCCGATGTTAATCATTTTTCCCACCCTCTCATATACATTTTACACAATCTTAATTTGTTTAGCAAAAACAAGTCATTAAGTGACGAATTTGTTATAATGAGTTTGCACAGAAAACTGGAAAGCTGAGGTTAGTCATGAAAAAAATATTAGTTCTTCATACCGGTGGTACGATTGCAATGTCTGAGGATACTGAAACAAAAGCCGTTTCGACAGAAGGAAGAAACCCACTCTTAGATTTACCGACAATTGTTGACCACAATTTAGAGCTGGTTGTCGAAGATTTTTTTTACGTTCCTTCTCCACATATCACACCGGAACACATGCTATCATTAAAAGAGCGGATTTTACTGGGTATCACTGAAGGAATCAGCGGTGTAGTGATCACTCATGGAACTGATACGCTTGAAGAAACAGCGTATTTTTTAGATATCACGATTGGAGACACATTACCCATTGTCATTACCGGTGCGATGCGCTCTAGTAACGAAGTTGGCTCCGACGGTTTATATAATTACATGACGGCGGTACGCGTGGCTGCTAGTGATGAAGCGGCAAACAAAGGAACCTTAGTAGTAATGAATGATGAAATCCATACTGCCCGTTATGTGACTAAAACCCACACAACCAATGTTGCCACTTTTAGAACGCCAACTTTTGGCCCCATCGGCTTAGTGAATAAACACAAGGTTAGTTTTTATCAACAATTAATCACTACCCACACAATGGACATCTCCTCAGTTAAGGGTCGCATTCCGATCGTTAAAGCCTATGCTGGAATGGGAACAAGTCTCTTGGACTTACTGTCCGCCAGCCAAATTGACGGTTTAGTAATTGAAGCCTTGGGAGCAGGGAATCTTCCTCCTCAAACTATTCCCGCCATTGACAGTTTATTGGCGGAAGGTGTGCCCATCGTGCTTGTTTCCCGTTGTTTCAACGGCATTGCTGAAGGGGTTTACGATTATGAGGGTGGCGGTATTCAATTAGAGGAGAAAGGGGTTCTTTTCTGTAATGGCCTGAATAGTCAAAAAGCCCGCATCAAACTTTTAGTCGCCCTTAATGCCCATTTGGACTCGACTGAACTAGCTCATTTTATGATCGAACAAGTATAAACTTTTAAGGGAAGGGCTTCGCATCCTCCCCTTTTTGACTTTATAGGAAAGTATAAAACTTTCTCGATATCGTAGTTTGGAGCCAGCTTCACGAGGCACCACCACGCTTCTCTTCGACCATCAATTGCTATACGCTTCAGCGTATAGCAATTGATGAGATCGGAACGCAGAGCCATTATACTTACAAATTTATTTGTTAGAGATAAGGGACAACGTAGTAAAGCACTAAGCTTTGAAGGACGAAGTAAAGCAATATGAGCAACGGCAACGCCTCGTTCAGCTTTTCTTATTAGCTTTCTTTGGCTTCTGCTGAGACCAATAACATCATCGGCCGTCGTAATTCCTCTTTCAGCTCAGGGTTTTTCCTTAACAATTCCTGGCTCGGCTGTGGCTCCACAATCTGATTCAACTGAAAGCCATTGATTAGCAGGGTATTTAAATAGGTTGTTAAGGTTTTATGGTACTTGACAATTTCTTGTCCTAAAAAACGACTTTGGCGCTGCCCCTCTATATAATAGTTATCCACTGGCCAATGCTTGAGCTGCCCTTCATTGTCATAGCACCATTCTTGCTTGCCTTCTGCGGTAAAGACGGGATGTTCCACCGAAAAAATAAACTGCCCGCCAGGCACTAACAAGCGATTGACATGAGTCACAAGCTTGCCAAAATCGGCGACATAATGAATGGCCAAGGAGCTAATAACAACATCAAAGGACTCCGTCAATTTATCAAGTTCTTGCAGGTCTCCCTCCTGATACACAATCTTTGGCGAATCCGTCATTTCTCTAGCTTTAGCCAACATTTTTTTCGATAAATCAATGCCTAAAACATAAGTCGCCCCTTGATCGACGGCATATCGACAATGCCAACCATAGCCGCAGCCTAAATCCAGTACCCGTTTTCCTGAAAAATCAGGTAACAGTTTTTGTAACTCGTGCCACTCGCCAGCACTTTCTAGGCCATATTTGGATCGATCCATCTCTTGATAAGCCTTAAAAAACTGCTCATCATCGTAGTGATTTGTCATTTTGTTCCTCCTTCGAATCCCTTAAGATTTCGCTATTATTTTCCACTTCAGATGATACTGTCAACTGAAAAGAAAAAGACCAGATTGTCAGATACAATCCAGCCCTGCCCCCTTTACTGATAAACAACCTTAAATTCTTCGTAAACTACTAATAATTCTTCAGAAAAAGTCACTGGATAGCTGACTAACTCTCTCTCCCAAAAATCCTGATGCACGCGTCGCCAATAGGCAAGACTACGATCACCTTCCCCTTCTTGATAAGCATCCTCTGGAGAAATCTCCTTAAAAGGCACTGTTTTGACAGCGATTGTTTGAATCACACATCGTGGCACGTCATTTCCATCTAGACAAATACTATATGAGCCAACTTCTGGTATCGGTTCTCGATCACACTCATAAACAATAAAAGCACTAGCCGTTGCTGTTTTAATTCCCTCTAACACGAGACCTAGTAGCTCATCGGCCATCTCAGGACTGTCTCCAAAAGACCATGCCTCATACGTTATCTGAGAACTGAAATTAAAACTAGCTAAAAATCTTTGCCAAAACGACTCAATCTGACTTTGCTTGGTCATTATCAAAACTCCTTAACTTAACTTTAATATTGATTCCACCGTTTCCTGCATGTATGTTGATTCCACCACAATATCATGTCTAACCTTGGCCGTTACTAATTCACTCACAGCTGAAGGGATTTCCAATTCAGAAATAGCCGCTAATTGCGTCACTAACTCAAAATCATCTGTACTTTCCGCCACCTCACCTGTCAGAGCCCTTACGACGGCTCGTGGAAATTTGTAAGGACTAGCCGTTGACACGATCACCGTAGGATGCTTATCACCAGTTGCTTCTCGGTACTGATCATAAACAGCGGCGGCTACCGCTGTATGAGGATCCAAGGTATACTCCTCTTGTTTAAATACCTGCTTAAGTTCAGCAGCGGCTTCTTCTTCAGTGGCAAAATCTCCATAAAAGTCTGTTAACCCTTCTGACATTTCTTGAGTAATACTGTACTTTCCTACAGCCAACAAGCTGTCCATCAAGGCTTTTGTTTGTTTATCATCATTATTCGCCACATGGAATAACAAGCGTTCCAAATTACTGGATACTAAAATATCCATTGAAGGTGAACTCGTTACCATAAACTCTCGGTTGCGATTATATGTACCTGATCGTAAAAAATCGGCCAGCACATTATTTTCATTTGAGGCACAGACTAATTTATTGATCGGCACGCCAATTTGTTGGGCATAGTACGCAGCTAGGATATTTCCAAAATTGCCTGTTGGGACGGACACATTAATTTCATCTCCCACGGTAATTTCCCCACTGGCTACCAATTGAGCATACGCGTATACATAATACACAATTTGAGGCACGAGACGACCAATATTAATCGAATTAGCTGAAGAAAATTGTTTGCCATTATTCGCCATTACTTTTTTCAATTCCTGATTGTTAAACATTTCCTTCACATTGGTCTGAGCATCATCAAAATTCCCAGTGATTCCCACTACCCAAGTATTTTTTCCTGCTTGTGTGACCATTTGCTTTTCTTGAATTGGGCTAACTCCGTTCTTTGGATAAAAAACGATAATTTTTGTCCCTGGAACATCAGCAAAACCAGCCATAGCAGCTTTCCCAGTATCACCTGATGTGGCAGTCAAAATAACAATTTCCTGATCAACTTGGTTCTTTTTAGCCGCCGTGGTCATAAGATAAGGTAAGATTGACAACGCCATATCTTTAAAGGCTATCGTAGAACCGTGGAAAAGTTCCAAATAATAATCTTTGCCAACTTTTCTTAACGGTGCAATTTTTTCATCGGCAAATTTATGATCGTAAGCAGACTTGATACAATGTGTTAGCTCACTTTCCGTGAAATCCGTCAAAAACTCTTTCATGACTAAATAAGCAACATCTTGATAACTCATTTTCGCCAACTTTTTAAAGTCCAAGTTCAGTATTGGGAGTTCGGTAGGAACATACAGTCCGCCATCAATAGCCAATCCCTGAAGAATCGCTTGAGAGGCGGTTACTTGATTTTTTTTATCCCGCGTACTTTGATAATTTAATGACATCTATGAAAACCCCTTTTCATCTAAAATAATAATGCTTTTAGTATACCATTTTTTAATGAGGTTTTAATAATAAAATGAAATTTTCATTAAAAAAGTGTCATTCTCTTCCATTTTTCCCAGTTATTCCTGGTCAAACACCCAGGAAAGGCTTGATTAACCATAAACCCACATTAAAATAGCATGAGAAAAACACCTATCAGCTCCGATAGGTGTTCAGCCATTTATTAGTTTGCTAATTCTGCTAAAATTTCATCCATATTTTTTGCACCAAAAACCACTTTTTGATCATTAATAATCATAGCGGGAACACTCATGATTTTTTTCTCTTTTTTCAATTCTGGAAATAGTGCCGTATCAATCATTTCTGCTTCAATATTGTGATTAGCTGCTGCAATTCGCTGACAAGCCGCCACTACATCTGGACAATAGTGACAAGTTAGCGAGACACAGATTTGAACTTTGGTTTTAGGCAAGTCCTGGATTTTTTCCAGTTGACCTTCAGCCAACGCTTGACCTTCACTCCCCACATTATAAATGGCCAAAACAAATGAATTTAGCTCATGACCGCTGGGAATGCCACTAAATTTAATGCCGGTATACTCACCAGCTTCATTAAACAAAGCTGTAGCTGGCAATCGTTCCAAATTCATGGCACTTTCTAACGCCCCATCATCCCCACGGGAAATATTTTTCACCACGATTTTGTCACTTAAGGTACTGATTTCGTCAATAAAACTAGAGAGTTCCATCGTTTTAGGATTGCTAGCATCTAAGATATTTTTCAAGGTAACGACCTTGGTCAATTTCCCAAAGATTCCTTTTAGCTGTTCTTTCATTGCTGCTGGGAACCACTCTCCTTTTTTCGCTGGTTCAGAGCTTGCCGCCGCTGCTGATGTTGCCGAAGTTGTTGGTTCTCCATTAACTGTTTTAATTTCCTTATGAGTGACTGGAATACCCAACCGTTCTTTTTCTTCATTTACGTACTGCTGTGCTTTCGTGGCTGCAATCGCCCCATCTGCTACAGCAGTCACAATTTGGCGCAACTCCTTAACCCGTAAATCTCCAATTGCATAAACCCCAGGGATATTGGTTTCCATATTTTCATTTGTTGGGATAAATCCTTGTGGCGTCATGTCAATCTGCTCTTTAAAAATAGCGGTATTTGGTTTATTTCCAGCAAAGACAAACATTCCAAAAGACCCGTCGGATTGATCGGCCTCAAATACAGTTTCTTCTCCAGTCTGGTTATTTACAAAAACCGCTTTCTGTAATAAACCATCCCCACTAATTTCTTTTACTTCTGTGTTGTAGACAATGTCGATCTTCGGATGATTTTTCGCCTGATTAGCGGTCATTTCCGCACAAGTAAAATCAGGTTCGCGAATAATCATGTGAACTTTTTTACCAAAGCGTGTTAGAAAGACGGCTTCCTCTGCGGCTGCATAGCCGCCACCAAGTACAAAAATATCCAAACCAGTAAAGAACTCCCCATCGCAGGTTGAACAATAACCAATTCCTCGGCCAGTAAATTCAACCTCACCGGGAAAGCCAATTTTATTTGGTGAAGCACCTGTTGCAATCATTACTGAACGTGCTTGATAGCGTTTGCCAGATTTTCCCTTTAACTCTTTCACTTCTCCAGATAAATCAACTGCCACAATTTCATCCGCCACAAACTCCGCTCCAAAATCGGCCGCTTGTAACCGCATCTCTTCCATCATAGCTGGACCTGTTCCATTGCGTAAGCCTGGATAGTTAACGATGCTGGATGTGGTGGTAACCTGACCACCAATCTTATCTTTTTCAATAATTAAGACGTCCATCATTGAACGACCAGCATAAATCCCTGCTGAAAGTGCTGCTGAGCCAGCCCCAATCACGACCAAATCATAAATATGTTCACTCACATGATAACCCTCTTTCCTTTTTTCTTAAGAAAAGGCTCCGCCATGATTTCTCAGGTAGAGCCTTCAGTATAATGACTAGACTAGATTTTGCCTACTAAATCTAAACTCGGCGCAATGGTGTCTTCACCTGGTTTCCAATTTGCTGGGCAAACTTGATCACCATGCTCTTCAACAAAGACAGCTGCTTCTAATTTTCTCACAAGTTCTTCCGCATTACGGCCAATGCCCATATCGTGGATTTCATAAGCTTTGATTTCGCCGCGAGGATTAACGATAAATGATCCACGGAAAGCCTGACCTGCTTCTTCATCCATAACACCAAAGAAACGAGATATTTTGCCATTTGGATCAGCGAGCATCGTATACTCAAGGCGTCCAATAGTATCTGTTGCGTCAGCCCAAGCTTTGTGAACAAAGTGACTATCTGTCGACACTGAATAGACTTCACAATCTGCTGCTTGGATCTCTTTATAATGATCTTGTACGTCCCCTAGTTCTGTTGGACATACAAAAGAAAAATCTGCTGGATAGAAAAAGAAAATACTCCATTTGCCTAATACATCTTCAGTGGTCACTTTAAGAAATTCACCTTGACGGTATGCATCTGTTTCGAAATCAAATAATTGTTTGTTAATTAAGTTACTCATTATTCACATTCTCCTTTTCACTAGTTAATATTTTTTATTACATTATTATAATAACAAACAATAACTTGTCTGTCAAAAGAAATTTGATTGCCAAATCCAATACTAAAAATCAGCCTAAATCCGCTATTAACCATGATATCCATGAGACATTCACAAGCAAAAAGTTTGCTACTCGAGTTCCATACTTTCAAATTAACCCACACTACCAATGAGAAATCATACATCTAATTGAGAATGGAAAAATAAGAAAAAAACTGAACTAAAGACCATTCAGTTTTTTCTTTATTCTTATTTTCCGTGACATTTTTTAAATTTCTTGCCACTGCCACAAGGACATTGTTCATTACGTCCAATTTTACTCTTAATATCAATCACTTCAGTCTGCTCCTCTGCCGGTGTAACTTCGACAACTGGTTCTTTGACTTCATTAACTTTATTCCCCATAGCAAAACGATTAAATTGAGCAATTTCGCTTTGTGAATAGTTTGTAGAAAGCTCTTTTTTAGTCGCCTTTTGTGTAGTCCCTTGTGATTTCTCACCCTTTAATGGATGCTCAGTTTGCTCTGAGTCAAAGGATAATTTAGCTAATTTACGTAAAAGTGTGTCAGCATTCCCAATCTTTTTGTCTTCTTTTAAAAAAGTAAAATAGTGAGATAAAATACTAGAAATATCAGAGGCAACTTCTGGGTATTCACTTACTTCTCTAGGAAAGACGTTAACCAAGATGTTTTCTAAGGTTGCCGCTGTCCATTCACGCCCAGCACGCAACTCTTCCTTATACATCCATTCTGATAATGCCATCGTTACAACACCACTATGCCCTTGGGCAGAAGTGCTTAACTCCTTAAATTGTGTACTTTCTTTAAATGCAGCAAACCACTCATTGGCTTGGCTGATGACATTTTCCATTTTCTTTTCAGAAAAATCTTTGTGAGCCATAAAACACCCTCCATAATTTAATTATGTTCCTAGATGAACCTTTATAATTATAGCGGATTTTGAGCATAGTTTCAAATTATTTTCAGTAAACGCCTCTCCTCATCTAAAAATCAATCATTTCAGCAGATACTCCACGCAACTACTAAGCAAAGCTGAATGCGGTGTTGCCGTTGTTCTTATTGCTTTACTTCGTTGTCCCTTTCTCTCTAACAAATAAATTTGTAAGAATAATGACTCTGCGTTCCGATCTCATCAATTGCTATACGCTGAAGCGTCGAGCATTGAAGGTCGAAGAGCTCTTAGAATTGCTTGAGATCGAGGCTTAGCGCAGTGCTGCCTCAGAAAGCTTAATCCAAACTACGATATAGAAAGTTTTATACTTGCCTCTATAGCAAAAAAAAGAGAGCAAAATTACACTCTCTTTTAAGCCTTATCAACTTTTAACTCACTTTTTGATCTGCCTACTCTTAATGGTAGCTTGGCAAATAATCACCATGAGCTTCGATCAACTCGTCCACCAACTGATGAATATCTTCGAGGGATAATTCTGAACTAGTGTGAGGGTCCATCATGGCGGCTTGGTAAATTTTATCTTTTTCCAAAGTCATGGCCGCTTCAACTGTCAATTCCTGAACGTTGATATTCGTCCGATTAAGGGCTGCTAACTGGGTAGGCAATGAGCCGACCACCGTTGGTTGAATCCCATTTTTATCGACTAAACAAGGAACTTCCACACATGCTTCCGCAGGTAAATTCGTAATTAAGCCGGTATTCATCACATTTCCAGCAATCACCGTGGGAACATTGGTCACAATAGCGTCCATGATATAAGAAGCGTACTCCTTACTTCTTTCATGAGTCAAATCGCCATTATGAACGATGTCGTCCCGTTGTTTTTCCCAGTTTGCAATTTGCTCCTCACATCGACGAATGTATTCATCTAAAGGAATTCCTAAATCTTCAATTAATTCCGGATATTTATCTTTTATGAAATAA
Source organism: Vagococcus allomyrinae (assembly GCF_017829975.1). Classification (GTDB taxonomy): domain Bacteria; phylum Bacillota; class Bacilli; order Lactobacillales; family Vagococcaceae; genus Vagococcus_D; species Vagococcus_D allomyrinae. The sequence continues at coordinate 15,909 of NZ_JAEEGA010000022.1, read as the reverse complement.
GGATGGTACTCCGCATTATGCTCGCTTGACTCAGTAATATAATAACCAAAGTGTTTCATTAACTCAAATCGAACCGAATCTTGATGAGGGTTGGCTTTTTCTGCCGCTAATCGACGAATTTCCGGATAAAAATCTTCCCCATTGTGGGTGATCTCCAATAACCAAGCCATGTGGTTAATACCGGCAATTGACCACTTAAATTCCGACAGATCGTATTTATCAGCAATTCCCAAATTCTCAAATAAGTCTGGCACACAAACTTGAACACTGTGACACAAGCCCACTGTTTTAATCTTCGTGCCCTTTAGCATTCCCATCGTTAAAATCGCCATTGGGTTGGTATAGTTTAACAACCAAGCGTCTGGGCAAACTTCTTCCATTTCTTTAGCCATAGCAAACATGACCGGCAATGTCCTTAACCCTCTAAAAATCCCCCCAATTCCCAGTGTATCTGCGATGGTTTGACGAAGGCCATATTTCTTTGGAATCTCAAAATCAATGACTGTGCTCGGTTTGTACCCGCCAACCTGAATTGCATTAATCACGAAATCCGCTCCTCTTAAAGCTTCGATACGGCTATCGTAAGAACGAATATTTGCCAGATTGTTATTACAATTTTGATTAATCGTCTTTAACATAATTTCAGACTCATTTAAACGCTTTTCATCAATGTCATAGAGCGCAATGTCCGCCCGATGTAAACTCGGCGTTAGCATGGCATCTCCTAACACATTTTTAGCAAAAACTGTACTACCAGCACCGATAAACGCGATTTTAACCATCAAAAATTCCTCCTTGTGTTACCTGAAGTAACAAATATGTTTGTTCCTTTATCATAAAGAAATAAGCACAAGAAGAACATAACCTAATTTATCCTAAAGCAAACAATATTTAAGATTGATGAAAACTTGGGGCTAGGCCGTACATCTTTTTATAAGCTCGACTAAAACTCAAGGGACTTTCATACCCCACTGCTATCGCAACTTCGTTAACTCGCATATCTGTTTTTTTTAACAAATAATGAGCTTTCTCTAAGCGATAATCTGATAATAACTGACTGGGATTTTTTCCCAGTTCCTTCTTTGTCAAACTAGTTAAATAGGGAGCCGTCAAATTCAGCGTGCGAGCTAGCTCCTGAATAGAATAATCTGTTCGACCAAAATTATTGTGAATGGCGTTAAGTAGTTTCTCAATATGAACATTCCGTCGATTAATAGTTTGGTAAGTCGAATTGCCTTCCACTTGGAATTCGCCAAATATGGCTTGACTTAGTCCTTGGATATAGAAAGAATTGGTGTCAATCGTCACACTGGCATCTAAGGCCTCAGTGATCCAACTCGTCAACTTTCCCTGATCCTTAACCGTTCCCACTCGATTATAGTCTAACAGGCCTAATAAGCTCAACAGGTCCTCCGTCTGTCCCCCGTTAAATCCTAACCAAAAATACTCCCATGGCTCCACTTCGTCAGCTCGGTAAAAGGTCACCTCACCTGGTTTTATTAAAAAAAATTGACCTGCTCCCAACTCATAGCGAACACCTGATTTTTCGAAAAAACCTTGCCCTTTTATGACATAATGAATAACAAAATGCTCCCTAACATGAGGCCCAAATTGATGACCAGGTAAACAATATTCATGGCCTAAATTAAAAATATGAAACGACTCTATTAGAGGTGGATCGAAATAGTAATCAACGCGTGTCATCTTTTCCTCCTTATATCAGCTAATACCCCTAGTTTACCTTAAATTAACGGCTAATAATAGACTATCTTTACATAAAAAAACTCATTAAACCTATCGAAAATCGATAGATTTAATGAGTTACTGACTTACTTGATAGCTGCTTCCAACTCTTTATATTGGGCCTCTGTTAAGATTATTTTAGCCTGATCTAATAATTCTGTTTTTTCATCATCGCTTAACTCATCTTTGACCTTTTTGTAAGAGTCCAAGATTGTTTTAAACTCTTCATCACTCAGTTGAACTGACGCTTCTGGCGTCATCAACTCACTCATTTCATCTTCCGAAATAATGTCGCCTTTGGCTGGCATTTTAACTGTCGCTTTCTCTGACTTACTGCTCATCACCATGTCGAGTGTGATCGATTTCAAACCAGCTGTTCCCTCTTTTAGTGAAACTAAGGCACGTATCTTGGTCCCATTGGTTTTAGTATTGGCTTTAACTGTCAGCGATAAATCTTTGAGTTCTTTTAAAAGTTCGTCAAAATCCACATCCTCATCAGTTACATATGAAGCAAACTTTTTATCTGATTTGGCTGTTTTTTGAGACAAGTTTACGATATCACTCAGCTCTTTTTTAGTAAATGTATGAGAAATCACATCGTCTTTCTTGGTAAAACTCGTTTTATCCAATCCTTTAATATAGGCGGCAACTTCTTTCTGGTAAGCCTTAGAAAACTCTTGAGCATTTTTCATCTCTTTCACATCGGCATCCGTTTTCGTTTTAGCTGTTGCCTGTTGCAAGCCCATAACATCAATGTACTTTCCTTTTAGTTGATCCAATCCTGGAATTGAGGGAACGTTAGTCCCACCAAAAGCTTGAGCTAATTCCATGACTGAAGACATCACATCAGTTGACATGTACATCTTAGGTTTGTCTCCGATTGACCCAATCATCTCCATGGGAATTTCAGTCCCCATAGCATTTATTTTCATGTTAAGACTGAAGTTTTCAGGGGTTTTGGAATCCGTTTGATAATCAGCTGTTAATTTCATCCCTTTAACTGACGACATCACCATTCCCATCATCGCATTATTCGCTGCATCATCTGTAGTCCCTTGAGCCAGTTCCAAATCCGCAATACTCATTTCTAGTGTCCCTGCATTATTTTTAGTATTGCTAACTTTTTCCATCTGTTCAAGAAACTGGCTTTGAGGTGTTGAGCCACAAGCGGCCAATGTCAAAACTGTTCCAACCATCGCTATTAAAACGCCTAATTTCTTTTTCACTGTCTTCCTCCATCTGAATAATCGTAACTATTCTTTATTAATTGATACTACAAAAATAGCATAGTAAACAGACGGAAGTCAATCCGTCTTCAATACTAAACGAATGTTTTGCGAAAAACAATTAAATTTCACAACGTTTTCAACCTTGAATTGACAGCCTTCTTTCGCAATTTCGCCTATTTCTAAAAAAAAGGTTAATATTTTAAGCAAAAAAAAGAAAACCAACCAACTGGTCAATTTCCTTTCACTACAATGTCTTATTGTGCTTGTTGTTGTTGCTTGTTTTTTTCTTTAACATACGCCGTCAGTTCTGCCGTTAATTCATATTTCATAAAAGGGGTCATCAGATAAATACCGGTAAACTCTCGACAAATACGATCAATTAGCTCTTTGGCTATTTCGATTCCAACTTCCGCTTCGTTTCCGCGTATTTCAGCTTCTTTCATTCGCCGACGTGTCTCATCAGTCAAAACAATCCCTGGTACTTCGTTGTGCAAAAATTCTGCATTGCGGCTTGATACTAGCGGAATCACGCCAATAAAAACTGGAATGCTAATCTCTGACGCTTTCATGACTTCTTTTAGCGTCTCAACTTTGTCGCCATCAAAGATTGGCTGTGTGATAAAAAAATCTGCCCCAGCTTGTTGTTTCTTTTTTAGTAACCTGCCTGCCCGTTCTAATCGGGGAATGTTCAAATTAAGGGCAGATCCTACCTGAAAGTCAGCCTTTTCACCCATGTTTTTCCCTGTATAAGACATCCCCTCATTAAATTTTTTAAACAATTTAATCAGTTCAAAAGAATTGATATCGTATACCGAAGAAGCACCAGGAAAATCACCGACTTTAGCTGGATCTCCTGTTACGGCTAAAACATCGTGAATGCCTAGCTTATGAAGCCCCATAATTTGCGAGTTCAATCCAATCAAATTATGATCGCGGGTGGTCAAATGAACCAATGGCTGCAAGTCATATTCATATTTCAATATCGCAGCTAATGCTAAATTGCTAACTCGAGCACTCGCCAAAGAATTATCTGAAAGGGTAATTGCATCTACCCCCACTTCTTTTAAACGCTCTGCTCCTTTAAAAAAAGAGGTTGTATCCAAGGTGCGTGGTGGTGCTAATTCCACGATAACTGTGTAATTTTTCTGCAACTTATCAATTAATCTAGGATGTTGTCGTTGACTGTTTCTTTTAAGAGCCACCTCCGCTAAAGGGATAACGTTCTTATTGTTGATTAACTGAATGTCTTTTAAGCCTTTGCGGTATGCTGCAATGTGTTCGGGAGTCGTTCCACAACAGCCGCCAATCACCCCTATCCCTTCTTGCCTAAAGAGTTCACCAAAACCTTTGAAATAATCTGCTGCATTCTCATAGACTATTTTTCCATCTTCCAACGCTGGAAAACTCGCATTGGGAAACGCACTTAAGACCACCTTATCAAGTATGGGAACCGATTGAAAACTTTTAGCCACAAAATGAGGGCCCAAATGACAATTAATGCCGACAACATCCGCACCTAGATCGGCCAACTCACCTAAGGCCGATGCCAGACTCTGACCGTTTTGTAAATACCCGACTTCATGTAAGGTAACATTCGTCATGATCGGCAAGTCCGTGGCTTCTCTCGCGATGGCCAATACAGTTTTTAATTCTTCCAAATCATAATAAGTTTCCAATAGCAAACCGTCAACTTGAGCCAGCAACAAACTGTAAAGTTGTTCCTTAAAGCCGCGAACGATATCTGTCATTGAAGGTTCGTTGATCTTGGCATCAATCGCCCCACGAATGCCGCCAATGGTTCCAATGACATATGTTTCACTGCCTTCAGCTGCTTGTCGAGCAATCGCTACCGCCGCCGCATTTATCCTTTGAACCTGCTCCTCCAGGCCATAACGGGCTAACTTTAAATAGTTAGCTCCGTATGTATTCGTTTGAATTATATCAGCGCCTGCTTCGATATAGGCTTGGTGAATTGCCAGAATTGCCTCAGGATGAGATAAATTTAATTCTTCTTGAGATCGGTCAATGCCATATTGGTAAAGCATGGTGCCCATAGCTCCGTCTGCTATTAATAGTTTAGTGCCTAATACGTCTTTTAGTCCCATTGTGGGTCACCTGCTTTCCCTTTATTTGTTTTGGTATTCTTGACGAATAATCTTGGTTGCTTCAACAAGTTTGGCTAATGCAGCAATTGTTTCGGCTTCTTTTCGTGTTTTTAACCCGCAATCTGGATTAATCCAAAACTGTTCCACTGGAATAACCTTTAGCGGTCGGCGAATATTGCCTAGTATCTCTTCTAAGCTTGGGACTCGTGGGCTATGAATGTCGTAAACACCTAAGCCAATTTCCTTATTATAGGTATGTTCTTCAAACGTGGAAATAATTTCACCGTGACTGCGTGAAGCCTCAATTGAGATAACATCTGCGTCTAAAGCATCAATCGTCTCGATCACATCATCAAATTCGGCATAACACATATGAGTGTGAATTTGTGTGTCGTCGGCTACTGAGGTTGTCGTTAATTTAAAGGAATAGACCGCAGCCTCTAAATAGGCTTGCCAACGAGACCGTTTTAAAGGGAGTCCTTCGCGTAAAGCAGGCTCATCTACCTGAATAATTTTAATTCCGGCTGCTTCAAGAGCTTCTACTTCTTTTCTTAAGGCCAAACCGATTTGATTCCCCACCGTCGTTTTTGGAACATCGTCTCGGACAAATGACCAGTTAATAATCGTCACTGGCGCCGTTAGCATCCCCTTAACTGGTCGCGTGGTCAACGATTGAGCGTAAACACTTTCTTTAACGGTAATCGGCTCAATAAAGGCGACATCGCCGTAAACTAGGGGTGGACGAACTGCCCGAGAGCCATAAGACTGAACCCAACCGAATTTAGTCGCCTGAAAACCAGCCAATTTTTGCCCAAAGTACTCCACCATGTCCGTGCGTTCAAACTCACCATGAACCAGCACATCGATGTCTAATTCCTCTTGAATCTCAATCCAACGAGCTGTTTCACTTTCAATAAACTGATCATAAGCAGCTTGAGTCAAGTCACCTTTTAACCATGCCGCTCGCTTTTGACGAACTTCTGGTGATTGAGGAAAGCTACCAATAGTCGTCGTTGGCAATAAAGGCAACTTCAGCCAAGCTTTCTGCGCTTTGATTCGTTCAGAAAACGGCGCCTGACGCTCATTTTTTAAAGCAGATAAACCGGCGATGGCTTTTTTAACTTCAGGATTATTTCGGTCTGGCGACTCATTTAGGGCTGTTATCCCGGCTTGATTAGCAGCTAACTCTTCAACAATCGTTGCCTCCCCTTGATTTCCTCCTTTGGTGACCGTTACTAGCTCAGCTAATTTCTCATCAGCAAAAGCCAAACCACCTAAAAGAACGGGATTTAATGTTACTTCGCTGGACTTAGTAATCGGTACATGCAGCAAACTATTCGATGGTTGTAACCACAACTGCTCTGGTTTAACAATTGCTAACAAGTCTTTTACAAGAGCGACTTTTTTAGTCAAATCACTGGCCCAGACATTGCGACCATCGATGATTCCCGCAGCTAAAATCTTGTTTGATGGAAAACCAATCTCTTTTAATTGTGACAATGTTTCCCCATGATCATGAATAAAATCTAATCCGATGGCCTCTACTGGCAAAGCTAACACTGCTTCTAAATGGTCGACACTTTCAAAATAAGTTTGCAGTTCGAGTTTAACACCGACTTTGGCCAATTGTGCGTAAACTTCGCGGTAATAGTCCAGCTCTGTTTCGCTTACTTCAGTAGCCAAATAAGGCTCATCAATTTGAACCCACTGAACGCCGGCTGCACCCAACTCCTTTAGCACTTGTTCATAGACAGGTACGAACTTGCCCAATAGATCGCTAAAGTCCTCTTCCTGATAACCTTTCCCTAATTTTAAGTAGGTGATAGGCCCAACAATCACCGGCTTCCCTTCAATTCCTAAAGCTTCTTTAGCTTCCAAATAATAAGTTAACCAGCGATTGTCTTTCAATTCTGGCTTAACATCAGCAAGCTCAGGAACAATATAGTGATAATTCGTATTAAACCATTTTGTCATTTCAGAGGCGACTCCCTCTTTGTTGCCACGGGCAATATCGAAATAAGTGGTCAGAGTATTACCATCCCCGGTTTGAAAGCGTTCTGGAATCACATTAAACGCTACACTCGTATCCAAGATGTGATCATACAGTGAAAAATCAGCTACTGGAATAATGTCAATTCCTTTAAGTTGTTGCTTTTTGAGAGCTTCCAAGCGTAATGCTTTGGTAGTTGATAATAACTCTTCCTGAGATCCTTGGCCACTCCAATAGCGTTCTAAGGCACGCTTCCATTCTCTTTTCTCACCTAAACGCGGGTAACCTAAATTCGAACTTTTAATTGCTGTCATGTTTTCTCATCCTCTTCATTTTTTAGTTGATGACACTTTATCTCTACGCTGTATTTTCCCATAAGTTAAAATACAAAAAAACTCCCAACCTTGAATAAATGCCCTAACTGCACTTATTCAAGGACGGGAGTTCGATAAACAAACTAACGCGGTACCACCTTGTTCGCAAAACCATCACTGACTTCGCCTCTCCAAGTACTTGCTCCAATGAGGACCGCATACTCTGACGCTATAATGGGCGTTCCCATTCTGAGTTTACACAGACTGCTCACTCAAACAACTCAGAGACCATTTTCCATTGTGTTTTCGTTATCCCTTTTCAGCTAACGGGACTCTCTGTAAAACTGCCACAGCAATGTACTTTTCTCTTCAACGTTTTCTCATTTAATTTTAATCTTAATTTAACTTATTTACCATATTATCAGAATCCAAATCACTTGTCAACTATTTTAAAATAGTTGTTTCGGCTATAGATAAAACAGATAACGAACCATCTAATTCAACGATAATGACGCAGACAACGGCCACTTATGCGGCTCTGACAGTAAACAAAAAAGCCTGTAGCAGGTTTCACTACAAGCTCTTTTGTTTGTACTTTATGCGGTTGATGAGATTTGAACTCACACGAGGGATTCCCTCGCTACCCCCTCAAGGTAGTGCGTCTGCCGTTCCGCCACAACCGCTAATGGTAACCGATTTAACCGCTACCTGATTAATTATAATAGTCGGGCATAGGTTTGTCAATTAGAGATTAAGTCAATTCTACCCAAACTAGAGGATAGGCGCAGCCTCTCTGCTCCTATCCTCTATCAGAACCTTTAAGTCACTATGACAAGGCAACATCTCGCTTATTAAAGATCAACAAAGTCGTCGTTTGGATTAAAATAATATACACGATAATCCCCAGAACTGTCGCTGGAATACTTAGATTCCCACCAGCCAGATAATTAACATCTAGCACTTGATTGTTTAACCCCAATAAATTGAAAATGAGCCATTTTAACCAATCGTACTTCTCGATAATGCTCGGTAAAATTTGTCCTAAAATACTGCCTGAGAATAAGACGCCCATTCCCACACCAACGGCCAATGCCTGGGAACGAATAACCGCTGAAAAGAAAAAGGCAATCGTGATATAAAGCAACATCAATAAAAAATTACTAGCAAAAAGCTGATAGGCAAGTGTTAGTGCGGTTTTCGTCCCTGTAGCCGAAGACAGAGGCACTGTTAACGATTGACTCGGTAAGATAAAAGAAAAAACAAATGCCGAAATCGCCATTACTACTGAAGTTATCAGCCCATAAATAATCGTCACAATGTATTTTGACCACAGTATTTGCATACGACTATAAGGTCGTGTCAAAAGCAGTTTAATGGTACCTCCAGAAAACTCAGATGCAATGATCATGCTCGCAATAATAACGGCAAACAATGTTGGCAACACGTAAATTTGACCATAGCTACTAAAAAATCCCGCACTTGTTGTTCCATCAGCAGGATCTTGAGGCGTCTCACCTTTGTCTTGATAGGCTTGATAAAAGGCTAGCTCCTTTTCGGCTAACTTGATGGTCTGTTTATCGTATTTTTTTGGTTGAGATTTATAGGTTTCGATGTTACTTTTTAACAAAGTGATCGATTCATCTATGGTCAAGGAAACTTCCTTAACCTCCTCATAGTCAGCATCTTCCATACTCCAAAATTGTTCTTGGCTCATAAAAGTACCATCAGCCACTTGATACGCTGTCATGCCACCTTTAAATTCCGGCTGATCCTCTCTTTGATAATAGACCTGCATGCTCTCATTGCTTTTCAACATCATAAACGCCATAGCAAACATCGCAACTGCTAGAATAATCTGCATAATCCAACTGGCTTTTTTTCCAAATAATTTAAGCCATTCATTTTTTATTAAAACTCCCATTATAGTGACCCTCCTTCCGTTAGTTCAAAGAATCGCTCTTCCAATGAACCGGTTTTAGCAGTAACGGCAAAAATAGCTAGATCACGTGCCACTAATTCCTTAACCACTAACGGAACTTGAGCTTCGGTCATCAACACCTCTAAATGTTGGTCATCGGTAGCTACCGCTTCTACTTCCATCGCCGCCAATAGTCTGACTGCTTCGGCAGCCTTTGACACTTTAAGCAGATATTTAGCGTGAGCCTCATTCATCAGATCGCTCATAGTTTCAATGTGGGTCAACTCACCTTTTTCAATAATGGCAAAACGATCGGTAATCTGTTGAATTTCACTAAGTAAATGACTGGAAATTAAAACTGCCGTTCCTTGTGCTGAGACTTCACGAATAATATCACGAAACTCCGCCATTCCTTGAGGATCCAATCCGTTAGTCGGTTCATCTAAAATTAAGATAGCCGGCTGGTGAACCAATGCTTGGGCTAATCCCAGCCGTTGACGCATACCCAGGGAATAAGTTTTAACTTTTTGCTGGATGGCATCCGTTAATTTCACCCGCGCCACAATTTCTTTCATTCGTTCTTCCGAAATCGATTTTCGACTCATTCGTGTAAACTGTTGCAAATTTGCCCAACCTGACATATACATATAAAATTCAGGATTTTCGATAATCGCACCAACTTCGCTAATCGTCCCTTTAAAGTCAACGCTGACATCTATCCCATTAATTAAAACCGTTCCTGACGTCCGACTGATCAAACTGACTATCGCCCTGATGATCGTCGTTTTCCCCGCTCCATTAGGCCCAAGTAACCCAAAGACCTCTCCTTGATTTACTTCAAAATTAATGTTGCGAACAATGGATTTTTTCCCAACATTCTTTGATAGATTTTTTATTTGCAAAACTGATTTTCCCATAGACACCCTCCTACTTCCTACTTAAACTAAACCACAAAACACGATATTTCTTTGACATTTTTTAGTATACGTTAAAAATGTCTTAAATAAATCATACTTAAGACTTACTTGCGGAAATATTAAGAAATTGGGATTGCCTCTCTTGACCTGTCTCTCCCCATGGAATAACGTCTCTGGAAACCAATTGCCCCCCTTTTTTTCTTGGTTGTGATAGTATTAAAGAAAACGAAAGAAGGATTTTATGAGAGCTATTACGATCAAACAACCTGGAGGTCCGGAACAACTTGAACTAACTGAACTTCCTATTCCTGAACCTCAAAAACACGAACTACTGATTAAGGTTCATGCTACAGCTATTAACCGCACTGATATTATCAATCGCGAAACGCCTTTGGGCTATTTGCAATCCCCGATCTTAGGAGTCGAAGTAAGTGGGACGATCGTAGCTCTTGGTTCTGAAACATCGTACAAAGTTGGGGATTCTGTGATGGGGTTAGTCAACGGTGGGGCCTATGCTGAATATGTGATTATGCCAGCTGAACGAGCTATGTTAGTTCCAGAAAAATTGTCAATGGCAGAAGCTGCTGCGATTCCAGAGGTATTTTTAACCGCTTATCAAACCCTATTCTGGATTGGTCACCTAGCACCTAGCGAAACCGTCTTGATTCACGCAGGCGCTAGTGGTGTTGGAACTGCGGCAATTCAATTAGCCAAACAATTAACGCAAGCCAAGGTCTTAACAACTGCTGGTTCTGAAGATAAACTGACTGTTTGTCGTTCTTTAGGGGCAGATTTCACCTTCAATTACCACCATGGTGATTTTGCGAGACATATTTTGGAAGCCACCAACCAACAGGGTGTTAACTTGATTCTTGATTTTGTTGGTAGCTCTTACTGGCACCAAAACTTAGCAAGTATTGGAACTGACGGTCGCTGGGTTTTAATCGGAACGTTAGGCGGCAATGTTGTGTCAGCTATCAACTTATTTGATTTGATGGCCAAAAGAATCCAGTTAACAGGAACTTTATTGACACCTCGTAGTGACACCTATAAAGCTCAACTTACCAAAGAATTTAGCCATGTTGTTTTACCGCTGTTTAGCGACAATAAAGTCAAAGCGGTTATTGATTCCGTTTTTCCTTTTGAAGAGATTCAAGAAGCCCATCGCCACATGGAAGACAATAAGAACATTGGCAAAATCATCTTGCAAGTCAGTTCAAACTAAAAAATCAAGCTCTTAAAAGGGCCTGATTTTTAGTTTGAACTAACATCTCCACCGTACGCTACTCTTTAAACCCCTGCGTTGTCCTCAACCAGCCCCTCCTTCCTTCCCATGGACAAAACCAGCATGTCAAACAACTCCTCTGAAATCGCAAAATGCCCAAATCTAAGTTGAGATCGCTTGGCTTGCCATTCGGGATGGCCAGCCAAAGCTTTCAGGGGCAAGTCTTGTTCAATCTGATAGTAGTTAACATCTTTGCGAAATGGCATAAAACCAGGGCTCATCTCAACTTGATAAGCTTCTTCTGATTGAATTTGTCCAATGGCAGTAAAATGTTGATAAGGTTCGCTACCTTCTAGACTTAGTTTAGGGCTATAATAGATCAACCAATCCCCTGATTTCATTCGTTGAAGCGGCGCTTTTTTTCCGTGATTCAATTGACAAAATCCGCCTTTCACCCCTAGCTGAACATGTTTTTTGGAAGCGATGCCTATCCAATAATGCGTCATCTTAGTCACCTCCTTCTTCATGTGCCAGAATTAGTTGCCTCAGTTTTTGCTGAAATATGGTTTGATCTTTTCCTAGAACACCAAAGATCTTCTGATCAATCCCTTCAACTATTGGTAATGCTTGATTCATGATAACAACACCTGTTTCAGTCAAAGTTAGCGATTTCGCCCTAGTATCTCTCGAGTGAGGCGTACGTCTAATCAAACTCTTTTTCTCCAATGTTCGCAACACTTGAGAAACCGTCATCACGTCCATTTCTGAAATTTTCGATACCATTACTTGTGTTACTTCTGTTTCATTCTGTTGTAGGTAACCTAATGAAGTCAGCACGATAAATTGGGGATGAGTTAAATCAATTTGATTTAACTCAGACTTAATTTGGTTATGCCAAATATTATAGACTTTAACAAATTGTAAACCAATCGCTCCATCTGCATTCTCTCGATTATGTGAATTAAACTCCATCCGATTCCACTACTTTCTTTAATAAAAACATCGTTTCTGGTACATCATTAAAAATCCCACTTAACATCGGCAACACCTCTTGATTATCTTGATCCAACGTCACCGAATGGCGAATCAATACCCCCTCAGGAATCTCTTGGATATAATGAGCAAAGCTCAGCTTGCCCATGGGTGTTTCCGTAAGATCGATAAATTCCTGATAAGGCACCACTGAGGTCAAGGTGAAAGACATGGGTGGCATCCCTGTTAACGTCATCTGTCCATTTGTGCCTGAAACAAATTCGCCCTCAAGAGAAATTGCCTCTAAATCCTTTTCCCAAACAGACCATTTCTCAATGTTTTCATAGTACTCCCAAACTTGATGACTTGTCGCAGCTACTTTTAATGCAAAACTCAATTCCATTCATAACGCCTCCTAAATAATAATTACACTTATTATAAGTTAACTTACAATAAAACGCAAGAAAAACCAACAAGGGCATCACTCATTGAGCCCTTATTGGTTTTATTAATTTACTCATTCATAGCTGTCCCTGATTGCAATCGGCCTGACAGTCTGATCTTTCATTAATCTGGACAGCCCTGTTCTCAACCTTTCCTCCAGAACATTTTCAGTTAACCATTGACAATTATCGCTCACAACCTGAGATTCCTCTGCCCCCCTAAACAGCTACTATCTCACCTAAAGGGACTCTGTTTAGCTCTTTCCTCCAAGTGCTAGAATCGTTCGGCTGATCCTCGGACTCATCGTAATGGCGGAGATCACCGCCACACCGTCCACGCCAGTGGCCTTTACTGCTGCGACATTGTCCACAGTGATCCCTCCAATCGCCACTTTAGGCAACTTTGGTCCCAACTGCACTGCCTCTTTCAATAGTTTCATCCCCACAACTGGTTGGGCATCAGCCTTGGATTGGGTCTTGAAAACGGGGCCAATGCCAACATAATCAAGTTCTGAAATGGTTAAAGCTTTTTTAAACTGATCTAAAGTATTGATCGATAAGCCAACATCGATCCCTAAAGGCTTGACCTCATTAAGGGTAGCAATAATTCCTCGATCTGATTGACCAACATGAACAGCATCGGCTTTCAGTTTAACCGCTAAAGCGACATCATCGTTGATGATAAAAGGAATACTAGCACGTCGACACAGTTCTTGACACTCTTTCGCTAATTCTTCAACATCCGCCCTCTTTTCCAATGCTCTTGGTCCTTTTTCTCTTAACTGAAAACAAGTAATCCCACCTTGGATCGCTTCAGATAAAAGAGTGACCAAATTTCCGTCAACCACGTCCTGAGTGCCACCAATCAAATAGACCTTCAGAGCTTCTTGCCAGTTAATTCTTTTCGTCATTTGCCCGCTCCTTCCTACCAAAAGCCCAGTGATTCGTCGGTCCTTGTCCATGGCCAATTTTTAGCTCATCTTTAATTGCAGCATCAATAAAGGCTTTACCAGTCCTAACAGCTTCCAAAACTGATTTCCCCTTAGCTAACTCCGCGGTAATACAAGCTGAATACGTACACCCTGTTCCATGAGTATGCTTTGTCTCATAGCGTGGGCCTGCTAACCAATAGCCGGTTCCATCATCAGTTAAGAGATAATCTTTTGCTTCTCTTTGGTTGGCGCCATGGCCTCCCTTGATTAAGACATTGCAACTCCCCATCTTTTGAATCTCATAGGCCGCAACTACCATGTCATCTTCCGACATAATGGTATGTTCTACCAGTTCTTCTGCTTCTGGTAGATTAGGGGTAATTAAGGTTGCCAGAGGCACTAAGGTCTCTTTCATCTCCTTCATCGCTTCAGCCGCCATTAAAGAAGCTCCTCCTTTGGCAATCATTACAGGATCCACTACTAACGGGATCAAAGGATATTTTTTCAGAAAATTCGCAACAGCAATCATATAAGTCTCGTCTACTAACATGCCCGTTTTAACTGCCCCTAAATCAAAATCAGCAAAAACGGCCTCAAGCTGTTCCTGAACTCCTTGCATAGGAATGGGGTAAATTCCATTTACACCTTTCGTATTTTGGGCAGTAATTGCTACAATCACAGAAGTACCAAAAACCTCTCGTTCCTGAAACGTTTTGATATCCGCTTGAATCCCTGCGCCGCCACCACTGTCTGAACCTGCTATTGTACACGCTTGAACTGTTCTCATTATATCTTCTCCTCACTAGCCTTGATTCGCTGTTGATCGCCCTCATTTAATAAGAATAACTGATCCATAAATTGTTCTTTAAAGCTCCCGGGAAAAGGTGATGCCATCGCCGCCTTTTCACCAGCTATTCCATAAGTAATATGAGCCGCCAACGTACTCTCAAAAAGGTCCTGATGGCTGGCAATAAAAGCGCCGCAAACGCCACTTAACAAACATCCCATTCCCGTTACACGGGTCATTAGCTGATGACCATTATCAACGCTGGCCAATCGTTTGCCATCGCTAATCCAGTCTCTTTCACCACTAATTGCCACAACTGATTGATTAGCCAAAGCAACTTCTTGAGCCATTTTCTTCATCGAATACTGACCGGTTCCACTATCAACACCATGAGCTTGCCAAGGTACTTTGGCTAATTGGGCAATCTCGCCAGCATTCCCTCTAATTAAACTTATCTTGAGTTCGGCCAGCAAGGTCTTAACAAGCTTTTGCCGATAGCGACTGACACCAACGCCAACTGGATCTAAAACAATCGGCACCCCTTTTTCATTAGCCGCATGGCCCGCGATTAACATCGCTTCAAAAATAGGTGTCGTAATTGTGCCAATATTTAAAACCAAACAACTTGCTAGGGAGGCGATAGGCCCTACTTCTTCCTTGGCATAAGCCATTATTGGCGACGCTCCAATTGCTAGCAAGCCATTGGCCACATGATTAGCCACTACTTGATTCGTCATATTATGAACCAAGGGGCTTTGTTGCTTCATTCTTCTTAGTTGTTCAAAACTTTTCATCAATCTCTTCCTCTACGGATTATTTTGAGTCATTCGCCTTGAAACGTGAACAATACGCCACACAAAAAAACACTTTCTCAGAATCAGAAAGTGGGTGTCATTACGCATTTTTAAGGCATCTATAAGCCCTAATCAGACAAATTTTTTCGTGTTTTAAATCAAAAAAATCTGTTAGCCACATTTCCTCCGCTGGTATTAACCAGATCAGGTCTAAGGGTCAGGATATATCCTATCTCAGCTCAGCAACCGTTCTTTAGAACCATCACATTCGCCCCCCTAGTGGTCGAACTATTCAATTAATCATACGATAGCATGTCACTTGCAAGAAGGCAAGTAAAAGATAGACTCGTTTATCTTCATGATAAGGTCAGCGCAACTAAGTCCCCTCTTTTATAGCTCCTTGGCAAATTAATCGACAATCGAGTCGAAGTCCGAACGCATTGATTCGCACCCCTCTCACACCACCGTACGTACGGTTCCGTATACGGCGGTTCAACTCATATTGCAGTATGTACTTTTAGATAGTAATCTAAAACAAAG
>NZ_JAEEGA010000021.1 GCF_017829975.1 Vagococcus allomyrinae | reverse complement strand
TTATTAGAATAACATGTTTAGTTGTCTTTGTCAACAACTTTTTTAATTATTTTTCAAAAGTTTTTTTCAGCTTGTTGAAGTGGTTTAGTTCTTCATCAGCAACTCAATTAGAATAACATAAGTTAGTTGACGTTGTCAACAACTTTTTTAAAATTATTTTTTTGAGTTACTCGCTCATTTGGAGAAAGTTACTTCTTCAAACGACAACTTAATTAGAATAACATAACGCTCTCTATCATGTCAATAACTTTTTCAAGAAAGTTTCACGTGCTTCTTTCAAAGCTGTCTTACATCTCAGCGACATGTAATAATATACCAAGTCTCGGCGGAAATTGCAACTATTATATTGAGTTTTTTCAGCTTTTTTTATTTAGCTTGATAAAGACGGTAAATATCAGATAATCATTCGCCTTTTAAACACTAAACTGTCCACTTCTCTCTATAATTATTCGCAATATAAACTAGCGTCCTACAAACGGATTAATGAGCTAAAATTAGCAACTAGGACAAGGCGCCTTTTTATAGTAATAAATAGCATGTTCCGATAAAAAAAGCCCGCTAAATTAGCGAGCTTTTTCTTAACGCATCGTTGGAAATAGTAAAACATCACGAATTGATTGCGAATTAGTCAGTAACATTACCAGTCGATCAATTCCAATACCCAATCCACCTGTTGGTGGCATACCGTACTCCAACGCTTCAATAAAGTCATTATCAATCCCATGAGCTTCATCGTTACCCAGATCACGTTCCCGATCTTGGGCTTCAAAACGTTCGCGTTGATCGATTGGATCATTTAACTCGGTAAAGGCGTTGCCGTATTCATTCCCGACAATAAAGACTTCAAAACGATCGGTAAAACGACCATCTTCAGGGTTTTTCTTCGATAAAGGAGAGACCGCTACGGGATGCCCGTAAATAAAGGTCGGTTGAATCAACGTTTCTTCGACAAACTCTTCAAAAAATTCGTTTACCACGTGCCCAAACTCCATGTGTTCTTCCACTTTAACATTGTGTTCTTTTGCAAGAGCGCGAGCTTCCTCATCTGTCATCTCTTGCCAGAAATCAACACCTGTTTGCGCCTTAATCGCATCAACCATGTGAAGACGTGTCCACTGACCACTTAAATCCACATCTGTTTCGCCATACTTAACAGATAGGCTACCGTTAACTTTCTCTGCCACATGCTTAATGATGCCTTCTGTTAAGTCCATCACATCGCGATAATCCGCATACGCTGTATAAACTTCCAACATCGTAAATTCAGGATTGTGAGTCGTATCGATTCCCTCGTTACGGAAAACACGGCCGATTTCATAGACTTTCTCCATGCCACCGACAATTAAACGTTTCAAGTGTAATTCTAAGGCAATTCGTAAATAAAGTTCGATATCCAAGGCATTATGATGGGTTATAAACGGACGGGCCGCTGCCCCACCTGCCATATTATGAAGAGTAGGTGTCTCAACTTCTAAATAATCATTATCATTTAGATAATTGCGAATCTCTTTAATAATTTGGCTGCGTTTAACAAACGTATCAAAGCTCTCCCGATTACTGATCAAATCTAAATAGCGCTGACGATAACGTTGCTCAACATTAGTTAGTCCATGATATTTATCTGGTAAAGGGCGGAGTGCCTTAGTTAAGAAGGTTAACGATGTAGGTTTGATGGTTAACTCACCCATATCTGTTTTCATGATATCACCCGTCACGCCGATAAAGTCTCCTAAATCAGCTTGTTTGAACAATTCATACTCTTCATCACCAATGGCATCTTTTCTAACATATATTTGAATCTGACCTTCACGATCTTGTAAATGGGCAAACCCCACTTTTCCTTTGCCACGCTTCGTCATCATTCTACCTGCGATCGTCGCAGTCAAATTCAAGTCATTTAACTCTTCCTTGGTCATTTCACCATAAGCATCGTGTAATTCCTTTGAATTATGGCTACGCTCAAATCTTTGGCCAAATGGATCCATCCCTGCAGTTTGCATAGCGGCCATTTTTTCTCTACGAACCAATAATTGGTCGTTCATTTCTTGTTGAGTATTATGTTCCTCAGTCACTCTATTTCCTCCGTCCTTTCAAAAGCTAAGTTCTTCTATCTATAATGCCACACTAAAAACAAAAAAGGCAAGGGAAATCTTCCCTTTCACCTTTTTTCTCATGTTTTTATAAATTTTTGCTGAAGATTGTCTAATTTACAACAAAACCATTCACTCACGTATCTTTTGTTAATTAGCAATGCTTCTAATTTCAGTGGTCTCTACAAATTCGTCTAAAAGAGCAATTATCTCAACTTGTTTAGTCGCTTGATTGATTGCCACCTTCGTTTTAGCTGCTCGTGAGATACCTTTTAAGTAATACGCAGCATGTTGACGAAATTCGCGAGTACCGATTACTTCGCCTTTTAACTCAACTAGTCTCTTTAAGTGAAGCTTAGCTGTTGCAATTTTTTCTCGTGCTGGGGGTTCAGGTAAAAGCTCACCTGTCTCTAGATAATGTTTGGTTTGATAGATCATCCACGGATTCCCCAAAGCGGCTCGTCCGATCATAACACCCTCACAACCAACTTCGTCAATCATTCGTCGGGCGTCCTCTGGTGTTCGAACATCACCATTCCCCATAAAAGGAATCGTCAAGCTTTTTTTTACTTGTCGCAATACGTCCCAATTGGCTTTACCTTCATACATTTGCACCCGTGTCCGTCCATGCATGGCTACCGCGGCCGCGCCTGCTTTTTCAGCCGCGAGAGCATTTTCTACGGCAAAGACGTGCTCGTCATCCCAGCCAATTCGCATCTTCACTGTTACAGGTATTTTCACCGCTGACGCCACTGCTTCAACCATTTCATAGACTTTGTTTGGGTCCAAAAGCCACTTAGCTCCCGCTTCATTCTTAATAACTTTATTAACAGGACATCCCATATTAATGTCAATTATTGCTGCCTTGGTGTTAGTCTCCACAAATTTGGCTGCTTCAACCAACGTTTCTTTACTCCCCCCCATGATCTGAACACTTAAAGGATGCTCTCTCTCATCGATATAAAGCATCTCCAAGGTCTTCTTATTCCTAAGTTGAATCCCTTTGTCACTGATCATCTCACAGACCACTAAACCTGCACCAAACTCTTTAACGGTTACCCGAAAAGCCGCATTGCTAATACCGGCCATCGGCGCAACCACAACTCTATTAGGAATCTCAATATCTCCTATTTTCCACAACGTGGTTTCCCCCTTATACCTTAACCAATTTCAACCAATAAGTCTGCTAAATCCGCCTCATCAAATTGATATTTATTTCCACAAAAATGGCAAACAGCTTCGGCGCCTTGATCTTCATCAATCATTTCTTGAATTTCTTTTCTGCCCAGAGAAATGATCCCTGAAGCAAATTTTTCTTTGGTACAGTCACAATGAAATTGTACAGGCATTTTTTCTAAAATTTTAACATTGTCTTGCCCTAATAAACGATACAGAATTTCTTCCGGCGTTTCACCTTGATCAATCAAACTTGATACCAGAGGCACTTCGGCGATTCGTCTTTCAATTTCTGAAATCGTTTCATCTGTTGCATCAGGCATTACTTGGATCATAAATCCGCCTGCCGCTTTAATTGACTCATCTTCAATATCAACTAGAACACTCAACCCGACCGCAGAAGGAACCTGTTCAGAGTTCGCCAAATAGTAGGTAAAATCTTCCCCTAATTCACCAGACACCAACGGAACTTGTCCTGAAAACGGCTCTTTTAATCCTAAATCTTTAATAACTGACAAACTGCCAACAGTCCCAACACCACCTCGAACATCAATCTTGCCTTGTTCATTCGCTGGTAAATTAACTTGGGGATTTTGTAAGTAACCTTTCACATTGCCGTGACCATCAGCCACAACAACAATTGACCCCACCGGCCCGTCGCCTTGAATTTTAACCGTGATTTTATCTTCGCCTTTATTCATGGCGCCTAACATTAAAGAACCTACCATCGTCCGGCCCAAAGCCGCCGATGCTGTCCGCCACGTATCATGACGGCGCTGTGCTTCTCCCACTGCTTTAGTGGCATTGACTGCAAAAGCCCTAATTTGACCATCAAAACATAATGCTTTTAATAAGTAATCTTCCATCTACATTCACCTAATTTTTCTGTTTTTTTCATCGACTCTATTATCTTAAACCCAAATCATTTTTTAGACAATTTTGCTGTTTGTTAGTGTATCAACATTTGCTCATTAATGCAAGAGCCAGTCCCTTCCATCAAGTCAGGCTAATGCCCCACTGTGCCCAAAAATAAAAGTGAGTTGCCGAAGCAACCCACTTAGTTTAACGCTTATTTGTAACGGTCTTCGAAGTTTTCTTTTTCGTATTCCGTTTTTGCTTCTTCAGTTGTTTGCTCATCACCTGATTCGGTAGATGTTGCCGGATCATCTTCAGAAGGGACTCGTGGTGTTACTGGTTCGTCAGTTGGTTTCACGGGTTCCTCAGTTTTTAAGACAGTCTCTTTCACTTCTTGCTTTTCTTCCGCTTGTTTCTTCGCTTCTTTTTCTTCTAAGGCTTTTTTGGCTTCCTCAAAAGTACCAGATTTTTCGCTCGGGAATTGATTAGCAATCACATCTGCCGGCATCACGCCTTCTTCAAAGAGCGATTTAATGCTACGAGCATCTAATGTTTCAAACTCTAATAGTTTTTCAGCAATTAATTTATGTTGGGCGCGGTGTTCTTCAATGATTTCACGGGCTTTTGCATGTGCGGCATTTAAGATACTGCGCACTTCTTCATCAATTTCATAAGCAACTTGCTCAGAATAAGCTTTTGTTTGGCCATAATCACGACCAACAAAGACTTGATGATTTCCTTCGTATTGGACAGGTCCAAGTTTTTCACTCATCCCGTATTCCGTTACCATACTACGGGCTAGACCTGTTGCTTGTTCAAAGTCATTGCTCGCGCCAGTTGATTTCACGCCAAAGATAATCTCTTCAGCGGTCCGTCCACCTAAAAGGCCCACGATCCGTTCAAATAGTTCTTCTTTAGTCATTAAGAAACGGTCTTCCTTCGGTAAGGCAATCATGTAACCGCCAGCACGTCCACGAGGGACAATCGTTACTTTATGGACGGTGTTAGCATCACTTAAGACTAACCCACAAATCGTATGACCCGCTTCATGGTATGCCACCATTTCACGTTCTTTCTTGCTGACAACACGATCTTTCTTAGCAGGACCGGCAATTACACGGTCTTGCGCTTCATCAATATCTGAGGCATCGACTTTTTTCTTATTGCGACGAGCTGCTACAAGAGCCGCTTCGTTTAAGACGTTTTCCAAATCAGCACCAGCAAAACCTGGTGTTTGTTGGGCAACGACTTTTAAATCAACGTCGGCTGCCAACGGTTTGTTTTTCGCATGGACTTTCAGAATCGCTTCACGACCCTTAACGTCTGGACGACCGACCAAAATTTGACGGTCAAAACGACCTGGACGTAGTAAAGCCGGATCCAAAACGTCAGAACGGTTAGTAGCAGCAATGACGATCACGCCTTCGTTTCCACTAAAACCATCCATCTCAACTAGTAATTGGTTCAAGGTTTGCTCACGCTCATCGTGGCCACCACCCATACCAGCACCACGTTGGCGACCTACAGCATCGATTTCATCGATAAAGATAATCGCTGGCGCTGTTTTCTTGGCTGTTTCAAATAAATCACGGACACGGCTCGCACCGACCCCAACAAACATTTCCACAAAGTCAGAACCTGAAATCGAGTAGAATGG
Organism: Vagococcus allomyrinae; assembly: GCF_017829975.1. GTDB lineage: Bacteria > Bacillota > Bacilli > Lactobacillales > Vagococcaceae > Vagococcus_D > Vagococcus_D allomyrinae. Next base: position 103,044 of record NZ_JAEEGA010000021.1, on the reverse strand, counting down.
TACACCTGCTTCACCGGCTACAGCTTTAGCAAGTAATGTTTTACCTGTTCCTGGAGGTCCCTCTAGTAAGACACCTGCGGGAATTCTCGCACCTAATTCAACGAAACGACGAGGGTCTTTTAAGAACTCCACCACTTCAACTAATTCTTGTTTCTCTTCTTCAGCACCTGCTACATCAGAGAAACGAACTTTATTGGCTTTTTTGTCTGCTTCTTTAGCTTTTGATTTACCAAAGTTCATGACACGGCCACCACCGCCGCCTTGTTGACCTTGTCCCATCATCATGTACATAAAGAAAATAATCACGATCAATGGTAGGAAAGAAAATAACATTGAAATCCAAACACCGTTATTTGACTGTTCCTTAATCGTTACTTTTGTTTCCGATGCTGATGCGTTCTTCGTAATCTCTGCTAAAGTGGCATCATTCGGTAAGACAATTGTCGTAAAACGATCGTTGGCTACATTACTTGAACCAAGAATCGACAAACCTTTGTCTTCAACTTTTGGTTTTTCATAGTACGTACCAGTAATCTTGTACGCGCCATTAGCTGGCTGAATTTCCATGTCTTTAATTTTTTCATTTTTTAACTGCTCAGAAAACGTTGAGTACGTTATATCTGAACCGGGGCTTTTCTTATCGCCAAAGAAAAAGAATACGACCATCGCCATTGCTAAAACTAACAATATATAATAGAGTGTATTCTTCATTCCCCCGTTTTTCTTTTTATTCATATAGGGCCTCCCTCTAGTAGCACAATCTTTTTGTGTCGCATATTTATTCTAACATACTTTTGAAATATTATTAGTTATTTGTCTCGTAAATCTCTGGTTTTAGTACACCAACAAAAGGCAGGTTACGATAGTTTTCCTTATAATCCAGACCAAAGCCTACCACAAACTCATTCGGTACATTAAAGCCAGAGTAATCTGGGTAAATGTCTACGACTCGCCCTTCTGGTTTGTCTAAGAGTGTGACAATCTTAACAGACTTAGCTTGACGATATTTAAATAACTCCACTAAGTACTTTAATGTTTGACCACTGTCAATGATATCTTCAACAATCAGCAAGTCACGACCTGCCACATTGGTATCCAGATCTTTGATTATTTTAACCTCACCTGAAGAAACTAACGCTTCTCCGTAGCTTGATACATCCATAAAATCCATCTCTAATTGCATGTCCATTTCACGAATCAAATCAGCCATAAAGGGAATCGCACCTTTTAAAATCCCGATAACGAGGGGGTTCTTGCCGGCATAATCCTTGGTGATTTGCTGACCTAATTCCTTCGTTTTAACGGCTATTTCTTCTCTTGAATACAATGATTTTTCAATGTCTTTCTCTAACATAAGAGTCTCCTTCCAGATCTTGCTTACTCCTTTAAAAAGTTTTGATGCCCGTCAGTCGAGCATGACTTTAAATAGATAAGCCTGTAATGTATTTTATCAGTTTCTTTCACAATACTCAAATAACTTTTCCTAATTGGCACAATCCAGATAATTTCTCCCAGCGAATCGCAAACTAACCACATTTGTTCACGCTTTTTTAGCGGGACTTTCGCATCAATAAAAATCCGATTAACTTTCTTGTGATTCCCCATTTGATTGTAGACAATCCGATCTCCCGGCCGAACATGGCGCACACTTAAAGACTGCTGGGCCAACGCCTTCCCAACAGGACACTCAAAAGCTTGCCAATCGCTCAGCTTATCAGGAATTTCAAGGGGTTGATCAACACGCTCAAAGCCTAACCATTCCTCTTGACTGAGGTACACCCCTTGACCAAGACGAATTTGCTGAACAGCCGCTGTTCTTGTTTTTGGCGACTCACGTAACGTCAAAGTAGCTTCTTGATAATTTTTTTCAAATCGCCAACCGGCAGCCAGATGAAGTTCCTGCGCACCAACATCACTATTTAGCATTGTCATCGCTTGCGTCAGCTGCCCCTCATTCACCGGTACGCCTTCTACAACTAAAGCTTTTTGCCACAGAGAAACTAATAACATATATTGTTGACTCTCAGATAAAGAACGAAAGGACCTTAAATCAATGAACCACTGATTATCGACAGTACGGATGACCTTTGGCCAAAGTTCGTTGACTTTAACTTCAATAATATCATTAGCATACGTGATTTGTTTGACGAAATTATGAATATGTTTTAAAAAGTTTGCGTTTTCGGCTTTAAATTGTGGGATAATGTGATTCCTAATCCTATTTCTAAAATAGGCATCTTCAAAATTACTGGCATCCTCAAAATAAACAATCTGATGAGCCCTCGCCCAAACCATCAAGTCCTCCTTAGCAAAAGACAATAGAGGACGATGAATAATCAGCCCATCTCGCTGGCTCGTCGGGCGAATGCCTACTAAATTTTGCAGTTGGCTACCATCGATTATTTTCATTAAGATCGTTTCAGCTTGATCGTCTCCGTGATGAGCGGTGACTAAACAATCAAATCTTTCTTCGGCGCATATCTTTGTAAAAAAATCATAGCGCGCTTGTCGAGCTTGGTTCTCTAAATTACCCTCAAGGGGCGCTTGCCATGTTTCAACATACAAAGGAATTCCGTTTGCCTGACAAAAAGTCTGCAAAAAAGCTGCTTCTTCCTGAGAAGCCGCCCTTAACTGATGATTGACATGAGCCACCGCAAAAAAAGGCTGTTCCTCAGCTGGCAAACTTAACAGTAAATGAAGCAAGACCATTGAATCGACGCCACCAGAAACCGCCAACAACAACCGATGATTTTTTCGCCAAAAAATCTCTCCCTTATTCAGTTCTCTAAATTTTCGAGCTAGCACAAAGGCGCTCTCCTTTCCAGTAAAATAACAATAGCCGAGACAATCGCCTCGGCATATAAGTTCAAATTATTTAGTTACGTCGTCCACCACGACCGCCACGTTTACCTTCAGTATTGCGTTTTAATGAAGTTAAACGATCGTCGCTATCTTTCAAAAACGAACTCATTAACGAATCAAAATCATCTTTTTTGTGAGCTGCTTGGACAACCGGTTTTTTATATTCTTTTCGCTGAGGGCGAGTAAATTCTTTTTTCGGTGCTCTTTCAGGCACTTCTTCGGAAACACGGCGAATGGACAAGCCAATCTTACCATCATTACCAACGGACATTACTTTCACTTCAACTGTTTCCCCTACTTTAAGTACATCGTTAATATCCTTAACATAGTTATTGGAAACTTCACTAATATGAACCAACCCTGTTTTTCCTTCACCTAAATCGATAAATGCTCCAAAATTTGTAATACCTGACACTTTACCAGAAATTTTTGCCCCTACTTCGATTGACATAAAAAAGTTGTTCCTCCTTAGTATTTTTAAACCTTTTTTATAAATAAAATTGCCTGTGAATCATTTACTCTTTTGACGATTGATTCGTCTCTGAGTTTGTTGAGTCATCGGCTTTTGTTTCTCCACGAGAATTGGGATTGATTTGAGGGATACTGAAAACCAGCTCTCCCTCTTTTGTGTAAAAGTATTTTTGGCGGGCCAACTTTTGTAAATAAGCTGGATCTTCCAATAATTTTACATCATACTCCAAGGATGCAACTCTGGTTGTAAGCTCCGCCTGAGTTGCTTCAGCAGTTGCTTTGGCCTTATTCAAATCATTGATACGTTGATAACTTCGCAACAAATTAAAGCCGCTCAACACAAAAATAACTAAAGCGACAGCGAAAATAACCGCTAATCGACGACGACGAAAAATAATTCGCTTTTGTTGTCTATTAAATTGTTTAATTTGCTCCTTAGTAAATTGATTGCCGATAGATGCGACATTCGATTCCTTTGGTGTCGGCTGTTCAATTTGTTTATCTTCCATATCAAAAACTCCATTCCTGGATTCTGTTTCATAGACATTATATCAATAAGGACAGTCATTGTCTAATCTAAATTTTCATAAGTCGTCTCTCTTGTTTCACTGACAATCTCATATAATTTCTGAGCATCATCTTTTTTCGTTGAATCTTTCAAATCTAACACTTTTACTTCGAGTGTCTTATTTCCAAATACAATTTTAACTAAATCGCCAATTTTAAGAGCTGTTGAGGATTTTGCGATTTGGCCATTAACTTGAATTCGCCCCTTATCTGCTACTTCTTTAGCAACTGTCCGCCGCTTAATAATCCGCGACACTTTCAAAAATTTATCTAAACGCACCTTTTGTTCCTCCTCATTTTAAGGCTTTCTCATTTTACATCGTTCCTTATTTCTTTAAGCGCAATAATTTCTTGCCCATGGGAATCATCAACCATTCACGCAAAGTGAAAAGACGGCTGCTAATTAGCAGCCATAAAAAAACACTGCCACCAAGCGCGACACCAACGAGTGCCCCCGCCATAAATAACGGGCGAGACTCGTTGGCAACTAACCAAGAATCAACTCCCCAACGATAAACGACTAACGTTACTACCATCATACCTAAACAAATCATTAATTTCCAGATAAACTGGGAATTGATGCCATACTTACTCATTTGCAAAGCGTTATAAACTAACACGAACAAACACGCACCTAAACCTAGCAACGTCGCCAAACTAGCGCCAACTGTCCCTAGATAGCTGGTCAATACTGGGCTGACAAGCACTTTGACGACACAACCTAATACCAGACCGTATAAAGCTGGTCGATAATAATTGCGACTTTGAAAAAGTGTTTGAAAAGCTAAAATTAGCGACATCAAAAAGATGGTTCCCATCAGAAGACTGAGAGAAAGAGTCTCTCGATCGTCGCCAAATAAACTGCTATTAACATAAGGCAATAACAACATGAGTCCTACACTGGCCCCACTGGCTATGACAATCGTCACCCGTAAAAAAGTACTGGCAGTCCGCTCGTAAAACACTTGCTTCTTTTCCATGTGATACTTAGTCAGCGTGGGTAAAAAAGACGTGGTCAGTGCAACGGCTATAACTAAACCAACTTGAACAAGAGGTTGACCACGGTCATAAATCCCTTTGGTTATCTTAGCTTCCATATTAGTCAGCCCAGACATAACCAATTGATTTTTAATCACAAAAGAATCGACTAATTGAAATAAGACCAGCAAAGAACTATAGCCGCATATCAAGCCCCCCTCAACTAAGAAGCGGCGAAAATACGATCGGGATTCCTTCCCTTGTTCAAGATGAATCCGCCCCTTTCCCAACAAGCCCTTATCGGGACGATACTGCCATAATATGATGAGGGCTCCTAAACCACCAACTAGAGCGCCAGCCATAGCCATTGTGCCAACCTGATAAATCGACCAGCCAATCTTTGTCAAAATAAAGGCGGCTCCTAGGATGACCCCCACACGCAAGAATTGCTCCAACAATTGCGAATAAGCCGTTGGCGCCATCATCAATTCACCTTGAAAGTAGCCTCGATAGCTCGTTAAAAACGGAGTTAACAAGAAAACAAAAGAGACCATTTTGATTAAAGGAGCCAGAGCTTTATCACCCATCCAACTGGCCAGTAAGTCGCCGCCAAAAAAAGTCACACCAAACATGATGGCTGATAAACCAAACACCAATGGGAAAATTTGACGCACAACGCTTAGTTTCTGCTGCTCCTCTTCTTGTTCTGCCACCAATTTCGATAAAAAGACTGGCAGCCCTGACAAAGACAAGGTCATGGCGATTCCATAAATAGGGTAAACCTGTTGATAGGCATAAAACCCCTCATCACCAACCATATTTTGAAACGGGACACGGTAAACGGCGCTCAAAATTTTAACCATAAAAGACGTAACGGTTAACAATAACGCACCACGCATGAGCCGTTGCTGACTTGCTTTCGCCATTTTTCCACCTACCATTTACAAGAAGGTTTTACGCCTCTTTTGATAATTCTTTACTTGTGTATTTTTCTTTTCTCAGCGCTGTCACAAACTGCGACAATTCCATTAACCACACCGCAGCACTCATTCCTTTAGGAATTGTCAATTGAATCCGCATTTGATCACCGTCTAACCCTAAGTCTGCCTCTAGCTTCGTCACCGCCAAGGTTTTAAACAATTGATCCACTTTATACGCATTGGTTCCAGCTACACTCAAGACGATACTGATTTTTTCTTTGTTGCGACGGATACTTTCTATTAAAGCAAAATCACCATTCATTTTAATCAAACCAATCGACAATAGATAGCCGACTTCGTCTGGATAAGGTCCGAAACGATCAAATAGGTCACTTTCCAACTCTTCATACATTTCCATGGTTTCTAATTGACGCACTCGTTTATAGATTTCAATTTTTTGACGTTCATCCGCAATGTATTCAGAGGGAATATAAGCATCAATTCCCACATCAATTTCCATGGAGGTTTTATAATCCTGAACTGTGTCCCCTTGCTTACGAGCCACAGCTTCACTTAACATTTGGGTATACATATCGAACCCGACGGAGTCGATAAAGCCATGTTGCTGAGCCCCTAACAAATTCCCCGCTCCGCGAATAGACAAGTCACGCATGGCAATTTTAAAACCTGAACCTAGCTCCGTAAAATCTTTAATCGCCTGAAGACGTTTCTCACTGACCTCATTTAAGATTTTTTGTGGTTCGTACATAAAATAAGCAAAGGCAACCCTGTTACTTCGGCCAACCCTTCCCCTTAATTGATACAGCTGAGACAAGCCCATATGATCAGCGTTTTCCACAAAAAGCGTGTTTACATTGGGAATGTCTACACCTGTTTCAATAATAGTTGTGGTAACCAAAACATCGTATTCTTTGTTGATAAAATCAAACAAGACGTTTTCTAATTGAATCTCCGTCATTTGCCCATGAGCAAAGGCGATTCGAGCATCTGGAACCAATTCCAATAGCTCGTCAACCTTCTGTTCAATAGTATCTACACGGTTGTATAAATAGAAGACTTGGCCTTCTCGAGCCATTTCTCGTTCAATTGCATCTCTCACGGCACCTGGATTTTTCTCCATGACATAAGTTTGCACCGGATAACGATTAGCCGGCGGCGTTTCAATGACTGACAAGTCTCGCACCCCTAGCATCGACATGTGCAACGTCCGTGGAATCGGCGTTGCCGTTAACGTTAGCACGTCCACTTGAGAACGAAGCTGTTTTAAACGTTCCTTATGTTTAACCCCAAAGCGCTGCTCCTCATCAATAATCAATAGCCCCAAGTCCTGGAATTCGATATCTTTTGACAAGATTCGGTGAGTCCCAACGACGATATCAATCTGTCCTTTACGCAAAGCATCAGTTGTCTCGTTCTGTTGTTTTTTCGTCCGAAAGCGACTCATTAATCCCACAGTCACAGGAAAACCAGCAAAACGCTCCAGCATGGTTTCATAATGCTGTTGGGCCAAAATAGTGGTCGGCACTAAAAACGCCACTTGTTTCCCATCTTGAACTGCTTTAAAGGCAGCCCGCAAGGCAACTTCCGTTTTCCCATACCCAACATCCCCTACCAAAAGACGATCCATCGGTTTAGTTTTTTCCATATCCCGTTTAATTTCCTGAATGCTGCGCAGCTGATCTTCGGTCTCGCTATAAGGAAATGCATCCTCAAACTCTTTTTGATAATCGTCATCTGGAGAAAAAGCATAACCTTTTTCGGCCTCACGCTCAGCGTATAATTGAATCAGATCATCGGCGATATCCTCAATCTTAGCCGTTACCTTATTGCGCGTTTTAGTCCACTCAGCTCCACCTAGTTTATTAATCTTCGGCGATTTTGATTCTGAAGCAACATATTTTTGAATCAAATTTAACTGAGTCACTGGAATAAACAGCTTGTCATTATTTTGGTAAACAATTGTCATATAGTCTTGGTGGACCCCATCCATTTGGAGGGTTTCCATACCGACGTACTTCCCAATTCCGTGGTTAATGTGAACCACATAGTCTCCTGGTTTTAATTCATTGTAGCTCTTCAAGCGTTCCGCATTAGAAATATTCTGCTTGCGAGCTCGTTTTTTCGCAACAGTTTGCAGAAGTTCACGTTCTGTAATAACCACTAACTTTTCTTCTGGCAATTCGAAACCTGACTGCAATTGCCCCACCGCAATTTGGACCTGACCCTCTAATAGCTTATCTGAGGTGGTAATCACCGCCGAGATATCATGGTCAATAAACATCTCTTCTGCTTTTTTACTTTTTTCCTCATTAGAAACAAGCACAATCACCGTTTCATTTTTCTTGCGCCAGCGCTCCATTTCGACTTTTAACAGCGGCATTTGACCAAAAAATTGCTGCATCGCTCTAAACTGAATGGTGTGAACACCTTGAAATTTTAAATTGCCCATGCCTTTTTGAAATAAAGAAAAATAACTAATGTGGCAAGCCGTTTTTTTCATAACATTTCGCAAGTCTGCTCCTAATGACTGATCAGGAAAAACACGCAATTCTTGCAGTTTCATAGTTAACCATTCGGCTTCTTCCAGCAACATTTCTTTCTCTGCCTCAAGCACTCGAGGGTAATCGTCGACGCAGATTAAATCATCCACCTCTAGATAATCAAGTAATGTGGTTTTATCGCCGTATAAAAAATCTAAATAATAGCGAGCATCTTCCGTAGGATTACCTGATTGCCACTCACCAATCAATGTCTCAAAATAGCTTCTTAAAAGTTCTTTATCCGTTTCTTCCTTGACCACTGCCAGGTGTTTAGTTAGAGCGGCTTGGAGGCGCTCAGCACCAACGACTAAGTCATTTTCCGATACAAAGACATCTGAAGCAGGGCTGATCGTCACTTCTTCAATTGTTTGAATTGATCGTTGAGTATCTGCTTCAAAATAACGAATTGAATCCACTTGGACGTCAAAGAAATCAATTCGCACAGGGTAGTCCGTTGTCAGCGGATAAATATCTAAAATGCTGCCACGCAAACTAAATTCCCCTGGTTTTCCGACCATCCCTTGACGTTCGTAGCCCATGAGAACTAACTGTTTCATTAATTGATCCACGTCAACTTCTGCATCTTTAACCAGTTTTCGTTCGAATTGTTGCCAATCCTTAGGAGAAGGTAAGTACTTTCTGACTCCTGCTACCGGCACAACGATAACACCTGGTTGCCCACTCGCCAAAAAAGATAGGGTTGTCACCCGCTCCGCTAAGGCTTCTGGTGAAGAAAAGGACATCTCAACTGACGTTACTTCATCTACTGGAAAAAGGTGAAGTTGTTCATCTGGAATTACATTTCGTAAATCATCCATTAAATTACTTGCTTGATACAAGTTAGGTGTCACAATGACGACTCGTTTTTGCTTATCTTGAAACAAACTCGCCATCACAAGCATCTTAGCAGATCCAGCTAATCCTGTTACTAATTGCTGTTTAGCCGTTGTTGTTTGATCCAACCACAAGCGAATTTTTTCTGAATTGATTATTTTTTCCATAATACTCATTGATAGTTATCCTACTTCCTATGTCTTCACATTAAATTGGTTCATCGTATCGATAAACGTGTGTCCTTCTGCCCAGTATAAACAGGCATCAGCTGCTTTCTTAACAGAAAATAGCATGTTTTCGTGTGTCTCTTTGGGAAACGTTCCCAGTACGTGGGAAATAACGTCTTGCCCAGGACGAGGCCGATCGATCCCGATTCTAATTCGGTTAAACTCATTTGTTCCTAAATGTTGAATCAGGCTCTTAATACCATTATGACCTCCTGCACCACCTTTTTGTCGCAAACGCAAACTACCGATTGGCAAATCCAAGTCATCATAAATGACAAGTACATCATCCCTATCAAGGTTATAATAATTCATTAAAGGCCCTACTGAACGGCCGGATTCATTCATAAAGGTAACAGGCTTCGCTAAAATAATCTTTTCGCTGCCGACAAAAAATTCGGCAATATCGGCCTCACACTGATGTTTAGTAAAAGATGCTCGTTCGCGGTGGGCTAATTCATCAATTGTTATAAAGCCAACGTTGTGTTTAGTTGCCATATATTTAGAGCCCGGATTACCTAATCCTACGATTAATTTCACTGATGATACCCCTCTCAGTTTCCTAGTTAATTTCTAGATTGTGTTAGAAAAACCCTTAAATTTTACTCATTAATACACAAAATAGCTGAGCGATGAGTTACTCATCGCCCAGTTTTCTTTCAATTATAACACATTAAAGCAAATCTTCATAAACAATTTACTTGCTTTCTTACAGGAAAGTTTTTATATTAATAGAGTAACACTTGTTCATTCTTAATATTTCCTTAAAATGGCTCTAATTATCCTAAAAACTGGGGTTTTTGAAATAAATGGGTCGCATTTTTCAGCTGATATGTTACAATATGATTACAAAACAGAAGAAGGAGCTTTTTATGAAAGCAAAGAAATGGATTTTTATCTTACTCGGTGTCCTCCTAGTACTTATAATCGGTCTATATATATATCAAGTTAATTTCTTTAAACAACATTATCTTCCACAATCGACAGCCAATGGCATTAACATCAGTCAAATGACTTACCAGGAAGCTGAAAAAGCATTAGCGGAACAAAGTGCCAAAGAAACCTTCGATATCCTTGACAATGGACAAGTCTGGAAACAGATTCCTACTAGTGAACTAGGCATGGAATACAACTATTCAAAAGACTTAAAACAAATAATGGACAAGCAAAACAACTACTTGTGGTTCATGAGCTACTTGAATAAAAATAAGCATGAACTAAAAGATACTTCCGTTAACGAAGAGAGCCTTAAAGCTTTCTCTGATTCCCTTGTTAATGAAATTGGCGAACTAAATAAAGGGCGAACCGCCTCTGCTAATGCCACTATCAAAAAAAATGAGCAAGGTTTCGAAATTGTGCCTGAGGTTCAAGGGAATAATATCGAAGTGGCTAAAGTCGTTGAAACTTTAAAAGAACGTCTAACAACAGGCAAAGAAAATTTAGAATTAGAAGAATTTATCGCCAAACCGGCAGTGACGTCTGATAATGCTGATCTTCAAAAGAACTTAGCCGAAGTCAGCCGGATTACTGATCAGCAAGTCAATTATATTATTAATGGTGAAAATGTTGCCATACCAAAAACTGAAATTGCCAATTGGATTAATTATGACCAGGCGAACAATCAAGTTGCTTTGGATAAAGAAAAAATCAGAGCCTATGTAGCAAATCTTGGAGCTCAATATAACACCAGTACCAATCCAACTAAATTCAAAAGCACTGCCCGTGGAGAAGTTTCGGTCCCTGCAGGTTCATATAGTTGGACGATACAAACCGACACTGAAACTGACACTTTATATGATGAGTTGCTAAAAGGAAACGGCGTTAACCGCTCACCGAGCGCTCAAGGCAGTGCCTCAATTAGCACGCCTCTAATTGGCAATACATATGTGGAAGTTGATTTGCAAAATCAACACATGTACTATTACCGTGACGGCAAGCTGTTTCTAGAAACAGATGTGGTCACAGGTAAACCCACTACGCCAACCCCTGCTGCAACGAACTATGTTTGGAAAAAAGAACGTAATTCTACCTTACGGGGTACCAATGATGACGGGTCTAAATATGCTGAGCCTGTGGATTACTGGATGCCGATTGATTGGACGGGTGTTGGTATTCATGACTCTCCTTGGCAACCAGCCTATGGTGGATCATTATGGCAAACAGTTGGCTCTCACGGCTGTGTCAATACACCACCTGACGTTGCAGCTAAGTTGTATGAAGCCATCGAAGTTGGCACACCGGTCTTAGTCTTTTAACTGGCCACTAAACACCCAAATAAGCTAACTTAACTCACTGGTTAAGTTAGCTTATTTTTCTTGATAAAGCAGACCGGCTTCCCCTAGAGCCTCTTTAATCGTCACAAAATGTGACTGATCACGACAGACCAACGTATGCAGATGAATGCCACCTGTTAAATCAAGTAGCAGGCGCGCATTCTTCTCTGCCACTCGGTCTATAAAAGCCGCAACATCTTCTTCTGTTTGAATATCCAAGTTTCCTGTTAATTCTCCGTAAAAAGGATGGTCCACTGACACATCTACTACCACGCCTCCAAGTCCCACAATCAGACTCAATTCCGTTTCCGTTTCCGCCAATTGATGCTGACACACTACTTGACCTCGATAACTGTCAGGATTTAGGGCTGTTTCCAACACATACCCTTTGGCCGTTGCTCGCACACCGAGCCCCGCCGCTCGAATCAAGGCCACATCTCCAACAATAATTTGACGACTGACGCCAAATTCTTTAGCAAAAGCCGACGCACTCAACGGCTTGCCTGCTTGGCTTAGACTTGCCACAATCAGTTCTCGTCTTTCTTCTCCTGTCATACTCTCACTTCCCATTAGTTTTCCTTTGATAGTTTTTAGATATAAGCAACATCGCTTGGTAAACTTCCACAATACTTTCTTCATACTGATCGTCTTTTACGTAATGACGAATTTTAGCCAAAAGCGCTTCTTCCCGTTGACCATCCAAAATAGCCAACTGATTCTCCGCCTTAATCCGTGCGACTTCCGTCACCACTGTCATTCGCTCCTCTAATAATGCGACAATTTGCTGATCCAACTGATCAATTTTTTCCCGTTGTTGACTTAACATACTCCGCCTCTTTTCTAGTGTTATAGTTCTTCAAAAAAATGAGTGGCGTCTTCTGTGATCATCAGGTAATCCCCGCTCAGAGAAAGAGCTTCATTATTCACAACGATCACTTGACTGCCTCGTTTAAAGCGCAATAAGTCGCTAAACGGGTAGACTTTAAAACTCGTTCCCACAATAACCAAAACTTCGGCTTTCGCCACTGCTTGAATCGCCGACTCAATAATATCACTATTTAAACTTTCTTCATACAAGACCACATTCGGTCGAATTCTACCACCACATTCACTGTGACAGTCGCTTTTCAAGTAATCAGTTACTGCCACTGATCGCCCACACTTCATACAATAACAATCATATAAGCTACCGTGAAAGTTAATCACCTGACTACCAGCTTTATCGTGAAGTTGATCAATATTTTGTGTCACAATCTTGATCCTTTGATGGCTTGCCAGTTCCGCCATTTTCTGATGAATCACATTCGGTTCTGCACTTGGATGATACAGTTGCTTAACAAACCCATAAAATTTTTGAGGTTCCTCCACTAAACAACTGTGGCTTAACAAATATTCAGGTTCTTCAAGCCCCTCATAAACGCCTCCCATTGAACGATAGTCAGGAATACCTGATGCGACCGAAACTCCCGCTCCTGTTAAAAAGGTTATGGACTGACTGCTCCTGATTAATTGAATTGCCTCTTCTCGCTGCCCCATCTTTCTCACCTCTATTCATTATATCATGTCAACGTGCACTTTTTTAAGGCATGCTCAACATAAGATGATCTACCTAATCAACATACCGGAAATTGGAACGCCCCCACAGCCATAAAGGTGTATGAACATCTATCGGATCATAGCCACTTCCCTGTAACAGTGCTTCCCACCGCACTGCAACAATCTGCTGGACATCACTACGATTAAATTCAGTCTCATTTATTAATCCTAGCCTTAGACTGGCTTGAATCACATGAGTATCTGGTGCAACTGAAATATGGTGTCGATCAACTAACTCAAGGTCTGTATATTCCGTCATGACATACAACCAATAATTCATAATTTTGTTACCAGACAAATAGGGGAAATCTTGCTTATGACTCAGCATATCAGCCTTAATTTCATTAACACTGTAATGATTTTTTTGGAAAAGCAATCGAACATCCCCCGCATATCGATCTTGAAACGTTGTGCATAATTTTCGCCAGATTAGGGGTTGTTTATTTGGTTGTAACGCCACCTGATACTTAATCAACTTATCCCTCAACGACTCCTCAGTCATCTCAATAACGCGTTGTGGCGTAAATATCTCTGAAACCTCGGGATTGTTAGCCGATCGGTTAGCACTTTCCCATAATTTATAAGAATTTCGCTGATAATTTAATGCCATTGGCAAGGTAAAATAGAGGTAATTCTCCTGACTATCCAAAGGATAACCAGGATTCTCGTCTTCAGGCATCTTCTCACCTCCGAGTTGCCCCTTTTTATAAGCCTCAATCACCTTCATAACATTTGCCAAAATCGTCTGCTCCTGAGCCATAGCTTCCCTCCTTTTGACACTATCCGTCCTTTAATAGTAACTCAAAAAAGCCCCTTCAAGCAACTATCGGTAACCGACTCGTCCTAACCGTCATAAAAGCCTAAAATAGCAATGGCGATCATGATCATTCCAATTATTAAATATTGTTTTGTTGTCAATTTTTCTTTAAGGAAAATTCGTGACAGAATGACAGACACGATACTATAAGAAGAAATCATCGGTGCCACTACAATGGCATTACTTGCAATTGCTCCTACATAGAAAAACTGACCTAAGGTTTCACAAAGCGCCGCTAAAGTACGATATTTTTCTTTTTTAATGGACATCCGCTCTTTTTTCATCGTTAAATAACTAAAAACCAAAATCCCCACCACTAGAAAAGTTAATTCATAACTAATTAAAGCCTGATCTTCCGACATGATTTGTTTCGTCTCCAAATAGTAGCCATCTAAAAACGTGCCTGCACCATCAATCACACAATATAAAATGGGGAAGATGATGGCAATTGCTCCCACTCGGTATTTTTTGTCGACGTGTTCCTTTGACTTAGCTAATTCTCGATCCATCTCTTGTTTTTCAAAATAGGAAAGAAAAAAAATACCTACTGAAATGAATCCTACTGCAATAAATTGAATAAATGCCATGCGACTACCTAAAATAAAAAAGGACATTAGAGCTGAAACGGCCCCAGAAGAATTACTAATTGGCGACGAAATTGATAATTCTATATAACGCAGACCAAAATAACCAATTGCCATCGATAAAATATACATCGCCGAAACAGGTAAATAAAGAACCATATTCACCCACTCAAACTGAATATTCTGATACACCATCATGTATAAAATAGCATGTAACCCCATAACGACACCAACCATGACCACTGTTTTTAGGGCGCTGTTGGAATCTGTTGGGTCGTTTCCCTTCTTATAAAACAAATCAGCTGTTCCCCAAGCTAACACCGTTACCAACGCTGGAATAAACCACATCTCTAACACCTACCTTTTCTTATATCTTACTAAAAATAACTTAGAATGCTGGAAAGGTCAATATTTGAAAGGTAACTCTCTCTAAAAAAACCATAGTTTGTGATAAAAAAAACAATTTTTTATCACTTTTCAATGACAAGCCATAGAGAAGATGCTAAAATAACAAGTGAGAAGAAAGAGGTGAAAAAAATGGTAGCATTTTTAATTTATTGGGCTAGTATTTTGGTAAGTATTGCGTGGATCGCCATCAGTACTGGTTTCTCTGTTTACTACTTAGCAAACAAAGAAAATGGAAATTTATGGGCATTCGCTTTATTTAATGTGTTGGCAGCAATTGTTTTAGCTATTGTTTTACTTGTTTATAAGACATGGGATTTCGGTATCACAACATACAGTTCATTGATGTATGCGTTAATCGCTGTTGAATTAGTTTTAGCTGTCATCAAAGCTGTTCTTGGCCGTGAACCAAAACTTGAAGCAGCAAAATAATTTCAAATAGATTTGACAGATTCACAAATGTACGTTAAAATTTGTAAAATTGAATAAGTGCCTCAGATATGAGGTAGAGGTCGCGATGATTAGGAATGACAGTCGAGTATGAGGATACAGAGACACTGTCAGGAGGGAAAGTCGCCGAAATATCCGTTAGCCTCACTAACGGGTGTTGGGACAACAGTTGATAGCTGTTGAACTGTCTTAGTTTGTAAAAACTAAGTTGCGCTATTCTTGTCTAAAGGCAAAATGAATAAGTCTATTATTGCGACCTCATGAGAAATCATGGGGTCATTTTTGCGTGTTCCGAAACAATCGCAACTTATTCAAATTAGGAGGAAGAAAATGACGATTAGGAAAAGAATTGGGGTTGGGCTAATACTACTTATCGGACTAGTATTTAGCAGTCAGACGGCTAAAGCCGAAGGAACCTTCAGAGTTGGGATGGAAGCTGGCTATGCTCCCTTTAACTGGACCCAAACAGATGATAAAAATGGCGCTGTGCCGATTGAAGGTGCCAAAGAATTTGCTGGTGGTTACGATGTTGAAATCGCCAAATTAATCGCCAATGAACTAGGCAAAGAACTAGTCATTGTCAAAACTGAATGGGATGGGCTAGCACCTGCTCTGACCTCTGGTAAAATCGATGCTGTGATCGCGGGGATGTCCCCCACTGAAGAACGAAAAAAGCAAATTGACTTTACCGATGTTTATTACCAGTCTCACTTGGTGATTTTAGTGAAAAATGGCAGTCCTTTTCAAAATGCCACAAGCCTAAATGATTTTGAAGGTGCCAAAATCACAGCCCAATTAAATACGTTCCACTACTCAGTAATCGACCAAATTCCTGGTGTCAGCAAACAAACGGCCATGGATAATTTCCCAGCCATGCGTGTCGCCTTGGAGTCGGAAAAAATTGATGGCTATGTCACGGAGAAACCCGAAGCCTTAACGGCTGAAAAAGCCAATCCTAACTTTAAAATGGTGGAGTTTTCTCAAGAAAATGGCTTTCAAACCGCACCTGAAGACACTGCTATTGCCATCGGCTTACAAAAAGGCAGCCCACTGTTAGCAGAAATAAACAGCATTTTAGCCGATATTTCTGTCGAAAAACAAGATGAAATCATGAAAAGTGTCATTGCTAAACAAGCAGACAACGAAACCGATGAGATTTGGATTTTCAAAATCATCAAAGAAAACGGCATGATGTTCTTGCGTGGCGCTGGCATGACTCTCTTTATTTCACTAATTGGAACAGTGATTGGGACGGCCATTGGCATGGCCATTGGGATTTTCCGTACGATTCCAGTTCCCGATAATAAAGCCAAAAAATTCGGTTTAGGCTTCCTCAACAAGTTCTTTTCCGTTTATATCGAAATTTTCCGCGGCACGCCAATGATCGTGCAAGCGATGGTCATCTATTACGGCAGCTCCCAAGCATTTGGCCTGGATTTAAACCCAACCTTTGCCGCCCTTTTTATCGTCTCGATTAACACTGGGGCTTACATGACAGAAATTGTCCGTGGGGGCATTTACTCTGTGGACAAAGGTCAGTTTGAAGCTGCTCAAGCGATTGGCATGACTCATTTCCAAACCATGAAAAATGTGGTTGTTCCCCAAGTTATTCGCAATATTTTACCTGCAACGGGAAATGAATTTGTAATTAACATCAAAGATACATCCGTGTTGAATGTTATCGCCGTCAGCGAGTTGTACTTCCAAGGAAAATCAGTGGCTGGCAGCAACTACCGCTTCTTCGATACCTTTTTTGTTGTCTGTGTGATTTACTTTATTATGACCTTCACTGTTACGCAAATCTTGCGCTACTTAGAACGTCGCCTTGACGGGCCTGATGATTACGCGCCTTATGCCAATCAAATGCAGGTCAAGACTATCAAAACAGATGAACGAACAAGAGGAGGGATTTAACCATGACGAAAATGATTGATATTCAACACTTAAATAAATGGTATGGTCAAAACGAAGTCCTAAAAGATGTAAGCTTGTCTGTGGATAAAGGCGAAGTTGTTACGATTATCGGCTCTTCTGGTTCAGGGAAATCAACACTCTTACGTTGTATCAACTTATTGGAACAGCCAACAAAAGGAGCCATTATTTTTAACGGTCAGGATATTTTAGCAAGTAACTACAACTTGCCTGAATACCGAACCCACTTAGGCATGGTCTTTCAGCAGTTCAATCTCTTCGATAATCACGACGTCCTAAGTAACTGTGTCGTCGGTCAAGTTAAAGTTCTCAAACGTTCTCCAGCAGAAGCCGAAAGAATCGCTGTTGAAAACTTGCAAAAAGTCGGCATGGGTGATTTTTGTCACGCCAAGCCTAAGCAATTATCTGGCGGTCAAAAACAACGGGTTGCCATTGCTAGAGCACTTTCCATGAATCCTGACTGTCTATTGTTCGATGAGCCGACATCGGCTCTCGATCCAGAAATGGTTGGAGAAGTTCTAAAAATCATGCGAGAGTTAGCTGAAACAGGACTAACAATGGTGGTCGTCACTCATGAAATGGGCTTTGCTCGAGATGTTTCTGACCGAGTCATTTTTATGGATAAAGGGGTTATCGCTGAATCTGGCACTCCTGAACACATTTTTAATCACCCAACAGAGGAGCGAACGAAACAATTTCTTGAGCGAGTTTTAGCAGAGAACTAAGGGTTTTCCCCAATTTAAAAAGCTGTGAATAACTTTTACACAAAGTTATCCACAGTTTTTTTATGACTTCCACTCAAATTTTAAGTCTTTTACACATAACCAACAGAGTTATCCACAGAAAAAGTGGATAACTTTTTCATTTCTGGGGATAACTCTGACTTTTCCCCAATTTTAGTTAACAGGCAGAATAGTTGTTGCCAACTAATAAAAGAGCTTTAATTAGGAGGTACGTTTGCTATTAAGGAGGTTACCATGGAATTAAAACGATTCATACAATTATTTCTCGTCTATACCCTCTCTATATTTATCCCACTTTTACTGATTAGCTGGTTAAATATCACCCGTTTTCTCTCAATGTTAATGGTATTAGTTTTAGTGGGCTATTTTGTAATGACCGTCCCCTTAACGATGATGACCTTGAAGAAAAAGAAGTAAATAAAAAACCCACAACAGAGCTAACTCGCATGTTGTGGGTTTAAATTTACATTTATTCGGCGTCTTTTTCACCAATAACTTCTGGTTGAGCAACAGGCGCACTTGTTTCATCTGTTTCAGGCTCTTCATGGACTTGAGCTTCCTCAACAACTGCCACTTGCTCTTCAGCATCTGTGATAATTGTATAGTCCGGATTAACTGGAATATCAGCAATCGTAATGGCATCGCCAATATCCATGCCTTCCACATCAATTTCAATTCGATCTGGTAATTTATCTGGCGTTGCAGATACAATAACTGTGTATAGGTTTTGTCCAATCACCCCACCAGCTTTAACCCCTTTAGGAGTCCCTACTAAGGTTAACTCGGCTTCGACTTCTGTTTCTTCGTTCATGTCTACCGCTAAGAATTCGACGTGTACCCAATCGCGGTTAAATGTGTCTAATTGTTGATCATACAGCAATGTTGGCACTTTTTTACCACCAATTTCCAATGTGTAAACGGCATTTTGACCATTCTCTTTCAAAATACGCGTTAACTCTTTGCCATCTACTGAGATAGCTGTGTTTTCGACTTTGTTGCCATAAACTACACCTGGAACCTGTCCTTCTGCACGTAATTTCTTACGTAATGATCTTGGTCTAATTGCTCTTTCTGCTACTTTCAATACGACTGCCATAAATATTCTTCCTCCTTAAGATATTATCCAAAAATAAGCTCGTTTTAGGTCTAGGATAGGAGATAAATCCTCAATCAATTTTCACTTAATCCCACACTAGCTCTAAACATTAAATCTTTTTTTGCCACTTCTTGAGAAACGAACTCCACTTATAATTATAGACAATCCCTCTTAATTATAAAGAATACCTTTGGCTGGACAAGCCATCGTGATTCGCTAATAAAGTAATGCTGAGATTGCTTAAACAACTAATTTATTGTGATAAAGTAGCTGTTTGCTCATCGCAAGAGTTTTTCTGGCACTTAGCAATACCATCCAAAACCTCGCACTATAATATAAGCTTATGTATTAACCATACTAGGAATAACTGATTAAGTCAAATATAGCGTGATATTATCAATAGAAACCGTTATTTTATTGATAATTTAATCTTTTATTTACTTTATTCATCTTTTCTTCACAAAAAACACGCTATTTCATCACGATTATTTTCGTGATTCCCACAGCGTGTCCGTTTATTCGATTATGCATATTTACTTCGACTACCACCAATTAATTTCGGCCGTGATCCCAGAGCTGTTACATGTGCTTTACCAAGTAGCCTTTGTTTCGGTCGTATGGGAATCGCCACGTGCTTTATGTGCATGCCAATTGCCGTATCACCCACATCAATTCCCACATTGGCCACAATGAACTCCACTTCCACTGGATCTTCAAAGCGCTCAAAAGCCGCCACCGAACATGCCCCACCGGCGTCTAGCGTCGGTAAGACTGACACAATTTCCAGTCCCTTTTCCAGCGCTAGTTCACGTTCTACCACCAAGGCACGGTTTAAATGCTCACAGCCTTGGACCGCCAAATAAATACCACGTTTCTGCAGAACATCTACTAAAACTTTAATGATCACGACGCCAACTTCCTGACTGGAATTTTGGCCAATGACTCCACCCATCACTTCACTGCTACTACAACCCAAAACAAAAATGTCCCCTACCTGACTATCCGCCTGGGTGATGACATCGATTGCCAAGGCTTCCGTCTCAGCTCTTAAAACAGATAAATCAATACTCATTTTGTCCACCTCCTTCTATGCGTTCTTCACCACAATTAGTATGTTCCAAAGATCTAAGGCAATAACCAGTTCAACACGACTTGGATTTGCTCATCCCAATGGACCCAGCTATGATCTCCTTCAGTAAAACTAGCCGTTACCTCTAACCCTAGTTTTTCCAAATGCTTTAAGGCACGCTGATTTTGTCCAAAAAGAAAATCCTGCTCGCCACACCACATAAACAATCGTGGGATTGGTCGATCACTTTTGACTAATTCACTGCTGACATGAAGTAAATCATTAGCCGATCCTTTCAACTCCTCCAAGGAACCAAAAATTCCTGACCAAAAGGGTGTTTCTTCCCCCATTTCACCGGGAATAAAGGCTGTCGCAATATCCAATGCACCTGAAAGAGAAGCCGCTGCCCCAAAGGTTTCCGATTTCCCCAAGCCTAATTTAAATGCACCATAACCACCCATAGAGAGCCCAGCAACAAAGGTTTCTTCTCTTTTGCTAGACATTCGCGGGAAAAATTCACGACAAATTTGCGGCAACTCTTCTGAAATATGTTGCCAGTATTTTAAGCCATAAGCTGTATCAGTATACCAACCTAAATGAGTCGTCGGCATTACAACGGCAATTCCCAGTTCACTAACATAACGCTCAATAGCCGTACGACGCAACCAAATACTATGGTCATCACTCATGCCGTGAAGTAAATATAAAGTAGGATATACTTGATATTTAGCCGATCCAGTCATGCCAATTTGCGTGCTCGTTTGCTGAGGAATGATCACATTCATGGTCATGTTCATCCCTAACACGTTTGAAAAATAACTAACTTCCATTAATGCCATTTACCTATACCTCCATCAACTCCATTATTTTTTCGGGCGCAACTCTTTTAACGCCGCTCGCACTTCTTCCAAATTTACAACCTCTTTCATCTTCAAATTACTAAAACTTCCTAAAATTCGTCGATGGTTAAAATTAATTTTCGGCAACTTTGCCAATTCGCTTCGCTTTTCACGCAATCGACTAAAAAGCTCAGAACGACTCACTTCCAGTTTTTCTTTCTTTTCCTCAAGTTCTGTTACCACCCGAACTTTTAACTCCGCTTTACTGGATTCCAAAGCAACTGACCAGGCAGCCATGGCTTTGCGAAAGGCTAGCATATTTGTCACGGTATAAATCAAATCAACGGCCATTAAAATCATAACAATCACTGGTAAGATACTGCCAAATGTCCGTTCTAAAAATTGGGACAGTATTAAGACTTGAGGATTGACCACTTTCACAATCAAAACACAAGCCAATCCCCAAAACAAGGACACAGGTACAGCAACTCGACCATTGATATTTAAAGGAACATCGTGATAATCCCACCACGTGGCATGAAATAATTTCTCTAGCACATAGCTTGTCAAATACTCTAAAACTGTTACCAAAACAGCAGAAAAGACATAGAGAACAGCCACATTATTTTGATAGGGTTCCACAAAATACAAGACACTGACCACACCAAAGCCGTATATCGGACAATAGGGTCCTATTAAAAATCCGCGGTAAACAAATTTCTTTGCCTTAATGGAACAATAAACCGTCTCCCATAACCAGCCAATAACTGAATAAATAAAAAATAATAACACTACTCGATTAACAATCGACACTCTCTCACGCTCCTCTTTCTTATAGTTCCTCTCACTCTTTGGCTTAAGAACTAAGAACTTCGTAAATTCTTTAAAAACTGACGGGCTCGAAACGTTAGGATGGTAACCTGTCGTTCTCCCCATTAAAACGCTAGCTGTCATTCTTTGGCTTTAACGACGTTGTTCTTTATTTTTTTAAACAACGAGGGACCTTAGGAATGGCACATAATCTAAAAAATTAGGCCTCTCCTTTCATTTTATTCCATTGTACCAAAACAAACGGAGACTGTCGTGAATAATTACGCAAGCCTAAGAAACAGCTGACCAGTTCTCAGCCCTTTAAAAATAACTGACTTCGTGTATAATAATCAACATATAACCTTTTTCATGAAAATTTATTGACATTATTGTCAGTAGTTAATTGCATCACCAACTGTTGGGAGGATTTTAATGGTTTCATTACTTAAGTACACCAAGAAATACCGCAAGGAAGTAATCCTTGGACCGATTTTCAAATTTTTAGAAGCGGTTTTTGAGTTATTATTGCCCATATATATGGCTCGTCTAATTGATAATGGGATTGCTAAAAACGACCCTAATTATGTGATTAAAACAGCTGCGACAATGATTATCATGTCGGTGATCGGCTTAATCTGCGTCATGATCTGTCAATATTACGCCTCGATTGCCTCACAAGGGTTTGGTACTGAGCTGCGGAACCAATTGATGAAAAAAATCAACACGTTATCTCATAAAGAACTGAATGATTTTGGGACTGCGACGTTGATTACCCGCATGACCAGCGACATCAATCAGCTTCAGCTAGCATTAGCGATGTTAATTAGGTTGGTGATTCGAGCGCCATTTTTAAGTATCGGCTCTGTCGTTATGGCTTTCTATATCAATCCTAAAATGGCCTTGGTCTTTGTTTTTTCTCTACCCGTTTTTTGTTTGATTCTCTTTTTTATGATGAAAAAGACAGTGCCTCTCTATAAAAAAGTCCAAGAAAAACTGGATCACCTTAATCAGGTTATTCAAGAAAATTTAAGTGGGGTTCGAGTGATTCGAGCTTTTGCACAAAAGGATAAAGAACGTCATAAAATGGCGGACACAAGCGACGATTTAGCCAAAGCTTATACGCGAGTGGCAAATATCTCGGCTTTACTCAATCCTGCCACCACCTTTATTATGAACGTTTCAATTGTTGCCTTATTGTATTTCGGTGGCATTAATGTCAATACTGGCGCCATGGGTCAAGGAGAAGTTCTGGCTCTGATTAATTATCTGATTCAAATGCTGTTGGCCTTAATTGTCGTTTCCAACTTAGTGGTGATTTTCACTCGTGCCTCTGCTTCTGCTGGTCGTGTTAACGAGGTCTTTCATACGAATGTCAGCATTCATGATCAAGGGCAATTAGCACTTGCTCCAAGCTCGCTTAATCGACTAAACTTCCAAGACGTTAGCTTCCGCTACAGTGACAAAAGTGGTCTGGCTCTCGAAAATATCAGCTTTTCCTTGGAAAAAGGTGAGATGCTGGGGATTATCGGACCGACGGGAAGTGGTAAAAGCACTTTAACCCAACTGATTCCCCGATTTTACGATGTCTCTACAGGCAGTGTTAACGTTTTGGGTCATAATGTTAAAAACTACGGGCTAGATGACTTACGCAATAAAATTGGAGTCGTTCCCCAGACTAGCGTGCTCTTCACTGGTACGATTCGCGACAATTTACAGTGGGGGAAACCTGATGCCACCGATGAAGACTGTTGGCAGGCCTTACGAACATCACAATCTTATGAGTTTGTCAAAGACTTAACGGAACAACTGGATACCCCTGTTATGGAAAGTGGCAAAAACTTTTCAGGTGGTCAGCGTCAACGATTAACGATTGCTCGAGCTCTCATTAAAAAGCCCGCCTTTTTAATTTTAGACGATTCCTTAAGTGCCCTAGATTATCAGACAGATTTGGAATTGCGCCAAGCCCTTCAGCGGGATTTAACTGATACCAGTCTAATTATTGTGTCTCAGCGAGTCAGTTCTGTTCAACAGGCAGCTAAAATTTTAGTGCTGGAAGACGGCAAACAAGTCGGCCTTGGTACTCATGATCACTTAATGGCACATTCTGATGTTTACCAAGAAATTGTGGCGTCACAGCAAGAAAAGGAGGAGGCCTAAATGCGAAATAAACACATAAATCCATCTCCTTTTAAACGCTTCTTGCCTTACTTAAGCGTATATAAACTTGAAATTAGCGGGGCTCTTTTATTAGGGATTAGTGGCGGCACTGCCACTGTCGTCATGACTTACTTTACGGGGAAAGGAATCGATACCATGCTCGGCAAAGGGCAGGTTGATTTTACCACTCTAACGCGGATCTTACTTTTATTAGCTGGAATTTTGATCGTCGCCACGGTCTCACAATGGCTGGTTCAATTACTGGGCAACCGCATGTCTTACAAAGCCGTTGCTGAATTGCGAAAAGACACCTTTAATCACTTAAATACGTTGCCGATTAATTATTATGATCAAACGGCTCACGGGAACATCATCAGTCGATTTACCAATGATTTGGACTTTGTTTCCGAAGCCTGTGTGGCTATTTTCAACACGCTTTTTTCTGGCATGACGATCGTTGTCATCTCCTTATTGTCGATGTTGTTTCTCAGCCCTGTTTTGACCGTCGTGGTTTTAGTGGCAACGCCTTTAATTTTTTTGGTTACTTGGGTTGTTGCTCACACCAGTCAAAAGCGTTTCTCTGAACAGCAACGGATTGTCGGTGAGATTTCCGGCTTCGTTAATGAAGTAATTGGCAATCAAAAGATCGTCAAAGCCTTCCAACATGAGCAAGAATCTCAGGACACCTTTGAAAGCTTAAACGATCGCCTGTTGATTGTCGGTCAAAAAGCCCAATTTGCCTCTTCTTTGACTAACCCATTAAGCCGTTTTATTGACCACTTAGCTTATGTCTTCATCGGCTTAGTTGGTGGCTTGATTGCCTTAAAAGGAACGGGGAATCTCAGCGTGGGAATGATTTCCAGCTTTACGATTTATTCCAGTCAATTTTCAAAACCATTTATTGAACTATCAGGGATTACCACTCAAATTCAAACGGCCTTGGCAGGTTTAGAACGAACCTTTAATATCATTGATGAAACCCCTGAAGCGGCTGATCGCCCTGACGCTATCGTCTTAAATCAAGCTAAAGGAGCTATCCGTTTTAAAAATGTGGCCTTTTCCTATGTTCCTGATAAACCTCTGATTCACGGGCTCAATCTGGATGTCAAACCAGGGGAAACAGTGGCGATTGTTGGGAAAACCGGTGCCGGAAAATCAACTTTAGTCAACTTGCTAATGCGTTTCTATGACATTAATGAAGGGGCCATCGAAATTGATGGCCACGCCATCACAGCTTACACCCGTGATTCGTTGCGTCAAGCCTTTGGGATGGTCTTACAAGACACTTGGCTCTTTGATGGTTCCATCCGTGAGAACCTGACCTTTGGACGACCTGATGCCAAAGAGGACGAGATTATTGCCGCCACAAAGTCGGCTAATATTCATTCCTTCATCAAAAAATTACCACAAGGCTATAACACGGTAATTGGCAGTGCTGGAATTAAGATTTCAGAAGGACAACGTCAACTGTTGACCATTGCCCGCACGATGATTTCCGAACCGCCGATGTTGATTCTCGACGAAGCCACTAGCTCCGTTGATACGCTGACAGAACAAACGATTCAAGCGGCTTTCTTAAAAATGATGACCGGTAAAACCAGTTTCGTTATCGCCCATCGTTTATCAACCATTCGTGAAGCCGATACGATTCTCGTGATGGATAATGGGCAAATTGTCGAAATTGGCAGTCACGATGACTTGCTGAAAAAAGAGGATGGCTTCTATCGTAAACTCCATGATTCACAATTTTCTGAGTAACAAAAGACCTTTCCCTCAAAACCAGGGAAAGGTCTTTTCTTTGTAATTATTTTTCTTGATTAACTGGTGAAATTTTCTCATCAGCTAAGTACAACTGTGGGAACTTGCTAGCAATTCCTACTGCAACAAGCGCTGTTACAACCGCGGTTGCCAACCCACTAGCACCATTCATCACTAATGAGAAAACAAAAGGACTCATTCCACCAAATGCATAAGCACCCCAGAATACTACCCCAGCCACAAAGTGCCAGAAATAGCGGGCAAGACTGCCAACGAAGGTTGCTGCCACAATATAGCCCAACAAGTTGCGTTGATTCCCCTCTTTTACGGATTGGGCTATTTTACCATGATAAAGACCCGCAAACCCAGCAAACGTAAAGGCCAGTAAATACTCAATCAACACCTGACTCACACTTAAGAAATAGACTTGTCCTGTCAAAAAATGCAGCAACCCCCAAATCAGACCTGCGTAGATTCCTGGTAACGTGCCACGACGCATGGCGTAAATCGTCAAGGGAATCATGCCTAGAGATACTGAAAAACTAGTACCAATCCCCGTGGGGATCAGCGATAAGACAATTGCCAAGGCTGCGACAACTGCTCCTTCAATCCAAACTAATAAACGTTTTGACGTCATAAAAAAAACTCCTCCTTTTTTTGTATAGAACAAAAGCCATACATCAAAGGAGGAGCAGAATAGTTAGATTCCACTCCATCACAATCCCTACGTAAGTATCAACTCAATCAGGTTCGAAGGGTCCAAGCTTGCGCTTAATCTCAGCCTTTTCAGGCACCCCTTTGTGATGGTAAGTTCTATTTAGTTGTGTAATATCACTATTACTTTCACAGCATAACAAGGTTTACTTGTTATGTCAAAGGATTTGAATTGTTGGTATTAGTTTGATGCTTATGGCTGTTCGTCTGATTTTTAATCTATTTTCATCATTCATCCTATGTCATGATCCCCCTTACCAAAACACGTTAACCCTGTCTAATTATCATTATCCACAATCATATTCAACTCATATCCATTTTATACATTGGGCTAGCTTCCCATCATACTTTTGAATGGTTACATCACCATTCAATCGCATGAGCAATGCCGATAATACTAGACTTAGGAACACAGCCAATAATTCTGCTGTCGGTTGAATTATTCCGATTATCACCTAAAACAAAATAGTGATCTTCTGGTACGATTACACTGTACTCTTCAGCTGACGCTTCTAGAATATAATCCTCAATCAGTTTCTGACCATTAACCCTCATATCACCCTTATGATACTCAATTACATCCCCCGGTAAACCTATAACACGTTTAATGTATACCTTACCTTCATCTGGCGCATGAAATGTCACAATATCCAATCGATTGATTTTTTCCATTTTTAACTGGTACATATACTGCTTATCACTTAAGGTTGGGGCCATCGAACTCCCTGAGACTTTCACAGGTGATATCACAAATAAATTAATTAAGATAACAACCATTACGATTGCCAATGTTGCACCGTATTCTTTTATTATTTTTTTCACTAAGCTTTCCTCCTGACATAATAACTAATTTTATCACATTTACCCCACCAATAAACAAACGGTTTCATTTTCCTATGGTACAATAAGGATAGCTAAAAACAAGAGGAGTGATTCGAATGTCTAAACAATTAATAGACCAAATACACACACTAGTCGATGGAGGGTTTGAGGTCTAAAATAAAAAGGATCGACTAAATCATACTTAGGAGATTTTTTATGACAAGCATTTATTTAAAAGAAATTAAAGAACAAAATTTACAGCATGTATGGGAGATTAGTTATGGTCCCTCTGCAGATTTAACATGGAAAGAGTACGACGGACCATATTTCGAAGACCCGATTTTAAGCTGGGAAGAGTTCTCTACCGGTTTTGGCAAGGATTCCATTGATAATCCACACCGAAAATTGATTATGGTTGACAATCAAACTGTCGGTATGGTCACCGCTTATTGGGAAGACGGGCAGCTTAAGCAATGGCTTGAAATTGGCATCTTAATTTACGACTCTCACAACTGGGGGAAAGGGCTTGGGCATGTTGCCTTGTCTCTTTGGATCAAAGAGTTATTTCAACAACATCCCGCTTTACCACATATTGGTTTTACTACTTGGTCTGGAAATATAGGCATGCAAAAAATTGGTGAAAAGAGCGGCATGACCAAAGAAGGGGTGATTCGTCAAGTTCGATTTTGGCATAACACCTATTACGATTCGGTTAAATACGGCATCTTGCGTGATGAAGTCATGAACTGAATCTAATTTAGTCCTTCTAGAAACACACTGTAATAGCCGTAATATCACTTAACTTCAGAACGAGAAAATCCAGCTAGAAGACAATCAGTGTCTTTTAGCTGTTTTTTTTCGTCATATATCATCAGATCTCGGTCGCATTTAATCAAACGAAAAGCCAAAGTTTTCTTAGACGAGTTATCTGCAAAAATTGAAAGACCTAGGACAACAGGCATCAAAACATTTTATTCAAAAATACTGTCGGCTGACTCTTAACAAATACAAAATGTCATTAACTATTCCTTAACACTACTTTTCTGTTGAAGAGCAAAATATAAAAAGAGGTGATAAACTTAAGCCTAAAGTTTATCACCTCTTTGATTTTTGGGCATATCAATCCGTTGTTAGGCTGCTCCGCTCAAGAATATAAGGACGCGCCGTACCTGTCGCTTCCGGATTTGTGGTTCCACTATAAAAAATCCACTGCTCCTTTTCATAGTAACTGAACACATATCTCAATGACTGCTCCTCATTTAAAAAAGTGAGGTTTTCATGAGGCTCTAGCTCCAAGGTTAACCTGTCGGCTTCACCTAACGGCCCTTCACTGGTTTGTGTGACATAAACATCCACAGCATTTATATCATCCGTCGCCCGGACACGTAAATATGCTGGGTAATCATCTTCTACCGACTGCCAATCACCTAACATTTTTTTTATGGTCATCTTGTCGTTGTCATTTCGGACTAGCTCAATCGGCGCCAAATCTCCGCCAGTAATCCTTTCCCCTTCCTTTTGTTCGATCTTATAACTTGGTAAGATGGTTAACCCTTTATCGGTTACCACCATCTGATAAAGAGATTTTTTATCAGATACCTCATGAGTGTATACCATCTGATCTTTTGTTGACTTAATTTCCAATAACAACGTATCAAGATACAGATAACCACCTTTTTGATCAATTTGAATAAGCCCTTCTGCTCCAGACCATTCACCCGTCACACTAGCAACCAATTGCCAGTCTGTAATTACCAAGGGATCGTCAAAAAAAAGTGAGTCTTTAAATTGCGATAGCTTTCCTTCGCTAACCTCTTTGTTCAGCTGTAAAGCAAAAAAGCGGTCATTGTTTGAATAAAAAACAGGCGCCACATCATTCGTATTTACCCCTAAATCATCAAAATGGACAAGGTTACTCCCTTTGTCAATCATCTCTGCCATGTCAAAAAAAGAATTAAATTCCACCAATAAACCGCCTTTCATATCGTTAGAAAAGCTATTTTGAATCCCACCCTGTTCTTTTTCAACATCGAAAGCTCTGATTTTTTTGGCTTTCGCATATAAGTCGCGGTATCCTTCCTCAATATCCCTTAAAGCCAACTCACGCTCACTTGTAATCAGCCCATCCTTTTTCCACGATTCTAACAAACTCTCTCGATAATCCTCATTGCTAATGGTTTCTGTTGATTCAGATGTATCAGTGCTCACGACTTTACGACTGCATCCAACTAATAAAACCAACATGACAAGTCCTACCAACCATACACACGTTTTTTTCATCAGATTCCTCCTTTTTTGAACAACCTATTAACCTAATAATTTTTTTCTTTACATTCTAATGAAATTCCGTAAAACGATTGAAGCACTACGGGATGCCCAAAAATGGCTGCCATGAGAGATCCATCAATCTCACCCTAAGCCACTGCCATCAAATTCATGGCAGTGGCTTTTGCTGCCCATAATCAACTCTCTCATCTTTGACCTTGACTATTAATTTCCCAAATCAGCTTACTCTTTCTTGATGATCTTTATCCCCAATACCCTTGATGAACTGCGGCAATCGCCAATTCAAGTTCCGGAAAAGGCCCAATCACCGTCACCTCTTTCTGGCCTCGTGCCAGAACCTCACGACATGGTAAATCGAAGGTTGGATTTTGGTCATCGTCACCTGTTAAAGCCAATAAACGTTTTTCGGTCATGCCATAAACAATTGTCCCTACATTGGACCAATAAATGGCTCCTGTACACATGGCACAAGGTTCCGCTGTCGTATAAAGAAGACAGGAAGCCAGTTCTTCTTTACTGTACAAGTGTGAGGCTCGTTGAACCAAGGTGGTTTCAGCATGTCCCGTACAGACTTTTTCGGTAATTTCAATGTTCTCCTGTTCCAAAATTATCTCCCCATGCTGATTCACCAATAACGCGCCAAAAGGTGTATTTCCATGATCTCGGGCTTGTTGAGAAAGCTCGATGCAACGTGTTAAATAAGTCTCATGTGATGTCATTATATGCCCCTCTTTCTCTCTTTATACTCACTATACAAAAAATCGGGCAACACGCATGCCTTTTTCAATGTGTTCCTTTTGAGACAGCTGCTGGTAATCAGGCGTCTCCCTTCCATAGATCATTAGCTTGCCTTCTTTATCGTAATGAATTCACCAGCCATAGGTTTTGACTAATGGTGAGGTCTGTAAACAAGCATTAGGTTTTGCAAAAAACTGCTGCCACTCTGCCTGACGGTGTGCTTCATCAGAGAACACTAACCTCTGCTTATTTACATGACAAGCAAAATCAAGGTCTGCTTATGTATACGTATAAGGAACCCCACTAATCATCTCAAATTGCAGTTGCACGATGGTGAGTGTCACTTTAGTTGGTGGCACCAACCCTTTTTCGGCCTTTGTGTCCTCTGAGACTACAATAAATGTGTTGGGATAGCTCATTAGTCAGTCCCCTTTTGAGTTATTATATCAAAAAAACAGGATAGGACAAAAAGTCCCACCCATATTTTTTAACGATTATCTGCTATAAGTTATCTGCTTACCTGTTACTCTCTGCTTCAAGCTGAGCCAGAATATCTGAAATTTTGATTTCGCAGCCAGCCATAGAGGTATCGGCAACACCATAATACATAATCAAAGTATCCCCTTCAAGAATGCCACCACAACCAAATACCACATCGCCAAAGAAACCTTTTTTCTCATAATCCTCCTCTGGTTCCATAATCGGCGTTTCGGTTCGAGCCAATACGATTGTTGGATCATCTATATCCAGGAGAACAGCTCCCATACAGTAACGATGCTCTGCCGTTGCCCCATGGTAAATTTCCAACCATCCTTTAGCGGTTTTGATGGGGACTAGGCCACCGCCTATTCGACCACTGTCCCACTTCTCTGGGCGAACGCCTAATAAGTGATGGTGGTTACCCCATGCTTCGATATCTGGTGAGGAGGCGATCCAAATATCGTAGTTACCGATACTTTTTAAAGACGGGCGATGAAGAGCGTAGTATTTCCCATTGATCTTTTCTGGGAAAAGCAACACATCTTTATTTTCAGGAGCGAAAATATTTCCTTTATCTTGATAGGTAACAAAGTCTTTCGTCACAACTAGAGAATCACAGACCCCCATTTCAGAGACAGAACTAAAATTAATGTAATAATCATCGCCTATTTGAGTACAGCGAGCATCTTCTACCCCATAGGTTTGGTAACGATTTGAAGGATAAAGAAAGGCTTGATCATCAATCGTAAAGGTATGACCATCCTGACTTCGGGCAATTCGGATATAGGATAAAGAGGTTAAGAAAGAAAAACCATCCATTTTATCCTTAGACCGAATCATTCGTGGGTCTTCAAAATCATAGGTCTTATCACTGCGATTAAAACGGTGAATCACTATCTTTTCAGTCTGGCAGTCATAGACAGGTGCCTTAATTACTTGGGAATCCTTACTAACAGGACGTTCAGCCACCCGCAATAGCAAGATAGTCTCATTCTTATATTTGGCAACACCCGCATTAAATGCGCCAATCACCTCAAATCCCTCATGTAACGGCGGTACATCTATGGGGGTTATCAGCGGATTTTCTTTGTAACGGTATATAGTCATTTAAGTTCCTGCTCTCTAAAATTTTATAAGCCAGCCATAAAATTGGCTTACTAGCTACATCATCTAACATACACAACCCAATAAATAGGTGTTATTTCAAGGTAAATTGCATACCCTTTTGGAATTGTTTTGAAAAAAGTAAAAATAAAACAATTAAAGGTAAGGTTAACACCACCGAGGCGGCATACATCGGACCTGGATACGTGGCATAGGGGCCAAACATTTGAGAAATTAAGACATTTAATGTGACGGTCTCATCACTCTTCGAAACAATCATGTCCCACAAAAGATTAGTCCAGCGATCCGTGTATAAAAAGAGGAAAATCACTGTCGTAATTGAGCGTGACATTGGCAAAACGATTTTAAATAAAATCGTTAAATCATTTGCCCCATCTAATTTTGCGGCCTCAATTAACGTATCGGGGATGGCTTTAAAAAAGTTCGTGTACATAAAGATCGCCCAAAGACTGAGAGCGGTTGGAATAATCATCCCTGCATAAGAATCCAACAACCCAACTTTTGTCACCATTAAAAATTGCGGAATCAATAAGATAATCGCCGGGAAAAACATTTGAAAAAGAATAACATTATTAACCATTTTTTTGCCTTTAAATTCAATTTTCGCAAGGGCATAGGCCACCATTAAAGCAAAACCCAACATCAGAAAAGTGGCAATGGTTGCCACAATAATCGTGTTGATAAAGGCACCTAACCATGGGGCATTGGCTGAAGTCGACGAATCGCCAAACAACCACGTCCATGAACGCAAACTAAAGGATGAGGGAATAATTTGACGATCAACCTGATCCCAGTCAGCAAAAGAATGCATCACCAGATAAATAAACGGAAAAATCATGATTAACATTACGGCAGTCGTGAGACCATAACGTAAAACAAGACTCTTTTTACTCAGTTTATGACCAACCATTTCGTTCCCCCCATTTCTCTAACATCGTTCGAATCACACCAATCGAAGCAAACGTCACCACCGCAGCCATTAAAGCAATCGCCGACGCATAACCCGATTTTAAATTGACAAAGGCTTGATTGTAAATCTCCATTTGCCAGGTATTAGTAGCAAAATTAGGTCCTCCTCCTGTTAACTGATAAACTTCAGTAAAGATACCAAAACTAATCCCCACTGCCAAAACAGTGACGGTGAAAAAGGCAGGATAAAGCATCGGAAAGGTTATCTTCCAAAAAGTTGTCCATTTTGAAGCTCCATCAATGGCGGCCGCTTCATAGATTTCCTGATTAATACTGGCTAGACCCGATATTAAAATTAGGCCGTAATAACCTGACATTTTCCAAGCAATCATTAAGGAAACAATAAAAATTGAGGTCGCAGGATTACCTAACCAATCAATGTTCATTCCCCACTGCTCTCGCAGGAAGGTGTTCAACGGACCGTTATAGGATAAAAGACCTTTGACAATCAAAGAAGTCACTACTCCACTCGACAAATAAGGCAGGAAAAAGGCCACCATATAAAGCCCCTTTAACTTAGGCAAGCTATTGACCAATAAGGCAATCATCATGGACATTGCTAAAGCTAAGGGCACAAATACTAATAAAAACTTATACGTCACCACAAAGGCCGCTTGAATGGCGGGGTTCTTAAAGGCCGCAATAAAATTATCCGGCCCCACAAAATTAATCCTGGGAGAGATCATATTCCAGTCAGTCACAGCCAACCAAACTGACCAGAATAAAGGCAATAGGAAAAAAATCAACGTAAAAATGAGATAAGGACTGGTAAATAACCAGCCCAATTTATTGTTTTGCTTCTTCATTAAGGAAGCACTCCTTCAATCGCTTTTTTACCCTCACTCCAAGCTTTTGCCGGTGCTTTTTCCCCACGAATGACAGGTACCCACGTCTGTTCGCCAAATGTTTGCTGGATGTCATTGTACAATTCATTATCCATGGCTGGAACTGCGTATGGCACGTTCTCTGCGTAAGCAGCCATCTCCGGATGAGCCTCAAAATACTCTTTAAAAGCAGCATTTTCTGTTGCATCGTCACGAGCAGGAATTAAACTTGTCACTTCAAGGAACTTCGCATCGTGAGTCTCATCTCCGTAAACAAATTTCAGGAACTTCATCGCTGCTGCTTGTTCTTTTTCGCCAGCTTGGGCATACATGACAATCCCTTTGGCATCCGCATAGGTAGAAACCGTTTCAGCCGCTTTTAATCGATCGGGAACGACAGGCGTTGCAATGGTATAACTTTCCCCATAAGTCAGCTCTGGATACTTTTCCGCCCAGTTCGGGAAGGTCCATGGGCCTAAATCAGCCATCAAACTAATACTATTTTCAAAGGGATCCGTTGATTCACCCGTCAACAATAAGTCTTCTTTTTGCAACTTACTGACTAGCGTTAACACATCTTCGACTGCCTGATCATCGGCCGATACCTTGTTAGCCTCAACAAAACTACTACCTTCACTAGCACCATTGTACAATGGGAAGAAATCAAACCAGCGCATCCACGCCGTTGGGTCCGCTAAATCTTTTTTGGCCCACATCACTTTATCTGGATGTTTGTCTTTTAACTTTTTGCCGACTTCCAACAACTCAGAATAGGTTTTCGGTGGCTCATTGTAACCTAACTCCTTCAGTAATTCTAAATTCCATGCAAATAGAATCGGGTTAGAATAAACCGGGAGAACAAATTGTTCGCCATCTGAAAACTGCCAACTGTCAATTGTTTTGGTCATGTTTCGTCCTTTAACAATATCATCAAATCCTTTTTGCTCATCAATCGGTAAGATTGCCTCACTGGCAGCTAACTGCGCCGCAAAACTTCGGTTGATATTTTCAGATAATGTCGGTGCCGTCTTTGAAGCAATCGCCGACTGAATCGTTGCTTCAGATGATGGACTCTCCTTCATTTGAGAGACTTCCACCACAATATCTGACTGACTTTTACCAAATTCAGTTGCCATTTCTTCCCAATACTTTAATTGAGTAGGATTAGGTGCTGCCCAAAAAGTTACTTTTGTTTTACCATCGGTATCGGTATTAGTTTCTTTTTTAGTGCCGCAACCAGTTAGTAGCGCTCCACACAACAACGCTGTTGACAAACCAATTAGCCATTTCATTCGTTTCATATTCTTGACCCTCCTATTTAAGTAAACGGTTTCTATCTTACACCCAAAATTTTAGCACCTGCCATTACGATTGTCAACAATATAATTAATTATTAATTATGATTACAAATAATTACAAAACAGATTAGAGATTTTATATCACAAAAAATCAGAGAACCAGTGATTAACGATGTTTTTTTTGATGCTATTTCACTTAATTAAACGATCTAGACCTTTCATTACAGGTAGTTTGTCATTTTTTTGTAATGTTAAATACCTAATTTCCAGACTTTCCGGCTTGTGTTCTCTGGTATCTTTACATTACAATGGGAGTTATAATGACTGACAAAAATTACATGAGGTGAATCCATTGGCTAAAGTAACGATGCAAGATATCGCAGATCACTTAGGCATTTCCAAAAATTCAGTATCCCAAGCCTTACGAAATAAAAAAGGTGTCAGTGACGCCACTAAAAAAGAGGTAATAGCAGCTGCTGCATCACTGGGCTATCATTATGAAGAACGGGCGACCAAGCAACACTTTATTTTGTTTGCTACCGAGTTCGCCCTGTCACAAACCAGTTTTTTCGGGGAGATTGTTAAAAGTATCCAAGATAAATGCAGTGACCTGAATGGGCAATTAACTATTCAGGAAATACGGCAGGAACATATTGAAACACTGACGATTCCCGTCGACCTGGCTCTTTATGACGGGATTATCGTCCTTTCACACAGCGACAACCGTTACATCAAAAAATTGATTGACAGTCAGTTACCAACCGTCATCGTTGATCATCACGACCCATTGCTAGCAGCCGATGCCATTTTGACGAAAAATACAGACGGGGTCTTTTCCGCTGTTGCCCTGTTGCATGAACATCAGTACCAGACAATCGGTTTTATCGGTGACATTACCTTTTCACCTAGCTATTTAGAGCGTTACCGTGGCTTCAAACGTGCTCTCGAACATTTTTCATTGCCCTTTGCTTCAGAGTTTATCATTACCGAAATTGAGGAGAGCCAAGGCGCTTTATTTACAAAGTTAAATCAACTAAAAACCCAACCAGATGCTTGGTTTTGTGCCAACTCAGGGCTCGCCTTCATGCTGAATTCCTATCTCCAATCCAAAGGTCTAATCATCCCTAAGGATATTGCGATTATTTGTTTTGACAATACGGAATTCACTCGCATGTCACAGCCAAAAATCACCAATGTAGCCACTGATTTAACCTTCATGGGGGAACTAGCAGTCGACACTTTACTAGACAGAACCGCCTATCCATCGGCACCTTTTGTCCATAAACAAATTGTTCCTAGCATGACGCTTTACGACTCGATTTAATCCATTATTTAATTAAAAAGGGGGAGCCTATGACAACTTTATACGAAGTTCGCAGTTTTACTTATAACGGCCATGGTGGCGACCTTGCTGGTGTAA
This sequence comes from Vagococcus allomyrinae, assembly GCF_017829975.1. Classification (GTDB taxonomy): domain Bacteria; phylum Bacillota; class Bacilli; order Lactobacillales; family Vagococcaceae; genus Vagococcus_D; species Vagococcus_D allomyrinae. The sequence goes on along the minus strand of NZ_JAEEGA010000021.1, from coordinate 66,422 downwards.
GATTGTTGGCGCCAGAGGAAGAGCTGTCAACTGCGGAGATGCAAATGATAGCCGCTGACTTAGGCTATTCAGAAACGGCCTTTGTCAAAAGAACAAATGAAAGAAAGTTCCACTTACGCTATTTTACACCATTAGCCGAAGTCTCTTTATGTGGTCATGCCACAATTGCTGCCTTCAGCCTCTTAAAACAACTGGCAAAACTGGCAGCTGGCACGCTGATGATCGAAACCTTAGCAGGTAATTTAGGCGTTACGATTTCTCAAGACAACATGGTCTTTATGGAACAAACTATGCCGATTTTTTTAACGACCAACCAAACAACCAACAAGTTGCCAACTCGTTAGGGTTAGTTGTGACAGATTTCGCTAACGACTATCCGTTAAAAATTGTCTCGACAGGCTTAAAGGATTTAATAATCCCTCTTAAGAACAGCGAGTTACTGGAGAAAATCAGACCAGATTTCAAAGCGATTAGCAAAATATCTGAAGAACTAGATATTATCGGCTATCATGTCTTCGCTTTCGAAGACAACCAACGACCTATCAACTGTCGCAACTTCGCCCCTTATGTTGGCATTGATGAAGAATACGCTACAGGTACATCAAATGGCGCCTTGGCTTGCTATTTGTTTCAAGAAACTCAAGCAACCGGCGATACCACTTATGAATTTAAGCAAGGGCGCCTCGCTTTAGACAAAACCGGCCAAATATTTGTTAAAGTGACCGCCACAGAACGCCGTTTAACGCAAGTTTTAGTGGGCGGCAAAGCCGTAATCTCACGGAAATTAAACTAATTAGCCATAAAAAAACGTGAGTCCAGTGATATGACACGAGACTCACGTTCTTGGTTAACTCAAATAAAAATAAATATCCGACTTTTCCTCTTGCGCTGTGTACTGATAGCCCCGAGTGTTTAAGCCACCTATTTCAAATCCAACTTTCAAATAAAATTCACAGGCGTTCAAATTATTATCCTGTCCAATCGTATAAATTCCTTGATAGTTCCGTTCCTTCGCCAAGCGAAAAGCCTCCGCAATCAACTTTTGCCCAACACCTAATCTCCGTGCTAGTTGACTGACTTTCAAATCTGCCAAATACATGTGTTTCATCCAGTCATCTTCCATGATTGCCAAACCCACACAGGTTGATTCCAAGTATGCACCTAAAACAAAACCTTTAGCCGTCAACTTGCCATAATCATAAGTTTCATCTGGAAAAATCATTTCAACCGGCGTCATCAGTTCTTTTCGATAATGCCATTTTTCAGCTACGCGGGAGACAATTAACCTTCCCCGTAATTCAAAAGGCTCATTTGGCAGGAAAATATCTTGTTGGTTACTCTCTGAAATTTTGCGTATATCAATATTCATCTCTATCATCTCCTGGTCTTCTGACTAAAAAAGTAAACGAAAGGCTCTAAACTGATGAAGGCCCGTTCCGTGCCTCACTAAGTCGTTCTCTCTCAGATAGGTAACACTATCTCGTAACTCTTGGGAACTCACCCAGATCTCTAACTGATTATGAGAACCAAAAATTCGCTGAATGCCTGGTAGATTGGCTAATTTTTCCAATGATCTCACCAAGTCTTGAGGGCTAGTTGAAGGATAATTTCCATAAATGGGTGTTTCTGAGCTATACAAACAATCTCCTGGAAAGAGATAACCATTCGTATCAATAAATGAGACATGACCTGGAGAGTGCCCTGGTGTGTGAATCACACAAACCTTTCGCCCACCTAAATCAATCTCCATACTATCTAACAAATGTCCCGTGGGACACCCTTTAAACAACTCAAAACGACTGATATCAAAATCAGCTGGCAATGGTTGGGATAACTCCCTCATTAATTCTTTGCGAACACTGACAGTGTCCCAAACAGGAATCCCCTGCTCCAACCACTCCTGATCTAAAGGATGAACATTACAATTATCAAATTCACCTACCCCGCCAATGTGATCCCAGTGAACGTGGGTTAAGACGACTCTTATAGGTAGATCTGTTAAGCCCTCGACCACGTCTTTAATCGAACCAATTCCCAGTCCCGTATCAATTAGCAGCGCCTCTTTCTGTCCCATTAATAAAAAAGAACGAACCTTTTCCCAATGACCATACTCACTAATTGCGACCGTCTGCTGATCAAGTCGTTCCAGAGTAAACCATTCCATCTACTGACCGCCTTCCGTTTGATAATAAAAACTGATTCCCACTTCAGTATCTTCAACCCATACCTTTTTTGGCTTCTTAGCCAATAAATAAACATAATAGAAATCACCCACACACCCTGCCGTATGGATCGCAAAAAGCTGGTAAGCCACACTCGGATAAACTAATCCGATCGCCAAATATAAAAGAGTCAACCCAATAAATGGCCCTAAGGCAATGATTAAAAACGCCTTTTTAGTATAAAAGGAACCTGGTGACGTAGCATACAGCATACCGTTCTTGTATCCATACTTAACTTTTTGTTGTTTATTAAACAACCAAAAGAACAAGCCATGAATGACTTCGTGTAAAGCAAAGGATAACATCATGACTAAGATAAATATCACAAACCCTAACAACGAAAATTCAAACCTAATTGACACGTCCAACAGCCAATAACTGACAAAAATTCCAATGCATACGGCTAACGACGCCACATTTAACCTCATGATGATTCGAGGATTTTCTAATAAATTAACCTCTTCTGCTAATTTCACCCACTCGCTCCCTTTTGCTCTTCTCTCCACAGTTTAACAGGTTCTTAACTCGATTGAAAATTCTTTAAGAAGCAACACTCGATGCGAACAACATTAAGCAACTGTTTAACAGAACCGATATAGTTGGTAACCTGTATCATCTCTTCTTTTTCTAAAAAATTTCACAAAAAGTTCTAAAAATAACGCTTCACATTTTTTCAAATTTTTATTATTATAGTCTTGTAAAAAATGTGATTGCTATTTTTTGTCGACAAAAAAATGTCACCATTAACTATTTGTGGAGGGATTTACGATGAAAAAAAACATTCTTATTAGCGGTGTATCCTTAGTAATTGTCATGAGCCTTGCCGGAACTTTGTCCTATATCCAAAACAAAGAATTAACAGCCAAGGAAGTCCAAAAAGAAACAGTTATCACTGAAAAAAAAGACAGTGAACCACCTGTCATTAGCGGGCAAAAGGATTGGGTTATCACTCAAGGGGAGTCCATCAATGTTCTTGATGGAGTCACTGCTACTGACAATGTTGATAAGGCCGTCAAGCTAACTGCCAGCGACTTTTCTAACCAGAAAATAGGCTCACACAATGTCATCATTACGGCTGAAGATGCCGCTCACAACAAAACTTCTAAAACAATTGTCGTTCAAGTTAATGCACCTGAAAAAGCAGAAGCCGTTAGTGACGAACAACCCATAATTGACGAGGTTGCAACTGCTGAAGAACCCATTTACGAAGAAGCCGCCGAACAAATCGTCGAAGAACCCCAAGTAGCAACTGTTGCTGAAACAACTTGGGCACCTTATACCATGTATATTGGAGGACTTGCGATTCCCTATCAAAATGCAGGCCAAAGTAGTGGCCAACAAGTGATTGACAGCAATCCCAATATGATTGCCACATGGGGAGGTGCTGCTGTTCAGTCTGGAAATGACGGGGCTAATACGCATTTTATTGGTCATAACCCAGGGATTTTTAATGTGCTCTTCTCACTAAGTACTGGTAGCCAAATAATCGTCACTGACGGCAGTGGCACACCAACTTACTATACGGTTGACCAACTCTTTCAGGTAGATGACTACGCCACTGGCATTGCCGATGGTCAAAGCTACGCTGATGACATCATCGGAACTGGCGGCGGTGAACGAATTACATTACAGACTTGTGTGAACGACGCAGTTAATCTGATCGTGGTAGCTCGCGCAAGTTGAATAAAGTAAATATGAAGGTTGCCTTCAGATAAGCGCAACCTTCATATTTGCTTTTACCTTCTCTCATTCGGCTCAACAGCCTCTTACCAGTTACGTCTTTCCCCTTTTAGCACTGCCCTAAGAACGTTACCTTCCAATCAAACTACTTGCTCTCAACAGATCCCTCATGTCTGGGTATTTCTACGTATTCTTTGTTCATTTTATCCCTAATGATACCTGGAATAGATTCCCAAGAAATAAAAGAAATTCTTCTAACATATAGCCCCTTATGCTGGACCATGGCATAGTTTTGTCCCTCGGGAGACTGACCGCCAGAAAAGCTTAACGTGCTGAATTCGCCAAAAGGGCCATCAATTACGAGCATGTTCTTATAATCATCTGGAAATTGTCGTTCACCCTTTTCAGATTTGATAAGGCTGTATCTTTCCCCATTATTATAGGTCACTTCTTTAGGCAATGTCGTATAACCTATTTTCATCTCCATCAACGGATTAACTCTATCTACCCATTGATTTTTATTTTGATAAAGACTGAGAAACAAAATACTGGTCACTATGACAAATAGAAATAATAATAACCACACTTTATAAACCTTTCTGAGTTTTAAGTTCCTATCAATTGTTTTCACCATCGCCGTATCTCCTTTTATAAATTCATCTAACGAAATATTAAATGTATTACTAAGGCTAACCAACATGGCAATATCGGGATATGAGCGATTATTTTCCCAACTAGAGATCGTTTTATCTGAAACATTGATAATGCTAGCTAACTCTTTTTGAGTCCATTTCCGCTCAGTTCGATATTTTTTCAGTTGTAAACCTAGCTCCATATTAAGTCATTCCTTTCGTATCTTGAGTTTATTAAAAGAACTTTAATTATACCACCTTTGTTTCTTAGAATCCCCATTTTACCAGTCTAAGAGTTGTAGATTTTTGTTAAATTGAATGAAAAGGAACATGTCGACCTAACAATTGAGTCATTGATACGAATAGGTCTTAGTCATTTTCGACTGTCTTTGAGCAATACGTTTGTAAACTCAAATTCTCCGTCAAATTTTGTACCATTTTCTTCAAACAAAATAAGGCCCTTTTCACAATGATAAGCAAATATTGAAAAAAAGACTATTAAATACCTATATACCAACTTATAACAAGTTAAATAACTAATTGTATTTTAAAAGTCTTGAGCAAAAAAATCCACATTTTAAGATCTAAGATTTATGATGACCTTGTAGAAAAGCAGATTTTAATTTTATCGATAGAAGCAAAATCTCACCATTTACCATGACATGGAGGGATTAGAATGAAAAAAAAGATTGTAGTTGGTTTATTAGCTTTAACTATTTTGATAGGTGTTACCGGAACCCTATCATATAAGCAAAACATGCAGCTTGCTGCTCAAGAAAGACAATTAACGGGAAAGCCCACCGTAGCTGTGAAACTAAAAGAAGATCAGACTGAACCGCCCAAAATTGAGGGGCAAAAGGACTGGGATGTGACCCAAGGTGAAACCATTAATGTTTTAACAGACGTTATTGCCAAGGATCATGATAACAAAACCATTCCAGTTGTCGCTAGTACCTTTTCAACTGAAAAGACTGGCGATCAGAACGTGACCTTAACTGCAGTCGATCAAGAACATAATCAAACGACTGAAACCATTACGGTTCATGTCAAAAAAGCAATAGAATTGACAACAACTCCTTCTGAGGAGATCGCTAATTCTGATAATCAAGCTGTGATTGACGCACCAATTGAAGAAGAAACAATAGCTGAACCAGTTTTAATAACGGAAACAGCGATTGAAGAACAACCCGTAGCGGTGCCTAGTGAACCAACTTGGGCAGCTAATACAATGTATGTTGGCGATATCTCGATACCTTATCAAAATGCTGGACAAGGCGGCGGCCAATCAGTCATTGACAACAATCCCAACGTTATTGCCACCTGGGGTGGCAATGCTGTCCAATCAGGGAATGATGGTGCTAACACTCATTTTATTGGTCATAACCCTGGCATTTTTAATATTCTCTTTTCTGTAAGCGGCGGTAACCAGATCATCGTCACTGATACTTCTGGTACACCGACTTATTACACTGTTAACCAGATTTTCCAAGTTGACGACTATGCAACTGGGGTGGTTGACGGACAAAGTTATGCAGACCAAATTATCGGCAGTGGTGGTGGTGAACGAATCACCCTTCAAACTTGCGTAAACGATGATATTAACTTAATCATCATGGCTAGTGCCGCTTAAAAAGCATCACTAATGGAGGCAATGCCCTTGAATTCAATGGGGAAAATCAAGGGCTGACTCATCATACTTATTGAAGAGGAGACGTCTTCTTCAATAAAAAGACACAACAGCTTATCTCATAAGGGAGTCAGCTGTTGTGTTTTAATAATTCGTAACAGATTAGCAATCTAATTCTAAGGCTTCTTTCAATGCTTTATCAAACTCTTCTCTAATTTGTTCAACCGATAAGCCGACAATTACCTGAATGGCTAAGCCGTTTCTTACGACACCATGAGCGCCAAAATTTTTAAATTGTTCATCTGATGCTACTAGGCTATCATCCCTCACCGTCACTCTCAACCTAGACGCACAGTTGGTGACCGCTTCAATATTTTGATAGCCTCCCAACCCTTCTAAAAAATTGATGGCTTTGCCTCGATTGGATAAATCATTTGATGATTGTTGTCTTTGTTTTTTCGCCTTAAAGTCAGCTTTCGTATACAAGCCAACGTCTTCCGTTGCTAATTCACGGCCAGGTGTTTTAAAATCAAATTTCAGAATTAAATAGCGGAAAACAACAAAATAAATACCAGTAAAAAACAATCCTATGACCACCTGAATCAAATAGGTTTGCCAATGATTGGCTCCCATAGGAAACCAATTTTTAGCAATCATCTCTATTAAGCCTCCTTGCATATCTCCAACAACCCCAAAAATATACATGGTTGTTGCCATCGTTGCGGCTAAAAAAGCATGAACGAAAAAGAGGGCTGGGGCAATAAAGAGAAAAGTATAATCAAATGGCTCAGTTATTCCCGCAAAAACAGCCGTTAGCACACCTGGAATCAGCAGCGCTAAAACTTTTTTGCGATTTTCTGGTTTAGATGTGGCATAAAAAGCCATGGCGATACCTGGAATACCAAACAAATTAGAAATCCCTTGCATGGCGAAACCGCCTTCAGGAAAAAGCGATTTAAGCGACGCACTGGAACGAGCAAATTCTTGCATGTGCTCAATCCAATACAAAGTTGTTCCGCCTTCAACTACTGCTGGCCCATACTGGAATGGCGTGTAAATAAAATGATGCAACCCAGTTGGCAACAATGCCTTTTCTAAAAAGATATAAGAAAAAACACCAAAATTTCCCGATTTAACCATCAGCGTTTGCAATGACATAATGCCTTGTTGGACAATTGGCCATACAACCGATGTAGCAAAAGCTACTGGCAACATCACGAAAAAGCCGATCATGACTACCATGGCTGAACCTTGAAAAATACCAAGAAATTCCGGCAACGATTTATCAAAATACCGGTTGTGCAACCAAATGGCTAAAGCTGAAACCAAAATTGCCCCCAAAACACCGGTATCCAAGGTTTTTATTCCAGCAATCAGCTTCATACCGCTTTGACCACCAGCTTCTTGATTAAAATCAACCCCAAAGTTACTGCCAAAAATAGCCAAAACGGCTGAAATAAAATAGTTAAATGTCAAATAAATAACAAATGATTCCATTGCTGCACGGCCTCGGGCATGCTTAGCTAATCCAAGTGGTAAGCCAATCACAAACAATACTTCCATATGATTAAATACGGTCCAACCACCGGTTTCAATGACTGCCCAGATATTGGACCACATCGTCCCTTCCTTGGCAATGCTACCGACAATATCTGGATTAGTAAACACCGTTGCTAAGGCAACCACTATCCCTGGAAAAATAAATAATAAAACTGGGGCAAACATCGCCCCACCAAACCGTTGTAATTTCGCCATCATAATAAAAACCTCCTTTTTCTATTTTTCTTTATCGCAATTTCGGCCAGTAATCGCCATTGGCTATCATCATCTCGTCTAATACTTGCTTCGCAATTCGAGCAGAAGGCACTGTCTGATTTAAAGTAAAAGCCTGTAACGCCTTTTGATAAGACCCTTCAAAAAAAGCGTCTACCAATAATTTTTCAGCCGCCACTTGCGCTTCCATCAGCCCTTTATGAAAATCATTGATCGGTTCTAAAGAAATAGCTTCTGGACCAGTAGCCCCCACATATGCTGGTATTTCCACTACTGCATCTGATCTGAGATTAGGAATGGACCCACGATTAGGTAACAATAACATAAAACGTCGCCGCTGATCTTTTAAAATTGATACAGCCATATCAACTATATACTGGCCATGTTCACCAAAATTAAAATCCAGCACATTCCTTGTTTCTCCGGCTTTAATGGCTGCTGCCATCCGTTTTGTCTTTTTTTCACGTCCTTCCATCACCATGTTAGCTCGTGTATAATTGACATCAGCCTCTTCTACAATCATATCTGGATACAAATAGTACTCCAAATAATTATTTGGTAAATAGTCTGGGAAATTTCGCACCATGACTGACATCATCTCAAACGCCGCTTGCCAAGCCTCATCACCTTTGTTAAAATCTGCGACGCGCAAATAAGTCGTTTGAATTTTTTTAATGATCTCGGGCATCACATCTCGTCCTAAGGAGTTGTCGTAAATCGAACGATACCAGCCAAAATGATTTAACCCATAGTACGTACTAATCCAGTTTTTCCGATCATACCCATAATTAAGCGCAATCGTCTCCTCAATCGAAATTGTCATGTCACAGGCGTTCAACATGTTAATATTGGGAAATGCTCTACGGATTCCCTCTGAGATAATCGATTCTGGATTTGTATAATTTAAAATCCAAGCATTTGGCGCATGCTGTTGGATGTCTTCAACAATGGTTAACAACCCTCCCAATGAGCGCAAGCCATAAGCAAATCCCCCTACCCCACAGGTTTCTTGACCAACTAACCCGTATTTCAGTGGGATTTTTTCATCCTGTTCGCGCATGGCTAAACCACCCACACGAATTTGCGAGAAGATAAAATCAGCTCCTTTAAACGCTATCTCAGGATCGACCGTTTCAACCAACGTCACTGCCTGCATCTGATTCGTTGTTAATAATAATTGAATAATCAAGAACATGTCATGATTACGCTCCTGATCATTGTCATATAAACGAATCTCCTTTACGGGGAACACTTTTTTACTTTTTAAAATAGCCTGAATAATGCCCGGTGTATAAGTACTGCCACCACCTACAATGGTTATAATCAAGTTTTCCTCACTCAAGACTTTCACAACCTTCCATCCATTTAGTATACTTATAGTATAGTCAGTTACTTTTTGACCTACAATGCTTTCAAACTAAGTTGGTCCTGTGCTAAAAAATAAAACTCACGTCCAGTTTTTGGACTTTAGACCATCGACTATTATTATATGATGCTATTAAAAGGAGGAGTTATCATGTCTATCGAATTACGCATTAATCAATATTATTCAGCACTGAATGACAACGATTTAAGCGCTTTAAAATATATTATGGCAAATACTGAAAACGTCATTCATATGAGTGTGGAAGAAATTGCGACCAACTGTCATTCTTCTAAATCAAGCCTCATTCGACTCACTCAAAAATTAGCCTTTGCTGGTTTTTCTGAATTTAAATACTATTTACGCCACGAACAAAAAGAATCTCACACTGTTTATGAAAGTAACCTTAATTTGCTACATCAAGACATTGATGAAACCATTAAACTAATTTCACAAACCGATTTAACGCCTGCTCTTAAAGGGATTCACTCGGCTAAACGAATATTTGGTTACGGAACAGATTGGGGAGAGAAAAATGCCATTAACAGTTTAGCAAGAAATTTTATGTCTACAGGCACTTATATGATAACCATCCCTTCGATTACAGAATTTAACTGGATGATGGACTCTTTTACTGAGGATGATTTGATTATCTTGATCTCATACAGTGGCACGAATGGAGACTTGGAACAGAATATCGCAGTGTTAAAACTGCGAAATATTCCCTTTATTTCCATTACGCCTCTCGTCAAAAACACGTTGTCTCAAATGGCTACTTACAGCTTTTATTATCATGTAACCCCTTTGTATTTTGACGGTGACGATAAAAAAGAATACAATTTTTTTATCACATTAAATATTGTTGTCGATGCTATTTTCCGCGCTTACATCGACTATTACCCTTTTTATCAACAGGAAAAAAGCCAGAAACTTAAGCCCTGACTCTCTTTTTTCATATCTGTTATGTGATAGCCTCACTCAAAAAGGGAAACATTGGTTAACTATCGCAAAAGATTTTATTTGCTAGCTCCCACACCCAACCATATATTAGACAGCTCTGACACCCAAGGCGAAGGTCCACGTCTATTATCAAATGCTAAATACCCCTTGTAACGATAAATATAATCGATTTTCCATTGACGATTACCTAGATCTTTTTTAGCTAGTAACGTCATAAGAGCCTGAGCACGTGGCTCCTTTTGACTGTTGCTCTTCCCCACGATATAGACCAAGTCCATTAATGATAAACAATAACTTTGTGGGAACATCATATCCGTTATATGGGGACTAATCGGTTGATTAGTGGACCGTCTTAAAAATAACTGATGATCCAACATATAGTTGAGACCTTTCGCAATTAGGTTGGCAACCTCGCCATCTCTATTAGCTGTGTACTCCTGATAGGTTAACAAGGCCCGGAGAGTCTTGCCGACACCAATATAACAAGGCGTGGCTTTTAAGCAACCACCGTGCAGACAAATCCCTTTTCCTTGCCAACTTGATGTCTGATTCCGTTCAAAAAGTTGATACTTTTTTATCCAGTTTAACCCCCGAACAACTTCTGGACTTTGGGCCATTCCCAAACGAACATAGGATTCTAATAACATGGCGTTATAACAGGGCACGATTCCCCCTAGATCGCCTGTATAAGCAAACCCTTCTGATGTGGCCACTTCTTGATTAATAAACTTAACGATTTGTTGAGTGCCCCTTAGACGCTGACTTCCTGAAATTTCACTTAGCCCTACCAATTTAAAAATATTAGCTAATCGTTCTGAACTATTATCACGGGTTAACTTAACCACTAACAGAGATTGGTTGAGTAAACCGTCAATCTCTGTTTCCGATAATGATTCTCCCTTTTCCATTGCCAATCGTAATATTAAAGCTGAATCCATCCATTACTCCCTCCAACGACTTGTTTGACCAATTTCTTAAAACCAGACTAGCCAACAATCGTTTAGTTATTCTATTGTCATTATCCCCCCTCCTGTGCAGTGGAGGGCAAGTCCTTTGTTAATTTTTTTATTAGAAGGCAACATAAAATGAGCTCCTTTTTTCGAAGGGCCTCTGCACTATCTTAATAGACATTTTCCCCCTTACGAATCCTTCTTTTTGTGATATACTTTGACTTGACTTTGTATTTTTATACATTTGAGCTTGATAAGCTTAGATTAATCACCAGGAGGAGGATACTTAATGTCTAAAAAGTCTAATACAACACCTAAACGGGATTTAACTAAAATTAAAACGCCACATACTTATGCGATTATTTTTGGTGTTGTGATTGCTTGTTGGTTGCTAACTTTTTTAATCCCCGCAGGAAAATTTAGTGTCAATGAAATTGAAATTGAAGGGGCAGATGGGCAAACAACTACCCGAACAGTCCTTGATAAGGAGTCGTTTCGCTACAGCTATGCCATGAATAAGGAATTTGTCTTTGATCAGTTAGAAGAACTAGTCACTGATACATCAGCCTTAGCTGAACTCAACGTCGATCAGGAGGCACTAGAGGCAACTTTAGCAGCTGGAGAGCAAACGCTCTCTCAAGAAGCCCTAGATGAATTATCTTTGACCGATGACACTTTATACAATTTATACGGTGAAAAAATTTATCACACTGACAAAAAATTGCATAAAACGGCGAATCTCTGGGGAACAGATGATTTTGGCGGTTTTGGTTTTCTCAATTATATTTTTGAAGGGCTAACCTCTGGAGATAAGTATGGCTCTGCTGTCGGAATCGTTGCCTTGATTTTGGTCGTTGGTGGTTCCTTTGGGATTATCATGGCAACAGGCGCAATCGATGCAGGGATATACGCCTTTATTAGCAAGACCCGTGGACTAGAGCGTTTAGCATTGCCGGTCATTTTCTTTATGTTTTCATTAGGTGGGGCAACCTTCGGTATGGCAGAAGAAGTGATCCCTTTCGCTATGATCATGGTGCCTTTCGTGATTGCTCTTGGCTATGACTCGATAGTGGCTATAACCGTCACTTATGTGGCTTCTCAAATTGGAAATGCGGCGTCTTGGATGAGTCCCTTTAGTGTCGCGGTCGCTCAAGGAATTGCCGGCGTCCCCGTCTTATCTGGTGCCACTTTCCGGTTGACAATGTGGGTAGTCATTACGACTCTGTCAGCTGGTTATATGATGGTGTATGCCGAGCGCATTCGCAAAAAACCAGTATTGTCAACAACTCACGAATCTGATCAGTACTTCCGCGATCGAATTGCCACAACAACTGAAGAACAAAAACCATTTACTTTAGGTCACAAATTGATCCTGTTAGAAATGTTAGCCGTTCTGATTTGGATTATTTGGGGTGTTACCTCAAAAGGCTATTACATTCCTGAGATTGCCTCTCAATTCTTCGTCATGGGCTTAGTGGCAGGGATTATTGCCGTTGTTTTTAAGTTGAACGATATGGGCATTAATGACATTGCCAGTTCATTCCAAACAGGAGTGGCTGATTTAGCTGGCACAGCGATTGTGGTCGGAATGGCGAAAGGCATTCTACTTGTTTTAGGAGGTGCAGATGCTAACGTGGCTTCCGCACTTAACACCATTCTTTACAGCATTGGTAATCTCTTAACAGGTGTTCCAAGTGTCATCGGGGCTTGGTTCATGTACATCTTCCAGAGTCTCTTTAACTTAGTCGTTACGTCTAACTCTGGTCAAGCTGCTTTAACGATGCCAATCATGGCTCCACTAGCCGATATTTTAGGCGTATCACGACAAGTAGCCGTCTTAGCCTACCAATTAGGAGCAGGCTTTGTCGACGCCTTTACACCCGTTTCTGCTAGTTTAATCGGAGTTCTCGGTGTGGCTCGAATCGATTGGACAAAATGGGCGAAGTTCCAAATTAAAATGCAAGGATTCTTATTTGTTTTAGGAACAGCTTTTATTGTGATTGCTATTTTAATTGGGTTACAATAAACAGATCAAGTCATAGAAAGAGGGATTCAAATGAAAGTGATTCGTCAAGCAACAGTTTATGCACCTGATTACCTTGGGATTAAAGATGTCTTAGTGGTCAACGATAAAATTCAGTTAATCGCTGATAATATTCCCTTAGCTAGCTTACCTTTTGATGTCGAGGAAATAAACGGCACAGGCAAACTATTAACCCCTGGTTTTATTGACTGCCACTTCCATCTTTTAGGTGGTGGTGGTGAAGGTGGCTTTCAAAATCGCACACCAGAAGTAACTTTAACTAACTTGACCACTGCTGGGGTTACCACAGTAGTTGGTTGTCTGGGAACTGATGGCATTGGTCGAGATATGGTGGCATTAATCGCCAAAGCGAAAGGTCTGGAAGTCGAAGGAATCTCTACTTACCTCTATGAAGGGTCCTATCGGTTACCAATTGAACCGATCACCGATTCTTTGATTAAAGACTTTATGGTGATTGATAAAGTCATCGGTATTGGAGAGATTGCCATCTCTGACCACCGTTCGTCTCAACCGACCTTTGCAGAATTCAGTCGAGCCGTAGCAGATGCTCGGGTAGGCGGTATGTTGTCGAATAAAGCAGGCATTATCAACGTTCATCTGGGTGGCGGTAAAAGCAAACTCTCCCTGATTAACCAAGTCATTGAGGAGACTGAAATTCCGATTAGCCAATTCTTACCAACTCATGCCAATCGGACACCAGAACTTTTTGAAGCCTCATTGGCTTTTGCTAAACGTGGCGGCGTGATCGATTTCACCGCTAGCGATGATCCAGAATTTTGGGAGAAAACCGATGGTGAAGTCAGCTTCGCTAAAGGACTAAAACGTTTGTTAGCAGAGGATATCAATCTAAACAACTTCACGATGTCTTCTGACGGTCAAGGCAGCTTGCCTTATTTTAATGAAGCTAACGAATTTATCGGACTAGGAGTTGGCAGCTCAAAAGCCTTGCTGATCTGCATCAAAGATGCTTTTTTTAATCAGCAAATTCCCCTTGAAATTATTTTACGAGCAGTGACCAGCAATCCCGCTGCTATTTTGAAGTTGGCAACCAAAGGTCAGGTAGCAGCTGGCTATGATGCAGATCTGTGCTTGCTGGATGCTGACACACTAGATATCGATACGGTGATTGCCAAAGGGGAAACCATGGTTGCCAACCGACAAGTAAAGGTTTATGGAACATTTGAACAACACCCATAACAAAAAAAGCATTTAGCAGAGGTTATCACTCCGCTAAATGCTTTTTTACGTTTATTTTTGGTTATAGCGATCCATCAGTTTAATAATACACCAAGCTAGAACGCCTCCCGCCACCACTCCTGTTCCTAAGCCCAAAACATGAGAGGCCTCCTCTTTAGGAACAATCGCTGACACTCTTGAAATAACCAATAGACAGACCCCCAAAACAACTGCACCAGGCAACAGTCCTTTTTTGACCATTTGTTGGAAGTTAGTCGGTTTCTTAATTGAATACTGTAAATATTTGTTCTTAGCATAGACCGTAATAAACAAATTACCAAGCATGATAAACATAATAAGCAAGCTCGTATTACGCTCGATCTTAAACCCTTTCACCTCTAATAGATTCAACATGACTACTAGGAAAAGCAATAGATTGACTACCCCACTAGCACCTAAAACCACTTTACTCTCTTTTAATTCTGTCTTTCGTCTAATATCTTCCACCATACCGTTATCCTCCTTCAATAATCTGTCCAGAGAAATTTGATAGAGATTGCTCAAAGCGATTAAACTATCAATATCAGGATAGGTTCGCCCCGTCTCCCAACTGGAAATAGTCTGTCGTGACACAAATAAGTCAATGGCCACCGCTTCCTGTGTCAGGTTCAACTTATTCCGTTCATGTTTTAGTTGCTCGCCAAATTTCATCTCTTCACTTCCTCTGTGGATTAACTGTATGATAACTGTCTCAATAATACTAGACGAGGGATGTTGCCTGCAACTCATTTTTTGCTAGTTATTCAAGCAAGCTCAATCTATCAGCTTTTTTACAACAATCGGACTGTCGTAAAATAATTCAAACTCCTAGTTGCAACCCGCGTTGTTAACCCCAATTGTTCAATAATCTGAAACGATAAGCGGTTAACCTCACTTTTTTAGATCGTTAAATAAACAAATATTTTAAATACTAACCAGAAATACATGACGGCAAGTCAAATATCCGATACAATAAAGGAAGAATCTTAAAATGAGCAGCTGGATTTATGTGATTAGTCATAAATTTAGTACCGCTCTGAACCATACTAGAAGGAGGATGCACAATGAAATTCATTTCATGGAATGTCAACGGCTTACGCGCAGTAGTAAAGAAGGGCTTTGTTGATATTTTTAACGAGTTAGATGCAGATTTTTTCTGCCTTCAAGAAACAAAGCTTCAAGAAGGACAGATTGATTTGGAATTACCTGGTTACCATCAGTATTGGAATTATGCGGTTAAGAAGGGATATTCTGGTACAGCTATTTTCGCTAAAGAAAAAGCCTTATCAGTCTCTTACGGTATCGGCATTGAAGAACACGATCAAGAAGGCCGAGTAATCACTCTTGAATATCCGGAATTTTTCCTTGTCACTTGCTATACCCCTAACTCACAAAACGAGTTAAAACGATTGGATTATCGGATGACATGGGAAGAAGAGTTTAAAACTCACCTTAACTTGCTAGATGCTCAAAAACCTGTTATTCTCTGTGGCGATCTAAATGTTGCTCATCAAAATATTGATTTAAAGAACTGGAAAACTAATCGTAAAAACGCTGGGTTTACTGATGAAGAGCGTGAAAAATTCAGCTTATTATTAGCTGAAGGTTACGTCGATACCTTCCGTCATTTTTATCCTGATTTAGAAGGAGCGTACTCCTGGTGGAGCTATCGTTTCAACGCTCGTCAAAATAATGCTGGGTGGCGGATTGACTACTTTGTTACTTCTGAACGCTTAACAGACCGCCTTATCGATGCTAAAATTCATGCCGATATCGTCGGAAGTGACCATTGCCCTGTTGAATTACTCATAACTTAGAAGGGACCTACTATGAAAAAAATGCTTAACATCTTGATCATCACAGCCATCGCCCTACTGGGTTTTAGCCATTTTGATCACCACGTTTTGGCCGAAGATACCAAAGAGCCGCTTATTTCTGATTTAGTTTACGACAAAGAGAATCATGTCCTTACAGGGAAAACAGTCCCCAATGCCAATGTCTCCTTAGCTGATATTGTGGCGACAATTACAGCTGACGAAGAAGGTCATTTTTCGATACCAATCCCGGATGATTTAGAAAAAACAACCATTACCATTATGGACTTCCTTAATGATCAATCAACAGATGTAAACTACAACTTTGTGGCGCAAACAATCGATACGACTGAGGAGCATGTTGTGTCCCAATCAACGACCATTCCTAGCTCCCAGAGTAGTAGTACTCAGACTCAAACAGTGGCCAATAAACAAGAGCCAGATAAGCCCTCCCAAAAGGAGTCATCTGTCGTGATTTGGGTTGTGGTTCTGGTCATCATCGTGATTCTAACAATTCTAGGAATCTTTTTGGTCAATAAACAAAAAGCTGAAAAACAACAAGCTGAACTAATTCAGTCCAAAAAAACTCGTTCTGGTCGTCGAAAGCGACGTAAAAAATCATCAAAATAATTGGTTCGGAAGCGAGATTTTTCATTCTCCTTCCTTTTTTCTTTTGATAAAATGGGGTATAATAAAGGAATTCAGAGTGACGCTTAATCGCTTCACCCAACATTTTTTAGTAAGGAGTCTTATCAATATGAACTTTATCGCCTTTGACTTTGAAACGGCTAATTTCCAAAAACACAGTGCCTGTTCCGTCGCGTTGATTATGGTTCAGGATGACCAAATTGTGGGACGATACTACTCACTGATTCAACCAGAAACAGACTTTCATTGGAGAAATATCCAAATTCATGGCATTCACCCTGAAGACGTTGCAAATGCCCCTAAGTTTCCTGCTGTTTGGCAAGAAATCCAAGGCTATTTTCAGGAGAATCGCTTAATTGTGGCCCATAACGCTGCCTTTGACTGCGCTGTGCTAAAAGGTTGCTTAGAGTATTATGGAATTGAGCAACCCCACTATCTGTCTCTTTGTACCGTGCGAACGAGTAAAAAACTCTTTCCTGAGTTTGAAAACCATAAACTCAACACTGTCAGTGATAAACTTGGAATCAAATTGGACAACCATCACAACGCGTTAGACGACAGTTTAGCATGTGCAAATATTCTGTTGTATCAAGCCAATCGTTTTGGTGTTGACCCATTAAAAAAATTAGTTAAGTATATGTAAAAAGCGAAGAAATAACAACAGTTAATGTTATTTCTTCGCTTTTATTTAGATGGCTTGTTCAATTCTAGCCAATAAGTCTTGCCCCTTTGGTCCTGGGTAAATTTTTAGCTGACGGCTGTTAACCTCCGCTTGATAACTTAAGACTAATTCGACATAATCAGTTGGTAACTCCTCTTCAATCAATTTTCCCCACTCAATAATCGTTACGCCATCACCTTCAAAGTACTCATCCAACCCTAAGTCAGCAGCCCCCTCTTCTAAACGATACACATCCATATGAAAAAGGGGGACGCGACCTTTGCGGTATTCTCGAACAATCGTATAAGTAGGGCTCTTGACCATTTGTTCAATACCGAGACCTCGGGCAAGACCTTTGGTAAAAGTCGTCTTACCTGCTCCCAACTCACCGGTCAAAACCAAGCAGTCACCACTTTCTAGAACGGCCCCGATTTTTTCAGCCATTTCTTGGGTGGCTAACTCATTTTCTAAATATATTTCTTTCATGCTTTAACCTCACTTCATACAATATGCCATTTAAGCAGCTACTTACCTGACATATTATTTGGGATTAATACTCCTTAGTATCTTCTTCTCTAGTATACTCATTTACATGAAAAAAGACTACCCAACAAAATTGAGTAGTCCACGTGTAATCTAATCCATTAAAGACTGACCAGCAGTAATAATTGAAAGTTTGTAAACCTCTTCTTCATTGCACCCGCGAGACAAATCAGAAACGGGTTTGTTTAATCCCTGTAAGATTGGTCCAATTGCTTCAAAGTTACCAAAACGTTGCGCAATTTTATAACCTATATTACCTGATTGAATTTCTGGAAAAACAAAGACCGTAGCATGACCTGCAACTTTTGAATCTGGCGCTTTTTGTTGGCCAACTGATGCCACATAAGCCGCATCAAATTGTAATTCACCGTCAATTTCATATTCAGGTGCAAGAGATTGTGCGATTTTAGTCGCTTCTTCTACTTTAGTCACTTCTTCTGATTTAGCTGATCCCTTTGTTGAGAAACTCAACATTGCAACCTTAGGATCAATACCAAACATTTCAGCTGTTTTAGCACTTGCCACTGCAATTTCTGCTAATTCTTGTGCATTTGGATTAACGTTAATGGCACAATCTGAGAAAATATACTTTTCTTCGTCACGACCACGAACCATCAAGAAGGCACCGCTAGTACGGCTAATTCCAGGTTTAGTTTTGATAATTTGTAAGGCTGGACGAACAGTATCTCCTGTAGAATGAATCGCACCGCTCACCATACCATCGGCTTTATCCATGTATGTTAACATTGTTCCAAAGTAGTTAGGGTCTTTTAAAATAGTTCGCGCTTGATCGTCCGTTACTTTCCCTTTACGTCGTTCAACAAATGCGGCTACCATTTCATCAAACTCTGGGTATGTTTCGGGATCAATAAGCGTTAAACCTGATGTTCTTAAACCACGAGTGTTGGCAATTTCTTTCACTTCGACTTCATTTCCAATAACAATCGGTTCCAATAAACCTTCTGCACTTAACCGAATAGCTGCACCAAGCACTCTCAAATCCGTTCCTTCAGGAAAAACAATTTTAATCCCTTTGCCTTGAATTTGTTCTTTTAAGCCTTCAAAAATATCCACTGTAGTACCTCCAATAATTGTTTTATTGCTTTCTCTTCTATCATACACCCATTCCATGAAAAAGAACAGTTTAAATTAGCTGTATCACATATTTTTATACACGATTTAGACAACTATTCTCTAATTACAGCTTTTCTATTAATACAGATTAAAGATAATTATCATACAGTTTCCGATAACTGCCAATCAATTGGCTTTTTCCCCCATTTGGCCAAGGCACGATTGGTCTGCGAAAAAGGGCGCGTACCAAAAAAACCACGATGAGCCGACAACGGACTGGGATGTGGTCCCTCTAAAATCAAATGACGATCAGCGTCGATCATCTGAGCTTTGCTTTGAGCCGGTTTCCCCCATAAAATAAAAATAATTGGTTCTGACCGCTCATTCAACTGCCTGATAACTTCATCTGTTAAAATTTCCCAGCCCTTATTTCGATGGGAGTTAGCTTGACCATCACGAACTGTTAAAACAGTATTTAAGAGCAACACGCCCTCTCTTGCCCATTTCTCTAAATACCCATGGCCAACTGGTTGGTAACCTAAATCGCTAGCTAGCTCTTTATAAATATTGCGCAAAGAAGGGGGAATTTTATTGCCTGGCAAGACAGAAAAACTAAGCCCATGAGCTTGATTAGGACCGTGATACGGATCTTGACCTAAAATAACCACCTTAACCTCCTCATACGGCGTCAGTTTGAACGCCTCAAAAATTTTGTTTTGCGGCGGGTAAACTGCAGTCTTTTGATATTCACTCTTTAAAAATTCTTCCAGCTGTTGATAGTAAGGTTTAGACTTTTCAACAGCCAATAGCTTTTCCCAACTATTTCTTGGTAACTCCATCATCTGCTCACATCCTTTATCTCCTAGCATACTAAAACAACTTGAAACACTCAAGGGATTATCCTCTTTTTTTGCTCATTTAACCATCGTCTGTTACTCATTTGCTACTTTCTGAAAGGCAACAACAACTTTACATGCTGAATCAGTAAAAAAATGGTAAACTAGAGAGGACGACATTATGTCTAACTATTTGATGCACCACTAACCAACTAGTTAAATTAAGAATAGCTTTAAAAGCTGTCAATAAGGAGGAAATCAGATGATTAAATTAATTGCATCAGATATGGACGGCACGTTATTGGGGACGCGAATGAACGTCCCTCAAGAAAACATCGATGCCATTCGCTTTGCTGAAGAAAAAGGGATTCAATTTATGGTAGCCACTGGACGTGGGTACACCGAGGCCAAACCTCCTCTGGACGAAGCTGGTATTAATTGTCCAATGATAACGGTTAATGGAGCTCAAGCCTTCGATAAAGACGGCAACAACTTATTTACAGTTGATTTCGAGAGAGAAAATGCCAAAAAAATCGTCGCAGTTTTACAAGCTCATCATGTTTACTTCGAAATAGCCACAGACCACGGTATTTACTCTGATAATCAGCATCAGCGCATTGAAAACGCCGCTATTATGTTAGCCAATCAGCTGCCTCATTTAACCTTTAAAATGGCAATCGCGATGGCTGCTGCTCATTTGGAATTATTGGATATCAATTACATCACTGATTATCAGGAACTTCTTAATAACGGTGGCATTAAAATTTTAAAATTTATTGCCTTTGCTCCCGAAGAAATAAAAATATTAGGGCCTTTGCGAGAAGAAATCGAAAAACTACCGGATTTGATTGTCACCTCTTCGTACCCTAACAATATTGAGATCAATCATATTGATGCCCAAAAAGGAATCGCCGTTAAACACATTGCCAAAGATTTAGGTATTCCATTAAACGAAGTGATGACGATCGGCGATAACTTTAATGATGCGAGCATGCTAGAAGTTGCAGGTGTTAGCTTTGCTATGGGTAACGCAGAAGAAGGCGTCAAGAAAATTGCGCGCTATGAGACTGATCATCACATGGATGGCGGTGTCGGCAAAGCCATTATTCGCGCCATCGAAGAGAATCTTTAGTCGTTAAAAAACGCTTAGTTTGAGAAAGGGGTGACTGGATGAGCCACTATTATATTCGCCAAGACCTATTATCAAGTAGCAGTCGCACGATAATTAAAAACCAAAAAGGTGACGCCCTGTATCTTATGGTTGGTCGCTGGGGAATGCGTGGGGACGTCCTTTCCCTGTATCAACTGAATGGTGACATCGTTGCCAGTATTAAACAAGCCAACTTCGCCTTTAAACTTGGCTCGCGATTTGACCTTTACCATGAATTCGAAAAGGTTGGCTCCTTACAACGGGTCCTCTCGATTAATCGTGACTTTTACTTCGTTCATCAACTTGGATGGGTCGTCATGGGCGATATCAGCAATCATGATTACGCCATTTACCATCTGAACCGTCGTGTCATGAAAATGGAAAAAGCTTCCCTTACAACTGGTGACTTTTATGCTTTAGATATTCCTGAGAAAGAAGAAGCTCCTCTTTGTATTTGTATCGCTGCTGTTCTTGATTATTGGTTACTAAATCGAAAAAAAACCGAAGACCAACTCAAAAAACATGTCCCCAATTTAAGCTTTGATTAGAAAAAAGCTGGGACATCGAATCATTTTGTTTCCTCATAAGGCTACTGGTCACAGATAAGCACATGATCCAAGTAATCTCAAAATAGGATGCCCTCTCCTCTAGTATTTAAATGCATAGCGGTTTAGAGCATTAAAGATAGCAGACTTGTGGAAGGCGTCTAGCGCACAAGTTTCATGAAAACACTGGAGGCTGGGACAATAGTCCCAGCCTCCAGTTAACTTATATCTCCTTCTGCATATGGTCGTATTGATGACCACTAATGACAGCACGGCCAACCTCTTTAAATCCTTGCCGAATGTATAATTGCTTCGCTCGGGGATTGACATCATCCACACTCAACCCGATCTTATTAGCCCCTTGTTTAGTGGCAAACTTAGGCAAAGCTTCTAATAACTTGGCACCAATCCCGCGCCCGCGCTGGTCAGCACGTACCGCAATACTATCCAAATACCATTCATTTTCAAATGCTTCTTTGTCTCCAAACATCACTTCGTCCTCTGGAATCCCTAGTTTTCTATAGGCTGCTTTTAGCGGCTCATCGATCGTCGATTCTTCAGAATCGAGATAACCAAAGGCAACACCCAAAATTTCATTTTCTTCTTCTAACACGATGCCTCGTGCGTACCCAAAACGAAAATTTTCATCAGCAAAAGCTAACTTAAGGACCTCAACGAGTTTTTCCTCCCCGTATTTCTTTAAAAATACTAATTCCATGTCTTTTAAGATTATCATCACTAATGGTACAATCTGATCAACATCAGATTTTTTAGCTGAACGTATCAATTTTCTCCTCCTCACATCATCCCATAAAAATTGTACGGGTCTACTAGTTAAAAGTCAACCCTGACACATCCTCATTATTCTGGATGACATACAACCAAGTTGCCAACCAACTGCCACTCTCATTCCTAATTTCCAAACAAAAAAAGCCCCATCTAAAGTTAATTAGATGGGAACACAGTTTTTATTATAATACGGTAATAATGATTGAACGACGTCCAAAATTACGTGCTTCATTTTCACTGCCAACAAACATATCAATGATGTAACCATTAACTGCACCACCTGTATCTTCAGCAGTATAAACCCCTGAATATTGTGGCATGCTTGGTACTACGATTTGAACTCTGCTACCTAAAGGAATTCTACTAGGATCAACCGCAATCGTTCTGCCAACTGTTGGCACTGTGCCTGTGGCGGTATTATTACCAGTAGCAATATAAGCCGTGGCTTGTCCGTTAATGCCTCCTGTTGCTGGTGGAGTCACTGGCGGAACAACTGTCGGTGGAACTACTGGTGGTGTCGTTGTTTGGCCACCGCCAGAATTACTAGTATCCGTACCGGATTCTGTCGTGCTTGAGTTATTAGTAGCATTACTTGTTTGAACCAACTGCTTGGCAGCTTCTTCTTTAAGTCTCGTCTCTTCTGCAGCTTTCGCGGCAGCCGCTTCTCTAATTTCATTTTCTTTACTTACACGTTCCGCAGTTAAACTGTCTAATGTAGAAGCATTAGAGGCTAATTTATCTTTCAAACCAGCTACTTCAGTATCCAATGACGCTTTTTCAGCTTCGGCTGTTTGTTGTTGACTTTCTAAATTGGTTTGTGTTTCAATTAATTTCGCTTCTAGTTGACTAAGTTTTTCTTTGTCTTCATATAAAGACTCAATCTTAGAGTTTTCAGCATTTTGCAAAACGGTCACCGCATAGGCGCGATTAATAAAGTCGGAAAAACTCTCAGCTTCCAATAAAGCTTGTAAGGAATTTTGTCCCACTCCACGTAATTGCATATCTTTCATTCTTTCAGCTACAACTCCGCTGCGTTTCTCGATACTTTCTTGAGTTGCCACAATATCTGTTTCAGTCTGCTCAATTTCTTTTTGCGAATCAGAAATTTTGGAATCTAGTTTAGCTAAATCTTGATATTTAGCGTTAATAGCGGCAACAACTGAATCAATTTCTGCGTTAATTGTTTCGCCTTGTTTTTTTACTTCAGCTTCTTTATTTTTAATTTCATCTACAGAATCTGCTAACGCAATACTTGGCATAACCACAGCAACTAATATGGTTAGAACCATCAGATAGGTCATCTTTCGTGATTTCAACACCCACAACACCTTTCATTACTCTTCTATAAGTACAGTTATCTCTATTCCTTTTTTAGCTTCACCATTACATTATACTAGAAAAACTTAAGAGAAATATAACATTTTCTTTACAATATGTTACAGAATCGATAATCTATAGGTAGCATGTAATATAAAAAATACTGTAAAGGAGACTTTTTCATGCCTAAGCAACTATACTACGCTGCCCCACTTTTTTCAAATATGGAATTACAATACAATCAATACTTGGTAAAAAAATTGCGAGAAACCTATCCTGACGAACTCTTTTACGTTCCTCAAGAACAAATGAGCATTAACGATAAGGCTAATTATGCGGATTCCATGACTATTGCCAAATATGACACGGAGGCACTCTTGGCTAGCAAATTGATGATTGCTATTTTAGATGGACCTGTCATTGATGTCGGTGTTGCGTCAGAAGTTGGTGTCGCTTATCAAGCTGGCATACCAATTATCGCGCTGTTCTCTGATAGTCGCCAGCAAGGGGCCGAGTCTCCTGAGAAGCTAGAGGCTCTAAAAGAAGTAGCTGAATCACAATTCCCGTATGCTAATCTCTATACAATCGGCTTGATTAAACTTAATGGAAAGGTTTTGGCAAATGAGACAGATTGGATCCGTGAGATCGGCAATTATTTGTAAAAACTTAAACGCTTGCCTCGGCAAGCGTTTTTTGTCCTTCTTCCGCCTTATAGCAACTGATAAGTGCGTAAAAATTGTTTCATATTTCTTAGCTGACGCCTATACTTAAGAGACCAAAGGAGGTAATGCTCAATGAATTTAGCTGAAAATCTAAAATATTACCGAGAAGTCAATGGATTAACCCAAGACGCTGTTGCTCATAAATTGTGTATCTCTCGACAATCAGTGTCCAAATGGGAAAATGGGGAAAGTTACCCCAGCATCGATAACTTGATTATATTAAGGGATCTTTTCAATCTTTCAATCGACGAATTAATTATGGGCGAAAAATTTTTAGCCCTCCCCTTTAGTATTGGAAACAGTCATCCCGTTCGCAAGCAATTCTTAAAACGTCCTTTACTGCTGAGCACTCTAATTGGCGTTGTCGCTCTAATACTAACAAACTCTTTCATCTGGGGAATATTCTGTTTTATTATAAGCAACCTGGCCTTGATCTTCCTCATTTACACATTGAGTGTTGAATTAATTTATCAGCATTGGGTCTTAGAAAAAGACCAATTAATGTTTCTACCTGCTACAACTACTTTTAGATCAAATTTAACAAGAATGAAACACATTCTAAAAAAACAGGAACACCAGTGTTTGCAACCACTAAAGTACCAGGACATCTCTAATATCACCCTTATTTACCAGAAAAAAATTAGAGACCCATATACCACGAACTTAACCAGCTACAATTTAACACCAATCCTATTAGTGTCCATGAGAGATCCTTTTTACTTCTTAGTCGAAACGATGGACGGGCAAACGATCAAATTAGATTTAGCGGTAGACTTTTTTCAAACACGGGTCGCTTACCAGCATCTAACAGAAATTTGTCATTTTTTTGAAAAGAAGTTTATTCCAGTTGATGATCCCGATAATATTCTGGTTGCACAACAAGAACAACTCAACTTGTACGCTTATATCTATCGGGGGACGAATAACTCACTGACAGACAAAAACTAAAAAACGACGAACTTATCGTCGTTTTTCATTATACTCTTACACTATTCAATTCTGCCATAACCCGATCGACAATCTCAGGGACTTTAGCCATAGCCCCGATGCCAATGTCACCACATGCTAAGCGTTCTACAACCGGTTTAATTTCTTGATACCCATATCGGGCTAATTTTGCCATATTTTCTTGAGTGATGATCTGCTCGTACATTTTAGTGTTCATTGCAGGGGCATAAAATTTAGGTGTACTCGGTGGTGTCGCCATACAAACCGTTGACAGCATATCATCTGCAATACCGTTGGCAATTTTACCAATCGTATTGGCCGTGGTTGGAGCGATTAAAATCAAATCGCTGTTTTGCGCTAGATAAATGTGATTGATCCGTTCCACTGATGGCTCCGTCATAACGTCTACATGAACCGGATTTTCTGATAAAATCTGCATCGTTAAGGGGGTGATAAACTGAGTGCTGTTCTGTGTCATTATAACATGAACATCCACTCCCTGATTCTTCAATTTGGTAACAATTGTTGCTGCTTTATAAGCCGCAATACTAGCACTAACACCTAATACTACTCGTTTCATTTATGTTGTTCTTCCTTTCATGGTTTGCTCAATAATCCCTTGAGCAATAGCTTGCTTACTGGTATAGGTGGTAAACTCACCTTGGCGGTTAATCAGATATCCTAAATGTTCATCGCCACTAATCCTCGTTTTATCATTTGCCAAAACAAAATCGCAATCATTTTTTGCCATCAATTCCTTGGCTACTTTTACTAAGTGCTTTTCCGAGATATCTACCAACAGTTTAAAACCAACCAGACATGCACCTGGTTGCAACTGCTTGATAAGCGAAATAACCTTTGGTGTTTGTTGCAACTGAAAATACATGGTTTCTGTCTGTGAACTCAACTTACTGGGTTCACTGCTGATAGGATCAAATGCTTGGTTTAACGCCTCTAAAACTGATTTGTTTTTTCCTAACCTACTTATTAATGCTTCTTGGCTTGCTGTCCCTGTCAGATAATAATCACTAACTGCCATACTGTGAACCACGATATCAAATGAGGTCTGTTCCAACTGGTTGGTAACCTCCATTATTAACTCCTGAACACTTTCAACTTCTATGATTCTAATAGCAGGATTGCTTGGCTTCAGCGAGCGTTTAGCACTAATCAAGGTCACGTCAACATCGGCTAACTGACTATAAGCGTCTGCTACTAAACTGCCTAATCTGCCTGTTGAAAAATTCGTAATCGCTCTAACATCGTCAATCCGCTCAGAAGTTCCACCTGCTGTAATCAAAACTCGCATATTGGCCACCCTATCCTTCGACTTATCTTTTATTAACCGTTGCTCCTTTCTTAGTGTAGTAGAGATTCCACTAAAATGAAAGTAGTTCGTCCCACATTCTCCAAAAAGTTGATATTATTCACCAAACCCCCTCCTCACTTTGTAGTTCTCCATTTATTTTCAACATATCGATCCTCAATAACTGATAATCATTATCAATTATGATATACTACTTAAAGATATTTGCTTTATTAAAAATAAGCCTTATCAATACAGTCTAGCATGCTAGATTGTGAAAAAATAATCATTTTAAAGAAGGAGTCATTATTATTTATGGGTAAATCACTTAAAATTCAAGACATGATTACCATCGGCGTATACTCTGCCATTTATTTTGTCTTAACTGCTATTGCATCTGGAGCTGGCACAGCACTACTCCCAGGCTTTTCCGTGTTACTATTACCTGGTCTTTGTGCTCTGATAACGGGCCCTGTCTACTTAATACTAATTAAAAAAGTGCCAAAATTCGGTGCTATTTCTACTATGGGAATTATTATGGGATTATTTTTTATTCTTATTGGCCGCTTTATTTTAGCAATCGTCCCTCACATCGTCTTTGGAATCGGCGCAGATTTAATGGCAAAAAAAGGAAATTACGTTGACCGCCGATTAAACCAACTTAGCTTCCTAATTTTTTCATTAAATATGACCGGCCCAATTTTACCCCTTTGGTTTTTCAAACACGGCTACACGCAAAGCCTTGTTAACCGTGGGAAAGATGCTGAGTATGTCGCACGAACCTTTGCTAATATTACTTGGCCAAACTTAGCGGTTTGCTTGATCTTTACAGTTATTTGTGCCGCCATTGGTATTGTCATTGGTCGCAAAATCGTTGATAAACATTTTTCAACTAATTAATCTGGTTCTTTTTACTTTAACGAAAGGAGACAGCCCCATTTGTCCCAAACGTTTTCCTTAAACACCCAAACTAAACTAGTCCTACTGATTTTTGCCAATTTCCTGACTTTTTTCCAATTCTCTTTAGTAGATGAGTTAGTCAGCATCGGCTTCCTTTTGTTGATCACTCTCATCATTGGTGGAAAAAAGAGAGCGGCAATTTATCTTTTGATTTACTCGAGCTGCCTCGGGATTGAACAATTATTGATGGGCCACTATCTAAACTATTTTGTATCTTTTTTCTCTCTCTATGCGGTCACCTTAAGACGCCTCCTACCACTTTTACTTGTTGGGGGGCTCTTTATCAGAACAACCAAAGTCTCCGAATTAATGTATACATTACGAAAATGGCATTTACCTGAATTTATCGTTATCCCATTTAGCGTTCTATTCCGCTTTTTTCCAACTCTGAAAGGAGATTACCAGCACATTCGTTCAGCTATGCGCCTTCGTGGTATCGCTGTAACAACTGTTGATTTAGTAAAACATCCTATTCAAACACTAGAATATATTGTGGTTCCATTATTAATGTCTGCCTCAACAACAGCCGTTGATTTAAGTGCAGCTGCCTTAACTCGTGGTATTTCTAACCCCAAACCACATACAACCATTGTTCACAACGGCTTGAGATTGTTTGACTATCTGGTCCTAGCTATAGCTTTAGCAATTATTCTTCTGAGAGGAGTTTTTTAACATGACCGTCGAATTTAAAAATGTTACTTTTCAATACGAAAATAATCAAGGCCTGTCTGAAATATCATTAACAATTCCTAAAGGAGAATGCTATATCCTTTGCGGCAAAAGCGGTTGTGGCAAAACCACTCTCACTCGGCTAATAAACGGACTGATCCCTGAATTATATGAAGGAACAATCAATGGCGATGTGATGGTCAATCACCATCACACAACAGAAACACCTATCTACACATTATCAGAAATCGTAGGGTCTGTTTTCCAAAACCCTAAAACACAATTTTTTACAGTTGATGTAGAAAGTGAATTGGCTTTCGCTTGCGAAAATATGGGGGTAGCAAGGGACACTATCTTGAAACGAATGGCTGAAGTTGCTGTGCTCTTTGACATTCAACACCTGTTAACTCGCAAAATGTTCGATTTATCCGGAGGAGAAAAACAATTAGTCGCCTTTGCTTCTGCTTACATGATTCAACCTGAAATTTTAGTTTTAGATGAGCCTTCAAGTAACCTCGATTTAGTGACGATTGAAAAAATTAAAAATATTTTATTTGCGATCAAAAAACGAGGCTGCACAATTGTTATTGCCGAACACCGACTTTATTACTTAAAAGATTTGGCTGATCAATTTGTCTTGATAGTTGACGGCAACATCCAAACAACCTTTTCAACTAAAGAGTTTGCAACCCTCGATGAGCAGACTTTAAAAAAATGGGGTCTACGTTCCTTATCGATCGAACAGCTAACAACGACACCACCAATTGTCTCTCTTAGTCGAACAACTGATACTCTCACTATCCCAACTCTTCAGTTTCGCTACCCTAAATCCGAAACTAATGCTTTGAATTTATCAGATTTAACCTTTACATCTGGTGACGTTATCGGGATCTTAGGTCGAAACGGCGCAGGTAAATCGACTTTCGCTCGTTCATTAGTAGGTTTGCAAAAAAAGGCGGTTGGTAACTTCTTTTTAAACCAAACAACCTCATTATCTCGCAAAGAGCGGCTAAAAATGAGTTACTTAGTCATGCAAGATGTCAATTATCAACTGTTTTGTGAGACCGTTGAAAAAGAACTACTATTAAAAGCTGGACACCCTGAGCTGTTCAATCAAGTTGTCCGTTCGTTCAACCTAGAAAAGATATTAGCTCGCCATCCAACAAGTCTCTCTGGCGGCCAAAAACAACGAGTAGCTGTTGCTACTGCAGTATTATCTGGAAAGAAAATTATTATTTTGGACGAACCTACCAGTGGCTTAGATTACTATCATATGCAACAAATCAGCCAGATGGTTGCCAACCTAAGAAACCTAAATATCTTCATTTTCATCATTAGTCACGATTTGGAGTTTATTCAAAGTACCTGTACAAAATTGCTGACGATTGAACAAGGGCAAAAAGGAATTGAACTCCCCCTTGATAAAACAACGACAAAGGACTTAATAAAGATTTTTAATGAGCTAAGCCACTAAAGTGGCTCCAACTTCTGGTACGATTAAACTTAATATTTGAATCTAATCTCAAGACAAAGCTGATTTTTCAGCTTTTTTTTGTTCCCCTAAGACTTCTCCATAATTTCTACAAAACTCTTAGGTATAATCTGGAGGAGTTAATAGATAGGAGGAAAAAGATGAAAAACAACAATCTGCTAATTACCATGGCAATTATTTGTATAGTTTTTGCCAGTTTGGGATGGTTCATTACAGGACAAACAACAATTATTTCTGAGGCTCAACAAGACCAACGGGCGACAACACCAGTATTAGCTAATATAAAAACAAATGACTCTCTCAACGATCCCTCTGACAGACTAACTGGTTACAAAAGTAATCATCACCGCTCAAATGGTCAACATTGTGATGAGCAAGCGATCAACTAAAGAAAGAAGGATTATTTTATGTTAAATCACTGTACAAACTTTTTTTCTCGAGGAGGATTTGGTATGATGATGCCAATGGGTTGGATTTGGTTGTTATTATTATTGGGTGGCGGTCTGTTATTGTGGCGTGCCTTGACTAATAGACCCCAACAAGACAAAATGGCGGCAACAGAGCCAAAGTCTGAATCCCCTCACGAGATACTATTAAAAGAATTTGCTAAAGGCTCCATTACTGAAGAAGAGTACTTACAGAAAAAGAAATATATGGATTAGCAGGTTAACAGGGAGACGACATGATGAAAATTTTAATTGTAGACGACGAACCAAAAATTTTAGAAATTGTTGACGCTTATTTAACTGCCAGTCACTATGATGTGATTCAAGCCAGTAATGGTCTCGATGCCTTGGAGCTGGCTTTAAATGAAACACCTGATCTCGTCGTCCTTGATCTCATGTTGCCTGATCTTAGTGGCCTAGAAGTTTGTCGTCGCTTAAGGAAACAGTCTGAGGTCCCAATTGTCATGTTGACAGCAAAATCAGCCGAAGATGATATCTTAACCGGCTTAACTACTGGAGCAGATGATTATTTGGTGAAACCCTTTAGCCCTAAAGAGTTAGTCGTCAGAATCGCGACTGTCTTACGCCGAACACAACCTAAAACGACGGCACCTTTGGTATTTAGAGATTTAGTTATTCATTCTGAGACTCAGCAAGTATTTCTGGATAATTCGGAATTAAACCTAACCACGACTGAATTTAAACTTTTAGACGTCTTAGCTAGACGCCCCTCCCAAATATTCACTCGCGATCAATTAATTGAACACGTCAAAGGGGATAGTTTTGATGGTTTTGACCGCGCCATCGATTCACATATTAAAAATTTACGGCAAAAACTGGGTGATAACCCAAGAAAACCAACTTATATTGTGACGGTTCACGGTTCTGGCTATCGTTTTGGTCATTGCCTATGAAGATAAAACGAACCATCCGCACTCAGCTACTATTTTCTTTTCTTTTAATCTCCATTTTACTTATTGGGTTTCTAAGCATCATCACCATTAATTTAATGAACACTCATTTTGCTAAATATGTTAATGATAAGTATGCTGAAACCTTAGCGGGCTACCAACAGACTGTCGAAAATGCTTTTAATCCTCAAATAAATGAATGGTATCAGCAAGAGGTTGTCGCAATTGGAGAGCAAGCTAGCATCAATAATGTCTTAATGACCATTAAGGACCAGGATGACCAACTAATCTGGAGTACTGAGACAAATCAAGGTAGCAAAGGACGGCATCATATGATGCAAGATCACTGCGCAGAAGCTGTCGCTCGCATTGACAAGCATAATCCCGACTATGTTGAAACCTCTTTACCTTTGAAATTGGCTGACAAACAAATCGGTACTGTCACCTTTGGCTATTACGGCGCCTTAAAATATACAGAAAGCGACTTGCTGTTTATGAGCAGGATGAAACGAAATTTGGCGTTTGTAGTTATATTAGCCTTGCCCCTTTCTTTATTACTGGCATCATTAATCGCTCGCCAAATTAGTCGTCCGTTAATTACTGTTAATCGTTTAACAAAAAAAGTGGCTCAAGGCGATTACTCTCAACAAATTGAACTAGTGACACCCATTACTGAAATCAGTGAATTAATTCAGTCTGTTAATGAATTAACTCAGCGTTTAGGCAAACAAGACGCTCTTCGTAAACAAATGTCTACAAATATTGCTCATGAAATTCGCACCCCCTTAACCACTCTCCAAGGAAATGTAGAGGCGATGATTGACGGCATTTGGGATATCACCCCAGAGCGATTGCAAACCTGCCATGAAGAGATTTTACGCTTAACGCGACTTGTCACATCTATCGAGCGAATTTCCCGCTTAGAAGAACAACAAGAACCACTCATAAAAGGTTCTTTTGATCTCTTGAAATTAAGCCAGCAGATTGCAGATAATTTTCGAGCAGTTGTTAATGAAAAAGAGCTTACCCTTAAGATTCAAGGCCATTCCACTTTCATTAACGCTGACAAAGATCAATTAAGTCAAGTTTTGACAAACCTTCTTTCAAATGCTATCAAATTCACATCGACTAAAGGCGCCATCACTCTGACGATTACCTCTCAGAAAAATGAGGCAACACTTATTATCCGTGATAATGGTATCGGCATGTCAACGGCAGAAACAACATTAATCTTTGACCGTTTTTATATGGTTGACCCTGCAAGAAATCAAAGCGTGGATGGTCAAGGAATTGGTTTAACTATTGTTAAAAGCATTGTTGACGCTCACGGCGGGACCATTTCAGTTGAGAGCTCTCCCCAATCAGGCACAAGTTTCACCATTATCTTACCTCAACATTAATGAAATCGAGTTGAGAAATAAAGTCATTTTGTTTCTTCTTATGACTACTCGTCACAGATAAACACATGCCCCAATCAGACTTTTTGGAGCCGTTAATCGCACACTGTTCATGAAAATATCGGAGGCAGGGATAGTCCCTGCCTCCGATATTTTGTTATTTTCTCAACACATCGTGATAAGCTGGCGTTCGCTCAATTTCTGCTTTAGCAAAGGGACATAAAGGAATAATTTTTTTATCTTGGGCACGGGCTTTCTCCACAACTAACTTCACTAGCTGTTGCGCCAATCCTTTACCACGATACTGATCATCCACGAAAGTATGATCGATAATATATGTATGATCTCCGGCTATGCTAAAAGTAATCTCGGCAATCAACTTTCCCTCTTCATCCGTTTGGTAAAAACGAGTCGTTTCTTCTATCATTTCCATATTACGGGCTCCTAACATTTCATTTTTTCAACTATCAATGCTGAACATACTTTAACGCACCACTTGGGCAAGTGTTGATGACACGCATTACTTCTTGAGCCTCAGCATTATCAGGTAATACCCAGGGACGGCGATCCAAATTGAATATTTCTTTGTTCCCTCTAACGCAGTTCCCAGAATGAACACAAATTGACGTATTAAAAAAAACATCGATCGCTTCACCGCTGTATTTACGATACCCTTGTGCTAATAATTCTGATTCCATTCGATCATTTCCTTTCTTCCTTATTGCATTATGTAAAAGATCCTCCTCGTGAAACTTAGTAGAGTCAATCTATCAATGCCTAACATTTATCGCTGTCTTCACTAGACAGCTCACCTTTTAATGCTCGAGGGCTTTACGATGAATTTTACTCATCATGCGAGAAAACTCTTGTAGCTCATCTACCGTTAATGCTTCCGTAAAAAAACGCTCTTGAAAAGCTTCTTGACTAGGTTGTGCCTGTGATAGTATCGCTTCACCTGCTTGCGTCAAAGAAATTGTTTTCGTCTTCCACTCCGTCTTTCGGTGAATATAGCCATCTTTTTCAAGACGACTAAGCATGCGAGAAATTCCTCCTTGAGTCACGGTTGTTTTTTCAGCTAACGCCCCTTGAGTCAAAGGCTGATAAACTTTAATTTGAATCAGAGTATCAAATTGTGCCACTGTTAGACCAAATTCTTTTAAGTGTTCGTTGGATAATTGATTACTCAAATGAATAAAACGAATCATTCGCAACCAAACGACATTACTTAAACTAATTTTCTCCAATTTCCCACCTCTTCTCTATACCATCACTTTACTAGGCAAGTGATAAAAATGCAAGTGATTCATCTCATTTATCAGATCCCTCGCTTTCAATAAGAATTCCTCGCTAAAAGGACTTTACCTGTGACACTTGAAAGTCTATCCTATTCGTTACATTCAGTCAAAAAAAAGACAGGTCACAATGACCTGCCACAGGATAGAAGCGGGCCCTAGCCAGTTACTCACCGCTCGCTTTAACTTAGCGACCTAAACTGAATCCTTTACCCATGACTTCACTGGCTGCCATCGCCACCACAAAACCATGAGGGTCAATAGCCAATACTCGCTCTCTTAATTCCAGAAATTCCTTCTCAGGTATCACACACATCAGCATCTCTTGCTGCCCTTGAGAGTATCCCCCTTTAACAGGAATTGCGGTCACGCCTCGATCCAGCTCTTCTAAAATCATGGTTTGAATCTCTTTGGATTTATCGGAAATAATCAACACATTTTTAGAGCGATCAAAACTAACTTGTACTAAATCAATGACGCGTCCAATAACGAACAGGCAGATCAGCGAATAAAGAACTATTTCCACATCAAACGCGATCAATGCTCCTAAAATAACAAAACCATCCACAACCGAAACTGCAACACCAATAGGAATTTTCAGATATTTTGTTACAATTTGTGAAATAATCGCCGTACCACCAGTTGATGCATTCCCTTTAAAAACCAACCCTAATCCCAGCCCTGTTACAATTCCACCAAAAATACCAGCTAACAAAGGATTATTTGTTAGGACTGGCATATTTTCCGTAATTCCCACAAAAAAAGGATAAATCATACTGCCAACAATCGTTTTCATTCCCACTTCTTTTCCTAACAAAACAAAACACAAAACCAACAGAGGGATATTAATGATGTACAACACTGTTGAAACACTATAACCAAAAAGATGATTGATAATGATACTAATTCCATTAGCACCGCCTGCCACAATTTGATTAGGCAATAAAATAGCGTTGATCGAGATGGCTAAAACTAAGGCTCCACTTAAAACATACACCAAGTCCAACACTCGTTGCTTCGTAACAATTTTCGACATTCCTAACACTCCATTTCTATCGCAAGCTATAACAACTTCTCTTATAGCTAAATCACATTGAATAGATCAAAAAAACTACTTCTAGCTTACAAAAAGGCATAAAAAAATAGAAAAATGGGAGGTCCCAAATTTCTATTTATAATGCTTCCTTTGTATTATAACGAAGAGCAAGAAGAAAAGTCAATCAATTCTTACGTCGTCGTGGTAAAGAGTTGGGTCAAAAATAAGTGAATCGTTCGTTGAAAAGCCATGGTGATTCTTGCAAAATAACCAAGGAGGTAGAAACTACCAGTTGCTAAAACGAGTGACGATAGAAAATTTACTAAAACAAACGATTGTCCTCCGATAAAGACCAGCCCCATTACTAACAGTGGGGATACTAGGGCCATTCCAATTACCAGCCATATCATTGCAATCAAACAAATCGCGCAAACCGCTAAACTTTGCTTCACAAGTTTCCCCATTAAGTGACTGACAAACTTTTTCATCTTTCTTATCTCCCTTTCATTTCTCCAGTTAATACTCCACGTACTGGCTTTTCTTTTAGTATAAGACATTGAGAAAAAGAAAAAATCGGTCTTAAGGCGGCTATTTACAACGAATGCTCTCAGACTTTAGTCATACTTGGCAAAAAAGCGAAGCCTAATCTCCCCCTCTAAGAGAGTCATCTAACTAACTGACGGTGGAAAACAAACATATTACATGGGCAAATCGACGAATTATCTGAAAATTAAAACTTTTCAGTTAAATCCCTTGTTTTTTTCAGTTAATTGTGGGAATATTATAAAGAGATTAGGTGATGATTAAAAAACAAAGAGTATTTTATCGAAACTTTCGTTATTAACTCCTTGTTGATATTCTCCCTATTCTTTAAAAAAGTTGAACTTTGCTAGCTATAGTCAATACTATTGCTGCAAACAACTTTCCCCCCCTTTTAAAGCCAAGGAGCATGTAATGTTCTCCTTGGCTTTTTACCTTGTTTCCAACACCTTTATAGAGGATAATTGGACGTAGTTTAAAAATAATTCTTAGTAAATAAGATAAAAGGAGATTATTATGACCACATTTTATTGTGTGCGCCACGGCAAGACTGAATTTAACCTTAAT
Organism: Vagococcus allomyrinae; assembly: GCF_017829975.1. Taxonomy (GTDB): domain Bacteria; phylum Bacillota; class Bacilli; order Lactobacillales; family Vagococcaceae; genus Vagococcus_D; species Vagococcus_D allomyrinae. The sequence goes on along the minus strand of NZ_JAEEGA010000021.1, from coordinate 30,293 downwards.
AAAACCTTTCAAGGTGGTGGTATTGATTCCCCTTTACTGGCAGAAGGACGGGCAGGTGCAACTTTAGTTGGCAACCATTTAAAAGCTGTGCCCTTTAAAAAAGTTTTTGTCAGTCCTCAAAAACGCGCTCAAGATACCGCTCAGCTTATTTTAAATCAACACAGCCAGTCCTTAAAATTGGAAACCATTGATGATTTACGTGAGATGGGTTTTGGGTCCTGGGATGGCCAACCTGAAAGCAATTACCACCATGAAACTGAATTTCAACACCTGGTTCATCAACCGCATCTTTACGATCCCAGCCATTTTGGCGGTGAGACTTTCGCAGCTATGATCCAACGAGGAAAATTGGTCTTCCAACGGATAGCCAAGGAACATCCTGAAGATGATATCTTGATTGTCTCTCATGGTCTTTTTCTGCAAACTTTACTGAAAGATCTCCAAGGCATTCCTTTATCAGAGATTCGTCAAGGCAGTTTTTTAGACAACACCAGCGTTACGACAGTCATCAGCTCTGATGAAGGTCAGACTCTGACTATCGACACTTGGAATGACACTAGTTTTATCCCTTAATAAACAGCCGGCTTACACCCCATTGCTAGGGAAGTAAGCCTGCTATTTTGTTAATCCAGTTGGTATAATTGACGCAATCGCTTTTGATCCACAAACAAATCGGGACCGAATTCAATGAAGTAAGGCCGTTGCCACTTCTGGGTAGCCAAAGCTTGAGAACTAGTTGGCTGATCCCAAACTGGATAGACCCGCATTGCCATTTTCCCTGGTTTCTCTTGACTTAAAATTCCTCGTCTGATCAATTCTTCTTTAGGGAAAACAAATTGTCCAAACCTTTCTGACGTGAAGGTATTAACCACTAAAACATCGGGACTGTCCGTTGCCGAATAAGGGGTATTCTTCCCTTGATGTTTATACCAAAAGGCCACGAATTGGCCCGTTTTTTTTGGTGTTATTTTAGCCACGCGATATCGGACACTGGTAGTTTCCAGCCAAAATTGACCAGCACCATACTCTTGATTTTGAGATTCTGAGCTCACTTTATCGGGGGTTAACGTCTGATACAGTTCTTTTTGCACAACTGCTAAACTTTGCCTAAAATCAGTCATCTTGAGCCACCTTTTCTTGCCAAAAATCTTGAATCTGCTGATTTAACTGGCCGAGAGAATGAGCAATTTGTCCATGCTGCCAATGAGGTGGAAAATAACGTTTATACCTCTGAGTGTTAAACCGTTGATCCAACAATAAAACAACGCCGATATCCTGACTGTCACGAATAACACGACCAGCAGCTTGCAAAACTTTATTCATGCCTGGTATTTGATAGGCGTATTGAAACCCATCGCCGTTTTGCTGATCATAATAACCCTTTAATAACTCCTGCTCTAAGTTCATCTGAGGCAACCCTACACCGACAATTGCCACACCACTTAAGCGATCTCCTTTCAAATCAATGCCCTCCGAAAAGATACCGCCTAACACACAAAAAGCAACTAAACTCGAGGTTGGTTCTGGAATAAACTGATTCAGAAATGCTTCCCGTTCTTCCTCACTCATCTGACCTGTCTGAGTCAGGGTTAATATTTCTGGATGAGCCTCACTAAAACCGTAAAGAACTTGATCTAGGTACGCATACGAAGGAAAGAAAACCATGTAATTACCGGTTTTCCCTTTAACCATTGAAACGATACTCTCGATTAAATCGGGGATGCTTTTCTCCCGTTCACGGTAGGTCGTCTGTAAATAATCTGCCACCACCAATAACTGGTTATGGGGATCGAAGGGCGAAGGTAGTTGATAGGTTAATCCCTCATCACCACCTCCTAATACATCTGAATAATAAAACAAGGGTGACAAACTAGCTGAAAACAAGACACTGGCTTTGCCTTTTGCCAATGTTTGCCCTAATAAATAGGAGGGGTCCAGACACAGCTGCTTGATATAAACATCCTTATCTTGGCATGAAACATACGTTATATAGCGCTCATCGTACAATTCACTGATCTTCAAATAATTGATGACCTCAAAATAAAGGCCGAGAACCTCCTTTTCTCCCTGGCCATTCAAATGTTGGGGTAACCATTCCTTAACAGCCTCATTTAGTTGATACAAATGATGAAATAGGGAGTCTACCGGTTCACTTTGTTTCATGAAATCGCGGTCTTCACAAGCATCCCCAAATTGCTTTAATTCTTTCATCACACGGGCTAAACGGCGGCGCAATAGTTTGTCTTCCGTTGGCAGGATCTTTTTAACTACGGCAAATTGATTCCGTGATAAACTAGCTGAAAACATCTCTTTCCCCCGATTGACTAGGTTGTGAGTCTCATCCACTAAAAAGACATAATCCTCTTTCTCTGCTTGAAAAAAGCGTCTCAAATAGACAATTGGATCAAATAGATAGTTGTAATCACAAATGATTGTGTCACACCACAAACTAACATCCAATGACAATTCAAACGGACAAAGACTATGTTTACGAGCATATTCTTCAATCACCTCACGGGTTAACTGATTTTCATGTTCCAACAAATCAAAAAGGCCTTCGTTTAAGCGATCATAATAACCATTGGCAAAGGGGCAATGATCGGGCGTACAGATTCGCTCGTCCATAAAACAAATCTTGTCCTTAGCTGTTAAAGTGACACTTTTTAATTTCAGCCCCTTTTGCTTCATCCCTTCAACGGCATCTTCTGCCACCTGGCGAGTGATGGTCTTAGCCGTCAAATAAAAAATTTTTTCGGTCTTTCCTTCGCCAATGCTTTTGACAGCTGGAAATAACGTGGAAATTGTTTTACCGGTACCTGTGGGCGCCTCTGTGTACAATTTTTTTTCCAACAAGATGGTCTTATAGGTGGCCACAGCTAATTCCCGCTGACCTTTACGATAATCTCCGTAAGGAAAGGTCAACTCTTGAATGGAGGCATTACGGATTGTCGTCCAATTGTCTTGAAAAATTAACCAAACTTCATACTGGATGATTAATTCTTGAAAAAAGGCCTCCAATTCAGCGAAGGTATGGGTTCTCTTTTGACGAGTAATCTGCTCTGTTACACTTTGCATATAGGTCAACTGGATCTGAATTTCACTAAGCTCCTCTTCATTGGCTACCATATAGCCATAACACATAGCCTGATACCAGTAAAGATCAAGTTGTTCCTGAGAAACATCCTCAAACTCACGCTCAGAGGTTTTGATTTCATCAATGGTCACCCCACTGTCATCACGAATAATTCCATCTGCTCGTCCATCAATCACTAACTCACGTTCTGCTAATGGCACTTTTATTGATAAGGTGACTTCTTTTTGATAGTCAGGGCCCATGGCTTTCTGAATTTTAGTGTGGAGGCGGGTTCCTTCTGCCATGGCATTATCCAAGCTGGTAATACGTGAATCAATGCTACCTTTTCGCATGATAAATTCAACTAAACGCCTGACAGATAACTGATTTTTAATCGCCATTTAGACCTCCTTGCTTGCCTGTTTCATATTTTTTCCTACTCTTCACTAATTGGTTTAAGCGAGATGGCTTGCTTTCTCTTGTTTCTCTATTATAGAACATACATTCCCATTGTACAAATCAAATCATTGACATTTTTCTTTGGAGGTACTAGACTGATAAAGAATAACGGCTTACTAAATGTAAGTTAAAAACCAAAAGAGGTGCATTCATGAAAATAGATATTTGGTCTGATTTCGCTTGTCCGTTTTGTTACATCGGCAAGCGTCACTTAGAAACTGCTTTAAATGGTCGTGAGGATGTGGAGGTTGTTTTTCACAGCTTCGAGCTTGACCCGCAAGCCGCCACTCACTATGAAGAAGACATTCACCAACTGATTGCCAATAAATATGGCATTAGCTATGAACAATCTAAGGCTAACAACGATCAGGTCAAACAAATGGCTGCTGCAACAGGATTAACTTACGACTTTGATGCTATGCAACCAACCAACACTTTTACTGCTCATCGTTTAGCTCAATTCGCTAAAGATCAAGGCAAAGGCAATGAATTTGTCGAAGCCGGCATGGCTGCTTATTTCGCTAAAGGGGCGTTCTTAAATGATGAAGAAACCTTAGTGACCATCGGAACCAGCGTGGGCTTAGATGAATCCGAGCTACGCCGAATCATCAATTCCACAGACTATCTGGCACCCGTCCGAGTTGATCAGACAAAAGCCATGGAATTAGGCATTCAAAGTGTCCCCTTCTTCTTAATTGACGATCAATATGCCATCAGCGGCGCACAACCGGTTGCAACCTTTGAAAACGTCTTAAAACAAGTCCCAACTGTGAGACAACCCAGTAAGGGACTAAATTGTGAAGATGGTTCTTGCAGTATTTAATCACACTTAATCAACCCCACAACAAATAAATAAGGCTTTGGACATCAGTCCTAGCCTTATTTCCTTTGCTCTTAGCGACTTGCTAGTTGTCCCTCTCTGGTAATCAACGCTTCTTCCAAAACTTGATTCGGCTTCCCACTCATCAAATCATCTAAATAAGTTGCAACCACCGTTGAGATTGATTGACTGGACTCTTGAAAGAAAATACTCGGCGTATGATCAACGGCATAGTGAATCACACCATCAATTGTATAAATAGGCTCTTCCATCGTCGTTGGGATCGAACTCTCAATCGCCCCATGCTCATCGCAACTGACATCAATCAACAATGTACCGTTTTTCAAGCGCTTTAAATCCTCTTGATAAATTAAATGATCCTGTCGAGAACGATCCCACAATGTACCGTTGACAACCACCTCATACATTGGTAACTCTTCACGGAATAAGTCTTCTTGTCGTCGGTTAAAGACTGTCACGTTGGCACCAAGTTGATTCAACAACTCGATTGCCCCTTGAGCCACATTTCCACGGCCAATCACGGCTACTTTTTTGTTTTGAGGTAATTTTCCAATAAGTCGAAAGGCATCGATAACGGCGGCTCCGCCTGCTAGTTGATTGTTGCGCCAAAAGCTATGGCGCCCCTTTTTATACATATTAGCCCACTCGTAAGCAGTCAATTTATTACGTTGAAGTACAGCTAGGCGCTCTGGGTTCGCTTCAGCGTGAATCCATCCAAAAATCGTCTGCCCAGGTTGGAGTTGAGTTAAATAACCTGCATCGCCAATTTTAGGATCCGCGACAATTTGTTGACTCAAGGCTTCCTCCCGTGAAACGATGTGACATCCTAACGTTCGATAGTCTTTATCTGAAATCTGCATCACTTCACCATAATTCTTTTCAAAATAAAGCTCGGATTTATATGCTAACTTTCCAATATCAACCGGCAATAGCCCTCGGCGATGTTCATTTTCTTTGGAACTGATGACAAATCCAACCGTTTTTACATTGTTCATTTTTTTCATACTCCTTCTTCTAAGTAAGCAGATGAAACCAGATGACTGACGGCAGTGTCCGAGCAGGCCCCAAAAAAGCAAGCGTGCTTCACTAAACTAATAAGTGACTCCCTCTAATCTAACACAAAAATACAGATAATAGGTGAATGACGGTTTATCGACTCTCCCATCCTCATCTATTATCTGTTAATTAATTTCTAGTCCACAAGTCGTTCTCGCTTAATCTGTTTTAATTCAGCCACCAACATAATGCTGATAATAATCAGTAAATACCAGCTAGTAATTTTTCCAAGATGAACAGGACGCCAACGTTCCAATTGATCAGGATATGCCCAGGCTCCAAGGAAACTAGCAATGTTTTCAGCCAGCCAAATAAAAAAACCGATGAGAAAGAACGAGAGGGTCATCGGCATGGTTAACCTCAGGTCGTCAACTTGAAATGAGACGCGCGTTCGGAAAAAGACCACAAAAACCAAGCTGATTAACCACCACCTAAAATCCCATATATAATGATGGGTGTAGAAATTAAAGTAAATCCCACCACATAACAACCACACAATCACTGATTTAGGCCAATGAGCAACGTGTAAATCAAACACTTTCCAAGCTTTGCAGATATAACTGCCAATACTCGCATACATAAAACCACTGTAAAGTGGCACACCACCAAGCTTAATCAGCCCTGGTTCAGGATAGCTCCATGAGCCTACTTGAATCTTGTATATTTCCAAGGCCAAACCTATAACATGAAACAGCATGATCACTTTAAATTCGTCCAAGGTTTCAAATTTTATTCCCAATAAGACCAATTGTATCAAGACACAAATCACAAATAAAAGATCATACCTGGCAATGCCTGGAATACTGACTACTTTTGTCACAGCTAAGGCCACAAAAATCAATGCAGGAAACAAACAACAACGCACTTGATTCATGCCAAATGTCCAAAACAGAGCAGCCCCTTTCTTCAAAGATACACTCTCACTAACGTCCATCTCCAACCTCCTAACCCTTTCACTATTAGTCTAGCGGTTAGTATGATACCCGTCACAGATCTTAAGAACTCTTTAGCAATTAATAGATTATTTACTAAAAACCTAATATTGTTTAAAAATTCTTAAAAAAGGAAGCCACCTTTAAGATGACTTCCCTCATTACATTAAACTGTTTCTTTAGCTAGGCTTTCACCTAAGGCATTTAAACGCGCTTCCCACTGATCGTGGCTTAGCTCATGTTCCACGACATAGCGGTTAGCCTCATGAACGCGACATTCCGCAGAACAGCCACGGAGATATTTATGTTCGTTCTCTTCTGAAGCAATCATTTGACGATTACAATAAGGATTGGAACAGTTACAATAACGTTCACAAGGTTCCCCATCAAACCAATCTTTCGCAATCACCACATGCTCCACATGATTGATCGGCACGCTTAAACGTTCGTCAAAGACGTACATCATACCGTCCCAAAGATCACCACGAACCTCTGGGTCCCGACTGTACATGGCAATACCGCCATCTAATTGACCGACGTCTTTAAAGCCTTCGCGGACTAACCAGCCAGAGAATTTCTCACAACGAATACCGCCTGTGCAATAAGTCACCACGCGTTTTTCCATAAATTGCTCTTTATTGTCTTGAATCCATTGTGGCAAATCACGGAAGTTACGAATATCTGGACGAATTGCCCCACGAAAATGACCGAGATCATACTCGTAGTCATTACGAGCATCAATTACAACCGTGTTATCGTCCATTAGAGCCTCGCGAAAGTCTTTAGGCGATAAATACTCACCTGTTAGCTCGTGAGGGTTAATATCGTCTTCTAGGCTCAATGAGACGATTTCTTCGCGAGACCGCACATGCATCTTTTTAAAGGCATGACCATCAGCTTGATCAATTTTAAACAACGTGTCTTTAAAGCGAGAATCATTGTGCATAGCATCGATATATGTTTCCGTATCCTCTGTCAACCCTGACAGAGTGCCATTAATTCCTTCACCAGCCACTAAAATACGACCTTTTAAGTTAAGGGACTTACAGAGAGCCAGGTGCTCCTTTGCAAATTGTTCTGGATTCTCGATGGTAACATATTGATAATATAGTAATACTTGGTACTTCTTCAACCTAATTCCTCCTAATTTGAAAAGCCATTTGCAGATTCTCCGCCTTTTCGAAGTCACCTCATCGGCTTGTCTTAACTAATATCGACCTTAGCTTCTTTCATAAAACGCCCTGACAGAAAACAAGCCAAAAAATTCGTTCATTAAAATTATAGTGTAAGTACTACTAAAACATCAACTTTATTGCTTATTTCACAAAAATCGGAGGAAGTCTGGCAAATTAATTAGAAATAGTTGACTAGCTGATGTTTTCTGGTTAATCTAATCTATAGACAATGAATTAAACTATCGCGTATTGGAGCGGAAACTATGTTCTGGAAAGAAATCAAAACACAATTTAAATTATTCGATGGCATCATCATCGTGGTCCTTATTATTTTATCTTTTGCGCCTTATGGAGTATTAGCAATTACTCAAAAGGATTTAAGTATCAGTACCAAGCAGACAACAGCCATCATTTCAATTGACGGCAAGGAAGTCGACCGTTTTACATTATCAGAAGATACTGAACATCAATTGGTGACCTATCACCCTTCCAAAAAGCAGTACAACATTGTGGAAATCGAAGGTACTCGAATTCGTGTCAAAGAAGATAACAGCCCTGATCAAATTGCTGTTAAAACTGGTTGGATTAGCAAGCCTGGCCAGACATCCATTTGTTTACCTCATCGGTTAGTCGTGGAAATCGTCGGCGTTTCAGACGATCCTGACGACGATATGATTATTACGTATTAAAGCAAAAAAGATCTAGCTTACGCTAGATCTTTTTTGTCTATCAAATGAAGCGTTCCTGACTGTTACTTTTTGATCGGCAACAGCAGTCTTAAGCCATTAAAGATAACCACCAACGTACTGCCTTCATGAACTAAAATACCGATAGGTAAATTCATTTTGCCGAAGATGTTTAAAATAACCAAGAACACCACCACAGCCATCGAAAAGTAGATATTTTGCCAAACAACCTTATCTAAGCGTTTCGCTATTTTATGTGCATAACTCAATTTTGTTAAATCATTATTCATGAGAACTGCATCAGCAACATCCATCGCCACATCTGTCCCATCTCCCATCGCAATCCCAATATCAGCATTCACTAAAGCGGGGGCATCATTTACCCCATCACCCAGCATGGCCACGACGCCAAACTTAGCTTGTTGATCTGCGACAATTGCGGATTTATTTTCAGGCAAAACATTGCCGATAATTTCGTCCATTCCCAGTTGTCTCCCAATAGCTTGCCCTGTTTTTTCTGAATCCCCTGTAATCATCGTTGTGTGAATTTGTTGAGACTTCAGGTAACTAATAACTCCTTTAGCATGCTCATTAGGGACATCCATCATGGCAATTAAACCAACCACATGCTCATCCTCTGAAATATACACAACAGTTTTCCCCTCATCTGAATAACGATGATTTAGGTCCCTCATGGTTTGGGATACATCACTAAAACTTTCTGGTTTTCCAATCCGATAAACACGATTGTCAATTCGTGATACTAACCCTTTCCCAATTTCATTTTCCACTTCTAAACTCAATTCTGTCTGACACTTGAACTTAGCTAAAATCGCATTAGCTAATGGGTGATTGGCTGTTTTCTCCATCGCTACAATAATATCTACAACATATTGTTCCTGAGTAGTGTCAATAAAAAAATAATCTGTCACTTGAGGTTTACCCGCTGTTAATGTGCCTGTTTTATCAAAAGCCACTGCTTGAACATCGGCAAGATTAGAGAGATAGGAGCCTCCTTTAAAAAGAACGCCTTTTTTAGCTAGGTTAGATATCGCAGATAAAGTAGCTGACACAGCACTAGCTGCTAAAGCGCAAGGGGACGCAACTGTCAGAAAAACCATCCCACGATAAAAACTTTCATACCAATTCCATCCCATAATAAAAGGCATCACCACAATGAAGATGGGAACCATTAGTAAAACACTTTTAACATAAATTGGCTCTAGTTGTTGAATTTTAGTTCCTGTCTTTGTTAAATTAGATTGAGACTGATTGACTAACTGTAAAATTTTGGCAAATAAGGTATCCCGACTGTCCTTCGTCACCTCCATAGTGAACGTGCCATTGCCATTAATTGTACTACCAAAAACATCATCCCCAACGCTCTTTTCCCGAGGGATGCTCTCACCGTTAATGGAGCTTTCATCAATTGCACTGTAACCAGTTAAAATAATGCCGTCTGTGGGAATTTGATCGCCATTTAAAACCTGCAAATGATCACCAATGGCTAAAGATGTCACTTCTACTGTCTTTGTGGAACCATCTTCTTGAATCAACCGCGCCTCTGTCGGATTCATTTTCATTAAATTAGTTATTTCCCGTCTACTTTTTCCTTCAGCGTAGTCTTCCAAAAAATGAGCTGAGGCAAAAATGACAATTAATAGCGCTCCTTCTTCAAAATCACCGATTAATGATGCTCCTAAAGCCGCTAAGGTCATTAACACGTGAACATTCGGGGTAAACTTCCCTTTAGCTTTTGTAGAAGCAATCGTATCACTAATCCCTTCTTCAATAATGTGATAACCCGACATCAACATGGCCAACACATACATCCCATTTTGAAGTATTCCCTCATCAAGGAACAACGCCAACAAAAAAGCCGCTAAACCAACAAAAAAGAGTATGACTGGCATTTTCCCATGATCGTGATCATGAGAGTGTCCATGTTCATGCTCATGATCATGATCATGATGGTCGTGTTGACAATCATGAACGTGGTCCGTTGTTTTTTCCATAAGTTTTCTCCTCTTTCCTCACTTACTTTATATAAGTCATAAATGAATACCTGTTCATGTGTTTAGTATACAATGTTTCCTTAAAATGTGCAAGAGATTTTGCTAAAAAAAAAGCGAAAGGCATCAAAACGGAATGATTTCTATTTATACGCAAAAAATAATGAACACATTTTAAGAAAAAGTTCTATAAAAAGCGCAAAAAGACCTTAAAATAAAGGCCTTTCACTCACTATTTCCTTGGTTACTGCTTTTCTTTAATACCAACTAACCGGAATCGCTTGATCGTCTGTAAATAAATCCGGTTCTCTCCTCAATAGGGCTGAAACCAACTCATAAACTGGTTTGGCTTCAATGACTGATGATGACGCCTTACCAATTGAGCCTTGACGAATCAACTGATGCGCAATAAAGGGCTCATAAAGCTTATCATAATGTTGAGACACATCGCCAATATGTCGGTGCTGAGGCGATTGGATAATTCCCGTAGGCAATTTGATTTGCAGCAATTCCCGCTCGTCTGTTAAACGTTTAGGAATGTCATTCCACTCTTCTACGCCATGAATAAAGGTATTGCTTTTCAACGTGGCACCTAAAAATAAAATTTTAGCCTCCATATCCAATAATTTCCCCCAACAGCCTTGACGACCACAAGGGGTATCAATTAGCTCCTCGCCTGCCACGAACGACTCTGCCCCAGCGCCAAACGCTGCTACTGAATGAGTCGGGTGAAGTGAACGAAGGACACCAGCTTGAGCCATAAAAATATTAGGTAAAATCCCAACACAAGCAGGTTCAGTTGCCGGATCAAACAGGGGGTTCTCTTGATTAATCTTCCCCCATGTATGGGTTGGCAAAATCAAAAGACCTTCATTGAAATAACTCATCAATGCTTGAACCAGTCCGACAGGTCCTCCTTCAAACTGACCAACAGCTTTATAAGATGAATGAACTAACAATTTATCCCCTGGAGAGATACCTAAAGCTTGTAATTCATTAACTAACGCCTTTTTCGTATGCATTCGCTACTCCTCCTTACAATAATGCTCCCACAACAAAAAGTATGGCATAAAGCATAACCGTTAACGCCAGATTCTTAATTGCCAAAGGGAAAGTTTCCAATTTAATTTGACGGTTGGAAAAGGCTGAGATATTCTTAAAAATCACTGGAAAAATTAGCCACATTCCTAAAACTAACCACGGCACTAAACCAATAATAACAGCTACCGTCACAACAATAAAGGGCGATAATCCCAAAAACCAAAACAGACGTATAGCAGCCTTTTTACCTATATAAAATACCAAGGTGTGGCGGTTATTCAAAATATCTTCTTCTAAATCACACGTATTATTAGCCAACATTAAATTGGCAATCGCAAAGACCGCTGGGAGAGACATAACTAAAACTTGCCCCATTAATTGCCATGTAAACGGTGCTAAATCATAGATATTGAGATAGACACAAATCAATGGAATCACAAATCCCATTGCTAGTCCCGATGCTACTTCCCCAACAGGCATACTAGACAGTGGTTTAGGACCCGCAGAATAAAAAATACCTACTGAATAGCTAATCATACCTAACCACAAAATCACCCAGCTCGTTTGTGAGGCTAAATAAATCCCCATAACCGCTGAAACAACAATAAAGGCAATCATCAAATTACGCACCAATGGCAGTGATAATTTCTCTCTGCCAATAATATTGGTCTCATCTTTATACTCATGAACATCCGTAGCATTGTGATAATCCATGTAATTATCCAATATATCAACTGCCATATTAAACAAGACCATGGCAACAAAAAAGAACAACATATTACCAACATACACCTGCTGATAATGAAACCAACTATAAGCCATTCCTAACACAAAAGGGAAGACACTTGCTGTTTTAGCTTTTAATTCGACCAACTCTGCAAATACTTTCCAACTCATTATTTGACGCCCTCTTCCTAAAAATCCATCATTTTCACATATTTATTTGATTATCTCCTAATTCTCTCAAGAAGTCTAACATTCCTAGAGCAATCAATTGACACAATCTTCATTTTAAGCTAAATTGGAATTAGTGTAAAGAATAGTGCAGGAGGCCTGATATGGCGATTCACCCATTATGGAATAAATACCCAACAATGCAAGAACAATTAATAGAAACACAAAAAGTAATGAATAAATCGGTTAAAATTCGCAATAAAGAAATGACAGAAGCCCTGCAATTGTTTTTTGAAGCTGGCGGCAAGTTGCTTCGTCCAGCCTATTTTCTTCTGTTTAGCAGTTTTGGACATGTCCCTAATAATAAAATCAAGTACCAAATGGCAGCCTCACTTGAAATACTGCATGCCGCGACCTTGATTCACGATGACATCATTGACGACTCTCCAATTAGAAGAGATTGTCCATCAATACAAGCAGCTTATGGCAAAGATATTGCTGTTTACGCTGGCGATTTTTTATTTACAGTTTATTTTCAGTTATTAGCAAATTCATCTCAAACAACAGAGGCCTTAGAGTCAAACGCCCTCAATATGAAACGAATTTTGGTTGGTGAATTAGACCAGATGCACTTACGGCATAATTCCCGTATTAGCATTAAACAATACCTGCAACACATTAAAGGAAAAACGGCTCAATTATTCCAATTCAGCTGCTATCAAGGAACTCAAGTAGCCAATACTTCTCTTCGCGTGCAAATTTTAGCCCAGCGAATTGGTTATCAAATTGGCATGGCTTTTCAGATTTTAGATGACGTACTAGATTTTACATCAACTGAAGCCGAACTTCATAAACCGATTTTAGAGGACATTCGAAATGGTAACTACACTTTACCATTGATTTACGCGATGGCGGAAAATCGTGATGCCTTTATGATCTTAGAAAAAGGCCCTGAGCTGACTGATGACGATATTCAATTAGTGGTGGCTAACATCAATCGCTACCACGGTCTTGAAAAAGCTCAAAAGTTAGCAACCCGCTATACCGATAAAGCCTTAGCGGACATTGCCAAATTACCTGATACCCTTGAACGGCAAATACTCACAGAACTAACAGAACGCTTATTAAATCGGCAAGATTGACCTCAAAAACAGGGTGGGACTTATGTCCCACCCTGTTTCAGTTTCACGACTATTATGCAACAGACGCACTTCTTTTTATTTTGACTCTATTTCTTCACAATACAATTCCAAAAACTGATTCAATAAAGCATACGCTTGCAACATGCTTAACGTTTCGAGATTGGTCACATAATTAGCTTTATTAAACATCGGCTTGCGCACATTAAAATCCAAGTCTTCTTTGAAATTCGGTAAATGATCAATAAATTGTTGAACCCAATTTAAAAATTCGTCATTGTTCCTTCCTTCCTTGTGTAGCATTGCTTGGCTCCATTGATAATCTAAAAAATCAATGGCTGTAATATAGGAATAATAATCATCCCGTTGTACTTTTATCCGCTTTTCATGTTCTGGTTTCTGAGATTGTTTGAACAACTCTCTAATTTTCAGTTCTAATTGATATTTTGAGCTTGTGACAACATTCCCCGTATTTGGTAACAACGTTGACTTTGTGGCTATATCAGCTGGTCGTTCCACATTGGCAATTTGTTCATTGACAGACGCCTTTAACCGTTCTCGCATACTTTCAATCTTTGGTGAAACTTTAGGTTGGTTTTTATCTCGTTCACCTAAGTGACGAAAATCCGCATCCATATGAACATCAGAAAAACGTTTAATTTGACGGAATTCCTGAGTTATTTCAATAGCAGGCATATTGTATGTATGATGGTCATCCCCTGTCTCTAGCGGCGCTACTAACTCCGTATCTCCTTCTTTTGCCTCCTCAACAACTTGTGCCGTTTGCTTTAAGACTTCTTGAGGTTTTTCACCAATATCTTCTCCCTGCCGTTCGACGCGTTCATCCAACTCTTCCAGAACTTGTTGAAGGACTAAAACCTTCCCCTTAGCTTCTTCAGAATTTTCTTCAACTGATCGGACTGGAGTAGCCACTTTTTTAGTGACTTCTGCCAATTTTTTTAACGAAAGAGTCTTATTTAGCGACTCTTGATCAGAGTTAGTTCCACTGGTCAATTCCTCCGACAAGGATGTTTCAATTTCGGCTTCCACGCTAGGTTGTTGCTGTTTAGCCTTGTGTAGATCAACAATCAGTTTATCGTCTGATACCTTTTTGGGCTTCACTTCTTGGTGTTTCCCTTTTCTCATCTCATCATACAGCTGTTGCAATTTTTCTAGCTGTTCATTTTTAAGTTGGATATCCTGCTCAACTTGTGATCTAAATGATGCATAATCGGCTTCCAAGGTATCAATTTTAACCTGACGGCTAACCAGCTCTTGATCCATTTGATTGTATTTATCGTGCAGATCATCCAGCTGTTCTTTTTTCATTAAAATGTCTTGTCGAACTTGTTTTCTAAATGCTTCATGATCCGCTTCTAATTCCACAATTTGGTATTGTTTGGACAAGTCGTCTGAAATTTTGGCAAACTTCTCCCGTAAGCCTCCAAGCTGCTCATCTTTCTGCTTAATATCATGCTCTGCTTGGGCGGTAAATTTCTTTTGCTCTTGTTCAATTGAACTGATTTGCTCTTGTCTTTCTGTTAATTCATTCGTCATCAAACCATATTTAGTTTGCAGTTCGATCAATTCTTGATTTTTTTTATTTAACTCACTTTCAGCTAATTCCTTAAAGACTTCAAGGTTACGCTCTAATTTACTAACTTTTTGTTGACGGCTTATCAGCTCTAAACTTATCTCTTCATGCTTGCGCTCTAACTCTGCTAATTCTTCGTTTTTAGCGATTAATTGCTCTTCAGATTGTTGTTTATAGCGTTCAAAATTAGGAATCGACTCATCCAATAAATGCTGTTTAGTGGTTAACTTTTCTTGTAGATCTTTGACTTCATTATTTTTTCGGACAATATCTTCTTCTGTTCGTTCTCTATAAAGATGATGATCTTGCTCAATTTTCTTGATCTTCTCTTCATAAAAGGACAGTTCGTCTTCTAATTTTTCATAACGCGTTTGCAAAATATCCAATTGTTCGTTTTTATTTTCAACATCCAACTCTGCTTGCTTTCTAAATATTTCATGGTCCCGCCCAATATTGTTAATTCGTTGTTGGCGAGCAGCTAATTCTTCATTTAATTGTTCATAGCGTCCTTGTAAAATATCCAGTTGATTACTCTTAGCTTGAATATTACGGGCAGCTTGTTGACGAAAGTGTTCATGATCTTTCTCTAAATCATTGATCCGTTGTTGCCGAGAAGATAAATTTTTATCCATTTGTTTGTATTTTGCTTGTAAACGATCCAAATAATGATCTTTTTCCTGTAAATCCTGTTCTGATATCTCACGGTATGTTTTATATTCCAATTCCAACTCATCAATTTGTTTTTGACGAGCCGTTAACTTTTCATCTAAATGATTGGCCTTGCTAATATCAATTTCTCGTAAACATACCGCCAACAGTTCCGCTGCCTTGTCTTTCAGATCATTCGTTTCTCCTTTGATTCGCCGTTGTCCGCGTTGAAAATTGACGCTTAAGGCAAAATCGCCTGCTTCACTGAATTCATAGTAAAGCTCATGTAAGATGAAGTTGGGGAAAAATCGATTCCAGTATTCCATAAAACGATGACTTGCAGGTTCAAAAAATTCTGTAGGAATCCCTTGCTGTTTACAAAAAATGGTTAGTTGCATTAATTTAGCATAATCAATGGTCGCTTCTTTTAATAAAACAGTTGTCTTTGCATTACGTTTTTGGACTTCTTTAAACATTCGGGACTTCATGTGAATGACATGCTGCAACATAAAAATCCACCTTTCTAAATACTTTTACCTGTATTAATAACTATAGGTCGTTTTTCGAACGATATATATACACTTTTTTTACATTTTCAACAATATACTTCAATAGTACCCATTTATTCAGTCTGTGTAAAGAGAAAGTTACGAAAAAAAGAAACTGTTAACCACAGCAAATTAATGAAAAGAAAAGAAGTGAAGAAAATTGAGAGAGAAACCCCCAAGCTCCTTCACTTATGTTATCTTTCTTAGTTATAGTCCAAACTAAGCAAATATTGATAATGCAAATTTGTCTCTTTCAATTCTTGTGGCGTGTCATCCATAATAATTTCACCTGTTTGAATAAAAATCACTCTGTCCGCCTGTTCAATTGACATCAGATGATGGGTGATCCACAGAACCGTTTTATCTTTTAAGACCGATAAAACAGTCTCCAGTAAGGCCCGTTCTGTTAGGGGGTCTAATCCAATGGTCGGCTCATCAATAATCACGATTGGCGCATCTTGTAAGAGAATACGCGCCAATGCAATCCGTTGCTGCTCACCGCCTGAGAATCGTTTACCACCTTCTTCAACAAGGGTATTAACCCCTTCAGGTAATTTATCAATAACTGATTGCAAGCCCGCTTGGTATATCGCCGCTAACACCTCTTCGTCAGTCGCTTCCAAATTTCCCAAACGAACATTGTTTAAAATACTTGTATTGAATAAATGAGGCGACTGATTTAAAACGCCAATATAGCGCGACATCTCGCCTAAAGACGCCACAGGTTGCCCGTTGATCAAAACGCGTCCCGCTTGTGGGCTTAAGTCTCCCCGTAAAATTTTGGAAAGTGTTGTTTTTCCAATGCCGCTTTTCCCCAAAATGGCTAATGTTTGCCCAGCCACAACATGTAAATTAAATGCTTGAAAAATGACTTTTCCCGTTTCTTGATAACTAAAAGTGATATTTTCAAAATCAATTTCAGCGTTGACTAAAGGCTCATCGACAACGACTGTTTCATCTACAGCTGCCGCTGGTTCCGCCACTGGCAAACTATCTAACCGTTGTGCTGAATCCTCATACATCGGTAATTCTGTCACCCCTTGACTAATAGGAGAAAAAGCATCCATCAATGGAAAAACAGCTAAAACAAAAGCTGCTACCCAATTTAAACTACCTTTTGGACCACTTCCAAAATAAGTACCAGCCCAGATAAATATCGCCACGATAATCAAACCAAATACTAATTGAATCATAAAATCTTGAAATCGAGTGTACTTATTAAGTTTAACATCTTCAGCACGGACATTCTTTTCGGCATCGTTATAACGAGCTAAAAACTCCTCATAACGACCACTGTATTGCCAATCCCCTACACCTAGAATGGAGTCCGTCAATTGATTATATAATGTGTGTCGTTCTTGTTTTCGGCGATAAACTCTGGCTTGATTAACTGCGACTGAGGCTAATGGCAAAATAATGACAATAACCCCCAGCATCACTAAGATCAGCAGCGCAAAAGGAAGTGAAAAGACGCCGAACCCAATGACAATTAGGACGTATAACAATAAACCAATTAAAGTTGGAAAAATCGTGCGCAGATACAGATTTTGAATATGTTCAATGTCTTCAGCTAAAATCCCTAAAATACTCCCAGTTTGAAATTCTTCCTTCGATTTAGCCGCTCGTGATTCTAATGAGCGATATAATTTCAGTCGAATATCAGAAGTCATCCGCAAAACCCAATCGTGACTTCCTAAACGCTCCATATAGCGGAATAAAGGACGCCCAATCCCAAAGGCTCTCGTCAGGACAATCGGCACATAAACGGCCAACACATTCCAAGGACGAGACGCTGATTTACTGATTAAAAACCCAGAGGTGAACATCAACGCACTACCTGCAAAAAATGTCAACAGCCCTAAAAACAAAACCAGTATTAATAATTTGCGATATTTTCTAAAATAAGGACGTACCCAAGTATCTTCTTTTGATAACAATAAGCGGGGGTTCGTTGCTTTTTTACTCATCTACTTGTCCTCCTACAACGTCACTGGCAAAACGGTGATAATCACCATTTCTTGTGGTTAACTCCTGATAAGTTCCTTGTTCCACAATTTGCCCCTCGTCCATGACTAAAATATAATCCATCTCTTTCATCCAATGGAGCCGATGAGTTGCAAAGATGACTAACTTTTCTTCAAACAGCGGCAACATGGTCTCCTTTAATTCCGCTTCCGTCTCGATATCCAGATGAGCTGTTGGCTCATCAAACAGCAACACTTTTCGCGAATGATCCAAAAAGGCACGTGCTAAGGCCACCCGTTGCATCTGGCCCCCACTTAATGTTTGGCCACCTTCACCAATAATCGTTGCCAACCCCTCTGGCAGTTCTGTTAACAAGTCTGTTAAACCCGCTTGAGCAATGGCCGATAAAATTGCTTCTTCACTTGCATCTGGCACATAAAAAGCCACATTTTCTTTAAAGCTGGCATGAAACACATAGGGATCTTGAGGGATATAAAACATTTGCTGCTGCCACTCCCGTTGCTTCAACGTACTAAGCTCTTGGTGGTTAATCTCAATATGACTTTCTGGTGTTGGGTTTAAGAACCCCCCTAACACTTTAATTAAGGTTGATTTACCCGAGCCCGACCGGCCAACCACTCCGATTTTACCATAGCCTTGCCAATTAAAATCAAGGTTCCGAATAGCATCTAGGTCAATGGCTTCCCCATAGCTAGCCCCTAAATTTTGAACACTCAAATTATCTGTTACATCCCACTGATGAGTTAAACTAAGGTCTTCTTGGACCCCGCTTTCTTTAGCATCCAAGACAGCAAAGATACTTTTTAACGTGTTCCCACCATTAAGTGTTGCATGATAGTCATTCGCAAAGTCACGAATTGGCAAGAAAAAATCGGGGGCTAAAATTAAGACAGTTAGGGCTGGGAATAAAGGCATCAATCCGTTGATTAAATTCAATCCTAAGAATAACGCAATAATGGCAACTGATAAAGTCGTAAAGAAGTCTAAGGCAAAGGTCGATAGAATCGCAATGCGCAAGGTACTCATAGTCGCTTTCCGATAATTCTCACTGACATTATAAACATTTTTACCATAGCGTTTACTTAATCCCAGAAGGTTTAAGGTTTCCAAGCCACGTAACGAATCAATAAAATGATTACTTAAAATTTGAAACCCTTCGTATTGTTTATCGGCTTTGGCTCGCGCCGCATATCCCAAGATAATCATAAATAAAATAATGATTGGAAAAACTAAAATCAGCACCACACCTGAACGAACATCTTGTGTAAAAACAAAAGCCGCGATCAACCAAGGAACAATCATCATATTGGTAATCTTAGGCAAAATGATGGTGATATAATTTTCCAATTGGCTAATCCCCTCAATCGCCATAGTAACCATATTGCCTGTGCCTTCTTTTTGGACAAAATTAGGGCCCAAAGAAAAGACTTTTTTTAATAATTGTTGACGAATCTCTTTTGACTGTTCATAGGCGTAACCATCCAACCATTTATCTTTAATAAAATGACCGACTTGGCGCATCATAAAACAAACAAAAAACAAGGCGACTTGCGGCAGTTGCGACGCAACAGTTGCCCCTCCCCAAACACTACTAATAGCTTTTGATAAAAAATAAGCTTGACCTATAATCAAAAGAGCTTGCAGGACAGCTAGTCCTGCAAGCCCAATAAAAACAGGTCTGATTTTATTGAATCGAAAAACATTTTTATCTATCATCAGAGTTTACCCCTTTATTTTACCTGTTTTCAATCTTTTAGCAAAAATGAAATATGACCATGCCTGGTAAGCCAAGACAAATGGTAATAGACAAGCTGTTACGATTGTCATAATCTTCAATGTATACGGTGAGCTAGACGCATTTACGATTAATAAATCATAAGCTGAGTCGATTGAACTAATCATCACACGTGGGAACAGACCATTGAATAATAACACCACAATTCCTGCTAAGACAGCACCTGTCGCTATGAAAGAAAGTAACTCTTTTTCTTTAAATGTCCCCAGTGCAGCAACAACTGCTGCTAACACAATCACGACCAAAATAAGCAACGTTGAAATCGGACGCTTATCAAAGAAATCCGTGTCTTTCCAAAGTAAGCCTGCAAAAA
Source organism: Vagococcus allomyrinae (assembly GCF_017829975.1). Taxonomy (GTDB): domain Bacteria; phylum Bacillota; class Bacilli; order Lactobacillales; family Vagococcaceae; genus Vagococcus_D; species Vagococcus_D allomyrinae. Next base: position 10,101 of record NZ_JAEEGA010000021.1, on the reverse strand, counting down.
CAACCAACCCTACAAATAATACGGGGTAAAGGCGTTTCGCATACATAGCTGCACGATGACGAATCGGTCCATCCGTTTTCAAGCGAATATAATTTAACCCGTGAATAAAACAGATCAAGGTCACGGCAACAGCTCCCACAATCGAGAACAAGTTAACATAATCACCAAAACCGGCATAAATGTTCTTATCGGCCTTCATTGGCATTCCCTGAACCATACTAGTAAACATTAAACCAAATAAAAATGGGGTGATCGAGCTACCGATAAACAGCGCCCACTCCCAAATATTACGACCACGATCCGATTCCATATGATCGCGAAACTCAAAGGAAACCCCCCGTAAAATTAAGCCGAATAAAATTAAGAACAACGGGATATAATACCCACTAAAGAGTGTGGCATACCACTCTGGGAATGAAGCAAATAAAGCTCCACCAGCGGTAATCAACCAAACTTCATTCGCATCCCAGACGGGTCCAATCGTCCCCATCACTTGTTCACGTTCTTGGCGGTTTTTTGCCAAGAGTTTCGTTGCCATACCGACACCAAAGTCAAAGCCTTCCAAAAAGAAGAAGCCAATAAACAGAACGGCAATTAATAAGAACCATAATAATTGTAAGAAAGTCATGTCCATACTAGAACGCCTCCTTCGCTAAGGGGTCAATTGTTGATAAAGCCTCTTTATCCTCTTTATAAGGCCCATACTTAGCCACTCTCTGAACCAAGAAGACCATCACACCACCTAATAATGAAAATATGAGGAAGTAAACGATATTTGTAAATAATAACTGATTAGCAGTGACACTTGGCGAAACACTGTCGGCTATCGTAAATAAACCATAAACAGTCCAAGGGAAACGACCTAATTCCGTAATCAGCCAACCACACGTATTAGCGATAAATGGTGCCGCAATACACAAAGTAAAGATAATCTGCAACCACTTCATCTTGAAAATCCGATCATTTTTAAGTGCCCATAAACCAACAATAGCAAGCAATGCCATTAAACTACCAAAACCTGCCATAAAACGGAAACTCCAAAACAAAGTATTAACGGGCACATAGAAATCCATGTCCTTGCCCCATTTTTCTTGCAATTCTTTGTTTAAACTATTCATCCCTCTAAAATCACCATCATGATCACTGCCCAAAATTGACAACATATAAGGGATTTCGATACTTGGACCTTCTGTACGATTCGTTTGATCCATCAAGCCCACAACCTTCCAAGGAGCAGGTTGTGCCACATCTTCATAAATTCCTTCCATAGCGGCAAATTTCATCGGTTGATCAGCAATAACCGCTTGTGTTTGCGCATGACCGAAACCAATTGTTACAATCGACGAGATTAAGCCAATAATCAAGCCTACCTTCATTGACTTTCTAAAGAAAATGACGTCTTCCTTACGCATCATTTTCCAAGCTGAAATTCCGACAATCACAAAACCACCTGTTACAAAAGCACCAAAAATAACATGGGGTAATTCAAGCCATAATTGATGATTTTTTAAGAGCTCCAAAAAGCTAGTTAGCTCTGCTCGTCCAGTCTCAGGATTAAATTGATAGCCCACTGGATTTTGCATAAATGAATTAGCGGCTAAGATCCACAAGGCGGAAAGCGTTGAACCAATCGCCACGAGCCACATAAAAATCATGTGGGTACGAGGTTTCACTTTATCCCAAGTAAAATGCCATAGGCCGATAAAAGTTGACTCTAAAAAGAAAGCCAATAAAGCTTCTACCGCTAATGGCGCACCAAAAATATCACCCATAAAACGCGAGTATTCCGACCAGTTCATTCCAAATTGAAATTCCTGAATGATTCCTGTCACAACCCCGACGGCAAAACTAAGTAAGAATATCTTCCCCCAAAACTTAGTCATGTCTTTGTATACTTCTTCTTTCTTTACAACGTACATTGTTTCCATGATAGCCACGGCCAATCCTAAACCAATGGATAAGGGCACAAAAAAGAAATGAAAAACAGTCGTCATTCCGAATTGAATCCGTGCTAATGTTAATACATCCATGTAAAGATCCTCCTTTTGTTCATTTTTTCATCTTTAGAATAATTATCATTACATTACTATTATAGTCTATAATCTCACAAAAGGAAAATTCCCCTTAAAAAAAGCAAGAAATATGCTAATAAGGATAATCACGTACTTTTTCTTAATAATTTATTTTTAGCGCATCGTCACAAATTCTTCTGCTGCCGTGGGATGAATTGCAACGGTGTTATCAAAATCTTTTTTGGTTGCGCCCATCTTAATCGCCACAGCAAACCCTTGTAACAACTCATCCATCCCGAGTCCTACACCATGTAACCCTATAATCTTTTCCTCTTCACCTAAACAGACCAATTTCATGGTTGCTTTCACTTTACGCGTTTGAAGGGCATATTGCATCGGGTTAAATTGTGAACGGTAAATTTTAATCTGTGATTGATCATATTTCGCCAACGCTTCCTGCTCAGTCATCCCAATTGTTCCAATCGGCGGATGACTAAACACCACGGTTGGCACTAATTCATAATTTAAATACTCATCAGTCTTACCATTAAACAAGCGCTCGGATAAACGTCGGCCAGCTGCGATCGCCACAGGGGTCAATTCCAGTTTGCCAATAATATCTCCTATAGCATAGACACCTGTTTGGGTTGTATTTTGAAATTTATCAACCTTGACCTGTCCTTTATCATTCAGTTCAACGCGCGTTTTGGTCAAGTCTAAACCTGCCAAATTTGGTTTGCGACCAATTGCCCAAATCACCGCATCTACCACTAACTCCTGACCGTTCTCAAAATGTAACACCAAAGAGCCATCCTGCGCTTTGCTAACACTTTTAGGAATTGATAGAGGATGAGCGGCAATCCCCTCTTGCTGATAAATAGCCAATAGGGCATCCACAATTTCCGTGTCAAACTCCCTTAAAGGTCGTTCTTTCCGATAAACCAAATGAGTCTCAGCGCCTAAACCATTTAAGACTCCGGCCAGTTCAATCGCAATATAGCCTGCCCCAACCACTGCAACTCGCTTAGGTAAATGAGTCAACTCAAAGAACCCATTGGAATCAATCCCCAAATCAGCTCCCGGAATATTCGGATAGCTGGCTTGACCACCAGTAGCAATCAAAATGTGCGGTGCTGTGTAATGCTGACCATTAACTTCTACCACATCTTCTGCTACAAATTTGCCATAACCTTTTACGTAGGTCACACCATTGCTTTCTAATCCTGATTCATATAAACCATTCAGTCGTTTAATATAGGCCTGGCGGTTGGCAACTAACTTAGCAAAATCGAATGAATCAATCGTCACATCGAAACCATAACTCTCTGCGTCTAACAAGATATTTTCTCTTAATTGAGAAGCTGACCACATCACTTTTTTAGGCACACATCCAACATTAACGCAGGTCCCACCAAGTTCGTTGCCCTCAATTAATAAAACACTAGCCCCGTGCATCCCAGCTCGATTCGCTGAAGCAATGCCACCACTACCGCCACCAATTACGATATAATCGTATCTTTTCATTGTCTTCATCCTTCCGCAGTATCTACCACCCTAAATTATACGAGAAACCACCTCTATAAATCAAGATTTCGGTTTGTGAATTTCCTGAAAATGCCGAATCCATGTGCCATGAGCCTTTCAATCATCTATTCATTTCTTTTCACTCAAAAAGCTTGGCACATGTCACTCATCGCTACTTCTTTTTCCGAATCATATCACCTGGTTTTACAGGTTGCGCAACTGGCATTGTTAAGATCATCATAGCGTTTGGCGCTTTTTCAATTGACTCTCCCTCTTCATTCCACATAACTTCAACTGTTTGGTCAAAATGATTAAAACCCGGACCATAAAATTCTATTTCATCCTTCACTCGAAAATGATTCCGTTGACGGATAGTTGCAACCCCTGTTGCATCATCATATGCAAGGACTTCACCAATAAATTTAAATACAGGAATTTTGCGACGTGCGCCAAAAAGTTGTTCCTCCTCACTCGGTGTTTGATAATAAAACCCAGTAGACAATTCTCGTTGGGCAACTTTCCACAGCTCATCCACCCATTCCTGCTTGCATTCATAATGATCCGGATCAGCCATATAACTGTCAACGGCCTTCTTATAAACATTGGCAACCGTCGACACATAATGAATTGACTTCATTCGACCTTCAATTTTAAAGCTATCTACGCCATTTTGGATCAGGTCAGGTATGTGTTCAATCATCGACATATCAACAGCACTCATCGAAAAAGCTTCATCTTCAATTTCACCATTGGTTTGCAACGAACGACGCTCTCCAGCATAAGGCATATCAAATAAGTCATATTTCCAACGACAAGACTGGGAACACCCCCCCCGATTAGCATCTCGTTTTGACATGTGATTGGATAAGGTACAGCGACCTGAATAAGATATACACATGGCGCCATGGATAAACGCTTCAATTTCCACATCCGTCTGTTGACGAATTTCAGCAATCTCCGCCATTGAAACTTCTCGAGCCAAAACCACTCGTTCTAATCCTTCTTTTTTCCAAAATTCCAAGGTTTCAACATTAGTGGCAGACGCTTGTGTTGATAAGTGGATCGGCAACCCCGGTGCATCTGTTGCACAAATTTCAATCAAAGCTGGATCAGAAACGATAACGGCACTAATGCCAATTTCACGTAGTTTTAAAAAAAACTCACCAGCCCCTTTGGCGTCTCCTTCATGAGTCACCATGTTAGCTGCCACATAAACCTTAGCACCGTAGGTATTCGCAAAAGCCACTCCCTCCGCCATTTCTTCAAAACTAAAATTACCGGCCCGACTGCGCAACCCATAAGCATCTCCCCCAATATAAACGGCATCTGCTCCGTAGTGAATCGCGGTTTTCAATTTTTCCAACGTACCTGCTGGCGCTAAAACCTCAGGTCGTTTTAACTCTGTTTTAAGTGTCATGATTAAACTCCTTCTATTTTACTTCATCTGGGTCCATCAAAAAGAATCCAGTATCCAAACCACGCCCTACTGGGTGGTGTTCTGTTACTTTTACCGATAATTCTTGAGCTAGCGATTCTGTCCACTCCTCGGCCAATAACGCTATCTTAGCTTTAACAAATAATTTGGCAATCTCGACAAACGAGTCTCCAGGTGTATATAGCCCCTCTAGCTTCCAATGTCCATAGTTCAATTCAACTAATTTGGGCAATTCCATCATCAAATTAAGATCGTTATCTGCAAAAATATGGGTGCCATGGCTATCTTCATAAATCGAATAGTGCGTCTCCTCTTTCTTGGGCTCCGCCAAAAAGAGCCCCCGCTCCCTGTTAACTTCGTCTTCTGCTTTTGTATAAGCAAAATAATTTTCAACTAAAGGCCGTTTCGATTGATGAATACAAGTTGCACCATAAACCAGAATTTCGCCATCAACCGCGATCGTTTCAGACATTTCTTTGAGCTCCAAATAAGGTACCTCTCTGGCCATAACAGCCCCAACAGCTCCCCGTTTTGCCCAAAAATTAATTTGACGAGAACTGGTTACCAACATCTGAGCATCGTAAATGTAAGGCAACTGATAGCCATCCCGTTGCAAAACAAAAATAACTCCCGTGTCACCAACCGCTATTTGATCAACCTTGATTGATTCTAAAAAAGTTAAATAGTCAGGTATTAGCCGCATCTTTTCTGGGTGCATGATCCCGTTGACTGCCACGGTAACTTTTTTATGATGACGATGAGCCAATTCAACAAGTTCTTGTTGCTCCTCTCGAGAAAAATAAGTTGGTAGCCTTAAAGCAAATAACTCTTCACCAAAATATAAAACATCTACACCACTTTCCAATAATGCCTGAGCTTGGTTAATTGATTCCACTGTAGCAGTAATTTCAATTGCTTTCATAATAAAAAACTCCTTTTCTAGCGTTATTACGCGTGAACACACATGCCCACAGAAAACTCTGTATGTTTTTTCACAATAAAAATACCGAAAAAGCTGGTAGGCGCCTTGGTTTTGCACCTACCAACTTCAAAGTTTGTATTTATTTTACCTATTTAGTTTAAACCTTTTCCGACACTTTTTCAAGAGCTTTTTCCGTTACATTTAAAGTAATTTTACCTTTTGATGCCCCGATTGTGACTTTATCACCCAAAGCGATTTGACCTGATAACAGTGCCTCACTTAATTTATCTTCCACTTCTTTTTGCAATGCCCGTTTAATTGGGCGGGCCCCATATTCCGGATCGAAGCCCTCCTTGCCAACAACATCTAAAGCTGAAGCGGTAATCTTTAAATCAATTTCTTGTTCGCTTAAACGAGTCACAATCGATCGACTCATAATTTTGACAATTTCTCGTAATTCATCTTTAACTAATGAGCGGAAAACAATCGTCTCATCAATTCGGTTCAGGAACTCTGGTCGAAACGCCTTTTTTAATTCTTCAATAATCTTAGCTTGCATCGCCTTATGATCTTGACTAATATCAGAAACGTTAAAACCAACCGATTTATCTTCTTTTAAAGCCGTTGCCCCTACATTTGATGTCATGATTAAGATGGTGTTTCTAAAATCGACTTTGCGTCCCTTAGAATCAGTTAAATGACCATCATCCAAAACTTGCAATAAAATATTAAAGACATCTGGGTGAGCTTTTTCTACTTCATCCAGAAGAATTACTGAATAAGGTTTCTGACGAATTTTTTCGGTCAACTGGCCACCTTCATCATAGCCAACATAACCTGGAGGTGACCCAATTAAACGACTGGTACTGTATTTTTCCATAAACTCAGACATGTCCACTCGCACCAAGGCATCTTCAGCACCAAACACCGCTTCTGCTAGAGCTTTGGCCAATTCCGTTTTACCGACCCCTGTCGGGCCTAAAAACATAAATGAGCCAATTGGTCGATTAGGATCTTTAAGCCCACTACGAGCCCTTCTAATCGCTCTAGAAACAGCTTCTACAGCTTCATCTTGGCCAACAACCCGTTTATGTAGCTCCCCTTCTAATCTCAGTAAACGATCGCTCTCTTTTTTCTCTAATTGCTGTAATGGAATACTCGTCCACTGCGAAACAACACCAGCAATATCTTCACCTGTCACTTGGTGAGCATAGCCTTCTTTATTCGCCAATTGTTTCTCATCATAAGCGCTAATTTTTTGTTCTTGTTTTTTCTCACGTTTACGAATCAGCGACGCTAGCTCAAAATCCTGCTCAAAAATAGCATTGTCTTTTTCTGTTTTTATTTCTGCTAACTTCTGCACTAACAGTGTTCTAGGTGAGGCTTTATCAGAAAAACTTAAGCGTACCTTGGCGGCTGACTCATCAATCAAATCAATCGCCTTGTCTGGTAATTGACGAGAATTAATGTAACGAATTGATAAATAGACGGCCTCATGAATCGCTTCTTCTGTAATCGTCACTTTATGGTGATCTTCGTAACGTTTTTTTAATCCTGTTAATATTTCAATTGCTTCCTCTGCCGTTGGCTCATCCACTAAAATGCGGGCAAATCGGCGTTCCAACGCCGAATCTTTTTCAATATACTTCTGATACTCATCTAAAGTTGTCGCTCCGATAGTTTGCAACTCGCCACGAGCTAAGGCTGGTTTTAATATATTCGACGCATCGATCGCCCCTTCAGCACCACCTGCTCCAATTAACGTATGTAATTCGTCGATAAAAAGAATGATATTGCCATCATGATAAATTTCATCAATCACTTTTTTCATGCGATCTTCAAATTCACCACGGTACTTAGTCCCTGCAACCATCGATCCCATATCGAGCATCATCAAACGTTTTTCTGTCATTTCTTCTGGAACTTCCCCTGATACGATCCGTTGAGCAAGTCCTTCAGCAATCGCTGTTTTACCGACACCTGGTTCGCCTACTAGCACTGGATTATTCTTTGTACGCCGGCTTAAAATTTGGATTAAACGCTGAACCTCTTTCGTTCTACCAACAACTGGATCCATCTTACCAGCACGTGCGAGTGCCGTTAAGTCTCGGGCCAGAGAATCCAATGTAGGGGTTCCTTCTTCAGGACGTGGCTGATTCCCCATTTTTTTCATCGCTTGCTTATTAGCCTTTGTGTCTGCCACACCTATTTTCTTTAAGATGATTTGACGAGTTTTTGGCAAATCCAACCCAAAATTACGCAAAATTCGAGAGGCTAAAATATCGTCATCCCTTAAAATACCTAATAAAATATGTTCTGTTCCTACATTAGGTGCATCCAAACGTTTAGCTTCATCACCAGCAAAAGATAAAATTTTCTTTGCACGAGGTGAATAAGGTAAATAAACGCCTTGAGTGTAGCTACGCGCAGAGCCGTAGCCCGTTAATTTCTCAATTTCTTCTTTAATGTCTTCTGCTTTAATTCCAGCTTGACGCAATATTTTACCAGCAATGCCACCTTCTTCAATCACTAGCGCATAGAGTAAATGCTCTGAACCGATTGACTGGTGACGAAAATACTTAGCTTGTTCTTGAGCGATCACTAAGACCGCTTTAGCTTTTTCTGTAAATAATTCATCCATAATCGTTACTCCTTTTCTTCGTAGTGAAGACGTTCTAATAAAACCTTCATCATACGAGCTCGAGTTTTTTCTTCATTGTGCTTATCCATTTGTAAAACGTCACTGGCGATTACTGATAACAGTAAATTGCCTTCCCTCTTACTAATAATATCATAGTTATACAGTTGCTGCAGAATTGCTATTCCATCATTTTGAGACAGAGAGCTCCCCACCATATTAGACAAATCTGCTAAGATCTCACCATGATGATTCAAGTTAACTTTTTGAATTCTAATATATCCACCGCCACCACGTTTGCTTTCTACGCTATAACCTTGGGCAACCGTAAAACGAGTGTTAATGACATAGTTAATCTGAGAGGGAACACAACTAAATTGATTAGCCATTTCAGCACGTCGAATTTCAATTTTCTCCTGTTCTCTCAGAATCTCTTTTAAATATTCTTCGATCAAATCGGAAATATTTTGATTTTCCATTTTATTGCGACACCTCTTATCTATCAATATTGACTAACTTTGACCTTCATTATACTAAATTTGACAATAAAGGGAAAGAAGTTTGGTTCTAAAACGATCAAATGAGAGCAAAATTAGGGTTTTAACGCAAAAAAAAAGACCTGACAGGTCTGAAAAAATATAAAAATCGGGAAGACAGGATTCGAACCTGCGACCCCTTGGTCCCAAACCAAGTGCTCTACCAAGCTGAGCTACTTCCCGTAAAAAATGTTGCAATGCACCCAAGAGGAGTCGAACCTCTAACCGCTTGATTCGTAGTCAAGTACTCTATCCAATTGAGCTATGGGTGCAAAAACAATGCCGAGGGCCGGAATCGAACCGGCACGGTAATTACTTACCGCAGGATTTTAAGTCCTGTGCGTCTGCCAGTTCCGCCACCCCGGCTAATTAAAACTGGTCTTTCCATATAAAAAATAAAAAGCGGAAGACGAGGTTCGAACTCGCGACCCCCACCTTGGCAAGGTGATGTTCTACCACTGAACTACTTCCGCATGTTTATTATTATCAACCTATTCATAATACACGATAATTCACTTTTTTTCAAGACTAAATGTATTAAAAAAAGAGAGTCATCTACTCTCTAATGCCGGCTAAAGGATTTGAACCCTCGACCCTCTGATTACAAATCAGATGCTCTACCAACTGAGCTAAGCCGGCTTTAGTTCTTTATGCGGGTGAAGGGACTTGAACCCCCACGCCGTTAGGCGCTAGATCCTAAATCTAGTGCGTCTGCCAATTCCGCCACACCCGCATTTGGCAAAAAAAAATGACCCGTACTGGGCTCGAACCAGTGACCCTCTGATTAAAAGTCAGATGCTCTACCAACTGAGCTAACGAGTCATATGGAGGTTAACGGGATCGAACCGCTGACCCTCTGCTTGTAAGGCAGATGCTCTCCCAGCTGAGCTAAACCTCCAAAATACAAAATATAAGCGTGGCAACGTCCTACTCTCACAGGGGGAAACCCCCAACTACCATCGGCGCTAAGAAGCTTAACTACTGTGTTCGGCATGGGAACAGGTGTATCCTTCTTGCTATCGCCACCACACTTA
>NZ_JAEEGA010000020.1 GCF_017829975.1 Vagococcus allomyrinae | reverse complement strand
GAAAGCAATCTCAACTTAATAGATAGTACATCACTTAAGTGTGGTGGCGATAGCAAGAAGGATACACCTGTTCCCATGCCGAACACAGTAGTTAAGCTTCTTAGCGCCGATGGTAGTTGGGGGGTTCCCCCTGTGAGAGTAGGACGTTGCCACGCTTAGTTGTATTATTCCGGCATAGCTCAGTTGGTAGTAGCGCATGACTGTTAATCATGATGTCGTAGGTTCGAGTCCTACTGCCGGAGTCGCTTTTAAGAGAATAAGCAAGAATCTGGAGAGTTGTCCGAGTGGCCGAAGGAGCATGCTTGGAAAGCATGTAGACGGGTAACTGTCTCAAGGGTTCGAATCCCTTACTCTCCGTTTAAAAAAGCAATCAGGCCCGTTGGTCAAGCGGTTAAGACACCGCCCTTTCACGGCGGTATCACGGGTTCGATTCCCGTACGGGTCATTTCAAATCATCAAACCTTGGTTCGTTGATTTGATAACAAACATAATAGATGTATAACTTTCTAAATGGCCTGGTAGCTCAGTTGGTAGAGCAACGGATTGAAGCTCCGTGTGTCGGCAGTTCGATTCTGTCCCGGGCCACCATTTGGAGGAATAGCGAAGTGGCTAAACGCGACGGACTGTAAATCCGTTCCTTAGGGTTCAGTGGTTCGAATCCACTTTCCTCCATTACATAGTAGGGATATAGTTAAACGGTATAACTACGGTCTCCAAAACCGTCATTGTGGGTTCGATTCCTACTATCCCTGTTAATATTTTATGGCGATTGTGGTGAAGTGGTTAACACATCGGATTGTGGTTCCGACACGCGTGGGTTCGATTCCCATCAGTCGCCTACTTCTTAAAATATTATGTTGAATACTTATAATGGCGATTGTGGTGAAGTGGTTAACACATCGGATTGTGGTTCCGACATGCGTGGGTTCGATTCCCATCAGTCGCCCCATTATTGGGCTATAGCCAAGCGGTAAGGCAACGGACTTTGACTCCGTCATCGTTGGTTCGAATCCAGCTAGCCCAGTTTTATCTTTATGTTTTACATTAATTAGGCGGTATAGCCAAGTGGTAAGGCAGAGGTCTGCAAAACCTTCATCACCGGTTCAAATCCGGTTACCGCCTTATACTTATTTTAATTAGCCGGTGTGGCGGAATTGGCAGACGCGCTGGACTCAAAATCCTGTGATCTCACGATCGTGCCGGTTCGACCCCGGCCACCGGTATTTGCCTAGCATCAACGTATATATTACGTTGGTGTTTTTTTGTGTGTGCTTATTCAGGCCAGGCATAGCACTTATCGGCTCTACGTCAAATGGTGTGGATGGCTAGAAATTATCGACAAATTAAGCGGCTCTGTCAGCGATGGCAGGGATGCTTTTTTGTGTTAAATTAGCGCTAATTAAAATGTGCTGTTTGAAGTTCCAAAAAAACTGCAGTACTTATAAGCCTAAATATATTGATCGTTTAGGCGGACTATCGAACTATTGCAATAAGAGTAGTTCAATATGTTCGAAACACGGAAGGCACGACCATTCATTCTGAACTACCAGACTATCTATTAAGTGAAAGGCATCCCTCTATAAATAAAGAGGGGAGATCATTAAATGAAAAAGTAACATATTTTTCAATCCAAAGCTTTCTCGATGGATATGATAAATGAGTCGATCGACTAGAGCTACTGTTAGGCGTGACTCAACCAAGACCTTATTATACGGACTAAACGCTTTTTCTCTTAGATATCAAAATTGAGTGCAATATTCATAGCCGATGTAATAGTTATCAGTGTATGTAATGAGTAAAGAATGTTATAGTAATAGAGCTATAGCATTAGAAAACAAAGTGGAGGTCATATAATGGAAATAAGCGAACTTATTTTAAGAAGTAATGAGATTAGAGAAAACTATCATAATTTAGAGATTCAGAATCATAGTGAAAAATGGACAATTGAGGAAGATTTACTGGCTCTTTCGAATGACATTGGAAATTTGAATCGACTTGTGATGACGAAATTCGGTAGATACTACGATGAGACACCCTATAATTTAGAACAAAAATTAGCTGAAAATATTTGGTGGTTAATCGAATTATCAAGTCGTTTGAATGTTAATATTGAATCAGAACTGATAACATTTTTAGAACAGAAGGAACAACTTTTAGGTTAATTATAAGCAAATTTTAGTCATTGAGAAGTTTGTCCTTGATAAGATTTTATATGAGGTTAGATTTTTTATTTTGTTGGAAATGCCAAGTGGGTTGCTAAATCTCTGGAGTAGGCGAGGGTGATCGCTGGTCTTTGGGTCAAATGATGTGGATGGTTAGAATTTGCTCGAAATTATCGATAAATTAAGCAGCTCTGGCAGTGATCGCAGGGGGCTTTTTTGTGTTAATTTAAAGCAGTTGACGTTATTTTACTGAGAAAGTATTGATTTCTGACGACTATGGTAAGTATTTTTCTTGCCACTCAGGAGATCTCAGCTGCAACTTTGGGTGAGGTTTTAAATAATATTAAGAGATACTTGTGGCTATCTCGTTCATTATTCTTGATTGTTTTAATGATACTATGGCCGACGAATCGACCTATAGTATCATTAAAAACTGGTAGTTCGCAGGTAGTGGCTTATTAACGTAAATTGCGCCTGTACTAAGGTTCAAGTTGTTGATAAAGTTTTCGCAAATAATCCACGCTATCCCTTAGCTCAGGCTCGGTTGTGGCTTCCAGCGTTGCAAAGAGGTGAGGACGCTGTGACTTAATGTAGGCTAAAATGGGTTTAAAATCCAGCAATCCATGACCAACGGGAACGATTTTGATTGTTTGATTTTCAATAGTGAAGTCCTTTAAGTGGATCATGGCAATTCGGTTGCCTAGGAGATCAAGCGCTTCTTCCACTATCTCTGTCTGTCTTAGATAATTGTCAGGCGACATTAAATTTGCGCAGTCGAGAATTATTTGTAAGTTAGAGCTACCCACTTCAGTTAGTAGACGTTTTGCAAGCAGAGCGCTATGAAGTGGGTGATTTAAGCCAGCTTCGATGCCAATCGATACGCCAAAGCGTTCTGCTTCAGCTACGAGTTCTTTTACAGATATGACGACTTTTTGAAAGGCTTCTTCCGTAAAATTATCAGTTGTGAAGCCATGGCCGGTGCTGCCAGTTTCCGTCCCTACGAGACTGGCGCCAAAATCACGCGCTAGGCGTAAGTGGGTCTTAAATGAGTCCAAGGCCATTTGCCGTTCTTGTGGATCAGTGGCAATAATATTGACGTAACAGCCTAAGACGGATATGTTAATTTGCTGTTGTTGAAAGGCTTGTCGATAATAACTAGCAGTTCCAGGAGAGAGCCCTTGTAAATCTGGGGCGCTGGCTGGAAAGGATTTAGTGATGGCAAATTGGATATTGGTGAATTCGTAGTCTTTGATGCGAGCCATTAACTGATCTAAGGGGAGTTGTCCCAGATCGTGAGCGCGAATTCCTAAATTGAATGGAATGGTCATGAGTACACCTGCTTTCTAAAATTCTGCCTGATAAGGGGCTAGTTTCTGCCAGTCAAAGGTAACTCCAATCCCTGGCTCCTCTGGTGCAATCGCCATGCCACTGGCTGGGTCAATCACCAAGGGGCGTGTGGTGTACTGGTCGATAGGAAAGCTGTGCATTTCCAGATAACCGGCGTTGGGCATGGCTGCTAGTAGACTGACGTGGAGCTCTTGCATGCCGTGGCTGGAAACCGTTAGATTGTAGGCTTGTGTTAAATGAGCGACTTTCAGCCAGCCGGTAATACCGCCGATGTTTGAGGCGTCTGGTTGGGGGAAGTCGACGTGACCATATTGCAACATATGCTGGAATTCAGTCAGGGTCCGTAAATTCTCGCCACCTGCGACGGCCATCCCTGATTCTTCGGCAATGCGTCGGTAGCCGGCGTAATCTTCGGGGATGGTTGGTTCTTCCAAAAATAAAATGTTGTATTTCAGAAATTCACGGCCAGCTTTAATGGCCGTTTCCACGCTCCAGCTCATATTGGCATCGACCATAAAGGTGACGTCGGGTCCAATCAGTTCTCTGACGGCGGCGACTCGCTGGATATCTTCTGCTAATGTCGCTTGTCCTAATTTGATTTTGACTGCTTTGAGTCCCATGTCCAAATATTTTTGATTGTTGGCAAGTAGTTTTTCTAGCGGGAAATTTAAATCAATGGCGCCCCCGTAACATTTGACTTGATTGCTGACACCGCCTAACAATTTATAAAGGGGTTCTTGGGCTTTGGTTGCTCTTAAATCCCATAAAGCAATGTCGCAGGCTGCAATGGCAAAACTAGCCAAACCGCCTCGGGCTACGTAATGGATGCCCCAGTTCATTTGATCCCAAAGACTTTCGACGCAGCTGGGATCTTTGCCTATGAGAATGGCGGTTAATTCATTGGCGATTAAAGAGCTAATAGCTTTACCGCCAAAGCCGCCAGTGTAGGTGTAGCCGACACCTGTGCGACCATCGTCGGTTGTTATTTTGACAATAGGTACTTCAAAATGGGTGTGTAGGCCGTGTTTGGCATCTTCCATAATTTCAGGAAGGGGAATTCGGTAATATTCAGTGATAACGTCAGTAATAATGGACATAAGTCAGTCTCCTTCTATTTTTGATGGTTTAAGTAAGGGGTTAAACTGTTGGTATTTTCTTTAATGGCAGTCACAACTATTTGGGCCACTGCTTGAGCGCCAAGTGGGGAAAGATGAGTATCATCAGCTGAGCCTTCAGGATAATTGGCAGCTATACGAGGCGCTAGATGCATAAAATAAGACTTGCTAGCTTCTGGACCTAGCTGATTGAAAAAGTGCCGGGAACGCTGATGGATATCGAGAACGACGACCTTTTCGCTGGCTGCCACCGCTAATGTAGCTTGAGGATATTCGCCTACGGATAAAGGGGTAATCTGATCACCGTCAAATTGTCGACGAGTGACGGATGTCAGGAGAATCGGGGTGGCGCCTTGTTTGCGGGCAACCTCAATAAATAAGCGCAAGTTTTTTTGGTAGTCCCCAATCGTCGTATAGCGGTTTGGATCCTCTATTTTTTGATCATTGTGCCCAAATTGAATGAGTAAATAATCACCGGCATGGATTAAATATTCGAGAGCTTCTAACTGTCCTTCTTGAATAAATGAGCGGGTACTGCGTCCGTTTACTGCCAGATTGTCAATCGTGATCTGATCTTGGAAATAAGTGGCCAAACATTCTCCCCAGCCGGTTTCTGGCCGGGCTTCTTTTCGTTTGTTGGAGGCAGTTGAATCGCCGATGATGTAAATGGTTGGTGTGGTCATGCTAGCTCCTTTCTCAAAGCGGTTGTGATTTCTTTTAGCCAAGATTCAGCCAAGGTCGTCCAGATCTGGCAAGGTGTTCCTTTGGCTAAACCGAGGCCATGTCGTCCTTCTGGCAAGAGATGGTAAGCCACGGAAATCTGCTGGCTAATTAAGGCCTCAACAAAAAGTAAGCTGTTTTGAACAGATACGGTGGCATCATTTGCTGTATGCCAAATAAAGGTGGCTGGCGTTGTCTCACTGACGTGGCATTCATTGGAAAACCAATTGATCAGTTCTGGGCTGGGGTTATCTCCTAGTAATTGCTGGCGGCTTCCTAAGTGAACGTAAGGTTCTCTAAAGGTAATGACTGGATAGGCTAGTAGCAGAAAATTTAGCCCCTTAAAGTGAGTGCCAATCGTCGCTGCCAGATGGCCACCGGCTGAGAAGCCAATCGCTCCAATGGCATTGGGCTGAATTTTCCAGGTTGAGGCGTGATCTTTAAGGGTTGCCAGAGTGCTTTCGATATCGCTTAATAAGCTTTGGTAATTCTCAGTCTGATAGTACAACACCCCTGCGTGATAGCCAAGTGAATTTAACCACTCGGCTACAGGCGCGCCCTCATGAGCGGCTAGGTGATGGTAACCGCCACCAGGCAAGACTAAGACGAACGGCCTCTTTTGATCTGTTGCTAATAAGTAGAGGGCTAGGCAGGTCTCAGAAGAGTCTTCTTTGATATCAGCTAGTTGTTGATGATGAGCAAATTGAAACATAAGGATCCTCCGTTATGGGTGATTAACTAAAGAGACAGGTTCATTTAAACTTAAAATAGCGGTTAGCATTGTTGTAAGCAATGTCTGCGACCATTTGTCCCAATAATTGGTCATCATCGGGCACTTCTCCTCGTTGCGCCCATTCGCCCATTAGTTCACATAAGACTCGTCGGAAATACTCGTGACGCGTGTATGAAAGGAAGCTACGGGAGTCAGTCAGCATCCCGACGAAGTGACTGAGCAAACTGTTCTCTGCAAACAGGGACAGTTGTTCGCGCATGCCTGAGCGTGTGTCATTAAACCACCACCCTGAGCCTAATTGTAATTTGCCTGGGGTGTCTTTTTGATAGCAACCCAATAAGGTCAGCAAGACTGGATAATCTTGTGGGTTTAACGAATAGAGAATGGTTTGTGGTAATTGATCGCTGGCTTCTGCTCGGTCCAATACTTCTTTTAATGGCGTGGCAATCGGCAAATCATTCAGGCTATCATAGCCACTGTCAGGTCCCAATTGGTTCAGCATCCGTTGATTATTGTTACGGTGGGCGTGAAGGTGGAGCTGCATGGTCCAGTTTTTTTGATGATAGCATTTTATTAAGGCCACCAGTGTTTCGGTGCGATAGAGGGCTATCTCAGAAGCCGTTAGCGGCTCTTGCTCCAAGGCTTTTTGAAAGACCTGCTCAACCTCTGCTGGGCTCCCAGCCTGATAGTTTAAGGTGTCCAAGGCATGATCGGAGAGACGACAGCCGTTTTCATGGAAAAAGTCGATTCGTTTTTCCAAAACACTTAACAAGGTAGGGTAGTTGGTAATCGGTTGAGCGGCCACGTCTGCTAGTTTCTTTAGCCAAGCGGTGAACTCTGGTGCGTCGATGTTTAAGGCTTTATCTGGGCGAAAGGCTGGTAAAACTTGAAAGGCACTTTCTTCTTTTTTTAGCAGTTGATGGTAACGTAAATCATCAACGGGGTCGTCGGTTGTACAGACGATTTTGACCTTTGAATTGGCAATTAATTGTCGTCGACTGTAAGCGGGCAGTGCTAAGCGTTCGTTGACCTTTTGCCAAATTTCTGGGGCTGTCTCTTCATTTAACAGTTCCTCGATGCCAAAGAAGCGCCGCAATTCTAAATGAGTCCAAGCGTAGAGGGGATTGCCAATGGTTTTTGGAACGGTCTTGGCCCAAGCTAAAAATTTATCGTAATCAGAAGCGTCTCCTGTAATCTGTGATTCAGGAATGCCATTGGCCCGCATCAAGCGCCATTTATAGTGATCGCCTGCGAGCCAAGCTTCGGTAATGGTTGCGAAGGCTCGGTCTTCGTAGATTTCTTGTGGGTCCAAGTGGCAGTGATAATCAATAATAGGCATTTCTTTGGCAAAATCGTGAAAAAGTCGAACTGCCGTTGGGGTAGTCAGTAAAAAGTTATCGTCTAAAAACATCAGTCTATTCCTCCTAGAGTGTGACGCCAGTTTTAAAAATCGCCAGCTCTCTCACGTCATTTTCTTCGTTTCGTGTCGGCTGACCACTGGCAACCTTGATCAAATAATCAGTGAAATCAGCCAGCACAGTTTCCATTGGAGTATCCAGTAAACGGCCAGCGTTAAAGTCCATCCAATGATTTTTTTTGTTAAAAATTTGATTGTTAGTGGCTACTTTAACGGTGGGAACAAAGCTGCCAAAAGGCGTGCCCCGACCAGTGGTAAATAGGACTAATTGGCAATCGGAGGCTCCGAGAGCCGAGGCGGCGACTAAATCATTGCCAGGCGCTTGGAGTAAGCTAAGGCCTTTTTTCCGAAGCTTTTCACCATATTGCAAAACATCTACAACTGGCGAGGTCCCCGCTTTTTGGGTACAGCCCAGTGATTTGTCTTCCAGCGTGCTAATTCCGCCATCTTTATTACCGGGTGAGGGATTTTCATAAACCGGTTCACCGAACGCTAAGAAATACTGCTTAAAGTTGTTGATTAGGGCGACGATGTCTTGAAAAACAGCCTCGTTTTCGGCACGGGCCATTAACATTTTTTCCGCACCGAACATTTCAGGTACTTCGGTTAGAACAGAGGTCCCACCTTGGGCGATCAGAAAGTCAGAGAACGCCCCTAAAAGTGGGTTGGCGGTAATGCCAGAGAAACCATCTGAGCCGCCACATTTCAACCCAATAGTTAATTCACTTAAGGGAACGGTTTCTCGCTTGTCATTTAGAGCGGCGTCGTATAATTCTTCTAGTAGAGCGACACCAGCTGTGACTTCATCTTCGACTTCTTGAGCGACTAAAAATTTAACTCGCTCTAAATCGAACTCTCCTAGTAGTTCTCGGAATTCTGCGACGATGTTATTTTCACAGCCTAATCCAAAGACCAGGACACCACCAGCATTAGGGTGATTAACAGCATCCATCAAAATGCTGCGAGTCATGCGATGATCGTCTCCAAGTTGCGAGCAGCCATAAGGGTGTTTTAAAATCGTCACATTGTCAAAGGCATTACAATCAGGGTGGTTGAGCTTAAAGGCTTTGAGCATCTGTTCGGCCATGCCGTTGACGCAGCCGACGGTTGGGACAATAAAAAGATCGTTGCGAATGCCAACTTTGCCATTCTTTCGGCGATATCCCTGAAAGGTTAACCCTTGGTTGGGATAGCTGACGGGCTGACTATCAGGTTGGTATTCATAGGTTTCTTCGCCGGCTAGATTAGTTTTAATGTTGTGGGTATGAATCCAGCTGCCTTTTTTGATCGGTTCGGTGGCATGGCCAATGGGATAGCCATATTTATTAATGGTTTCGTTTAAGGCAAAATCCTTTAGAGCAATTTTATGTCCTTGAGGGATGGCGCTTAAGGCGACAACCCTTTGACCATCAATCACTAATTCTTCGTTCGCGTTCAAGGGACGCAACGCGACGGCCACCTTGTCCCGTGGGTTCATTTTCATCAAGTTATGCATAAGATTCACCTCTTAGTTTCGTTTGCAGGGCAGCGCGGGAGCCCTTTTCTAGTAAGCTTAAATCCGCTTCAACGGCTTCCACAAGGCCTGGTAATTGACTTAAATCTTGTTCCCAAAGGGAGTGATTGCTAAAGATCGCTGGGACGACTGTTTCAGGCCTTTGCCATGCTTCTGCAAAGGTATCTAAAACGTGCTGGTCGTCTTGGAGCGGATAATCGCCACGGTAGAAAGTGATTAACCCAGCCAGTGCTAGGGTCATCAATGGTGGCAAGGTGTGTTGCTGCTTTTGATAATTGACTAACAAGGGCAACAAGCGGGCTTTAAATTTAGAAAGACTATTCAAGGCAATGGCGGTTAATTCATGGCGAATAAAGGGATTTTTAAAGCGTTCTTTCACCGAGTTAGCATAAGAAATCAGCTCTGATTGAGGTAAATCGAGAACGGGAATAATTTCTTCGGCCATTAACTGGTCGACAAACTGACTGAAATCCTCGTCTAACATGACGTCTTCAACGGTTTCCAAGCCAGCTAAAAGGCCTAAGGGAACCATGGCGGTATGAGGACCGTTTAGGAGATGAACCTTCCGTTCACGGTAAGGCGTCATATCGTCGGTCACCACCACATTTAAGCCAGCCTTAGCCAAAGGCAACTGATCTTTTAAAGAAGCGGGGCCTTCGATTACCCACAATAGAAAAGGCTCTGCCTTGACCATTAATTGATCCCGGTAACCGAGACGGGATTGTAGTTCTTCTTGGTCCTCACGGGGATAGCCGGGAACAATCCGATCGACTAAGCTACAGCAAAAGGTGTTTTCAGTTTGAAGCCAAGTGCGAAAATCAGCCCCTAAGCCCCATTGTTCCGCGTATTGTAAGACGATTTCTTTTAGTTTCTCGCCATTTCGGTCAATCAATTCACAGGGAATGATCGTGAAGCCCGCCTTTTTTAAGTCAAAGCGCCTGGCCAACAAAGCCGTTAGTTTTCCGGGAAAACTTGTTGGAGGCTGGTTGCTTAATGAATCGTCTGCCAGAAATTGAATGCCGGCTTCGGTAGTATTGGAAATAATAACTGACAGCTGATCGTCTAAGGCTAAGTCTAAATAAGACTGGTAGTCATCATAAGGGTTAATCACTCGATTAACTGTTGACACGATCTCAGCGGAGTTAATCACTTGGTCGTTTAAAATGCCATCCAATAAAACGGTGTAAAGGTAATCTTGTTCGGCTAACATCTCTCCTAAACCTTGGGCAATCGGTTGAACGACAACGGCGCTACCTTGAAAGAGGCCTTGTTGATTCATCTGCTGTAATTGCCAGTCGACAAAGCCTCGCATAAAGTTTCCTTCACCGAATTGGATGACTTTTTCTGGATAGCGTTGATCGACAGTGTGTTGCTTGTTTAATTTTTTCATGAGTTTCTCCTTAGTGAGTGATTTTAGGCTAATTGGCGAAGCCATCAGATTGATCAGCTAGCCGGTGGCTGTCTGATAGAAGCAGGGGGTTCCAACCAATGCACACGTTAACATTTTATGCTAAAGGATAAAAGCTCATAAGCTTACGAGCTTTTATCGCAAAGTACCACAGTTTAATTGAGTTGAGCAACTGAGTCGCGGATAATCAGTGAGGTGTCCACAAAAATTTGTTCCGCCGGTAAGTCCCGTTTTTGCATCAGTTGAATCAACTTTTCTGTACCAGTTTTACTGATGAGATCAATCGGTCGGCGAACGGTCGTTAAAGCAGGGGTGGTGTATTTGGCAAACATAATATCGTCAAAGCCAATTAAGGAGATCTCTTCAGGAATTCGTTTACCTGATTGATAACAGGCGTTGATAGCGCCAATGGCCATATCATCGTTGGAGCAAAAGACTAGCGTAGGAGGGGTTTTTAATGACAATAAGGCCGTCATTAATTGAGCGCCACTTTCGCTGCTATAATCTCCTCGAACAAGATAATCAGGATTGATCGGCATCCGATGAGCGACTAAGCTATCGATAAACCCCTCTTTACGTTCACTGGAAGACTTGAACCCCGCCTTGCCTTCAATGATACCAATCTGTTGATGTCCCTGTGCAATGGCGAAATCAATCGCTTGCCGGACACCTTGGCGGTCATTGGCGACGACGTTTAGCAGGCTGGCATCTTCTAATTGGCGATTGAGAACTACCAGCGGAATCTGTGCTTGTTTGACATGGTAGATAAAGCCGTTGTCGGCATCGCTTTGACTCATGACAATAATGCCATCAAAACGCTGAGCTGTGATGGATTCGATATGTTTGATATCATCGATGCCATTAACTGAAAAATGATAATTGTCGTCAATCACTTGATGTATTCCTTTGATGACATCGGCTAAAAAACTAGCAGAGGTTCCCTGATCAATACTGGAGAAGAAGAGGCCGATCGTATAAGATTTTTTCATCACTAAACTTTTGGCGCTATAGTTAGGCACGTAGTTGAGTTCCAGTGCTATTTTTTTTATTTTGTCTCGTGTCTCCTGTTTGATCAGGGGATTATCATTGAGGGCACGAGACACCGTTGTATGGGAAACCCCCGCCACTTTGGCAATATCTTTAATGGTAACCATGCTTTTCCTCATTTCCTTTTGAGTCTGTTAACGATTTCATTCTATCGAGTAAAATCAGGTATGTCAAGCTTTTTATTTAATGCACACGTTAATTATTTTATTGACTTATGAATTGTGAAACCGCTATAATATAGATGGCTACACATTTAGGGAGGAACACAGAAATGAAAAAAGCGAGTTTGTTTTTTAAAATATTTTTACCTTTTCTCGTCTTAGGGGCAATCTTAGTTGGCGGTTTTAGCTATTATATCTATGTCACGACTCGAGCGACTGTGGTGGAACGGATGGTGACATCTAAACAAAGTTATATTAAACAGACAAAAAATAATCTGGAACAAAAAGTTCGGACCGTGGAATATGCCTTCAACGCCTACAGCAATACGAGTTCATTTGAGCAAGTCTTTAAAAGTCCGATGACGGAAAAAGAATTTAAGCAGTTTAGTGAAGTTAATACACAGCTCAACTACATCTCCTCTATGGGAATGGAAGGAACGTCTTATAGCTTGATCAGTTTAGAACAAGCTTGGAAAATTCGCGATGGCAGTTTGACTCATTTTGATGAGGCTGAAGGTAGGCGCCTTCGAGAGAAATACATTGAACATCAAGCTCAGAGTATCTTTTGGTTGCGCACGAAAACGGGCATTCAATTTGCCAATACCTTGCCGATGTTTTCAACGGCTAAATATGCCATCGCTTTGGCAGAAATTCCCAATCGAACGTTGGACAGCATTATTACCAGTAGCGAATTTGACTCGCCGGTGGTTATTCTGGACAAGCAAGGTCAGTTGATGTACGGCCAAGAAAGTCTTTTTTCAGCAGATGAGATTCAATTGATTTTGGCCGAAAGCGAAGCGGCAGATGCTGGTGTGATTGAATTGGGCGCCACTAAAGGGCAGCAAGTTTTTTTTGCCAAGTCAGATTATAACAGTTGGTTATATGTGACCGCCTTGGCCGAAAGTGACATCAATAGCGCCATTCGAACAACGAAATATGGCTTGTTGGCTTTGACATTAATCTTGGTGATTCTCGTCGCGCTAGTGTCCTATGTCATTGCAAAAACCTATACTAGACCGATTCGGCGAATTCAGGATAGTTTGGCGATTGATGGAAGGGGTGCGATCCACCACAATGAATTTGAGTCAATCTCTCATTCCATCGATTCGATCTTAAATGAAAAGGCAACCTTATCGACTTTTATCACCAAGGAAATGCCCCAACTGCAAACACAATTTATTTTGAATTTATTTCGCAATCGCATGACAGAAGATGAGTTGGCCGTTAAAATGGCGCAATTTCAGTACTCTGATGATTATCAAGCCTATCAAGTGATGTTGATTCAGTTGGACAATTTAGGCAACCGTGATACGACGACGAAAGACATCATGTTGTTGACAATCAATAAAATGGTGGAAGAAATCATTCCAGCTAATTGCCGCTTGTTGCCGATTATTTTAAACGAAGAAACCCAAGGCACGATTCTGATGTTTAGAAGTCGCGATGAGCAAGAAATTCGCAAGGAGGTGCTTCACTACAGTCAGTTGATTATGAGTGAGGTCAAAGAACATTTGAAATTATCGATTAGTATCGGACTGAGTTCAATTTATGCAAATTTATTAGAAAGTAAACGAGGCTGTGATTTAAGTAAAGAAGCCTTACATTATCGCTTGAATTTAGGCAAAGAATCAATTATCTTTTACGAGGATATCTCCAGTCTTATTCAGGAACCAACATTGACTCAATATCCTGTGGAGTTGGAAACGCGCTTGTTTGATGCGATTCGCATAGGAGATGAGGAGCAAGTCGTTGAAAACTTGTATCCCTTGCTTGCCAGCATTTTTAAGCATAATAAAAACCCTGTCAACTTTGAAATAGCGATTATTCGTCTAGTGAATGATTTGATTCAACTCGGTCAGCTTTTGGGGACAGATGTTTTGACGACAGAAAAAAATCAGGCCTTATACCACCGAGTTCTCAGTGAATACAACCCAGAAGAAATCGAACGGATCTTAGTGGAGCAAGTTATTTATCCAATGGTACGGGGCATTAAGGCTAAAACTAGTGAACAGTTTAAGGGGATTTCTGAAAAGATCATCCATATTGTGCGGGCGGAATACGATCAAGATATTTCGTTAGAGTCAATTGCTGATCGCCTGCATTACAATCCTAACTATCTCAGCAGTATTTTTAAAAAGGAGTACGGCATTAATTTTGGCGAATTTTTGATGAACTATCGTTTAGATATGGCCAAAAAGTGGCTCGTCGAGTCAGATTTAACGGTCAAAGACATTGCTGAAAAGCTGCAATACCGCAATTCTCAAAATTTTATTCGCTTCTTTAAAAAGAAAGTAGGGACTACACCAGGAGATTACCGTCGTGCCATTCGTCAAACGAAATAAGTTTGGTGGTAAAAAGGCACCAGATTTGATTCAAATCTGATGCCTTTTTGACTGTCCTGAAATGTCTCCAACTTTCGTTAAAGGTTTATGAGCTAACCTTTAACTGAGCCAACCAGGGCCCCTTTCACGAAATACTTTTGAACGAAAGGATAGGCGACTAACATTGGTAAGGTGGCGACGACAATTACGGCCATCTTAATGGTTTGAGCCGGTGGGATAACGTCAACTGAAGTACTCTCGGCTTGCATGCCACTTGAGACGATGACGATCTGTCTTAGTAGGACTTGAATTGGCCATTTTGTGGAATCGGTAATATAAAGAACGGCATTCATATAAGTGTTCCAGTAAGCCACCGCATAAAAGAGTGAGATGGTGGCAATTGATGGCAGGGCTAGGGGTAACATGATTTTGAAGAAAACCCCAAAGTCATTGCAACCATCCATCTTAGCTGACTCTTCCAGACTATCCGGTAAGGCTTGAAAAAAGTTCCGCATGATAATCATGTTAAAGGCATTCACGGCCACAGGTAAAATGAGTGACCAGTAAGAATTAATCAATCCCATGTTTTTCACTACTAAGAAAGTGGGAATCATGCCGCCACTGAATAACATGGAGAAAATGACCACAAAATTCAACGTGCTTCTGCCGATTAAATATTTTCGCGATAAGCCATAGGCCATAAAAGCTGTCAAAATCATACTGACTAAGGTTCCTACTAAGGTCACCCCAATTGAGACACTCAACCCTTTAAAAATTGTTGGTGTTGATAGAATGTACCGGTAGGCATCGAGGGAAAAGGTTCGGGGAATTAGGATAAACTTCCGCGCCACCACCTCTTGGGTTGAAGCAAATGAACTGGCAATGACATTAATGAAGGGGAGCAAGCATGCAAGTGCGATGATAATTAAAATGGTGCCATTGGCAATAGAGAAAATTCGATTGCCTAGTGATTCTTTTTTTCTTGATTGTTTCATTATTTTACCTCCAATGTATAGTAATTTATAAGACTCTTCAACCATAACAAGCTATCCTGATAACGTAAATAATCACTTTTTGATGTCTTGAATTTGTTTGAAAAACAGGCCATAATCATCGCTTGTGAAAACAATCAATAACTTAGGTGGTGGTATTTAATCCCTTGACATCAAAGGGTTTGTAAACGGTATCAGATAATGATTATATACGGAATGCGGTGGCAAGGATATGATGAGAGAGTAAAAATTAACTGAAAAGAAAAATTGATAAGTCGAGTGACTGAGTGACTTCATTGAGTGGAGCCTGCCAAGGAAACTCGGCAATCGAAGGAGGAAAAAATTTGGAAAATGACTCAAGTGTCGGCGTCACTCTCGATTCAAAAAAAATGCTGAAATTTGATAGACAGAAGCGATTGAAAAAAAGATTGTCGCAGATGGTTGTTAACAAATACCTGTACGTGATGATTTTACCGGGATTGCTTTACTTCATTATTTTTAAGTATTTACCGATGGGTGGCTTAATTATTGCTTTCCAGGATTATCAGCCTTTCTTAGGTATTGCAGGGAGTCCCTGGGTCGGTCTTAAGCATTTTATTAGGTTGTTTACTGAACCAACTTTTTTTATGTTGTTGCGAAATACCCTTGTATTATTTGGCATGAACATCTTAATTTTCTTTCCACTGCCAATCGTTGTTGCCTTAATGCTTAATGAGGTTCGTCACAAAATGTTTAAAAATACGATTCAAACATTGATTTATATCCCACATTTTATGTCTTGGGTGATTATCGTGTCAATCTCGTATGTCTTTTTAAATGTGGACGGTGGCGTATTAAATGAATTGATCAGCGCTTTAGGTGGGGAAAAAATTAGTTTCTTAACCTCCCCTCAATGGTTACGGACCGTCTATATTGGTCAGATTATTTGGAAAGAACTCGGGTGGTCGACGATTATTTATCTCTCAGCCATTACGGCAGTGGACACTCAGCTTTATGAGGCAGCTGATATGGATGGCGCAGGCCGCTTACGTAAAACTTGGCATGTGACCTTGCCTGCTATTCGACCAGTCATTATTACTTTGTTGATTTTGAAAATTGGCAGTACCTTAGATTTAGGGTTTGAACATATGTACTTACTCCTGAATTCATTAAATCGGGAAGTAGCGGAAATATTTGATACCTATATCTATACTGCCGGGTTAAAAAATGGCCAATTGAGTTATAGTACCGCGGTGGGAATGTTTAAAGGCGTGGTCGGTCTAGTGCTCGTCATGGGCTCTAACAAATTAGCCAAAAAAATGGGAGAAGATGGCGTTTATTAAGGAATTTGTCATCCCATGATCGGCTATTTCGTTTATGGCAGTGGCGGTTTTGAGGGGTGAAAGTAAAGGAGGAAAGGGATGCTACAATCAGTAGAAATAGTCAATCGGTGGTGTTTACGACTACTAAAATTAGTTTGTCTCAATTTTATCTGGATGGGGGTCACACTGATCGGCTTAGGCGTTTTTACAATTGGACCAGCCACTTATGCGATGTTTAGCCTGATTCGTCAATGGGTTAGAGGGAATGAAGATCAACCTCTTGTTTCAACGTTTATCCGTTACTTTAAAGAAAATTATCGGGAATCGGTGCTAGTCAGTTGGTTGTTAATTGCTGGAGGGATTATTTTGGTAGTCGATTTACTGCATATCAGCTCATGGTATTTACGTGTTGTGATATGGATTGCCGTCTTTTTTTACCTGATTGCCGCGATTTACATTTTTCCTACGATGGTTCACTATAATTGGAAAAGTTTTCGATTGAAATTGAAAATGTCTTTTATTTTAGGTTTTTCCCATTTACAGTATACATTGGTTCTTATTGTGGTAATTAGCTTAGTGACCCTTTTAGTAGCCAGTATCCTGCCATCAATTGTCACGTTTTTTGGAATTAGCGTTATCGCCTATCTGATTATGTGGACTGCGAATCAGGTCTTTCAGCGAGTCGAACAAAAAAATATTTAAATTGAGATGAACGTTTAGCCTTGATAAAAGGGCAACTATTTGAAAGGGTTGATCGCTAGTTACTAATTGTTAAGACAAGCAGTAGCATCAACCCTTTAAGAAGGAGAGAAGTAGTATGACAAAAAATTGGAAAAGATTACTGATCGTGACGCTATGTGCAACGGCCTTATTAGCGGCTTGTAGTGGTGGTAAGGAGAAGGAGGCAGCAGCAGGCGGCACGTATGATGAAAATGCTGCAGCTGAAATTAGCTGGTTAAATATTTTACATACAGCCTCACCGCCAACGGATACGATTACGAATAAACTTCAAGAAAACACGAATACGACGATTAAGTTTTCCTGGATTCCAGATGCCTCAAAAGAGGAACGCATTAACACCTCACTAGCATCAGATTCTTTGGCTGATATGGTGACATTGACGATGATGGAAAATTCATCTGTTAGGAATGCACTCAAATCAGGCATGTTTTGGGAAGTTGAAGACTATTTAGATGATTACCCTAACTTAAAAGAAATATCGGCTGAAATGAGAGCTTCGGCTTCGATTGAAGGAAAGCTTTATGGGGTTCCTTTCCAAAAAGATTTAGCTCGTAACGGTGTGGTGATTCGTCAAGATTGGTTGGATAAATTAGGGTTAGACGTTCCCACCACCACCGATGAGTTAATGGCTGTGGCTAAGGCCTTTACCTTAGATGATCCTGATGGCAATGGGAAGGCCGATACGACAGGTTTTGTTGATCGCAGTGATCTGATTTATGGAGCGTTTAAAACCTTGGGATCTTATATGGGCGTGCCGAATAAATGGGCAGTCGATAAATCCGGAAAAATGACCCCAGAATTTGATACTGAGGCCTATGTTGAGACCATGGATTACATGAAAGAATTATACGATAATAGTTTTATCAATAAAGACTTTGCTGTAACGGCTAAGACTGACCAACAACAAAACTTTGCTCAAGGAAAAGCTGGTATTTATGTAGGGGCGTTATTTGATTCGAAAAACTTATTAAATATGGCAAAAGACATTCAAGATGGCATGGAATTAGTGTTGGTCAATAATATCACCTCGACTGGCAAGGAAGAAGATCGTGCTATTTGGGCGGGTAACAATGGCATCGGTGGTCTGCTGTCCTTCCCGAAATCAGAAGTTAAGGATGAGGCCGAATTAAAACGGATTTTGAAATTTGTTGATGACTTAATGACTGAAGAAAGTTATGCCTTAATGACCTATGGAGTTGAAGACGTCCACTATACAGTGGATGACGATCGTGCTGCGACTATTACGGATACTCCTCTATGGCAACAAGAGGTTCAACCTTTTGCTTCATCACGCCCGAATGAAACAGGTTTTGAGATTCACGATGCGGATCCGCTAAAACAGGAGGCGGACCGATTGATTGCTGAAAATGCGGAATTCGCCGTTATGAATCCCGCTTACGCCTTAGAATCAGAGACGAATACGGCACAAGGGTCTGAATTAGAAAAAATTGTGACAGATGCCACTTATAAATATATTTTAGGTGAAATTAAATTAGCTGATTTTGAAAAAGCGATTGAAAACTGGAAAAGCTCTGGTGGTCAAACGATTATTACCGAATATGAAGCGGCATACAAAGAACTCAATAAATAAATGGCTGCAAGTGAAAGTCCTTTCCGTTGGCTATGCGACTGAAAGGACTTTTTTCTCAAACAAAACCCAAAAAGGAGTCACTTATCATGACAGAAATTAACTGGTCGATTAAGACCGCCGATTCAATTATCGAAAGAACCCCTAAGTTATATGAGGATAAAGGGTATCACGGAAAATGGTCTTACGACTATGGGGTGGTATTGAAAGGTTTTGAAGCTATTTGGCGCGCTACCAAGGATCCCAAGTACCTGCAATTTATCCAAGATAATATGGACTATTTTATTCAAGCAGACGGCAGTATCCGCGGGTATGAGGTAGGCGAGTACAATATTGACCACATCAATAATGGTAAATTATTGTTTACCTTGTATCGTGAAACCGGTCAAGAAAAATATCGCTTAGCGGCGGATCTATTAAGGTCTCAGCTAAAGGAGCATCCGCGTACTTCTGAAGGGGCCTTTTGGCATAAAGAAATCTACCCTTATCAAATCTGGCTCGATGGTTTATATATGGGGGCACCTTTTTATGGGGAATACGATTTGACCTTTAATGAAGGCAAAGACTTAGAAGATGTTATCAAGCAGTTTATTCTTTGTGATCGGCATACGAGAGACCCAGAGACTGGTTTATTATTTCACGCGTGGGATGAAACCAAATCTCAACCGTGGTGTGACCCGGAAACGGGCTTATCGGAAAATTTTTGGGGGCGTTCTCTCGGATGGTATGTGATGGCTCTGGTTGATATGCTGGAAATTTTACCGGAAAATCATTCAGGACACGCGATACTCAGTGCTTTTTTAGTTGATACTCTTGTAGCTTTGAGACCTTATCAAGATGTTACGGGTGTTTGGTATCAAGTCGTCAATCAAGGTCAGCGCAAGGGCAATTATCTGGAAGCCTCGGCCTCTAGCATGATTACGTGCGGGATGGCCAAAGGCATTCGTTTAGGTGTCTTAGATCAGAGTGACTGGCAACCGACGTTAGAGAAAGCTTATCAGGGGCTCATTGAAGAATTTATTTTGTTGACCAAAGAAGGCTGGGTCAATTTAAATAAAAATTGCCAGGTGGCTGGGCTTGGTGGGGCTGACCAACGTGATGGTACCTATACCTACTATATCAGCGAGCCAATTATCGTCAACGATCAAAAAGGGGTCGGCGCATTTTTACAGGCCACAGCCGAGTATGAACGTTTAATCACTCAACAAAAGGCAGGGAAATAACCATGAGAAGTTATGTTATCACCGATTTTGGCGCTATATCAGATGGTCAAACGCTGGCAACGGAGGCGATTCAAAAGGCGATTCAAGTCGCCGTTGAAGCGGGAGGTGGTCGGGTTGAAGTCCCTGGGGGTACCTATAAAACCGGATCGATTCGGTTAGCCAGTCAAATTGAGTTACATCTGCAACCAGGGGCCGTCTTGTCATTCAGCGATAATCCAGAGGACTATCCAATTGTTGACTCTCGCTGGGAAGGGGTGACTAGAGCCGTCCACGCTTCGTGTATTTACGGAGAAGATCTCGAAAATATCGCCGTCACTGGCACTGGTAAACTGGAAGGAAATGGCCAATTATGGTGGGATAAGAAGCGCAATCGACCTGAGGAATTAAGCTATCCCCGTCCTAAGTTGATTAGTTTTGAGCGCTCCAATAAGGTTTTGCTTCGTGATTTACAACTGGTTAATTCGCCGTGTTGGACAGTCAATCCGATTGGTTGTCAAAATGTGACAGTGGACAACCTCTCAATCCTCAATCCTGCTGACTCCCCTAATACGGATGGGGTTAATCCTGAGTCTTGTCAAAATGTTCGCATCAGCAATTGTCAAATTGATGTTGGCGATGATTGTATTGCCATTAAAGCGGGGACTGAAGGAACGGTTGAGCGCATTCCTTGTGAGAATATCACCATCACAAATTGTACGATGGTTCACGGGCATGGTGGGGTTGTGATCGGCAGTGAAATGAGTGGTGATATTCGCAATGTTACGATTAGTAACTGCGTTTTCCAACAAACAGATCGGGGAATCCGCTTAAAGTCTCGTCGGGGTCGTGGCGGAATCGTGGAAGATATTCGGGTCAGCAATGTGGTGATGGACGAGGTTCTTTGCCCCTTTATCTTAAACTTGTATTATTTTTGTGGCCCTGGCGGCAAGGACCAATATGTTTGGGATAAGCGGGCATACCCGATTACCAACGAAACACCTCAATTTAGACGGATTCATTTTGCTCATATTACGGCTCGGAATGTTCATGCAGCGGCAGGTTTTATCTATGGATTGGCGGAGCAATACATTTCCGAAATCAGTTTTGATGATATTGCGATTTCCATGGCGGAAGCGGCGATTCCAGCTCGTCCTGCCATGATGACTGGTATTGAGGAAATGGCTAAAAGTGGTTTTTATCTAGGCAATGTTCGGGATATTCGGTTTAACCAAGTGACGATTGACAACCATCAAGGGCCAGCTTTTTATGTGGAAAATGGTGAGGAAGTGACTTTAAGAGACTGTTATTCCAGACACACATTAGTTCCAGAAGAATTGCTTAAAGAAGTTACCCTTGATCGGGAAAGGGTCTGAAGATGAGTGATACCCGCTTACGATTAAAAAGATTACTAGGTGATGTGCCAGCGTTCAGTGATATTTCTGGAAGCTCGTTAAAAACAATCGAGTTTGACGGGTATCAGTTGGAACATTTAGTGTTAGCGTTAAACGGCATCGAATCAGTGCCAGCTTTATTAGCTAAACCACTTAAGGGGCCTGCAAAAGTGCCAGTGGTGATTTATCAGCATTCTCACGGTGGTAATTACAGCTTAGGGAAAAGAGAGTTGATCGAAAGTAGTGACTATTTGCAAAAGCCATCTTTTGCCAAAGCGCTGACCGATATGGGCTTTGGGGTCTGCGCCATCGATCATTGGGGCTTTGGTGAGCGAAGTGGGCGCAAAGAAAGTGAAATCGTTAAAGAGATGTTACTTAAAGGACAAGTGATGTGGGGCATGATGCTCCACGACACTACAGCACTAATTGATTATTTGGAAACGCGAGATGATTTAGAGACCTCCCAGTTAGCGACAATTGGCATGTCCATGGGAGGTTTACAAAGCTGGTGGAGCAGTGCCTTGGACGATCGTTTGAAAATTACCATCGATCTCTGTGCCCAAGTCGAATTTCAGCATTTGATTGCGGCAAATGGCTTGGATCATCATGGTTTTTATTATTATGTACCAGGGCTGTTAACGCATCTTACCACAGTGGCTATTCAAGGCTTAATAGCACCTCGTAGTCGTTTGTGTCTAGTGGGAAGTCATGACCGCATGTGCCCCTTAAGTGGTGTAAAGGAATTGGATAACCAGCTAACTACTATCTATGACAGGCATGGTGGGCGCTGGGAAACTTATTATAGCAGTGCAGGACATCAAGAAACTTTGGCTATGCGCGTGAAGTGGCAGGCATTTCTAAGCCAAGAAATGAGGTAAGGCAATGATTGTTGTCGGACAGACTAGTGGATGTCACTTTCAAACCATTCAAAGTGCCATTGACTACTTAGAAAAGGAGTTGGCAGAAACGACCCTTTACATATTGGCAGGTGTTTATGAAGAGACGGTGACCATTTACCGTTCTGATTTACGGCTGATTGGGTTGGGGCAAGTGGAGATTCGCATGTCACATTTTGCAGAAGAATGGTTGAATGGTCAAAAACGTGGCACTTTTTGGACGGCCACCTGTTACTTGGGTGGTCGGAATGTCTGGCTAGAAAATCTGACCATTGTCAATGAGGCGGGACCAGGAGAAGTGGTCGGTCAAGCTATAGCCCTTTATGCTGATTGTCATGAAGCGGTCTTTAAAAATTGCCGATTTAAGGCCCATCAGGATACTCTTTGTACCGGACCGTTACCTGATTGGCAGAAAAATGGTCGCCCATTTGAAGGCCCCTCTATTGGCAAATCGTTTGAAAACTATGATCAGTATTATCTAAACTGTTATATTGAAGGAACGGTTGACGTTATTTTTGGTGGTGCCACAGCTTATTTTGAAGCGTGTGAAATAAAAAGTTTAACGCGCATAAAGCCGACAGCGAGCTATTTGACAGCGGCCTCAACACCAAAAGAAACAGCTTTTGGTTTGATCTTTGATACGTGCTTTTTCACAGCGCAAACTGGTGTGGCAGAGGTTTATCTAGGTCGACCATGGCGACCTTATGCTAAAACGATGTTAACAAATTGCCAGTTAGGGGATCATATTGCTGAGAAAGGTTGGGATGATTGGGGCGAGACAAGTAATCAACAAAGTGTTCAATATACAGAGTATGGCACTATTCAGAAGGGTTATCTAGCGACAAACCGTGTTCCTTGGAGCGGGCAAGTTAAAAAGAGGGTTAATTTTAAGAAGGAACAGATATTTAGAAATAAGCTATTTTGGAAAAGGTGGCAAGCAAGAGAAGAGGGATGAAATGACAAGAAAATTAGAAGTAGTGATGAGCCTGTTAATAGGAATTTTTAGCCTGGTTTTTTTAGGTGGCTATGCGTTAACGATGAGTCAACTCAATCAAAATCAATTTGAAAAAACGCTATATTTAACATTAGGTGAAGCAGTTTCGGCTAAAGGGCCAGTCCAAGCTTATACCGAGCTAAAAACCTTAAGCGTTTGGTTGGGAATGACGCTGATTTTAACCTTATTAGGCTTAGTCATCAGTAGTTATTTAATTGGCCATAATCGCCGACCTAAAATGGCCGCCATCGCTTATACATTGACAGGTTTTATCTTATTGGTCGGCTCACAACTATTAGCTTATCCACTTGCGTTCGTTTGTTTTATGTTAGCGGCGTTGTCTGTTCTAAGAAAAGATGGCGGACATCCCAAAGTATTAAAAAGGCCTATTAGTAGAGTTAGAGAGAAGGGAAATAGTCAATTATGACAAAAGCTATTATCAATAATCCAATATTAAGAGGGTTTAATCCAGATCCTAATATATTAAAAGTCGGCAGCACTTATTACATTGTTGTGTCTTCATTTGAGTGGCTGCCAGGAATACGACTTTATACCTCACAAGATCTGGTCAACTGGCAACATCAAAGTGATTTATTAACAACTCAAATTGATTTACGCGGCAACCCCTTAAATGGAAGTATTTGGGCACCGCAATTAAGTTATCATGATGACCAGTTTTATTTGGTTTATACCGATGTAAAAAGTACGAAGCGTCCCTTTAAAGATGCTCACAATTATCTGATAACAGCGCCAACCATTGAGGGGCCGTGGTCAGCGCCTGTCTATCTCAATAGCAGTGGCTTTGATCCCTCATTTTTCCATGATGAGGATGGAAAAACTTGGTTGTTAAACGAGATTTGGGATTATCGACTGGCAACGCCTAATAAATCTGCTGGAATTGTGATTCAAGAGTACGATCAAAAGACACAATCGTTAATTGGGAAAGTCTCTAAAATCTTTGCGGGGACAACATTAGCTAAAACAGAGGCGCCTCATTTATATCGGCACAATGGCTATTACTATTTACTAACAGCCGAAGGCGGCACGGGAAAAGGTCATGCCGTAACGGTCTGCCGCTCGCAAGCGATTCTCGGTCCCTATGAACTGGATCCAAACTATCCGATGTTAACTGCTAGTGATAAACCAGATGCTGCTTTACAATGTTCGGGGCATGGTAGTCTCGTGCAAACGGAATTAGGCGATTGGTATCTGGTCTATTTATGCACGCGTCCCCTTTTAGGGAAAGCCGCTATTTTAGGGCGTGAAACGGCTATTCAAGAAGTTTACTGGACAGACGAGGGGTGGTTGCGACTGGTTAGTGGTGGCAATGGCCCAGAACAACAAACGACAATCAAGACTTCTAAGCCTGTGCTGCAACTGATTGATACTAATTTTAGGGATGAATTTAACGGTAAATTAGCCAAGGAATGGAATACACTGCGGCTATTAGCGGATGACAGTTGGTGCAATACAGCCAAGCGTCCAGGCTATTTACGGCTGACAGCTGGCGAATCGATTCAGTCATTATTTGAACACCACTTACTGGCGATTCGGCAAAAAGATTTCAAATTTTCAGCCACGACGACTTTGGATTATCAGCCTAGGACTTATAATCAAATGGCTGGTTTGATGTTGTATTTAAATGATGGCAACTATCTCTATGCTTATTTGACCTTTGATGAAACTGCTGGCAAAGTCATTCGGTTAATTCGCTGTCAGGACAATATGCCGACATTATCGGCGATAAAAATTCCTGTAGGGGAGCAAGAGGTCTCTTTTAAAGTAGAAGTGGACGGCCCCGTAGGGAAATTTTTCTACCGAGAGTCAGAAAAAAATCACTGGCAGGAGATAGCCGAACCACAAGACTTGCTCTTTTTAGCAGGCGGCTTTACAGGCAACTTCGTCGGAATTGGTGTCCATGACATGGATAAAAAAGCTGGTTCGTATGCTGATTTTAAGTATTTTGAGTACTGCGGATGGGATAATAGAAAGTAAAAGAGAACACAATTTTTGGTAGTTTATCAATTAATGTGGATGACCAAAATTTTGTCAAACAAAGTGGTTTTAAACAACTTCACCGATGGTCGTGAAGTTGTTTTTTTGTAGGTTGTGAGTTATCGGAAATATCGTTATGTAAAAATGACGTATCAATTTATGGTTTCCATGCAATCCCTTCATGAGTCATGGTGCAAAAGTTGAATTTGTCAATAACATTTAAGGGGAGAACTACTGCAAAATAGAAACAGCTAGGTACCTATACAAGTCCTAGCTGTTTTTATTTTGATATAGAACGTACCTGATGTTAATCTCAGTTAATCTACTCGTTGGATCAATAGAATGGCTCAGCTTACACTGGATTTTTTATCAAGGGTTAGTTGGAGAGTCTTTGGCCTGCTGCTGAATTAAGAAATCATGTAGGACTAAATAAAATGCTTGATCACTGGGTTTAGGACTTTCTGTGGCTAGTTTAGCAAAGGTGTCAATGAGATCTTCCTGGCTATATTGAGCTATGAGTTCTTTTAATTGGTTGATATCACATTGTTTGGTTGATTTTGGGTGTTTAGTCATTAAAATCCCTACTTTCTCAGATTATTATAGCTCCTTTTTTGATAAAAATAAAGGCGCAAGAGAAAAGCTAAGCTTATCTTTGAAAGTCATTTTCCTCCTTACGCTGAGTCACTAATTGTGAGTCGATTAAGGTTGTCATGCTTGGGAGGAAGAATATTGGGGAACGTCTTGTATGGGGGAGATGTCTCAATAATCTTTAGAATCCTTCAGTTACGTTTTTTTATTAGAAAACGGTTGCAAAAAGGTAGCTTCTCTGATAAAATTCTCATTATATAATTCTTTATATGAAAAAACATTTCAATAAATGAAAAGGAGGAGTGTTATGAAGAGAAATGTATGGAAAGTTATTGGATTGTTAGGGCTATTTCTTTTTTTAGCAGGATGTGCCACAGAGAAAGTGGCGGAAAATGGAGGGAAGTCAAACAAAGAAAAGTCAGGGACAGGTGGTGAACTAAAAGTGGCGTTATCCGCCAATATTGCCTCGCTAGATCCGACGACGTACACCGCACAGTATGAATCGAATGTCATGCGGAGCATTTATAATACGCTGCTTGTTTACGATTCAGACATTAAAGAATTTAAGCCATCATTGGCAACCAGTTGGGAAATTTCAGATGATTTGAAAACTTATACATTTGTCTTGAGAGATGATGTTTACTTTCAAAAAGGGAAGTATCAGGATGGTAGAAAGATGGTGGCAGAAGATGTGAAATACTCTTTGGAGCGATCATTGGAAACCTCTGCTTTAAATCGTTTGCGTTATGTTAAAAATGTTGAGGTGAAGAGCGATACGGCGTTAACGGTGGAGTTGGAAACGCCTTATGCGGGTTTTCTGGCCATGTTAACCGATATGGGAAATGTGATTGTTCCTCAGGAAGAGGCTGAGGGGTGGGGCGATGATTTTGCCCGTCATCCAGTGGGGACCGGTCCTTTTTCATTTGTGGAATGGTCGACAGATGACTATGTGTTGACGGAGCGCAACGAGACTTATTGGGGAGATAGACCTAAGTTAGATACGGTTCGCTTTAGCTTTATCATTGACTCCAATATGATGGGCAATTCGCTACAAGCAGGGGATATTGATGTGGCTACGTCTATTTCGGGTCAAAATATTCCTCTAATAGAAAAGAATGAGTCACTTTCATTGGAAAAGACTCAAGGACTCTCAATTGGTTATTTATCCTTCAATACGGTTGAAGGACCTACTGCCGACGTGAAAGTCAGAAAAGCGATGGCTTTGGCGGTTGACAAAGATGAGTTGGTCAAGGGGATTTATCAGTACGGCGAGGCATCGTCTGCCTACTTACCGTTGCCGAAAGCTTCTTGGGGGTATAGTCAAAAAGTTGAGGCCCAAATGAAAGCCGAGTTTGCCACCGATATTGAGGCAGCTAAGGGTCTTTTAGCAGAAGCGGGCCATAAAGAGGGGTTTAAAATTGAGTTGTATACATCGGAAGCCCGTGTGCCAGTGGCGACGATTTTTCAGGCTCAAATGAAAGCGTTGAAGATTGATGTTGAGATTAAATCTGTTGAATGGGGAACCTTTAGTGATATCGTGGCAAATGGTAAAGCCCCGCTTTATATTATGGGTTGGAGCTGGTACCCAGATCCTGATTTCTTCCTATATCAAATGCTGCACTCCGCTCAAATCGGCTCATTAGGAAATGGTGGTCAGTATAAGAATGAGCAAGTTGATGAGCTTCTTGATCGAGGAAATTCTGAGACGGCCGATGAGCAAGAACGAGCGGCGATTTATGAAGAGGCTCTTGAGTTAATCAAGGAGGATGTTCCCCATGTTGATTTGTATGATCAAGATATTATCGTCGGTTTAAGTCAAGATGTTAACGGTTACAAAGTTCGGGCGGATGGTTCCATCATTATTGTTGATGATGAAACTAATGTCTGGTTGGATCGTTAAAGCAATAATGAGTAGAGTGAGTTGCTTTTAAGTCTGTCAGGTGAAACGTCTAGTTTTGATACTGAGATAGTCAGATCAAGGCTAGGCGTTTTATCACAGCCTGCTATAGAAGGGGCAAGAGTTGGCTCAGGAGTCTAGGATGAAGGAGCTCATGACCTGACTTTATAGCAGAACAAGTTTAGGAAATGTTTCAACTAAGGAGGAAGTATATTGCTTAAATACATGTTAAGACGTTTACTTGACCTGATTCCCACATTGTTTCTAGTTATGGTGATCGTGTTTATTATTACTCGTTTAATTCCAGGTGATCCTGCTAGCACGATGTTAGGGCCTCAAGCCAGTGTTGAGGAAGTGGCTAAATTAAGACGTTCTTTAGGATTAGATCAGCCTTTATTAACGCAGTTTCTTGACTATTTAAGGGGCTTATTGCGGCTGGATTTAGGCACTTCTTTCGCTTATCGTAAACCGGTGATCGATTTAATTTTAGAGCGTCTGCCAAACACGTTAATACTAGCGGCCTTTGCATTGGTTGTGTCGCTATTTTTAGGGGTTAGTTCAGGGCTTATTTCGGCTGTTAAACGGGATACTGCAGTGGATTATTTTTTTACCGTCATTTCTTTGGTCGGGGTCTCGATTCCGGTTTTTTGGTTAGGCTTAATGTTAGTGTTGCTTTTTAGTGTGACGTTGGGCTGGCTGCCAGCAACAGGGATGGGAGATCTGCGAAACGGTTTTAGCAGTTATTTTTCTCACTTGATTTTGCCAGGATTGACTTTAGCGACGATTCCAATGGCAAATTTTTCGCGGATTACTCGTTCCAGTATGTTGGATGTCTTGAATCAAAATTACATAAAAACGGCTAAGGCCAAAGGCGTCAGCTCCTTTGGGATCGTGGTTAAGCACGGGTTTAAAAATGCGGGCACGCCGATTTTGACGGTTCTGGGAATGCAATTGTCTTCGATGTTAAGCGGAGCGGTCTTGACGGAGACAATCTACAGCTGGCCTGGAATGGGGCGATTGATCGTCGATGCGATCAACCGTCGAGATTTTATCGTTGTCCAAGGGACAGTCTTATTTTTAGCATTGCTGTACGTCCTTATTAATTTACTAGTGGACCTATTGTATAAAGTGGTCAATCCAAGGGTCAGTTTGGAGAATGGGGGAAATGATGTCTGAAAAAAATCGGTTTCTAGAGTTTATCAAAAAAGTCTCTCAAAATCGTTTGGCGTTGTTAGGTATGATCGTGGTGGTTCTGTTTGTCTGTTTGGCCATCTTAGCACCGGTTATTGCCCAATTTGATCCTAATAAAATCGATACGACTCAAGCTTTCTTAGGACCTGGTAAAGGAGGGCACCTACTGGGAACGGATAATTATGGTCGTGATTTGCTGGCGCGAATGTTATTTGGTGCCCGAATTTCCTTAATTGTTGGAGTTGGTGCTGTGGCGATTGGGGGAACGATTGGCATTGTTTTAGGTCTAGTGGCTGGCTATTTTGGGGGGCTGATTGATTCAGCGATTATGCGTGTGATGGATGCCCTGTTTGCTTTTCCTTTTATTTTGTTGGCGATCACGTTGATGACCGTTCTTGGTTCTGGTTTGATGAATGTGATTGTCGCCATTGCTGTGGGAAATATTCCAGGGTTTGCCCGGATGATTCGCGGGCAAGTCTTAAGTGTCAAGGAGGAGGATTATGTGGAAGTGACGGAGTCTTTAGGGGCTACTCACAGTCGGATTCTATTTTTGCATATTTTACCAAATTGTTTAACGCCAATTATTGTCTATGCCACGATGAATGTTGCGGGGGCGATTATTTCGGAGGCTGCCTTAAGCTTTCTTGGCTTAGGCATCCAGCCACCCCAAGCGTCATGGGGCAATATGTTGAAAGAAGGGAAAGACTTTTTGATTGTTTCCCCTCACATTGCGATTATTTCTGGTTTGGGCATTCTCTTATCGGTGTTGGGGTTAAATTTGTTTGGCGATGGTTTGCGTGATGCCCTAGATCCCCGAAATAACAGGTCAAAATAATGAGGAGAGGTTATGATGAAAGGTCAACGATTATTGGAAGTCAAGGAGTTATCGATTGAGTTTAGTATTGAGAAAGAACGAGTCCGAGCGATTGATCAACTGTCTTTTACTTTAGATAAAGGGGAAGTACTGGGAATTGTTGGGGAATCTGGTTCAGGTAAAAGTATCTCGGTGACAGCTTTGATGAAATTGTTACCGCCAAATGCGCGGATTATTGAAGGGGAGATTCATTTTAATGGTCAGGAGATTGTCAGCTTAAATGAAAGGGCGATGCGTAAAATTCGTGGCAATCAAATGTCGATGATTTTTCAAGATCCCATGACGAGTTTGAATCCAGTCTATACGATTGGAAATCAACTAGTCGAGGTGATTCGTCTGCATCAAAATGTTAACCGAAAAGCGGCTAGAGAAGAGGCCATTAAATTATTGACTTTGGTGGGGATTAAGGAACCGGAAAAGCGGTTGAGGAAGTACCCTCACGAGTTTTCAGGAGGCATGCGGCAGCGTGTCATGATCGCGATGGCTGTTGCGTCCAACCCCGCGCTGATTATTGCTGACGAACCGACGACGGCTCTGGATGTAACGGTTCAGGCACAAATTTTGGCTTTGTTACAAGAATTGAAAGAGAAAATTAATACCAGCATTATTTTCATTTCTCACGACTTAGAGGTGGTCGCGGATATTGCCAATCGGATTGTGATCATGTATGCTGGGCAAATTGTTGAAAGTGGTGACACGCAAAAGATCTTTGCTAATCCACTTCATCCTTATACCCGCTTGTTGATTAAATCAATTCCCAAGTCCAATAAGGCCAGCGGTAAATTACCCTATATTCGTGGAAAAGTTCCCCATTTGAAGGACATTCCTCAGGGGCGGTGTCGTTTTGCTGATCGGATTCCCTGGATCCCCGAGAGTGCTCATGAAAAAAATCCGACACTACATGAAGTGGAAGCGGGCCATTTTGTTCGCTGCACTTGTTACCAGCATTTTGTGATGAAAGAGGAACTGACAAGAGGTGATGGCCATGAGTGAGGAGATCTTGCTGGAGACAGTTGCTGTAAAGAAACGTTTTGTTTTATCTAAAAAAAGTCTGTTTAATCAAGGAGAGAGCATCCAAGCCGTGAATGGGGTCTCTTTACAAATTCGTCGAGGGGAAACACTGGGAATAGTTGGTGAGTCTGGCTGTGGCAAATCAACCTTTGCTCGAACGATCACCCGATTGATTCAACCGACGTCTGGTGAGATTTACTATCAAGGCAAGGAAATCAGCCACTTAAAGTTTTCTGAACGACAGAGCTTGCGTCAAGAGATTCAAATGGTTTTTCAAGATCCTTTTGCTTCAATTGATCCTCGCAAAAAGATTTTGCAAATTTTGACTGAACCTTTGACTATTCATAAAATTGGCACTGCAGAAGAGCGCAAAGCGAAAGCTCTGGCCATGTTGAAGCAAGTGGGCTTACAGCCAGAGTACAGTTCGCGTTATCCCCATGAGTTTTCAGGTGGCCAGTGTCAACGGATTAACATTGCTCGAGCTTTGATGCTTAACCCGAAGTTGATTATCTGCGATGAGCCGGTTTCGGCACTAGATGTGTCGATTCAAGCTCAGGTGATCAATTTATTAATTGAGTTGCAGGAAGAATTTCAGTTGACCTATTTGTTTATTTCCCATGATTTAAATGTGGTCCGTTACTTCTGTGATCGGATTGCGGTGATGTATCAAGGAGAAGTGGTGGAGTTTGACGAGGCGGAGGAGGTTTATCACCGTCCCAAACATGCCTATACGAAAAAACTATTGGCAGCAATACCAGGCAAACGGTCTGCTGTCGAGAAAATGGAGGGAAAAGATGGATAAAACAGAATTGATCGCATTAGTTGAAAACAATCAGGCAGAATTAATTGAATTATGCTCATCTTTATTGCAAATACCTAGTGAAAATCCAGATGGAGATACGGCTGCCATTACCACTTTTATTTCCAATTATTTATCTGATAATGGCATTGAGCCGCTGCATTATGAAGCCAACCCTAAGCTGGTTAATATAGTGGCGAACATTGGCGAAGAAGAAGGGCCTCAGCTGATTTATTGTGGTCATTCTGACACGGTTCCAGTTGGCAATCGTGAAAAATGGTCTTTCGATCCCTTTTTAGGTGCCAGTCAAGGAGGGTTTTTGTTAGGTCGAGGAGCTAGTGATATGAAGACAGGTCTGGCAGGTTTATTGTTTACGGCCGTTCTATTAAAACGATATCAGTTGCCGCTAAAAGGTGGCTTAACTTTGGCGATTGTAGCAGATGAAGAGACGGGCGGGGAGTATGGGGTTCCTTGGTTGTTGGCTCGTAAGCTGATAGCTGGAGATGGTTGTCTAATCGCAGAACCTTCCAATGCTCTTCATCCGACGATTGGTCAGAAAGGCTCCTGTTCTTTTACCTTGACGGTTAAAGGGATTCCGGCTCATGGTAGCTTGGCGCCATTAGTTGGTCGTAGTGCGATTGTGGATGGAATGGCAGCCATTGAAAAAATTCGTCAGGTAACGGCTTTAAAAGGCGTTATTCCAGAGGAATTAGTGGGCTTATTGGCCCAATCTAATCAGTATTTGCATGAGGAAAATCCACAAATGGCGGGAATTTTTGAAATGGTGACGTGTAATATTGGAACCATTAAGGGTGGCACAGGTGCTAATGTGGTGGCAGATAGCTGTGTGATTGAGATCGATTGTCGCGTGCCTTTTGGCATCCAACGTTCTGAGGTGATGGCTTTTGTTGCAAGTCAATTGGCTCAGCTGGGAATTGATTATACAGTGACTGATTTAGGGTTTAAAAGCGAGGCGAATTATACCTTGCCGACTGATCCAGTCTGCCGGGCGGTGGTTGACAATATTCAAGTTGTCAGCAATCAAGCAGCCTATGGTGTTCTCCAGTGGGCTTGCAGTGACGCCCGACATTTTCGGCAGTACGGCATCCCGGTTTTGCAATATGGACCGGCTGAATTGTCGACTATTCATGGGTTTGATGAGCGGGTGAAGGTTGAAAATGTGGTCGAATGTGCCAAAGTTTATTTGTTGGCAGCTATGGACTTTTTAAATGGGGATAAGGAGGACTGTTATGACTAATAAGGTGAGGACGGAAGATCTTTTTCAGATTACATTGTTTTCCGCCCCTGAAACCAGTCCGTTCTTAGTTGATCAAGTGACGTTTGTTAAAACGCGAGTGTCTCAAGAGCAAAACTGTTATTTATCGAGTATTGTGCTACTTGACATAGAGACGAAAGAAGAACAAGTTCTGGTGCCAGAGGAGTGTCAGAATTATTATCCCAAGTGGTCTGCTGATGGTGACACGTTGTTGTTTATCTCCAATCGAACGGGGATCGCACAAGTCTATCTTTATGAACGAGAAACTGGCGAAATTCGCCAGCAAACGTATACGGAAAAAGGGGTGGAGCACCTTCTTTGGCATCCGGATAATCAGCAATTCTTTTTTGGAACCCGTTGTCAAAAAGGGCGTCGTAGATTGGACTGGCGAGCTGAAGAAAAGGTGGCCTCAGCCTTTCCAAGTGCTTATATCACAGAAGAGTTGCGTTATAAGATGAATGGTTACGGGCTATTGACGCCAGGGGAGGAAGCTTTTTGGTGCCAACAAAGACTAGATGGAGAAGCAGCGGAAGTGATTTGTGACTACCATCAAGGATATGGCTTAAAGTTGCCAGCCGATATATCACCTGACGGTCGGTATTTAGCCATTGAAAGACAGTTGGCACTGCATGATCCTTTTAATTTTGATTCGGGGATTTTTTTGTTAGACTTGCAGACTCAAGACTGGCAGCAGGTAACACCGGAAACCGGTGCCTTTGGTGAGCCATGTTTTTCACCAGATGGTCAGTCTTTAGGGATGATAGGTAATCCTTTACCATATTTAACCTCAAATGAGTTTCGCGTCTTTCACTATGACCTTAAGACAGGCCTGTTTAGCAATGTTTTACCAGCTGAAGATGTTCAAGTGACTGATTTTGGGGTGAGTGATTGTAAATTAGTCAATACAAACAAGCAGCTTCAATGGACGGCTGACAGT
The DNA here is from genome assembly GCF_017829975.1 of Vagococcus allomyrinae. Taxonomy (GTDB): domain Bacteria; phylum Bacillota; class Bacilli; order Lactobacillales; family Vagococcaceae; genus Vagococcus_D; species Vagococcus_D allomyrinae. The sequence goes on along the minus strand of NZ_JAEEGA010000020.1, from coordinate 89,863 downwards.
CAAAAGATGCTCTTTCTAGTGTCTGTTGAAGGCCGCGTAGCGCTTTATTCAGTGACGCGAGCTAGTTTAGAAGTGACGAAGGAAAGTGAACAGCTGGAACACGTTGTTGATTTTGTGACGACTGAGAAAGGCCAGGTGATTTTATCGGTCACTTCGCCTAAAAATCCTGGTTCATTGGTCCAGCTGGTTGGTTCAGAGGGCGGAAGGCAGCTTTTAGTGGGAGCGGATTACACCCGAGAATTAGCTTCTTACGAGGTTGTGGAGTTTCAAGCATCTGATGGCGGACGGGTTCCTGGTTTTATCGTCTGGCCTACAAAACTACCTGAAAAAGGCGCGAAAATTCCGTTGATTTTGAATATCCATGGTGGACCTTATACGATGCATGGGGCGACCTTTCATCATGAGGTCCAGCTGATGGCGGCTGAAGGTTACGCTGTGCTATTGCTTAATCCGCGAGGGAGTTTTGGTTACGGCCAACAACACATCGATGGGGTGATTGAGCGCTATGGCAAGGAGGATTATCAGGATTTACTCAGCGGTTTGGATCAGGCTTTAGTGGCTTATCCGCAGATTGATCAGGAGCAACTGTTTATTGCTGGAGGGAGCTACGGCGGTTATTTGACTAATTGGATTGTGGCTCACGATCAGCGCTTTAAGGCTGGAGCGACTCAGCGCTCGATGGTTAATTTAGTCAGTTTGGTTGGCACGAGTGATAATGGCTATTTCTTTAATGTCACTGAAAGTGGCGCTGATATTATAAAACCACAGAAGCTTTGGGAAGAATCTCCTTTGGCTTATGTGGCTAACATTGAGACGCCCTTGTTGATTTTGCATGCCGAAGAGGATTATCGCTGCCCGATGGAACAAGGGGAACAATTATATGTGGCGTTAAAGTATTTAGGGAAAACAGCTCGTTTTGTGCGCTTTCCTAGTTCCAATCACGAACTATCTCGTTCAGGCTGGCCGAATCTACGCATCACGAGACTGAGGGAAATCATGAATTGGTTTGCTGCTTATCGCACTTAATAGTAGTGATAGGTTGATAGATCCAAGTCATGGAGTGTTAATAATTGGCTTAGTTCGGCGGCACTTTGTTTTAAGAGCTGGCCGTAGAGCGGAATATCTTCTGACTTTAGTCGGTAAACGGGAACCGCAATCGTTAAGGAACCGATGACGTGTTGTTCCAAAAATAAGGGAGAGGCGATCGCCGTGACATCGGCCGTAAACAATTCAGAACTGGTACACCAACCGTGTTCTCTGACATGGGCAATGCCAGCGGTCGTTTGGGCCACCACTTCTGAAGCTGAGGCTGTTAATCCCGATGTGGCGGTGGCTAAAGTATTGGCGATGAGTTCTTCGTCTAAAAAAGCTAAAATAGCCCAGTAGGAGGCGCCTTCAAATAAGCGTACTTCGTTATTTAGGCGGACGTCAAAGGTCACCCGATTGGTCGGTTTGATGGCGTCAATATTGGTAGCAGTCGTGGTGTTTAACTTCACTAAGTAAGTTGCTTCAGCGGTTTGTTTCATAATGCTTTCTAGCATGGGTTGAATCAACTTTGAAACATTATATTTATCAAAGGCTTTATTGCTGATTTTGATTAATTCAGGGCCGAGAGAATATTGTTTGGTCTGTTCGATCTTCCTTAAATAGTCATTAGTTGTAAAGGTCTCAAGGATACGATAGGCGTTAACTTGGGGAATTGCCAGTTGTTCAGCGACTTCGCGAGCGGTCCAAAGGCGTTGTTCGGTACCGAATAGATTCAAAACGCTAAGAGCATGAGTTAAAGTTTTAAGCATGTTGTAAATCTCCTCATAAAAGTTATTCAATAAACTAAGTATAAGAATTAATAAATGGAAAAGCAATCATTATGGAAAGGAAGTTAAATTTATGGTGTTACGGCAGGTGTTGACAATTTTTGAATTAATGGACAGTGCCTATGTAAATGGGGAAAGCTTTGAGGCGTTGTTTCAAGGGAATCCTGAAGTGGTGTATACGACGACAAAAGTCAAAGGAGAGAAAGGAACAACTGATTTTGTTAAAGTTGTCATCAAAGGCAGTCAAGGGAAAGCTCGGGGAGGAGAGGCGCCAACCTTAGGCATTATTGGTCGTTTAGGTGGGATCGGAGCTAGGCCAACGAGAATTGGCCTAGTCTCAGATGGGGATGGGGCCATTGGGGCTTTAAGCGTGGCCTTGAAGTTAAGCACGATGCAACTAAGGGGAGATGTCCTATTAGGAGATGTGATCATCACCACCCATATTTGCCCAAATGCGCCAACACAAGCTCATGAGCCAGTTGATTTTATGGGGTCACCCGTGGATATTTTAACGATGAATTGCTACGAAGTGGATTCGGAGATGGATGCCATCCTCTCGATTGACACGACTAAGGGAAACACGATTATCAATCATAAAGGTATCGCCATTTCACCGACAGTCAAAGAAGGCTACATCTTACGGGTAAGTGATGATTTAGTGAGATTATTGACGACGGTGACGGGAGATTATCCAGTCACTTTTCCGATTACCACTCAAGATATTACTCCTTATGGTAATGGGGTTTACCATCTTAATTCGATTTTACAGCCTGCCGTTGCGACAACTTCCCCGGTGGTTGGCGTGGCGATTACCGCCAAAAGTGCTGTTCCTGGAAGTGGAACGGGTGCCAGTCATGAGGTGGACATAGCTTTAGCCGTTAAGTTTGGGATCGAAGTGGCAAAGGAGTTTGGCAGTGGTGCTACTCAGTTTTATAGCCCAGCTGAATATGGGCGTCTGACTCAACTTTATGGCAGTTTAGCGCAATTACAAACGTTAGGCGACTAGCTACTAGGGGCATCGATCAGGAATATCAAAAAGCCATCTCTTAAGAAGGAGACTGGCTTTTTTGGGTTAAGAGGCTGAAGAAGGTTGATATTAGTCGGGAATAGCCAGAGGCTTGTTTTCAGGTAGTTCAAAGGAGCTATTATATCGTGGGTATAACCTGTTCTTTTTTTATCAGATATACTAAAAACATCACCGATTATTAGTTTGATAGCGAGCGGCGGCTGATTAGTTTTCGGCTGGGTGAGGTTTTTAAGAGGTAGTGAACGTCAATAGATGTTTGATCAGCTACTATTTGATAGGAGGAATACTGTGTTAAAGAAAAAAAGTGTCCGAATTGGGCTAATAGTTTTATTAGGCGTTATCTTGGTAGCCGGAAGTGGGTTGATGTATTATCGTCTGTCTCGTATTCAAGGAACGATAGCGACCTCAATCATCAATGAAGAGCTAGAAGAAACCGATGCTCCTAAAGTAGTGGTATATACTCAGGATCGGTCGTTTAAGAACGAAGTAATGAAGAAGGTAACAGCGGATATCAGTACTAGGCCCATTTACTTGGAAATTTTGCCAATTGAAGAAATTAGTAAGGACTTGGATCAATGGGATAAGATTGTCATTTTTACAACAGTTCAATCTAGTGAACCGCCAGAGAATGTCCTACCGATTATTACCAAGTATCGAGACGATCAGCGGATGGGGCTATTTTTGACTGCTGATTCAGGAGAGTGGGCCCATCAACCAGATGATGTTGAAGCTTTAACAGCTGCTTCAAGATCTTTAGATAATGTCGATGAGTTTGCGACGCAAATTATATCATTTATTACTGACTAGACGATTTAGGTTTAACAGCTGTTCAAAACAATGGCAATAAATTACTCGCAAACCCCCAGAGAGCTTACTAGCCTCTGGGGGTTTGCGAGTTAGGCAATCAAAAAAGGAGCCGACTTAGTTAGTAAAAAGCCTGTGTTATGTAGTTCTTTTAAGCTTGTTGAGACACGAGGTTGAGAGGTGCGACAAAATCGGGCTAAGATTGATTGGGTAATTTCTTTAGGGAGTTGTAGGTGACCGTCTTCAGTTGGTTCGCTAATAAAATCACTTAAATATTGTAAGGTGGCTTTGATTCGTTCGACAGGCATCAAATTTAGAAAATCTAAAAAATAGTAATGACGTTGAAAAATATCGGCAAAATTGGTTAAGAGCAACTCATAAAGTTCTGGTTTTTGACTGAGAGCGGTTAGTAAGGTGTCTTTTTTTATCTTTATGATGTTTGCAGTTGGACTAATAATTCTGATAGCATGGCCTTTAGTCGGAAAACTGGAAAAAGCGTCTAAGCCAAAAAAATCATTTTCAAAAATAAATGCTGAGATGTAGTGACGACTGTCGTCTAAAATCTCAACGGAAGCCAACCCCTGTTCTAGTAAAAAAAGAGATTCCGTTTTTTCGTATGTTGTAATAACCAGCTCATCTTTGGTTAAGTGCAACTTTTGAAAGGTGTGTGGAGCTAGCTCTTTTGAGGTGAGGTAATCGATGATATCTTTGTTATTTTTATAGTGCTCCATTGTTCCATCTCCCCATTAGCTCATTTGGACTGTTATTATATCATATTTGATAGGGACTTTTGCCGAATGTTTATTAAGCTGGAATTTAATTGTTATGAGGAAGGATATTAATAGTGAAGGGGAAGTCTGTCCTCTAAATAAAAAAGTTTTTGGTTACAGAAATGTTACATAAAAGTTACAAAATATTTACAAATCAATGAGAATAGTTCCTTAAAAAGACACAATTCAGTTGTATACTGAAGGTGTAGCTAAGAGAACCAAGGATTGTAAGTGGGAACGAAACATGAGGATGCTTCAAGTGACTGCTATTTAAAGAGAATCAGAAGTATTTAATGATCGCATGTGTGAGGCGACAAAAACAGTAAAAAAAATAAACGAATTTTTTAATTAGGCATGTTTTGAAGTACGATATACATCCCGTAATATAATCGAAACATATAGCCAAGTGGAGCTGTATAAATGGAATTGTCTAACAAAATAGAAAGAAGAGTGGAGGAGAACAGAGATGAAAAAGAAAAGAATAATAGTGACGGCTGTTCTCCTTGCCCTAGCATCACCTGTTCAAGCGTTAGCGGCAATCATGGATGAGGAAGTTATCTTAATGAGTGGGGAAGTTGAAAGCAGTGAAGCGGAGTCGTTGGAAACAAGTGAAAGTGGAGTCATTGAAAATACAACCGTTGAGGAGCTGAATGAACCGACATGTGACGAGTTAGATGTCAGTTTAGATAGCGAATTTATATCCGAAGTGGTTGAATCCGAGGAAACGGTCTCTGAGTCGTCTGATGAGAAACCACAAGGGCGGGCACTCGTTGAACAGGACGTTGATGGTTTTTGGTTAGTTGATTCTGCGGCAACTTTAACGGAGTTACTAAAAGACTCGCAAAAGTTAAAGTTTCGATTAACCCAGGACATTGATTTAGGAACAAAAGGCTATCGCTTAAAAAATGGGGTAGTGATCGATGGGGGTCATCATAAGATAGTTTATGATAAAGGTGGTTACTACGATCGCGGCTTTTATATAGATGAAACAAATGCGACAGTTGAAATACGTAACACGCAATTTGGGAATACAGATGGGACGAAAGCGGTTGGGTACTATGGTTTTCTAACAGGTTATGACAGTGGGAAAAATATGACCTTTATTTTCGATAATGTGGATTATTATTCCAACAATGGGCAGATGATCTTCAATCGACATGGTTCGATTATTATGCGTGGAAACAATACCATCGTTCAATTAGCAACGGGAACATACGGACAAGAGTGGGCTGAGACCAATTATGTCGAGGTTCAAAGTGGTACGACAACTGTTGAGCATTTTTCCCTTTCCACTTCGGCATTTATCTGGTCAGTTAGTGCCGATGTCGCTAATCCACGAGCTAATTCATCTCAAATAGTCGTGCGTCAAAATGCAGACATGACCATTAAAACGAACGGAGCCATGACGTATGATTATTTAGCGCCAAGTTATCTGGTTGAAGAGAATGGGCAGTTGCTAATTGATAAAGTCAGCTTAGCTTCTGGGGAAGCACGGAATGCGTTCTTTTACTTCCCGCAAACTCAAAAGGTGACCTTTGATTTTCGCAAAAACAGTCGCGTGACCTTTTTATTGCCAGCACCGATCAATTTGGGTTCAGCAAGTGGTGGTATGACCATTGGTGAGGGCGCAAAGGTGAAAATGGAGGTCGCTGGGGGGACCATTTTTACACCAAATAATACAAGCACCTTTCTGTTGAGGATGGACGATCCAGAATATGTTGAATTCATGTCTTCTGGTAAGGGGACTCTAGGGCTAAGTGGCTTAGGTGCTACGACAAGTCGCAACTTGTCATTTGTCAGCAGTACTGTTCAAAAAATAGAGACTTATACGAGTAAAGCCGCCTTAATACCGTCGGCGACGATCGTGCGAAGCAGTGCAGATTTGCGCGTTCGTGTCGATACTTATACGAATGCTCAAGGTTCAGTTAATCCATTAACAACGACAGAACTGTCTGCCTTAGGAGGATCGCAAAAACTAGTCTTTAGTCAAACGATTGCTGAACCTAGTCAAGTCAAGGCGTACGCTCATGAAGTGACAGCGACAACTGCCCAACTGCAGGGGAGTTCTATCAACAATGGCAGTTTAGCCACAGAGGTGACCTGGTATTTGTATACAGCAGAGGCCGATTTAAATGATCCAGCAAAAGCTCAACAGACCGTTACGCTAAGGGAACTTGATCAAGGCAACGGAGTTGGAACAGGAACCTTTCAGTCACCAGTTGACGGATTAACGCCTAATACGAAATATTGGGTACAAGCCGTTGTTAGCAATCAAGTGGGCCAAAGCCCATTGTCTACAGCCTCGACATTTATAACGCTACCATCTTTGGATCGGATTCGAGCAGATATCTTAGACGAGCATTCAGCATTGATAGCGGGAAGATTATTAGGGGGGAATTATACTCAAGTAACTGTGGAGTATAGTTTGGATAGTCAGTTTCCTACTGGCAACACATGGAGTGCAACCACAGAATTAATGGGTGTTAACAATCGCTTATTCACCGCTTCATTATCTGACTTAATAGCTGATAAGACTTATTATGTCCGAGCTAAAGTGAGAGGATTATCTGGGGAAGACGTGACATTAGTCACGACGCCAATCACTAAGTTCAGAACATCCTTTGATCTTATTAATGTGGAAATTCCGATTGAGATGGCATTTCAAACGGAGGCGAAGGAACTTGGGAAGAATCGAGCAGGGGAAGTGACGTCAGCGGAATATGAGGTAGTGAATCACGGAGACATTCCGATGAAGGTCTCTTTAGCCAGCCTTTCTGCTGAAAATGAGGAGGCTGAGGGATTGTTGTTGCGCCAAGATTTTGAGAGCAGTGATGGTTCAGATGAGCTGGCCTTACAACTTATCGCCGATGGTGGGGAGCCTCATTTTATCACAGGAGAACTCGCAAAAAATCCACTGGAGCTAGGTGTTTTAGGAATAGGTAGCAACAATCGACAGGGAATTCGTTTTACAGGTAAATACTTTAATCCGACTAGGGAAGCAGTATTTCCAATTTATAAGCTAACGTTTAAAGTTGAAATTAATGGATAGAAAAGGGGAATTAGATGACGGAACAACCGATTAAGACACAAGAGGTAGAAGAGAAAAAGCGGAAAAAATATTGGCTGATCGTTTTGTTATTAGCGGCACTTTTGGCAGGAGGAACCTATTATTATTTTTTAACACGTTCAACGCCGATGCAAGTCGTGTCAGGCGACTATTTACCAGATGTTAAAGACGCTCAAAAGATGAGTGATAAAGAGTTAAAGGCAGCTGAGCAGGAGGTTGTAGATGCGAGTAAATTTAATATGGTGATTAAGTCTCAAGCCGTTTTTGAATCAGGGGAGTCGACGGGAAGTCTTTACATTCAAAATCCAGTTGTTAATGGCTATCCCATCAATGTCGTCATTCACTTAGATGAAACCGATGAAGAAGTCTACAACTCAGGCGCAATGTCTCCAGGTTTTGAAATCTCCGGAGCTAAATTGGATAAAATTCTCGCTATGGGTGATTATCCCGCAACTGCAACCTTTAATATTTACGATCCAGAAACAAATGAAAAACGTGGCCAGGTCCAAGCGGGCATTGCCATTCAAATCAATAGCTAATTAAGGAGTTAACAGCAAGACTGTTGAACATATAAAATTAAAAAAGAGGAGCAATACAATAATGAAAAAAGCAACATTAGTAGCAACCGCAATGGTCGGATTCACTTTATTAGGATTAGGACAACCGGTTTTAGCAACCGTCATCGATGGTGAAGGGACAGCAGATGTCGAGATTAAAGGGACGGTCGGTAAATTAGATAATACCAATCCTGAAGAAATAATTCCCGAGGGAACAGATGAGTGGGTCAATGTAACCCTTGATACGGCGACGGCGTTTCATACTACAACGGCTAGCCAGCACAAAATGATCGATTCAGCTGATTATCAGATTGCCAATAATTCAGGGCGTGGTGTGCAAATTACCTTAAGTGACATCGAAGGCGAGCCCGTTTTAGTTGATGTCTTGACAATTAATGGCATGGTGAATGGCAATACACCGAATCCGCCGATCGCTGTTGATTTAGTGACCAATAGTCTTCCAGCGAACTTGACTCAGGAGGCCTGGATGGTACTGGGAAATAAAGATGGAAAACTCAACATTAGCTCAGATACAGCAGGTACTTATGGCAAAACCGCATCTTTCAATTATTCTGGTTCCACGATAGCTAATTTACCTGCCGGGATTAAAGATGAAGCCACAGAGGAAACGTATAAGTTAACCTTGAAATTTACGTCTATTAATGAAGATGGTACAATTGGTTAGGTTTAATTAAGGTGACAACAAGTGAGGGTGAAGCGCATTAATCGCTTGAAGTATTTCATTGCGGTAGCTATCGTAGGAAGTTCAATGATGACGGTTGCCAGTGCTAGTGCTGATCTTGAAATCATTGGCCAAGTGGGTGAGTTTCGTGAGGAATCTGCGATTTCCAGCGAATCCAGTGTGGAGCAAAGTTTAGCAGAGCCATTGGATAACACGATTTCTTTGGACAGATTGCCTAAGACCGGTGAATCCAGTGATTTTGGGTGGATGTTAATCGGTGGTGGGGTGCTATTCGCTGTGATTTTCAGTCAGAAACGAGTAAAACATAGATAAGTAAAAAGCCGAAGAAAGAGGATCTTCGGCTTTTTACTTGATGTGATAAAGAAGGTTGTGCACTAAGTATCGATTTGACATGGTACTTCTTTTGCAAAATTTACTTGAATTGCTGCTAAATTACAGTTGATATCGGTCGATAAGTCTGCTATTATATTGAGTAGAGTGTTGGATCGTAACAATCAGGACTCTGCTAAAACAAAGGTTCCTTAGCTCAGTTGGGAGAGCATCACCTCGACAAGGTGGGGGTCGCTGGTTCGAGACCAGTAGGGACCATACTAAAACGCCGTATCCTTTTATTCGTAAAGGATACGGCGTTTTTGTTTTTTAGTGGCTACCATGTTGGAAGTTTCGATTGTTCTACTTGATGAATTAACTATACCAAGAATTAGCGCGATTCAACAGCAAAATTAGTGAGAGGCCCTTACGTTTTTGTTATAAACGACAGATCAATCTTCATGTTGTAACTGAATAAATTGAATAGTCTTATTAGTCAAATTAATGTCAATATCAGCCTGATAAGTGTTTAATTCAAATATTCTAACAGCCTCATTCGTAATAGTGCCGTAAAACAATTCACTGTTATCAGAATCGTCAATTTTTACAGCTACTCTCTCAGCATTTTCTAAAACAAAAAAATGAAAGTCATAGGAAAAGATGGTCCACCCATTAACTGTTTGAGATGTCATTAAGTTCACCTCTGTCTTCTGTTTACAAAGATTACAACATGAGATTAGTAAGAAAAATCTAATAGTATTATCAGGTTAGTATTACTTAGTGATATAATTAACTTGTTGAATGATATTAAGGGGGAAGTAAAGAAAATGAAAACATTAATTGTATATGCTCATCCAAGGAAAGAGAGCTTTTGTCAGGGAATTTTAGAGACAGCCGTCTCCGCTTTAAGCGTTGATGGAAACGAGGTAGTGGTCCGGGACTTATGCGCAATGAGTTTTGACCCAGTTTTAAAGGCGGAAGAGACCATCCATGTGAAAGATGGTAAGTTTGTTCGGGATTTGGAAGCGCCTCTGGCAGATGTTAAAATCGAACAAGATCTAATTATTGAAGCGGATTTACTGGTTTATATTTTTCCAATTTGGTGGAATGCCATGCCAGCGATTATGAAAGGTTATGTTGATCGAGTCTTTGCTCATGGTTTCTTCTATAATATGGATGGTAGTCCAGATGCTCGTTTGATCAATAAGCGGGCTTATATGATTAGCACCACTGGCCAACCGCAAGAAGCGAGTGATACTAATGGACTTAATGATGCTATTAGACGTTTGTCTTCTGAATGGATGTTTTCGGACAACAACGGTATTAAACTAGCAGGTCATGATATTTATGGATCAGTGCCTTATTTAGAGGAGGAGCGACTTGCTGTTATATTAGACACCGTTGAGGCTAACTTAAGCCAGTTATTAGATTAAGGGAAGCAGAGAAAGCTAGTTGTCAGCTGGTTTTGATTAGGTTTAAAGCGTTTAGTTAAGATGATAGGGTGGGGAACGATGAAAAAAAGAGTCGCAGCTTTATTTAGTTGCTTGGTAGCCTTTGGAGTGGTTGGGTGTGGTAAATCGGCTGAACCTGAAAAGCAACGGGTTGTTAACCTAATGGAAATTAATGAGATTAGTTCAATGGATTCGGCTAATGCCTTTGATGGCGGAAGTTTTATTGCGATTACTCAGGTTATGGAAGGCTTATATAACTTGGATGAAGAGGACCAACCAATTCCAGGCGTGGCTGCCGCTGAACCAGAGGTAAGTCAAGATGGCTTAACTTATACTGTTAAATTACGAGAAAACGCCAAGTGGTCGGATGGCTCAACGGTTGTGGCCGATGATTTTGTTTTTGCTTGGCAAAAAGTGGTTGATCCTGAGTTTGGTTCTAATAGTTCTATTTTAATTAGCGGCATCATAAAAAATGCCGAGGCCATCATCCAAGGTCAGAAAAAAATCTCTGAATTGGGTGTTAAAGCTGTTGATGATCACACTTTAGAAATTCAATTAGAGCAACCGATTCCTTATTTTCAATCGGTTTTAACTTTTCCAACGTTGTTTCCGCAAAAGCGTGAGTATGTAGAGCGCGCAGGTAAAAAGTACGCTCAAGATAGTGAGCACTTGTTGTATAATGGTCCTTTTGAACTAGCTGAGTGGGATGGAACGGGGCAAACCTGGCAGTATCTTAAAAATTTAGAGTATTGGGAGCCAACGACAACCAATGTTGACAAAATAGCGGTTCAAGTAGTGAAGGAAACGGATTTAGGGGTAAAGCTGTATGAAAATGGTGAGCTGGATAGAGCCGTTCTATCTGGTGAGTTTTCGCAACAGTATCAGCAGGACTCAGCCTATACAAGTAGTCTAGATTCATGGGTTCATTACTTAAGTCTGAATCAGCAAAAAGCTGGAAAAGAGACTATTTTTCTTAATGGTAACATTCGAAAAGCCCTATCACTGGCAATTGATAAGGAGCACATCGTCACTAATATTTTAAAAAATGGCTCTCAGGTTTTAAATGGGTATATTCCAGCTGAGTTTGTTAGAAATCCTGAAACACAACTTGATTTTCGTCAAGAAAATGGTGAGTTGATGGTGAGAGATCAAGTAAAAGCTCGCGCCGATTGGCAGTTAGGGATGGAAGAGCTGGGCTTAAAGGAAGTTGAAGTCTCTCTTGTGGGCTCAGATCAAGACGAAAACAAAGGGATTAGCGAGTATTTACAATTTGTTTTGGAAGAGCAATTTCCAGGTTTAACTGTCAAGATTCAATTGATGCCTGAGAAAAATTTATTAGCAGCTAAGGAGCAGGGGGACTACGATATTCTTTTAACGAGAAGTGGCCCAGATTATCAAGATCCTTTAACCTTTTTAGACAGTTATAGAACAGGAAATTGGGGAAATAGCAGTGGTTATTCCAACCAGAGCTATGATCAGCAGTTATCAGAAGCTGATGCATTAACGACTCAGGTTGCCAAACGGTGGCAGGCCATGTTAAAGGCGGAGCAAATTTTGGTCAATGATGGGGCAATGGTACCACTGTATCAGTCTGCCAATACGGCACTGCAGCGGGAGTCGCTGACTGGACTGGTTCATCATTTGTTTGGTCCACCTAATAGTTACCGGAAATTACAACTTAATTAAAACATCAGACCACTGTCAACTCTCACAGTGGTCTGATGTTTATTTGTCGTTTTGCCGTTTAGGCAAAAATTTAATTGCTGTGAGTTCTAGTAATAAAACGGCATTAGTGTCGAGAATGCAATAAAAATCAAAGCCGTTATTGACTTCGAGGTCAAAAACTTTCATCTTTGGTCGACTGACTTCAGCTAGATACTCATGTGATTCATAGTCTAAGGGCTCATTGCTATTAAAATCTCCATAAGCGTAAAAGATAGCGCCGTTATAGCGATTAAAATCTATTTGCTTGACTTGGTAAAAATTATTCTCTATTTCAGGTATTTCGATGCGAAAGGTAACTGATTGGCTTTCAAGAAAGGTTTCTTCTAAGCTTAGATGGGGAGGGAAATAGTTGACGTTCCACAGCAATAATTGATAATTATTGTAGTGTTTGGTTAACATAAATTCATCCCCGAGAGCGACAACTTTGCCTTTTAAGCGGCTAGCTAAAGCTAGGACGTGGAAAGCTGGACGTTTGCAAAGGTAGTTGTGAAAGATTTCCAAACCATCGAATTTAATTGGTTTAATCTCTTGGCTAGTTTCAAATTGGTCAGTGTTTAACCAGAAACCATAACCAGCTACGACTAAGTCCAATTTTAAGACTTCTTGAAGAACGAGGGCGCCGCGAAAAAATGAGCCGTTTGTGGCGCGACTTTGGCCAGTGAGAGTATTCCACTGAGACAGATACAGCGGCAGTGAAATTTGCCAAGAAGCTAGCCGTTTTTTGATATTTTGACTTTCTTTAAAAACGAATTCGTTAAAATTTTCTACATTAGGAATAATGATTTCATTCTTTTCGTAGGTGTAATTGGGTTCTGACTGAAAGGATAAAAAGTCGCATTTAGGGATCACTTGCTTCAAATAGCGATCTTTTAAGATTGGGTCTGATATATCATAATTGGGATAAAAAAGCGGTAATTCTGCCCCAATTTGAATAACCGGGTTAATTTGTTGAATCGTCTCATAAATTTCTGAGAAAGCGCGTATACAATTTAGTAATTCGTGGTGGTTAAATTGACAGTCGATTTTCCAGTTCTTAAAAAAATCAGTCCCCTTTTTCTTTTCAATGTGGCGCAAGAAATATTGGCGGTCTGTTTTATAAAAATAAGAAATCGTTTCATAATCGGTTAAAGAAAGTTGATAATAGATTCCTAGTTGATTTTTTTCTAGAAATTCGAGAACCATATCAAATTTTGCAAAAGGAGAAAAGATCGACAGGCTTTCCTCTTTATAAACGGTGTAGCTTTCAGGTGATTCAAGAAAGAGATTTTGGATGCCGATGTAACGGATGTCAATCGCTTTTTTGGCAACAAGTATTTCCGTTTGGGTGTCAGCATTCAGCAAGTCTTCTAAGGTATTAATGTGGATGATTACCTCTGCATTGATTTGGTCCCGAACATTTTGAGTGTGGATCGCCAATTTTTTGTGCGTTTCCACTCGTTCGATATCCGTTGTTTCATCTTGTGGTAAATGGGCATAGTAATACAAGGTTGCCAGAATGTCTCGATTATCAGATTCCAAGGAAGCCGTTTCCTTTGGCTGATGAATGACCGTCGGATCATCTGTTTTAAAATAGTGTTGCCGGTATATGGACGGTGACTCACCAAAGAGTTTTTTAAAGTGAATGCGATAGGTTTTACTATTACTAAACCCATTATTTAGAGAAATCTCATCAATATTAAGGCGGGAGTGTAACAGATCTTTTAAACTTTGGCGCACTCGGAGATTGGTCAAGTAATGAGAAAAATAATAGCCAGTCTCAGCTTTAAAAAGCTTGGACAGGGCTGATGGCGACATAAAGAAAGTAGAGGCCACTTGCTCTAAAGCTAAGGGGTGTTGATAGTTTTGCCCAATATACTCGATTATTTCAATGATTTTTTCGTTATAAAAATGATAGTTATAGTAACTGGATTCTTTTTGAAAAAATTGAATCAGCAAGAGAATGATTTGATGAAGATTCATGGAAATTCTCAGATCTTTGGTGGTTTCGGCACTATAGTGGCTAAGGGCGAGTTCGGCAACATACTTGCGTAAGTTGTAAATGGCTTCTCTTTTACCCGATTCCAATTGTTTCGGAAACAGTTCAAAATTAGTCGTAAAGAAACGTGGGTAAAGGGAAGAAAAAAAGAGACTGTCAAGCTGCAATTGAATTAATACACAATCATCACGAAAAATTTTGGTAATCTTCAGGGTGTCATTAGGATTAAATATCAACAGGTGGCCATCCATAACAGCGTGTTCTTGTCCCTCTGCTTGAACCATCATATCTCCTTTAACTAAAAACAAGATGGTCGTTTCTTTAAATAGCAAGGTTTTTTTAGCGGTAATCGGTAAAAGTGACAGGTGGTATTTTTCATTCATCATCAGAAAATCCCTCATTTCTTGTGATTATTTTCCTTATTATAACACGGTTTGGAAATTAACGTCCGTTAATCGTCGTATTGTTTTCAAAATAAATAAGATCAATCATTAGAAAGTTGTTATCAGAAACTAGAGTTCTAAAAAACCGATTGCTCACGCTTACAATTATAAATAGGGATATAGCTCCTATTACATAATCGCGATCAATCGTTAACCTTTTAACTAAAAAGAAGCTGAAAGCATCGACAGCTGCTCGTCATTTTGTCGATAACTCAGTGGACTCGCTGTTCGGATTATGTTACGGGATGTATAGAGTCTTTATTTATGAACAAAAAATGAAAGGTGTGTAGAAGATGAACAATGAGGAAGCCTTAGATTTGTTAAAGGACATTGTCAGAACGGAAACGGTCTTAGGGAAAGAGCAATTGATTGCCGATAAATTGGCGACGCTTTTTAGTGCTCACGACATTCCCTCAGAAAAAGTGATTTATAGTGAAGGACGTCATCAGCTGGTCGTTACTTTGGAAGGGGCACAACCTGGTCCTGTTTTAGGTTTTTCTGGACATATGGACGTGGTGCCGATAGGGGAAGTCCCTTGGGTTTATGAGCCTTTTGCTGCAGTTGAGAAAGAGGGGCTTCTCCACGGTCGGGGGACTTGTGACATGAAGGCTGGTTTAATCGCTCAAGTGGTTGCGCTGATTCGTTTGAAGGAGGAAGGGGTCAGATTTAAAGGGAAGATCAAACTGCTTATTACGATTGGGGAGGAGACGGCTGCGATCGGTGCAAAGCAGCTAACTGATTTAGGATACGCAGATGATTTAGATGGCTTAATTATTGGGGAACCGTCCTCTTTGGATGTGGTAATTGCTCATAAAGGGGCCCTTTGGCCACAACTGACGACTTACGGGAAAACCGCTCATGGTTCTATGCCACAACTTGGCATTAATGCGATTGATCATATGCTTCACGTGTTGAATCAGTTTAAACGCGAATTTGATTTTTCAACGTTTAGCGATGAGTTATTAGGGGAATCCACAGCAAGTTTGAATGTCTTCCAAGGTGGCAATGGGGCGAATGTCGTACCAGACAAATGTGTGGCGACGATTGATATTCGAACAGTGCCGGGGCAAAGTCATGAGGAGTTGAAAAACGCCATTAACCATTTGATTAAAAATGCTAGTGAAGCCATTCCAGATTTTAAAGGAGAGGTGGCTTATGTGAATGATTTACCCGCCATTCGGACTGAAAAAGATCATCCTTTTACCAAATTAGCAATAGATGCAGTGAAAAAGGTGGCTCAGAAAGAGCCAGAGGTAAAAAGTTTAACAGGTTATACTGACGGTTCTGAATTTGGGCGGGCTAAGAAAGACTTCCCGATATTAATTGTTGGGCCTGGGGATGTTAGATTGGCTCATCAACCAAATGAAAATGTGCCAATCGAACAATTTTTTCAAATGATTGAGGTCAATGGCCAAATTGCCAAGGCGTTTTTAAGTTAAGTTTAATGAGAGAAAGTGTGAGGTGAAGAGTTAAATGAAAAAAAGTAAAATTTTTTATGGCTGGTGGATAGTGATTGGCGCAGTTGTGTTAACCAGTACCTTAGTGCCAGGTGTTGTGGCCATGGCTAATAAGTTTTTAATACCTGTGACAGAAGATATGGGAATCAGTCGCAGTGCTTTTACCTTAAGCAATACAATTCTCCAAGCGATGGGTATTTTCTTATCGCCAATAGCTGCCAAGAAAATTACCACAGGCAACTTGCGGAATATTCAGAGTACGGCCATTGTTATTTTTACCTTGGCTTATGCCTCTTATGGATTAGCTAAAAGTCCGATTCACTTGTATATATCTTCTTTTATCATTGGGATTTGTTACTTGTTTTCAACGATTATTCCCATCAGTATCGTCATCACAAATTGGTTCGAAAAAAAGCGGGGATTGGCAATGAGTATTGCCATGACGGGGATCGGGATTGGTGGCGCGATACTTAGCCCCTTAATCACTTTTTTTCTTGAGAAATTTGGGTGGCGTACTAGTTATATGCTGTTGGCTGGAATCTTTTTGTTGATCGCCTTGCCCATCTCGCTGTTTGTTTTTAAGAAGAAGCCCGAAGATATGGGGTTACAGCCGTATGGGGCTAACGAAGAGTTAAATACAGGTCAGGAGAATAAAAAAGTCTTTAAAACCGAAACGGTTAACTTGCCAACTAAAAGTGTTTTTGGCAAACCTTTCTTCATTATTTTGTTAATCGGGATGGTGCTAAACGGCATTATCAACAGTGGGGCTTTAGGCCAGTTTCCGCCAGCGTTGGAAGGGCTTCAAGGAGGACAGATCGCAGCAGCGGTTATTTCTCTCTACTCCCTAGTGGGAATCGGTGGTAAGCTTTTAGTTGGTTGGATCAACGATCGTTGGGGGGCTGTTGTCAGCTCGATCTTCGGTTGTGGTGCCTTTGGTTTGGCATTTGTCTTTATGTTGTTTGGCGATAAATTGTTTGCAGTTTATGCCATGGCGATTGTTTTTGGTTTGGGAATTGCCATTGGTTCTGTTTCTCCTCCTTTAGTGACTTCTGCTATTTTTGGCACGGAGCAGTACGGTGAGGTTTATGGTTATGTTAGTAGTGCCATTCAAATCGGGATGTCGGTTGGTTCCTTGTTTGTCGCTTCGATGTATGATGCCACTGGTTCATATCAGGTGGCTTGGATTATTTTACTCATTTTAACGGCTTGTACATTAATGAGTTGGATGGGAGCTTACTATCAATCTCGGAAGTATTGTCAGGGAACAGTAGAGGCTGTGAGCGCAGAAGCAACTGAAGGTTAACGAAAGAAGCTTTTACGGCTGAGCGGAATGACAAGATATGCGGTAAGGGAGGTCTCCTCTTAGTTTTTGGAGAATCGATGATGAGGAAAAGGAAGGAAGAGTGTGAATGAAAGAATTACAAAAGATCTTGAGTCAACGGTTAAAAGAAAAAGAACCAGAGCTAATCAAATTACGTCGTCACATGCATGAAAACCCGGAACTATCCTTTAAAGAAGAACAAACTGCTCAACTAATTGCAGATTTTTATAAGGGAAAGGACTGTCAGGTGCAAACAAATTTTGGGGGTGGTTACGGTATCTTAGTGGACATCCAAGGTGGCAAGCCAGGTCCTAGTCTTGCCATAAGAGCTGACTTTGACGCCTTGCCTATTCAAGAAGACACGGGATTGCCTTTTGAATCAAAAAATCCTGGGGTGATGCATGCTTGTGGTCATGATGGACATACGGCTTACATGCTGATTTTAGCGGAGACGCTGATCGAATTGAAAGCTCAATTGCCAGGGAGAATACGTGTGCTTCATCAACCGGCTGAGGAAACACCTCCGGGTGGCGCTTTAGGAATGGTTAAAGCTGGTTGCTTAGACGGTTATGATCATGTTTTGGGCGCCCACGTTATGACGACGATGAATGTGGGGCAAATTGCTTATCGGGAAGGTCCGACGCAAACGGGACGAACCACATTCAAAATAGTCCTTCAGGGGAAAGGCGGTCATGGCTCAACGCCTCAGGATGCCAATGATACAATTGTGGCAGCCGCTCAATTTGTCACGGCAGTTCAAACGATTGTCAGTCGACGAGTGGATCCTTTTGATACGGTGACCGTGACCATTGGTTCTTTCGATGGCAAAGGTTCGGCTAATGTCATCAAGGATAAGGTGGAACTTGTAGGAGATGTTCGCGTCATGAAGGAAAGTTCTCGCGGCTTAGTGGAGCGCGAATTTAAACGGCTATTAGAGGGGATTTGCTTAGCGTTTGGCATCAGTTATGAATTGGATTATGCTCATGATTATCCCGTCTTAGTTAACGATGCTGAATTAACGGCCATGTTTGCCCGTGGAACGAAAGCGGCTGCCCTTGATAGTGTGACGGAAGTGTTTCGTTGTGATCAACAAACACCTTCAGAGGATTTTGCCTACTATGCAGAGGAAAAACCAAGTTGTTTCTTTTATGTTGGGGCGACGAAAGCAGGGGAGGTTTTCTATCCACATCATCATCCTAAATTTACGATTGATGAGGATTGCTTATTAATCGCCGCAGATGTAATGGGAAATGCGGTTTTAACTTACTTATTTGAAGGTGTATAATAAATATGTAGTGATGAAAGGAAGGAATAAAAATGAATGTAGATGAATTGATTCTCGAGGAAGCCCAAAAAATACAACCTGAAATGATTAGCACTCGCAGAGAGTTGCATAAAAATCCTGAAACTGGTTTTGATTTAGATCACACTGTTCTTTTGGTTCTGAAAAAACTAAAAGAGATGGGGTATCAGCCTGAGCGTTGTGGGAAAGCAGGCGTTGTCGCAACCATTGGCAATGGTCAAGGGAAAACCTTTTTATTAAGAGGGGACATGGATGCTCTGCCGATCGAGGAAGATACAGATTTGGCTTTTAAATCAACCAATGGTAAAATGCACGCTTGTGGCCATGATACTCACACGACGATGTTACTGGGAGCAGCAAAATTGTTAAAGGCACATGAAGCTGAAATAAAAGGAACGGTGAAATTGATGTTCCAACCAGCAGAAGAGATTATGTTAGGGGCCAGTGACATGATCAAAGCTGGTGTTTTGGAAAATCCCCATGTGGATGCTGGGATGATGATTCATGTTATGCCAGGGCTGCCGATGGATAATGGCACTTTATTAGTTGCCAATAAGGGGAAGGCGTTGTCGTCTTGTGATTGGTTTGAGATCGAAATTTTTGGTAAAAATGGCCATGGTTCTATGCCCCATAATGCGATCGATCCGATTGTTCCAGCTGCTAATATCCACATGGCATTAATGGAAATTCAAACTCGTGAATTGCCGGCAGATGCTTTAGTGGCGTTGACTGTTGGGGAGTTTCATGCAGGAAATACTTCCAATGTGATTCCTGAGACGGCCATTCTCAAGGGGACATTAAGAACCTACGATGATGAGATGAGAGTCACTATTAAGCGGCGGATGGTGGAGATTGCTGAGAGTATAGCGAAGGCTTATCGGTGTAAAGCAGAAGTTCGCTTCCTGGCAGGCGCGCCTACTTTGGTGAATGATGAAGCAGTGGTGAAGCACGCAGAGAGAATCTTGCCGGGAGTTGTTGGATCAGAGAAGGTGATTGCCTTTAGCAGCTTGCCTAATATGGGGGCGCAAATGGGTTCAGAAGATTTTGCCTATGTCAGTCATGAAATTCCATCGGTTTTATTAGGTTTAGCGGCAGCGGACAGTCGTCTGTCTGAGCCTTATCCAGTTCATCACCCTAAATTAGTATTGAGCGAAGATATTTTACCTTACGGCGCAGCTGCCCATGTTAGCATGGCTCTGAGCTGGCTAAATGAACATCAATAAGAGGGTTCTAACTAATTAAACGTGAAAAAGAGTCAGCCTCATACATTGAGGCTGACTCTTTTGGTGTTAATCGCTTGTTAAGTTAAAGGCTTCGTTTAAAGGAGACATGCGAGTGAATTGACCTTTGGCTCGTGTGTACTGATTAATCAGCGGTACTAAACGAGTAAAATGGTCAGTTTTCGTGTGTAGAGTCAAGGCTGCCTCGTCAGGCCATTCTTCAATGAAAACAAAATGGCCAGGATCTTTTAAATCATGATACAACTCATAAGCAAGACAGGCTGATTCTTCCTTTGTTTTGGTGACAAGTTCTTGATATAAAGGTAATACAGTTTCGATGTGTTCTACTTTGATAAAGTCTTCGGCAATTAATTTTAGCATGAGGAGTCCTTCCTGTTATTAGTTTATCTCAGAATACCATAGAGTTAACTTTTTTGCTTGAGCGTTTTAATTGCATGAGATTAGTTTAGTTGCTAAACTAGTTTTATGGAAAATAATAATCAAATGGTGCTATTGGGCACTATCTTTCAGCAACTACGAGAATTAGAGCGAACACCACAGCAAATCAGTGGTGTTGGCAAAATCTCACCTAGTGAATTTCACGTTATTGAACAAATTGGATTGGCGGGAAAAATCACCAGCAAGGAACTTAGTCAGCAACTGATGATTACGAAAGGAGCTATTTCCCAATTACTGACAAAATTAAGTAAGCAAGGAGTGATTGAGCGAGAGGAGAGCCAAGCAGATAAACGAGTTTACTACTTACACCTGACAACATTAGGGGAACAGGTTTTTCAAAAACATCACGTCATTCATCAACAATTTATGGAAGGACTTGATCACAGGTTATCCCCTTCAGAACAAGTGGTTTTTAGTAAGGGGTTAGCCGTATTGAGTCAGATATTGGCTTGTCAATTGGAAGAAGCAGAGGGAACAAGAAATGAAGGATAAAATATTAATCGTCGGCGGTCATGGCCATGTCGGAAGTGTCATTACCAAAAGTTTAGCCGAGAATTATGAAGATAAGTTAGTTTTAGCTGGGCGTCACTTAGATAAGTTGGTGGCATTTAAGCAAAAGCTGAATCTAAATGTAGGGGTGATGAGCTTTGATATTCAGCAACCGCCTCAAAAAAATCAATTCGAAACTATTTCTTTAGTGGTTGTTTGTATCGATCAGCAAACAACGGATTTTGCGTTATTCTGTCAGAAGCAAGGGATTGATTATTTGGATGTTTCAGCTAGTACAGCTTTTTATCATCAGTTGGCCCAGGAATCCTTTGACTCAGAAACTGGCATTGTTTACAGTGTAGGGCTTGCGCCAGGTGTGACAAACTTAATGGCAGCAAAACTGGCCCAGGAATTAGCTGATTTTGATGAAATGTCGATTAAAGTTATTCTTGGGTTGGCTGACCAGCATGGGGAAGCGGCCGTTGATTGGACGCTAGCTCATCTCAGTGAGAGCTATTACTTGAAAAATCAGCAAGGAACCGTTCAGGCTTTTGGCGAAAAGGCGTTGGTGGAGCTGGCTGGAAAAAAATTACCTGCGTATAGTTTTAATTTTTCCGATCAACATAGTTTAGGGGATCGCTGGCCGACTAAAAAAATTATGACTTATTTGGGTTTTGATGTGAAGTGGGTGACGCAAACATTTCGTGGCTTGCAGCGCCTAGGTTTGTTGCCATTGCTAAAACGACCTGGCATCAAGCGACTGGCAAAGGGATTTATGAGAAAAGGAGCGTTAGGGAGCGATGTGTTTTATGTTCAGGTGACAGCTCTTAAAGGGGGGATAAAGCAAAAAGCTTTAACTGTAACAGGTTATAATGAAGCGTTTGTAACAGGGAAAGTAGCGGCTTTTATTGCGGAGAAAGTCTATCATTCTGAAATAAAAGGATTTGTTCAAATCGAAGATATCAGTGGTTTTGATGAACTTTTGGCTGCTATTCCTGAATTGTCTCTCATCTCTGCTAACTGCCCCCCCACAGCTAGTTAATTAGGTGAGGGGATGCGAGTTAGGGGCGGCTTTTGGGGGACCGCTAATCATAGAGAAACACGAGTTTGCCAGGATCTTTTTTTGTCAAGAGTGCCTGATGACCAGCGATTAGATGTTGAATCGTTGCGTGACGAATGATGGTCTTAGGCAACTTAAGCTGACCAGCCACATAAAGCTGACAAAGGTAAGACAGAGCGGGCAGATCTTTGCCGTAAATGATGGGCACAAGGGTCTTTGGGCTGCGGTTATGTTCAGGAGCTTGATTTAAAGACAGATACCGTCCTCCGTCTTTTACAATAGCTGTGCCAACAAGCTTAGCTTTTCCTTGTAGAGATGCATCTAGTACCATATCTCCTCGCTTTGCTAAAAGGTGTGGGACATCATCTTGGTCGTACGCCAGGACTTCATCGATGCCCAAGTCTGTCATCATTTGTCGGTTTTTGCTGTTACCGATACCAATCACATAAAGTCCTTGCGCCTTGGCAATTTGTGCGGCGATACTGCCAACGCTGCCACTAGCCCCTTGGATAATCAGCGTCTCTCCCTTTTGAATTTGACCAGAGGTAATTAAGGCGTGATATGCCATAATACCACTGGTGCTGAAACTAGCGGCTTCTGCTAAACTCATTTGTTCGGGTTTCAGAATGATTTTTTTAGCAGAGATGGCAAGTTTTTCGCCGTAACCACCACTGTAAGGGTGGGCGATGACAAGTTGATTCAGCCAGTTGTTGTCAACCTCTTTTCCAACTTGAATAACTCGGCCGACTGCATCACTTCCAGGGATGAAAGGAAAGGTTAGTTTGCGCTCGGTTTGATGGTTACCAGACCGTAAAGCGGCATCGTAAGGGTTAAGTCCAAAGCCTAGGACTTTAAGTAGTACTTGGTTGTCTTTAATTGGTGGTTGTGGCACTTGAAATTTTTCAAGAATTGTCGGTGGACCATACGAGTTAAAGCCAAAAGCATTCATCAGTGTAACCTCCTGTTTTATTAAAATTTGTAGTGAGTGGAGCTATATAGTTATTATAGCAAGTTTCGTTTATTATTGCTGGTCCTGACCTTTTTTATGGCGGTTTGTTCCGCATTGTTAGGTGTTGCGTTAGGAATTCGCTGACTTGATCGCCATCTCTTGCTATCTGAAATAAATGAGAGCATTTTAATTAAATGAGAAAAACTTTCATTTTGCTATTGATTTTTCTATCTTAATCCGTTATGCTAGATTCAATTAGAATAACTGGTAAACGTTGATGAGAATAGTAGTTAGTTGCTGAATTTTTAGAGAGCCTCTACTTGGTGTAAGGAGGTAATTCAAATGCTGATGAAGATGGCCTCGGAGTTTAGCGACTGACTTGACAGTGTCAATAGGTCCTACAGGTTTCGCCTGTTATAGCGATAGAGTATACTGAATGACATTCGATGTACTTGAAAAGGGGGAAGCTGTGAAGCTTTGCCAAATTAAGGTGGTAACACGACTCGCTGACATTATCGCGCTCGTCCTTTAACAAACTGATTATTAGGTTTGTTAAAGGACGAGTGTTTTTTTATTTTATAGGAAAGTATAAAACTTTCTCTATATCGTAGTTTGGATCCAGCTTCACGAGGCAACCCTTCGGAAAAAAGACAAAATTATTTTAGTGACAAAGAGCATCACTTAAATATTTTGCTATTTTTCTTTCAGGGCTGAACGCCCCGTTCAGCTTTTCTTATTTTCAGACTAAACTCAAAGATAGTATTGCCAGAAGGTGTAGCAAATTAAGGATTGTGGTACTTAAAAAAGGAGGAAATTAGCATGACAGATGAAGTTAATACATATGGTAAGGGAACAATTGCAGTACAAGGGACTTATCAACCAGAGCAAGGGGGGACGCGTGTATTACCACTGTATCAAAGTACGACCTATGCATATGAAACAGCTGATGATACAGCGGCATTGTTTAACTTACAAGCAGCTGGTCATTTGTATTCGAGAATTAGTAACCCCACAGTGGCCAGTTTCGAAGAGAAGATCGCCTTATTGGAAGGTGGAGTTGCCGCTGTTGCAACAGCTTCTGGCATGGCAGCGATTCTCAATAGTATTTTAAATATTGCTCAAGCTGGGGACACCATTCTTAGCTCAAATCAAATATATGGTGGGACAACTAATCTGTTTACTGCCAATTTACCGAAGTTTGGCATTAAAACTAAATTTTTTGATCAAAATGCTTCGGCAGAAGAGATTATTGCCTTGGCTGATGAGACCACCAAATTGGTATTTGCTGAAACGGTGTCCAATCCCAGCATTGAGGTATTGGATTTTGAGAAAATTAGCAAGGTCGCCAAAGTCTTGGATTTACCACTGATTATTGATAGCTCATTAACGGGGCCTGCTTTGATCAATCCTTTGGAATTAGGTGCAGACATCGTGGTTCATTCCACATCGAAATACATTGATGGTCATGCTAGTGCTGTTGGTGGCATTGTTGTAGATGGCGGTAAATTTAATTGGGAGAACGGTAAGTTTCCAGAGTTAGTTGAACCAGATGAGAGTTATCATGGCGTTCGTTACGTGGCCGATTTTGGCAAAGGGGCCTACGCTACTAAATTAAGAGTTCAACTCGTTCGTGATTTAGGTAATATTCAGAATCCCTTCAATGCCTACTTGACGAATTTAGGCTCAGAAACACTGGATTTACGCTGCCAAAAGCATTCCAGTAATGCCTTGTCTGTGGCTGAATGGTTAAGCCAACAGGAGGCAGTGACCTTCGTTAAGTACCCAGGATTGAAGACGGATTCTCAGTACGAGCGGGGACAAAAGTATTTACCGAAAGGTGCAAGTGGTATGGTCTCTTTTGGTGTTAAAGGTGGGGCAGATGCAGCTAAAGCATTTATCGATCAGTTGGACTTGATCAAATTAGTGACTCATTGTGCAGATATTCGCAGTTCAGTTATTCACCCTGCCAGTACGACTCATCGGCAACTATCGGCGGAACAGCAAGCCGCCAGCGGTGTGACGGAAGAGCTGATTCGCCTATCAGTGGGAATTGAAGAGCCTGCAGACATCATTGGAGATATTGCTCAAAGTCTTGCTAAATTGAGCTAATACATGTGAAAGGAGCCCTTAATCATGATAAAACAAGGACTTACGATTGCTATTTTAAATTTAATGCCGACAAAGGAAGCGACTGCTAATCAATTAACTCAATTGGTTACTGGAGACGACGATCAAGTAGAAGTTGTCTTGCTCTATCCTGAAAGTCATTATGAGAGCAAGCCTTTGCCAGAGATACTTGCCCAACATTATTTTCCTTTTTCGTTGATCAAGGAGCGAGAATTTGATGGCGTGATCATTACAGGCGCACCTGTGGAGCAGTTAAATTTTGATCAGGTTGACTATTGGCCAGAATTGTGCGAAACGCTGAGTGTTATTCGTGAAAAAGCCATTCCCCTACTTGCTATTTGTTGGGGAGCCCAAGCTGCTCTTAATCATTATTATCAAATCCACAAGGTTAGACTGGCGAGTAAAGTAGTTGGGGTATTCGAGCATCGCTTGCATGTGGCTGATCACCCAGTTTTTGGTCAATTGTCAGCTGAGTTTAACGCGCCGCATTCTCGTTATACCACAGTCGATGAAAATCAAGTGCTGACTCATCCTGATTTGGTGAATGTGGCAGATTCAGATGAAGCAGGCTTATATCTGGTGACCAATCGTAACGGTCGGGAAACGTTTGTCTTTGGACATGCGGAGTATGAACGAGATACTTTGAATTTAGAATACCGACGAGATCTTGCCAATGATTTAAGGGCGCCGTTTCCTCAACATTATTACCCAAAGGATTGCCCTGATCAGTCGCCAGTCAAAACATGGGAAGCTCATGGGCGTTCTTTATTCAGTCAATGGATGACCGCTTTAAGCAGGGCTTATACGATTCAATAAAGGAGAGAAGATGGCTGGGACGTCTAAGTTTTGGAAATTATTAGTTTAAAGTCAGTGTAAGTCAGGACTAACATAGCATAAAATAAAAAAAGTGTTTCCAATGAAAGTGGGAGCTGAGTTGAATCTTAACTATTAGGAAAAGGCTTACTGGAATTTTGATTGCTGTTAGGCGGTCTTTTTAGTTCCATATCTGGGAAATGTTGAGTAAAAGGTTGAAGCAAAATTAGTTTAATGTCATGTCTTCACTTATTAAAAATGTGTCTTACATAGCTGAGATATTAAAATATTAATGAATAATTAAAATAACTTTCATAATTCAGTTTACAAGTGCTTCAATATGGGTTATACTTTAGAAGTAATATGTTTGATAAAACTAATAAAGGGTATTTTACATTTCTTGTGTATTGAGACACCTCTTATGTAGCATCGACATTTATTGCAATTAATAAGCGCAATGCGCAAAAGGAGGAAAACAACATGGCTCAAGGAACAGTAAAATGGTTTAACGCAGACAAAGGTTTCGGTTTCATCACTCAAGAAGACGGCTCTGATGTGTTCGCACATTTCTCAGCAATCCAAGGTGAAGGATTCAAAACTTTAGAAGAAGGTCAAGCAGTGACTTTTGATGTTGAAGAAGGTCAACGTGGTCTTCAAGCAACTAACATCACTAAAGACTAATTCTCATTAGTTAAATAGACATATTGGGTTTAATCCAATTAACTATTCGAAGATTGATTGTCTCAGAAGGTAACTTCTGAGGTAATCAATCTTTTTTTTTGCTCAAAATTATTTGCAAGCTCCTACGTGAAAATGGTCTCTTGAACCGTATAATAAAGGTGCGTATTTAAAGCGGCAGTAAGGGTAGGTGATAATGGCTGTAATCCTTATTGTGACAAAGCATCGTAGATTTTTTTAACTTTGCAACAGAGGGTCATTTATTGTATAATGTTGTAAGGT
Organism: Vagococcus allomyrinae; assembly: GCF_017829975.1. Taxonomy (GTDB): domain Bacteria; phylum Bacillota; class Bacilli; order Lactobacillales; family Vagococcaceae; genus Vagococcus_D; species Vagococcus_D allomyrinae. The sequence goes on along the minus strand of NZ_JAEEGA010000020.1, from coordinate 63,060 downwards.
GTAAGATTGTGACTAATTACCATGTTCACATTGAGCAATCTTAAGAGGAAAAGTTATTTTTTTATTCATTAGATAAACTGACAGATTGTTATACAAAAGTTGATTTTTTGTAAAACAAGTTGTTGAGGGGAAGATACCAGAAAAAAGAATTAGAAAAAGTAGTTTGACTGGCTAAAAACAGACGCTACTAACTAAGAGGGAGTTATTTTAGCGTGGATGGAAAGGAATATGAAACTATGGCGGGCAATAACGAGCAGCAAGAAGTGCAAAATACAGAACTACAGAAAAATTTTAACGTCTTATTCGAAGAGTTTTCAAAGATAAAATTAGAGAATCATAAATTGGCTTTGCAACAGAAACGATTTACGGAGAACAATCAATTGTTGATGGCTGAGGTCAGTAAATATTTGGATTACTCTAGTCAAATACAGTCCGAAGACTTATCTCCAACTGAAATAGTGACGGCTCACCGTAATTTTAACGCAACAGGTGATGTCATTGATTTAGTGAAAAGTGCATTGGTAGAAGATAAGAGCGTTGATGAAATGATTGGGGTTTACTTACTGGCGGCTAAAAATAATGCGCAACAGATTATTTCAAGTGCCCGTTTGGAAGCAGAGCGTAACGGTGAGAGAATAATTGCTGAGGCGAAAAGCTCAGCAGCTACTGAAGCCGAAGCGAAGTTAGCTAAAGAAATTGCCAGCATAAATGAGCGTAAACAAGAAATCGAAGAATTGGCTCAAAAAATAAAAAGAGAAGCTGATCAGTATGCGGAGACCAAACGTACTGAAATTGCCAGTCAGATTCAAAAAAATCAAACTGAAGCTGAAGCCTATGTCAATAAGATTAAGTTGGAAGCGGATGAGTACGCCGAATTTACTAAGTTAGCTGCGACACAGAGTACTGAAGAATTAGATGCGACGTTTAAGGCGAAATTACAAGAAGCAGAAACTTATGCAGATAGCATGCGACGCGATGCGGATAAATATGCAGAAGAAACCAAATTGCTGGCCTCTAAAGATCGTGAAAGCATCGATGATATTGTCAAAATGAAATTAGCCGAAGCTCAAGCTGAAGCGGATCGTTTAAAAGGTGAGGCTGAGCAGTATGCGGAGTCGGCTAAATTAGCGGCTGAACAAGAGCAATTGTCGGTTAAAACAAGGGTTGAGACGAAATTAGCGGAAGCGCAAGTTGAAGCGGATCGATTAAAAGGTGAGGCTGAGCAGTATGCGGAGTCGGCTAAATTAGCGGCTGAACAAGAGCAATTGTCAGTTAAAACAAGGGTTGAGACGAAATTAGCTGAGGCCCAGGTTGAAGCGGATCAATTAAGACGTGAGGCTGAGCGATATGCTGAAACGACGAAATTAGCTGCTAGTAAAAACCGAGAAGAGCTTGATCAAGAATACAAAAATCAATTGGCTGAAGCGGAAGCTCGCGTGCAAAAGGTCAAAGATGAAGCGACTCGAATCAAAGCAGAGGCTGCAACTTATGCCGAGAACTTAATTTCTGTAGCAGATCAAGGACAAGCTGAACGTGAAACTCTTTATCAAGCGGAGTTTGCGAAAGCCACAACAGATGCCCAAAAGATTAAGGATGAGGCGCTTGTGGCAGCTCATCAGTTAAAACAGGAAGCGGAAGAGGAGCAACGTAAACGGACCAGCGAGTTCCAGCTTAAGCAAGCAGAAGCGGACTCTTATGTGGAGCGAGTGAAGGCCGATGCTCATGAACTAGCTGTGAAGTTAAAAAGCGAGGCCGATCAGTACGTTGAGCAGTTAAAGGGTCAAGCGACTTCAGAGGCAGATGCAACTAAGCTAGAGGCCAAAGCCTATGCAGAAAATATCGTTAAAGTTGCAGATGAAGAACAGGCACGACGTAATGCCAGCAATCAAGCCATTAAAAGTGAGGCCGATGACTACGCCTTTAAAATAAAAGCGGCTGCTGATCAATACGCTCAAGAGATAAAAGGGAAAGCTGATGGTGAACATGCTGAACGTGAGGCTAGTTACCAAAAAATAAAAGCAGACGCTGATGCCTACGCGCAGCAAATTCGCCGTGAAGCAGACGAACGGATCCAGACTTTAACGAAGGCTATGGAACAAGATCATTCTGAGCGAGAAGTGGCATTCCGCCAATTGGAGCAAGTGGCAGAAACTGAGGCGGCGAAAGTTAAGACGGAAGTTGAGACTTATGCTGAAAAGGTTAAAAGCGAAGCCGATGCCTACGTTCAGCAAACTCGCCGTGAAGCAGACGAACGAATTCAAGGATTGACGGCGACGATGGAACAAGATCATAGGGAACGAGAAGCGGCATTCCGCCAATTGGAGCAAGTGGCAGAAACCGAAGCCGCCGCAGTTAAGATGGCAGCTGAAACATATGCTGAGAAGCTTAAAACCGAGGCTGATGCTTATCAAGCTAAAGTGGAAGCGGAAGCTTTGGAAACCCAGGTAGAAGCCGAAGATTATGAGAAAGAAAAGCGTCAGAGCACAGATGGGTATGTTGCAGAACAAAATACTATTATCGATAAATTGAAAGCCGAGGCTGAGTTGTATGCCAAAGAAACAAGAGCAGCGGCTGATAAGCACGGACAAGAGAAACAAGAGGAACTGAAAGTAGCTCAAATGGCTTTTGAAGAAGAACGTCAGCAGAAATTGATTACAGCTGATACTCAAGGAAAGGCTATAAAAGAAGCTGCTGATGCCTATGCAGCGGAGAAACAAACTGAAATAGAAACTAAGTTGAAGCAAACCAATGCTGATATTGAAGCGCGATTGGCTAAAACAGTAGCTGAGATTAACGAAAAAAATCAGCAAGCTGAGGCCCATGCCAGTCAATTATTAGCAGAAGTGGCGGAACTTACGGCTCAAAACCAACAAGAGATTGCCAAAGCCACAGAAGAGTTAGAGAAAATGACTCTTTTAGAAAAAGCTGAAGCAAAAGAATACAGTCAGAGAATAAAAGCGGAAGCTGACAATTATGCCGCAACTTCTCAACGTCAATTAGAGGAACAGGAAGCTGCTCAAAATGAACGATTATCACAGGAACGATTAGTTGTTGATGAGCAAATTCAGGAGCTTAAAGCTGAAGCTAATCAGTATGTAGCTGAAAAACGTCAGCAAATTGAGCAAAAAGAAGTTGACACTTTTACTGAGTTGGAGGAAAAACAGGCGGAAGTCGAAGCTTATGCCAACAAAGTCAAAACCGAGGCTGACCAATATGCCGATCGTAAGAAAAAGGAAAGCGATCAACGCGAGAACGATGTGGTCAACAGTCTTAATGAGAAACGTCTGAAAGCCGATGACTATGCTGAACGGGTTAAAACAGAAGCCAATCAATATGTTGAGACTAAAACGAAAGAAATTGAGCAAAAAGACAGTGACACGATGTTACAATTACTGGCTAAACAAGAAGAAGTTGATGCTTATGCCGACCGTGTGCGTTCTGAGGCAAATCGTTATGTCAGAACGAAAAACGAAGAAATCGCTAAGAGCGAAAGTGAATTAAGCGCCCAATTGATCAATTTAATGGCCAAAAAAGAAGAAATAGAAGATCAGTTGGAACATGAAAAGACCGAATTGTTCACGGAGAAAAAAGCTTTAAGTGATCGTGAGATTGAATTGGCAATCGAGATTCAAAATGAAAAAGCTGAAGCCGATTCTTACGCGCGTAAAGTTAAAACAGAAGCAGATCGCTACGCAGAACGAACAGCGAAAGAAACCGACTTAGTCAAACAGGATATGTTGGGGCAACTGCAGATGAAACAATCGGATGCAGAACTATATGCCAGCCGAATCAAGGCGGAAGCCGATAGTTATTTGGAGTCTAAACATCGCCAGGCGGCGATGACCGAAACGGAATTGACTGAAGACCTGCAAGCGAAAGTGGCTGAGGCCGAAGGTAAAATCGCTGAGCGAAAAGCTCAAGTGGAAGAATATGTGACAGAACAACGCCAAGACATGGAAATGCGCCAAGAAGAGACCACTCAATTATTGAAGATCAAGCAAGCTGAAGCCGAAGATTATGCGGAAAAAGTTAAACGTGAAGCTGACCAGTATGTGGAATCAAAAACGAAAGATATTATTAATTTAGAGACCCGTACCAATTCGCAAACTGAGGCACTGCAAGTGGAAGCCGATAGTTATGCAGATAAAGTCAAAGCGGAAGCCGATCGCTACGTTCAGCGAATTCAACAAGAAATTGATTTGAGTAAGCAGCGGGTGGATGAGCAATTAGCGAGCAAACTTGATGAAGTTGATATCTATAGCCGAAAAGTCAAATTAGAAGCTGATAACTATGTGACGGCTAAGAAAAAAGAAATTGATCACACTGAGAAACAAGTCAATGTTTATTATCAAACGAAGAAATCGGAAGCGGAAATCTATGCAGACGAGGTTAAATCAGCAGCTGAAGACTACGCTCGCAACAAGAAGTTGGAAGCCGATCGCTACCAATCTCAAAAAGAGCGTGAAGCCGATGAAGCATATAGTGAAGCTGGAATTGCAACACTGATCATGACTAAAAGAGACGAGGCGAAAGCCATCGCAAAACAAGTGCGCAGTGAAGCGGAAAGTTATGCTGAACGGGTTAAACGGGATGCTGATAGCTATGCCCGTAAAAGCAAAACGGAAACTGAAATTTATGCGTCTTCAGTTAAAAGTGATGCGGACATTTACGCAAAAATTAAAGGTGATGAGTTGCTAATCGAAGAGCGTGAATTACAGGCTCGAGTAGAAGAATTAAAAGCTCGTTTTGATCGTCAAGTTGATACATTGCTTTCAACCGTTGAAGGGTATGTGACTGCTGGGAAACAGGAATAACGTAAACAAGAATATGTTGATGCAAGGAGAAAGACATGATATTTTCAATCATTACCATTAGTTTAATTGTCTTGATAATTGTGCTATCAATTTATCTGATACGGGAATACCTTGTGTACATAGATTATTTCACGATTGAGCCACCAAAAGATCGAAAAGAGTTAAAGGCGCTAAACCAACGTCGTCAAGTTCAGAAGCACAGGGTATCAAATACAGCGATGATTGTTTTAACTGTTTTTGTGTTAGTCGTGTCGTTTATGTTATTCAACTTAATGTCAGTTAAAAATGATACGGACAAAATTAAAGACCAAGTTACCATCGAAAAAAAAAAAAATAGCGTCACAAGCATTTCTAAGGATGATGAATTAAAGAAATACAAAGGGGATTCATGGGATATTAGCCAGTTTTCATGGGAAAATGTCTTGAAAAATGAATCGGGGACACAAATTGACAATGAAATTGCACTTTCTAAAAAATTAATGCCGTATATTGGTGAAAATAGTGTTACAATAATTAGGGGAACTTCATTGACGTTATCAATATTTGCTGTTGGTTTGACTTTAGAGCAATTTAATAAAGCGCAGGAGAATATGGTCTCGTTAAAAGCTGATCTAAATAAAGTTCCACAGATATCGATTGTTGATTTTACTTTTACTTATTATAATGATAAGGGAGAGTATCAGAAAGTAAGTCAGTTGTATTATCAAGAAGACGGTGTTTTGAAAGATGCTGTCAAAAAATAAAAATGTTGAAATTTAGGGGAGTAGATTTACTATGGAAAATATTCAAGAATTGCAAGCAGAATTAGAGCAGGTTAAATTGGAACTGGAAAGTGAAAAATTTAAAAATTCTTATTCTGAAGAGTTGTTAAGTAAAACGATCAGCGAAAATGAAGAGTGGGAACAAAAGCTTTCTAATAAAGAAAAAGAAATCAGCCAACTTAAGTCAGCTCAGCAAGCGCCAGTTGACACGTCAAAAGCTGATCGTTTAGCATCAGAAGTGGCTCAAAAAGAGGTTGCCATCTCTCAGAAAGAGCAAATTATTGCTGAAAAAGAACGCGCATTAACTGCTAAAGAGCGTGAAGTCAGCGAGAAAAATGGTAAGATTGCGGAGTTAGAGCAAATTGTGAACAGTATGCCTGTTGGGGATAGTGTAGCTAATTCTGAATTGGCAGATGAGCTTGCTTTGGCTAAGATGAAAATCAACTCTTTAGAGACGGAACTAAGCCAGTTATCGGTGTCTTCGTCACAAGAAGATTTAGTTCAAAGCAAGAAAAAAATTAATGAGCTAATGCTCGCTAACCAACAATTACGTGAAGAGTCAGCTAAATCACAACAAGGTATTGGTGAAGTGATGCTCGTTGCTAAACAACAAGCGGCACGGATGATCGCTGATGCAGAAGAAAGCATTACGGTTAATATTGAGACAGCTAGACAAGAGCTTTTCGATATCGGCAATAAGGCAAATACGATTTCAGATGAAATTAAAGCCTCACAGGATAGCGTGAATGGGTTATACAAAGAATTACTTGAGCGATTATCTAAAATGTCTGAAATTGATTTTAAAATTTAGTTAACATTAGGAGGGATTCTACTGTGGGGATTAAGAAAACGGTTAACTTTTGCGTAATGTCATTATTAGCTCTTATCTTATGGCTTGCTGTCCCAGTAGGATCCTTTGAAGCTGAGGAAACCAAGGGCGATGACGCTCTTGGTCTAATCAAGGAAATTGGCGACAAGGCATCGGAAGTAGCTAAAAAAAATGATTTATACGCATCGGTTATGATTGCACAAGCAATTTTAGCATCAGACTTTGGTAGAGGTGAGCTCTGCCAGCCTTCAGTTAACAATTTATTTTCAATAAAGGGGAGATTTCAAGATGAATTTGTGAAATGGTCAGACAATCGAATTGACGATAGTGCTGAAGTGTTTACTGAATATCGCAAATATCCTTCTTATGAAGAATCTCTTAATGATTACGTCGCCTTATTAAAAAATGGCATTGCAACGGCACCGGATTTTTACGCGGGTGCTTGGCGGAGCAAGACCATCAATTATCGCTCGTCGACAGCCTTTTTAACAAGTCGTTATGCGGAAGATCTTCAATACGCCTTAAATTTAAATGTGATCATCGAATTGTATAATTTAACGGATTTTGATGCTGCTGAAAAAGTGTTTAAAGCTGAAAGTGTTAAGAAAAATGCAATGTTTGAGAAGTTAATTCGTCATGACAGGTATATAGTGAAGGCTAATGAAACCATCACTGATATCGCCCGTGACCATAATATTAGCGTAGCGCATCTGATGGAAACCAATCAACTTTCTCAGAGTGGGATTATTGTTGGGCAGGAGCTAATAGTAGATTAATTTTTAAAAGTAGGTGGATAGGTTGTTTGAACTATTAAAAAAACTAAAAAATAGCAATTATTATTACTATGCCGATTTTGACGAAGAGGATTTGTCAGATTCTGAAGCAGAATTAACGGTAAAAAAAGATTCTGATAAGAAATTTGAAAAGACAAAGAAACCAGCCGAGGTCAGAACAACAAAGAGTAAAGAAACGGCTACAAAAGTCACACCGATTACCCCTTCCGTTAGCAAGCAGATGTCGCTTAATGCCACGAAACGCACAGCAAAACCGATGGCAAGCCCATCAGCTAAGGAAGAGTCGACTGAAGAAGAGTTAGCAAATCGTGTGGATGCGTTGAAAACTCAAGTTGAATTGTTGAAAAAAAGCAAGAACAAAGAGAGTGACTTACTTAAGGCTCAGTTTGTGGAATTACGTCGGGAAAAAGAAGCGATCGAACTTCAGCGGGAAATTGATCGTAAGCAAATTCGGTATTATCAGAATTTGGAAGCGGCGAATGAATTATTGCAAAAACAACTAGCTGTTGAATCAGAGAAAGTTAGTCATCTTCATGGCAAATTACAGGGGAACGCTAGTGAGTCTCAACGGATTGTCCAATTAGAAGCCGAATTAGAGCGAACGAAGGCCCAGTTGCTTAAGCATATCAAAAATGCAACGCCTGACGTTAAAGAGGCCGTTGACTTCACTTTGGAAATCGCTCGTTTAGAAGAGGAACTAGAGGCAGCAACGACTAAGATGGAATATTATGTGGAGTACAATGAACAGCTGGAGATTCAAGTGTCTCAGCAAGCTGAATTAGCTAAACAACAAGCTGAGCTGGCGAAAGCAGCGGCGCTTAAGGAACAAACTGAGAGGGAGCAGGCTGTTGCTAAACAACCAGGTCAGTTAGAGTCGCTAGCCGTTACTGAGGAACAGGTTAAAAAAGGCAAGCTGACTCAAGACGAGAGAAAGCCATTTGATATGGAGCGCTACGATAAAGAGACCGCATCTGACACGGTTAATGCGGTTGTAGAGGAATCGGCTAATGCTCAACCTCATGTACAGGTTGATTTTAGTGATAGTTTAAAAGTACTCTATCGCGAATTAGCTGAAACCAAAAAAGAAGCCCATCTCTTGTTCGATGAAGTGATGACTGTGGTGCATCAAAAATCTGAATAAGTTGTTACAAAACAGTCTCTGAGGCTGTTTTTTTTTGATAAAAAAACAGTGGCTGGGACAAAAGCCCAACCACTTAATAGGTTTAAAACTCTGACTGGTGATTAAATGACGGAGCTGTTGAGCACCTTGTCAAAATGACGACGGAAGCTTTCGCTAAGGTCATCAATATTGTTGGCGTATTGACGACTCAATTTGATGGCAGCCAGATCGTCTGCTTCTTCAATGTGTTTGAAAAAATCTCTTTCTGCTGTTAAGAACCAGCGAATTTTCCCTCGCAACACTTCATGATCGGGATTTGTTCCAAAAAAGAGATTTAACTGAGTGGCCAGTTTAATGATGATCATTTGTTGCTGGTCGTAGAGATTTTTAGTAATGGCATAGTTATCGCGATCACTTTGATACCGTTGTAAGACCATTGATGAATAGTCATCAATGGTGACCGTTTCTAAATCATAGCCGCGATCGACAGCTCGATTTTCTGAGTCAGTTAGAATCTTATGACCAGCATAGAGACTGGCTAAGGTTTGTGACAACTTAGTCGTCGCGGTGATGTACTCGGCCACCAATTTGCGAACATCGCGAACCCAGTCGATTTGTGCGCGTGCATCTAGAGATGACACTAATTGAGTATTCATTAAGCGTTCATTTTGATTAAGTAGCTCTGTCTGCAATTGGGTATTGTTGGTATTAAGAGCTTCTTGATTAGCCAGTTGCTGCTGATAAAGCTCCCGTTGGGATTCAATGGTTTTATCGCTTAATTCACTTAGTTGTTCAATGTTTTTTGACACGATTTTTTTTATTACCAGATAACTTAAACCGACAGCGATCACTACACCGATAATTGCGATAATCGTTGTAAAGATAATGGAATTCCAAAAGGCGGTTTCAGTCATATTAAAATCGTCGATGACGTACTTCATTCTTACTCCTCCTATTTGCAAGGTTTGCTGATTCGACCAAGGGAATTGATTGAATCATTCAACCTAACTTTTTTGACAAATTAATAACAAGTGATAGTCGATTAGTTGGACTCCTTTTATTATACCTTTACTAGCAGAAAAAGGGAACAGGTGATAGCGACTCCTAGAGGCATATTTTAAGTAAAAGTGTCTTTTTTTAGTAAAAGAACGTTAAATTTAGTGAAAAAGAGAGAGTCTTGATTGATGTTTGATTAACTTATCTATAGAATAGAAAGTAAGTCAAAAAGGATTGGGGATAAAAGTGAGCAATCCTGTTCGCAAATATTCTTCAAGAATTTTAAAATAGATGTTATTCATGTCTCGATGCGACTTGGATAAATCAAGTAAGTGAATGATGGAGGAGGTTGTTTATTGGATAAGCTAAGCATTGCAGAAGCTAAAATACAAATTGATCAATTAATGACGGAGATAGAAAAAGTAATTGTTGGCAAACGCCGAGTTATTCAGTTGGCCGTGACAGCGTTGTTAGCAGAAGGACATATCTTGTTTGAAGACATTCCAGGAGTGGGGAAGACGATGTTTGCTAAGACTTTAGGGAAAAGCATTCAGTGTCAGGTAAATCGAGTTCAATTTACTCCTGACTTGTTACCATCAGATATCGTTGGGGTCTCTATTTATGATAAACGGTCTCGAGACTTTGAATTTAAGCCTGGCCCGATTTTTACCGATATTTTATTAGCCGATGAGATTAATCGAACGACACCCCGAAGTCAGGCGGCGCTTTTAGAAGCTATGTCGGAGAAACAGTTGACCATGGATGGCAGAACTTACCCTTTAAGTCCGTTGTTTTTTGTATTAGCTACTCAGAATCCTGCTGATTATGAAGGAACGTATCCACTGCCAGAAGCTCAGTTGGATCGATTTTTATTTCGCTTAAGCATTGGTTATCCCACGCATCAGCAAGAGGTGGCGCTAGTGGCTGGTGAAGATCGTCAAGAAAGGTTGTTACAAACAACTGGCATTTTAAGTATTCAAGAAGTGGTAGCTTTGAGGCAACTAGTCAAAGAAATTTATGTTGATCCGCGCTTGTATGAGTATGCTGTTTCCTTAGTGAGGCAAAGCCGTCGCCATGCCAATGTGAGAGTAGGGGTGAGCCCAAGGGGATCTTTAGCGTTTGTACAAGCTGCGAAAGCATATGCTCTAACCGAGGGGCGGGACTATTGTGTTCCAGATGATTTTAAGCGGGTACTAGAGCCAGTTTTTGGCCATAGGTTGCTATTAAAACATGCTAGTAATCATGACCAAAGTGACCGCCAGCAAGTACTTGAAGAAATTCAAGCAGCTGTGGCGGTCCCAGTAGGTAAATAAAGATGAGAAAAAGCTGGTCAATCATTTCAATTAGCAATAATCTTTTTTGGTTACTGGTGGTTTGTGGTCTGTTGTTCTTCGCCATCACTTTCAATATCAAGGTGGGTTGGTTTCTGATTTATTTTTTTAGCATGGTTCTCTTGTGTTCGTTATTGTCGTTAGGGCGTCGTTTTCGGCGATATCAGGTGGCGATTGCTCCTTTGATTCAGTTGAACCGTGGCGAACAAGAATCGGTTCTTTTAAAGCTAACAGAAAAGAGTGGCAAACAGTTAAGACTTCCACCTCACATAAGTGGCAGTCTTGAATTGCCTCATGACCAATTTGAGCTAAAGATGGAAAAAAGCCGTGATCAGCGTCTATTAACGCTGACGGCCCAAATTGATGAAGAGGTGGAGCGTGGCATCTATCAGTCAGTTCAGGTTAATTTTGTCAGTAAAGATGTGTTTAACTTATTGCGTCAAACACATCGGTTTTATTTGGAAACGAGCCTGTTGGTTTTACCTGAGCGGCAATTGAAGGAGTGTCGTGACTTGATGGCTCTTTTGAACCGGCAAAAACGTCTGCCGTTGGCGGTGAATTATATGCGAAATCAAGATGTTAAGGCTTTACGGGATTATCGAGAAGGGGATCAATTGAATCAAATTGACTGGAAGTTGTCTGCTAAACGTGAGCATTTAGTGGTAAAGGAATTTGAAAGTGAGCCTCAAGAGGAATTACTTATTCTATTTTATGGCAATGACGGGCACTATTTTGAAAAAATGCTGTCCTTATTTTATACGATGGAATATTCTGAGAGTGAGCATTTAAAACGGCCAAACTTTTTGATTTACGACCCATCTCAGGAAGCCTTTCAGTTGGCAACGGCTGTCAACTATGCTCAGAGTCAGCCCCTTCATATGGAAAAAGAGTTGATTCGTAGTGTTCGCCATCTCCACCTTCATAAGACTCGTGTAATCATGTTAACAGCCCGTTATTCCCGAGACGTTATTGGGTTAGGTGAGGAGTTAGCTGAGAACAATGAGCTGATTATTTTTTATTATAACCGTCAAGGAAAGTTGGCTTATGAAATTTTTTAATAACTAACTTAATGAAATTAGTGGCTATTCAGGTGAGAGGGAGGAAGCGAATGAATAAACTTAGTTTTAACAAACTGATTACTGGCTTATTGGCGGTCGGTTTGATTGGTAGCGGTATTGGTCCTTTTGTCGAAGCCAATGATTTGGGCTCCTCTTTTTGGTTGACGGGATTCCTGATCACCATCACTGTTATCGCGCTCTTTAATTTCAAAGGGTATCTTGAGTTTCCTCTGCAATTAATTTGTCTGTTGTTTACTTGCCATCGCTATTTCCCAGCTAATCAAAGGTTTTCTTTTTCCTGGATGGTCGCTTTTTTACGGACTAGTCTCCAATACTTTGATCCAGTTCAACGAGCTGAGTTTAACTTTTTGCCTTCAAATATGGCCTTGCTTTTTATTACCCTGTTCATGCTGATGTTAGTTAAATTGATCATCAGTTATGACCTTTGGATGTTGCCATTTCTTGCTATTCTGTGCTATTTGTTGATCTTAACGGTCTTTAATGGCACCGATCATTTTTGGCAGATGGTTCGTTTGTTAGTGATGGGGTTTCTTTTAAGTAGCTGGTTGGGGCAAAGTGAAATCGATCAAGGGCAGTATTGGCAGAGGCATGGTAAAGGGCTCCTCCTTTTAAGCGGTTGTCTTGTGATGGCTTGGCAGTTACCAATTCGATTGCCTCAGATGCATCAACGGATTCAGATGGCAAGTCAGCCATTGCGGGCCTCTATCCGCTCCCAATCATTTTATCAAATGATTGAATTTGCTCGTGGTAATGGGCAATCAGCAACGACTGGATTTAGTGAAAATGACAGAGAACTTGGTGGTTCGGTGATTCCGAATGATGAAATTGTTTTTTTAGCGCGACAGCAAGCTCCTCATTATTGGAAAGTTGAAAATAAAGATTATTACAGTGGTCGTGGCTGGGAAAGTAGTGAGACTAAAAGGGAAGTGATCAGTCAAGAAATTCTCGTGGTTGATGAAGGTCATCGTCGCTATCAGGAGGATGGTGAGTCAATCGAGCTGACGTTACCAAATCCACTTCGTTATGTTCCTAAACCACAGGGGAGGTTGTCTTGGCCATTGCCTGATAGTTATCGCGTTAATCAGATGTTGGAATATAATACTGAAAACCATCGTTTTTATGTTAATTTAGGACCGGAGAATTCAGCCGAAAGCGTGTTGCGTTATCGCTACTTTCCACCTGACTATACGCTTGCAGAGTTGGAAGCCAGCCAAGTTGCTGAAGTAGGCGAAGTTAATCTGCGGTACCTCCAGTTGCCTGATAGGTTACCTGAAAGAGTCGTCGAATTGGCTAATCAAATCACAGCTAATAGTTCGACAGGTTATGAACGAGTCAAAGCAATTGAAGATTATTTAAAAAACACTGGAAATTTTCGTTACTCGATGGAAGAGGCGGAAACCGTTCCGACTGATCAGGATTATGTCGACTTTTTCTTATTCGAGTCCCAGGTTGGCTACTGTGAACACTTTTCCAGTTCGATGGTGGTGTTAGCTCGTGCCTTAGGAATTCCCGCTCGCTGGGCTAAGGGCTTTAGTGAAGGTCGTGTGACTCAATCTCATGATGATGGGACTAAAACATACAGCATTACCAACGAGAATGCTCATGCTTGGCCTGAGATCTATTTTCAGGGAGTTGGTTGGGTTCCTTTCGAACCAACAAAAAGTTTTGTTAGTTCAGAACAGGTGGCGCTAACGACAGTGGCCCAATCAGATCGTCCCGAAACCAGCGGGGATTCTCAGGAATTGCTCCCTTCAAGTAATTCTCAAGAAGAACTTCCAGAAAATTCAGCAACGACTCATAGTGCGCAACGGCCAGAACAGGAAGCGACGGCTGAAGATAAAAGCAAAACAAAAGGGATCAAACAAACTCTTCAATGGTTTTTGGTGATTGCCTTAAGTCTGTGTCTCTTGGCTGGTGTGATTTTTAGAGGTCGGTTAATGCTCGGGTGGTGGTGTTTAAAAGTGAGGTATTTACCAAACTTCCACTTTGTCAACGCCTATGAAGAACTGTTGAGGTTGTTGGGACGAGAACGTTATCGCTTGCCTTCTGAAACAGTTCACCAGTATATGACACGTTTGACGGATGATTACCCTGATCATATGGAAAACTTTAAGCAATTGACTGATAAATATGAAGGGATCATCTATCGATCGACTACAGATGTGGGATTAACAGACAGTGAGCGCCTGAATTTACTTTCTCTGGTGCCGTTGATTCTCCTTTTAAAAGAAAAACCAGGAAAGACTGACTAATCAGTTTTTCCTGGTTTTCTTTAAGTCAATTTACTTTTTTTTGTAAGAAAAAGTGAGCTAATTCAGAAATTCCCATAAAGACTAAGATGCCGCCAAAGATGCGAAAGACAACTAATACGGTTTTGAAGGGATTAAAGATTAACAAGATACCCGCTGCAACTAAGAGCCCACAGTAGACATAGATGCTAATTCGATAACGAGGATTGACTTCTTTAATGCCTCCACTGGCATTGCTGAGTTGCATCAAACCGTTGAGAACGATTAGAATTCCCAACATGATCGGCAAGAAGCTGACAATCGCCTTGGCAAAAATCAACACGATTAAAGCAAATAGCAACAGCATGACCCCTGTAATAAATTCATAACCGAAGAGTGATTCATTTTTACTTTCGCGAATGGCTTGAAAAAGATTAATAAGACCGAGGATAGCCAGATAGCCAGCGATGATGTAAATCACACTTTTAAAAACAAGTTGGGGGTTCATTAAGATTAATATCCCGAATGCTAAATAAAAAATAGTTCGTAAAACAGTAAATTTTTCTAATTGATTGACAATGTTTCTCATAAATAACCCTCCAATTCAATGGTTTTGCACCTTAATTCTATAGCAAAAGGGTAAGGATTGCTACTAATAAGACCAATAAAGAAGAAAATAGCTGTTTTAATGATCAAATAGGATAAATTATAGGGATTTTTTTAAGCTTCATCAAAAGACTTGATTACTTGGACGAAAAAAGGGAAAATAGGGGAGTACAGTAAAATATAGAAATAGAGGTTTTGAGGAATGACGAATAGACAAGCTATCGGCTTTATCGATTCTGGAGTTGGCGGTTTAACAGTCGTTAAAGAAGCCCTTAAACAATTGCCTAACGAGAAAGTTATTTACCTTGGTGATACGGCTCGTTGTCCCTATGGTCCAAGACCCGTTGAACAGGTCATTGAATTTACCTGGCAAATGACCTCTTTTTTAATGCAAAAAAATATCAAAATGCTTGTGATCGCTTGTAATACAGCGACTGCTGTTGCTTTAGAAGAAATTAAACAGGCATTACCGATTCCAGTCGTTGGGGTGATCCTTCCCGGAAGTCGGGCGGCATTAAAAAAGACGTTGGGGAAGCAAATCGGTGTGATTGGCACCCAGGTAACAGTTTCCAGCCAAGCTTACTCTAAAGCTATTTTAACCAAATCCCCTCACAGTCAGGTGATCGAGTTGGCTTGTCCCAAATTTGTGCCGATTGTTGAAAGTAAAGAGTATCATTCACCTATTGCGAAGATGATCGTGGCGGAAACGTTAAAACCGCTCAAACAAAGTGGGATTGATACGTTGATTTTAGGCTGTACACATTATCCTTTATTAGCACCCTTGATTCATAATTATTTAGGGAAAGAAGTGGAACTAATCGATTCTGGTGCCGAAACAGTTGGAGAAGTTAGTATGTTGTTGGATTATTTTGAGATTGCAGCACCACCAGCGGAACAGACGTTAGCACATGAATTTTACGCCACGGGCTCTGTGAGCTTGTTTCGTGATATCAGTGAGGATTGGCTAGGCATTGAAAAGATGGTTATCGAAAAAGTAACGTTGGGTAATGATGGAAAAAATAGACCTATTGAAGGTAGAGTGGGGCGTTAATTAGTGAGACATGATAAACGAGACAATCAAGAATTGCGAAGAATCAAAATTGAAACCAATGTATTGAAACACCCAGAGGGATCGGTTTTGGTCAGTTTTGGAGACACGAAAGTCATTTGCGCGGCGACCTTTGAAGACAAGGTCCCACCTTTTTTACGAGGACAGGGGACTGGTTGGGTAACGGCAGAATACAGCATGTTGCCTAGAGCGACTAACACCCGCAATATTCGCGAAAGTGCCAAAGGAAAGCTATCTGGGCGGACGATGGAAATTCAACGGTTAATCGGCCGTTCGTTACGGGCCGTGGTTGATTTAGAACGCTTAGGTGAGCGGTCGTTGATCGTCGATTGTGATGTGATTCAAGCTGATGGTGGGACGCGAACGGCAAGCATCACTGGCGCTTTTGTGGCGTTAAAGCTAGCCGTCGCTAAGCTAATGGCAGAAAATATTTTGACAGTCGATCCATTAAAAGAACATTTAGCGGCTGTTAGTGTGGGGATTTTACCAACAGGTGAAGCAGTTTTGGATTTAGATTATGAAGAGGATTTTGCTGCCCATGTGGACATGAATCTGGTGATGACAGAGTCTGGTCGTTTCGTAGAGATTCAAGGCACTGGTGAAGAAGCAACTTTTTCTCAGGAGGAATTATCAGAGCTATTGCGTTTGGGAAACAGTGGTATCAAGGAACTGATCCATCAACAAAAAGTGGCACTAGCTGGTGAAGTAGACCCCTTGCCGGATTTAGATCCAGCTAAAACGATTTTAGTTGCCACGCGTAATCCGGGGAAAGCTCAGGAATTCGCTGCATTATTAAGTGAGAAAGGGTATCAAATCAAGACCTTGCTGGATTTTCCGGAAATTCCTGATGTGGAAGAGACTGGGGCGACTTTTGAAGCTAACGCACGCTTAAAGGCTGAAACGATCGCTAAGCAATTCAATTGCTTGGTACTCGCAGATGATTCCGGTTTGCTTGTAGATGCTTTAAATGGGCAACCAGGGGTTTATTCAGCTCGTTTTGCTGGTGAAGGGAAAAGTGATAGTGCTAATAATGCTAAGCTCCTTCATGAATTGACGGGTGTGCCAGCTGAAAAGCGGACGGGGCGTTTCCATTGTACGTTGGTCCTAGCCAAGCCTAACAAGGAGAGTTTGGTTGTAAGTGGTGAATTGGAAGGCAGTATTTTATCCATTCCTCGTGGGGATAATGGTTTTGGCTATGACCCCTTGTTTTATGTACCGGCTAAGGGGCAAAGCATGGCGGAATTGAGCCAACAAGAAAAAAACAAGATCAGCCACCGAGCCCTTGCCATTCAGGCCTTAGGTCAAGAGTGGGATAACTGGTTGAAGAAGGAGGGATAGTATGAAATATTTAGTCGTCAGTGATAATCACGGAGATCGTCAGTGTCTAGTTGAGTTGGTGACCGCTTATCGAGGGAAAGTAGATGGCATGTTTCACTGTGGCGATTCTGAATTAGAACCGACCGATGAGTTGTGGCGTGATTTACTAGTAGTCACAGGTAATTGTGATTATTACCCAGAGTATCAAAAAGAACAGGTTGTCACTATTGGCAATGATAAGATTTTACTGCTTCATGGCCATTTGGCAAATGTTCGCTCTTCTTTAAATCAACTGCTCTATCGTGCTGAGGAAGTTGGAGCGACTATCGCCCTCTTTGGTCATACTCATGAACTAGGAGTTGAGCTGATCGACGGGGTTTTGGCCTTAAATCCAGGAAGTATTCGCTTGCCAAGAGGACGTTATCAGATTAAGACTTATGCGATTATTGAAAGTACCGACAGTCATTATGATGTTCAGTATTACGATGATCAACAGCGACCGATCAGTGAGCTGCACTTTACTTTTGCGAAAGCTAAATGAGAAGGAACGATTAATATTTACTAAATAGTTCTGAAGAAAGTGTGAATTTGCTGATTTTTGCGGAAATTTTAGGTAAACTAGAGATAGTTCTTAAAAGAAGATAGGAGGCACTCCAGATGATTGGGAATGCTGTAAAAACATTACTATTAAACAATGAAGATAGCTTTTTGATTCCAGATGAAAAAGTCGCTCATGTGATGGATACCAATCCATTAAATCATGCTCTCTTAGTGTTAACTAAAGTGAGGTATACGAGAATACCGGTTCTAAATCGGGAAGGGGAGTTTGTCGGCTTAATCGGGTTGTCTGATATTGTCAATGCGATGTTTGACCTGACGGAAATTGATCCTGATAATTTGACGGATTTATGTGTTAGGGATGTGATGGACACTGAGGTAGACACGATAACGCAACCTTATGATATTGAATATATTTTACATTTGTCGGTGGATAGTCCGTTTATTCCAGTTGTAGATAGTGACAATCACTTTGCTGGAATTGTGACACGGAAGGAAATTTTAAAGTCAGTCAATCATTTGGTTCATACCTTAGAAAATGAATATACGCTAACTGAAAAAAAACAACCAGAACGAAAAATAGGTTAATTCAAGAAAAGTGGCTAAGACAGATGTTTTAGCCGCTTTTTCGATGTTTGATTTAGGGGGAAATAAGATGGGATATTCACAAACAGAATTGATTAAGATCAGACGAGAGTTACATCAAATACCAGAAATTGGCTTGGAGGAATATGAAACGCAGCGATATTTGTTAACTAAAATCAGCGAGTTGCCCCAGGAAAAGCTGACAGTCTCAACATGGCAAACAGGAATAATCGTGAAAGTGAAAGGGTCTGTGGGCAAGCGGTCGCTAGGTTGGCGCACAGACATGGATGGTTTGCCGATCACGGAAGAGACAGGTCTGGCTTTTGCTTCTCGGCATCCGGGAAAGATGCATGCTTGTGGCCATGACTGTCATATGACGATTGCATTGGGCTTATTGGCAAATGTTATCGAAGCTGATTTAGCTGATGATTATTATCTTATTTTTCAGCCGGCAGAAGAAAATGAGGCAGGCGGAAAGTTGATGTATGAGGCAGGCGTTTTTGACGGGGTGACTCTTGACGAGTTATACGCGTTACACGTTCAACCTAGCTTACCGGTTGGCACGATTGCTACTAAGGCCGGTGCGTTTTGTGCAGGGGATTGTGAATTTCGGGTAAGATTTAAAGGAAAGGGAGGTCATGGGGCTTATCCCCATTTATCAAATGATATGATTGTGGCTGCGACTCAATTTGTCCAGCAAATTCAGACGATTGTCAGTCGTAATGTGGATCCTTTAGCTGGCGCTGTTGTGACAGTTGCCAGTTTTCATGCAGGGGAAGCGACCAATGTCATACCTGAAATAGCAACGGTGGCGGGCTCGATTCGTTCCCTCGACCAGGACGTTAATCAATTGACTCAACGGCGTCTAAAAGAGATAGCAGAAGGGGTTGCGCATTCTTTCCAATGTGAGGTTGAGGTGATACTTGACCAAAAAGGTTATTTGCCAGTGATTAATCAGCCAGAAACGACTGATAAGCTTATGAGGTTTGCTGAGGAAAATGGTGAGGTTAACTTTGAACTAGCGCAAACTGCTATGGTGGCTGAGGATTTTGGTTATTTATTAAGTAAATTTCCAGGGACGATGTTCTCTTTAGGAGTAGAGACTCCTTATGATTTGCATCATAATCGAATGAGCCCTGACGAGAGAGCCTTAGGGATTGCTGTGGACTTTGTGTTTCAATACTTCAGCCAGTTGTCATAAGCAAAGCGGAACGAGGCGTTGCCGTTGGTCTTTTTGCTTTACTTCGTTGTCCCTTAACTCTAATGAATAAATTTGTTAATTTAGAAGCAAGGAATATCGCAGTTAGCCTTGCAAGAAAAATAGCGAAATAGCTTAGGGTTGCCTCGTGAACTTGGCTCCAAACTATGATATAGAGAAAGTTGCATACTTTCCTATAAAGCCATAATAAACTCAAGAAGGACGACCCGAAGCCGTCCTTCTTGAGTTTATTTCGTTAGATTTAGCGGAGACTCAGGTAAAATAATGCCTTCCGCTGTCACCGCTTTGATATAAGCGGCCAAAAATAGTGATTGCATCCGGGATTGATCCCCATTTTTTACATACATGACGATTCTAATGGCTAGATTTCCTTGGCCCAAGTCAGCAACGCCCAGATTGGTTGGGCCATTTTTGATTTCTGGATAGTTGGGAACTAGCTCTTGATTGACTTGTTCAATAATTTTATTGATTTGTTCTAAATCTTGGTCTGGCTTCACTCGAAGTTCGATTAAGGCGCGCATGTTCTCTCTGGACAAGTTACTGACGATGGAAATATTACGGTTGGGAATAAAATGAAGGGTCCCATTAAAACTTTTTATTTGGGTGGTTCGCAGGCCAATGACAACAACCGTGCCTTCAATACTATCAATTATGACATGGTCGCCAACATCTACCTGTCGCTCAAAAATAATAAAAAAACCAGTTAGGATGTCGTTGATAAAGCCTTGAGCACCGAGTCCAAGGGCAATCCCGGCAATTCCCGCTCCAGCGATTAAGGAGCCGACGGGAACACCTAAAATGGATAACAAGGTGTATAGCAGAATAAAATAAAGGGTGTATTGAAACCCATTGCTGGTTAATTTATGAAGTGTTTCAACTCGATTTTCACTGTAATTATCTTTGATTTTATAGTTGTTAAACCCTTGTCTAATGAGTTTCATGCCAACCCTTTTGATCGTCATCACGATCAGGATGGTCAAAAGTATCAGCAGGCTCTTGGAAATAAAGGTCGCGATTAAGTGATCCCAATTAAGATTGTTCCAATAATTGACAAAGGCATTGGCTGTTTTGGTGGCTTCTTCAATAATAGGGCTTTCTGATGAATCAACAGTGGCGGTTAAAAAAAATAAGTTCATGGTTCCAACTACTTTCTTGTTTTTCTTTTCCCTTCTATTGTATCAGAATACTCTCATTCAGTGGAATCTTTTAGTAAACCTTAGTTTTTATTTGAGAATTTAGGAGTTAGGTGTTATTCTAAATACAGTGGTTCAAGTAAGTCAAAGAAAGGACAGTGTATATGACCGGTGGAGAAGTTGCAGCTATCATTGCAGCCATTGCCTTTGTCATTTTGGTTGTGGTAATAATTATCAGTTGTGTGATGATTATCCCGAAAGTAACCAAGACAATCGAAAAGACCAATCAGGCGATTGATAAGGCATCAGGAATTTTAGATGAAACAAATGTAACCATTCAAGCGGTAACAAAAGATGTCAATGTTCTAACCTATCAAGTTGAAGAATTACTAGTAAAAAGCAACGAATTGTTGGCGGATGTGACTCAAAAAGTGGAAACGATTGACCCGTTATTTACAGCAGTTGCCGATTTAGGTGAGAGTGTGTCCGATTTAAATGCATCTAGTCGTAATGTAGCGAGTAAAGTTGGCGTCATCAGCAGCAATGCGGCGAAGGCATCCGTTGCCACAAAGTTAGGTAAATCAGCATTTAGGTTCTTTAAAAAATAGAAAATGTCGAGGAGGATTTAGTCATGGGAAAAAAATCAGGTGGTTTCTTTTTAGGTGTGATTATCGGCGGTACGGCTGCAGCGGTGGCGGCTCTTTTATTGGCTCCAAAATCCGGCAAAGAATTGCGTGAAGAGTTAGCTGAACAGACAGATGATCTAAAAAATAAAATCTTTGATTATGGTGAGTACGTTCAAGAGAAAAGTTATGAATATGCAGACTTGGCTAAGGACAAGGCGGGGGACTTTACGGGACAAGCAACCGATTTTGCTGGAACAGTTAAAGACAAGGCTGTCAAAGGGTCTGAAGAAGCATTGTCTTCCCTAAGACGTCAGACGGACGATCTATCTGATAAGTTTAAAAAAACAGCCAATGATCTCAACGATCAGGCAGCTGATTTAGCCGATGAATCGACGGATATAATCTTGGATGTGACAGATGTTGCTGAAGAAGCGATTGTGGCAACGGATGATTATGCTGGAGAAATTATCGGGGAGCTTGAGGATCAGGCTGAAGAGCTTCAAGATAATTAGAGTTTAATTAAATAGAAGAGGATTGTCTGTGAAATTTGACAGATAATTCTTTTTTTTAGGTTATTTTGAAAATTTCTTTAAATTTTCATGAAAAAATATATTAAAACGCTTGCAAATTTTGGCTAAATTTGGTAATCTTAAAGTTGAGAAATGTAAACTGGTTTTTCTGAAAATGGAAAACAGGTACATTCATCCAATTTGCTTAGCAAAGAATAGTTCAGATAGGTGAGAATTAAGCTTTTAGAATATCAGAAAAGATTAACCTCATACAAAAAGGAGAAAAATTATTATGGAAAAACAAACAATTACGATTTATGATGTTGCCCGTGAAGCAAACGTTTCAATGGCAACTGTGTCACGTGTTGTCAACGGGAACCCAAATGTGAAACCTGCTACTCGTAAGAAAGTATTAGAAGTAATCGATCGCTTAGATTATCGTCCTAACGCTGTAGCTCGTGGTTTGGCAAGCAAGAAAACTACGACTGTTGGGGTCATTATTCCCGATGTAAGTAATATTTTCTTTGCTTCATTGGCTCGTGGGATTGATGACGTGGCAACGATGTACAAGTACAATATCATCTTAGCTAATTCTGATGGTAACGATGAAAAAGAAATCAACGTTTTAAACAACTTGTTGGCTAAACAAGTGGATGGTGTCATCTTTATGGGTCATCATATTACTGAAGCGATCCGCGGTGAGTTTTCTCGCTCTAAAACACCTGTGGTTTTAGCTGGTTCAATCGATCCAGATGATCAAGTCGGCTCTGTCAATATTAATTATCAAGAAGCAACTAAAGAAGCGACCGATTTATTAGCTAAAAATGGCAATAAAAAAATTGCTTTTGTAAGTGGCGCTTTATTGGACCCTATTAATGGCAGAGAACGTTTAGCTGGTTATAAAGCGGCTCTTAAAGAAAATGGTTTGAAATACAGTGAAGGATTGGTATTTGAATCTGAGTATCAATACAAAGCTGGAATCGAGTTGAGCCAACGGATTATTAACAGTGGCGCTACAGCGGCTTATGTAGTGGATGATGAGTTAGCAACTGGAATCGCCAATGGGTTAATCGACAGCGGTGTTAAAATTCCGGAAGAATTCGAAGTGATTACCAGTAATAATTCTTTACTAACAGATGTGATTCGTCCTGGCTTAACCAGTGTCACACAACCATTGTACGATATCGGTGCAGTGTCCATGCGTTTGTTGACTAAATTGATGAACAAGGAAGAAATTGACGAGAAAAGTGTTATTTTACCTCACGGTATCGTGAAAAAAGGTTCTACCAAGTAATGAGCTAAATCGGTAACCTGTCAGCAAGACTGACAGGTTATTTTTACAGCTATATTTGAAACCGTTTCCTGAAAAGGGTTGCGGAAACGTTTTTTTTATGGCATAATACTCAATAGGATAGTTATTGTCAGTCGATGAGCTAAACCTATTTATAAACGCGTACCAAAATAACTGGGTTATTTTGTGTGGGTTTATAAATAGGTTTTTTCTGTTTATTAGGGGGAAATGTGAATGATCATAGAGAAGATATTAAATAATAATGTGGTTATTTCTAAAAATCAACAAGGAAATGAAATTATCATCATGGGACGCGGCATTGCCTACCAACAAAAGATAGGGATGGCGATTAATGAAGAGTTGATCGATAAGCTTTTCATTTTAAAAGATCATGAAAATGTTCATCAAATTGAAGCGATGTTGGCAGAAATTCCAATTGAGTATTTTGAGTTAAGTCGTGATATCGTGAGTTATGCCAAAACTCATCTGGGCAAAAAAATCAATGACAGCATCTATATCTCTCTAAGCGATCATATTTTCACTGCTATCCAACGCTTCCAAGATGGTGTGATAATAAAAAATCCTTTGTTGTGGGATATCCGACGATTTTATAAAGACGAATTTATTATTGGAAAAAAGTCTTTGGAAATGATCGAAGAGCGTTTTGGTGTTAGCTTAGCGGAAGATGAGGCGGGGTTTATTACCCTTCACCTGGTTAATGCCACGATGGACGAAGATTTAGAGACTGTTTATGAGATTACCAAAGTGATGCAAGAAATATCAAATATTGTCAAATATCATTTTCAAATTGAATTTGACGAAGAATCTGTGTATTATTATCGCTTTATCACCCATTTGAAGTTTTTCTCCCAGCGTTTAACTAGTGAAAAGGCCTATGATGATGAGAGTGAGACAGAGTTGTTTGCTATTATTAAAGAAAAATATCAAAATGCCTATGTCAGTGTAAAAAAAATCAGTGGTTTCCTTAAAGAAAAATACCATTATGAGATTACCGACGAAGAACAGTTGTATTTAACTATTCACATTGAGCGTTTGATTTATAAAACTAAAACATAGTTTATTCCTGTCTTTGAGGCAGATTAATACATCTTATAAGGAAAGGAGACGGAGCACACAAAGGTAACTTTTTTATTTTGGATGGTGACATTTAGTTGGCCAAACCTTCAGAACATTGATACTAAATCAAATATTATGGAGGACTTACAAATGGAAAAATATAACCAATTAGCAACAGACATTATTGCAAATGTTGGTGGTAAAGAGAATATTATCTCTTTAGCCCACTGTGTCACAAGGTTGCGTTTTAATCTTAAAGATGAGGCGTTAGCAAATGACGAAGTGTTAAAAAATATGGATGGGGTTGTCACTGTCATGAAAGCCGGTGGACAATATCAAGTGGTCATTGGCAATCACGTGCCCGATGTCTATAAAGTGGTACGTGAGCAAGCAGGGATCAGTGATGAAAGTGACGCAGCGGCGATTGGTAAGAAGATGAGCTTTAAAGACAAGTTTTTTGATTTGATCACGGGAATCATGATGCCATCGATTGCGATTTTATCAGCATCTGGAATTATTAAAGGGCTAAACACGGTTTTAGCGATTAGTGGTGTTTATACCATGGACAGTTCGTATTATATGCTAATTAATGCGATTGGGGATGCAATGTTTTACTTCTTCCCAGTTATTTTAGGTTATAATACGGCTCGTAAGCTTAAATCAAATCCGATTTTAGGAATTGTTATTGGAGCAGCCTTGTGTTATCCAACAATCAACGGGGTGGATTTAGGTTTCTTTGGGTTTAACGTGAATGCCACCTATACCTCGTCTGTTTTACCTGTCATTTTGATTGTGGCTTTAGCTGCGCCGCTTGAACGATTTTTTAACAAGGTAATACCAGATGTCATTAAGACCTTTATGGTGCCGATGCTTGTGATGTTGATTGCGATCCCTCTTGGTTTTATTGTGATAGGACCAGTGGCAAACTTAATCGGGGTTCTGATTGGGGAAGTGATTAACAGTATTATCGGCTTTAGCCCAATTATCGGCGGTTTAATCGTCGGTGCTTCTTGGCAGGTGCTAGTGCTGTTTGGTGTTCACATGATGATGATCGTCCCTTCAATGATGAATGTCATGAGTGGTACACCAGACACATTCATGGCGATGATTTCTGTCGTCTCATTTGCTCAAACAGCTGTTGTGCTGGCTATTTGGTTAAAAACGAAGAATCAAAAACTGAAAAATATTGCTTTTCCTGCTTGGATCTCAGGTATTTTTGGTGTTACTGAGCCAGCAATTTACGGGATTACTTTGCCGCGAATCAAGATGTTTGTTATTTCATGTATTGGTGGGGCTGTTGGAGGAGCTGTTGCTGGTTTCTTTAATCTGAAAGTGTATACAATGGCTGGTTTAGGTATTTTTTCTTTACCCGGTTTTATTGATACAGAAGCAGGGTCAATGACCGGTGTTGTGCAAGTGTGTATTGCGATTGTGATTGCCATGGTGATCAGTTTTGGCTTAGCCTATGCGATGTATAAAGATGATGCGGTGGCAGAGCCTGTAGCTGCTACAGAGAAAGTATCTGTCAAAAAAGAAGTGTTAATGAGTCCGATTAAAGGATCGGTTATGCCGTTAAGTCAAGTGGCCGACGATGCGTTTGCTCAGGAAGTTATGGGGAAAGGACTTGCGATTGAACCGATTGAAGGGAAGGTCTACGCTCCTTGTAATGGAACGGTTATGACTGTATTTCCGACGAAACATGCAATTGGTATTATTTCGGATAACGGTTGTGAAATCTTAATTCATCTGGGGATGGACACCGTTAAATTAGATGGCAAGTATTTTGAAAGTCATGTGGTTCAAGGCGAGAAAGTGACAACGGGTGATTTATTGGTAAGTTTTGATTTAGAAGCCATAAAAAAAGAAGGCTATTCCATGGAAACACCAGTGATTATTACAAATACAGCAGATTATTTGGATATTATTCCGATGAATTCTAAAAACATCCTAGCAGGCAGCGAAATGCTGACCTTGCTCATATAATGTCACCAGTTTGAGGTGGCAAGCAAGAGGGAAAAGGAAGGACATTTCCACCAGTTTTTTTATGAGGACAACAACTCTTTTTCTAGCAGTGTCTCGGCTGAGAATGGGCATGAATTGACCATGGGGAATTTAATGGGAAGCGCGAAAAATCCTTATTTAGCGAGCAGTGATTGGGGCTGGCAACTAGATCCTGTCGGATGGCGTTAGACATTAACCAAACTCTATGATTGCTATCAAGTGCCGCTGCTGGATGTTGAGGCAGATGGCCGTATCCCATTGATTATTTACGCGAACAGATATTGAGCCTGAATGCAGCGATGGGAGATGGGGTTGCACTAATTGGTTATACGATGTGGGGACCTATTGATTTGATTTCAGTAGGAACCGGCGAGCTGAAGAAGCGCTATGGCTTTATTGATGTCGACCAAGATAATGATGGTCAGGGAAGTTTGAAACGAACGCTTAAAAAATCGTTTAGTTGGTATAAACAAGTGCGTGCAAGTAATGGCAGCCAGTTAGCATAACTTAACTTTCATAAAAACACCCCCTGAGACATTTGTCTCAGGGGGTGTTGAGTTTAGTCGTCTTCATCGTCTTTTTTCTCAGTAACATTATTGGTTACATTGGAATTTGTGCGATTGGTCGAACTGCTTGGTGTTGTTTTAGCTGGTGCTTTAGGTTTAACATAACTATCGTTCCAAGTTTTAAGGTATTGAGCATCTGTTGCGCCCATGCCAAATCTAAATTGGGTCGCTGACGGTCCAGTTTTAGCCCAAAGTGACTCGATTTTTTTACCTGGCACAGTCCATGTGCTGCCTTCAACCATAGCAGTTCCCAGCTTCTGTCCACTAAAGTCAGAGACTTCGGCGTGAATGACGCTAGGATCAAGCGTAAAGCGCTCAGTAATACCAAATAGGGCAGGGTTAGCCTCGTAGGCAGCATTGGCAATGTAGGCCCATAACTGCATGTTGTTCTGTCCATAGGCGGCATCCATTGGGATGACAGCATCTGAATAACCAATCCAATTGGACAAGCTGACTTTTGGTGTTGAGGCGATGAACCAGTAGTCACCATTATTTTCTGATGTTCCTGTTTTGCCGACCCAGTCAGCATTGGTTAAGCCACTCCCCATACTAGCTAGCGTATTTTTGGACATTGTTCCTGTTCCGCTAGTAATGACGTCACGCATCATGTCATTCATAATGGAGGCTGTTGCAGGTGAGAAAACTGAAACGGGTTTGACTTCATGTTGATAAATGATGTTACCATTATTATCAGTGATTTTTTCAATCGAATAGCCCTGGGAGTAGCTCCCTTTATTCGCTAAGGTAGCAAAGGCATTGGTTTGCTCCAAGTTAGTCGGTCCTTTTGTAGTTCCGCCAACAGCAATTGATTCAACGCCGTAAAAATCACTATCGGTCATGGTCATATTCATTTTATCATAGTATTCTTTAGGATCCGCCACCTTTAGCAGTTCCAGATAAAGCTCGACAGCAGGTACGTTATCAGACATCTTTAAGGCTTGTCTAGCAGATTCAAAGCCAGTTGAGGGCTGTCGGCTGTAGTTCATCAAGTCTTTGTCGCTGTCGTCACCTTTGTATTTTCGCGAAAAATTCGACAGTTTTGATTCACTTCCAATTAGTCCTGCATCAATCGCTGGTGCGTAAGCTAGGATGGGTTTGATTGTGGAACCTGGTGAGCGTCGGGTTGTAAAGGCGTGATTGTTTTTATTTTGATTAAAGTCGCGCCCGGCAATAAAGCTAATAATTCGACCTGTTTGGTTATCTAATAAGACACTGCTGGTTTCGATACCATAATCCCCAATAAACATCCCAGCATAATTAGCTGTGGCGTTTTGCATGGCCTCATAGACAGTTTTGTCAATGGTTGTTTGCACGGTATACCCGTCTCGGCGTAACTCTCGAGCGGCAATATCGTAATACTTAGAGCTGAGTTTATCGTTGTTAGTCAGGTCTTCTGTTTTAAGTCCGTCCGCTTCATAGTAAATCGGCATGAGAATCTTAATGGCTTGGTCGTAGGTATAATCGTATAGATAACCGTTGACATTGTCTGTTACATCTTCACTCGGTTTAAAGTCCTGAGTTAAGTCGTAGTTTTTAGCGTCATCGTATTCTTGTTTGGTAATATATCCTTCTTTGTACATATTATATAGAACCTGATCCTTACGTTCTAAGCCCAATGACTGATCTTCGCGTAACTCACCAGTATTAAGATAAGGGCTATAGCTAATTGGACTTTGAGGTAAGCCGGCAATAAAAGCAGCCTGAGGTAAGTTTAACTTGTCGGCGGTTGTATTAAAAATCCCTTTAGCCGCTTCTTGGACACCAGCGATATTTTGTCCCTTATTGTTGCGGCCAAAAGGTGAGACGTTAAGGTAAGACGTAATGATTTCATCTTTTGAGAAAAATTTTTCAACTCGCATAGCCAAGACAATCTCATTGGCTTTTCGTTTATAAGAAGTTTCGCTAGTCAAGACTTGTTGTTTAACCAGTTGCTGAGTGATCGTTGACCCACCAGAAGATCCTCCAAGACCAGTTGCGTCAGAAACCAGCGCTCTGATCACGGCTTTAGGGACAATTCCTTTGTGGACATCAAAGTACTCATCTTCGGTTGAAATAAGAGCTTTTTTTACTAAGGGTGAGATTTGATCTGAAGCCACGTTTGTGCGGATTAAATCAGAACGAATATCAGCAATTTTTTCACCACCGGCATAGGTGATGGTCGACAGTTGTTCAACATCATTTATTTTATTTTGCAGTTCTTGTTTATCTGGAACTGGCGTGTCTGAAACAAGGTAGGCAAAATAGCCAATGCCGATACCACCGCCTAAAGCACCTAAAAAGAGGAAAACCACAACGATGAAGTAAATCAAGGACTTCAACACATCGAAGGTGACATTAAAGGCAAAGAGTAGTTTATCTTTAGCTGTCTGGTCGCTTTTAGCGAAAGCGTCTTTAGCCGTCCCTAATGATTGCTGTATTTTATTTTTAGTATTTCGATTAAACAACAAAAAATTCACCTCAAACTATAGATTATATCGGTTAATTATAACAAATAAATAAGGACATGCCTAGCTTTCAAGAAAGTTAATGGGGAAACCTTAAGAAATTGTCACCTAATGGAAAATTTAACCATCTATTTGTTGAGTGATTGTTATAGGGATAGGTAATGTCTTGCAAGAATCTAAAAGGGGAGAATTTTAGGAATTAAGGCAATTATATTGAGACTTGGGCCAAAGAGTTATACAATTTAGGAGTTGAGGTTTGATTGAGAGATTAAACCTATAGAAAAGGGAGGCTATCAATTATGTTAATTGGATCACATGTTAGTATGAGTGGGAAAAAAATGTTATTAGGATCGGCAGAAGAAGCGGCTAGCTATGAGGCTAGTACTTTTATGATTTATACAGGAGCACCGCAAAATACGCGGCGCAAGGCGATTGAAGACATGAATATTGAAGCGGGAAAAGCTTTGATGACAGAAAAAGGATTAAGTCATATGGTGGTCCATGCCCCTTATATCATCAATTTAGGTAACACGATTAAACCAGAAAATTTTGGATTTGCCACGCAGTTTTTACGAGAAGAGATCGGTCGTTCAGAGGCCTTGGGTGGTACTCAAATCACCATGCATCCAGGAGCTCATGTTGGGGCCGGTCCAGAGGCGGCGATTCAGCAAATCATCAAAGGCTTAAATGAAGTTTTGACACGTGATCAAATTCCGCAAATAGCACTGGAAACCATGGCTGGGAAAGGGACTGAAATTGGTCGGAGTTTTGAAGAAATAGCTGCGATTATTGAAGGTGTCACGTTTAACGAAAAATTATCTGTCACCCTTGATACGTGTCACATTAATGATGCGGGGTATGATGTGACAGATTTTGATAAGGTATTAGCTGAATTTGACAACATTATTGGTTTGGATCGTCTAAAGGTGGTTCACGTCAATGATTCTAAAAATCCACGAGGTTCTCACAAGGATCGTCATGCGAATATAGGCTTTGGTACCATTGGCTTTGAAGCTTTAAATCGAATTGTTCATCACCCACAATTAGCCGATTTGCCTAAGATTTTGGAAACACCCTATGTTGGGGAAGATAAAAAAACAGCAAAAGCTCCTTATAAGCATGAAATTGCCATGTTGCGCTCAGGGGTTTTTAACGAAAATTTATTAACAGAGATAACGGCTGGATAGACTTTTTTTCTTTTTTAAATGGTAATAAAAAAAAGATTTACTTATTTTTAAGTTTTAACTTTTCATTTGAGCTCTTTTTTAGTACAATTGGTTATTGAGAGTACAAGTTGAAAGGAAGGAGAGGTAATAATGAGTACAGGATATGTAATTTTAATCGCAATCATTGCTTTGGCACTAGGCGCAGTTGGTGGATTCTTTCTTGCGCGTAAATATATGGAAGATTACTTAAAGAAAAATCCTCCCGTTAATGAGGATATGTTACGTATGATGATGATGCAAATGGGACAAAAACCATCTGAGAAGAAAATTCGTCAAATGATGCAAAATATGAAAAATCAGGCAGGTAAGCCTGAAAAAAAATAGTATTTTGAAGCTAATCGTATGAAAACAAAAAAACGGGCAGATTTTTTAATCTGCTTGTTTTTTTGCGCCTTTGAACGCTAAACCGTCAAACGAAGGACAGGGAGAGATTTGTACTCAAATTTGAAAATGAGGAGTTGAAGGAGAACAGATGCAGATTTTTAGGAAACTGGGATGGTTTTTTAAAGAAGAACGAAAATCCTATATTATTGGCGTGACCTCACTTGTGATTGTGTCAATGTTACAAATTGTATCGCCGCGAATTATCGGAATTGTCATTGATGAAATTGCTGACAAAACTCTGACGGCTAAACGCTTAATTATGTGGGTTAGCATTGTGGTAGGTGTGGCAATCTTACAGTACATCTTACGCTATGTTTGGCGGACTAATATTTGGGGAAGTGCCGCTAAGTTAGAAAAATCTTTAAGAAAGCAATTGTTTCATCACTTTACTGTGATGGATAACGTTTTTTTCCAAAAATACCGAACAGGGGATTTAATGGCTCACGCTACGAATGATTTATCTGCGATTCAAAATGTCGCAGGTGCGGGGATTTTAACTTTCGCAGATTCGCTAGTAAACGGCGGTGTCACGATTATTGCCATGATTCTCTTTGTAGATTGGCGTTTAACCTTAATCGCTTTATTGCCATTGCCGCTACTGGCTTTTACCTCACGAAAATTAGGATCGGAGCTACACGGTGCTTTTCGAAAGTCTCAGGAAGCATTTTCAACAATTAACGATAAGACCCAAGAGAGTATTACTGGGATAAAAGTGATCAAAACTTTTGGTCAAGAGCGAGAAGACATGGAAGATTTTCAGGAAAAAGTCAACGATGCGATTGTCAAAGTTAACCGGGTCAATGTTCTAGATGCCTTGTTTGATCCAATCATCACCCTAATTATTGGACTGTCTTACATTTTAACCATCATCGTTGGTGGGACCTTTATTATGAAAAATGTGATTACGATTGGTCAGTTAATTACCTTTATTGATTATATTTCCATGTTGATTTGGCCAATGTTTGCCATCGGTCGCTTGTTTAACGTTTTGGAAAGAGGTAGTGCCAGCTATGATCGTGTTCAAGAGCTGTTGCATGAAAAATCACATATCGTTGAAAGAGAAGGGGCTATTCAAGAAGTGGCTAAGGGACAGTTGAATTTTGACATGAGCTCTTTCCGCTATCACGATGATGAAGTTGAGACACTAAAGAATGTTCAGTTTAAAATTGAAGAAGGAAGTACCTTAGGAATCGTGGGTAAAACCGGATCTGGCAAAACCACTATTATGAAGCTTTTGTTAAGAGAGTACGATGAATACGAAGGAATGATTACCTTTGGGGGTCATGATATACGGGACTATTCCTTAGATGCCCTACTAAATTCAATCGGTTATGTGCCGCAAGATCATTTTTTATTTTCTATGACAATTCGTGATAATATTCGGTTTGCTAATCCTGAGGGCAGTCAAGGGGAGGTTGAAAGAGCAGCGGAACTGACTGCGATTCATGATGATATTGTCGACATGCCAAAAGGTTATGACACGATGGTTGGTGAACGGGGTGTTTCGTTGTCCGGTGGGCAAAAACAACGGCTATCAATCGCTAGAGCGTTGATGATTAACCCTGAGTTGCTGATTTTGGACGATGCCTTATCAGCAGTTGATGCTAAAACAGAGGAGCGAATTCTCTCCAATTTGAAAACGATTCGTGGTGATAAAACCACGATTATTGCTGCGCATCGCATTAGCAGTGTAATGCATGCTCAAGAAATTATTGTGGTAGAAGATGGTCAGATTGTGGAACGTGGCAATCATGATGAGCTAATTGCTTTAAATGGCTGGTATGCCAAAATGTACGATCAACAGCAGTTAGAAGCCAAAATTGAAGGAGGTAGCGATTAATGTCAGAACAAGTTGAATCCGCTTGGGCCAAATCAATTCCTGTTAAAGAACAGGTGACGATCGTCAAGCGTCTCTTAAAATACACGAAACCCTTCAAGCTTCAATTTTCAGTGGCAATTTTATTAGCAGTTGTTTTATCGGTGATTAACATCATGATGCCAAAGATTATTCAAGTGTTAATTGATGACTATTTACAGCCGCAAACTGCTACGCAACAAACAATCTTATTCTTCGCCCTCTTATATTTAGTGGGTACTTTAATCAAAGCGGTCGTTTGGTTTTTTCAGTTTTACTTGTATTCAAAGGCGTCTTTAAAAACCTATCAACACATTCGCAGTCAGCTATTTGAAAAACTTCACACGATGGGGATGCGATATTTCGATAAGACACCAGCTGGTTCAATCGTGTCTCGCGTCACAAATGACACAGAATCACTGTTTGAATTTTGGTATGTCTTTCTCTTTGTCTTAACGGGAATCTTTGGGATTGTTTCGTCATTTGCTGCCATGTTTACCATTAATGTTAAGCTGACTTTGATTTGTTTGTTCTTTTTACCAATTTTATTGGTAATTATCTGGTATTATCAACAGTTTAGCTCGAGAGTTTATCGCAATATGCGCGAGCGTTTGAGCCAGCTAAATACCAAGTTAAACGAGTCTATTTCTGGGATGAGTATCATTCAACAGTTTCGCCAAGAAAAGCGGTTAGAGAAAGAATTTGATAAAACCAATGAAGAGTATTTACAAACCCGTTTTCAAATGATTCGAACAAACTCGCTTTTGTTAGCGCCAGTGATTAATTTGTTGGTTGCCTTGGCAATGGGGTTAGTTCTGGGGTATTTTGGGGTTATTTCATTGGAAGGACCATTGGAAGTTGGGGTTATTTTTGTCTTTATTTCCTATGTGAGAACTTTTTTTCAACCGATGATTAACATGATGGATTTTCTGAGTGTTTTTCAAGATGGAATGGTGGCTGGCAGTCGAATTTTGAAAATTATGGACGATGAAGAATTAGCCCCACAACAAGATCCTGATGCAAAGGCGGAAATCAGCATTGGCAAAGTGGAATTTAGAAATGTCAGCTTTTCTTATGATGGCCAGCATAAGGTATTAAAAAATATCAGTTTCGTGGCAAATGCCGGTGAAACCGTGGCGTTAGTCGGTCATACTGGTAGTGGGAAAAGCTCTATCATCAATGTGATGATGCGATTTTATGAGTTTTATGAAGGGGAGATCTTAATTGATGACCTAGATATACGTCAATACCCGATGGAGGAATTGCGAAAAAAAATGGGGCTAGTCCTCCAAGATGCCTTTATGTTTTATGGGGATATTTCGGGAAATATTCGCATGTTGAATAAAGACATTACAGATAATCAAATTCGAGATGCAGCTGAATTTGTGCAAGCAGATAAATTTATCAATACCTTGCCGGACAAATACCACGCAAAAGTAATTGAACGTGGGGCTAGTTACTCAAGTGGTCAACGTCAATTGATTTCTTTTGCAAGAACAATTGTAACCGATCCGAAAATATTGGTTCTGGATGAAGCCACAGCCAATATTGATACTGAGACAGAAGGCTTGATTCAAGAGGGCTTGGCGAAAATGCGTCAAGGTCGGACGACACTGGCCATCGCCCATAGATTATCGACCATTCGTGATGCAGATCTGATTCTTGTTTTAGATAAGGGGACGATCGTTGAACGGGGGAATCACGATCAGTTAATCGATCAAGGTGGTTTGTATTATGATATGTATCGTTTGCAAAAAAGTAAGCAAGAGTGATAAATAAAAAACTGTCTACTCCTTTTTTTGAAAGGAATAGACAGTTTTTTTAAGCTTTTTTAGGTGTTAATTGGTATTTTGTTAAGCCACCGCGTTCTCTACGAACGATAAAGCCGATTAAGGCAAAGGCTAAAACAAAGAGTAATAAAATACCGAGATTGAAATAAAATTCTGTTAGGGTATGAGAATTATAGGTTTCTAAATCGGCGATTAAATGGTTATTTGTAATAAACCAATAAGTTGGAAAGAAGGACGAGATTTTTAAAACTGGTTCGCTCATCATCTCTTGAGGAACAAAGGCGCCACTGATAAAGCATGTACCTAAGACAAGGATGTTATTAAGTCCTGAAATCATTTCGGTTGTGGTTACAAAATAGGCCACGGTTACGGCGAGACTAATCATCGCCAATAAGAACACGAAGGCATTCAGTAATAATAGTTGGGTCATTAAATCAGTAGGGCTTGATTTAGATAAAACGAGACTAATTGCCACAAAAACTAGCCAACTGCCAAAGGAAAAAAGTGCAACTGCTGAATAAAAGTAGGTACTTCGTTTGCGCTCAGAAAGAGGCGAGCAATTATTGCGAGCTTTTAAGTCTTGGCGGTTCATTGAGATACTGACGATGCCAATGGATGACAGAATCGTCATAAAGAGACCATAAGCCAATAAATTAAAGATCCGAGCCGTTTCATTTTTATTTTCTGTTGTGTCAGCAGCTTCGAATGACACAGTAGCATTTTTGCTAAGTTGTCTGTTACCATGTTAATGATGGCAGCGTCACTTTTTTCGGGAAATGTCTCATAGTAAAAAGCGACTTTATTGACAAATTGATTGATTAGAGCTGTTGTTTGGAAGTCTGCTTGTGAGTTAGGGACTGACTTTGTCGGCAGAGTGGGTTTCTCTCCGGCAGCTAACTGAGTAGAAAAATTTTTAGGAATGGTCACAATATACATGACTTCCTTAAAGAAGAGAGCGTCTTGTTGCCCTTTTTCAGACGTGTCAATTGAAACCACGGTGCTGTTTTCCCCTAAGTAGTCAACTAATGTTTGAGAGATCAGCCCATTGTCTTCGTTAATAACGGCGATTTGACTTTTATCTGCCTCAAAGGTGCCTCCGTTTTCTGTTTGATTGATTTGTGAATAAGCGATGGTAATAGCCAGGTTAATGGCGATGGCTAAAATAAAGGTCAGTTTATTCTTTTTTACAATATTAAAAAAGGCTTTAAATATTGGCATAAGCTTGTCTCCTCATAATTAGATAGTTGGCGATATTAATGATCACGGTCATGACAACAATCATGCCAATGGTCATAAAATAGCTGTTTAGGTCGGTGTAATAAAATAGTTTATACAGAGCATCGGTCACTAGACTGGTTGGGTTAAGCCAGGCAATTAGCGGGGCATGTTGATCAATCCAGTATTTGACATCTGGGAACATCATTCCCGATAAGAAGCCGCCAAAGACGGAGACTGTTGTGACAATCGTTGATTTTAAACTGTAGTTACCTTTAATTGAGCTACCGACCAACGAGCCTAAAGAAATACTCAAGAGACAAGACAATAAACAGGTTAACAAGATCAGTGACCAGCGATTACCAAAATCAATTCCTAAAACAAAGCGAATAAAACTAAGGACAATCAGCATTTCACTAAAGAAAATCAGAAAAGCAGCTAATAAATTTGTGAAAATTAAGAGTGATTTTTTTACAGGGCTCATACTCATTCTCAGGCCTTTCGGACTTTGGTTAGCTTGAATATCAGCGCTATTTTTAATTCCCCAATTCATGCCAAACATACAAGCCATCGCGATGACAGTGAAGAAGTATAAAGTAGTTGAGTTTGGGTTATTTTCGCTGTAGCTTGTTTTTTCAGTATAACTGTGAGTGTTAAGAAGTTCTTCTACTAGACGCTCAGAAAAAGCTTCTGGTTTTTCTTTGATGACATCTGCCATGGCAGCGGAAATATAAGTAAACTGTTGTAAAAAATCTTTTAGAAAGGTTTGATTAAACCCATTGTTATTTATAACTAGCGTCGGGTCGTCGTTACTTAGTAAGTAGTAACCACTGATCTGATTTTCTTTTAGGGCTGTTTCGGCCTTTTTTTTGTTCAAATGTGACACCTTAAAGATAGCCTGATCATTGTTTTGAGCAGTCTTAAGGGAGTCAGTAAACCGTTCATTTTCAGGTGAAGCAGTGGTTTCAACGATAGCTACCGGGATGGTTTTGAACGTAAATTGATCATCTAAATTGCTAAAGGCCATCTTGAAAAAACAAGCTAAAATGATCGGAAAAAATAAACTCCAAAAGATGATACTTTTATTTTTTATTAATTGTTTTAAACGGTAGTTAAGCAAATGATTAAACATAATTTTCCTCCGAACTGGTTTGTTGGTTAATCCCGCAATTGTTTGCCAGTTATTTCTAAAAAGACGTCATTTAAGGTTGGTTGTAAGCTGTAAAAATCACCAAAAAGTAAATCAATCGATTCAAGATGATGCAGAAGTTTTAATAAGACTTTTTCTTCTTTTAACGTATCCAATCGCAAAGTTGTGCCGTCGTACTGTACGTGGAGTACGCCAGACCATTCTTTTATGTTCTCAAGCAGATCTGGTGGACAAAGGGGCAGATCAATTTGCAATTTTTCACTGGTTTGAATCATGCGTTTCAGCTCGTCTTTATTTCCTGTGGCTAAGACAGCACCTTTGTCCATGATCACAATCTCCGTACAAATTTGTTCGATTTCTTCCATGTAGTGAGAAGTGTAGACAATGGTTGCTCCTTTACGATTTAATTCCTGGATGCTTTCCAAAATATTGTTGCGACTCTGTGGGTCAACGGCCACAGTTGGTTCATCGAAAAAAATTAGTTCTGGTTCATGAGCAATCCCACAGGCAATATTGAGGCGTCGTTTTAATCCGCCGCTTAGTTTTTTAGGGTAAAATTGTTTGAAGTCTTCCAGTTGAACGATCCGAATGGCCTCAGCAACGCACGCTTTCCGCTTGGTTTTGTCGCTAATGTAAAGCCCACAAAAATAGTCGATGTTTTCATACACTGTCAGTTCTTCGAAAACGGCTACCTCCTGTGGGACGATACCGATTTTGCGTTTTAGCTCAGTTTTATCAGGGGCCATGTTTTCGCCAAAAAGCTGAATCTCTCCTTGGTCGTAAGTAAGCAGTGACAGGATACAGTTAATAGAAGTTGATTTTCCACTGCCATTAGGTCCAAGTAAGCCGAGAATTTCGCCTTTTTTTACCGTTAAATTAAAGTGATCCAAAGCGGTTAATCTGTCGTATTTTTTTACTAAGTCTGTTA
Source organism: Vagococcus allomyrinae (assembly GCF_017829975.1). Lineage (GTDB taxonomy): Bacteria > Bacillota > Bacilli > Lactobacillales > Vagococcaceae > Vagococcus_D > Vagococcus_D allomyrinae. The sequence continues at coordinate 25,559 of NZ_JAEEGA010000020.1, read as the reverse complement.
CGTTGATAATGGTTTGATTGGTTGTCATAAGTAAGCTCCTTTATTTAAAAAATAACTGTGATTTTGTTGTCTATCAGGTATACTATTACTATAAATGAAATGGCGTGAAAACAACAGTGACTATCGACTAATCAAAAAGTGACAAATGTCACAATTCGGTCAGGAAGGAATAGAAAATGTTATCTGATGTAAAGTATGGCTTAAAAAATAAGGGGTTGTTGTTAGTTGGATGTGCCTTAAATCTCTATCAAGAAGAGTTTGTGGTTAAAGATATTGGCCTTATTTTGTTGATGGTTGTTAGCAGTCTCTTGATCGTGTATCAGTCGAACCTTTTAGTCAAAGGCAGTGTGCTGGTAGGAACCATTATTTTGGCTGTCTTCTTTTCTAAATACGCCTTATTATTTCCTGTACTCTTGTATGATCTTTTAGAAAGGGAAAAGTTATCGACTTACATCCTGTTTCCCTTTATTGGGCTCGTGTTGATTGTGATCAGTTATTTGGATGATTTTTCGGTGCTACTCTTTTATCTGTTTCTGGGGCTGCTGGCAGTCTATTTAAATAGCCAGACAGGCAACTATTTAAGGCTTCTAGATGATCATCAGGCGTTGTCATTGTCGAGCAATGAGCAACAATTTTTATTGGAGAAGCAGAACTTTGAATTGATTGAAGAGCAAAATCTCAACTTAACCTTGGGAATCTCAGAAGAACGGAACCGGATTGCCAGAGACATCCACGATAATGTGGGGCATTTGTTATCGAGTTCGCTGATCCAAATTGGGGCATTGAAGGTCTTAAATCAAGATGAGACCTTAATAGAACCGTTAAAACTGCTAGATGCTACGGTCCAAGAAGGAATGGAGAACATCAGGGAGAGTGTTCACGATCTTCACGATGACTCTTTGAATTTAAAGCAATCCTTGGAGCAGATCGTTGATCGGTTTCAAGAATGCCCAATTGAGTTTCATTATGCGGTCAAACAGCCGTTAAGTGCCAGTTTAAAAATGGATGTTTTGATGATTATCAGAGAATCTCTGGCCAATGTGATGAAGCATACAAACAGTACGAAAGTGATCTTGGAGGTTGTGGAACAGCCGGCTTTTTATCGGATATTGGTCAAAGATAATGGCAATCGTAACCATACGAAAACGCCACTGGAAACTGGTATGGGGCTTAATAGTATGAAAGAGCGCATTGGCAAACAAGGAGGACGGTTAACCACTGAGCAACAAGCTGATGGTTTTCAGGTTCTGGCCATCGTGCCAAAAAGAAAAGAGGAAGAATAAATGCGCATTTTAATTATTGATGATGACCAATTGGTAAGCTTGTCTCTCAAGACGATTTTAGGTGCTCAAGCTGAGATAGAGGTTGTTGGCACGGGGAATTCTGGTCAAGAAGGGATTGACCTTTATCGACAAACGCAACCGGACATCCTATTGATGGATATCCGGATGGGAGATATGACCGGGTTGGAGGCTGCCGAAATTATTTTACAAGAGTTTCCTCAGGCATTGATTATATTTTTGACCACCTTTTTAGACAATGACTACGTGATTCATTCATTGAAAATTGGCGCAAAAGGATATATTCTTAAGCAAAACTTTGAGTCCATTGTCCCCGCCATCAAAGCAGTTCAGGTTGGACAATCGGTTTTTGGCGAGCAAATCGTCAGTTTAATGCCAAACTTATTGTCTGCTAAGTCTGCTGATAATCGAATTGACGACTGTTTAAGTCAGCGAGAGCAAACGATTTTGGCCGAAATTGCTGAAGGGCTTAACAATAAAGAAATTGCCGAGAAACTGTTTCTAAGTGAGGGAACTGTCAGGAACTACATCAGTACGATGTTGGATAAATTACAATTGCGAGACCGTACTCAATTAGCTATTTACTACTATAAAAACAGTTAAAGACGCTAGTTTCTTGTAGGTGGTACAAGGAACTAGCGTCTGTTTCTTTTGATGAGCGTCATGTGTTTGAGAAGGACTAGGTAATCGTAGACTTACTTCGCCAAACACCAGAGCGCCATCGATAAATCATCAGTACGCTGCGTAGTACTTCATCGATCGCATAAGCAACCCAGACCCCAACAAGGCCCATTTTCAGCCAAATAGCGAGTCCATAGGAAAATGGCAAGCTGATGACCCACAAAACAATTAAACTGCAGACTAGGGGATATTTGACATCACCAGTGGCGTTTAGTCCACTAACCATGACCATGTTAATCGAGCGGGCTGCTTCTAAGACAATATCGACAACAAAGACAATCCGGGCGATTTCGATGACTTCTTGATTGGTGGTAAAGATTCCCATGATTGGTTCAATAAAAATCAGCGTCAGTGTGCTAATAAGTAGCGAGCTAATGGTGGCGATAACAATGGTTCGCATTCCTCGAGTGTAGGCGCGGTCGTATTCTTTTGCTCCGACATTTCTTCCCACCATAATCTGATTTCCTTGAGCCAGTGAAGCGGCGACTAGATAGACAAATTGAGTGATGGCCGTTACATAGGACTTGGCGATTAAGACGCTTTGGCCTAATGAGGCGACAATCATTGTAACAACGACTTGGGCAGCTTGATAGGACAGTGATTCACCAGAGGACGGCAACCCTAGAGTTAAGATGTTTTTAAGGTCAGGTAACGAAAAATTACTTCTCTTAAGCTTTAATGGATGGAAATTCAAGTGCTTTGTCAGCAAGGCGCCGGCAATGATTAGTCCCACTGAATTTCCGACAACACTGGCCATTGCTAAGCCTTCTACACCAAAGCTTGGCAATCCAAAGGGGCCGTACAAGGCAATGTAGTTTCCGATGACGGCAATGATGCTGGCGGTCATTGGGATCAGCAAGGCAGGTCTCGTTAGCCCGTGACTTCGCAAAATGGCGATAATCGTTGCTGAAACTGAAGAGACAAATAAACTGCCACCGAAAATTCGAATGTACCCTTTGCCAATTTCAACAAGGTTGGCTTCTAAATTCATAAAGCGAAGTAGTTGGGTTGGAAAAAGGATAAAGGCTAAACTGATGAGCAGCCCAAGAATAACTGAACCGATCAAGGCGGTCGTCATAATTTGGGGGATTTGCTCTTTTTTTCTGGCTCCAATTAATTGGGCGATGATTATTTGAGTACCTACTGTGATAAATCCGTAAACGAAAACCGATAGATTCAATAGTTGATTGGCGGCGCCAATGGCGGCGACAGCCGGTTCTGAATAATTGGAAATCATAAATACATTGATATTTCCGATTGCCACACGGAGGAATAATTCCACAAAAATCGGCCAACTTAAAAAGAATAATTCACGGTCAGATATCGAGATTTTTCTGAATAATTTCATGAAATCTCCTTTCGTTTTTTAGTATAATAGGAAAATAAATATTTTATTGTTCACTGGTTATTTTAAAGAAGTGTCAGATAATGTCAAGATACTATCGTCTTTAATGGTTTAAAGCGGCTAATTTTGGGCATAATGCCAATAAACTTTGACATTAAACCAACGGGCTGTTTCGAAAAAAAGGACATAGAGAATACAGGCAAAAGGGTAGACAAAAGCGGGAGATAACGTTAAAGTAAGGATAGAATTTTAAAAGAAAGAGGATGTACATATATGCGTGACGTAATTATCATTGGAGCAGGCCCTGGCGGTATGACTGCTGCACTTTATGCTTCAAGAGCAGATTTATCAGTTTTAGTATTAGAAGGTGGTTTACCAGGTGGACAGCTGAATAATACAGCAGATGTGGAAAATTACCCAGGCGTTGGGCTTGTAACGGGCCCTGATTTGGGAATGAAAATGCTAGAGGATTCAAGTAACTTTGGCGCAGAACACGCTTATGGATTTGTGACGGGCATTGAAGATCATGGCAACTATAAAACGGTTTTGACAGAAGATGGTAATTACGATACGAAAGTAGTGATTATCGCTGTAGGATCTGAGCATCGTAAATTAGGTGTGACTGGCGAAGACGAGTTCAGTGGTCGCGGTGTTTCTTATTGTGCTGTCTGTGATGGCCCTTTCTTCCGCAATAAGCATTTGGTCGTAATCGGCGGAGGGGATTCAGCAGTTGAGGAAGGCAGTTACCTCACTCAGGTAGCAGACAAAGTCACCATTATTCACCGTCGTGACGAACTGCGTGCTCAAAAAATTTTACAAGATCGTGCCTTTAAAAATGATAAAATTGAATTTATTTGGGATACGACAGTTGACGAAATTATCGGCAGCGACATGAAAGTGACCGGGCTAGCTTTACGTAATGTTAAAACAGATGATGTGACAGAACTTTCAGCAGATGGTGTTTTCATTTATGTTGGTTTAGATCCGTTAACTAAACCTTTTGAAAAGTTAGGGATTACCAATCAAGAGGGCTGGATTCCAACCAATGAGAAGATGGAAACAAGCATCCCTGGAATCTATGCTATCGGTGATGTCCGAGAGACAGTCTTGCGGCAAATTGCCACCGCTGTTGGTGACGGAAGTATTGCCGGACAAGAAGCCTACAAATATATTGAAGCAATGGCTGATTAATTATGATAAACTAATAGCAAAGGGAATAGGGAGAGCAATCTTTCTGTTCCTTTTTTACGATATAGGAAAATATACAACTTTCTCTATATCGTAGTTTGGATCTAGCTTCGCGAGGCAGCCCTTCGGAAAAAAGACAAAATTAGTTTAGTGACAAAGGCCTCTATGCTTAATGCTTTAGCATTTAGCGATAGCGGACACTTCGTTCTCAACAAACTCTAGGTGCTCTTCTATGTCCCTTGTTTCTAATTGCTAAAGCAATAAGAACAACGGCTGCCGTTGTTCTAGCATTTTAATGCGTAGAGACAAGGGACAATGAAGTAAAGCACTAAGAGTTGAAGGTCGAAGCGTAGTAGCGTCACTTAACTATTTTGCTATTTTCTTTTAGGGCTGAACCCTCGTTCAGCTTTTTTAACGATGAATGAGAAACGGAGTAAACCAATGAAAAGTTGTGGTGTCATAACGGAATATAATCCTTTCCATAATGGTCACGCCTACCATTTAAAAAAGGCTCGGGAAGTCAGTGGAGCAGAAGTAATCGTTGCGATTATGAGTGGGAATTTTTTGCAGCGAGGGGAACCAGCTATTATTGATAAGTGGCAACGAGCGGAGGTCGCTTTAGCTCACGGTGCGGATATCGTGATCGAGCTGCCGTTTGCTTATGCGGTTCAATCTGCGGATTATTTTGGCTTTGGTGGTGTTAAATTATTGCAGGCGTTGGAAGTAGATAGTCTTTGTTTTGGCACTGATTCAGAAGATGCCGTCGATTATCAGTTTTTTGCCGATTTTAATCAGCGTCACCAACAAGAGTTAGAACAAGCCTTTCAGGCGATCCGCAATAATGGGATGAGCTACCCTCAACAGATGACAGAAGTCTATCGGCAGTTATTACCTGAGTGGCGCTTAGATTTTGACTCACCTAACCACATCTTAGGGATGAGTTATGCGAAAGCCAATCAAGGCTTTCAGCGGCCGATGACACTTTTTCCAATTAAGCGGCAAGTGACTCGTCACCATCAAGTAGACATAGCGTCTCAAGAATTTGCCAGTGGAACAGCGATCCGCAAAGCCATTTTATCAGCGGATCACCAACAGCTTGAACCGGTCATGCCTGAAACAACTTATAAGTTATTAACCTCTGTTCCTTTAAGATCTTGGGAGTTAGCTTGGCCATTATTAAAGTATCAATTAACAGTGAGCACGGTTGCTCAACTAAGTCAGTGCTATCAGGTAGTAGAAGGGATTGAATACCGTTTAAAAGAGATGGCAGTAAAGGCCACTTCTTTTGAAGAATTTGTTTCTTTGGTAAAATCTAAACGGTTTACTTGGACGCGTATTCAGCGTCTATGTACCTACTTGCTAATTCACGTTAGTCAAGCTGAGATTGATGGGGTGCGGTCAAACAGTTACTTACGGGTTTTGGGATTTAATGATCTGGGACGTCAGTTTTTAGGACAACAGCGTAAAAAAGTGAGCTTACCGTTGATTACAAAGGTAAGTAAGGCAAATGAGGGGATGCTGAGTCTTGATATTCGAGCAGGCCAGGTTTATCAATTATTGGCAGACAGTGCTCCACAAGATTATTATCGCAAACCCTTTATCAGCTTAGGCTGAAATAACTAAAAGAGACGTGACAGTATGACAAAGGATAAATTAGTTCCCTTGATAAAAATAGTGATCGGCAATATTTTCATGGCCTTTGCTTATGCCAAATGGATGAAACCTAATCAGATTATCAATGGTGGTGTAACCAGCATTGCGATGATTTTGGCAAAAGTAACCAGCTTACCACTACTTTATTTAACTAACGGGGTGACGGTGTTGTTATTAGCGATTTGTTACCTTTTTCTTGGCAAAGGCAATTTTCTTCGGTCACTGGTCAGTAGCTGTTGTTATATGGCCTTGTTTAGCCTTTTTTATTCTCTGCCTTTTGAGGCCACTGTTAATTTACCAGTTGATTTTTTATTTGCTAGCTTGTTTATTGCCATTGGTTATTATTGTTGCATCTCTTCAGATGCGTCAACCGTTGGCATGGATGTGATAGCTTTAGCCATACATAAGCGGCGTCCTGAGGTGAAGGTAGCGGTAGCGCTTCGGTATATTAATTTACTTGTTCTCGGCGTAGGATTACTGACTTACGGGTGGTTTGCTATTACTGTAGGAGTGGTTTTTAGTTTTGTCAATTCTTATATGTTAAATTTGTGCTTGTCAGCTCATGAAAAAGGGATCCTGGTTTAAGTAACTTTTCGACGAATCAATAAAAAATGCTTAACAAATCATCTATAAATCAGTATAATGAAAAAGGAAAACTATAGAATTAGGAAAGAGATGAAGTAGATGGGTCGTAAATGGGAAAACATTAAAGAAAAAAAAGCTGCCAAAGAAGGAAAAACAAGTCGAGTTTATGCGAAATTCGGAATTGAAATTTATGTGGCGGCTAAGCAAGGCGAACCAGATCCTCATTTGAATCAAAAGTTACAATTCGTTATTGATCGTGCTAAAACCTATAATGTGCCAAAACATGTCATTGACCGTGCCATCGAGAAAGCAAAAGGCACAGGTGATGAAACCTATGCAGAGTTACGTTATGAGGGCTTTGGTCCAAATGGTTCGATGATTATTGTGGATGCCTTAACAAATAATGTTAATCGGACTGCCTCTGATGTTCGTTCTGCCTTTGGGAAAAATGGTGGAAATATGGGCGTGAGCGGAGCGGTTGCTTATATGTTTGATAATACCGCTGTCTTTGGTTTTGAAGGAAACAATAGTGATGAAATTTTTGAATTATTAATGGATGCCGATATTGAAGTTCGCGATGTTCTCGAAGAAGCCGGGCAAGTGATCATCTACGGGGAACCAGAAGATTTCAATAAAATTCGGACAGTCTTAAATGAGAATGGGATTTCAGAATTCACGGTTGCAGAGTTAGAAATGATGGCGCAAAATGAAGTGACGCTTGAAGGTGATGACTTAGCTAATTTTGAAAGATTAATTGACGCGCTAGATGAGCTAGATGACGTTCAACAAGTCCATCACAATGTGGAATTGAATTAACTTTACTTTGATGCCATTGTGATTACCGTTAAATCTGATGGATATTTTTAATAAGAGATAGAAAAAGGGGCAAACGATTCACGTTTGCCTTTTTTTCTTTTTCTATATAGTTCTCATTAAAAAATCATCCAATGGAACTATCTGTTTGATTATTTAACGTGATGTATATAGCTAGTGAAAGGTCAGTCGCAGGTAGCTACCGCCAAGGAAAAGAGTCTCGTTTTGTGATCAATAGCAGCAGTCAATCTTTTTTTGTCTTGTTTTAGAACTTATTATTAGTAAGAAAGTCGCAACTTAGTTATACTTAAGTAAAGAGGAGGGAGCAAATGTTAAAAAAAGTTAGCACATTAGCGGATGCTCGCCGCTACATTCAAGAGGAACAACTGGTCTTTCTTTATATTGGGCAGCCAAATTGTAGCGTTTGCCATAGCTTAAAACCACAAGTTGAGCGGCTGCTTGAATCATATGACGATGTCACAATGCTGGAAATAGACGCGTTGGAAGTTCCAGAAGTGGCAGAAGCCTTTAATGTACTGACCGTCCCGGTGTTGTTGCTGTTTGTCGAAGGACGAGAATATTTACGTAAGGCGAGAATTATCCATACAAAGGAATTTTCGGCTGAATTTGCTAAGATAGTCACTGGTTATCGTGAAATGGTAGAATAGGGGAGATGTCATGTTAAAGGCTGTGTTTCATCTTAATGAGCTGGAAAAGTGGGCGGTTACGTTGGGAAATATTCGTAATCTTATGAAAGAAACTCAGGAAGCGGAGATAAAGGTATTAGTGAATGGTGGGGCTATTGCTGGCTATTTAGATCAGGACATAATAGAGCAACTATCACAGTTTCAGCCCAAAATTGTTACCTTTGAAGCGTGTCAAAATGCTCTTAAAAGTCATCATATGGCTAGGACTCAACTTCCTAAAGACGTCAAAGTAGTACCAGTTGGAGTCATTCGTTTAATCGAATTACAGCAACATGGTTATGCGTATATTAAACCTTAAAAGCTTGCTTGCAAGCTTTTTTTTTGAAAGTTGAAGCGGAAATGTGAAAAAAACAGCAAGGTCTGCCAGATGGTGTATAATAAGTAAAAGAAAAAAACTTAATATTCATTGGATATGGAGGGATGAATGTGACTCAAATCAAAATAAGTGCAGCGGAGTGGCTAAAAGCTGAAACTTTTTTAAATGACCGTTTGCCAATTCTTTTTGGTGTCTGCGGAGCACTAGTATTAGGCGTGATTTTTTTATTTTTGTATATGAAAAAAAGCCGGAAAAAATGGCAAATGATTGGCTTGGGGATAGGACTTGCGGTGCTTATTGGCAGTTTTACTTACATTAAAGTGCGTGGGTTGGCTGAGTTTAATGACATTAGTACCAATCAGTCAATTGGGATTAGAGATCGTCGGAAAAAACCATTTAGTTATGACTATTTTAAGAAAACCAACGCCACTGAAATAGACCTTGCTAAATTAGATAACTTATATTTTTATGATCGGTCCGAAGTAGTTGACCAGGATTCCATCACCTTTTTAGGCAAAACAGACCATATTTATTATTTGAAAGTTTACAATAAGTTGTATCACCTTAACTTGAATTCAGAAAATATTGAATTTCGCGGAGCAGACAAGCCGAAACGCACAGGTTATAGGTATACATTGAATGATAAGGCGTTCCAAGAGCTTGGCTTTTATCCAGAGGTTGGCCCGATTTATACTAAGATTATTATCCCAAAAGAACTGGCAGAGTTGACGTATCAGGACTTAGATGAACGGTCGGAGCAGCTGACCTTTTAAAGGGGTCATCAGCAAGCAAGTTGGGGAGGAGCTACTAGAAGTGACAATTAACCATTCAGGAAAATTGTGGGTTTATGAACCGTTTTCAGAATTGTGGTATAATTGATTTGGTAACCAAGGTACCAGTCAAGGAGTGGAAGATAATGGTTATGACTACCAATCGACGAACGAATGTCACCTATGTTTTATTTGGTTTTTCTGTCTTGTTGTCGTTTAGTTTTTTCTTTGCTAGCAGTCACTGGCCGGAAGAAAGTTTTCTCGTCTATAGTTATATGGTTATGGCGTTATTTTTAGGGACGGCATTGCTGACACAGCTGAGATTTCGTCAGTTAAGGTTTTTAAACATAATGAGTATCGGGTTTCTATTGTTTCCTAGTATCCTAGTCTTACTATAAAAAAAGGCCTCTCCAAGGTGTCATTTCCTGGGAGAGGCCTTTGAGGTGTTCAATCATGTCGATCAGTGCTGGCTAATTTTAGATATTTAACACTTTATCTAAAAAACTTTTTGTGCGTTCGTGTTGAGGGCGTTCGAAGATATCTGTTGGGTGACCTTCTTCTAAAAATTTGCCACCATCAGTAAAAATCACTCTGTCGGCAACTTCTTTAGCGAAACCCATTTCATGAGTGACAATAACCATCGTCATCCCATCTTCCGCTAGTTGTTTCATTACGGCCAGAACGTCGCCTACCATCTCTGGATCAAGCGCAGAGGTCGGTTCATCAAAGAGCATAATATCCGGTTTCATCGCCAATGCTCTGGCGATTGCCACACGTTGTTTTTGGCCACCAGATAGGGCTTCTGGGTAAGCATCATGTTTGTCAGCCAGGCCAACTTTGGATAAAAGTTCCATTGCCAGTTTGCTAGCTTCGTCAGCCGTCAGCACCTTCAAATCGGTTGGCGCAAGAACGATATTTTCCATAACGGTTAAATGAGGGAATAGATTGAAGTGCTGGAAAACCATGCCAATGTTTTGACGAACTAGATTAATATCTGTTTTGCTATCGGTAATATCAAAACCGTCTACGACGATAGTTCCACTGGTCGCTTCTTCTAATTTGTTTAAACAGCGAAGAAAGGTACTTTTCCCCGAGCCAGAAGGGCCGATTAGGCAGACCACTTCACCATCGTTAATGGTGGTACTTAGTTCATTTAAGACGGTGTTGTCACCGAATTTTTTCACTAGGTTGTCAACAAATACTTTAGTTGCCATTACGGGACACCTTCTTTTCAATTTGTTTGGAAAGCTTAGTTAAGGCGGTTATGACGACAAAGTACATGATAGAAACAATTAAGAGCACTTTAAAGGCCTGTAAGTTACGTGCCATGATAATTTGACCAGAGCGAAGTAATTCCAAGATGCCGATGGCAGAAAGGATGCTCGTGTCTTTTAAGGTAATGACAAACTGGTTGATAAAGGACGGAATCATAATTTTAAATGCTTGCGGCAAGACAATTTTAATCATGGTTTTACTATAAGGCATCCCTAAACTGCGAGCGGCTTCTGTTTGACCGGCAGGCACGGCATTGATCCCCCCACGGACGATTTCAGCAATATAAGCTCCTGCATTTAAGCTCAAGGTAATAATCCCTGCTACTACGGGATCCATTTTGATTCCGGCAAAATTTGATATCCCTAAGTAGATAAAAAGAGCAAAGACATAAAGGGGAATGCCGCGAATGATGTCAACGTAAACACTGGCAATGCCTCTCAAGAAGCTGACTTCTGAGGCACTCATTAAGCCAAAGATAATCCCAATCAGGCAAGCAATAATAAAGGAAACAAAGGTGATTAACAAGGTGTAGCCAAGGCCTTTCAGTAGGGATTGGTAGTTATTTTTGATAATTCCCATAAAGGTTTGTTCGTCTTTTTTATTTTCTGCTGGGGCCGAGATGTACTTATCAAGGATTGTTTGATACTCACCAGAAGCTTTTAATTCGGCTAATCCCTTGTTAAACATTTCCAGTAATTCAGGATTTTGTCCTTTTTTTACGCCAAATCCGTAACTGCCACCTTTTTCGTAGTCACCAACTAGCTTTAATGGTTGTCCTTGTTTAACGGCATAACCAATTACCGGGTAGTCGTCAAAAATGGCATCTACATTACCAGCACTTAGTACACTGTACATCACATCAGCAGTATCGTAGAGTTTTATTTTGTAGCCATATTTTTCTTTGTTTTTATCAATAAACTCAGCACTTTCAGTTCCGGTTTTAGCGGCAACCGTTTTTCCTTTTAGATCATCATAAGACGTGATGTCAGTATCTTTTTCGGCTACTGCCATTTGGATACCACTTTGGAAATAAGGCTCTGAGAAGGTGAAACTTTTTTGGCGTTCTTCGGTAATTGTCATACCAGCCATAACGCCGTCCATCTGGCCGGCTTCTACAGCTTGCACCGCTGAGTTAAAGCCCACAGGTTTAATATCAAATGTGACGTGATTAATCTCGGCAATTCTTTCTAACAATTCCATGTCAATGCCGACATAATTACCATCGCTATCTGAAAATTCAAATGGGGCAAAGGTAATATCTGTTCCAATGATATAAGTATCTTTCTTTTCTGCGTGAGCACTGAGGCTTCCTGTCACTAGAGAAAGTAACAGAAGGGTTGCAACAAGGGCTCGTTTGAAAAATTTACGTAATGACATAGTTAATTTCCTCCTTTAAATGTCCTAATCAGATAGTCACGATCCGTTTGTATTGATTATGGGAATTTATTTGGCTTTTTGGAAGACATCGTCGTTAATTCTGCTTTTTTTATCAGAAGATCGTCTTTTTAAGCAGATTTCATTATATATTAGAAAAATTAAAATGAAAAGAGAAAGGTTAAAATGAAACTATTTTCAACCATTTACAGAATCAAATATGCGATTTTTTATTGCATTTTGGTAGCGAAAATACGTTCGGTATGATAAAATGAGATAGTTGATAAAGGAACACATGTTTTGTCTTTGAAAGGCGATGATGACAGTGTTTTAATAAGCTTAGCGTCTGTAAAAGTTACATATCATGTGTGAAATTAGGTGAGTGACTCCTAGTCGTCTCACTATTTTGCTTTTAGTCAAAATGCCATAGAAGACTCTAAAGTCAGTACATCAGTGAGTGATAGGGGTGTGCTTTATGAGCGCTTTGCTAGCGTTGACCTTTAAGTGTCGATGCACTCAGTGCTGACGAGCGGACCTATCAGTCAAAGGAGGAGATAATGTGATTGAAAGAGAGACAGATAGAAAATTTGAACTGGTCTCAAAATATAAACCGGATGGTGATCAGCCTCATGCCATTAAGGAATTGACAAAAGGTTTAGTCGATGGCAAAAAAGCTCAAATTCTTTTGGGCGCAACAGGTACTGGGAAAACCTACACGATCTCAAATGTCATTCAAGAAGTCAATAAACCTACCTTAGTTATCGCTCATAACAAAACCCTTGCTGGGCAACTTTACGGTGAGTTTAAAGAATTTTTCCCCAATAATGCCGTTGAGTATTTTGTCAGTTATTACGATTATTATCAACCAGAGGCCTATGTGCCTTCCAGTGATACTTATATTGAAAAAGATGCTAGTATTAATGATGAAATAGATAAGTTGCGCCATTCGGCTACTAGTTCATTATTAGAACGTAACGATGTGATTGTGGTGGCGTCAGTATCGTGTATCTACGGGTTGGGAAACCCAGAAGAATACCAAGATCAAGTTCTTTCAATTAGAGCTGGTATGGAGATGGATCGCAGCAAACTGTTAGAAGAATTGGTTAATATCCAATTCGAACGTAATGATATTGATTTTCAACGCGGTCGTTTTAGGGTTCGTGGAGATGTGGTGGAGATTTTTCCTGCTTCTCGTGATGAACATGCTATGCGCGTAGAATTTTTTGGAGATGAAATCGAACGAATTCGTGAAGTTGATGCTTTGACTGGTGAAATTCTCAATGATCGGGAACATGTAGCTATCTTCCCTGCTAAACACTTTGTTACCAATGATGAGCAAATGGAGGTGGCGATTGCCAACATTCAGGAAGAGTTGGCATGGCGTCTTAAAATTTTAAGAGATAACGATCAATTGTTAGAAGCTCAACGATTAGAGCAACGAACCAATTATGATATAGAGATGATGCGTGAAATGGGCTACTGTTCAGGAATTGAAAACTATTCGCGGCATATGGATGGCCGAAAAGAAGGGGAAGCTCCCTATACATTAATAGATTTCTTTCCAGAGGATTTTTTAATTGTAGCCGACGAGTCTCATGTTTCCTTGCCACAAATTCGTGGGATGTATAATGGGGATCGGGCTCGTAAACAAATGTTGGTGGACTATGGTTTCCGCTTGCCGAGTGCTTTAGATAACCGCCCTTTACGATTAGAGGAGTTTGAAGAGCACGTCAATCAAATCATCTACGTCTCGGCAACGCCTGGTCCTTATGAAATGGAACAAACGGATACGGTTGTGCAACAAATTATTCGTCCGACAGGCTTGCTTGATCCAATTATTGAAGTCCGGCCGATTATGGGACAAATTGATGATTTGGTTGGAGAGATTAATTTACGAGTTGAGAAGAATGAGCGCGTCTTTATCACCACCTTAACGAAAAAAATGGCAGAAGATTTAACGGATTACTTCAAAGAGTTGGGTATGAAGGTTAAATACTTGCACAGTGATATTAAGACGATGGAGCGGACGGAAATCATTCGTGATTTACGTTTGGGAGAATTTGATGTCTTAATCGGAATCAATTTGCTTCGTGAGGGACTGGATGTGCCAGAGGTATCTCTCGTAGCCATTTTAGACGCTGATAAAGAAGGGTTCTTGCGAAGTGAGCGTTCCTTGGTTCAAACAAGTGGCCGGGCAGCTCGTAACTCAGAAGGAAAAGTTATCATGTATGCTGATAAGATAACGGATTCTATGCAACGAGCGATCGATGAAACTGCCAGACGTCGCAGTATTCAAGAAGCGTATAATGAAAAACACGGCATTGTGCCAACGACGATTATTAAAGAGGTTCGCGATTTAATTAGCATTACAAAAGTTGCAGAGGACGATGGCGAGAAATATGACATCGCCACTGCCTATCATAAGATGAGCAAGGCAGAGAAGGACGATGTGATCATGCGTCTTGAAAAAGAAATGAAAGATGCGGCTAAAGCACTTGATTTTGAACGTGCCGCCACCTTGCGGGATACTGTTTTAGAATTAAAAGCAAGTAAGTAAAAAAGTAATTTAGTAAGAGAACTATGGAGGTTAGAACGTGGCTAACGATAAAATTGTCATTCATGGTGCGCGAGCCCATAACTTAAAAGATATCGATGTGACTATTCCGAGAGAAAAATTTGTAGTGATTACAGGGTTATCTGGGTCAGGGAAAAGTTCCCTAGCCTTTGATACTTTGTATGCAGAAGGCCAGCGTCGCTATGTAGAAAGTCTATCTGCTTATGCTCGTCAGTTTTTGGGGCAAATGGACAAACCTGATGTGGATAGTATTGATGGATTGAGTCCAGCAATCTCAATCGATCAAAAAACAACTAGCAAAAACCCTCGTTCGACAGTAGGCACGGTGACTGAAATCAATGATTATTTGCGGTTGTTATTCGCGCGAATTGGTCACCCTATTTGTCCGAACGACGGTACCGAGATTTCTAGCCAGTCTGTGGAACAGATGGTAGACCGAGTGTTGGAATATCCTGAAAAAACCAAGGCACAAATATTAGCCCCAATCGTGTCTGGTAAAAAGGGACAACATAAGAAAGTCTTTGAGATGGTGAAACGGGAAGGGTACGTGCGAGTTCGGGTTAATGGCGAGCTTTACGATGTCACGGAAACCCCTGAATTGGATAAAAATAAAAAACACAACATCGAAATCGTGATTGATCGGATTGTCATCAAAGAGGGGATACGCTCTCGTTTGTTTGATTCATTTGAAGCGGCTTTACGCTTGGCGGAAGGTTATGCCTTAGTGGATATTATCGGACAAGAGGAGATTCTCTTTAGCGAACACTATGCATGTCCTTATTGCGGGTTTACCGTTGGCGAGTTGGAACCTCGTTTGTTCTCTTTTAATGCTCCCTTCGGTGCCTGTCCGGATTGCGACGGTTTAAGCATGAAATTAGAAGTAGATGAAGATCTCGTCATTCCTGACCCTAGTTTAAGCATCCGTGATGGTGCCATAGCGCCTTGGAATCCAATTAGTTCAAATTACTACCCGCAGATGTTGGAGCAAGCTTGTGCGGCATTTAAAATCAATTTCGATACGCCTTTTAATAAATTATCGGAAGCACAGCGAAATATTATCTTACACGGTTCTGATGGCAAGTTATTCCATTTCCATTATGAAAATGAATTTGGGGGTGTTCGTGATGTTGATGTTCCTTTTGAAGGGGTCTTAAACAATATTCAGCGACGCTATCAAGAAACCAACAGTGACTATACGCGTGAACAAATGCGTCTCTATATGACCGAGTTACCGTGTCAAACCTGTCATGGTTATCGTTTAAATCCTCAAGCTTTATCAGTTAAAGTGGCAGGGACTCATATTGGTCAAGTGACCATGTTGTCAATTACTAAGGCGCTAAACTTTTTCGAAAGTTTGGACTTAAGTGAACAAGAAACGATGATTGCGCGTCCGATTTTAAAAGAAGTTCGCGATCGGTTGACTTTTTTACAAAATGTTGGGTTGGATTATTTAACGTTAAGTCGAGCTTCAGGTACACTCTCTGGTGGGGAAGCTCAACGAATTAGATTGGCGACTCAAATTGGTTCCAACTTATCAGGTGTTCTTTATATTCTCGATGAACCCTCAATTGGCCTTCATCAGCGGGACAATGATCGGTTGATTGAATCATTAAAGAAGATGCGCGATTTAGGAAATACATTAATCGTCGTGGAACACGATGAAGACACGATGAAAGCGGCAGACTACCTCATTGATATCGGGCCAGGTGCGGGTGCTCAAGGCGGTGAAATCGTGGCAGCAGGTACGCCTGCGGAAGTTGAAGCTAATCCAGATTCTTTAACAGGTCAATACTTATCTGGCAAGAAAAAAATTCCAGTGCCGCAAACACGCCGTAAAGGCAATGGCAAAAAAATTCGAATCACAGGGGCGTCTGAAAACAATCTCAAGAATGTGACCGTTGATTTTCCCTTAGGCAAATTTGTGGCTGTAACAGGCGTTTCAGGCTCAGGAAAAAGTACGTTGATCAATCAAATTTTGAAAAAAGCTTTAGCTCAAAAGATCAATCGTAATTCCAACAAACCAGGTAAATTCAAGAAGATGACAGGTCATGAAGAAGTTGATAAGATTATCAGCATTGACCAAAGTCCGATTGGGCGGACTCCACGAAGTAATCCGGCCACTTATACAAGTGTTTTTGACGACATTCGTGATCTTTTTGCTAAAACAACCGAAGCAAAAGTACGGGGCTATAAGAAAGGTCGCTTTAGTTTCAATGTTAAAGGCGGTCGATGTGAAGCTTGTCGTGGAGACGGAATTATCAAAATAGAAATGCATTTCTTACCAGATGTCTATGTGCCATGTGAAGTGTGTCATGGTAAACGATACAATTCAGAAACCCTAGAAGTTCATTACAAAGGCAAAAATATTTCAGAAATCTTGGATATGACGTGTGAAGAAGCTGTGGAATTCTTTAAGCCGATTCCTAAAATCAATCGTAAAATTCAAACGATTGTCGATGTTGGGTTAGGCTATGTCACGTTGGGACAACCAGCTACTACTCTATCAGGAGGAGAAGCCCAGCGAATGAAGTTAGCAAGCGAGTTGCATAAGCGTTCTACAGGCAAGAGTTTCTACATCTTAGATGAACCAACCACGGGCTTGCACACGGATGACATTGGCCGTTTACTGGGAGTACTAGATCGCTTGGTTGACGCTGGCAATACGATCTTGGTGATTGAACATAACTTAGATGTGATCAAAACTGCAGACCATATCATTGATTTAGGACCAGAAGGTGGCGACGGTGGTGGTACAATTATCGCTACGGGGACACCTGAGAAGATTATTACTGTGCCTGAGAGTTATACCGGCCAGTACCTAAAAGCTGTTTTGAAATAAATGGTCTAGTTGTAAAAATAGGCACTTATTGAAAATGGAGGTTGTTTTTTTGAAAAAAACTACGTCAGGTATTGCTTTCTAAGAGTGTTAGGGATAAAATATGAGGTAGATAAAATGATCATTGAGAAGAATGGTCTATCTTATCTACCCTATAAATAGAATCCGTTCAAAAAAAAGTGCTTTTCATCTTTCACGATGTAAAGTATTTTTTTGTTTATTGAAGAGAGCGTTATCTCTGAATTTTTTTACCGTGTTCTGAATAAATTGTTTTTTCAAAATATGTTATGATATAGCTAAAAGTATGAGGGGCGTAGCAGATGTTATTAAGAGGAACATTGTATTCTAACATATTACAAATAGACACAGGGATTTCGGTACTGACACCTAAGAGCATTCAAGCTAAAAACTATCAGGTTGTTTATCTTTTACACGGGTTAGGTGGCAATCATGAAAGCTGGCTGAGCCACACGATGCTGCCGGTTTATGCGGAAAAGTACAATATGATTTTTGTGATGCCGGAGGTGGCTCGGAGTTTTTATAGTGACATGCGTCATGGCCAGCCCTATTTTACATACTTAGCGGAAGAGTTGCCAAAATTGATAAAAGCCACGTTCAATGTGTCGGCCCAAAAAGAAGATACCTATGTGGCAGGGGCTTCAATGGGTGGTTATGGTGCGCTTAAGTTGGCGTTGACTTACCCTGAAGTGTTTGGAAATGTCCTTGCTTTTTCGGCCGCAGCCTTATTTATGAGGAAAGAGTTGCAAAAAATGACCGAACGATCTGAAGTTAGTGAGGGGCAAGCCAAGTTGACAGATTCACTAATAGGTGACTTTATATCAGCATTTGGCCAAGAACTTAATTATTTTTCAGAAGAAGTCGATTTAGTTACGCTTGCTCAAGGTTTTGGTGAACAATCTCGCCCCAATTTGTATCTATCTTGCGGACTTAACGATTCCTTTTTGGATGATAATCGACGTTTTGCCGAAATACTAGGAGACATGGGGTGGAAGTTAATCTATCGTGAGTTTGCTGGAGGTCATGATTGGTACCATTTTAATGAGGCCTTGATTAAAGGCCTTCGTTGGACACGAAAAAAGAAATAAGGAGTGTTGCGAATGAACTGTTTGTTTTGTCAGGCGTTGCCACTAGTTCTGGAAAATGATTTGGCGAAGGCTTTTTTTGATAAGTATCCAGTGACTAAAGGGCACCTATTGATTGTGCCTAAAAGACATGCTATCACCTATTTCGACTGTACCTGGGAAGAGAAAATTGCGCTGGAAGCGTTGATTCAAAGTGGGAAAGTTTATTTGGAAGAAACCTATCAACCAGATGGGTTTAATATCGGCACTAATAGTGGCAGAGCCGCTGGGCAAACGATCGATCATTGTCATATTCACCTAATTCCACGATTTGAAGGGGATATAGAGGATCCCACAGGGGGTGTTCGTGGTGTGATCCCTGAAAGAAGAGTCTACTAGTTTATGCTTGTAACGAGGCTCATTATTTCCTTTTTTAAAGGTTCCTTAATAATGTGATGGCTTTTTTAATAACTTATTGGTAGAATAAAGCTACTATATCTATTAGTTTCGAGGAGATGAAAAGATGCGTAGAGGAAACCTATTTCCCTTTGTGTTGGTAGGACTGATGGCTATTGGGTTGGTGGCAATTAGTATGAGTTATTTATTGGGCTGGTTTTCCAGTATAACTGAGCGGAGTCCCTCAATTATACTGGGGATATATAGCAGTTTTTTATTTATTTTTTTAATTATCGTGCTATTAGTAAACGGAAACAACCAGAGACAACAAGCCGTTTTGGAAGAGACTCAACAGGAAATCGAGCGCCAATTACGGTTGATTGATCGAAATCGCCGTGGGAGTCAAAAACAACGGAAAACCTTGGTCGTGGATACATTTGCTTTTGTTGAGGAGTTGAATCAGTTTATATCGGTGACAACATATCAACGGACAAAGCGAGGATTGCTAGAGGCACAACAAGAGTTTAATGAGTTAAAAGTATTGAACCCTATGAAATATCGACAGTCTGGTAAACGGAAAAACGGGGCGACTGTTAATTTTTTACAAACAGAAGCAGGATTGACAGAATTAGGACTAAGAAAGCTAGCGACTATGAAAATTATTGGCGCTTCCGATGAATCGTCAGACCAAACGGGTAAAGAACAATTCCTATTTTTGTTGGATGAAAAAGTTTCTTTTTTTGAACAAGAATACCAAGGACTAAGCCCTTATTTTGGTGCGATTACCACTCTTATGGTCTATTTGAATAAGCAAGCCAAAAAGGGTCATTTGTCACGGGAACAATATGAGCATCAGATAGAGTGTTTGCGGCATCACTTTACTCGTAATGATTTACTTATTTTATTGTTATATGTGCTACTGATTCCTAGTGGTTGTCAGTTAGCTGTGGAGTTAGTAGGCACCTCCTTTTTTGGTGATTTAGCTGAAGTTGGTCAAAATACCTTTTTTGAAGCGCCAGAATTATTTAGGATTTATTTAGAAGAGGTTTTTGCTAGATCAGCTAGTCGTAGCAAGAATCGAGACAAACAAGACATGACACGTTATTTTTATCAGGTCCATCGCCAAGGGTTGGCTAAAAGCTATCGCAATCGTAAGACAGCTGTCAATCGTGTGTTGAGTGGTGAGTACTATGTGAAAAATGAAAATGGTCAACCGTTTTTAAGGTTAGTTGATAGATTGTCTTTAGACTAGCGATGACCTAACTTGTTCAGGAGATCGACTGAACAAGTTTTTTGTCGTCAGTTAGGTTAATCTTCCATTTGTTTCGATACGCCCGGTGTGTTATACTTATTTAGATAACCAGATAGATGGTCTTAACTTGGCAACACGAGTCGTTTATTTAACGAGTGAGACCTTAAAAGATTAAGGAGGATGATTATATTGGTAGATAGTCTACAATTAGTAATCATTACAGGAATGAGTGGCGCAGGAAAAACAGTGGCAATGCAAAGTTTTGAAGATATGGGGTTTTTCTGTATTGACAATTTACCACCTCGCCTTATTCCAAAATTTTGGGAGTTAATTAAAGAATCGGGAAAAGTCACGAAAATCGCTTTAGTCATTGATTTACGTTCACGAACATTTTTCGAGGAAATTCAAGATATGCTTGTAGAAATTGAAAATACTAAAATGATTGAGACGAGTGTTTTATTTTTAAATTCTTCTGATGAGGAATTGGTATCTCGTTACAAGGAAACCCGACGGACTCATCCGCTAGCAATGGATGGACTTGTGACGGAGGGAATTCGTAAAGAGCGAGCGTTGTTGGAGGAAATCAAAGGCGATGCACAATTGGTCATTGATACGACCGACTTGAGTCCTCGCCAATTGCGAGAAATGATTATTAAAGAATTTAAAACAGAAGATACGAAAATGTTCCGAATTGAAATGGTTTCATTTGGCTTTAAGTACGGTTTGCCAATTGATGCTGATATCGTGATGGATGTTCGTTTCTTGCCAAATCCCCATTACATTGATGAGTTGCGGCCATTAACAGGCTTAGATAAAGATGTTTATGATTATGTGATGTCTTTTGATGAAACCAATGATTTTTATGAGAAGTTTAAAGACCTGATTATCTCAGTTCTGCCAGGGTACAAGAAGGAAGGGAAGACAAGTTTGACGATTGCGATCGGCTGTACTGGTGGACAACACCGTTCGGTTGCGCTGACTGAACGTTTAGGTAAGGCCATCAAAGAAGCGGACTACCATGTTAATATCACGCACCGTGACCGTGGAAAACGGAAAGAGACGGTGAATCGGTCATGAAAACCTATCGTATTAGAAAACCAAAGATCGTTGTGATCGGTGGTGGAACTGGTTTACCAGTTATTTTAAAAGGATTACGAAATGAAAGTGCAGAGATTACTGCCATTGTAACCGTCGCCGATGATGGCGGTAGCAGTGGTTCTTTGCGCGAAAGTGTTAAGGTTTCCCCGCCAGGTGATTTGCGGAATGTTTTAGCCGCGTTATCTGACATGCCAAAATTGTATGAAGATTTGTTTCAATATCGCTTTAATAAAGAAGATGAATTTTTGGCCAATCATTCAGTGGGCAATTTGATTATTGCGGCACTGGCTGAAATGCGTGGCAGCACTTATGAAGCCATTCAGCTGTTGTCACGAATCATGCATGTGGATGGTCATGTTTACCCAGCTTCTGAGTCCTCTTTAGTGTTACATGCTGTTTTTGAAGATGGCAGTAAGGCCTCGGGAGAATCCAAAATAGCGATTGATCGGAAGACGATTGATTATGTGTATGTGACAAACAGTGATAATGATGAGCAGCCTAGAGCAGCCCGTAAAGTCATTACTGCAATTGAAGAGGCCGATATGATCGTTTTGGGGCCAGGCAGTTTATACACGAGTATTTTGCCTAATTTGATGATTGAAGAAATTGGCAAAGCAGTGGCAAATAGTCAAGGGGAAGTCGTCTATATTTGTAATATTATGACCCAAAAAGGAGAAACGGAACATTTTACTGATGCTAACCACATTCAAGTGTTAAATAAGCACTTAAACAGTGATTTTGTGAATACCGTTTTGGTCAATACTGAAAAAGTACCGGAAGGATATATGGATCCGGATATTTATGATGAGTATTTAGTTCAAGTTAAACATGATTTTCAAGGATTGCGCGATGCTGGCTGTCGAGTGATTTCAGCTGATTTTTTGGAGTTGCGCGATGGGGGCGTCTTCCATGATGGAGATAAAGTCGTTGATGAGCTTTTTCGCTTAGTTTTCGGCGCAAAATATTAAGAGAAAGAGGTGACAAGAACTATGTCATTTGCTTCTGATGTCAAAAAGGAGTTAACCACATTAGAAGTTCACCGTGAACATGCTAAAGCAGAACTTGCTGCGTTGATTCGAATGAACGGTGCACTTACTCTTGCTAATCGTCAATTTGTTTTGAATGTTCAGACTGAGAACGCCGCTATTGCTAGGCGGATTTATACCTTATTAAAGGATCATTACGGGGTTCAAAGCGAATTGTTAGTGCGTCGGAAAATGAAATTAAAGAAGAACAATGTGTATATCGTTCGCCTTAAGCAAGATACGCAAAAAGTCTTGAATGATCTGGACATCGTTGAAAATTCCATGTTTACTGATCACGTTTCTGACACGATTATGGGGAACGCGCAAAAGATGCGCTCTTATTTAAGAGGAGCTTTTTTAGCAGGAGGCTCTGTGAATAACCCTGAAACTAGTCGCTATCATTTGGAGATTTATTCTTTGTATGAGCAGCATAGTAAAGATATCTGTGAGATGATGAATTATTACGACTTGAATGCGCGTACTTTGGAACGGCGCAATGGGTTTATCACCTATTTAAAAGGCGCTGAGCATATCTCTGATTTTTTGACTTTAATTGGTGCCACCAATAATATGCTGAAATTTGAGGATGTTAGAATCGTGCGAGACATGAGAAACTCAGTCAATCGGATTGTGAATTGTGAGACGGCTAATCTCAGCAAAACGATTGATGCAGCCTCGAAACAAATTGAGAATATTGAGTATATCGAAAGTACTGTGGGCCTTAATCATTTGCCGGATCGATTGCGGGAAATTGCGGAGTTGCGAGTGGAGTATCCTGAGGTAAGTATGAAAGAGCTAGGTGAATTAGTTCCTTCAGGGGCGATCTCTAAATCGGGTATTAATCACCGTATTCGTAAAATCAATGAGTTTGCAGATAAATTACGAGAAAGTAAACATCCTGTTTAGCCATCAGCTAAACAGGATGTTTTTACGCTTCGTCAAGGATGGATCTAAAGTCGGCTTGGCTGATTTTTTGATCGAAGATATGTTTGCCCACAACCATTGTTGGAACGAAAATGATTTGGGCGTTATCGGCTTCTTGAATGATGGCTTTTGAGCTTGCCACGTCATCAGCAATTGTTAAATGGAGGGTCGTTTCCGCATAGTCGCTGATCGCTTCGTGTTCGTCTAAATCGCCCCAAATATCTTGCGTCTCGTAAATTTTAGCAATGACCTCCAAAGTGTCTGCTTGTCCCTCTTTAGGCACATATTTATGCATGATATTTCCTTTAGCTAGACTAGGTTTTGTCTTATCGAATAATTTAATGACTCGTTGAACTCTGCCATTTGCCACATATTCAGCAAATGTGGCTTCGGAATCGTCAAACCATTGACGACAGTACGGGCAACGTAAATTAATAAATTCGATCACCTTGACAGGTGCATCGTCACGGCCTATTTTGATCCCAGTTATTGTATTGGTTTCTGTTACATCCATGTTACTAATATCCAAAATGTCACTTCCTTTTTGTCTGATGTATCTTCTATTATACCGTTACTTGTTCATATGTGACAGTTATTTGTCTAAAGAATCCAGAAAAGCTAAAACATCTCACACGTATTGCCTTCAAAAGAGTGAGAGAAGAAGCATGTGTTTAAAAGCGTTAGTAATGATGGGGAAGTTGGTTGACAGGAAATATCGGATTAGAGTCGAATATTTTAGAGCCCCCCTTTTTTGCACCGGTCTAAGTGGCTGACATCGTCAGAAAATTTAGCCTTCAAAAAAAGCTCCAACAATAATGTTGAAGCTTAATCTCTTTTATTTTAAGGATTTACTGTTAACCATAACTTCATCGATTAACCCATATGCCTTGGCTTCTTCAGCAGACATAAAGTTGTCTCGATCCGTGTCTTTTTCAATCACTTCAATCGGTTGACCTGTACGCTCAGCTAAAATAGTGTTAAGACGTTCCCGAGTGTTTAAGATATGACGAGCGGCAATTTCGATTTCAGTTGCTTGGCCTTGAGCACCACCTAAAGGTTGATGAATCATGATTTCAGCGTTTGGCAAGGCAAATCGTTTACCTTTAGTACCAGCGGTTAAAAGGAAACTACCCATTGAGGCAGCCATTCCTAGCACAATCGTTTGAACATCAGCTTTAACAAAGTTCATTGTGTCATAAATCGCCAAACCAGCAGACACACTGCCACCAG
The DNA here is from genome assembly GCF_017829975.1 of Vagococcus allomyrinae. Classification (GTDB taxonomy): domain Bacteria; phylum Bacillota; class Bacilli; order Lactobacillales; family Vagococcaceae; genus Vagococcus_D; species Vagococcus_D allomyrinae. The sequence goes on along the minus strand of NZ_JAEEGA010000020.1, from coordinate 1,133 downwards.
GGGAGTTAATGTAAATAAAGATGTCTTTCTCAGAATCTTGTGCATCTAGGAATAACAATTGTGCAATGACTGCATTTGCAACATTGTCGTCAATTGGACCACTTAACATAATAATTCTGTCTTTTAATAATCTTGAGTAAATATCATAAGCTCTTTCACCACGGGATGATTGCTCAATGACTGTTGGAATTAAATTCATATTTTTTTTCCTCCTATACGTTCAAAACGAATTTTCTATACTATTCTAACATAAAAGGTTAGCTAGTGACTAGTTAAAGTATATCTAATTGGTCAAAAAAGGTCAATCAATTTGATTTCAAAACTAAAGCAGATATTTTTTATCAGTCATGTTATAATTAATGAGAATTTAGGATAGAGGAGGATGCCTGTGATTTCAGTCGTTGGGGCTCTAGTAGGGGTCGTAGTTGGTGCCGTTATTGCACTGATTGGAACGAATATGAACAACCGTCATACCATAAAACAAATGGATCGGCGGGAACAATTGATTGAAAAAATGAAAGAAATTGATGTGTTAAATTTATTAAATAAGAAAGTTAATGAAATTTTACAGAAACGTGATGTTCAGCTAGAAAGTGCAGCTGAAATAGAAGAATTTCAAAGCTTTGATAGTTTTGATGATTGCATGATTACCATTGATGATTACATTTATTTACAATCTTTTTGCGCGCAAAATCATTATTATCTACCGACTTATATGGTGGAAGAATTTTTCAAGAATATTGGTCACCGTAAAATTATTTTAGACCCACAGCAAGTTCGTCGCCTGGGAGCCTACACTTATAAGGGTGGGCGTTTAATTTTAGAAAATTTTTCAGATGAGATTAACAGCGTTGTTCAAGATCGTAAAATCGAGTTGAAGCAGCTTCGAGGGAAATTATAAAAAGTCAATCGGTGAAGCCATGGCGCTCCATTGATTTAATACTAGGCTGATTCAATCACCTTTAATTAAAAAAAGCGAAGGACTGACAATAAGCCTTTTGCGCCAAAAAGAAAGAGGCTGACCCATAAGTCTCAACCATGATAATAAGGACGCAAAAATCAGAAAACTGATTTTTGTGTCCTTATTTCTTTGCTTATTTTTATTAAAACACTGTCTTGCGACAGTCATCTTC
>NZ_JAEEGA010000002.1:334032-571021 GCF_017829975.1 Vagococcus allomyrinae | reverse complement strand
CGGTTAGAGGTTCGACTCCTCTTGGGTGCATTGCAACATTTTTTACGGGAAGTAGCTCAGCTTGGTAGAGCACTTGGTTTGGGACCAAGGGGTCGCAGGTTCGAATCCTGTCTTCCCGATTTTCATAGTCACGCGGCGTAGCTCAGCTGGCTAGAGCGTCCGGTTCATACCCGGGAGGTCGGGGGTTCGATCCCCTCTGCCGCGATTCTTTTTGCCTGGTAAACCTGGACCTTTAGCTCAGTTGGTTAGAGCAAACGGCTCATAACCGTTCGGTCGTAGGTTCGAGTCCTACAAGGTCCATTAAGAAAATATGGAGGATTACCCAAGTCTGGCTGAAGGGAACGGTCTTGAAAACCGTCAGGCGTGTAAAAGCGTGCAGGGGTTCGAATCCCTTATCCTCCTTCTTTTAACAATATCGCGGGGTGGAGCAGTTGGTAGCTCGTCGGGCTCATAACCCGAAGGTCACAGGTTCAAGTCCTGTCCCCGCAATTACTTTAACGCAAGTTAAAGTTAGTATCAAAAGTGACGCAACACGTTAAAACAGTGGTTTGGTAGTTCAGTTGGTTAGAATGCCTGCCTGTCACGCAGGAGGTCGCGGGTTCGAGTCCCGTCCAGACCGTTTTACAAATTTAATGCGGGTGTAGTTTAGTGGTAAAACCTCAGCCTTCCAAGCTGATGATGTGAGTTCGATTCTCATCACCCGCTTATATTTTAACCAAGTGTTAAAGTATAAGAGATATGGGCCTATAGCTCAGCTGGTTAGAGCGCACGCCTGATAAGCGTGAGGTCGATGGTTCGAGTCCATTTAGGCCCATTATTTTTTGGATTTGGGGAAGTACTCAAGTGGCTGAAGAGGCGCCCCTGCTAAGGGTGTAGGTCGCGAAAGCGGCGCGAGGGTTCAAATCCCTCCTTCTCCGTATTTTTTATTTTTTTAGGCCCGTTGGTCAAGCGGTTAAGACACCGCCCTTTCACGGCGGTATCACGGGTTCGATTCCCGTACGGGTCATTATAGTAAGTCGGAGGATTACCCAAGTCTGGCTGAAGGGAACGGTCTTGAAAACCGTCAGGCGTGTAAAAGCGTGCAGGGGTTCGAATCCCTTATCCTCCTTTTTAATAATATCGCGGGGTGGAGCAGTTGGTAGCTCGTCGGGCTCATAACCCGAAGGTCACAGGTTCAAGTCCTGTCCCCGCAATTGCTTTAACGCAAGTTAAAGTTAGCATCAATAGTGACGCAACACGTTAAAACAGTGGTTTGGTAGTTCAGTTGGTTAGAATGCCTGCCTGTCACGCAGGAGGTCGCGGGTTCGAGTCCCGTCCAGACCGTTTTAATTTTTAAAATTAAGGTAAGGCTTAGTAGCTCAGTTGGTAGAGCAACGGATTGAAGCTCCGTGTGTCGGCAGTTCGATTCTGTCCTGAGCCATCTAAGCGGGTGTAGTTTAGTGGTAAAATCACAGCTTCCCAAGCTGTTGTCGCGAGTTCGATTCTCGTCACCCGCTCTCGTTTTTTTTTGCAAAAAAACGGATTAGGGCCTATAGCTCAGCTGGTTAGAGCGCACGCCTGATAAGCGTGAGGTCGATGGTTCGAGTCCATTTAGGCCCACTAATAGTTACTTATTTTTATATGGCCCGTTGGTCAAGCGGTTAAGACACCGCCCTTTCACGGCGGTATCACGGGTTCGATTCCCGTACGGGTCATTTAGAGCATGTTGCTCTTATTTTTTTGATTAAAAAACCACTGTTCAGTTAAACAGTGGTAGCTTTCAAATATAGTAGATGAAGAGAATTAGTAAGAGGGCTGCATTCAATGTGAGCTCTCTTTTTTTTCGGTTATTATGTCGGAGGATAAACCAAGTCGCTAAGAAAATTGTTATGATAATCGGTAATAATAGCAGCCAGTTCAAGTGTTTCATATAGACCTGATAAGCGAGAAAGCCAATCAAAAATAAAAAGGAAAAAAGGCTCAAGCGATTAAAGGTACCACTTTGATCACGTCTAGCATACAAGGACTGTGTTAAAAATGTGCCGATTAATACGATTAAAAAACTAAAGACATACGACCAAAAATAAAAAGGTTTAAAGGCATAGGGATAGTGAATACTAATGACAAGATTAAAGACGATTCCTTTAAAAAAAGCATTTAAACAAGTATATAAGATGGTTTCCTGATAGTTGTATTTTTCAGAAAAAATAAAAAATTGAAAAATCTCGTACATCAATAAAATAATCCCGTATTGCGGTGCTAGTTTATTGGTGATAATCCAGATGCAAATGATGCCAATGACCACTTTTCCTATGTAGAGATTAAGTGAAAAAGACTGATCGCTCGCGTGGGTTTGTTGAATAAGGACTTGGAACACCTCTGACAACACTAAATATAGAATTAAAAGCACAAGGGCAAAGGATATATCTACACGATCTTCTACTAATAACAAGCCAGGCAAAATGGCCATTAACGTTCGTAAAACAGCAATTAATAGAGGGTAGGCTAGGGTATGAGAAATTGGTTTTGGTGTCATTAAAATACGTACCTCACTTTTTAAGTATTCATTAATGGTAGTAGAACTTTTGGCGTAGGTCAAGTTAATCTTATGTTACAGAGAAAAACAAGTGCTTTTAGTTTTGAAATTTGATATACTAGGAATGTTGCAAGATTCCCGATAGGATTTATTGGCAATGCCTTTAAAAATGCCTTGTAACCGAAAATTAAGAGGGGGAATAGAGAAGTGAGAGAAAAATATTTATTTACATCAGAGTCTGTATCAGAAGGCCATCCTGATAAAATAGCAGATCAAATCAGTGATGCTATTTTGGACGCCTTATTGACTGAAGATCCAATGGCTCGAGTAGCTTGTGAAACCTCAGTAACGACGGGGTTGGTTCTAGTTTTTGGTGAGATTTCAACGACGGCTTATGTGGATATTCAAAAAGTGGTCAGAGAAACGATCAAAGGGATTGGCTACACTCGTGCTAAGTATGGCTTTGACGGAGATACCTGTGCGGTAATGGTCGCCATTGATGAACAGTCACCAGATATTGCTCAAGGGGTGGACGATGCCTTGGAGACACGCACTAATGAGGAAAATGATATCGGCGCAGGAGATCAAGGGCTAATGTTTGGCTTTGCTTGTGATGAAACGCCTGAGTTAATGCCTTTAGCTATTTCCTTAAGTCATCGATTGACTAAAAAGTTAGCCGATTTACGTAAAGACGAGACGTTGGCTTATTTACGACCAGACGCTAAGTCACAAGTGACAGTGGAATATGATGAAGAGGGTCAGCCGCTACGCGTGGATACAGTGGTGATCAGTACGCAACACGATGAGCATGTGACGCTTGAACAAATTCAACGTGATGTGCAAGAAAAAGTTATTAAGGCAGTGATACCGGCCGTGTTGCTTGACGGTCAGACAAAATATTACATTAACCCAACGGGACGCTTTGTTATTGGCGGACCTCAAGGGGATTCAGGCTTAACGGGCCGTAAAATTATTGTGGATACCTACGGCGGTTACGCTCGCCATGGTGGCGGTGCTTTTTCCGGTAAGGATGCCACAAAAGTTGACCGTTCGGCCAGTTATGCAGCCCGCTATATTGCTAAAAACATTGTGGCAGCAGGGATTGCTAAAAAGTGCGAAGTCCAATTGGCTTATGCGATTGGGGTAGCACAACCTGTTTCGATTTCGATTGATACCTTTGGAAGCGGAACTGTTTCAAAAGAAAAACTGATTCACGCGATTCGCGAGAATTTTGATTTACGTCCCGCAGGCATTATTGAGATGCTTGATTTAAGACGACCGATCTATCAAAAGACGGCAGCTTATGGACATTTTGGTCGTACAGATGCTGATTTCACTTGGGAGCGAACGGATAAAGTTGAGGCTCTTAAGACTAGTTTAGCAGAGTAACAGAGGCGGCTCTTAGTAAAGGTTAATTCCTTTATTAAGAGTCGCTATTTTTAAGGGATAGAAATGTAAAGGGTGATGGAAAAAATGATGAAACAAAAGGAAACAAACGTTAAAATTGTGACGCTTACGGTTTTTATTGCAACATTTATGACGGCGATTGAAGCGACAATTGTTTCGACGGCGATGCCGACGATTGCGGGACAACTTAAGGGTGGCGAAATTATGAGCTGGGTCTTTTCAATTTATTTATTGACCAATGCCATGATGACACCTGTTTATGGTAAATTAGCTGATAGAATTGGCCGCAAGCCAATTTTTCTTTTTGGGATAGTGGTTTTTATAATCGGCTCTTCGCTCTGTGGAATTTCAGGTAGCATGCTGCAATTGATTATTTTTAGAGCGATTCAGGGAATCGGCGCTGGGGCAATTATGCCGGTGGCTTTAACCATTATTGCTGATATATATCCAATTGACAAGCGTGCGAAAGTTTTAGGGTTGAGCAGTGCTTTTTGGGGGATTGCGAGTGTTGTTGGGCCTTTATGTGGTGGCTTTATTGTGGATACAATTGGCTGGCATTGGATTTTCTTTGTCAATGTACCAATCGGTATTATTTTAGTGTTCTTAATCATGATTTTTTTGGTAGAGCCCAAAAATGAGCATGACAAACAACCAATTGATGTCGCCGGTAGTTTGTCGTTGATGATGTTTTTATTAGCATTGCTATACGGATTTCAAACACTTAGTGAAGGCACTGGATTTGGCTTAGCAAGTGTCTTATCTTTTGGAATCGCGATCGGTTTTTGTTTATTGTTTGTTTTTATTGAAAAACGAGCAAAGGACCCGGTTATTTCATTGGATTTATTTAAAAATAAAACGTTTATGATCGTGAATATTATTGCCGCTCTCGTCAGTGGCTTCTTAATGGGGATTGATGTGTATATTCCGATGTGGATGCAGGGGGTTCTAGGGTTAAAGGCAGCTTTAGGAGGGATGGCTTTAGCGCCACTATCCTTCACTTGGATCATCGGTTCCTTACTGGCTGGACGTCTATTGGAAAAAACCACAACTAAGCGTGCATTAACGATAGGGTTGGTTATCATTATCATTGGTGGCTTAATGTTAGCTAATGCGCCGGTGTCAACACCTTTTTGGGCATTTTGTTTAATTTCTGGATTTACGGGTATTGGTTTAGGGATTACGATTACAGGTTCAACAGTTAAAGCACAAAGCAGCGTCTCCCATGACAATGTTGGGGTAGCCACTTCTTTTAATACATTAATGCGTACCTTGGGACAAACGATTATGGTATCCATTTTTGGGGTAATTTTGAATAACCATCTGAACAATGAAATTGCTGCTAATGCTGATTTAGGCCTGACTCGGGATATGATTGATCAGTTATCCAATCGGGAAACCTTAGGGGAACTGGCAGCTGATGTTATCGAACCCTTACGGGAAATTCTGTACAAGGGGCTTCATAGTGTTTACTTTGTCGGAGTAATTTTGTTAGTTGTGGCGATTTTATTAAATCAGTTCCAAAAATCAGAGCGTTTGATTCATAAGGATTAAGAAAAATAGTAATATATTTAAGTGATGCTACTACGCTTCGTGAAGCTGGAGCCAAACTACGATATAGAGAAAGTTTTATACTTTCCTATAAAGTAAAAAAACTTCGTATCCTAGGGATGCGAAGCTTTTTTGCGTTCAATAGCGATCAAAATTGGCGGATTATTTTGTTGATTAATAAATTGATAGGACAGGACGTTATAATCTTGTTGGGGGATTGTTTTGACAAAAGCCAACACCCCGTCTTTTTCAATTTCTCCACCTTCGTGCCCGTAATAAATCACGATGATAACCCGACCACCAACAACCAGTTTAGGAAGTAAGCTATCTAAGGCGGTTAGAGTGGTTTCTTTTTTGGTGATAATCGTTTTATCGCTTTGAGGTAAGTAGCCGAGATTAAAGATCGCCGCTTTTACAGTAACATGATCGTCTAAGACTTGCGGGATCGTTTCATGACCTTGATGCAACAAGGTGGTTTGTGCTGTTAAACCGGCTTTAATGAGCTTTTGCTGGCTTGTATCAATCGCTTGACCTTGGATATCAAAACCGTAAACATGTCCCTGAGAACCGACTAAATCAGCTAAAAACAAAGTGTCGTGTCCATTTCCCACAGTGCCATCTATCACTGTATCACCAGGGACGATGATCTCACGTAATAATTGATGACTATAATGGAGTGCGGTTGGCAACATGACGGACCTCCTCTCGGCAATTAAATCGACCTTGATAACTATCTCGTCGTGTTAGTTCGTCGTCAATGGCATTTAAAACTTCCCACTTTTTCAGGCTCCACATCGGCCCAATAATACTATCTCGGGGCGCATCGCCTGTCAGTCGATGAATCACAATTTCAGGTGGAATCAGCTCAAGCTGATCACAGATAATCGACACATACCGCTCTCGGTCCATCAAAGTCAGACGACCTTCCACGTAATCCCGAACCATGCGAGTGTTGGTCATCAAGTGAAGGAGATGGAGTTTAATTCCTTGAATATCGGAGTCAAGAATGGTTCGTTTGACATTTTCAATCATCATGGCGTCTGTCTCGCCAGGTAAACCGTTAATTAAATGAGTGCAAACTCTGATCTGATGTTGTCGTAGTTTTGCGACACCATCTAAATAGGTCTGATAATCATGGGCACGGTTGATTGAACGGCTAGTTTCTTCATAGGTTGTCTGCAACCCTAGCTCCACCCATAAATAATAGCGTTGATTGAGCTCAGCCAAATAATCAACGACATCATCAGGTAAACAGTCGGGTCGAGTGCCGATGGAAATCCCAACGACACCAGGTTGGCATAAGACTTGTTCAAACCGATGACGGATAGTTTCCAGGGACCCGTGGGTATTGGTGAAATTTTGAAAGTAGACCAAGTATTGTGTGACACCAGGCCACTTTGCGTGCATACGCGTGATTTCCTGATGGAATTGTTCAGGCAAAGGGGCTGTCGGAGCAATGATCATGTCGCCTGAGCCAGATACACTACAGAACGTACAGCCCCCTTTAGCGACAGTGCCATCACGGTTAGGACAATCAAAACCAGCGTCGATAGGTACTTTAAAAAGTTTTTCACCAAAGGTTTCTCGCAAGGCGTAATTCCAAGTGTGATAGCGTTTATTAGGATCAGATGTAAAGTTAAAGTTTGTCACGTGATTACCTTCTTCTATTTTTGTTTACCTTGAAAACGCCAGATGAATCGACGTTTTTGGAAGGTTGGATAAGTCCCTAAAATCCAAGCAGCGCCCAATAGATAGCCACCAAGGATATCTGTTGGGTAATGAACCCCGACATAAATCCGACTGATGCCAACGAGTAAAATAAGAAGGCCCAGTAAAATTTGAGCTGCTAGTCGAAGTCGCGGGTTAGAGATCAGTATAGGCAAAATAACGATCAACGTACCATAAAAGAGCATACTGCCCATGGCGTGTCCACTGGGAAAGCTGAAGTGCGTTTCAGTGACCAGATGGGGAACGCTGGGACGAGGGCGTTGGAAGGCGAATTTGATTAAATAATTCCCGACACCTGCTATTAAGGCCGAGTTGATGATTAACCACAAGGCTTCACTTAAGTACTTGCGGTACCAGCAAACAAGGGACACAACCAAAACGAGTCCAGCGATGACAGTGCCACTACCTAGCTGGGTTATCGCGATGTAAAAAGTCGATTTACCATCGGTCATATTAGCTCGAATCACATCACTAATCGGTTGATCAATAAAAGTGAGAGTAGCTTCGTAAAATTTAACCGTGTAACCTAAAATAACAAAAATGACTAAACAACAACTCGCGGCGAAGTGCCAGTAGAGATTTTTAGTTGGATTCATAATAGGAACGCCCTTTCAGTGGAGAACTAATTTCTTGTGGTGCTTCAAAGGTCGTTTATCACTTACATAAGACCTAAGAAAAAGCCCTCTAGTTTAGAAACTAAAGAGCCTTTTACATTATAGCATATTTCCCGACACGATTTAATGGGTGTCGTTACTTTTAGAATTTTTTAAAAGTTGTTCTCAATGGCATTTGTGATCTCATTTTCAACATCGTCAAGGGTCTCATCGAAATCGTCATCAGTGTACTCATCGTACTCACTATCCTCATCGTCGACACGAATGTCACCGTGGAGAGATTCCAAAGTCAAAGTGGGACCGCCACTGCCCTTTTTCAGAGATTTTTTTTCTTTTCCAAAAAGTCTAACGGTACCATTATTACTTTTAGTTGTAATGGTAAAGTTATTTGGCCGGCGCTCTAGGTTGATGCGAATATTTCCGCTAGTGGTCTTCACTTGTAAATCATCGGTCAATTTGCTGTCTTCCCAATCAATGTAGCCATCGATTGTTTCAACAGAAGTTTTCCCTTTCAAAGAAGCGAGTGTGACAAAGCCACCCTCTGTTTTGACGGTACTGTCACCTGTCAAATCATTCAAATCAACCTGTCCATCAACACTTTCGACAGTGAACGATTCCGCGCGGCTGTCGTAAAGCGAGAAGTATCCTTGGTCTCCTTTTAAGCTGACTTTTTCCTGTGCTTTAATGTTATCCAAACTGACACTGCCAGCCTTGGCAGTCACGGATAAATTATCAAGTGTTAGATTAGATAAATGAGTGTAGTCATGACTGTCTATATTGAGAACTAAGTCAGCTGTCTTTAAGTCACTAATGTTGACGTTGCTATCCTTATCACCGTTGATGGTAATAGATTCAAAAGAAGTTGGGATGGCAATCGTCACAAATTGAGAAAAACCGAGTTGAATGTAATTTTGATATTCGCCCGTTTCAGTAAATGCAACCTCAACGAGGGTTTTATCACCGGATTCTACGGGTTTCCAAGTAAAACGTTGCTCGCTCATAACCGAATGAGCTTTTCCGGAAATATGAATATCCTGATCACTTGATTCTGTGAAGCGATAGTCAATATTGCCTTTGATGGAGAGTTCTAAGTTTTTATTATTTTGTTTCACTTGATAGCGTTCATCGATCGATGTTCGACTTTGCTTTTCTGCTTTCGGGAAATAAACGGCTGAACCGATTCCTCCCACCGTTGCTAAAACTAAACCGAATACGGCGAAGCCAATAACTTTCTTTTTCATTAGTGTCGCCCCCGTAACGTGTTGATGTTCCATTTCGTGTAATATTTGATGAAACGGAAGGAATAAGTGGTGATAGGCACCATAATGGCCAAGCCAATAAACCCAAGGCCACAAGTGAACAAGGTGATAAACAGAGCTGTCATGGCAAAGGCACCAGAAGTGGCGAAGAAACTAAAGACGCCGATAGCTGGTGTTAAAAGGAACGCAATCGTGGCTATCCATAACCCGAAGAGTAAGGCCAAGCCACCGATGATCATCCAAATCATAAATAGAAAATTAAAAAGTAGCACGCCAGCTACTTGACAGAACCGTACGAAAAATGATTGTTTCTTGGGTCCTCTTTCATAAGTAGCGTCGTAATTTTGGTAGTAACCATAGGTAGCATTAGGTTGGTCACGATTAGTATTTTGAGTAAATTCTTGCCACTCATCATGAGGCGTACTTGCCTCATCAGCAGAGATGCCAAACTCTTCTAGTATTTCTTCTGCAATTTCTCGCGGATTGCCTAAGCATTTAGAAATAGCCGCTTCTGATTGACCTTCTGCCAACTGCTTGTCAAATTTTTCGCCGTAAAGTTGTAAGATATAGGCCAGCTGTTGTTTAGGTAGTGCTTTTAAATGAATTTTTAATTCGGTTAAAAAGTGCTCTTTATTCATATCTGCTCCTCGATTCTCAGGTAATAATATCTTAAAAGCGTCTCGCTTCATTTCTTGTTACCTTAAATATATCGCCTAAGTACCGATTAAACAATAGGTTAGACCAAAAATCGGCCTAAAGTATGAGGGCAAGTCGGTACACAGATGGATATGTATACGAGTGTTTTTTGAACAAGTGATTATGTTACAAAAAAGCCCCCACTAGTTGAATGTTACAACCTCTTAACAATCCGATTAGATATACATATATTTATTTTTATTGTCACTCAGAATAGTGTATACTAATACTATGGTTTTAGACTGAAAAATGAACAAAAAAAGGAGGAGATTACAAAGATGAATGAGAAACAGCACCGGAGAAAAACAAACAAACAAACGACCTTAAAATTACTCGCTCCTTTCAAAAAAGGGGTTTCTTTATTTGGAACAACGGCGATGTTAACAGCAGCCGTAATCCCGACTTTTGCCGCAAAAGTTGAAGCAGATGAAATGAATGAATTAGAACCGAAAACACTGGACAGTAACGAGGTGAGTCAAGGGGCAGTCGAACAAACTGAACAAACGACTCAGCAAAGTACGGAGGTCAGTCAATCAGATAGCGCTCTAAGCTCAGAGACAGAACCATCAGAAGTGCCAACACCGACAGTTGACTCAACGGAAGTTTCGGTGCTAACTGAAAGTAGTTCGGAAGAAGTAGCGCCAGAGCCAGCCAGCAATGTGATGTCTGCCTCTATGATGATGAGAAGTGTTACACCGAGTGCGTTTATTGAGCAGGTCGGGGCTCAAGCACAAAGTGTTGCAGCTGCTAATAATTTATACGCCTCTGTCATGATCGCTCAAGCTATTTTAGAAAGTGCTTGGGGAAACAGCGCTCTCTCGGTGTCACCTAATCACAATTTATTTGGGATTAAAGGGTCATACAATGGTCAGTATGTGGAGATGCGAACCCAAGAAGTCTACAATGGCAAATGGGTCACAGTGACGGCCAAGTTCCGTAAATACCCATCCCATACAGAATCATTGCAAGATAATGCTTATGTCCTAAAAAATACATCATTTCAATCAGGGGTCTATTTTTACAGTGGGGCTTGGAAGAGTAACACTAACTCCTATCGAGATGCAACGGCTTGGCTAACAGGACGCTATGCGACAGACCCAGGTTATGCTGGCAAGTTAAATACGATTATTGAAAACAACAATTTAACCCGTTTTGATACGCCAGGAAGTGGCAATGGGAACACTGGCGGCAATACAGGAGAGAATACGGGAAGTGGTAATGGTTCCATTACGACACCAAGCAATGGGACTTATACAATTGCATCTGGTGATACCCTGTCGAGCATTGCTCGAAAACACGGTGTGACCGTGGCTAATCTTAAATCGTGGAATAGTTTAACCAGTGACTTGATCTATGTGGGGCAAAAATTAGTTGTAACGGCTCCTAGTACGGGCAACGGTGGCAGCACAGGTGGGAATACCGGTGGGACAACCACACCGAGTACCGGAACAAGCCACAGTGTGGTGTCTGGTGATACGTTGTCGAGTATTGCCCGCAAATACGGTGTGACCGTGGCTAACTTGAAGTATTGGAATAGTTTAACCAGCGACATGATTTACGTGGGGCAAAAGCTGAATGTCAAAGCTTCAGGTAGCACGAACACAGGCAATAATAACTCTGGCACCACGACGCCAAGTGCAACCTCCTATTCGGTGGTAGCAGGGGACACCCTCTCAAGTATCGCCCGCAAATATGGCGTGACAGTCGCTAACTTAAAATCGTGGAACAGTTTATCAAGTGATACGATTTATGTGGGACAGAAATTAAATGTCAAAGCGACAGGTGGCACGAGTACCGGTAATAATAACTCTGGCACCACGACGCCAAGTGCAACCTCTTATTCAGTCGTTTCCGGTGATACGTTGTCAAGTATTGCCCGCAAATACGGTGTGACAGTAGCTAATCTAAAGTCTTGGAATAGTTTATCTAGTGATATCATTTATGTAGGGCAGAAACTAAGCGTTAAAGGAACGAGTAGTGGGACCACAGGAAATACTGGTAGTACAGCCAGTGGAACATCTCATACCATCGTTTCTGGTGATACGTTGTCAAGTATTGCCCGCAAATATGGCGTGACCGTGGAAAACTTGAAATCATGGAATAATCTATCAAGTAATATTATTTATGTTGGCCAAAAGTTAAGCGTCAAAGGAGCCAGTAGTTCAACTAATTCAGGAACGACCACTACAAACGGAACAACCCATACCATCGCCTCTGGTGATACCTTGTCGAGCATCGCTCGGAAATATGGCGTGACCGTTGCGAATTTGAAATCGTGGAACCAATTATCTGGTGATATTATTTATGTCGGTCAGCGACTAAGTGTTAAAGGCAGTACCGCCAATAGTTCAACTACGACAACCCCAACGGGCAATTCTTACACAGTAGTGTCAGGGGATACCTTATCAAGTGTTGCTCGCAAGTACAATACGACAGTGGCTAACATCAAGTCTTGGAATAAATTATCCAGTGACACGATTTATGTGGGTCAAAAGTTAAGTATTGGTTCAAGTAGTGGCACAACTAGTAACAATACGTCAAGTACTCCGACAAGCACTGCTAGCTATACGGTTGTCTCAGGTGATACCTTAACAGGCATTGCCAGTCGTCATGGAGTCAGTGTAACTAACTTGAAATCGTGGAACAAGCTAACCAGTGACACGATTTATATTGGTCAGAAGTTAGCGGTGAAAGGTGGCAGCACATCGACAGCAACCAGTCAAACGTATAAGATTGTCTCTGGTGATACTTTGTGGTCGATTGCTAACAAGCACAAGGTGAGTGTTAAGCAACTGACAACGTGGAACAATCTTAAAGGGGACGCGATCTACGTTGGCCAAAGCTTGAGAGTGAAGTAAGACGTGAAGAAGAGTAGTTGCCTCTTGCAGAATCTCGGGGAATTTGTTAGTATAAGGTCATTAAGACAGTGATGGGGAGTAGTAAAAAGACGTACAGTTGAGAGAGCACATGGTTGGTGGAAATGTGCCTGGAACTCTTTTGAACTTACCTCAGAGTCGTTTGGTTGATAAGGCTAAACCGGGGCACACCCGTTATCATGTTAGAGGTTTAAACGCTACCGTTTAAACAAAAATAGGTGGTACCACGTTAGTAAACGACGTCCTATAAAAGCAGATTAGTCCGCTTTTATAGGACTTTTTTTGTAGATTTATTGATAATTCACAGAAAAGTCGAGTAAACTTGCTAATCTTTTCATCAGAAAAATGGTAAACTGATGGCAAGTAAGCACCCAACAGCACTGTCTGTTAAAAATGAGCGGAGGAAAGTAAATGTCATATCAACACAAAACAATTGAAAAAAAATGGCAAAAATATTGGGCGAAACACAATACGTTCAATACAACAGAAGAGCCTAACAAGGAAAAATTTTATGCATTGGATATGTTTCCGTATCCATCAGGACAGGGGCTACATGTTGGGCATCCAGAAGGGTATACAGCAACAGATATTCTAGCTCGGATGAAACGCAGTCAAGGCTACAATGTGCTTCATCCAATGGGCTGGGACGCCTTTGGCTTGCCTGCTGAACAATATGCTTTGGACACAGGAAATGATCCCGCGGAATTCACTCAAAAAAATATTGAAGTCTTCCGCCGTCAAATCAACTCTCTTGGTTTTAGTTACGACTGGAACCGTGAAATTAACACAACCGATCCTCAGTACTACAAATGGACGCAATGGATCTTCGTGCAAATGTTTGAAAGAGGACTGGCATACGAAGCAGAAGTACCTGTTAACTGGTGTCCAGCTTTGGGAACGGTCTTGGCTAATGAAGAAGTGATCGACGGCAAGTCTGAGCGTGGTGATCATCCAGTTTACCGTGTGCCGATGAAGCAATGGATGTTGCGAATCACCCAATATGCTGACCGCTTAATTGATGATTTGGAAGAGGTTGAGTGGCCAGATAGTATTAAAGAGATGCAGAAAAATTGGATTGGGCGTTCTGAAGGGGCAAATGTGACCTTTAAAGTAGCTAACTCTGATAAAGATTTCAGCGTCTTTACCACCCGTGCTGACACGCTGTTTGGCGCAACCTATGCGGTTTTGGCGCCAGAGCTGGCTTTGGTTCAAGAGATTACAACGGCTGAGCAAATTGCGGCTGTGACAGCTTATATTGAGGAAGCAGGTAAAAAGTCTGAACTAGCAAGAACTGACTTGGCGAAAGACAAAACAGGCGTGTTTACTGGGGCCTATGCTATTAACCCAGTAAATGGCAAAGAAATCCCGATTTGGATCTCGGATTACGTTTTGGCAACTTACGGTACCGGAGCGATTATGGCGGTTCCAGCTCATGATCCTCGCGACTATGAGTTTGCGCAACAATTTGGTTTGGAAATTGTCCCAGTTGTCGAAGGTGGCGACGTGTCAGTTGAGGCGTATGTGGGAGATGGTCCTCATATCAATTCTGATTTCTTAAATGGTTTGGGTAAAGAAGAAGCGATCGTTAAGATGAACAAATGGCTAGAGGCTGAAGGGGTCGGCAAGACGGAAATTAGCTATCGTTTGCGTGACTGGTTGTTCTCACGTCAGCGTTACTGGGGAGAACCAATTCCGATCATTCATTGGGAAGACGGCACAACGACGGCCGTTCCAGTGGAAGAGCTACCGCTTAAACTGCCGGTAACAACGGATATTCATCCAAGTGGTACGGGTGAATCCCCATTGGCAAACATTGAAGAATGGGTCAATGTGATTCACCCAGAAACAGGCATGAAGGGCCGTCGTGAGACGAATACTATGCCTCAGTGGGCGGGAAGCTCATGGTATTACTTGCGTTTTATTGACCCTCACAACAAAGAAGCTATTGCGAGTCCCGAGAAACTAAAAGAGTGGATGCCAGTTGATATTTACATTGGCGGGGCAGAACATGCTGTCTTGCATTTGCTTTATGCCCGTTTCTGGCATAAATTCTTGTATGATATCGGCATTGTGGAGACGAAAGAACCATTCCAAAAATTGTATAACCAAGGCATGATTCTTGGGAGCAATAATGAAAAGATGTCAAAATCAAAAGGCAATGTGGTAAATCCAGATGATGTCGTTGCCAAATATGGCGCAGACACTTTGCGGATGTATGAAATGTTTATGGGGCCACTTGATGCAGCCATTGCTTGGAATGAAAATGGTCTGGAAGGCAGTCGCAAGTTCTTGGATCGAGTGTGGCGATTGTTGGTGGACGATAACGATAAAATGCGGGATCGGATTACGACCTTTAATGACGGTAAATTGACGAAGGTTTATCACCAAACGGTCAAAAAGGTCACGGAAGACTTCGAGAATCTCCGCTTTAACACGGGAATCTCTCAGTTGATGGTCTTTGTGAATGAAGCCAATAAGCAAGAGGTTTTACCTTATGAATATGTGGAAGGGTTTATTCAATTGTTGGCGCCGATTGCGCCGCACATTAGCGAAGAACTATGGGAAATCACTGGTAATGAAGGCAGCTTGACGTATGCGCCTTGGCCAACTTTTGACGAAGCACATTTGGTTGAAGATGAAATTGAAATTGTCATCCAAGTGAATGGCAAAGTCCGAGCTAAAGCGACGATTCCTCGTGACATGGCGAAGGAAGAATTAGAAATTCTCGCTTTGGACCATGAGCTCATCAAGGAACAAACTGAAGGGAAAACTATCCGTAAGGTTGTAGTTATTCCGAATAAATTGGTAAATATTGTGGCGAATTAAGAGATAAGTGGTTAATAAAAGAAAGAATACTCCGATGTAGACAAAGGGGTATTCTTTCTTTGTGCCATTAAAAAGGGGTTTGTATCAACATTTTTTGACAGCGCTATGCTTTCTTCCTTTTTTCACGTATAATAGAACTATTGGAAAATTGTTTTGCCATAGTTTTTTTGATGGCTTTAGCTTATAATGTAATTATTATAGGTATATTTATTGTAAAACGGTATCGTCTATTCATAAATAAATAATAAAATCACATAATCGCTCTTAACGAAAAGCGATTAATTTGGTAAAATGAGTAATGCGAGTGTGAAAAGGACTATTCTTAATTGAGAGACTAGAATTGTGAGAAAGTTGGACATGATCAATGCAAATTCCAAATGAGAATTTTGAACAAAAAGATATTGAATCAAAGCAAAAAATGGTCCGTGGCTCAATCTGGATGACAGTTGGTAGTGTTGTTTCTAGATTGATGGGCGCTATTTACATCATACCTTGGTATGCCATGATGGGCGAAAATGCCAAAATAGCTAATAACTTATTTACTAAAGGCTACAATATATACGCTTTATTTCTAATGATTGCAACAGCAGGGATTCCAGGGGCAATAGCCAAACAAATCTCACACTATAATTCATTAAATGAGTACGGCTTAAGTAAAAAATTATTCCAAAAATCTATGATGATGATGGCTGGTTTAGGGGTGGCTTTCGCAGGGGTTATGTTTTTTGCGGCGAAACTATTAGCGGCCGGTGACCAAGACTTGATTCCCGTCATGCGGGCTTTAAGTGTGGCCTTGCTAATTTTCCCATGTATGAGTGTAATTCGTGGTTTTTTCCAAGGGTATCACGACATGATGCCTTCAGCAGTGTCCCAAATGGTGGAGCAATTCGCACGGGTGCTTTACATGCTTTTAGCGACCTATATTATTATGCAAGTACGAGATGGTAACTACGTTAAAGCCGTTACCCACTCAACCTTTGCGGCCTTTATCGGCATGTTGGCAGCTTTAGCAGCCCTTTTATGGTTTTACCAACGTTATTCTGGTAAATTGAAAGTTTTAGAGGCTAATAGCAATAATCAGTTAAAAATATCCACGAATGATCTCTTAAAAGACATGATGATTCAAGCATTTCCATTTATCATCATTGGATCAGCTATTACAATCTTTAAGATTTTTGATCAGTATACCTTTGAACGTATTATGTATCAACTAACCAATTATACGGACAGGCAAGTCAAAGAGTTATTTACTATTTTTAGTGCTAATCCAGATAAGTTAACGATGATTACCATTTCAATAGCGACATCGCTATCAGTTACCAGCTTACCTTTAGTGACGGAAGCTTTTACGATTAAAAATCGCAAAGGTGTGGCTAAATTAATTAGCGATAACTTTCAGTTGTTTTTCTTTGTGATGATTCCAGCCACTTGGGGGATGGTTATTTTAGCGGAACCACTTAACACCTTGTTTTATGAACACGATGTGTTAGGTACCTCTGTATTGGTTCAGGCCTGTTATGTGGGGATCATTTTAGGGTATTACATGCTGGTTTCGACGACGCTTCAAGGTCTGTATGAAAATAAAAAGGCCATGATTTATTTGGGGATTGGTTTTCTTGTCAAAGTGGTCTTACAGTATCCATTTATTTGGTTATTTGAAGTCTATGGTCCGTTGTTGTCCACAGGTATTGGGTTTATTGTGGCGTCCTATCTAACAACGCGAGAGATTCGTAAAATCACGAAATTTAATGTCAGTTTAACGGCCAGAAGAACGTTGTTAATTACCTTGTTAAGCCTAGTTATGACCTTAGCAGCCTGGTTAACACGAACGATTCTGTATCTGATGATAAGCCCGACTAGCAAAACGCAATCGTTTATCATTGTGATTCTTGTGGCAGTTGTAGGTGGCGGACTTTACGGTTATATGGCCTTAAAAGTGAAGCTAGCAGATAAATTGTTAGGCGATCGGGTGGCTGGTATCCGCCGTCGCTTGAAGATTAAACCTCTTTAAATAAAATATGTGAAAAGGACATCTTTTTAAGGTGTTCTTTCTTTTGTTGGAAAGGATGACCACAATGAGATTAGATAAATTACTGAGTCACAGCGGTTTTGGCAGCCGAAAAGAGGTCAAGCAACTGCTTAAAAAAAGTCAAGTTACCGTCAATGGTCAGCAAGTAAAAGATGGGAAAATCAATGTGTCAGAAGTCGCTGATCAAATAGCTGTAGGTGATCAATTAGTTAGTTATCAAGCCTATTTTTACTATCTTTTGCACAAGCCAAAAGGAGTTATTTCGGCAACAGAAGATGTCAGCCATCGTACGGTTTTGGATTTGCTTGCAAAAGACGACTACCGAAGAGATTTATTTCCTGTTGGACGTTTGGATAAAGAGACAACAGGGTTATTGCTGATTACAAATGACGGTGATTTCAGTCATAATTTACTTTCACCGAAAAAACACGTCTCAAAGCGCTATGCAGCAACGATTAATGGGGTTGTGACAGCAGAGGATTGCCAACGCTTTGCCGATGGTGTGATGATCTCAGGTAATGAAGCGTGTCAACCAGCCCAACTGGAAATTATTTCGGTTAACTTGGAGAAGCAGACCTCACAGATCAAGGTAACTATCACTGAAGGAAAATACCATCAAGTGAAACGGATGTTTGAAGCAGTGGGCAAGCAAGTCACAGAACTTCACCGAGAAACGATGGGAGCCCTTAGCCTTGATCCTTTATTGACTCCTGGGCAATACCGTGAGTTAACAACAGAAGAGCAGACGTTATTAGGACTGGCAGTGGAAAAGTAGACTGTTTCATAAAGCTTTTTTTGGCTATAAATGATATGATAGAGGAAGTAGTAAAACAGACAGGAGTGGATAAAATGACAATTGATTGGCAAAAAGAAGTAGATGCACGAAAAGATGATTTGTTTAAGGATTTATTTGATTTATTGAGTATCCCGAGTGTCAGAGAAGACGATAAAGCAACAGCTGATGCACCGGTTGGACCTGGCCCCAAAGAGGCCCTTTTGCGTTTTTTAGAAATTGGCGAACGTGATGGGTTCATCACTAAAAATATTGATAACTTGGCAGGCCATTTAGAGTATGGTGCTGGAACTGAAACTATGGGGATTTTTGGTCATGTGGACGTGGTACCTGTGGGAACTGGCTGGGACACGGATCCATTTAAACCAGAAATTCGCGACGGTAAATTATATGCTCGTGGTTCCAGTGACGATAAAGGCCCAAGTGTGGCAGCCTATTACGCTCTGAAAATTATTAAAGAGTTGGAGCTGCCGATTTCAAAACGGGTTCGTTTTATTATCGGAACCGATGAAGAAAGTGGTTGGAGCTGTATGAACCGCTACTTGGAAGTGGAAGAAAAACCTGACTTTGGGTTTGCACCAGATGCCGAGTTCCCGATTATCAATGGCGAAAAAGGCATGGCTAACATCAATGTAAACGTCGGCGGCACCAATGCCGGCGAGTATCGTTTGGTCAGCTTTGAATCAGGTCTTCGTCCTAATATGGTGCCTGAATCAGCAAGTGCTGTTGTGGAAGTAGCTTCAGTCGAAGCAGGGGCGAAAATGGAAGTTAGCTTCCTTGATTTTATTGAAAAGAACCCTGTTTCCGGTACAATTGACGTCAATGGCACCACTGTCACAATTGTGGTGAACGGGAAATCGGCTCATGGTGCCAGTCCAGCAGCCGGCATCAATGGCGGGACCTTTATGGCTGTCTTTTTGGCAGGATTTGACTTTGGCGGCGACGGGCAAACCTTTATTGATGCCGCTGCTAACTACTTACACGAAGAGTCAAATGGGACAGCTTTAGAGATTGCTCACACCGATGAAGTCATGGGTGAATTAACCATGAACCCAGGGATCTTTAAATTCCATGCTGATGCCTCAGAAGGCAATAAAATCACCTTGAACATTCGCTTCCCTAAAGGTGTTACTCATGAAGGGTTAGAAAAGACAATTGGGGAGAAACTTGGAGAAAATGTCAGAATAGACTCTGAATCTCGCGGTCAAGTGCCACACTATGTTCCTGGTGACGATCCATTGGTGAAGACCTTATTAGATGTTTATGAAAAACATACCGGCCTTAAAGGGGCTGAAAAAGTCATTGGTGGTGGAACCTTTGGTCGTTTATTAGAACGTGGTGTTGCTTATGGCGCGATGTTCCCTGATAGTATCGACACGATGCATCAAGCCAATGAATTTATGGCCGTAGATGATATAGTAAAGGCCACTGTCATATATGCTGATGCGATTTACAGCTTGATCAAATAGTTAAAAAAGACCTCAAGGAAAATTGAAAATTCCTTGAGGCCTTTTTTCTTACTCTACAGGAAAGTATAAAACTTTCTCTATATCGTAGTTTGGATCCAGCTTCACGAGGCAACCCTTCGGAAAAAAGACAAAATTATTTTAGTGACAAAGAGCATCACTTAAACATTTTGCTATTTTTCTTTCAGGGCTAAACGCCTCGTTCAGCTTTTCTTATTTAGTTATTTAATTCTGATGCTTTTTGTAAATCTTCCACTTCGACAACTTTATAATCTTTCCGTTCCAGCTGTTCAATAACCGTGTTAAGGGTGGCTTCATCTGTGTCAGCTGGTAAGGTGAAAAGCATGCGGCGAATAAACTCATCTTGGCCGACATCCAATGTGATACAACTGGTGATGGCCGAATGTTTTGAAATGATTTTAGAGATAGCAGCCAAGTCGCCACGACGACCAATAGAAGCGACGGTTATGACGTAACGGCCTTCCTTAACATTCCATGATTGAGCTAAAATATTTAGCAGTTTACTATGGGTTAAAATGCCATAAAAGTAATTGTTTTCATCGAGAACGGCGATATAAGGCAACTCTTTGATTGTAAAGAAAATCTTGAAAAAAGATGAATTTAAGTAGATAAATTTGGTGGCATTTTTTAAGAGATGTGTCACCGGCAATTGCATGTCACCACCGTTAGCTTTATGGCGATAGATGTGCATTTTATAGATATTACCACGGAAAATTTTACCTGATTCATCTAAGATCGGCACACAACGGTAGCCTGACTCTTCCAAGATGTCGAGGGCGTTTTCAAGGGTACAGATTTCATCAACAGTCGTTAAGTCACGTTTGCGGATACAAACTTGTTTGATAAGCATAAAAAGAACCTCCAATTGTGATTGCTTTGTTATTATTATCTTACCATATAAACCGCAAAACCCCTAGGAAAAGCTTGGTTAACCAGCCTATGAAGATCGAGATAGCGATTGACATGTATAGAAAATGGTGTTAATGTAGATTAGTAAAAGAATAGATAGAATGGAGGAAGTGAACAGTGGCAACAAAGAAATCTTCCCTTGCCTGTTCAGTTTGTGGTTCTCGTAACTATTCTAAAGCTGTCAATGAAGGACAGCGCACTGAACGACTTGAAATTAAAAAGTTTTGTAAATATTGTCAGAAACATACATTACACAGAGAAACTAAGTAGGATTTGGAGGTCAGAAGAATGTTTAAGTTTTTAGCAAGTGTCCGAGATGAGATGAAAGTGGTAACTTGGCCAACAGGCAAACAGTTACGTAAAGATGTTTCAACGGTTATTCAAACAACGATTTTATTCGCTATCTTTTTTGCAGTCGTTGACTTAGGAATTAAAGCGATCATTAATCTATTTGTTTAAAAACAAAAACCTCAGACAAAAAATTGTTTGAGGTTTTTTTGTTGGTTTGAAAATTGGAAAATTAGCACTCTGCGTTGGTTCATTAGTTGTGGCGGCTACTTAGCCAGCTTTTTCCTTCAACAATCCGGGCGACGAGCATGGCTGAGACGGTATTACCAGATGAATTAAGTAACGTAGCAGGGATGTCGATAATCGTACTAATAATTAGGATCAAAGGCAGTGCTTCCATCGGAAAACCGAACAAGGTAATAATGACGGTTTCTGCAACCATCCCACCTCCAGGAATTGCCCCCATGACCATGCCGACTAAAAAAGCGCCGAGAATGATTGACACCATGTTTTGAGGAGAACTAAAGTTTTTCTCAAAAAGGCTAAACAGAAAGGCGATTTTTAAAATTCCACCAATAACAGAGCCATCTTTATGAGTGTTTGCCCCTAAAGGGATGACTGTTTCAGCAATATCGGCTGGCACACCCATGGCTTTGGTACTGGTCAAATTAATCGGAATACAAGCAGCTGAGGAACTGGTAGCTATCGCCGTAATAGCCGGTTGTGGTATGTTTCGCCAGAAGTTTTTAAGACCTAGTCTACCACCAGCTGTCAAAGCGTATAAGGACATCACACCAAAAAAGTAAACCACAGTGATCAACAAATAAAGTAGCATGATTCGGGCGTAGCCAGTGATCATTTGAGCACCTAAACTACCAATTGTCGTAGCAAAGAAACAGCCTAACCCGATGGGGGCATAGATCATAATGACCGAAACAACTTTCATCATCACGTCATTTGCTGAGCCTAAAAATTTAGCAAAGGGCTGACCGTTTTCGCCAGCCAGAGAAGTCCCGACTCCGATTAACAAAGAGAACACAATCAGAGCCAACATGTTATTTTTAGAAAGCAACTCTTGAAAATCTGATACAGTGAATGTTTCAACTAGTTTCTGTAAAACAGATCCGGAAGTGGTTTCTCCTTGAGTCGCCGTTGACATTAGCTTTTCGAGGCTGGTGGTATCGATGTTTTTTAGAGGATCCATTACAAGAACACCTAGATAACCGATAATGGCGGAAATAAATCCAGTTCCCAAAAAGACTAAGAATGTTGCCCCGATAATTTTTCCAAGTCGCTTCATTTCGGTCATATTAGCGATAGCTGACGTAATACTGAAAAAAACCAAGGGGATTAAGATCATAAACATCAGATTTAAAAATAAGTCACCTAAAGGTTTAACGACCATCGTTTTTTCTCCAAAAACCAGACCGCTTAAACCACCGAGAATAATACCGGCCAGCAAGAGGATGGTTGTGGCATATTGCTTTAATACTCGTGTCATGTGTGTGCTCCTTTAAAAGATTCGTTTTATGTAAAAAGTCGAGTGTCCCGACTATCTTTTTTCCTTCACTACGGATAATAGCATATTTTTATCACAATAGACTACTATTTTCTAATAAAATCAGTTTCAAATTAAGTAACTAGCCAATTGACGCAATTAGTGCTATAATTGACGGAGAGAAAAACTTCGGACAGTGCTGAAGTTTTTTTATTTTACAAGAAAGTAGGATGCTAGGAATGGAAACATTTGAAAAACAATGGTATGTGTTGCATACGTATTCTGGCTATGAAAACAAAGTAAAAGCAAACATCGAGTCACGTGCGCAAAGCATGGGGATGGAAGATTTTATTTTTCGCGTGGTTGTTCCTGAAGAAGAAGAACGTGAAGTGAAGAATGGCAAAGAGAAAGTAAACATGAAAAAAACTTTCCCTGGATATGTATTGGTGGAAATGGTTATGACAGACGATTCTTGGTATGTCGTGCGTAACACACCAGGTGTAACTGGCTTTGTTGGCTCCCATGGTGCCGGAAGTAAACCAGCGCCGTTGTTAAATGAAGAAATTGAGCATATTTTACGTAAACTTGGCCTAAGCAAGCGTCATAAAGAGCTAGACGTGGAAGTTGGCGAAGTGGTGACAATTATTGAAGGAGCTTTCTCTGGTTTAACAGGTGAAATTTCTGAAATTGATTTAGAACGTCAAAAACTCAAAGTTAACATTGACATGTTTGGCCGTGAAACGTCAACTGAGCTAGATTTTGAGCAAATCGATAAAATATAATACTCTGAAGCTACTCGTCTGACTATTCGGCAGTAGCTTTTTTCTTTCGCCAAAATTCATTTGCTGAAGGCATAAATTAAAAGGTTGTAGAAGGGATATCTGATTAAAGGAGAGCACTTAGAGAAGTGATTGTGTTCTTTAAGGGATATTAAATTAATATTTTGCTAAAAAGCGGTCGTTTAGATTTTAAATGATAGTTAATTGAAGGGGAATTTGCTATGCTTGTATGAGAAGAGTGAAAGGTCGTGAGAAGATGGGATCAACTAAGTGGCTTAAAAGAGCTATTTTGGTTAGTGGCAGTATCTTAGCTCTTAAGAAAGGGCAACAATTCTTGCAAAAACGGGCCTCCTTTAAACAATTAACCATTGGTGAGGAAGTGGCCACCATTCCCACAGTGTTGATTCATGGAACCAACGGCACCCGTCGCTCCTTAGGTGGCATGATTGCCCGTTGGGATAAACAGGGTGTGGCGTACAAAGCCTTGGATGTGGAAATATCGAAGGCCGGCAAGTTGCAATTAAATGGACACTGGCAAAGCTTTCGGACTCATAAGCATCCTTTAGTTCAAGTTATTTTTAAAGAAGGCGATCCGCCTGAGTGGCAGCAAGGGGCTTGGGTAAAAGAGGTTTTGCTCTTGCTTAAGCAACATTTAGGCATTGAGGAAGTCTATTTGATGGGACACTCCATGGGTGGCGTCGCCGGTTTGCGGTATATTGTTGACAATAGCTTTGATCCCAGTTTGCCAAGAGTAAAAAAATTAGCCGTAGTCGGCGCTCCTTTTAATGGGGAAATCGTGGACTCATCTGGGCGCACGGCTTATGATTTAGGTCCCAACGGCCCTGTACATGCCTCTGAGACCTATCGTTATTTTCACACATATCGTAAAAGTATTCCTAAAAGTTTAGCGGTTTTTAATGTCTATGGCGATTTAAAAAATGGGAGCCGCAGTGATGGCTTTGTCAGTGTCGATAGCGCACGAGCCTTGGGGTTTCTTGTTAAGGGGAAGGTGGCAAGTTATCGCGAGCATCTGGTTCTGGGATTGAAGGCCCAACACAGTTTATTGCACGAAAATCAACAAATAGACCGTCTAGTTGCCCACTTTTTGTGGGGCGCTAAGTCGTTAATCTTGTAGTAGTCTAAAAAATAGGAGCGTGTTAGAGATGAAAGTCAAGTCAGTTAAAACCTTGGTGTTATTAGGTCTCGTGTGTGGCGTTGTATTAGTCGCTTGTTCTGTAAAAAAAAACCAGCCAGAAGCCCAAGTAACACCTGAGACAACCGAAGAGTCAATTAAAAAAAGTAATGTCCCGACTCTTTTTTTTCACGGGTATAAAGGCACCTTATTAACCTTCAATGGCATGTTACAGCGTTTGAGTCGGAATGAATATGGGGAGCGTTCGGTAACTTTAACCGTCAGTCCAACAGGTGATATTACAGAAGATGGCAAGTGGACATCTGAAGGCAATCCAATGATTCAAGTGATTTTTGAAGACAATACTAACCAAGAATGGCAACAAGCCGAATGGATTCAGCGTGTTCTTGAGTACTTAAGTGAAACGTATCAAACGAAACAAGTTAATTTATTGGGACACTCCATGGGTGGGGTGAGCATCATGCGTTACCTTGCTAACTTTGGCATCGATGGCTCTGATGTGACCATTCGTAAAGTGGTGACTATCGGTTCGCCCTTTAATGATTTTAATGAGGATGATCGGGAATTGGCGGAGATTGCCAAGACAGGTCCCCAAGTGCCAGCGCCGCGTTTTGTGGAGTACGATGACAATTTCAGTAAATTTCCTCAAGGAGTTCCATATCTGAATATCGCAGGCGATATCGACGGAGACAATGGCAGTGACGGAACGGTACCCGTGGCCAGTGTGGCGGCGCTGAACTATTTATTTGAAAAATATCAATTGCCTTATGAATTTGTGAAGGTTGATGGCAAAACAGCTCAACACAGTGCGTTACACGAGAATCGTAAAGTAGATAAATTAGTGGCGGAGTTTTTGTGGAAAGACTAAAGATGACCGAAACCATTCAGATGCTATCTGAGTGGTTTCGGTCATCTTATTTTAGCTATTGCTGAAACAATTCTTGTGCAATACGGCGCCCAGTTGGCGTGTCTGCTAAACCACCTTCAGCAGTTTCCTTGAAGATGGTAGGCATTTGTCTGCCGACTTTGCCCATGGCAATGACCACTTCATCAGGGGGGATGACGCTGCGAATACCGGCTAAGGCCATATCGGCAGAAATGTAAGCTTGACTGGCCCCTAAAGCATTGCGTTTGACACAAGGGACTTCAACCAAACCAGCAACAGGATCACAAATCAGTCCCATCATATTTTTAAGCGTGATCGCAACAGCTTGAGCAGCTTGGTCGGGAGTGCCGCCAGCAGCTTCTACTAACGCTGCGCTAGCCATGGCACTGGCTGAGCCGATTTCAGCTTGACAACCGCCTTCAGCACCACTGATTGAAGCGTTGTTGGCGATGACTAAGCCAAAAGCGCCTGCTGTGAATAAAAAGTTAGTTTGCTGTTCGTCAGTCAGTTTTAAATCTTCAATGGCAGATCCCAACACCCCGGCAGCAACCCCGGCACTCCCAGCAGTCGGATTTGCACAAATCAAGCCCATTTTAGCATTGACTTCATTCACTGCAATGGCGTTGCGGACGGCGCGTAAAATGGTGTCCCCACTTAAAAATTTGCCAGCCTCAAGATACTCATTCATGCGCTTAGCGTCGCCCCCTGTCAACTTAGTAACAGACGTAACCCCGGCCACACCTTGTGCGATTGATTGCAACATGACCTCTTTATTTTGCCCCATGTGAGCGATGATGTCTTCTCGTGAAGAGCCGAAGGCGGCCATTTCTTCTTGAATCATGGCCTCAGCAACAGATCCCCATTTATTTCCTAATACAACCAGTTCTTCAATTGTCTGAAACATTCTTCTCCCCCTTTTCTCTACTTAAAGAATGATGCGTTATGGACGTGAGTGATCGCCTTTAATTGCTCAAGACTATCACCAACATCCCGTTCATCAACTTCAATAATCATAATCGCTTTATCGCCTTTAGCTTCGCGAGTCACAGTCATTGTGCCAATATTGATCGCTTGTTGTTCAAAGATTTGAGTCACTTTAGCAATCAATCCTGGTAAATCCTGATGGACCACAATAAACGTCGGGATTCCCATGCTTAAATTAATTCGGAAGCCGTTTAACTCAGAAATTTGAATATTACCTCCGCCGATGGAAATACCAGTCACGCTCATTGAACGATCGCCTTTTTTGACTTTCATTGTGACTTGATTCGGATGCTCGGCCTTTTCCTTTTTAGGGACGAAGGCGACTTCCACTCCTGCTTCATGGGCTAGTTTCAACGACTCCGCTAAGCGTTCGTCATTGGGTTCCATACCTAACAGCCCTCCGACTAAAGCGATATCTGTGCCGTGTCCGCGGTAAGTTTTGGCAAACGATTCGTAGAGCAAAATATCCACCTGATCCGGTAGCTCACCAAAAATATTGCGAACGATTTTCCCGATTCGTGCAGCGCCAGCTGTGTGGGAACTGCTAGGTCCGATCATAACAGGTCCGATAATATCAAAGACACTTTTAAATTGTGAAACCATCCTTAACCTCTCCTCTTTGAAAAGACTACATCCTATTTTATCTACGACAATAGTAACACAAATAGGAGGAGAAAAAAATTAGAGAGTTGCTTGAAATTGTGAGAATGTTGCCATCTTAAGTATCCTTCGGTTTGTGAAAGACAGTCACTTATGTCATGTGTTAAAATAAAAAGAACAAATGAGTGAAGAGGAGTTGGAAATGACGCAAACCAAGGAATTATTAATAGCATTGGAAGATGTGTCCAAAAGTTATCAAAAACAGAGCGTTTTAGAACGAGTTGATTTGGCGATCTATCGTGGCGATGCCATCGCCTTGCTTGGACCAAATGGCTGCGGAAAAAGCACCTTGATGAAAATAATCGGCCAACTATTACCAGTAACGTCGGGTAAAGTAAGGTATCAAACGCCTTTGAAGCTTGGCTATGTTGCAGCGGATTTTCCTGATAGTCTAGTGACGCCTGAGACATTGTTCAATCAGCTAATGGCTATCGATCTACTGCCAGATAGTCACGCAAGAATGACTGAATTAGTTGAAAAATTTGGAATTAGCCAAATGTTAAAGACACCAATCAGTTATCTATCCAAGGGTTCTAAGCAAAAGATTAACGTGATCCAAGCCTTGTTGTGTCAACCTGATATTTTGTTACTAGATGAGCCACTATCCGGTCAAGATCTGGCTTCCCAAGCCGACTTTATTGAATTGATGCAGAAGTTAAACCGAGAAGGGACAACCCTTGTTATATGTTGCCATGAGTCGTTTCTAACAGAAGCCCTGGCTAAAGATGTCTATCAGGTTATTGATAAAGGACTCCGTCTGAAAGCACACCAAGCCTTAAAAACAGAGCGAAATATCTATGCCGTTATCCTGACCGATCCTTTGGGTAGGCAAAGGGATTCATTCATTGAGGCTATCCAAGGATTCACACAGATGATTGAAGAGTCGGAAACCGACTGTCAGCTGGTCTGTTCAATACCTCAAAGTCAACAGCTACTTGCCCTTTGTGTGGCTCATCAGATACCTGTCAGGAGGTTGACTCATGAATTTATCTAGCGCGATGTTTCGTTATTATCGAACTATTTATCGGCAATCAAATAAGTGGCTAATGCCATTGATTGGATGGATGATCTTTCTTTATCTAAACTATTTAGTGATGCCCCAGGAGTTTACTTCAACGATGCTTAATTCAGCCACCTTTATGTTTTTGTTAACAGCCTGGGCCAGCCAAACCTTTTTGGCCAGCTTAACGCCTGTTATGGAACAAATCATCGTCACAAGGTTACCTAAAAAAGAGAATTATTGGATGCAAACGCTTGTGTTTGTCACGTACCTTGGTTCACTTCTTTCGCTAGTATCGGTGGCGTTGCCGATCATCATCAACCTAGTGAAAAATCAAGGACTATTTAAAAGAGGGATTTCATTGGAAGAGATTATGTGTGCACTAGTCATTCATTTCGTGTTTAGTTTAATTGGTGGCCTAGTGGCGATGATTATTCAACCTCGTTACGTGTTTCAAGATCCTAAGTTGAGCAATGTGTGTTTGCTTATTGTCGGGCTGATCAGCGTCGTCGGTAATACCATGGCAGAGAAACTCCCAGGTTTTCACTTGGTCCTGTGGTTGTTTCCGCCGCTATCAAAACTGACTGCTTACTTTTTAGAGAATCCTGCCTTTAGCTTCAGTCTTGTCTGGGGGCAGTTAAGTGTTTGTCTGATATATGCAAGTGTTTTAGTGATCGTCTATCGACTTCTGAGAAGTAGATTTTTATATGATTAAATTGGCAATACAGTAAAAAGCTCTTGATAAAAGATAGGTAATCAAGTATAATGATTTAGTGCGTGAAAAAGCGCATTTCTTTTGCATGCAAAAGAAACGTGGGAGGAGAAATCTTAATCTCCATATAACCACATCACCGGACTCAAGGAGGTATGTCTCGTGGCAAAAAAAGTAGAGAAATTAGTTAAGTTGCAAATTCCAGCAGGGAAAGCAACTCCAGCACCGCCAGTAGGACCTGCATTAGGTCAAGCGGGTATTAACATCATGGGATTCACAAAAGAATTCAATGCGCGTACAGCTGATCAAGCTGGATTAATTATTCCAGTTGTCATCTCAGTATACGAAGACCGCTCATTTACTTTCGTAACAAAAACACCACCAGCAGCAGTTCTTTTAAAGAAAGCCGCTAACGTGGAAAAAGGTTCTGGCGAACCTAACAAGAAAAAAGTTGCAACTGTTACTAGCGAGCAAGTGAAAGAAATCGCTACTCTTAAATTAGAGGACCTAAACGCAGCTGATGTTGAAGCAGCAATGCGCATGGTTGAAGGTACTGCACGAAGCATGGGGATTACAGTCGAGTAGATCACTAGCCTGATCGCTTCACAAAAGCTGTAACCACCGGAAGTAGCTTCTCAGTCGGTTCGTATTGAAAGATATGAATTCCGTGGGAGGTTCTACCGTTATAACCACATTCAAGGAGGAAACAAAATGGCTAAAAAGAGCAAAAAATTGCAAGATGCACTAAAAAAAGTTGACACAACTAAAACATACTCATTAGCTGAAGCAGTAGCTTTAGCAAAAGATACTAATATTGCGAAGTTTGACGCAACTGTTGAAGTTGCTTACCGTTTAAACGTTGACCCTAAAAAAGCGGATCAACAAATTCGTGGCGCAGTCGTACTGCCAAACGGAACAGGTAAAACACAATCAGTTTTAGTTTTTGCTAAAGGCGAAAAAGCTAAAGAAGCAGAAGCTGCTGGTGCTGACTACGTTGGCGATGCTGACATGGTTAACAAAATTCAACAAGGCTGGTTCGACTTTGACGTTGTTGTTGCAACGCCAGACATGATGGCTGAAGTTGGTAAATTAGGACGTGTTTTAGGACCTAAAGGCCTAATGCCAAACCCTAAAACAGGAACTGTTACAATGGATGTTACTAAAGCGATTGAAGAAGTTAAAGCTGGTAAAGTGACTTACCGCGTTGACAAAGCTGGAAATATCCACGTACCAATCGGTAAAGTATCATTTGAAGATGACAAATTAATTGAAAACTTCAAAACGATCCATGACGTAATGTTAAAAGCGAAGCCTGCTGCAACTAAAGGAACTTACATGAAGAACTTAGTTGTAACAACAACCTTTGGCCCTGGTGTTAAAGTTGACGTCGCTTCAATCTAAAAGAACTAGAACTAGCGTAAAAAGCTAGACAAAGTTAAAAAATTCTTGACCTGAGTAATTGGCTATGGTACAGTTACTTAGGTTAAGATTTATATGATGTACCGAAGACAGTAGGTGGCGCAAGCCTTAATCTCCTACCGAGGACAATGTTGAGAGTATCAATAGTCCCTCTATGTCAACGGTGGCATGGGGTTTTTTGTTTTGAAACAGACTTTCAAAGAAATAACCCATCCATCTAAAATTACAGGAGGTGAAATTTTAAATGAGCGAAGTAGCAATCACTAAAAAAGCCCAACAAGTTGAAGAAGTAACAGTTAAATTTTCAGAAGCAGCATCCGTTGTCGTTGTCGACTACCGTGGATTAACTGTTGAAGAGGTAACTGAATTACGTAAACAACTACGTGAGGCTAATGTTGAAATGAAAGTTATCAAAAACTCAATCCTATCGCGTGCAGCCGTTAAAGCTGGATTAGAAGGTATGGAAGATGTTTTTGTTGGCCCAACCGCTATTGCATTTAGTAATGACGACGTTATCGCACCCGCTAAAATCATGAACGAATTTGCTGAGAAAATCGAAGCATTGGAAATCAAAGGTGGCGTAATCGAAGGTAAAGTCTCTTCAGTTGAAGAAATCGTATCTTTGGCAAAACTTCCAAACCGCGAAGGTATGCTATCAATGTTACTATCTGTTTTACAAGCTCCTGTCCGCAACGTGGCTTACGCTATCAATGCAGTGGCAGAGTCAAAAGAAGAAGTGGCTTAATTGCAGCTTAATCTTAGTACCAAAAAACTAAACTAATAATATAAACCAAAACGGAGGAATTTCAAAATGTCATTAAACATTGAACAAATCATTGCTGATTTAAAAGAATCAAGCATTTTAGAATTAAACGACTTAGTTAAAGCGATCGAAGAAGAATTTGGCGTATCTGCTGCTGCTCCTGTAGCTGCTGCTGGTGCTGCTGGTGGCGCTGCTGCTGAAGAACAAACTGAATTTACTGTAGAATTAACTTCTGCTGGCGATTCTAAAGTTAAAGTTATCAAAGCAGTTCGTGAAGCAACTGGTCTTGGCTTGAAAGAAGCTAAAGCTGTTGTAGATGGCGCTCCATCTGCAGTTAAAGAAGGCATCTCTAAAGAAGAAGCAGAAGCTCTTAAAGCTACTTTAGAAGAAGTAGGCGCTGGCGTTACAGTTAAATAATCTTATTTAAGTAAGATTCCAACACCGAGAATTTATTCTCGGTGTTTTTTTGTAGTACACATATGATCTGATTGGCCAATGAATGATTAACCTCAAAATCAATTCAGAACAAACTTGTTAAAAATTGTGTCGAAAGCCACGGATAAAAAGTATCGAATGTTATTGAAGTACGGCCCTGTTTTCCCTGATAAAACATCGGCAAAAATACTAACAGAATTTTTTAGGAAGAACGAAATACGGTGATAGGAATATTTGTTTCAATAGTAGGGGAATCGCTTATATGAGAAGTAGCTTAGTTTGACCTGTAAATGTATCTTAATGAGGCTGCCACTTTTCAGTCCGATATATGCTAAAGCAAAGAAGAAATGGCTATCAACATTGATGTTGGTTTAAGTGCTACTAATAGGGGCAATTGTCAGCAATACGGCAAATAAAAACCCTGAGGAGGATCTATCAAAGCAGATGATTCTCAGGGTTTAATATGTGTTAAGTTTCTATTTAGTTATTTTTTATAAACACTTTTCAATGTGACAGGAGCTGCGAAAGTGTGGTATTCCAACCCTTCCAATGCTGGATTCTGTAACACAGATTGTTTATTTTGACTAATCGCAATTGTTCCAGCCGTATTTTGGATAATTTCTTTTTCCGCATCCATCAAAGCTTGCCATCTTTCGCCAGGTTTATTGGCCAAGCTCGTGGCGGCCTTATCCAGTAAATCATCGTAAGTAGGATTACTGTAATGCATTTTGTTTTCTGAATGGAAGGTATTCAGAGTTGAAATAGGGTCTTGATAGTCAGGTGTCCAGTAGATCAGGAACATTTCATAATCGCTTTCGCGTCCTAAGTTTAGGGCTGTTTCTGTGGGCATTGAGCGAACGTCGATCGTCAGGCCTTCAAACAATTGTTCCAAACCGCCTTGGATACTTTCAGCAATTTTTTTGTAGTTTCCATCGTCGTTTACCAACAAATCCACGGTTACCTTTTGGCCTAGCTCGGCTTGAGCCTTTTTCCAATAGCTTAGGGCTTCTGCCTCATCGAAGTTCATCAGGTCGCCAGCTTCTTCACGGAAATCTTTTCCTGTTTCTGGATTAGCCAAAAAGCCATTTGGAATCAAGCCATAGGTAGGTTCAGAGCCATCAGCCACGATATTGTTAATAATTGTTTCTTTGTCGATACCGTAGGCAATCGCTTTGCGAAGGTTTTCGTTTGCTAAAGGCGTTTTTTTGCCATTTCGTTCTTGATTTAAGCGTAAGTAATTAATAGTTGCCGTCGGATTGGATTGGAAATCAGGGTTATCTTTATTTTCAGAAGCTAAAACACCTGTTAAAACTGCCACATCCAACTCGCCTGATTCATACAAATTCAGTGCTGTCGAACTTTCTTTGACGACTTCGTAATGAATGGTGTCAGACTTGACATTATCTTTATCCCAATAGTCTTCATTTTTTTCTAGATCCCAATTTAAATCACTTTGTTTCCAATTTTTTACAACAAATGGTCCATTGTAAATCGTGTTGTCCGTATCAGTTCCATAGGCTTTCCCTTTTTCCTCCACATACGTTTGATTTTGAGGGAAGAAGGTCGGAAAGGCCATTAATGAAGTGAAGTAAGGCCGTGCCTCTTTTAATTTGATTTCCAACGTGTAATCGTCCAGTGCTTTAACGCCTAGCTCATCAACTGGCTTATCTCCCGCCGCAATCTCAACACCGTTTAAAATAGTATCTTGAATTAAAAAACTGTAGACTAAGGCGTTGTCTGGATCAATCATTTTTTTCCAGGCATAGACAAAATCATCTGCGGTGACACTGTCACCGTTGGTCCACTTGCCGTTTTCTCGTAATTTGATGGTATATGTCTTACCATCTTCAGAAATGTCTGGCAATTCTTTTGCCGCGGCTGGAATAATAGCGTCATCTTTGTCTAAACCGTAAAGACCTTCGAATGCGGCCGTTTGGACAATCGCATCTGGAAAATCCAACATAACCGAAGTATCCAAGGTGGTTAATTCAGTCGCAGACATAAGATTAAGTTCTTTTGTTTCTTTAGTGGTATCATTTTTGGATGTATCGGCTCCCTTGGAACCACAAGCACCTAGTAGCGTGGCGCCAACTATCATCAGTAAACTAGCTTTCAATAATTTTTTCATCGTTCTCTCCTTATCGATTAATCTCGCTCCACAAGCATCCAGACAACCACTGCCTCGTCTTGACCATCGTTGTAATTAATATGTTTTTCATTGGCAACAATCAGTTGGGCATCCCCAGGTGTTCCTAATAAATCAGTGCCATCTTCTAAAATTGTATGAGCCCGTCCTGAAACAACGTAAGAATACTCATCTTGTTCGTGACAAGCGTACCCTTCACTTGGACTACGTTCTCCTGGTTGCAATTTAATGACCCCCATTTGTACGCGTTTATTTTCTTGATTGTCAGGTGTAAAAAAATAAGTCATGGCCTGATCAAGTGTCGGTT
Source organism: Vagococcus allomyrinae (assembly GCF_017829975.1). GTDB lineage: Bacteria > Bacillota > Bacilli > Lactobacillales > Vagococcaceae > Vagococcus_D > Vagococcus_D allomyrinae. Next base: position 537,304 of record NZ_JAEEGA010000002.1, on the reverse strand, counting down.
TTATTTCCATTCTAATCTCCTTCTTGCAACGTTATTTGAGTTATCTATAAGTTTCAGAAACATACTAGTCAGTTCCCCAGCTTAACAACTATTTTTGTGACTTGAATTTTATCATATATCGGGGAATAAGTACAGTTCATTTTTAGAATTTTCTGACTATTGTGAACAACACTTTTGATTTTTTATCGTGAATTGCTACTAAGATTTTCTGATTAATGATACAATTATAGGTAAGAATTGTGTGATGTGTGTTGTGTGAAGAAACAAGCGATCGTTTGGAAACTAGCAGGACTGAGAACCTTACGACGTAATTATGAAGAATGGGGTATAGAAATGAACTATAACTATCCAGATGACAGCTTAATGCTGCACACAGATTTGTATCAAATCAATATGATGAAAACTTATTGGGAGCTTGAGCGGGCAAACCGCCATGCAGTCTTTGAATGCTATTTTAGATCCATGCCATTTAAAAATGGCTATGCGGTGTTTGCAGGCCTTGAGCGCTTAATTGATTATTTTGAAAACTTGCGCTTTACTGCATCAGATTTAGCTTATTTAAAAGAGGTTGAAGAATACCCAGAAGACTTTATCGCTTATTTGGCAGACTTCAAATTTGAGTGTACGGTTCGTTCCGCTGTTGAAGGCGAATTGGTTTATAACAATGAGCCGATTGTGCAAATCGAAGGTCCCTTGGCTCAGTGTCAGTTGGTAGAGACGGCGTTGTTGAATATCATCAATTATCAAACCTTGATCGCCACCAAAGCAGCCAGAATAAAATCGGTTGTAGGAGATGAGTTATTGATGGAGTTTGGTTCCCGTCGCGCTCAGGAAATGGATGCCGCTATTTGGGGAACGCGAGCTGCTTATATCGGTGGGTGTGATTCCACTAGTAACGTCCGAGCTGGCAAAATTTTTGGGATTCCTACAAGTGGGACTCACGCTCATTCCCTAGTTCAATCGTATATTGACGATTACAAAGCGTTTAAAGCCTATGCAGAAACTCATCGTGACTGCGTGTTCTTGGTGGATACCTATGACACCTTAAAGTCTGGTGTGCCTAATGCCATTAAAGTTGCCAATGAGATGGGCGATAAAATTAACTTTATGGGTGTTCGCATCGATAGTGGTGACATGGCCTATATCTCAAAAAAAGTCCGTAAGCAATTGGACGAAGCTGGTTATCCAGAGGCAAAAATTTACGCGTCCAATGATCTGGACGAGGCGACGATTCTTAATTTGAAAATGCAACATGCCAAAATTGACGTTTGGGGTGTGGGAACCAAACTGATCACGGCTTTTGATCAACCCGCTTTAGGAGCTGTTTATAAATTAGTGTCCATCGAAGACGATAGTGGCCAGATGGTGGATACGATCAAGCTCTCAAACAATGCTGAAAAAGTGTCCACACCAGGTAAAAAACAAGTGTGGCGGATTACGCAAAAAGAGACTCAGAAATCAGAAGGGGATTATATTGCGCTATGGGATGAAAACCCTAATGATTTAGAAGAACTCTTTATGTTCCATCCCGTTCACACTTACATCAATAAGACGGTGGTTAACTTTGAAGCTCGACCAATTCTGCAAGATATATACCATGACGGGCAGTTAATTTATACCTTGCCAGCATTGGAAGAGATCAAAAAAGTAGCCAATCAAAACCACGATAATTTGTGGGAAGAGTATAAACGGGATTTAAACCCTCAATTGTATCCTGTGGATTTGTCACAGGCCGCTTACGACAATAAAATGAAGATCATTGATCAGGTTCGCAAGAAAGTAAAAGAACTTTAATAAAACGAGACACGGAAGGATTGGCTGAGATGTCATTACAAGCAGAGATTATTAGTGAGCTAAAGGTGCTACCGGAAATTGATCCTCAAACAGAGATTCGTAAAAGTGTTGAATTTTTAAAAGATTATATGTTAAAGCACCCGTTTTTAAAAACCTTGGTATTGGGAATTAGTGGTGGCCAGGACTCCACATTAGCAGGTCGCCTTGGGCAAATTGCCATGAGTGAATTGCGAGCAGAAACTGGCAATCAAGCTTATCAATTTATAGGCATACGTCTACCTTATGGCAATCAGTCGGATGAAGAAGATGCCAAACGGGCATTAGCGTTTATCCAAGCAGATGTTGAATTGCGAGTGAATATAAAAGGGGCTGTTGACGCTACCGTTGAGTCCTTACTGGAAGTCGGCACGACGATTACCGATTTTAATAAAGGAAATATCAAAGCTCGTCAACGAATGATTGTCCAGTATGCTGTTGCAGGTGACCGCCAAGGCGCCGTTCTAGGGACAGATCATGCTGCAGAAAGTGTCACAGGCTTTTTCACTAAATTTGGCGATGGCGGTGCCGATATTTTACCACTATGGCGTTTGAATAAACGACAAGGGCGAGCCCTGTTAAAAGCCCTTGGAGCTGATCCAGCTCTGTATTTAAAAACACCAACGGCCGATTTAGAAGATGATAAGCCGATGTTGGCAGATGAAGTGGCTCTCGGAGTGACCTATGACGACATCGATGATTACCTAGAAGGACAAACCGTTAGCCCTGAAGCGGCAGCAACCATTGAAAGTTGGTGGCTAAAGACGGCTCATAAACGTCATTTACCTATCACTGTCTACGATGAATTTTGGCGGTAGAGCATAACTTATAGAAGAGCTGATAGAGTGCTAGAGCTATCAGCTCTTCTCGACCTAATAGGGGAAATTTTACACAGGAAGTTAGAGGAAGAAACACGTGAAAGAAAAAATTAAAAAGCAGTGGCCGAAAATCAAAATTGGGTTACAAGGCTTGATGACCCTTTTAATGGTCTTCGTGAGTAATTATTATTTACAACTAACTCAAAACAATATGAGTTGGGACTTGGCAACAAAGTTTGCCTTCAGTTGGCACACAGAAAAATTTTTGTTAGGTTGTTTGGTATTGGCGATCTTTTTGCTGTTTCTGATGTCAGTGATTGGTTCCTGGTCTGTTGGGCTACTCTTTTTTACTGTTGTGATTGGTGTTCTAGGATTTGCCAATTACCAAAAAATGTTTTATCGGGTGGAGCCGATCTATCCCGATGATTTGAAAATGATCACGGAATTATCCTTGATGAAAGAAATGGTTGGTACCTGGCCATTTATCATCTGCCTCTTGGTTATTGGGATTGCCCTGGGCTTTTTATGTTACGCCTTTTACCGCAGTTTGTTTTTATCTCGTCAACAACAGCTAGTTCGGGTTAGTTTGCTCCTGATTAGCTCGTTAGGTTTGTTTTATGTGGGGCAGTTTAATCAACCCTCTAATCTACTGCGCAAGGCGTACAATAAGACCGCTTTGTGGATTCCTTACAGCCAGAAAATGAACTACTACAATACCGGTTTTATGGGCGGTTTCTTGTATAATTTACATGTGGAACCGATGGCAAAGCCAGCTGATTATTCGGCAGAAAAAATCAAAGAGGTGGTTGCCAAGTATCAAGCAGAGACCATTGCCAAGGAGACAGAGCAGCCTAACATTGTTTATATCATGTCTGAAAGTTTTTCGGACCCCTTGCGTTTAAAAGGTCTGGCAAGTGACGATGATCCGTTGAAAGCCTATCATGAGATTGCCAGTCAGACATATAGTGGGCAAATGCTCTCTCAGAATTATGGTGGCGGGACAGCCAATATTGAGTTTGAAGCCTTAACCGGTTTTTCGATGGAATTGTTTAATAGTCAGCTGACGACGCCTTATACCATGTTGGTACCGAATTTAGCTGAGCTGCCTTCCATCGTATCCTTAACGAAGGAGCGGGGATATCAGACAACGGCGATTCATCCATATAATACATCCATGTATAAGCGAAAAGATGTATACAACGTCTTAGGATTTGATCAATTTTTAGATGAGTCTACCATGACTCACCAAGAAAAATTGGAAAACAATCCTTATATTTCTGATCAAGCCGCTTTTAATGAAGTTTTGGATTTATTAGAGACAGATAGTCCGCAGTTTGTTCACTTGGTAACCATGCAGACCCACATGCCCTATAAAGATAAGTATGAGGCTTCAGGGCGTCAAATTAGTGGCGTAGATAACCCACAAACGATGGATAATTACTTGACCGATGTGCAATACACCAGCCAAGCTCTAGCAAGCTTTTTAGACGAGCTGAAAAGCTTGCCACAGCGCACCTTAGTAGTTTTTTGGGGAGATCATTTGCCAAGTATTTATTCGGATAGTTTTCAAGCAGCCAATACGGATGTAGACCTCCATTTAACCGAGTTTTTATTCTGGGACAGTCAAGGGAAACTCAAAGAAACGACCAACCTTGCTAACATTAGCCCTATTTATTTTAGTCCTAAGCTCTTTGAATTAAGCGGTCTTTCAGGAACGGGCTTTTATCGCTTATTATCGGAGTTAGAGGCTGTTTTACCAGCCTTTGAGAAAAATTTTTATTACACTAATCAGTGGGGAACGACCATGGTATTAAGTGATGACGATCAACAACTGTATCATGACTATCAATTAATTCAATACGACATTGTTGCTGGTAAACAATACAGCATTAAAGAAGACTTTTTTAAGGAGTAACCTATGGGACATCAAAAGAAAGACAATCAACTGTATTACAATCCTGTACGTCGGGCAATTCTTAATTATCAGATGATTGAACCAGGAGATCGGGTGGCGGTTGGGTTAAGCGGTGGGAAAGACAGCACAACGTTATTCTACTTATTGGATCGAATGGCAAAGGAACAACGCTTAGGTTTTTCCTTTGAGTTAGTTCCGATTACTTTGGACATGGACATGGGAATGGATATTAGCCCTTTAAAGACCTTCATTGAGAATTTGGGATATGAACTTAAGGTAGTTCCAACGAATATTGCCACCGTGGTCTTTGATATTCGTCAAGAAAAATCCCCTTGTTCGTTGTGTGCCAAGCTACGGCGCGGGATTTTGAATCAATCAGCTAAAGACTTAGGCTGTCAGAAAGTCGCTTTAGGCCACCATGCAGATGACGCTATTGAAACCTATCTGATGAATTTTTTACTTCATGGTAAATTAGCCAGCTTTGAACCAGTGACTTACTTGAGCAAGGTGGACATTACCTTGATTCGCCCTCTCCTTTATTTGGAAGAAACCACCATTAAGAAATTTGTGGCTCGCGAAGACTTACCCGTCATTTTTAATCCCTGTCCGGTTGATAAAAAAACCAAGCGGGAAGAGATGAAAAAGCTGGTGACGCAGCTATCTGAAACCTACCCAATGATTCGGCAACGATTCATTCAAGGGATGGAGCAAGGGACAGCAGAAAATTTTTGGTAGAGAAGGGTCTAATAACCTGAAAAAGTTAGTGATGATAAGGGTTTCAATTGCTGATTTAAGGTAGAATTTATTGCAACCTGTCAAAAATCGTGTATAATTATAAATGAAATTGCTCATAAGGGAGTAACTGGCGGCATCAGCCGTGACAACATCACCAGCACTGAAGGGAAATCCTTTCTGGTGTTGTCTTAATTAGTGAGACTTATGTATGCTCTTATTTGCGCATACACAAGTCTCTTTTTGTATTCTGTGTACGCAAGTAAAAAAATTAGGAGGATGGAAATGTCGGAAGAGAAAAAGCAACAACTGAAAGAAGCATTTTATACTCAAACTGAAACAGAAGTACTTGAGAAAATGCAGACATCAAAAGACGGGTTATCCAATCAGGAAGCCCAAAAACGATTAGAGGAATATGGAGCTAATCAATTAGATGAAGGGAAAAAGAAAACCCTGTTATCTAAATTCATCGATCAGTTTAAAGACTTTATGATCATGATTTTATTAGCAGCTGCCTTGATTTCATTCTTTACAGGCGATCGCGTCGAAGCTATTATGATTATTGTTGTGGTTCTTATTATGGCGATCTTTGGGGTGGTCCAAGAAGCGAAAGCCGAACAGGCCATCGATGCGCTGAAAAGTATGGCAACGCCAAACGCTAATGCCATGCGTGATGGCAATGTTAAAACCGTTAAAAGTACTGAATTAGTGCCAGGAGACATCATCATGTTAGAAGCAGGCGACGTGATTCCAGCGGATCTGCGTTTGATTGAAGCGAACTCCATGAAGATTGAAGAAGCGGCTTTAACGGGTGAATCGGTGCCGGTGGAGAAAGATATTGCCGTTATTAGCGATGCGGAAACAGGAATCGGCGATCGTTTGAACATGGCGTACATGAACAGTAACGTGACCTATGGCCGCGGAGTTGGTGTGGTTGTGGGAACAGGGATGAATACCGAAGTTGGTAAGATTGCCCATATGTTATCGCAAGCAGATGAAACCAACACACCATTAAAAGAGAACTTAAATTCTTTAGGTAAAACACTGACAATCGCAATCTTAGGAATCTGTGTGATCATGTTTGGTGTTGGGATGCTAAAAGGCAATACGACTTGGATTGACATGTTGTTAACCTCTGTTTCACTTGCTGTCGCAGCAATTCCAGAAGGTTTGCCGGCAATTGTGACCATCGTCTTGGCGATTGGCACGCAGAAAATGGCCAAACGAAATGCCTTGGTCCGTAAGTTGCCAGCTGTTGAAACGTTAGGTAGCACGGATATTATCTGTTCTGATAAAACTGGCACTTTGACAGTTAATAAAATGACAGTTGAAGCAGTTTTCACCAATAACGAATTACATTCTGCAACGGACGAGCTTGCAGCTGATAACATGACCTTAAAAGTTATGAACTACTGTAACGATACTAAATTTTCGAAAGAAGGCACGTTAATCGGTGATCCGACGGAGACTGCCTTAGTCCAATTTGGTTTAAACAAAGCTTACGATGTTCGTGAGAAGTTAGTCGCTGAACCGCGTGTTGGCGAAGCGCCATTTGATTCAGATCGTAAATTAATGTCCACCATTCATGAGCTGGCTGACGGTCGTTTCTTGGTAGCCACTAAAGGTGCGCCAGATGAATTATTAAAACGTTGTGTCTCTTATGACGTTAACGGTGAATTAAAACCAATGGATGATGCTGAACGTCAGCTAATCCTAGAAAATAATACTGGTTTGGCTAAACAAGCGCTCCGCGTCTTAGCTATGGCTTACAAAATTGTTGACACAAAACCAACAAGTGTAGAATCTGCTGATTTAGAAAAAGACCTGGTTTTCTCTGGTTTAGTGGGAATGATTGATCCAGAGCGTCAAGAAGCAGCAGAAGCTGTCCGTGTTGCCAAAGAAGCGGGAATTCGTCCTGTGATGATTACTGGTGATCACCGTGACACTGCTGAAGCAATTGCGATTCGCTTGGGAATTTTAGGGAAAGATCAACACGAAGCGGTCATTACCGGTGCTGAACTAAATGACATGTCTGAAGAAGAATTCGCCAAAAAAGTAGTGAATTACTCTGTTTACGCCCGCGTTTCTCCTGAACATAAGGTGAGAATCGTGAAGGCTTGGCAAACAGCAGGTAAAGTTGTTGCCATGACCGGTGACGGTGTTAATGATGCCCCAGCTCTTAAAACAGCTGATATTGGGATTGGTATGGGAATTACCGGAACAGAAGTATCAAAAGGTGCCAGTGACATGGTCCTTGCAGATGATAACTTTGCGACGATTATCGTAGCTGTTGAAGAGGGACGTAAAGTTTTCTCTAATATCCAAAAAACCATTCAATACTTGTTGGCTGCTAACTTAGGTGAAGTACTGACCTTATTTATCGCCACATTAATTGGGTGGGATACGTTACTTCCGGTTCACTTATTGTGGATCAACGTCGTGACAGATACCTTCCCAGCGATTGCACTTGGTCTTGAACCAGCGGAACGTGATGTGATGAGTCACAAACCTCGTGGCCGTAACTCCAACTTCTTCTCTGGCGGTGTTATGAGCAGTGTGATTTATCAAGGGATTCTGGAAGCTGCCATTACCTTAGGCGTGTACTGGGCAGCCATTCAATGGCCAGCACACCTGGCTTTAACAGCTGCTCAAAAAGCAACTGCTATTGCCGATGGTATTTCCATCTCTGATGCTATTTATGACATGCAACATGCTGATGCCTTGACGATGGCTTTTGCAACATTAGGCTTGATTCAACTATTCCATGCCTTCAATGTTAAGTCCATTCATCAATCCATCTTCAAAGTGGGCGCTTTTAGAAACAAAGTCTTTAACTATGCGGTCTTGTTATCCTTTGTGTTATTGGCGAGTACGATTGTGATTCCAGGCTTTAACGATTTGTTTAGCGTGGCTCACTTAGATGCTTATCAATGGGCAATTGTCTTTGGTTCATCAATCGCGATTATCCCAATTGTGGAAATTGTGAAGTTCTTCCAAAGAAAAACACTAGACATCTAAATGCTGATAGATCCTCTGACCATGGTCAGGGGATTTTGTGTCTAATGAACACTTTATTAATGAAAGCTTTTCTTCTTTGATTAAACAGTGTAAAATAGAAACAGATGACGAAAGAAAGAGGAGAACGAAGTGAAAATAAATTTAGGCTTTTATATTCAAAAAATAAACGATATTGTCAAGGAAACGGAAGCCATTGGCGAAACCATGAACCCGTATTTTGAAGAGATTAGAACGGCGATTGATAATGAGACAGTGGGTCAATTGTCAGCCGATAAATTGACAGAGATACACGATAATTTTGCTAAAGGAACCACTAGCTATCAAGGACTATTAGATACAATTAAAGGATTGAAAGCACCAGCAAAAGTGATCGGCATTCATAAAAAGCTGGAAAAATCATACACAGATTATGTTGCTGGCTGTCAGGCAATGGTCGAGTCCATTAACCCATCAGAAGTGACAGTGGATGCCGCTGCCTTTGATAAGGCCGAGAAAAAGCAAGATGAGACCACAGATACGATCGCATTTTGTATTCAACGAATGACAAGTTTGTTAATGAAATAAGAAAAGACTGTTTCATGATTAGTTGCCTAATTGTGAAACAGTCTCTTTTTATACAAATAGCTAGAAGAAGTCCCGATCTTGTCACTTGTAACGATGGCAATCATCGGACACTATCCTACCTAAAAAGAGCAATGTTATAATTAAATAAGAAGATATCAATCAAGCCGAACTTAGGGGACATCTATGAAGTATCGGTGTATGTAATAAAATAGGAGTGGATGAGATGAATGAAATCACGCTACGGCCATTTAAGGATGAAGACATGCCAATGTTGGCTATTTGGTTAGAAAAACAGCATATTCGAAAATGGTATCAGAATCCGGAAGATTGGTTATTGGAAGTGACTGAACGAAATAATACGTATGCTTGGCTTCATCATTTTATTGTCATGAATGAAGCGATTGCGATAGGTTTTTGTCAATATTATGATTGTTATGATGCAAGAGAACTTGAAACTTGGTACACGGTGCATGAGCCTGGTGAGACATTTAGCATTGATTATTTGATCGGCAATGAATGGGATATAGGAAAAGGATATGGGAAAGAAATTGTCCGCCTTTTAACAGAACGAATAGCCAATCAAGAAAAAGGTCAGAGAATTGTTGTGCAGCCAGAAAAAGAAAATACGGCTTCCAATAAGGTGTTGGAATGGAACAACTATGTTTATGATGATGAGAAAAAGTACTACGTTATCCAATTATAGTCGTGATTAATTAAGAAAGGTGGTAAAGATGGGACTTAAAAAATGGCTAAAAGGATTTAAAAAAAACGACTCAGATTGGTTGGTTGAGTCATTTAAAGAAGAACAGGTAAAGACAACAAGTGTTCCAGAAACATTTCATTTAAAAGAGTTTTCGCCATTTGGTTATAAGACAACTTGGTTTGCCCTGTATACCAATGATATTGAAGGCGTTGCGGCAACGCTTAAAGCTGCCGATTTGAGCACAATAGCGATGGTAAAGAATGATTGGTTGTTGCTTCAAACGAATTCAGAAAATATGGTTGACTATAACCATATAGTTCCCATTAAATAATCATCCTTTACCGTTAAACTTTCAGCCAGAAAAAAAGCAGAAAGTACCACTCTTGGCGGATGATTATGCGGATTATCCAATGGAACTATCTGTTTGATTACTTAACATGATGTATACAGCTAAAAAAGTTATCGAAGAATTCGGAAATGTCCCGTGATTTTTTAGTGGAAATAGAAAAACAAGGGTTAATGGATCAACCATTAAAGGAATTGTTGGAGGAATTAAGCCGACGGTACCAAACTGCCTACTACTTTTCAAGTAATCGGATTAGCGATTGTTATGGTTGGGTGAAAGCCCGTAATGGAAAAGTTATCCGCTGTTTTGAATTCATCGGCGATTATGGTGTTGTGTTAAATCAAGGTGAATTAAGCGATGAAGAACGGGGACTAGCTATTGATTTTGAGCGTCTTAACCAGCAAATAGCTGAGGAAGTCGATGATTACACCATGCCGACAGAAGAAGATGTCATTGAAATTGCAAGTGTCTGGTCTATAAATCCACTGGATAATTGAGAAGGAGGAAGTTGAAGTCCAAGCTAGGACAAATGCCCCAGCTTGGAAGGATATCGTGTAGTTGACGTAGAGGGGGCACTTAGGATTATGGGCAACAATTTGGTGTTGATTGGGTGAGCAACTTAATAGCTCCAGTAATTATCACTAAAGAAGCTTAGCTGCTATGGGCGTGACAAACGTCATTTTGACTATTTTTTAAGGAATCATTATTTAAACTGGACTTTTAAGATAAACCATAGTAAAATGAACATATAACCAACAACAACCTTTTTATTTTTCATTTTACTCCTCCAGAGTAAAATAACTCCTTTTTTCCGCCTATCAAGTAGATGGGCGGTTTTTTTGAGTTAACATGGAGAAGAACTACCTCTTGAGAGGGGAAAAGAGAAGAACCTTAAGCTGCATTTTTTGTCTATCTAACAGATAGGCTTTTTTACTCTATAGAGGAAAGTATAAAACTTTCTCTATATCGTAGTTTGGATCCAGCTTCACGAGGCAACCACTACGCTTTGAAGGACGAAGTAAGACAAAATTATTTTAGTGACAAAGGCTTTTCTGCTCTATAAAAAATACGAACGGAAATTGGTTCCTGCAACAACCAAAAGAAATAATTGATTATTAACCCTTTCTCCTCACGATCATTTTCCACAGAAAATGGTGGTGGGGAGAATTTTTTTGAATCAGTATCGGAACAGCTCTTGTTTAGAACAGGCTAGCTTCTATGACAAAATTAAGGTACACTATAACGAGAAGTTTTGAGACAGGAGTTAAATCATGCGTCTTGATAAATTATTAGAAGCAGCGAAAGTCGGATCTCGCAAAGAGGTTAAACGTCTTCTTGTCAGTCGTCACGTCAAAGTTGATGGGGGAGTCGTGCAAAGTGGGGCGTATAATGTGGACCCTGTTTTACAGCGTGTCACACTAAAAGAACAGGTTGTCCAAGGTCCGGCCCATGTCTATTATATGTTAAATAAGCCCCAAGGAGCGGTCAGTGCCGTACGTGATAAGCAACATCAGACCGTGGTGGATTTGATAGCCGCTTCGGATCGACGGCCAGGTTTGTTTCCAGTTGGACGTTTGGATCGTGATACCGAAGGATTATTGTTGCTGACAGATAATGGTAAACTGGCTCATCAATTGTTGGTTCCGTTAAAAGGAGTTGTCAAACAGTATGAAGCAGTAGTCAATGAGCGAGTAACCACGTCAGATATCAAGGCCTTTCAGGCTGGGATTACCTTTCATGGCGGTGTGACTTGCCAACCAGCAGATTTACAGATAGTAACAGCGACGGAAAGTGAAAGTCGAGTGCTAGTGAGTATTACGGAAGGGAAATTTCATCAAGTTAAAAAAATGTTTCTGTCTGTGGGGAAAAAAGTCATTTATTTAAAACGAGTGACCATGGGAAGTTTGTGTTTGGACGAGGGGCTAAAACCAGGCGACTATCGGCCTCTAACCTCAGAAGAGTTGCGGTTGTTACAAAGGTATTTTAATGAAAGGAGTGCGTCAGATGATTGAAGGGATTAGCCATATGACATTTATTGTGGCGGATCTAGACAAGGCCAGTTTGTTTTTTGAAGAAATTTTTAATGCTAAGCAGGTGTATGATAGTGGAAATCAGACTTATTCCCTATCCAAGGAACGTTTCTTTTTGATCGGCGATCTTTGGATTGCTATTATGGAGGGAGAATCCTTAACAGAAACGACTTACAATCACATTGCTTTTAAAATACCAAAGGAGACATTACCTCTCTATTTAGAGAAAATTAACAGCTTGGGATTAACGATCAAAGAGCAACGGAGCCGCGTCAAAGAAGAAGGAGAGTCCCTTTATTTTTATGATTTTGATCACCATCTCTTTGAGCTCCATACAGGGACTTTGGCAGAACGCTTAACGCGTTACGAACGAGATCAAAATAATTGATTATTTAGTAAGAAAAGATTGAATCCTAATCGAATATAGATTAGTATAGGTAGAGGAAATCATATGACGAAAGAGGTAATAAGCAAAATGGAAATCGTGCGTAAGCCAATAGTGATTGGCGTAACTGGTGGGTCTGGGAGCGGCAAAACAAGTGTTAGTAAAGCCATTTTAAACGAGTTTAAAGACCACTCAATTTTATTATTTGAGCAAGACTCTTACTACAAAAATCAAGATGAGTTAAGTTTTGAAGAACGCTTAAACACAAATTACGATCATCCATTTGCTTTTGATACAGATTTATTAATTCAACAACTAACCGACCTTATTAACTTTAAAGCGATAGATAAACCCGTTTACGATTACGAGGCTCACACTCGAAGTCAACAGGTCGTTCATCAGGAACCTAAAGAAGTGATCATAATCGAAGGGATTCTTATTTTAGAAGACGAACGTTTGCGGGACTTAATGGATATTAAGCTTTACGTGGATACAGAAGATGACATTCGCATTATTCGCCGTATTAAACGAGACATGGAAGAACGAGGACGGACACTTGATTCAGTTATTGAACAGTATCTGACAGTTGTTAAGCCGATGTTCCATCAATTTATTGAGCCAACTAAAAAGTATGCCGACATCATTATTCCAGAAGGTGGCGAAAACCAAGTAGCGATCGATTTGATGACCACTAAAATTGCCAGTATCTTGGATTTGCATTGATAGTGTTGGGGTTTAAGTGGTTTGAAAATGAGTGGAAAACGAGCTTGCCCCACTTTTGCCCCATTATCCTAAATTTTTAAGCATTTTGTCGAAGTTTGCTATAGATTCTTGTTTTTTATCACCTGTAATATGGGCGTAGATATCTAAAGTTGTTTTTATTGATGCATGACCAAGAAGTGCCTGGATATGCTTCACATTAGTGTCAGCTTGAATAAGTAGTGCAGTATATGTGTGTCTTAGTCCATGAGGGGTGATTCTGGTGATTTCACCGTCAAGTCTGGACATAATGACGTCTAACTTTGTTCGGATATCTCTTGGCGTAAATGGAGAGCCATTCTTTTTGGGAAAGATGTAGCATTGCTCTTCAAATTGAGCTGAAAACTTTAGTTTGTATTCTTTTCTTAAACGCAACCATTTTTCTAATTGCTTATAGGCTATTTCTGGTAAAGGGATTGTTCTATAAGCGTTTTTTGTTTTTGGTGGATAGACTGTATAAGTATCGTTAGTCTGGCTGGTAGCCTTTGATGCAAGAGTTTTTGAGATGTTTATTTCTTTTGTGATTGGGTAATAATCAGATAGTTGCAGTGCGCAAGCTTCACCGACTCTTAAACCACCGTAAAGCATTAAGTAATAAATAGCGAGTTCTCTTTCTTTTTCAAGTTTAACATGGATAAAGTCCAGTTTTCTTTTTTTGTTAATATCCTCAATACAGTAGTTCTTAAAGATAGTTATCTCTTGCGTTTCTAAAAAGAGAATTTGCTCGTCTTCATTGTCGTAATGAGGGATTTTAATATCAGCAATAGGATTAAATTTGAAGTAAGAGTCTCTAACTGCGTGTTTTGCCATCATTTGTGCCACTTGATTAATGGAAATTAACGTATTATAGGCATAATTTTTTGATAATTCGTTTATCGCTTTTTGATAAAAGTTGTGATTCAATTTTTTCAGCTTAGTTTCACCAAATTTCGCTTTTAAGATATTGGTGTTATTCTCTCTATTTCGCCAAGAGGTCTCCTTAACAGTTGGTTTATATGATTCGAACCATACATCTAAATAATTACTAATAGTAATATTTTCATTCCTCTCAATAAAGCCATCCTTCAAATCAATAGTAACCTGAGAAGCCTCATATCGAGCCAATTCTTTGGTTTTAAAACCTCCTTTACTTTTCTCTTTTGTTTTACCTGTCATCTGATCGACGTATCTGATACGATACTCCCAGTTTTTTCCTCGTTTACGAAAAGTCGCCATATTTTTTTCATCCTTTCAATAATAGAATAAAGTGTAATAAAGGTTACAGGATATCTTCACTGAAATTTGTAATTTATAGACACCTAGTTCAAGTTATCATACAACATGGATCTTTGTGATGGCAAGCACTTGTATTACTTAATGAAATACATTTATCATCTTTTGAGCACCGCTTAATTTGTTAAGTAAATCATTCCATATTGCGTTAGAGTAATTAGCTTTGTTAGCTTGTTCTAAAGTGCTGACACGAATGTATGGCCCCGCGTTCAATTCTATTTGTACCTCATTCTATATAAGAGTCATTAGATCTTTTGACGTCTATTTATTTGATTGGTAAGAGGGGCAAGCGACTTATCAAAAGTAAGCTAGAAGATTGAACTCTTCAAGTATTTTTTTAGTCTTTGGAATTTCTTTGTTTGGTTGCGCATTGATAAAGTTGAAAAAAGATAATTCTTCAATACTTGGTTTAACAATTGATTTAATATCTTTTATTAGTATAATTCGTATGGCATCTGTTATTAGAAAACTATTCTTAGTTGTCATATGAAGAGAGTTGCCATAGATGCAATCATCATTTGAGAGATCGCTAGCGACTTTTGAAACTATAAAAATTTTACCTGAATTTGAGGTTATTTTTTCCATATTTTTCCACTCCTACCAAATCATTTTTAAAAAATCACTTTCTCCTAATAATTGGATATCTTGTCCCGATGCTAACAGTTTTTCAGCTTTGAGTATCTTTGAAGATTTTAAACTATCCCCAACTACTCTGATGTCTTGTTCCCCCATAACTAAAAAGTTAACTTTTTTAGTAACTCCGATTTCAGGTATTCCACCTACTTCGGCCAACATTAAAGCAGCCTCGTTTCTGGAGAAACTTTCTAATTTTCCAGTGAAACAAACATGCTTATTATAAAAAAAATGCGACTCATCAATATCATTTTTACTAACTGATTCAATTATTTCCTTGAAAACTAGAGATTTGTTGCCAGTCTTTTTAATTTTTCTAATTCGAAACCCCGAGCCTTTTGAACCGGAAATTTCCCCCATTTTAGTATAGTTAACATGGTTAAGCAAATCAGCTACATTATCGAAAGAATTGTTTTGACATAAGTATAATATAAGAGCAGCACATGCTTTAGCGTCCTCCAGGGCATTATGATGTTCAAAATCAAAATTTATTAAATTAGCTAAATCAACGAGTTTGTAACTTAATAAATTTAAATATTTTCTTGATAAATAATAACTATCAAAATAATTAGCTTCAAAATCGAAAATATTATATCTGTCATTGGAATCTCGAATAACTCCCATATCAAAAGGAGCGTAATGAGCAACCAATGGAAGGTTTTCCAAAAAAGCTTCAATCTCTTTAATTACTAAATCATAGGGTGGCGAGGTAGTGACCATATCTTCAGTGATACCATGTATGTGTGAATTAAAAGAATCGAAGTCATCTTCTGGATTGATTAGGGAGTAGAAAGTATCAACTACTTCCCCGTTAATTACTTTCACCATGCCAACAGAACAGGCTGAAGCTCTGAACGCGTTGGCAGTTTCAAAATCAATTGCAACAAAATTAATACTCATTTTAATACCTCCTAGAAATTGAATAGTTTTGTTCAGCTTATGCTAAAGTGAATGTCCAATTCAGTATTCTGCATGAAACTTCCCATCATCCGCTCAGATGAAAAGGTGAGTTTCTATTTGTAGCATTAAGTTGTCTTTATCTATTTTTAGTATTATCAATCACTAATTTCAAGTAATCTGGCATTAGCTTACATCTTGGTTGTTGTTTGGATGTTTCTTTGAAAATTTCTTTTGTAGTGCCTTTAAATTGTCTATTGCAAGTTCTTTTCCATCGTCATCAAGCGAGTTAAACAGAGAAGTATAGGTTGATATTTCCTCATTCTCTATTATATCTTCATTTGATTTAAGAAAATCGGTATACTGTTGCTTCGTGTACGCTATGACTTGTTTTTTTCGATTTTTTGGTAGTTGCTCATACATGTGCGAAAAAGATAGTTTCTTTTCCATTGGAACGTCTAATCCCATGAGCCATGCTTCATCAACATTCAATACTTTCGCCAATATATAAATTTTATCCTGCTTAGCTTCGTATTTTCCTGATAACCATTGACTGATTGAAGATTTCCCAATACCTGTCTTATATGAAAGGTCGATCGCTTTAATATTTCTTATATCCATAGCTTTTTTTAAACGAGATGCAAAATTTTCTATGTGACATCACCTCCGAAATCATATTAAGTATATAGCTAAGTTCAGTTAAAATCAATTATTTTTGAAAAAAAGTTTAGAAAACTGAATTATACTGTTGACAAGGAAAAACTTTGGGGGTATACTAGCCGTAAGTTCAGATAACTAAACTGGGAAGAGGTGGTAATGATGGAAGAAATTGTATACTTTGATTACTCTGAATTGAGGGGAAGGTTTAGAAGCAGAGGTTTTACCCAAGAAGAATTAGCTAAATCATTAAAAATGTCAAAAACTTCTTTAAGTAATAAATTAAATAATAAGGCAAGATTTGATTCGATTGAAATATTGGCTTTATCTAGTATTTTGGGAATATGTGATGATGATATATCATTATATTTTTTTAAAGTTTCAGTTCAGAAAACTGAACTTAAGGAGTTAGTATAACGTATGAATGTGAAGAAAGCTCTAATTTAATTGAAAATGGGGAAAAGAATTTGAAAGGAGGTGAAAGAGATGGGGAAAGAAGAGCCAAATCATCGTTTAGAAACGCTTAAAGGTAAATTTGAGAACGTAGTGAATGATTACGATCATCCAGGAATGAAAATTTTAGCATTATCACAAGTATTGGTGTTTGAGATGGATAGATTGAAAATGACCGAAGAACAAAGAAGTGGGGTTTCTCAAATTCTTCAGTCGTTGTACACAAAGTGATTTTTATAACTGCAAGCTGTTTGGATCAGGTTCGTTTTCGCTTATTGCTTTAAGCAATTCATTTTGATGACGTTGTGCAATTTTACAGGCGTTAATATAAGTGGTCAGAGCGAGTTAAAGGGCTTCATCTGAGCCGTTATGTGGTTCCAAGGTTTTGACACATAATTCAGCAAATAGCTCTTTATTTATTGAAGGTAACAATGTATTCACCTCCTTATCAGTATTTCAACAGACCACTTGCTGATGAATCAAGTATATCAAAAATATTGTAGGTTTAATATAGCGCTATCATTATCTCGAAATATAAGAGAGGAGCTAAAAGAGATGGGAGAATCATTTAATCCAGTTGAATATGCGAAACAGTGTATTAAAGAAAAGGTAGATGCAAGTTTCCCATCTGAGCTAGTCAAAGCGACTATTCCTATGGAGGGACTAATTGAAATTACAGGTGTTAGTCGCTCTACTTTAGAAACGAAGTATGTTAGTCAACCAGAATTTTATAAGCTTCAAGTCAATGAGGGGAAAAAAAGGTTATGGCTTTATCCAGAAATTAGAGATGCATGGAGAGAAATAAAAATTAATGAGAAAAATGATGAAGTAACTATTTAACTTTGTACACAATCGAGCCTTTATTTGAAAGGAAGTGAAAGAGATGAAAGATATTAACGAAATACAAAAAAAGACTCGCGACATCATCTTTGGGCAATTGGAGTTGCTTAAAGAAAAAGCACAAGAAACACCAGATAATTATGAAATTATTCACATTTCAGAACAAATGGAAAAATTAGCAAGCATCATATTGTCAAAAAATTTTAACTAAGAAGGAGTAACGACATGAATGATAGGAAAAAAGTAAGTGTGGTTTCTCGAATAGTAGGAATGTTGATCAAATATGGAATGAGTGCATTAGAAGTTCAAGAAATATTAAAGTCAGCAGAAACAACCTATCTAGAGAGAAGCTGGTATACCTCTGGCAAGCCAGAAGCGACGGATAAGATATCAGCTGGAACAATATGCGCTGGTACTATTTCAGTTGAGGAAATAAATGAAACCAAAGAAATTCGAAAGTTTTATCATTCTTCAGACTCTGAGTTTATTACAGTAGTTGCTGGAACAGACACGTGTACAATTGTAAGCCAATCTGACAATGGGGTTGAAATAAAGCAACTAAGAATGCTTGATGAAGAACTACCTCGATATCAGGATGGGTTGAAGTATTAATGTATGGAATGTAAGAAAGGAGCGAAAGAGATTGTCAGTTAACACTAGAAAAGTGGTTTATGTAGCGATGCACATGTTGATGTTTTCGTTCTGTTTTGTGCTAGGCATTTTTGTTAGTTTAGCTAAGGTCTATCATTATTTTGATGGCCCTCAGAGATGGATGCCAATACTCGTCATATGTATCATTGCGGCTTGTCTCTTAACATTGTTTATGGCTATAGCTGAAATCGATAAACAAGACAAATTTGCAATGAAGAGATGGCGATATATCAGAAGGTTAGAAAAAGAGTTAGAGCAGAATGAAAATGAATATCCTCAAAATATCGACTAATCGATTTGATGACATGGTAGACACTTATATTACGCGTAATTTTATTGAAGATGGTATTAAACATTTTACAATTTACCATGTGGAAACTGTGGATAACAACATATTAACTGGCGAACGGCTCCAATCTAAGACGGTCATGCATGAGCAGAATGTTAAAGTAAACGCCTTGCTTTTGGCAGGAGCTGAAAGGAAAGGTTACCGTTCATCAACACCAGAGGATATTTATACGTTTAATATGTGCAAAGGAATTGTAGATGATGCGGGATTAAAAATGTATGGAGAGGGGCGTTTTCGTGACATACCAAGAAATAAAAGATAATTGCTGGTATCTATTAGATGGCAGTTATTATTTTGTCAAAAAAGTGATTCCGGAAGGGATTATGCTCTCATCAAGTGAGGATTCGGAGCATACGTGGTTAAGAACCGGAAAAAGTTCAATCTATTTTGAAAGAAATGCAAAAGAAGTGAATGTAAGCGAGGCAAAGTCAGAGAAGTTGATCATCAGCTAGTAAGAGGTGATTGAACATGTTTAATGAAACGACTCAAGAACAAGTGGCAGCGTCCATTGAATTATTGGAAGAGCGAGGCTATCAAATTACCAGTCAAAATGATTATGAAGAACGAGGCTATCACATCGAAACACATTGCATTGCAAATGGGAAGAATGAATGCTTTAAACCGAAAGATGGGAGCCTTTATAAGTTTTTATGTAAAAACGGACATTTTTGTTGGGACCCAGTAGTGAGGCTCCCTTATAGGAAACCTAAAAAAGATTACGTATCAGAAGGATACAAAATATTAAATGAGCACGCAAAAAAATAGTCGTTGAGTTTTACTAGAACTCGACGACATATCTCGAAAAAATATCGATTCAACTAAATCAATTATATCATTTTTCGAGAAAATATACAATTTGAATCGTTGATTTTAAAGGCTTTATCAATAGCCTTTAACGGTCTTGTATAGGGTATTAACGTTATGAGCAAAGAAATGATATAGGAGATTGAATATGTTTATACGGGAGAAGAGAATCAATTGTGGGAAGAGTTATGTAGAGGTGGATATCTTTCCTAGGTCGATTGATCAAGAGAAATACGCTAAGGAGGGGGTAAGGAAAAAAGGAGCTCCTTCTAGTGATACTCAAGTGAATTTAAACGATCGAAATAGTAAGAGGAAATTTCACCAAACTGTTATGGCGAATTTTGATGAGACGTCGTTAGTATTAGGACTAGATTACAATAATGAATTTAGACCAAAAACGGTAGAGGATGCTCAGACAGAGATAAGGAATTACTTAGACAGAGCAAAGCGCAAGATCAAAAAGTTAGGTCTTCCAGAATTGAAATGGATGGTTGTGACAGAACACTCAGATGGCAAAAAGAAAATTAATATCCATCATCATCTAATTATCTCAGGTGACCTTGGAAGAGAGGCATTGGAGGGACTGTGGGTCAAGGGGCGTGGAAAGAACCAGAAACCTATAGGGCGATGTAATGCCAGACGTCTTCAATTTGATGGTAACGGTGTAGAAGGGCTAACTCAATACATGTTGAAAAAGCCAGAGGGGAAGAAGCGATGGTCAAGCAGTCGAAACTTAGAAAAGCCAAAGCCACCAAAACTAAACGATAAAAAATATACAAGGCGTCAATTAGAAAAATATGCCTTAAGCAATGATTGTGGAGAAGAGATGTTCAAGAAAAAGTACCCAAATCATTTAATAAGTGAGATAAAGTTTTACGAAAACGAGATGACGGGCTATTACTTCTATCTAAAAATGTGGAAAAAGCCAAAAGATGGCGTAGTTCCATACCATATGACTAAAACAAGTATCGTAGAGATGACCAAAAAGCAATGGATAGAGGAGCAACGGAATAACGCTCACTATTTTTTATGTAAAGGAGGAGAGATATTGGCTAGTGGTTCCATTGAGGAGATAGCTATTCAGAGAGGCGTAAAAAAATCCACAGTAGCTCATTATGGAATGCCTTCTTATAGAAGAAAAATGAAGGGTGACGGATTGGTGTTAATTAAGCAACAAGAATAGCAATGAAAGATGAGGGATAAAAATGGCTACTCGTTATAATCATAGTTTTAGAAGTAGAGTGAATAATGCAAGAGGACACTCGTTTGAAGAGATGATACTGCAGGGATGCGAGTATTATCGTCGAAAGGGATTAGCTGAGATCAGCAAAACACCGGAGCCATTCAGAGTGATTCAAAAATTGGGAGATGGTGAGTTCAAGGTAAGGTCTGCCGGAAAAGCCCAACCAGATTTTCAAGGGACACTACTTGGAGGTCAAGCGATAGTATTTGAGGCAAAATACTCACTATCTAAAGAAAGAAGAATTAATAAGAGCGTGTTATCAGCAGCGCAGGAATCTTATTTAAGATCGCACTATGAAAAAGGAGCTTTGACAGGCGTTTGTGTAGGAGTCCATAATACCTATGCTTTTATTCAGTGGAACATTTGGGAAGAGATGAAGTCTCGTTATGGGAGAAAGTATATGACTGAGAAAGATTTGGGCCCTTTTAAAGTACTTACCCCTGGAATGATAAGATTTCTAGATTATGAGAATGGAGATGGTGAAAATGGTTAGTGAAAAATCAGTTAATGTATTAGACAAATTAAGGTGTAAAAGACCAAGAGATGAAGATAAGAGGTTTAAGCATGAGTATATTGGTTTAGTGGAAAAAAAGTATGAAAAGTCAGCTTTAGTGATTATTGCTATTAATCATCCAGATGATGACAAGGAAGTGTTGATAGCAGACGGAAGAACAATTGTACCGTATTCAGATATGACAAGAATTAATGAAACTGTCCTGTTCTTTAATCGGGATTACTTTTTAGAAACAGCTGATAAACGAGAATTGGAGATGTTTAAGAAGCATGTGAATGTGATGGAAGGCATGGCCGTTGTCTTTTCAGATGGAAATGAAGAGGGAAGTATTGAGAATTATCGTTTTGCAGGAGTTGATTGTCAGATGATTTCAATTAAAAGGGAGTGGTGCACTTTAGAAAAAGAAACAGGGCAATTAATCTAATTATTATCAACAAGAAAATTGAATATCACTTAAGTATTAATGATCTACTATCAAAACTTTAAGGAGTTGGGAAAAATGATTATTGAATATGATAAGTACAGTCAGCATTTGAAGAGAAATGAGTCAGCAAAAGGAACCGCAAGGGGTTATATGACAAATTTAAGGCAATTAGAAAACTTTGCAATTTCAAATGGTTACCAGGAACTCAGTTTTGATCTAATGGTCGATTACAAGCGATACATGATGGAAGAGATGAGATATCTGGATAGTACTACTAATCAAAAAATAACTGTTTTTAGTACCTACTTCAATTTTATTGAAACGATAGATATGAACTTTAAAGCTAGTGATTACAAAATAAAGAAGATTAAGCGTCAGAACAAACGTTCAAGAGAATTCTTGGTGCCAGATGAATATGAGGCCTTAGTCATGGTTTGTCCTCATCCAGAGACAAGAATGCTAATGAAATTCACCGCTTTCACTGGTCTTCGGATATCAGAAGCTACCAATCTCACGCTTGCCGAGATTGAACCAGAAGAAATTGAAATAACCAACAAGGGAAAAACGAGGATAATTGGGGCGCCGGATTGGTTAAAAGATGAGCTGAGAGAGTTTTTCAAGGGTAGAGATGCTGATAAGCCGATGTTTAGCTTTTCTCAAACTACATATAGGAATCGTATGAAGCAGGCGGCACGAATATGTGGAGTTAAGGAAAAGAAGGTTTATCCTCACGCCTTTAGGCATTATTTTGCTAAAGAATTCTTAAGAACTACCCAAGACCAGAGAGCGCTTAGTATGTTGAAGGACATATTAGGACATAGTGATTTAAAAACCACGATGGGATATCTCCAATACAACCCATCTGAAATTGTGAATGTGATGAAAACCAGGGGGACCAGAGATGAAGAGATGGATAAGAGAAGTGTGGCAATTTCTTAAATGGGCCTTTGAGTGGAAATGAATAAGTGTAATAGTATCATAGAGAGGTGAGAAGATTGGAAGCTAATAAACTAATTCAAATAATGCGAAAATATAACGATTGTCCTGCATGTGGAAATAATAGGGTTGGCAATGGCGAAGGAAGTTTAATCGTTGAAGATGATGTTTTTAAAAGAACTTGTAAGTGTGGTTGGAGCATCATTGTGGATGAAAGAACGTGCAAAGATTGTGGGTACCGCATGGCAGATTGTATTAAGTTATGGTCAGAACAGAGGTGTTGTTGTCCTGACTGTACATGTAGAAATCATTAAGTGATTAATCGATTTAGTAATACCAACCAAAATTAGGAGGGGTTAATTTTGAAAACCGATATTGAAATGAAAACACCGCAGAAAGTAGAAATAATTGAAGTAATCCATACAGAGTCAACACGTGGAAAAGGAACAAATGAAAACCCAGTACGGATTGTTCACCAGTACTGGAATAAAAATGGCAAGTTATTAGCTGAAAATGATGACTACTAACTTTTTCTATCTTCTTGTTTAGTTTTGTTGATGTCGATTATTGAAGTTAACATTAATTCAGACTCGTGACGTTGTATATACCATTGATTCATTAAATACTCTATCAGGTTTATTAGTTGCTGAGCCTCATCAGGTTCAATATCGACAATTAGGTTTATATCTTTTTCCATATGTGCGCCAATATTACCGATTTGTCGAACACTATCGAGAACTTCCTTTACCTGTGGTGTTACCTTGTCTTTAATGGCATCAATTTCTTCAAATAAATTATTTTTACCAGAGATTTCCCAATAATCTCTTATCATTCCTTGGAGGCATCTTCTAGATAGAGTTGCAGAAGCTTTGGGACTGAGACGAACAATTTTACATGCCTCTTCATAGTCCTGTCTGATTGATTTAGGGATATATTCCGGGAAAGATTGTGCGAGACTATCTGGATTGACATTAATTTTAGTTCCAACTACCTGTTTTCCGCTACCTTCAAGCTTTATGGTTGATTCTTCGCAATTAGGGCAACAAAAAAACTCTATGATGCACTCGTCATGATATGTGTAGGTATCCCTGTAAGGATTGATATTTTTTTCTTTGAATATACCTGATGCGACAGTAACTTTTTTATAGGTATCACCGATTAATGGAAAATAAGAATTGCAAAATGGACATAGAAACCTTTTAGACATAAAAAAACCTCCTTTTCTTACTATCATACCAAATGAATGTAAGTGGTACTAGTTAAAAGGAGAAGTAATTTACGGGAAAGTGATTATTAGGTTTAAGAATAAGAAGGAGGCATAGCATGATAAGGCAAGAAGATTTAGACATGATTAAAAGCCAGTGGTTTAAAGACCATATAGCAACGATGGTGGATTGTGGCGACGTGCAAGTTTTGACTTGGAGCAAGCCAGGAACGTTAAGTTACTATGTCCGTTACGTCTTTGATTACAACAAAGTGTACATTACTGGTGATATTGGTGATTTTATCTTTAAAGTTTATGACAAAGCGGATTTGCTTTTCATGAGTGATCTAGACGTTGGATATTTTAGCGACAAACTAACTGCCAGAGAAGGCGGTAAATATAGTTTTGACGAGGCTCAAGCAAAAGAAGAACTTTTATCTTGGTATAAAGAAAGTGAGCTAAAAGGAGTAATTAAGCGTGAGATTTTCAAAGAATTAAAAGCTGTTATTGAAGAATCTGGCGGAATTGAAGCTTATCACCATTACTTAGCTATGTGGATTGAAAACACTGAATATAGTGAGTTTGTCGATTATGAAACATTTAGTGATTATGGTGAAGTTTACCCGATAAGAGTCTTGGGCGTTTTAACCGGATTAAAGATGGCTTATAAACAGCTTGCTAATAGCTATTGTTTTAACAACCTAAGGAGGTAAATACATGAATGATTCAATTTATCGTAGTGAGAAAATAGTGAAAATTCGTATTTTAAAAGATGTGTTTTGGGAAGATTGGGGAACTTTGAGAAAAGTATTTAAAAAAGGCCATATTTGCAAAGCAAGGGAAACTTTTCTTGATGGTGAATCGATTGGCGTGTCAGCTGAAAGTCAATTTTACGAGGGTGTATCTGATGGTCTTTCTGATGATGAGTATGAAATCATTGAAGAGGTGGCGGAATGAACGAAGTGTCAGTCAAAACATTTTTTCAAATAAGCGGTAAGGAATTAGAAGCAATGATCCAAGAACATTTAAACCGCGGTTTCTATATCCAAGACAGCAGCATAAGCATGTATCAAATGAAATTAGAAGGTGTTTATATCTTTGTCAAAGCGATTGAAGAAAAGCCTTGTAGCATTGGTATAGATTTTGGTGAGGAACTGAGAAAAGGCAATCTTGGTATTTCTTAAAAGATTAGAAAGGTGGACTCGATGATTGAAATTAAACTAAATGAAGACGAAGCTAGTTATTTGAAGTCATTATTACAAAATGAGACTTTAAAAGCACAGACGGCTATTAGAAAAAGACCTGAATTATCTTCTTTTCTTGGACCAAGCAATAAAATGAATGGTTCTATTAGTAGAAAGATAACTCAAGCCATAAGTAGAAAAAAGGTGTGATTTCCAGAAAGATTAAGAAGGAGGTCTTTTGATGAAAGATATTCGATATAAAAATCAGAGAATTGTTCATGATTTAAAAATTGATCCTCGATATTTTAGAGATTTGGAGCTTGGTAGCAAGACGTTTGAAGTTAGAAAAGACGATAGACCTTTCCGAATCAATGATATGTTGCTTTTACAGAGCTTTGATGTAAAGAATCAGGAATATACAGGGTCAACAGTCTTCGCAAGTGTAGTGGGTATATTTGGACGTGCAGATCATGAGAAAGATTATGTTAAAGAAGGCTACGTAATTTTATCAATTGAGATAATCAAGACTAGGTATGTAATGGATTAGACGTTTCTAATACCTAGAAGATTAAGAAGGTGAGGTGAAAAGTTGATTAAGATGCTTGAGTTATTTGGAGGGGTAGGAGCACCTAGAAAAGCTTTGATTAATCTTGGAGTTGAACACAAAAGTATTGATTACGTTGAATTTAACGAAAAAGCAGTACGCAGTTACAATGCTATGTTTGATAATCGTTACGCACCGCAAGATGTGAGGGGCTATGATTTAAAACCTGATATCTTGGTTCATGGATCACCTTGTCAAGATTATTCAATTGGAGGGAAGCAGTACGGCGGAAATGTTGAAGATGGTACACGGAGTAGCCTAATGTTTGAAACCATTCAAATAATAAAAAATTTAGGTGTGTGGCAACCTCAAGTTGTAATCTGGGAAAATGTTCCAAACGTATTGAGCAAGCGGCATATATCAGCGTTCAATCGTTATATAAGTGATTTAAAGGACCTAGGTTATACAACTAGCTACGAGATATTGAACGCTTTAGACTTTGGTATACCTCAAAATAGGCGTAGATTATTTGCCGTCAGTTGCTTAGATGGTTCGGTATTTGATTTTTCGAAACTAGAAACGACTGAGCCGCTCCATTTATCTAACTACTTAGAAAGCTCATTCGATGATAAGTATGTATTAACGCAGCCAAGCATGATAGCTAAGTTACCAGGTAGTAAAAAGCATCCAACTTTTAACGGGATGTTGGAAGAAATCACAACACATGCTTTAACAATAACTACAAAACAGTTAAGGTGTCCAAACTCAGGAGTCATAAAAGTGTCAGATGATACTTATCGAATCTTGACAGAACGCGAGTGTTGGCGATTGATGGGGTTTGCTGATGATGATTTTGATTTGGCACTGAAAGAGCACCCAGGAATTAAAGGAAAGTTGAACGGCACTTTATATCATCAAGCTGGTAATTCGATAGTTGTACAGGTATTAGAATCATTGTTCAAGCTATTGTTTAGCGGCAATTATGATAGTGGCGTTATGCAAGAAAGTTTGTTCTAAGTTATTAATCTTTACGATAATGAAAAGGAGTGAAATGCAATGGTTAATAATAAAAATGCTAAAGTACTAGCACAATTAATGAGTGATAATCCTGAATTAAAAGTAGTCGCAAAAGTTGATGAAGAGATTGTTGCAGACGATGGCCATTCTTGGTGGCTAGGTGCGGTGGGTAATGCTGAAATAACAAGTATGTATATTGATGATGAGTGAGTTTGGTTTGAGGATGAGAAAGATGATTTAGTAGAACGAGCATTTGAAGAAATATATGACAGTGTAGAAAAGGAATTAGGTAAAGCTAACATTAATGATCAAATAGTATCTAAAATGGCAGATAAAACGGTATCGGAGCTTAACTGGGAAAAAGTTATAGCTGTGTCTGTCACTGTGCACGTTGATTAATCTCTCGGGTAATAAGAAGAGCCCTTGCAAACAGTGGTCAGCAAGGGCAGGGTTTGTGAGCCACAATGGACAGTAGTGGCTTACACCTAAAATTATAATACGTTTTCATGAAAAATCAAATAAAAAGCACAGGAGAGCTAAACATGAATGAATTGATCAAAGGAATAAAAGAATTAAATAAAGCTATCAGATACAAGCTTTCGAAGAAGTATTGCCCTAATCAGGCGCCAATGAGTCCAAGTGTAGTAGAAATATTAGAAAAACAAGTTGTTTTAAACGATAGCTTAATAAAACAGCTTGCTAATGTCGAGTATAATCGCAAGGTTATTAAAGTACCACAGTTTGTTGCAGAATATTTAAAAAAAGGGAATGAAGACGAGCAAATTGCAGCCTTAATCTACCAAAAGTTTTTAGGCGTAATGAATACAATGGAAAATGGCGATCTTAAAGAATGGCTACGAGGGCAGTCATTCGAAACCTTGTTAGCATTAAAAATAGGCTACGAAGTCGAAGAAGAGCCAAAGTATTACATTAAGGTTGGTGACAAGCTTTACTTTAAGAATTGGGGAGAGGATGGAACTTGTCCGGTATTTGAAATTGATGATGTTCCAGGGGGAGTTACTGGAATTACGGCAGTTGACTTGCAAGAAGCTGAAATGACTGCAGGTATCATAGGTGGAACAGTCGAGGAGGTAGGTCAATCATGGATAAAAATGTAAGATATCAAATTGCACCCAACAAGAAAAGAATCATGAT
The DNA here is from genome assembly GCF_017829975.1 of Vagococcus allomyrinae. Lineage (GTDB taxonomy): Bacteria > Bacillota > Bacilli > Lactobacillales > Vagococcaceae > Vagococcus_D > Vagococcus_D allomyrinae. The sequence goes on along the minus strand of NZ_JAEEGA010000002.1, from coordinate 509,427 downwards.
TTTGGCATGGGTGCCGGCTGGTCATGACCATGACGAAGGTTGGTATGAAATTGGGCATGTCAAACTAAGTAGTTCCAAAAACAGCTTAATGGATGATTGGAACTTAGAAGAAATAAGAGCGAACTTGCTATTGTAGCATGGAATAAGAAGGAGGATAAACGGACTAATGGGGAATGAATTGGAACCGGTAGATTTAAAGAACTTAGAGACAGCACAGTGTAGTGGCTCTATTATTATCGTAAGTGAGGGGAAAGCTTACATAAAGAAATTACCCCAATTTGGAATAGTTGAAATCCAAACCCGTGACGGTAAAGTAGTTAAGGGTGAGGATCATACGGGTTGGAAATTAAAATAAAAGTATCTTACTAGGAAGAACCAGAGGATGCGAACTATTAGCTTAAAGCAGCTAATAGTTTGTGTCTTCTTTTTTTATTTCAAGGAGGAAAGACACGTGCAGAGTAGTCAAACTATTATCAAGGAATATCGAAATGACTTGCGATTGGCAAGGAACTTGAAGCGTAATACAACCAATCTTTCAGATGTCTCAAAAATTAATAGCATAATCTCCAGCACCGAGTACTCCTTGTTTTGGCTTGAGACAGGTAAAGAGAAGCGAGCGGGAGAAAGAAGAGAGACAAGAGATTCGTACGACCAACGGACAACACTACGAGAACGGATTGAAGATGTGGAAAAGAATCATCGAATACTTTCCAGTCATGGTGTATCGGGGCCAGTCAAACTATTTATTGATGAAGTGATGTCTCAATTATCAGATCGTCAACGGGAATGTTATGAGTCGGTCTATCTTAAAGGGAATACCTTTGATCAGACTGCTAAGTACTTACAAATTAGCAAAGGAACAGTGTCTACTTATATTGAGAGAGCAGATAAAAAGATACAACAATACCTAAAAAAACGAGGGGTGTCTGACAAGCGCCACCTATATAGTGAAGGGGTCATTAACCATGAATGATAAGCAAAAGAGAAAGTTATTAAAAAAGCATATAGATAATAATCCAACGGAAGTAATTAATGAGTATCGTGATGTACTCACAGCTTCGGGTGATGTTATCAACATGCAGTCGGAGTGTATTAAGAAAGGCATCGCAATGCGTATCTTTAATCAGGAAGTAATTGAGTTGTTAGTCAAGATAAACAAAACGGGCAACCTTACACCAACTATAGATGCTATGACCCAGTTGGCATGTGAGTTCGATACCCTAGCGATGGAGTATGGGCCTTATACTAAGCAAGCTTACATCCAAGCAGTAGTGACTCACAGCTCGCTAGGTGGTGGTAATAATGGTTAAGCAACCAATGAAGCCTTGTGCTTTCCCACTGTGTGGCAAGCTAACTAACAAGTTATACTGTGATGTTCATGAGAACCATCGACCAGAAAAGAAAGCAAGTTTGTACGGATGGAAGTGGCGGAAGCGGAGAGAAGCATTTCTTATTCGTCATCCATTGTGCGAGTGTAAAGACTGTCAGCGAACAGGTGAGAAGCTTATTGCAACAGTGGTGGACCACAAAACGCCGCACAAAGGCAATATGGAACTTTTTTGGGACGAATCAAACTGGCAAGCGATGACAGCAGAGCATCACAATAAGAAGACGGCTAAAGAGGATATGGGGAACTGGGGGATTTAGATAATTAAATAACACCCTCCCTATGGCAGAATGTTTACTATTTGTAAGCAACAAAGAACGCACCCTCAACTTCATACAAAATTCCTTTTATTCAAACTTTTTTAAAATCTGATGAATGGCGTTGTATCGGCATTGTCGGAAATGCTTATAGACAAGGGTACTCAATAGTTTTTGAGTATCTTTTTGTGTTAGATAAAAATAATCAAATAGTATAACAAACAATTGGAAAAGGTTGTGAAAGATTATGGCTGGAAGACCAAGAAAACCGATTGAGATTTTAGAATTTGAAGGGAAAACACACCTGACAAAAGAAGAAATTGAAGAGCGTAAAAAAACAAAAATTGTGGCACCAGCTGATAAAGTCGAGCCACCAAAATACTTGCCAAAAAAACTGAAAGATAAGTTTAGCGAAATTGCAAACGAACTTTTGGAAATTGGTATCATGACCAACCTTGATAATGAAGCACTGGCTAGATACTTAGTGTCAGAAGAAAACTATCAGAAAGTCAGTAAAACACTGTTAAAACCCAAGGCCATTGATAATCTCGATCAGTTTGATAAGCTTTCTAAAATTCAAGAGAGGTTATTCAAACAGACGAGAGCAGCGGCAACCGATTTAGGGTTATCTATCAGCAGCCGCGGGAAGTTGGTTTTACCGAAACCGAAAGAAAAACCAAAAGAAAAGACGGCCGAAGAAGCTTTGTTTGGTGCAACAATTGGAAAGAGGGCGTAAGAGATGAACTTTGAAGAAGAAAAACTGGAACTCCAAACCAGAGTCATCAAATATGCGACTGACATCGAGAACGGCACTATCAAAGCGGGGAAAAAAACCAAATGGATGGTGCGACGATTCTTTAAGGATTTAAAGCAAATTGAAAGTAAGGACTATCCTTTTTATGTGGATTGGAATGAACTCTTGAAGTTTAATCGATGGTCAGGCATGTTTAAACACACAAAAGGAATTTTAGCGGGACAGCTAATCGATTTAACCGACTACCAGTTGTTTTTGGCTGCTAATATTTTTTGTTTCAAACAGAAAGTTAATGACCTGAGACGATTTAGAGAAGTTTACATCCAAGTGGGACGTAAGAATGCCAAAAGTCAGTTTTTGGCCATCGTGGTTTCATACGTGGCATTTTTGTCTGATGAACAAGAAGAAATCTATATTTCGTCTTGGACGAGAGAACAATCTCAATTGGTGTACAACGAAACTCTTTCTCAAATTAGAAAAGTGGACATGTTGCGAGAAAAGTTTAGTGACGCCTATCAAAAAATTACCGTTCTTAATAATGGGTCTGTCATTAAGGCATTGTCTCGTGAAGCACGGAAAACAGGGGATGGGACAAACCCAAGTTTAGCGGTTCTTGATGAATACAAAGATAATCAAACATCTGAATTACGTGACACACAAAAGACGGGGATGGTGGCACGAAAGAATCCGTTATTAGTAGTTATTACAACTGCGGGATTGGATTTGAACGTGCCGTGCTATTCAGATTATCAGTATTACACAAGAATATTGGATCCTGACGATGATGCAGAAAACGAAGAAATCTTTATTGCTATATATGAGTTAGATGTGGGGGACGATGTCAAAGATGAATCTAACTGGATTAAAGCTAATCCTATTGTGGCTACTTATGAACGTGGCTTAGAAGCTCTACGTAGTGACTTGAGAATTGCGTTGGAACAGCCTGAAAAAATGCGGGCCTTCCTTACTAAGAACATGAACATTTGGGTTGACCAGAAAGAAGATGGTTATATGGATATGGCTAAATGGCAAAAGTGTCGAATCCAAACCTATTCCAACAAGGATATGAAACTATTATTGGAGGGATGGAATACATACACAGGAGTCGATTTATCCATGACTACGGATTTAACCAGTGTGGGAATTGTCGCTGTGAAAGGCGGTAAATTCAGAGTGTTCCAGCATTCCTTTATGCCTGAAGAGAATTATCGTGAACGCATGAGCCGAGATCAAACACGCTACGATTTATTTAAAGAAAGCGGCTGTTTAGAATTAACACCTGGTAATGTTGTCGATTATCGCTTTGTTAAACAGTGGATTCTAGATTTCCATAAAGATAACAATATTTTGGAAAATGGTTACGACAAATGGAACGCTCTACATTTGGTTCAAGAGCTTGAAGCCAGTGGCATTACTAACGTGGAAATTCCACAAAATATTTCACATTTGAGTATACCTACAAAAGAATTTCGAGAAGCAGTTTATAGCGGTAAAGTGGAGCATTTTGATGACCCTGTTTTAAAGTGGGCGCTAGGAAATGCTGTCTTAAAAATGGATGAACAAGAAAACGTCATGATCGGCAAAAAAGTATCAAAAGAACGAATTGACCCAGCCGCGGGAGTCATCAACGCCTTTGCCAGAGCAATGTATGATAATCAGAGGATTGACTTGAACGAAAGAATTATGAGTGATGATTTCACATTTTAAGGAGCTGAAAAATAATGAATAAAAAAGCAAACTATTCAAATTTAACTGTACCTGTAACCGTGATGTTAAAACCACGATTTAAATTAGTCATGTGGTATCTAGCAATTCTATCAAGGTTACGACTAGTGAAGCAGATGAAAAAAGTTCATGATCATGTGATGAATAATCCCAAAAGTTATTATGAAGTGAAAGTTGGGATTCTAAAATGAAAACACATTTGATTGAAGGGGAAAATCATCTAGTTGTCGCTCTCGGAGACCTAATTTTGCCAGAAAGTGGCATAGAAAAAGTAAAGCATATTCTCGGTGTAGAATTTCCCGGTTATGACATCACTGTCATCCATGGAAAATTTCAAATGGAGAGGTATCCTAAATATTTGGAAGTCATTAAACAGGAGTTGGCCGAAGGAAATATTTCGGCAAGTGAATACAAAGTAAGACTGAATGACTATTTGGCATTCTTAAAAAAAGAAGAAATGAAAGGTGTGGTCTAAATGCGCAATGCATTATTCGACATTATTTTTGTTATCGGGATGTTGATGATTCTATACCCAATCTTTAATTTTAATGTAGATTTGGGCTTCTTTGTGACAGGTGTTGTATTAACTGTCATTGTGGCCATTTATCAAAGAAAGAAAGGGGGTGATGATAAATGATTGTAGAAACTCTTTTCTCACAAACCACGCGTGAGAAAAGGAATAGTGAGCCAACCAAAGAAGCAATACGTCCGGAAGGCGGTGGCTTCAATTTTTTGATGGATTTATTTGGAAAAAGCAACAGAAAAAAGATTCGTGAAGGAAATGCGGATATTTTTGATGATATTTATTCGTGTGTTAACACTTTGAGTGACGATGTGGCCAAATTACCAATAAAGGTATATCGAACAAAAGACGATAAAATTGTTCGAGTTGGAAAAAAGGAACACAAGCTGGCGAAGCTATTAGCTGGTCGCCCAAACGAATACATGAATACAAGTGATTATATCAAGCTGTTAATGGTCGATTGTCTGATAAGCGGGCAACACTTTTCATTAATTGCTTTTGATGAAGATGGGGAAATAGAAAAATTACTCCCTTTATCAAGCTCAACCAAACCTGTTATTAGTAGTGATGGAAAGCTCTATTATCAAACTACTTTAAAAAACAAAGTCAGAACCTTTTATCCGTGGGAAATCATTCACATCAAAGGTTTTACCAGAGATGGTATCAATGGCTTATCTCCTATTCAAGTTATAGCTGATCGTGTACAAGCGAATGAGATGGCCAATGATTATAACATCAAAATGATTCAAGAAGGTGGGACACCGAACGGGATTTTAAAAGTACCAGGTGTATTAGGTAAAGAAGCTAAGGACCGTGTGAAAGAAGAGTGGAAAAAGGTAAATGGAACGGATGCCATTGCTGTCATCGATAGTGGGCTAGATTATCAACAAATGGGGCTGTCCCAGCAAGACATGCAGTTTATTGAATCACAAAAATACAACACTCAAAAAATTACGGCAATCTACAAAATGCCGTTACATAAAGTGAATGAGCTTGGGCGGGCAACGTATGCCAATATTGAACATCAAGCCTTAGAGTACGTTAAAAATACGCTACAACCGTGGATAACCCGTATTGAACTAGAATTCAACACAAAAGCTTTTACTCTTGAGGAGCAAGAAGACTATTATGTCAAATTTAATTTGGATTCTGAGCTTCGTGGTGATTCGAAAACAAGAGCAGAAGTTCATAAGATTCAAATAGAATCGGGGGCAAAGACACTGGATGATGTTCGTGCCTCAAATGAAGATTCACCATATGACGAAGAGTGGAGTACTGAGCCATTCATCACATTAAACTGGACTCCAGCAAGTAATATAAAAGTTCTACAAAATACGAAAGCGGGAGTTTATAAGCTAGTCAAGGATGATGGCACGCTGAAGGAAGGAGGGATTTTAGAAGATGAAGATAAAAACGGGGAAGAAGGAGCTACGCCAAGTAACGACAACGATTAGTCTTGTTGAGCGCCGTGGTGAAGATGGCGCGATGGAAGAAGTCATTGAAGGTTACGCTTTGAAATTTGAGCGGTGGAGTGAAGTTCTTGGTGGCTGGTTTCGAGAGCGATTGGCAAGGGAGTGCTTGAGAGAGGCTGACATGACAAATGTTGTCGCGCTGTTTAACCATGATGAAAGCCAAATTCTCGGACGTTCTGGTATTAACGTGGAACTTGAAGTTGATGGTATCGGCCTTAAGTTTGTTGTAAAGCCAACCGAAACAAGTTATTCTCGCGACCTAATGGAAAACATTCGTCAAGGCATCGTTAATCAATGCTCGTTTGCCTTTACTGTGGAACGAGAACAAGGGGCAGAGGATTGGCAAGAAAATGAAGAAATGAAGATATACGAGCGGACAATCAATAAAATTAGCCGTATTTTTGACGTTTCAGTTGTCACAACACCAGCTTATCCGGATACGGAAGCAGTGGTTGGTGTCAGAAGTAAAGAATTAGTTGATGATTTGGAGAACCAGAAGCGTTCATTGAATTGGGAAAAAGAAATTGAATTACTTTCGTTAGAAGCAGAATCATACGCTTAATTGTGTTGGTTCTATTTTTATATAAAAAATTGAAAGAGGTAGAAAACCTATGAATGAAAGAGAATTACGCCAATTAGTGGCAAAACGTAAGAAAGCTTATGACGATGCAGTCGGCGAGAAGAAAAGTGTCGATGAATTACGCGCTTTAGTGGCGGAACTGAAAGAAGCCCGTGACTTGTTAGATTTGGAAATTGAAGCCCGTGGTTTAGAAAACCCACCAATTGATCCAGACCCTGAATCAGTCAAACGAGCACGTAAAGATGAGCATGATGAACGGGGACTGGATGAACTGGAAGACGATGAAGTAGAAGCAAGGTATACGAAAGTCTTCCTAAAAGCGATTCGTGGGAAAAATGTGACTCGTGATGATGAAGCAATCTTTGAACGAGTGAAAAACATTCGGAAATTTGAGTCTTCAGTTGATGAAGAGGGCGGTTTAATCATTCCGGTTGATATGCAGACAAAAATCAATGAGTTCCGTCGTCAATTTATTGCGTTGGAAAACCTTGTAACGGTTGAAATGGTTATGACAAAATCTGGTTCCCGTGTTTTAGAGAAATTGGCCGATATTACACCATTCGCAAGCATTGAAGAGTGGGATGAAATTGGGGAAATCGAAAATCCTAAGTTCCAGAATAAAAAGTATGCAATCAAGGACTACGCGGGTATTTTACCAATCCCAAACACATTATTGCAAGACAATGATGCCAACCTTATGGCTTATGTCTACAAGTGGATTGCGAAAAAATCAATCATTACTCGTAACGTGACGATTTTGGTATTGTTAAAGACATTACCTAAAAAAGCGGCAATTACAGACGTGGATAGTTTGAAAGATGTTTACAATGTGGAATTAGACCCAGAATTACTAGCAAGTTCAAGTGCCGTGATGAATCAAGATGCTTTTAACTTTTTAGATAAGCTAAAAGACAAAGATGGGAAGTACATTTTACAACCTAACCCAGTTGATGCCACTAAAAAATTGTTGTTCGGGTCTTATCCTGTTGTGACATTGGGGAATAAATTCTTGCCAACAGTTGCTAAAAAGGCCCCAATCATCATGGGAGACTTAAAAGAAGCCGCTATTGTGTTTGATCGTGGTGTTTATGAAATTAAAGCCACTGACGTTGGTGGGAAATCATTTACAAGAAATACAACGGATATTCGTGTTATTGACCGCTTCGATGCCCAACTATGGGATGATGATGCGGCTATTTGGGGTGAAATTGATTTAACCGCTGTGCCAGCGGGAAACGAGTAGCGCCCTCAGCGTTCGGGGGCGAAGTAACTGAATTGCCTTTAAACATTAAGACGATGAAGAAAGCCCAATTGTGGGCAGAGTTGGACAAGCGCAACATTCCTTATGATGAGTCTGATACTAATGATGTACTTCGAGAGAAATTAGGTGGAGTCAATGGCTGAGATGATTACAGCGGAACAATTAGTTGAAGAACTGCGTTATGAAGAAGAAGACCTTAGTATGGTAAAAGGACGGTTAGCAGCAGCCATTGTGATACTGAAAAATGGAGATGCTTATGATGAAACAAGTGACCTATTACCATTGGTATTATCGATGTTGGTAGGGTTCATGATGGAAAATCGTGAAGCAATGAATGAGGGAGTAAACAATATTGCCATGTTCCCCCTCTCCATTCAGGGACTAGTAAATTCGATGAAGTACAGTATAAAAGAAAGTGGTGAGGGGGATGGCGAAGCGAACCAAGATAGCACGGTATAACAAGCGAATCCAATTTTTCTTTGTTAATCCTGATGACCCATACACATATGATGATGGTGGCAATCTTGTGCCTAATTTTGTGCCGTTTAAGAAAAGGTATTGTAACAAGAAAAACTTGGTAGGAATTAGCCAAGAAAAAACAGAAAGTCTTGCAAATACTGCAACAAAACGTGTTCGGTTGGCATTAAGATATACACAGCTCATTACAAATGATATGTGCTTTTACTGTGATGGCGAGGTCTATGATGTTATTACAGTCGGTGACCCAGATGGATTTGGCAAAGAAACAATTATCATGGGAGAGGTGAAGGCTGATGGCGGACGGAATTGAGTTTAATATAGACGAGCTCATGAAGAACCTTGATTTAACCGAGCAAAAAATGAATCGTGGTGTAAACAAAGTTCTCAAAGAATCAGCCAAGCCTCTTAAACAAGAAATAGAGAGCAGAACGAACCGTTCTGATGCAGTTCATAAGTTTAATGACGGCCACGCAGCAGATGACGTAGTGATTACTAATGTAAAAGGTGGCATGTCCGATGAAAAACATTTGCAGGTGGGCTATCAAAAAACGGCGTGGCGAATGTTTTTTGTTGAGTTTGGCACTTTTTCTATGGGCAATTCGAAGGGCATTGCCCCACAACACATTGTGCAACGATCGATTGTTGTTAAGAAAGCTGATGTAAGACGAATACAGGTGGAAGGGTTAAGGAGGGTGCTTGGAACATGATCATTGATATGACAAGAACGATTGTCCAAACGATTGCTAGCATTCCAGAAGCGATAAACTGGGTGGTGAAAGTCAATAAAGTACCAAATATATCAGCTAACAAGCTACCTCATGCCCAATATCCAGCGATTTCCGTCTTTGAATCAGGAAACGACCCAGAGATGCATGCGGATGACGAGGAACAAACTAGCATGATTACGTATCAGATTTCGTTAGTTTCAACAGATGGTAGTCATGGAAGAGTTCAAAACTTTATTGACTCAAAAATGAAAGAGATGGGATTTATTCGTTTAGCGAATGTCCCTATTTTATTTGATGAAAAAACAACAATCACGAATCGAGTATTGTTATACACACAAGAAATTGAACACTCGGTCTACGAGTAGAAAGAAGGAAAAAGATTATGGCTAAAATTGGCGTACAGCAACTATTTGCATGGGAAATTGATAAAGAAACAGCTGATGCATTACCGACTTATGGGGAGCCTTTTCGTATTGCAAAAGCAATTGAAGTGAGCATGAACCCTCAAAATACTGATGGGTCTTTATATGGCGATGATGCACTAGATGAATTTGAAAGTTTTACGACGGGTTATGATATTAGTCTCCATACGAATGATCTACTACCAGGTATTGAAGCGAAATTATTAGGTCGAAAAGTGGATAAACATGGTGGAGTAACGACTTCTACGGAAGATGAAGCCCCGTTATTTGCGATTGCTTTCCGAATTCCATTATCTAAAGGGGTTGGCGGTGGATTCCAATATCGTATCTTATATAAAACTCGTTTCACACCATTCGGGGAGACCTTTACGACAAAAGGTGAAAGTATCAACTTCCAAACACCTACAATTACAGGGAAGTCAATGCCTCGTGATTTTGACGGGAAATTTAACTATAAGTTAAATGGCGATGACAGCAAAGAAGAAGTAAAAGCAATTACCGAAAAATGGTTCAAAGAAGTGACGGAAGAAGCTGGAGAAGCTGCTTAACAAATAAAAGAAAAGGTTGACCTTAGTGGTTAGCCTTTTTATTTGATATGGAGGGAAAACAATGGAACTAAAACTAAAAGTTAACGGAAAAGAAAAGAAATATAAAAGTAAAGTCATTTCTTTCAAAGTGATGCGACGTGCATTAGAGATGGTCACACAATACGGCGATGAGTTTTTTGGGTCAGGAAGCAATACCGCTCAGCAAATGGATGAAGCTCTTGAGCTTATTCACGCGTACTTTGGTATACCGATTGAAGTGTTTGAAGAACATTTTGAAGGTGAAGGCATGCAAGATTTTTATGAGTTCTTCTTTGGTGTGCTTAACGATATCCAAACAAATGGTGGAAAAAGAAAACCAGAGGTGGATAGTGAGGGAAAGTAGTCTCGTCCCCAAATGACATGGACCCGATGCATTTTGTTAAAAAATTCTACAAATATCTTATGGAAAAGTATAAGTGGAGTCCAGAGAAAATTGATGACGAGGATTTCTTTTATACACAAGAATTAGAATTTGGCGAGTGGTCCAATGAAGTCAGCAGTGAGCCTGTCTATCAATATGCGGACCAATTACCTTTCTAGAAAGGAGGTAAAACATGGCAAGTGGAAGTTTAGGCGTATTAAGTGCCAAAGTAGCGCTTGATACAGTTGATTTTTCCAAAAATCTAACAGCGATGAAGCGGGAGCTTAAAATAGCGAAGTCAGAAACAGAACTCGCCAGTAAAGGTGTTATTGGTTTTGGGCAATCAACTAAAACAGGCGCGGCGCAACTTGAGGGACTGACGAAGCAAATCAATCTTCAAAAACAAACATTAGATACTTACGATGCAAAAATGAAAACGGCGATTGAGACAAAAGGTCGCGATAGCCAAGCGGCACAAAAGGCGGCACTGGATTATAACAAAACAGCTTTAGAAATCCAAAAATTGGAAGCTGAATATAAACAACTTTCTGCAACGATGGCTTATAACTCGAGCGGATATAAAACAGTAGGTGAAGGTTTAGAAAACATTGGTTCCAAGGCTCAGGCTGCTGGAGATGGCATGATATCGGCTGGAAAGAAATGGTCGGTTGCTGGTGCTGCTGTTGCGGGCGTTGCAATTGCGGGAGCAAAAGCTGCTATTGACTATCAACACAGCTTTTCAGATGTGACGAAAACAGTTGACGGAACGGCAGAAGAATTAGACAACTTGTCCAATGGTATCCGGAAGATGGCTACTGAAATACCTGTCTCAGCCAAAGAGTTAGCGCAGTTAGCTGCCACTGCTGGTCAGTTGGGGATAGAAACTCCAAATATAGAGAAGTTTACTCGAACTATTGCTGATATGGGGGTTGCTACCAACCTTGCTGGTGAAGAAGGTGCAGCTACGATGGCTAAGTTCGGTAACGTCACGAAGATGTCACAAACAGACTTTGATCGATTGGGTTCTTCGATTGTTGAATTAGGGAACAACTTTTCGACAACAGAAGCTGACATTATGAATATGGCTATGCGGTTAGGTGCTGCGGGAACACAAATCAACATGAATCAGGCCGACATTCTTGGAATGGCGACTGCTCTTTCAAGTGTTGGTTTGGAAGCAGAAGCAGGTGGCTCAGCCTTTAGCAAGCTGATGATAAACATGCAATTGGCTGTCGAAAAAGGAACTGGCTCATTTAGTGAATTAGGCGAAATGGCGGGAAGCGTTGGTCTAACCCTAGACGAAGTTGGCCAAATTGTTGGTAAAGGCGGAAAAGACTTAAAAGGCTTAGCAGAAAGTCTAGGGATGACATCATCAGACTTTAAGAAGATGTATAAAGAAGCCGACAAATCAAAAACGTCATTGGAAGATTTTGCAAACGTTGCAGGCATGAGTAGTGAACAGTTTTCAAAAGCTTTTAAGGAAGATGCCACTGGAGCAATTGAAGCCTTTATTAAAGGATTAGCAAATGCTGATGAGACGGGCCAAAGCGCCATTATGATGTTGGATAATATGAACATCAAAGAAGTTAGGCTCCGTGATAGTTTACTTCGTGCGGCCAATGCTTCGGATAAAGTAGGCGAAGCTGTTACTATGTCAAATAATGCATGGTCAGAAAATACTGCATTAACTAAAGAAGCCGAAACTAAATATGGAACAACAGCTAATCAAATTGAGATCGCCAAAAATAAAATTAACGACTTAGCGATTAGCTTCGGAAATGAATTATTACCAGTCATTGCAGATGCTTTAGAGCAATCTGCACCACTAATTGAATGGCTAAAGGGCATGATTCAAGGGTTTGCGGATGCAAGCCCAGAATCAAAGAAATTTGCATTGGCTTTGGGGGCTATTGCAATTGCTGGTGGACCGGTATTAATAATGATTGGTTCATTAACCAAAGGCTTTGGTAGCTTGTCAGTCGGTGCGGGAAAAGCAATTCAGTGGTTAGGAAAAGGGAAATTTGGACTGCTGGAGTTAGGTGGTGCAACTAAAGTTGCCGAAGCGGGAGTTGGAGCACTTAATGTGGCAACTGCTGGGGCAACGGTGGGAACAAGTGGTTTTGCTACAGCACTAATTGCTGCCGCACCGTGGGTTCTTGGAATTACTGCTGTCGTTGGAGCAGGTGTTGCAGTTTGGAAACTTTGGGGAGAAGAGGCATATAATTCAGCAGAAAGAACTAAACGTTGGGGTGTTGATGTAGGTGGTGTAACAGATCAAACATTAACCACTATTAAGGAAAACACTCAAAAAGCAACTGGACAGTTTGATTTACTAGCCGAAGGTTTTAATGGCAATAGTGAAGCTATGGCATCCAATTTCGCGAAAATTGGAGACACGATTGAACAGAGTTTAATCAAAAAAATAGAGGGTCTTGATACATTAATCAAGGAGTTACCAGCTTCTATTGACTCTAGTTTAAAAGAATCAATAGAACTGGAAAAGGCAAATGCAGAAAGTTCTTTAGAGATTATTCAACAAAATAATGATCGTATAGCTGATATTCGTAAGAAAGCATCTGATGATAACCGAGAACTAAATATTTCTGAAGCTAGAATTATCCAAGATTTGGCTAAAAATACGACTCAAGCATACGTTGAAACTCTTGATTTGTCAGCAGCCGAAAAGAAAAAAGTGTTATCAGCGATGACGGGCGACGTCGCCAATGCTTCGGAAGAAGAAGCAAAATTATGGTTACAGTCTTTAGGGAAACAAAGACAAGCTGCCGCCGAGCATATGACGGTTAGTCGACAAGAAAAGGAAAAGTATCTTGAAGACTTAGGCTATAACTTGGATGGAGAGTTTGCACAGAAATTTATCAAAGCATGGGATGACATAAACAGAACAACTGTAGATGGGTTTGACAACCAAATGGCAACTATTCTACAAAAGTATCCCGAATTGATGAATGAGGTATTACTTTCTAATGGCCAATTAATTAGTGCAACAGACCAATCAGCTGGTTATATGATTGCGAGTAATCGTGAGATTTTGGAAAGTGCTAATGATATGGCGGATCGTCTAGCAAAGAATGCTGAAAAAAATGCTCAAACTTTGGCTTGGACAGCTGATGAGTTTGGGAAATCAGGTAAGCAAGCAGCTCAAACGTGGAATAATTTAGAACTGATTGACAAAGAAGGAAATATTAAAACGAATGCTCGTGAAATTGTCACTGAAGCAACTAAAGATACAAATACATGGAACCAAATGAGATTAGTTATCCATGATGCTAATTTAGATTCCAATGCTAAATTAATTATTGGAGAAGCAGCCATTGCAAATGGTTGGTGGGATGGTATGGCTTGGGATGATAAAGCGGCAATTCTAAATAGTAACACAAGTGAAGTAGTTATTAAAGCTTTGCGTGATGCGGGAACATGGAACGAGTTGAGCTTGGAAGATAAGACAGCGTTACTATATTCAAATACACCAGAAATAATGGCAGAGACGATGTTCAATCTGGGATTATGGGATAGTTACAATCCATTGATTAAGGACTTGAGAGCTGAAAATTATGAATTATTCCAAGTGTTGTCTTCATCAGAAGAAATGTTGGGTAAATACAATGCAATCCCAATCGAATTAAAGCAATTGATATCCGATGATTCTGGGTCTACCCCCACTGTTAAACAAGCTGAGAAAGCGTTAAAAGATTTCAGCGATCTACCAATTGATATTAAAACACTTTTGAGCGATAACACAGATGTCATGTCAAAACTGCGAGTCGCACAATCAACTTTAGAAACGTATATTGGTACGACACCAGATACGAAGACATTACAAATGCTATCTGACTTAAGTGGTTACTATGATTATGTCAATGCCATGAGCAATGTCCATGATAAAACAGTTACTGTAAGAACCGTTTACTTTGCGGAGAATATTAATGATGCGCCACCAGGTGCAATGGTAGCGACTAGGGAAAAAGGAACCCCTTATCATTATGGCGGTGGCATGATTGTCAACGATCAAAAGGGGGCTTTGCATCGAGAGGCAGTCCGGTTTCCTGGTGCAAATTGGTTTATACCACAAGGAAGAGATGTTTTTATCCCTCATGCTCCAGCTGGAACACAAGTAATGCCAGCTGGGTTAACCAAAGCAATGTTCCCCAATTATGAAGGGGGTGTTGGGATAGACCAGAGTTTAGTTAGGAACCTACAAAACAGTATGATTCCGTTCAAACAGCCACAAGAGTTCACCACTATCTCGCAAGAGTCTCTGCATTCTGGAACTGAACGAATTCTTGCACAATTGATTTCAGAAATGAAAAGTATCAAGCAATCAATTGCTGGTGGCAAAGGTGAAAGAAACTTAAGAGGATTGTTTGAAGGAGCGAATTTTAACTGGAGTGGGACAGAAGATATCCGTAAGTTTATGCAAGACATGGCGTTTGTCATGGATACCGAAGGAAGGAGACTAGAATAATGGAATATGCTGGAAGAAACGCAAAAGAGTTCTATTTAAAATTTACAAGTGAGTTTGATTTGACAAGTGCGGCACAAGACATTGTTTTAGTTGAAGTCTCAGGAATCGACGGTGATCTGGCCATGAGTAATGACAGGCTAAAAGGAGTGAGTAGATCCTTTCCATGTGAAATTCGTTTGCCACCGGGGAAAAGAATTGAAGAAGAGTCTCAGCGTATTACTGATTGGCTACGGACTGGACCAGAAAAATGGCATGACTTTAAGTATGCGGGAGACACGAAATATGTGTACAAGGCTAAACACATTGAAGAGTATAGCGTACAAAGACTACTTAGTAGAATGGGCCGATGTGTATTAGTGTTTCGTTTTAAGCCAATCAAATATTTGATTTCAGGAATGCAACCACTCATTGTCGCTAACGGACAGACAATTAATAATACTGAGAATACCATAGCTAAACCGTTAATCACTATTACTGGCAGTGGTAATATTACCGTGAATATTGGGAAAAGCAAATTGCAATTAGTAGGAGTTGACAAAGGAATTGTGATTGATTCTCAAAGTAAATCTGTTTATTCTCTCGATGGACAACGACCGCAATGGGGGCAAATGGTCGACATCGGAGGATTTCCAGTGATTGAGTTAGGAAATCAAGTCATCACTTGGACAGGTAATGTAACTGAAATGAAAATTGTACCAAGACTGGGGGCGAAACTATGAGTGATGCAATCTTATACGAAAGTAATGAGGTTAGTTTTAGCACTTATGGTCTGGGCCCATTATCAGAAGCTACGAAAGTTCATGTCACAGAGGAAAGGAATGGCATATTTACCCTTGAAATGGTCTATCCAACTAATGGTCCTCATTTTAAGGAGTTGAAAAATAATCGTATTATTAAAGCTCATGCGGGGCACAATCTAAGGAATCAACGTTTTAGGATTAGCAAAGTAGGTAAAGAATTTCGACAAAATGGTCAACGTTATGTCACTGTTTTTGCTTTTCATGTTTCCCAACTAGCCGAAGACTTAGCGATGAAACCGATCGTTCATATCTTAACTTTAAATTGCCAAGAAGCACTAACAGTTTGGAAAGGTGCGATTCTTGATTCTAACCCGTTCATGGTGTCTAGTGATATTACAACAATTGCAAGTACTAACTGGCATATTAAAGATGTACAAAACCCGAGACAAGCCTTGGGTGGCGTAAGAGGGTCGATTTTAGATAAGTATGGTGGGGAGTACAAATTTGATAATTACCATATTTCACTTTTAAAACAAAGGGGAAAGCGTGCAAATACAGTTATTGCGTATGGCCGAAACCTAACAGATTTACAACAAGAAGAAAGCATTATGAACACTTATACCTCTGTTTATCCGTATGCGATATATACAGAAAATGACGAAGAAAAGATGATTACGGTTGATGGGTATATTCTTGATTCTGAACATGTATTAAAGTATCCTAATCGCAAAGTTCTTCCACTTGATCTATCTGGAGAGTTTGATACAGAGAATAATAAGCCAACTAAAGCCAAGGTTAAGAAATTAGCAGAAGAATATATTAAGAATAATAATGTTGGTGTACCATCCGTATCAATGAAAATTGAGTATATTGACTTAACGCAAGTTCTTGATTATAAGGATACAGCAGTACTGGAAGAAATCAATTTATGTGATGAACTTCCAGTGTATTTTGAGTTGTTTGATATTAATACTAGTGCAAAGGTAATTCGCATTGTTTGGGATCAACTAATGGACCGTTACGAATCGGTTGAATTGGGTCACTCAAAACCAACATTTAGCCAAATTGTCAACAACATTGAAAAACAAGTTAATCAAGTACAAACAACGATTAATGAGGTCCAGATTGCTGCTAATGGTAAAAACATGGTCTTTCGTGGACCAGATACGCCGACGGCTCAAAGTGTCGGTGACTCATGGTACAAACCCAATGGAGACGATGTTGAGCTTTACATTTGGGATGGCGTTACATGGGAATTTATTATGAGCACTAAACCCGATCCTAAAATTCAAGAAGCGATTGACGAAGCCAAAGAAGAGGCAAAACAAGCTAAAGAGGATGCTGACACTGCAATGTCAAAGGCAGATGAGTCAAATGCGAAAGCCATCCAAGCGGTATCAGAAGCTGGCTTTGCAAAAGATCAAGCCAATCAAGCTCAGATACTTGCTAATAGTGTTAATAATCAGTTGCCAGCAATCAAGGCGGATGCTAAGGCAGCGCTTGATGCTTATGAAAACATGGAAATCGGTAGCCGAAACTTATTGCTTAATACGAGTGATTTTTCTGGTGGCGTTATTGGACCATCTATAGAAATTCTTCCTCCCAATGAGACTTATAATGGTAATAAAATTTTACGAATGCCAAAAGGAGCTACCGGAGGGACTGCATCTTACATAGACATGTATAGTCCAAGAACGACGGTGAACGTATCCGCTGCGGGGCAATATACATTGAGCATTTATGCAAGAGCTGAGAATGCGAATCAGATTGCAACATTTCATTTTTATTCACCAAACACGACTACACGAGCTGTTACCTCTCAAGGGAATAGCTCAGCTGGAGTTGATGGAGGTATTACGCTTCGTTTAAGTACTTCATGGCAGTACTATTGGATTACGTGGACCCAAACGGAAACCAACACTGGAACTAAGGCTGTAATTATCGGAAGAATTCAAAAAGCGGGTGCTGGTTATGTAGATTTTAATTCCCCTATGTTGGTAAAAGGTAATAAAGCTATGCAGTGGGATAAATCGCCAGAAGATGTCCAAGTGCAGATAACCAATATTAACGGAGAATTATCTCAAAAAGTGTCACAAACGCAGTTCAATCTGTTGCAAGGAACAGTTGCGAGCCAGGGGACGCAAATAACACAAAATAAAAACGACATTGCTCTTAAGTCTAATCAATCAGAAGTAAATACTTTAACTGGCCGTGTGACGGCTGCTGAAGGAGCTTTAATAGTCCAGAGCGGCAAGATTGAAGGTCTTATAACTAAGACAGACGGTCAGACGACACAGCTGACTCAATTGCAACTAACGACTGATGGATTATCCTCAACGGTTGCAAACATCCAAGTTGGTGGTGAAAATTTACTTTCAGCTACAGACACCTTTACTGGGGGTGTTATTGGACCATCTATAGAAATTCTTCCTCCTAATGAGACTTATAATGGAAATAGGATATTGAGGATGCCAGAGGGGGCAACGGGTGGTTCATCCCCCTATATAGATATGTATAGTCCGAGAACATCTGTTATACCTTCCGCTGCAGGGGAGTATACGTTGAGTTTCTATGCACGAGCATCAGTGAATAACAGGGTCGCAACATTTCATTTTTACTCTCCAAATACTACTACTAAAGCGGTCACTTCTCAAGGTAATACATCAACGGCAGTTGATGGAGGGATCACTTTAAGATTAACGCCTATATGGGCCTTATACTGGATAACTTGGACTCAGACAGAAACTAATACGGGTACTAAAGTTGTTCTCATCGGAAGAATCCAAAAATCTGGTGGAGGTTATATTGACTTAAACTCCCCGATGTTTGTTAAGGGAAATAAAGCAATGTCATGGTCTAGATCGTCATCAGAGTTAGCGACTAAGACTGAATTTTCAAAACTAGAACAAACAGTTGCCGGTATTCAAACAACTGTGGCAAACAAAGCTGATCAGACCCAAGTGACTCAATTAGCCAATCAATGGACACAAACAACCAATTTAGCCAATGAGCATACTGGCCAGATAGCAAATTTAGGTAATCAGATCACGTTAGAGGTTAATACTCTAACTAATAATAAGGCTGATAAGACTCAACTGACGTTATTACAAGATCAAATTAATCTTAAGGTTCAGAAGGGCGACACAATCAGTCAGATAAATCTTGAAGCTGGCAAAACGTTGATCCAAACGAATAGTTTAATCCTGTCAGCTGCAACTGTTACTTTTACAGGATCAGCTTTTATACCAGCAGCTAGTATTGTCAACTTAAATGCGGAAAAGATTACTACAGGGACGTTGAATGCTGCTAACGTCAAAATTATTAATATGGATGCTTCCAGTATTACATCTGGGTATTTAAATGCGAATCGAATTGCGGCGGGGTCGATCACTGCTGATAAACTAGCAGCCAATGCCATAATGGTAGGTATAAATAGTATTGGAAATACTATCAAAATATCTCCGACATCTTTGAATTTCTACACGAATGGTGTTTTAGCGGCCGCGATCAGCGACTACGGTATTGATTTCTGGGAAGGGAATTTGAAGATAGGAGGTATAGGTGAGGCTCACATAGAGTCATCACCAGGGATAAGGGGTATATCTAATCA
Source organism: Vagococcus allomyrinae (assembly GCF_017829975.1). GTDB lineage: Bacteria > Bacillota > Bacilli > Lactobacillales > Vagococcaceae > Vagococcus_D > Vagococcus_D allomyrinae. The sequence continues at coordinate 490,057 of NZ_JAEEGA010000002.1, read as the reverse complement.
ATTGGAGTATTCCGGATCTTATATTTCGTGGGGTTACAAGTTAACCTCCACTGCTAGTTCTTATACTATGTTAATGTATATGGATCCTCGTGGTAAGTTATCAGAATATCCTGGAATGCATGTCGATCAGACAATATATTTGAATAGAGAATTGGGTATTAAAAATGCGTTTCAAACTCTAAAATTCACAACATCATATCTAAATTCAGTATATCATCCGGCATTGTTGGGTGAGTCTAGACAATCTGGAATGTTCTTTGGTGATCGAGAATTATATTTAGTACAGAACAACACTTATACTAAGATGTCCGATATCGCGAGAGTGGTGCGTAAATTAGCAGACATCGGAGCGGTGCAGATACCTACTAGCATTCGAACAACAGACGGAACTGTTGCAACATGGAAAAACATAAACTTTTCAACATAAAAAGGAGAGAATTAAAAATGGCAGGACATATTATCAATTTTAAAAATGGTGAACTAGAACTGACTCACAAATTCTTAATAGAAATTAAGCTGAAGGGGCGTAAATCACGCTCCCGATCTTTATTGTGCAATCGAATCAACGAAAAATTTATTGAGAGGGGTGAGCAACGGACAGAAATTCAAAAAGAATACGCCAAGTTGAGAGAAGACGACGGGGAAATGATTGTCGATGACACTGGAACTATTCTTTTTGAAACTGACCAAGATAGAAAAGATTGCATTAAGGCAATCAACGAGCATGAGCTTGAGGAGGTGGCTATTGATTGTACGGAAATTTTATCCCATATGCAAACGTTGCTGAATGCCTTGGATGAGCTGGATGATGAGCTTAGCGGCGTAGAAGCCGCAATTTATGATACTGTGTGCGAACAACTGGAATCATTGAAATTTGAACCAGCTAAAGAGGAGGAAAAATAAGATGGCATTAAAAACAACTAACTCAATCACGATAACAGGTACATCAGAAATTGAGGGAATCCAAGCAGTCTACTTGTCCGCTACGATTTCACAAGAAATCGGTGGAGCGTCAACTGTTTCTCAAAACATTACAAACAAAGAATTGTACAATGAAAATAAAGTCGAATGTCGAAAAGACATCGCTGATTTTCAGGATCATGTGTACGAATTAGAAGACCAATACAGCAAGAGCCTAGGAAACTAGGTTCTTTTATTTTTTTGTTTGAAAAGAAAGGAAGGTATTACGATGATTAATGAAAATGTAGTAAGCGGAGGAGTGAAATTTATTTTGGTAACATTTGGAGCAATTGTGTCAGCGCAGTTAAGAATATTATATCCTGTTTTGATCTTTCTGATAATCGAAATGATTTTTGATTATGGTTCAGGAGTGGCAGCAGCAAAGTATGAAAAGTTGAAGTTTCCAGAGGATAAGACAAAAGGGCTTTCGTCTAAAATTGGATTTATGGGGATTCTTAAGAAGTCAATGTATGGTGTCCTGGTAGTTGTCGGAATGACGGTTGATTTCTTAGTGGTTCATCTAGCATCAGAGTTAGGGATCCAATTTCCTTATCCCGCTTTCTTTGGTCTTTTAGTAGCCGTGTGGCTTATTTTAAATGACGCGTTATCGATTCTTGAAAATTGTGTTCGAATGGACTTGGGGATCCCACCATTTTTAGAAAAAGTTGTTATGGCCTTGAAGATTAAAGTAGAGGATAAAGGACTGGAACATGAAGATGTAGCAGTAAAGGAAGGATCTGAAACGGTTAACGCTCATTACGATTTAAGGAAGGATGATAAATAATGTCCAGTAAAGAAGCAATGATCAAATGGTTTGATGATCGTCAAGGACGTGTTTCTTATTCAATGGAACGGCGTTTAGGCCCAAACTCTTACGATTGTTCTAGTGCCGTATTCTATGCGTTAGAAGCTGGGGGCTTTCTTAAAGTGTCCTATCCTGGTAACACAGACACTTTGTTCGGCCTTGTCGGAACTTTGCTCAAAGAAATCTCACGCAGTGAAGTCAAACGAGGTGATATTTTCATTTCGGGGGATCCGGGTAATTCAATTGGATCAGGAGGGCATACTGGAGTATTTAAGAGTAATGGATCGTTTACTCATTGCTCTTACACTCATAACGGGATCGCCACAGACACAAACGATGCTTATATGGGAACTAAGTTAGCACATAGGTTTTATCGTATCATTGGTGAAGGTGAAAATGTAGAAGTCCCTGAAGGTGGCTCACAACAAGGTCAGTTGGCTATTGATGGTCAATGGGGAAATGGAACGGCTAGACGATTACAAGAAATATTTAATACAGCTGGTAAGGATGGCATCATCAGCCATCAATATAAACAACCGTATAACCAATACATCTATGCTGCACAATTTGATACTAGCTTGATTGGTTCTAATGTTATTTTCGCTTTACAGCAACGGCTAGCGACTAAAGGTTACTATACAGGCAAGATTGATGGATTATGTGGAGAAGCGAACGTAAAAGCTCTACAACGAGCCTTAGGGACCACAGTTGATGGCGTGATTAGTCCTGTCAGCGATATGGTTAAAGCTCTACAGAGGGCGCTCAACGCTAATAAGTTACCATTTTAGAGGGGGGAATCAAATGAGACAAACAAAATTAACAAATGAGGACAAAGTCAATATGTTTAAGAGTGATTTGGATGAATCTGAGCGGTTGTATAAAGAAGGTAAGTTCAGTGAAGCTTACAAAATGTTGAATCATGCATCGAAAAACTTTATCAAAGGAATGCCTAGTATGAAATAACCAGACACTAAAACAACCAAACCGCTCACGGTTTCGGTTTGGCTGTCTGCGTGTTACCACTATTTGTTATATATCGTTCGAAAATATACTTTGAATATAGAAGAAGAAAACAAGTGGTAACAATTTGATTATATCGCACATTATTATAAAAATCGACTTAAAAATGAAAATACTTATTCTTCGTTAAAATAACAAGTTTGTGTTTATTATTTTACAAGCTAACTACTTCTATTTTTTTTTAAGTTATGATATTTTTTTGTTATAAAAAATAATTAGGGGTGGGGTAAAAATGGATAATGTTATAACAAATATTAGAATAAGAGGTATTGATACTAGTAGTACAGACTGTATTTATGAAGTGTTGTTAGACAACGGAGATATCATTCTAGTTTCAACGGTAATCGAATATATTTCTCTTGGCATAGATTTTTATTTCCGAGACCATTTTGGACAGCTTTTTCTTGTTTCAGACTCCCATCCTATTTATAAAGACAGTTATATTTATTCCGAGTCTGTCTATGAGGAGGTAGACAGTCTCTTGTTGCTTCCAACGTTTTAATCTAGTTAAGTTTGCATTTCTTGGTATTATGCCTCACTTTTTGGGATGGTCTGTTATACCACCAGATGGAAGAATGACGGAACACAAAAAAACAGCCAGGGAGCGTAAATTCTGGCTGTCTTTTACTACAAAACATTGACTATACTCACAAAAGCAATGAAATAGTAGTAATCAAATTATATCTCATATTGTTTGAAATGGCGATATTTTTATTATTTTCTTGTGTTAAAAACGATAGTTATATGAACTCGGTAACAAACAGGAAGACGAGCATACGGGAAACGTCTTTCTGTTTGCTATCAACTAATTATGGGGTTGCAGATATAGTGTGTATTTTAGGTAGGAAGAAATTGATAGCCATTTGAATATACCATATAATTGATTTAGCGAATGGATATTTTCATATATGAAAAATTCACTTATTGTATGAAAAATAAAAATATCCAATTTAAAAGTGATAGTTATTTACAACTTACTTTAAGTTAGTATATAATATTCTGAAAAAGGGGGAGATTTATGATTCAACATGTGACCCATATCAGGATAAGGAATACTGAAAAGCAAGGAACAGAAAGTATTATAGAAGTTTTGTTAGCATTAGGTGAGACAAGGCCAATCAAAACAATGATTGAATATTTAGGTATAGGAGGTCAATATTATTATTTTAACTCTACGAGTGATGTAACGTATATAGAGTCAGTACACCCATTATATAAAGATTCTTATATCCGTTCATGTAATTATGATGGCGTTTACGATAACTTGATGAGTTTACCACATTTTTAATATTAGTCGCATGCAGCTAAGAATTCTTTAGCTGTCTATTTCTTTACAAAGTAAATAGGCTATTCTTCAGGTGAAGGATAACCAGCGGGATTATTAAGGGGTATTTTAATGAACGATTATTCAAACAGATAGGCGAGTATACGGGAAACGCCTATCTGATTGCTACCAATTAAATTACGGAGTTGCAGATATCGTGTGCATTTAAGGTAAGTTATAATCGATAGCCAATTTAATCTAACACATTAGTTGGTTTTGGAGATGAAATTTTCATATAGGAAAATTATTTGTTCTCCTTTTTACAACATTTGTAACATGGTATGAATGATTGAGTCGGAAATTTTTTATGAGCATGCTCTAATGCAGAGGTTTCATTTCTTTCAAAACCGACTAATCGTTGATTAAGTATGTCATCTGTAAAAAGTTCGCACCCCTTTTCATGGATAATATATTCACTACCCGATTCTAAGGTCTCGGTAGTATAATAGTATTTGTATTCTTTCATTCGATCTTCAATTTCTTTTAAGGTCAAAATGTTCACCTCGCTTTCATATAACTTATTTATGCATCGCTAAATGAAAGTGTTTGATGCTGTATAAATAAGTTACTTTTTACAAATTAAAAGACAGCCAGGGAGTTTTATTGTCCGGCCGTCCGCTACCGATTTGAGATTGTGTAAAATATTGATTATAGGATTTTCAACAAAAAAACGAAGTTCGGCAGCTATCTTAAATTTAACGTATTATTAACGAACGGTCAAGTTTTTGTATCTTTACATAATAAAAAGCCCCTAAATATTTAGGGGGCTAGTAAGTTTAAGGACTAATTGTAGTGCAACAATCGTTACATAGAACGTAGGATTTTTTGCTATCTTCCCTATTTGCTCTACTGAGTGCCTCTTGCGGAGAGGCTTCGAAACCAACGAATGCTCGCTCAAGAATGTCATCAGTCAAAAAATTACATTCCTTTTTATGAATAACATGACTGGTTCCTAGCGTAGGTTCTTTTGTAGTGTAATAGTATCGATAGTGTTTAATTTTCTCATGAAGTTCAGGTACGCCCATGGTCTTCACCTCGCTTTCAAGTAAAATGGAACTACAAATAAAAGTTAAGGTGCCGTAATATACGGCCAAAGTGAGTTAGCGCTTAGTAATGGAGTACTAAAGCTATAATTTATTTATACAGCATTTTACGAAAAAATTCAAGACTTATAAATAGCTATTTTTAAAAAAATAAACAGGCTATTCTTTTGTTGAAGGATAACCTACGGAATTATTAAGGAGTATTTTAATGAACGATTATTCAAACAGATAGGCGAATATACGGGGAACGCTTATCTGTTTGCTATCAACAAATTATGGGAATGCAAAAATAGAGTGCGTATTTATTAGGTTGTATTGATAGCTTATTCAATATAGCATATTAATCAATTGGTGAGCGGGATTTTTCCTATATGAAAATTGCTTATTTTTTTACAGATTAACAACATGGTTTTTACCGTTTAAGATATTAAAATTTACCATTTAAACTTTTATTATTTCATTATACTGATATTAGGTTGGCAATTGACTAAGGATTATTACAACTTTAATAGGTTGTTAATACACTGTAAGAATGACAATTTTTCGACAGGAATGGCTTTATTTGGCTATTTATCATTGATAATCAAATTGCTTTTGTTTAGCTAATTAGAATAAAATCTAAAAAATGATACAAAATAGTTTTATTTGTGATACAATTTGCTTATAATGAAGATGATAAAGGTGATGTAATGAGTGATACTAAAATATGCTCAATTATACTAAATGAAAATGCAGAGTTAACCTTGGCTAGTGAGTTGATTGAAAATACCATTGTTAAAGATCCTTTTTTGGCAGATAATTTTCTTCAAATATTGAAATACTTGAAGGTTTATTCAATAAAAGATCAAGCAATAGTAAATAAAGATAAATCTCTGGCTACGTTACCTATAGAGGTAAGCCTGAAGAATCGAATGGGATCGTTACAGAGGTCGCAAATTGTAAAGGTGTTGTCTCATCATTCTTTTAGTTATGAAATTCGACTGGATGAAACTTTTTGTCATCATAGAATCATCTTTTTTCTATATAGTAAATTGAGCTCAGCATTCGCAATGACGTTCGGTTTTACTAAGGTTGATAACGATAAAAAATCAGACTACACAGACTTATGTGCAGCGGAAACTGATAGAATAGTTATTGATATAATAGAAAACGAAAATGATCACTATTGGTTAGGAGCTGATATAAATGAATCCTGAAAAATTTAATGATCTACTAAAAAAATATCAACCAGATTTATTTAATAAGGTTTCGGCCGAACAATCTGGATTGTCAGAAAAAATACTCAGCCTTCGAATAGATAGTGGTTTCGATATTCTCAAAATGGCGAAATTATTAGATTTAAGTCAAGAAGATTACTTGAAATATGAATTTGGTGATTTGGATTTTTCGATAGAAGAATACAAAAAAGTAATCGCAAAAATGAAGATATTTACCTCTAAAAATATCTTGCTTAATATCTCAAGTGTTTTGAATGAGTATTTGGAATCTGATATAAAAAACATATCTAGTAAGTCATTCGACTCCATTACTATTGAGGTACAGATAGATATTGAGACAGATGAATTTCAAGTAAGGATACCTCAGAAGAAAGAGGTATTCAATGTTGATGTCCGTCAAATAAAAACGAAACGTCCTTTCGTTACGAATATTAGGGAGATAACATCGAACCTTTTTAAACAAGAAGAGGTTGTGCTTCCGGATCGGAAGAAATTTAAAGAATTAGAGGTAGTAACATTATGAGTGAATCACTAGGTTTTAGCTTATTGAAACTTTCTGCTACTGAGATTGAGGTGAAATCAATTTCAAAAAAGAAAAATCAAAGTAGCACTTTATCAATTTCGTTTGAAGACACTGATGAATCTTTTGCGGAAAATGGACAGATTACAATACTTGCTGAAGTGAACTTGACGATTAGAAATTTTGATTTTAAAATTGAATTGCTTTCGGTTTTAGAGGTTGATAATCCTGAGTTATTAAGCTATGATAGCATAATAGTCACACATAAACATGAAATAACTAAGCCTGTTCTCTTAAAGGCGAGTAATCTTTTGGCTACTTTAAATGATCAAGTAAGTGAATACCCAATCCTTATTGATCTTCATGATATACTAATCAGAAGAGAGAAAGAGGAACTAGCTAAATAAGTTAGTTCCTCTTTTTATTTTTGCATAGATTAAGAATTGTTATTTTACAATGGTAATATTGCCCCATTGAATGCCCCGTTTTATTTATATAACTATAATATGGTATACACGATTTAAACTCAAAAAGCTAATGTGTAGCGTGAGAGAGACGATCATGTATACCTATAAAATTTGTAAATAAATCGATTTGATGACCACTAAAATTGCCAGTATCTTGGATATTAGATAAGACCTAAAAATGTTGTTTACCTAAAAGTTGCCTAAGTGTAAAGGCCCACCTAAAATACCTGACTTAAGATCAGAGGTTTTAGGTGGGCCTTTTTATGAACGGTTTTATTGATATCGTTAAATGAACTTTTAAGTAAACAGACAAGCAAGCGAATGATTGTCTATCTGTTTGCTACCAATAAATTATGGGGATGCATATATAGAATGTTTTAGTGTAAGAGGTTCTATCGATAGCTAGTTAAGAATATCACAACTCCGCTTGTTCGTAAAGGGGGTTATGTAGGTTAATCTTGTTTTTATGTTTATTATAACGATAGGAGTAAGAACTTAAAACTTAATGTAGGTCTTTTTGTTTATTATAAATAACAAAACAAGATGTTGGACATCAGCAAAGTTCTTGAGTTGCCAAAGGAACGTTTGTTCGAGTATAATAAAGAGGAACAGGAGGTGAGTCAATGACAACGGAAATGCGGTTTCCTTTAAAAAAAGATACATCACGAAAAATCATTCATTTAGACATGGACGCATTTTATGCCTCGGTCGAAGAACGAGATCATCCAGAATTAGTAGGGAAACCGTTGGTCATTGCTCGCCATCCACGAGACACAGGGGGCAAAGGGGTGGTGACAACTGCTAATTATGAAGCTCGAAAATTCGGCATTCATTCAGCCATGAGTGCGCAAAAGGCTTATGAACTCTGTCCTGACGCTAACTTTGTCCAAGGGAATATGGCTCACTATCAGGAAATTTCCGCTCAGATTCATCAAATTTTTCATCGGTATACCGATGTGATTGAGCCTGTGGCCTCTGATGAAGCCTATTTAGATGTGACGGAGAATAAAATAGCCGGTAAAAGTGCCATTCGTATTGCTCGGATGATTCAATTGGATATTTGGCAAGAGTTGCATTTAACCTGTTCTGCAGGAGTCAGCTACAATAAGTTTATTGCTAAATTAGCGTCAGATTTTCAAAAACCTCGAGGGTTAACAGTCATTTTGCCAGAAGATGCAGAAGATTTTTTGCGAAGTTTGCCGATTGAAAAATTTCATGGCGTCGGGAAAAAAACAGTCCCACGAATGCATGAATTAGGTATCTTTACAGGGGATGACTTATACCAGCAAAACGAAATGAGTTTAATTCAAGAGTTTGGCAAAATGGGGTATTCTTTGTATCGGAAAGTCCGTGGCATTCACGATTCTCCAGTTGAACCTAACCGAGTTCGTAAGTCCATTGGCCGAGAAAATACGTTTGGTAGACCGTTAATCACCGAGGAACAAGTTGTCAGTCAGTTGCGTGAATTGGCAGACAGCGTGGCGCGGTCTTTAAAAAAACATCAAAAGCACGGCAAGACAGTGGTTTTGAAAGTTCGTAATACGGATTACGAAACCATTACAAGGCGACGAACGCTTCCAGAGTATGTTAATCAAGGAGAGGATATCTTTTTTCAGGCAAACTTAATTTGGGAAGAGTTAGGTGAGTTGGAACAAGGGATCCGCCTGTTGGGAATTACCGTAACAAACCTAGATCCTTTAGCATATGAGAATATGGTATTGCCACTATAAAGACTGGTCTATTTGGATTAAGAAAGGTAGCCAACATACACTACGGGCACCGTTCGTAGTTACAAAAAACGTGTGTCCCATGGGAAACCAGCTACTCTTGGTTTCCATGAGGCACACGTTTAGTTTATCTTATGTCGGTGTCACTTTGGAGCTAAAAAAGAGCGATCTTTCCCAACATATCAGTGTCTATTTGGCGCGTCAAAGCGTAGGAAAAGTTGTCGAAATGGTTGTCCCAAAAACCGCGAGCCGTGGGATTGATTGTTCCATGTGTGACGAATAAGCGCTTTACGCCAATTTTCAATAACTCGTCATTGGCAAACTTCAGTAATGCCTCACCAATTCCTTTGCCACGATATTGAGGCTCGATAAAGACATCTCCCATGCTCATTGCGTCACCATCATAAGCGGCAAAACCATTGTCTACAGGCTCAGCATTTATCATGCCGATGAGTTTGTCCTTATCAAAAACGGCAAAAATTTTCAGTGTATCTGAAAGAAAATCGTCAAAGCGATTTTCAATAGGTAAGAAATCCTGACAATGATAAAATACTGGGCTCAAGCGTAGATGATTGATTAATTGTCGATACAATTCAATGATCGTATCCTGATAGGCCAGCAATTCCTGTTTGTCGACTTCTCTAAAAACATAGTCAAGTGGCTCAGCATGTATCGATGAATGCACATCTCTTACGACATCTGTTGTGTCCATTGCAAAAGAGCTTGCAATATAGGTCCATAAAACCTCTGAATCATGGGCATAGACATTGATGTTCAAGTGTTGGACATAGTGCTCGCACAAGTTGGCAGCTAAGCTTGTAAAGAGCTTCCCAATAACTTTGCCACGCTCCACGTGTCGGATACCATAACCGTATAGTGGTGATGTCGCTTCTTTCTCTCCAGTATGATTGACGTCAATGCAGCTGAAAGCTAAATATCCGACGATCTTGCCATTTTCTAGAGCCATACAGCCTGTGCCGTCAGTAAGTAAGGACTTAAGGTTATTAACAAAGTAAGACCGCTCAACGTTTGCTTGCAAAGCGCCAACTGACGTTCTTTCTAGATAGTAGTTATCCAGAGCTAACTCAACAAAAAAATCAAAAAAGTGTAAATCTATTGGTTTAATTTCGATACTCAATGGTTCTCCTCCTAATAGATGGAGAGTTACTTGTTTGCATCCCTCCAGTTGTTGTGTGTATACATTGGCTTCATCATTGTCATGTGAGATCACCCTTTCAATTGTTTTTTCTACAGAAAATCTGTTTCATCCTGACAATGAGATGATTGCCGTTGCTAACAAGAGAAGCAGATTTACGTAGAGTATACGTTTATACTAGCATAAAATATCCTTTAACCCAAGATCTGATTGTGTTTAAATGACCATGCTATTAAATTACGTCCTCCTCGAATCCCATAAGATAAGTGGCTATCGCTGATACCGTAAAGCAAATAGCTAGCCCAATGAGATAGTGGGCTAATGTTGGGCCGATAAATGCGGGAATTGTCGTCAAACCGCCAAAAACAAAGGCATTGGCGATGACCTGATTAGCCCCCATATAAGCACCGCCAGCAGCTCCACCTATGATGGAAGCGATAAACGGTTTCTTTAATTTTATCCCAACGCCGTAAATTGCCGGCTCAGTAATACCTGCAAAGAAAATCGATAATAGCGCTGAGGTGGCAAAGGAACGCATTTTGGGATTTTTAGTCTTTAAGATAACACCAAAGGTCGCGCCAGCTTGCCCAAAGTTAGCGGCTGCTGTTAGGGGGACAATTTTATCAAAGCCTATCGTGCTGATATTACTGATCATAATGGGATTAACTGCCCACTGTAAGCCAAAAACCACAAAGACATTCCAAATGCCACCAATTAGTGCCCCAGCGATCAAACCGTTGGATTGGATCAACCGGTTAATCGTTCCAGCAATCCATTCGCCAGCGTAGACTCCGAATGGGCCGAAAACAATCACGGTTAAGGGAACGATTAAAATTAAACCGATTAACGGAACAAAAATTAATTGAAGGGCTGTGGGAATCCATTTTTCCAAGAAGCGTTCCAGATAAGAGTAAATCCAAATAGCTAGAATAATTGGAATCACAGTTGAACCATAGTTCATTAACACGACGGGGATCCCTAAAAAAGTTGTCGTGGCACCGTTACCAATATCGCCCATCAAATGAGTGAAATCTGGGTGCATCAAAGCACCGCCAATCACCATTGCAATATAAGGGTTGGCTCCAAATTTGCGAGCCGCTGTAAAGGCTAGTTCAATTGGCAAAAAATAGAAAACAGCAAGTGACGCGGCTGAGAGAATTCCGTAGGTGCCAGAATCAACTGAAATTAAGCCGAATTGCTCCGCTAACATCAATAATCCTCTTAAAATTCCCGATCCAGCAAGGGCTGGTAAAAGGGGCGTGAAGATGCCTGAAATTACATTAAAAAAACCAGCAATAGGATTTTTACTTTTTAGCTGAGCTTTAGTCTGTTGGTCTTCTAAGCTGATGCTTGAGTTTACGGATGCCCCTAAAATAGTTTCCAGCTCACGGTAGACCTTATCAACATGTGTCCCGATGATAATCTGATATTGGCCACCGCTATCCATGACAGAAAGAATGCCATCGTGGTTTTCCAAAGCAGCAGTATCTGCTAAGCTTTTATCTTTTAATTGAAATCTAAGGCGAGTAGCGCAATGAGTGGACTGATTAATATTTTCTCTCCCACCAAGGTGTTCTAAAATAAATAGTATGAGTTCTTCGTAAGTCATGATGTTTCCTCCTTTTAAATAAACCAAAAAGTTGTTGATGCTTTTTATCAGATAATGTGACGCTAGCATTGGGAGCTACCCACGTTCATGGTTTTTAATCTTTTAGTCGTTGAAAATGAGAATCGTGGGAATACCTCCTTCAGCTTTTTTATTACCGGTAATCTTTTTCGATCTGACTAATCATCTGGAGACGATCGCCGTGTCGGCCACCTTCAAATGTTGCGGCTAACCAATTTTCAACAATCATGATGGCCATATCAGGTCCAATAACCCGTGAGCCGAATGCTAGAATATTTGTGTTATTATGTTCTTTTGACAATTTGGCCGTGTAAGGCTCGCTGCATACGACGGCGCGTATCCCAGGGACTTTGTTAGCAGCTAATGAGATCCCGACACCTGTGCCACAAATTAAAATACCGCAGTCAACTTCCTGAGAGGCGACTTTCAGAGCCACCTCCTTACCGTAGGTTGGGTAATTCGCCCTCTCTGCTGAATAGGCCCCAATATGGGTAACCGTGTGTCCCTTTGTTTTTAAGTAGTCAGTAATGGTTGGAATTAAGGTTAATCCCACGTGGTCATTTCCAATGGCAATTTTCAAAATAGTCTCTCCTCGTTTTTTATTTTTTCAAACGCTGAATAATTTCAGCGTACGCCTCTGCTTGGTTAAAAAGGGTCGATGTTCCTAAGACAAATCCTTCAACACCCAAAGGGTTCAATTCTCTTATTTTTTCTTCTGAAATCGCCCCATCCACCATCAGATGAAAGGTCCAGTTGTGTTGGTGTTTTATCTCTGTTAACCGTCTAAGCTTATCGGTTACCGAGGCAAGATAGGACTGGCCAGCAAAGCCTGGGTTGACCGTCATGACCATTAAATAATCAATCAGCGGCAATAACTCTCGCACTACTTCAATAGAGGTTCCTGGGTTGATCGCAATTCCCACGCCTTTCTTTTTTTGCCTAATCTTGTCAATCGTTCGCGTTGGATGTGTGTCAGCTTCTGGGTGGAAATAAATAATGTCTGCTCCTTTATCAGCGAAAAAGGCCACATAATCGCCAGGTTGCTCGATCATCAAATGAACATCGACCAGTTTAGTGGTTGTCTTGCGAATCACGTCAAAATCTTGTAATCCCATTCCAAAGTTAGGGACAAAACGCCCATCCATAATATCAACATGGAAAATATCACTTCCCGCCGCCTCTAATAGTTTGACTTCTTGCTCTAAGTTGCCAAAATCAGCACACATTAGGGAGGGACAAATCATTAATACCATTCTGTTTTCCTTCTTCCTTTTGAGTAAACGATTACTCAAAGAGTAACTCATCTAACTCATTTTTAGTTTTTATAACAAGTTGAGTAATCGATTACTCAACCCTTAAAAGAAAAAGCTAGGCCGAATCTCTGACAATCAGCTCGACTGGCACTCTCTTTTTCTCAATAACCCCGTCATTACCATTATCTATGTGGATCATTTTTAGCAGCAAGTTGGCGGCCTCTTCAGCTAGTTCAGGAATGTTCTGTGAAATAGTAGTTAAGCTTGGTTGCAGGATTTCACAGATATCATCATTGTCATAACCCACTACCTTTACCTGAGTTGGCACATGGACGCCGTGATCTTTTAGGCCTTGAATAATGCCCCAAGCCAACCAATCATTTGTGGCAAACACCCCATCCACTGGCTGCGTTTGTTTGACTAGCTCTTTGGCGATGTCAACACCGCGAGCATAATTTGATAAGTCTTTTCTATCAGATAGTAACAGCTGATAATTGACATTGGGATGTTGATTTATTTCATTAACAGCACCTTCCACCCTTTTTTGAATGGAGGAAGGACCATCACTCTTGCTGACAATGGCGATTTGTTGGCAGCCCTCTGAAATCAAATGTTGACTTGCAACTGTCCCGCCAGTTAAGTTGTCAGACTGGACAAAACCAACTTCGCCCTTAACATTAGGGTTACGGTCAATACAGACTAAGGGGATTCGCCGAGACATCACACTTAGATCAAGATATTCTTGCCCAGAGATACAAATTAGTCCATCGACTAGTTTGGCATCCAACGCTTTTAGATAGGCCGTTTCCTTAGCCGAGTCCTTATCTGTTGTACAAATAATAGTTGAATAACCACGAGTAAAGAGGGTGGCTTCAATTTGATTGATTAAATTAGCGAAAAACCCATTTTTGATATCAGGTACGATCATTCCAATCGTCGTAGAACGCTGACTACGCAAAGTTTGGGCAATGGAATTAACCTGGTAATTATTTTCCTTAATGACTTTTAACACTTTTTGTCTGGTTTCTTCAGAAAAACGCCCATTATCATTTAAAACACGGGAGACGGTGGCCACTGAGACGCCTGACAAGGCGGCAATTTCTTTAATAGACAGACTTTTTTTCATTTGGTGACCTCCTTGGGTAATCGTTTTCCTAAAGTTAGAATATCATGAAAGCTTTTTTATGTAAAGTCCTTTTTTCGTTTAAGGCGAATCAAGGTTATCGTAGATAAGTTGATTTGGCTAATAAGGAATCCAGCTATTAGTGACAATTACTTAAAATCAGTCTCGAGTCTGATGAAGGCGACGATAACTTAGTGCTATACTTTTAAAAACGAGACATCTCTCGTTTTAATACGAGAGGAGACACAACATGAAGAAAAAAATTGTAATCGTAATGGTAGCGCTAGGTGTGATTGGCGCAGGTCTGTATGGTGGTGCTTATCTAATCTATCAAACGAAAGTCAAAAATATTGAACTGACTCATCCAAGTCTGAAAGACGTGGCAGATGGTCAGTACACAGGAGGAGTTAATGCTATTTTTGTGCAAGCCACTGTTAAGGTGGATGTAAAAGATCAGCAAATCACAACTATTGAGTTAGTTAAACATGTGAAAGATCGAGGTGAAAAGGGAGAAGGTGTGGTAGCGGAAGTCCTTGTTGCTCAAAGTACAGATGTTGACACTGTCAGTGGCGCTACCAACAGCAGCCGTGTTATTTTAAAATCAATTGAAAATGCCTTGGAAAAAGGAGTCGACTAAGATGCCCAAAGTGACAGAAGAACACAAGGAGAACATGCGTCGGAAAATTAGAAGGAGTGCCAAAAAATTATTTTTGGAAAAAGGTTTTCGGGCAGTGACGATGAAGGATATCGTCACTGCGTCAGAGTTGAGTTTTGGCGCAGTCTATTCTTATTATAGCAACACCTCAGATATTTTTTTAAAGCTAAAAGAAGAAGAAATGTCAGCCGATCAGGAAGATTATCAGCGGATTTTTAACGCCATTAGCAAGTCTGCGATCATTGAAGACTATTTAGTTTTTTTGACTAAAAGACTGGCTAACATACATGAAACGTTGATTCCTGCTACCTATGATTATTTAACCTATGTCGAAAAAGGAACGCATCATAATGAAATCAGTGAGATTGTCTACAAGCAAATTGACGAACAACTCCAGGGGTTTTTCCAGCAAACTGAGCTAGTTAAGGAAGAAGAGATTATCAACATAACGGCGTTTTTAGCTGTTTATGTGGAAGGACTTTACTTTCAACAGGCGTTTATCGAAAAGCCGGCGACTGAAAAATCCCTTGAAAGCTTGAGATATCTACTCAACAAATTATTATTGTAAACTAATGACAGGCATTTTTGAGAAAAGAGGTAGTACGATGTTAAGTAGCGAAGCACAAACAGCGATTAATAAAATGTTAATTGATCGAGAAAAAAATGGTCATTACGCGTTAACAGAGCCACTTGAAAACCAGCGAAAGGAATGGGAAGACAGTGCAAAAGAGGTCCGTTTCCCCGCCGATTTAATCTGTCAGGAACAGACTATTGCTGAGGTGACAGGTGAGCGGATTAGCCTGAAGGCAATGCCTCAGAGGGCTAAAGACCAGCTGATTCTGCATTTTCACGGAGGAGGACTAAATCAGGGATCAGCAATTACTCACCGGAAATTAGGAGGGCTGATCAGTCGTCATACGGGAATTCCCGTCTTTATTCACAACTATTCACTGGCGCCTGAGCACCCCTTTCCGGCAGCTTTAGTAGATACTGTCAAGGTCTATCAGACATTACTAAAGACATATTCCCCTGAAATGATGGTATTTGGTGGTGACTCATCAGGGGCTAGCTTATTGTGTAGCACATTGCTGTATCTTAAGGCGCAACAGATTGACTTGCCTAAGACTGTGTATTTGTTGTCGCCTCAATTAGACAACTGTTTTACTGGGGAAACCATGCTGACCAATCAAAAGGCAGACCATCGGGTTTCACTGGCGGATTTAGCAAACTGTGTCGAGGATTATCGTGGTCAGAAGCCTGTGGAAGATCCGTTGATTTCCCCCTTATATGGAGACGTGACTAACTTTCCCCCCACCTTTATTCAAGTAGGCAGTTCAGAACTTTTGTTGAGTGACGCCACTCGGTTTGAACAGCGACTTAACCAAGCAGACGTCGCAGTAGAGCTCGATATCTGTCCGGATATGTGGCATGTCTTTCAAAGTAGCGGTGATAAGATTCCCGAGGCAAAAGAGGCTTTGGAACGGTTGGCCCATTTTGTAAATCGGAAGATGAGATAAGGAGCATATTGAAAAAGTTAAGGCATAATGCTTGTACGAGTTGTTATGATTTTGAGCATCCCAAAAACATCCTGTCAGATCTAACAGGATGTTTTTAGGTCTATTTAATGTCATCGATTGATTCTGTGATGATCCAGTCGTCCATATTTTTTTCACGACGGTATTTAAAAGGCTCAATGGCTTCCAGTTTATCAATCTCAAAAACCGCTAAAAACTTTTTACCAGCCCAGCGTTTATACTGGTCTTTTGACAGGTTAAGTTCTTTTTCGTAAGTATTGACAAACGTGACAGACTCATCAGGCGTCATCTTTTCCGTTTCAATGACATTTGTGATGATGCCACGGTGAGTGACCATCATATCGCCCCCAGTTTCAACAAAATAGACAATGTCATCTATTTTAGCTCTGCCGCCTAAGGGGGATTTTCTGCCAGCGGCTCCGCGGATAAGCATCTTTTTTTCTTTGTTTAGCATTTTTTCCAATTCTTTGGCTTTACTGTTCAAATAGACTAAATGTTCAGCGCGGCCTTCTTTTGGTTGGTACCATTCACTGACTGCCATTCTATCATCTCCTAGGTTCATAATAATGAGTATATCACGATTTTAAGTTAGGAAACAATCACCTCTTTCTTTGCAACTGGCGCCCAGATTTCCACCTCATCCCCTGAGCCGTAAACTTCTAAATCAGGTGCAACTGATAGCATTTTTCCAGTTTGATAACCAGAGTTTAAAAGCTGGTAGTCTGATTTTGGTGCCCACTTTCGAACAATGTTTCGTTGTGTTTGGCGATTGGTTTTTAGTGTACAAGGAAAAACTGCCCAAGTCATAGCAGGAACTAGATAGTCTGTTAAGTTTGCTGGTGTCTCAGAATTTGTTGCGACAGCAATATAATAATCAAACTTTTGGCTGTCAGTTTCGTCAACATTATAGACACTTGCTCCAATTAAACCAAATGGTTGCCGACTCATAAAAGGCAACAAGCTTTCTGGTTTGTTTTCTTTGATCATTTTTTTCCAGAAAGCTGGGCAATCGCGCATTCCCTTCATAAATGAATTGGTTGAGCGAATGTGGTACCCCATTAGTTTAAAGGTGTCTAAATGTTCAATTCGATAGTCCATAGGTGTCACTCCGTTTCAGTTGTTTTGTCCAGTGTAACTCATAAGTGAGCTGAAAACCTCGCATTTTCTGGCAAGAATGGTCAGGTTTAAACTTACCTGTGCTTGCTTTACGGTAACATTTGCCTCATGGTACAATTAAGTCATGAAAACAACTTATAAGATACTTTTAGTGGAAGATGATCGAACCCTTTCTGCCACCCTTACCTATAATTTAGAGCAAAAAGATTGGGCAGTGACCTGTGCTTATACCTTTCAAGAAGGAATGGCTCTTTGTCATGATGACTATGATTTATTTATTTTGGATGTTAATTTACCAGATGGAAATGGCTTTAGTCTCTGTCGTGAGGTTCGCAAAACCAGTGATAAACCAGTTGTCTTCCTTACAGCTAATGATATGGAAGCTGATAGCATTCAAGGATATGATGTCGGAGCCGATGATTACATTACCAAACCATTTTCAATTGCGGTTTTTTTGAGGAAAATCGATGTCTTGTTTAAGCGGTTACTGCCACAAAAAAATCAGCGTTACTCAGATGGTTATTTAGACGTGGATTTAACTGGGATGACGGTCAGTTGTGGGGGGCAGTTAGTCAGTTTATCTGCTTTGGAGTTTCGCACATTGCAGCTTTTTATCGAGAATCGTCGAGCGGTCCTGACCCGTCAACAATTGCTGCAAACCTTATGGGACGATGAAGGAGACTATGTGGATGAGCATGCGTTGACCATGGGCATTAGCCGGTTGCGGAAAAAAATTGAAGACCAGGACCATGTTTACATTAAAACGGTGTATGGGTTAGGTTATATGTGGGTAGGTGAAAAGACATGAATCAGGTTATTTGGCTAGGCATTGGTTTAGGAATGATGATGATGTCAGTAGGGGGGATTTATTACACACGACGTCAACTTGTGAAAATTATTGGCCAAATTGACGCTCAAATTGATAATCTTACAAATGGCAATAAAATCGATGCTGAGCTAAACGATGAAACCTTAACAAGCAAGGTTTTCTTAAAGCTTAAACGGCTCTCGGAAATGCTGGTGGCTCAACAAACCGCCAGTCAGCAACAACACCAACAAATTCAACAGCTAATAGCCGATATTTCCCATCAGGTTAAGACACCGATTGCCAATATTAAAATGCTGAACGACACCCTTTTGGAGCAACCGCTAGCTGAAAACAACCGCCAAGAGATGCAGAGGCAATTGACGGGGCAAGTGAATAAACTGGCAGAATTGGTTCAAGGTATGTTAAAAGCATCACAATTAGAAACTGGCGCTGTTGTCGTCCAGCCCAGTGAACAACTGTTGCTAGGAACCCTTGGACAAGCGATCAGCGACATTGGGGTTCAGGCGGAAAAACGCTCGATTGAGATTCATGTTGAGTGTCCTGAAGTCATCGTTAAGCATGATCCTAAGTGGACAGCAGAGGCTTTTTTTAATCTGTTGGACAATGCAGTGAAATATACACCGGTAGGAGGAACCATCCAGATTGTCTGTCAGCCCTTGGAACTCTACACGCGTATTTCTATTACCGATACAGGAATGGGAATTTCAGAGGACGAACAGGCTCAAGTTTTTCAACGCTTTTATCGTTCGCCAAGTGTTAGTCAGATTGAAGGGGTTGGGATTGGTCTTTTTTTAACCAATCAAATCATTCAGCAACAAGGAGGCTATTTAAGGATGACTTCCGAAGTAGGCGCAGGTACGACCTTAGACGTGTTTTTGCCGAATCATTAATTTGGTGAGATTTCTGTGATATTTGCTGTTTATGCTAGGGGTATCACAAAAAGAAAAGAGGAAATGATATGAGCATATTACAGACAATCAATCTAACGAAACACTATGGCAAGGAAGGAAATCTCACCAAAGCATTAGACGGCATTAGCTTGAGGGTGGAGCAAGGCGAGTTTGTCTCAATTGTGGGAACATCGGGAAGTGGGAAATCAACGCTGTTGAATATGATGGGAGGACTGGATTACCCCACAGCGGGTCAAGTAATTGTGGACGGCATAGACTTATCACAATTGTCAGATGATAAATTAACCGTTTTTCGGCGCCGCAATATTGGCTTCGTTTTCCAACATTTTAACTTAGTGCCAACTTTAAATGTCTTTGAAAATATTGTCTTACCTTTGCAGCTAGACGGTGCCAAGTATGATAAAGCCTATATTAAGGAAATTATTCACCTACTGCACTTGGAAGGAAAGGAAGAAAATCTGCCAGGAGCTTTATCAGGAGGTCAGCAACAGCGGGTGGCCTTAGGACGAGCCTTAGCAACCAAACCGGCGATTATCCTCGCCGATGAACCTACGGGAAATTTGGACAGTAAAACCAGTTTTGACGTCATGGGCTTATTGAAGTTAAGTGCCCAACGATTTGGCCAAACGATTGTCATGATTACCCATAATGACGAGTTGGCACAAATGACGGATCGGATTGTGCGAATTGAAGATGGGATCATTAAACAACGAAAGGCCCCACTTTCTCATGCTGTAAAAGGAGAGTGGTAAAATGAATCGGAACGATAACCGCTCTGTTATTAAGTTGTTAGCCAGACGAGGCAATCAAGGGAAGGCTTCGCGAAACGTCGTGGCAATTTTAGCTATCGCCTTAACCACCATGATGTTTACCACTGTTTTTTCAATTGGCTTTTCGATGTTGGACAGTTTAGCTCAACTAGGCATTGCTGCCTCATCAAGCACTCAAGGACTGTTGATTGCTATCATGGTTATCCTGTCTATTTTAGTCAGTGGTTACTTAATTATCTCCAATATTTTTGAGGCTTCAGTGACGCAAGATATTCAGTATTATGGGTTATTAAAAACCATCGGCACGACGAAAACGCAAATAGGGCGCTTGATTCGTCAGCAAGGCATCAGTCTTTGCCGCAAAGGGATTCCTTTAGGCTTGGTGGCAGGCTTTGTTATTAGCATGGTGGTGGTACCACTGGTCTTAGTCTCATTTGAAGCGAAACATGTGTTATCGTTAAATCCCTTGATTTTTATTGGTGCCGCTCTTTTCGCAATTTTGACCGTTTTAATCGCCACCAATAAACCTGCCAAACTAGCTGGCAAAGTCTCGCCAATGCAGGCCTTGGCCTATGTGACGGATGAAACTAAACAGCAAGCATCAGCCAAAAAATCGACGAAGACCTTAACCCCCAAAATCATGGCAAAAAATAACTTAGAGCGCAATAAAAAGCTTAATTTCCGCGTGATTCTATCGATTACCCTTGGCTTCACCTTAATGAATACTTTTTATGTCTATCAAAACAGTTTTGATCAGGACGCTTACGTTGACGCCTTTATCGGCAGTGATTTAGCGATGCAAGTCACAGATAATCAACAAGCACTTCCCAAATCACTGGTGGATATGAACCTTAAAGGCGTTGTCACTGGGGGGGATGTTTATTACACGGAACAATCCGCGGTGTTGAATTCGGATGTTAAGACGCGTCTTCTCAATTATTATCAACAGGAAGGGCCTCGTTCATGGTTGGAAAGTACAGAGGCAGCCATGACACAATACGATCAACTAAAAGCGACAGGTAGGACCGATGTGGGGATCTTTGGTGCCGATCAGTTTACGGCTTCAATGGGAAAGATCTTTTTTGGGGAGCTAGCTGCAGAACAGTTCCAAAAAGGCAATTATGTGATCGCCTTTGCCTTAGCTGATAACGGTGAAGGCAGTCTTCATTATGACGTCGGCGATCAGATTGAACTGGCAGGCAAGTCCTATGAGCTAATGGCAGTCATGGAACCTAAAGCGACCCTCTTGGACATCGGCAGAAGTGCGTTTGTCTCTGAGAGTAATGGTTTAGATATTCACTACATGATTTCCGCTGCTAATTTTAAGCAAGACTTTCCTGAGGGCAAGCGAATTAGTACCTTTGCTAATACTAAAAATACCTCAACAAGAAAGAAACTGCAAAAAGAATTAAGTCAATCCTATCCAGACTATCACGTTAGTTCTCAAGAAAGTTTTCAGGCGCGTTTTCAGTCACAAGTGCTGGCACAAGTCATTCTTGGGTATACGTTGGGGATTATTATGGCAGTGATCGGCATATTGAACTTTGTGAATGCCATGTTGACGGCAATCATCACCCGAAAACGCGAATTTGCTGTCCTGGAGAGTATCGGGATGACTAAAAAACAGCTTAAGGAGATGTTGATTCACGAAGGCTTAACTTATGGATCAAAAGCGATTGTCCTAAGCTTGCTGTTATCGATTGTCGTCGCTAATAGCTGGGTGGCCAATAGCGTCTCTGATTCGTGGGTAGCTGCTTATCACTTCTCTTTAGCGCCTTTTTTAGTCATCATCCCGTTGATGTTATGCCTGGCCTATCAAATTCCGATGATCTGCTTTAAAGAAACACAAAAGAAAAGCTTGGTAACTCGCTTGCGAGAGACCAATTAGAATGAAGCCAAAAAGATAATCAATTGGAGAGGGGGCTCTTTGATTGATTATCTTTTTATGTCATACCACTTTTTTTAGCTTAATCAAAAAAGTAAACAAAACTACTGAGCATCTTTCAGTTTAATCGGTAAGTATCGTTGCATTTGTCGGTACCCAAGGCCTTTTTCGATGTCTTGTTGGTGCTGATTATCTTCATCCAAATAAGGCATGTTGAACATAAAACAACGGCTTTCATCTAATTCAAAATTTGTTCTCTCGATC
This sequence comes from Vagococcus allomyrinae, assembly GCF_017829975.1. GTDB lineage: Bacteria > Bacillota > Bacilli > Lactobacillales > Vagococcaceae > Vagococcus_D > Vagococcus_D allomyrinae. Next base: position 467,850 of record NZ_JAEEGA010000002.1, on the reverse strand, counting down.
CATTGGCAAATTTTGTCTTGAACTTTTCGGATGCTTTCATCGTCTTCGTCAATGCTGACCGCCATGGCGTACAAACCGCCAGGAAAGTCAATCAACTTAAGAGGATTGACATCTGCATCACTTACTTCATCATTAACAGCACAAATCATTTCCCCTTCTTCATCATTCTTGACCAATGTGAAATCCAGGCAATCAAAAATAACCGTTTTAAATGAGTGGTAATGCTGCCATAATTGAAACATATAACCTCCTTCTTTAAAAATCGCTTCCCAAGTATGTTCTCCAGAGGTCAGAGCTTTAAATGCTGGGACTCTCACGACCATGACGTCGGGAATTTTTTTATCTAATTGATCGGTTACTTCAATTAAGCGGTTAATATTAGTAGGTTTGCCGATGTAGTCAACATTCACAATCTGGGTTTCAATATCTTTTGCTTTGCTATAGAGCTGTTTAATATCTGAAGTATCCGCAAAATTTAATTGTTCAATCTCTTGGATGAAATCCAGAACGATCTCTTTCAACTCAAACAACAAGGCCACTTCATCATCAATTGTTGCGACTTTTTTACCCAATACATCTAAGACTACCTCAGAACCAGCGGCACTAAAAATCCGTTGAATGTCTTTGATGCTAATGTTTAATTTTCGTAAAATTAAGATTTGTTCAATTCTCCTAACAGCTTTTTCATCATACATGCGATACGCCACATCCTCATTGCGAATGCTCGTCAGCAGTCCCATATCTTCGTAATAACGCAAGGTACGGGCAGTGACATTATAGGTGCTAGAAACCTCTCTGATTTTGGCTAAATGAGTCATCCTCTTGTCTTCCTCTCTGTCGGTGATATGATTCCAGTATAGCGGCTTCCCTAAAGGAAGAGTCAAGACGCTAATCCAAATTTTTATGATTGGCACGATCACTTCTCATGAGGTTGTCGTTGATATCGTTAAATTTTTGAGTGGCCAACTGACTAGGTTCCCCTTTCTTGCAAAAAGAGAGCTTCCCTAGTTTAGGAACCACTCGTTCAACGATTAGCTTGCCATCTACGGATTTTTCAGCAAGCCGTTGATAGGCATCTGTAAATCGTTGATCCTGAAGAGCTGTTTGATAAAAAGAGAGCACATATACATAATAAAAGAGATTATATCCTCGAAATGGATACTCAGTTTGCATGAATAACGTGCCAATCCCATAATGACAAGGGCTAATTGGCCGTTTGATTTCCCAGTGGTGAAGCAGGAACTCAATTGCCTTACGGGTAACGGCCTCTTTTTCGGGAAATTCAAAAAAACGTAAACAATCTAGTATAATAAGGGTGGTATTAGGCGTTGAATAAGTGGTTTCTTCCCCGCGACCAAAACTATATTTGTGGCACTTCCAGCCGCCATCAACCTCCTGGATGTTTATCAAGAAAGCCAAGGAGTGCTGCAAGCGCTCATCAGAGGAATGGCCTAAGTAACAGAGTGTCTTGAGGGCCAATGCCACATGGCAAGGGTAAATAGCACCAGCTGGACTAATTTTAAACCGACCATCTTTCCTCCAAGTCGAAAAAATCAGGTCTGCCACCTTTGCAAACAGTGGATCTGATAATGGCAAGCCAAGCTCAAGCAGATAGAGAGGACTTTCCAACGTTGTGAAGGGGGCTCCTTTTAATAACTTAAGATCAGGCGTTGTCCATAAATCAAAGCCATTGTCTGTTTGATGAGACATTATTGCCTCAATATCATGTTTAAACTGGTTCATCATCAGTGCTCCTTTTTTTTACTAAAAGACCAAGCTTGAATTAGGTTGGCCTTTAACTCGCGAGAAAACGTTATCTTTTTAAATCGTACCGAAAACCATCATCAATTATTTACCACCACTGACTCTCTCGCTTTTGACAAGGAGCGGGTCAGTGGTGGAAATTAGGTTACTTTTTTAAATGGAGAATCGGATAGGGTTTATTAAAACCATCTGTGTCACTTCTTGAAGCGACTTTAAAGCCGTGATGTTGGTAAAAGGACAGTGCTTTAACATTTTGTTCATTCACATCGACCTGCTTAATGCCTTGATTCTCAATTAACCAGTTTAGAATGTGATGACCATAACCACTGCCAATAAAAGTTGGCTCCAGAAACAACATCTCCAATTCTTGTCCAGTATTTCCACTAAAGCCCACAAGCTGTGGCCCATCAAACCAAAGGCGTAACTCCACCTGATCTAAAAAGGTTGGAATCATCTGTTGATAAAAAACAACATCCTCGTCTAATAAAAAGGGATGAGTGGCTAAAACAGATCTTTCCCAGATTCTTAGAATGGCTGAATAGTCCTTCGGTACAGCTGTTTTTGAGGTTAACATGTCTTTTCCTGCTTTCTATTGTTAGTTGGTATCCTCCCCTTTCTACTTGTTAATTGATGATTCTCAGTGTCAAGCCCCAAGAGCAAAAGTAATTCATTGAGATCCCTCTATTCGTATGGTTTGCTCGTTTTGCGATCCATTAATAAGTGCCTTCTTCTCCTTGTGAAGTCAAAATAATTGGTCCATTTTGAGTAATTGCAATACTATGTTCGTATTGACAACTCAGACTGCCATCCAGTGTTCGGGCTGTCCAGCCATTGGCTTCCATCTGCATTCTCCAAGAGCCGATATTAACCATTGGCTCGATCGTAATGGTCATGCCTTCTTTCAATCGAATCCCTTTATTCGGCTCGCCATAATGAGCAAAAAACGGTTCTTCATGAATGGTAGGGCCGATGCCGTGAGCGATAAAATCGCGAACAACCCCATAGCCTTCTGCCTCGACATAGGTTTGAATAGCATGTCCAATATCTCCGACACGTTTACCGATTTGCGCTTGTTCAATGCCTAGATACAACGCTTTTTTAGTTACGGCCATTAACCGATGGGGTTCTTCAGGGACGTCCCCTACGGCATAGGACCAACAGGAATCAGAAATAGCCCCATTCAAACTGACACACATGTCCACCTTAATCAAATCACCGTCTTGGAGTTTCTTTTTTCTGGGAAATCCGTGACAAATTTCATCGTTAATGCTACAGCAAGTCGCATACTCGTAGCCTTCAAAGCCAATTTGGGCAGCAACCCCTCCATGACGTTCAATGTAATCGCGAGCAAAAGTTTCAATTTGCCAACTGGTTACACCCGGTTTAATAAATGATCGCAATTCTTTGTGGACATTTGCCAGTAAAGCACCTGACTCCGCCATTTTCTCGATTTCTCTGTTTGATTTCAATGTATACAATTAGCTGCCTCTTTTCTTTTGATGGAACTGCCTATCTCTTCGTCATAGTAAGCTATTCGATGATAAGCTTGCTATACTCTGTCTGGTCAGTTATGATGGTCTGATTGTAAACGTGTTTACCGACTAATGCCTTAAATTGCTTGATATCTGCCAATCCTTCGGCTGTCGATATCTCAATGATCAAGACCGGATTGGCAAGCTCGTCTTGGATAACCGCTGAAATAAAGCCGTAGTACTGATCCAAGAGGTCTTCTAAAGGGTATTGCCGATCGTCCCATTCACCCAATTCTTTTTCCAGTTCAAAGGACAGTGTTATGACGTAATAGCCTTTAAGGACGAGTTCATTTGAAAAAAGAGTTTGATAAATACCTTCTTCAATCAACTTGTAGTTGGTCGTATCCTGATACTTGGTCAATGTGACCATTTGAATCTGTTTCATGAGATTATTTCGCCTCCTTTTCGTGGCATAAAGCGCCAGTTGTCACCCTTTATTGTATCATAATTCTGTCATTTTTTTGTTTGTTAACCTCAAAGTTTAACAGGAGACACAATCAAAACGAAGGAAAAAGAGGTATATATATCATGTTAACTAATCAAACAGATAGTTCCCTTGGATAATTCGCATAATCATCCGCCAAGAGTGGCACTTTCAGCTTTTTTCTGGCTAAACGTTTAACGGTAAAGGATGATTATTTAATGGGAACTATACAGCTAAAAATGTTAGTTGACGAACGTATGTTCTGTATTGTATAATCAATCTACCAATAATGAAAAGAGGTTCTAACATGGCAAAATTATACCCGTACTTAACGTTTAACAATTCAAAAGAAGCACTTGACTATTATGGACGAGTCTTTGGTGCAACGAATATTCAGCGCGTTACCCCTCAAGTTGAGCAAGCAGCAGCTTTTAAGCTGACAGCCAGTGAGTTGGACAAGGCGACAATTCATGCTAGTTTCAGCATTTTAGGCACAGAGCTATTTTGTTCAGATTGTTTTGGGTATGAGATGACATCTGGCAATCAGATATCGATCATGTTGGACATTAACAGTGAAGATCCAGAAGCTGTTATTGAAGCAGAGGCTTTTTATCAACGGCTTGTTGAATCTAAAACAGTGACGGTCAGCATGCCTTATGAACCACAGTTCTGGGGTGGCAAGATGGGGGCTTTTACTGATCAGTATGGCATCCCTTGGATGTTGCATTCTCAGCCTTACTCTAAACAACAAAAGTAACCCTCCTCACGTGATAAAAGTCAGTAGCTGTTAATTCGGTGCTGACTTTTTTTAAGTTCACTAGATGACAGAAATGGAAGAGAGGGCATGAAAATGACACATAAAAAGGCATGGCGGCAACAGATGTTGCTGATTATGAGCGATGAGCAGTGGGAAATAAATCCTAAGAAAGTGGCAGAGGTTCAACGGCTTGCCAGATTACTTGAACAACTGACTATTCCTAGACAGGACTTGGAAAAATTGAGTTTAGGGGACTATGAAAGTTGGCTGTCCGGTGGGCATCCCAAGGCGGAAATTGCTAGACAACACGGCGTTTCACTGGCTACGTTAGGTCGATATATAAAAAAATTACGAGAAAAAAGGGCAGTCGGGTAACTTTTTCAGAGTGCTAAAAGCACTCTGTGTCCTTTGGGTGAAGAGCAGTATCTAAAACGAGTTTAAATCCTTTCTAAGCATTCGTAAGAGGGAAAATCGGAAAGGTGTTAATTATAAGTTGAGCTGGCCCACATTTCTTTTCTTAAATAAATAGACTATAATAAATTTAAAGAAGCTTTAAAAGGAGCTTTAAAAGGAGCCTCCTAAGTCCTGAATAAGAGCGCTCCTAACATTGTCTGATAAGTTGGACCAATTATGATAAATGAGGTGTCTCTTGTAAATAAAAGTTAGGTTGGATTTGTGATAGTTTTAACTTGTGTAAGGCAAGTAGAAAGGTGCGTAGGTCATGAAAAGAACCGTTCTAATTGAAGCGATGCTAGAATTGACTGGAAGTGATGAGGCAGATTCTCTTGTGAAAATAGTGGAATGTGTTTCTAAATATTACCAAATGCCTGTGTTAGTTTGTACAATTGATTATGTGCTTCTGGCCCAGTTTCCCAATAGCCCAATCAATGACGCTGGTTGGAATATGTTTTTAGAACAACAAATCGCTTCACCAGAGTACTTAAGGGAAGTCATGGATTCAGAGTTGATGTCTCAATCATTTGAAGCTAACACCGCTTTTTTTAGCGAATCACAGGTATCTAATCACGAGCCGCGAATCATTTCGCCGATTAGAATAAACCAGTCTGTTGTAGGATATTTAGTTATTTTTTGGAGAAAAGATCAAGTGTATTCAGCAGAAGAACAGGAACTGGTATTGTCGATTTCGTTGGCAATCGCCATTGAATTTAGAAAAAGATCGACTGGAAATTTCACGGTAAACCCAGCAACAAATTTATTTCTAAAAAATTTGTTGGAAGGACGTTTAGTGACCACACCAGATATTGAACAATGGGGAAAGTTAGCAGATGTGGATATCGGAGGGCGATATGGCTTGATTGCTGTTATTCAACCCAATTCGACTGAAACCAGCCTAAAACAATTATTAGTTAAACTTAACCTGACGGTTGATCAAGGGCCTGCTCAGATCCTGTCTATCGCTTTACAAAATCGTGTATATCTACTAGTCACGCGCATAGAGAGCAAAGAAGAGCTATTGCCTATTTTTCACATGTTAGAAGAGAATCAGTTATACTATGGAGCAAGTGAATTATTTAGCGACTTGCTAACCATCATGATGGTTAAAAGACAAGCGGATGATACAGTAGCCTATGCTGAAAAAAGGCAACAAGCAGGGCCTATTTTTTACGAAGACGTAATGTTGCCAATTTTACTTGAACGGATGGAACATGTATTTTCAGAAAATTTTTATCACAGTTCATTAGCTAAAATAAGTCATTTTGATCACCAAAATGGCACGCCTTACTACGACACATTGAAGCATTATGTGTTAAATTTTTTTAGTATCAGTGAAACAGCTAAAGAGCTCTTTATTCATCGAAATACGATGACCTATCGCTTAGCCAAAATTTCTGAAATAAGTGGGCTCAATTTTAACGACCCTCAAGTAAAAGTATTGTTATTGATGAACATTTATTATTTGAAATAAAGGATTGTGAGTGAACGGAGCATTGGGCACGATGCACAATTGAGTCGTTCTTTTTTCTATCTATCCATCAATGACCCTTCTGTACCTAGTTAGGTATAATAAAGAAAACATATAGGAGGTAATAAGATGATGACAGATTTTAGACATTCCTTTACACCTTTCAAAATTGGCAGTGAAACCATCAAAAATCGCTACTGCTTAGCTCCGATGGGCAATAGTCATACGATGGACGCCACAGGGGCCCACACTCCTGATTCGATGGAATACTTTGTGGAGCGAGCTCGTGGTGGCTTTGGCCTGCTATACACTGGGGCGTACTTTTCGGACTTAGAAGTGGATGCAAATCCCACGGATCCACTGCTAAAAGTCGACAGTCCGCTGAATCATCCAGTGGCGTTTCGAGCGTCTTCCATGGAACTTAATGAACGAATCAGTGTATACGGTGCTAAGATGTTTGCTCAAATAACCTTAGGGGTTGGACGAAATTACTTAAATATGAAAGCGCCATCTAAAATAGAAGTGTTCGGTCATCCAGGTGTCATGGCAGAGGCGTTAACTAAGGAGGAAATCAAGCTCAAAGTTGATTATGCTGTTAAAGCAGCACAGTTGATGCAACAATCGGGTTTTGCAGGGGTTGAAGTCCACTCGATTCACTGGGGCTACTTACTGGATCAGTTTGCTCTGGCCAACAGCAATCATCGTACGGATGAGTACGGTGGCTCTCTTGAGAATCGTTTACGTATTTCTCGTGAAGTCGTTGAGGGAATCAAAGCAGCCTGTGGTCAAGATTTCCCCGTCACAATGCGGTTTAGTATTAAATCGTATCTGAAAAAATCTGGTAAGGCCTCACTGGATGGTAGTGAGGAGTATGGTCGAACAATCGAAGAAGGAATAGAAATTTGTCGCCTATTAGAAAGTTACGGTTATGACGCTTTGAATGTGGATACTGGCATGTACGAGTCTTATTATTACGCAACACCGCCTATGTACTTAGAGCGAGGTTATATGATTAACTTTGTCAAAGATGTGAAGAAAGCCATTAACATTCCATTACTAACAGGTAGCCACATGAATGACCCTGTAAAAGCTGAACAAGCTGTAAAAGATGGGATTACAGATGGGATTGTTATAGGGAGAGCCGCTATCGCTGACCCAGAGTACCCGCGGAAACTCCAGAGAAATGATGCTGAAGCTATTCGGCCGTGTATTTCTTGTAATATTGCTTGCATTCATCGGCATTTATTTGCTGGTGTTGGTTTTTCATGTGCAGTTAATCCTGTTGCTAGCAGAGAGTTGCGCTACGCCTTAAAGCCTAACTTTAACAGCAAACAGATTGTGGTTGTTGGCGGTGGGGTAGCAGGGATGGAAGCGGCCAGATCAGCAACTTTACGTGGACACAAGGTTATTTTATTTGAACAAAAGAATCAGCTGGGAGGTCATCTAGTACCAGGGGGATCGCATCAGTTTAAGCAGCAAGTTGGAGCGCTTAATCAGTGGTACCAACAAGAGCTAGGCAAATTAGATGTTGAGATTCATTTAGAGGAAAAAGCGACGGTTGATACGTTGGCAAAAATAAATCCCGATGCTGTCATTCTAGCTAGTGGCTCAACATCTATAACACCACCGATTCAAGGGGTAGATGAACCCATCGTGTATTCATCAATCGAGGCGTTAAATAATCCAGAAAAAATTGGTGAGAATGTGTTGATTATCGGTGGTGGTTTAGTAGGCTGTGAGATTGCACTGGAATATAGTCGGGAAAATAAGAACGTTACGATCGTTGAAAACCTTCCTGAAATATTGCTGTCAAAAGGAGCCCCAGTCCCTTATCCAAACAAGTTGATGCTCAGCGACTTATTATTGGAAAGCCAAGTGGCTATTTGGACCAACCATCAATTAACTAATATCACTGCTGATGGAGGATTTGTCAGTCATAATGAGAGCAAGGAGGCGACCTTTATTAAAGCGGATAGCATTATCCTTGCAGTTGGGTTTACCTCAAATGTGGAAATAGCCAGTCAATTAACCTCCGTGCCATATGACATTTATCAAATCGGTGATGAGCGGAATGTCAGCACAATTCAAAGCGCAATATGGGACGCTTATGAGGTGGCCAGAAGCATTTAAAGGTGGGATGAACGAGTTTGCAATGATTAAGAAGCGCTTGTTTTAGTGACAGATGTGGTAATTAAAGAGAAGTGACGGATATTGCCGGTTCTTTCTCATTCATAGGATTAAAGAAGGCTGTTCGATTATCTTAAAACAGATAATTGGATAGCTTTTTTTGCACGAGAAAAGTCGCTGATTCTCAGACGTTAAAGAGAAGTTGAGAAGAGGTTATCCTCAAGCCTGATAGATGCCTCTGTCACCGCAGTGAATAAACATCAAACAGGCCTAGCTTCCCTAGTTAAGATCGTTTCTTTCCATAACAGAGAGAGAATCTTCTTTATCAATTAAATTTCAATCAATGACCTTCTGCAATTCTTTTTTTACGATTAAATCTAACCATATACGTGTGCTGCGGCCATTCCCCTCACGAAATGGGTGAGCGATAGTCATTTCCACATATTTTGCGACGATTTCCGCAAGCGTCGCTTGCGGCATGGCATCAATAGGCTCCAGAGCTAGCTTTAAATACATAACCGGTGCAAATCGAAAGTGTCTCTTGGCCAAATTAACTGTGCGAAGTTTGCCAGCAAAATCATAGATATCTTCAAATAAATAGGTATGGATGGCTTTTAAGCCATGATAGGTGCCAACTTCCAAGTCGTTAATAATGCCAGAATCATACAATTATTTTGCTAATAAATCTTTAACCATGTGAAGAGTGTCGTTGAGGAGATGTTTGTCATTCGCTGGTAAGAAAATGACCATTCAAGAAGGAAAAGTGACTGTTTAGGATTAAAATCGCTGTGTGTCTTACTTTTTTAGTACAATCAATCCTGTAAGTGTCGTAATAATAAGGAGTGAGAAGTGATGGAAGAGTTATTAAAACTGAAACATATCGGGAAACGTTTCAAAAATAAAGAGGCCTTGAAAGATATCAATCTTCAAATTCGTCCAGGCGAAATCGTGGGTTTTTTGGGGCCATCAGGATCAGGTAAGACAACCACGATCAAAATTGTAACAGGTCAGTTGCGCCAATCTAAAGGGGAAGCAACGATTTTAGGACGAGACACCCAAAAAATTGATGAAAAAATCTACGAACAAATAGGAATTGTCACGGATCAAAGTGGCATCTATGAAGAGTTTTCAGTCTATGATAACTTACTCCTGTTCGCTAAATTATTAAACGTCTCACCTTCTGAAATTGACCGTTTGTTAACCAGAGTCGGGTTATCGGAACAGAAAAAGCAGCCAGCGGGAAAGCTATCCAAAGGTCAAGGTCAACGCCTAGTTTTAGCGAGAGCCGTTTTGCATAAACCGAAACTATTATTCTTAGATGAACCAACATCAGGATTGGACCCTTCTACGGCGCTAGAAATCCATAAGTTGTTGTTGGAGTTGAAACAGTCAGGGATGGGGATCTTTTTGACCACGCATAATATGGAAGAAGCCACAAAGCTTTGTGATTATGTGGCCTTATTGAATGACGGTGAAATTGTTGAATACGGGACGCCAGAGGAAATTTGTCTGCGATATAATGCCGAAAAACGTTACCGCATTTTGCTAAACACCAAGGAAAGAGTGGTGTTGGATCACTGCAGTGAGACTAGTCAGCAAATTCAAGAATGGTTAAATGACAATGTCATAGAGGCGATTCATTCATGTGAACCGACATTGGAATCAGTCTTTCTAACAGTGACAGGGAGGGAATTACAATGAATCTATCATTGAGTAAATCAAGCGCATTAATGCAGTTTAAAACAAGGGAATTATTAAAGAATAAATCATTTTTAGTTGGAATCTTATTACCAATTGGTTTTATCTTGGTCTATCGTTTTGGTTTAGCAGATCTCTTTTCTGATAAAGAGACAAGGGCCATGGGATTTTCGTTAATATTGAAGATGGGGATTTTATTTACGATTTGCATGATCGCCTTGATGATGCCAGCGACTCTTTTAGCAAAAGATAAAGAAAAACATACATTGCGGACCTTGATGACTTCATCGGTATCGGGAATGGACTATTTTGTTAGTACGGTCATTCCAGTAGTCGTGGTGACGGTGCTATCCAATGTGGTTGTCTTACTTTTAAGTGGGATACCATTAGAAGAGGTTAACTTATTAACTTACTTTCTGGCTATTTTTCTGGCGACATTGACGACCTGCGTTATAGGCATGATTGTCGGGATATTCTCTAAAGATCAAATGGCGGCGTCTAATAACATGGTATTTTTTATGATGGTCTTGATGATGGTGCCAATGTTTAGCGATATGTTCGCCGGTTTACAAACAGTTAATCAATACCTCTACACAGGTATTTTAGCGACGATGACCACTGAAATTGCGTCAGGTAATAAAAATCCCTTGGCAATGCTTGACTGGGTCATTTTAGTCGCAAGCTGTCTCGTATTTTTTGTTATTTTTCTGATTGTTTATCGGAAAAATGGTTTTGAAAAGGATTAAAATAGGCGGGAAATTCGTTGCTGATCAGTCATATTGAGAGTCTGGGAGATAGTGTCCTAGGCTTTTTTTGTTTAAAATCTTTAGCACCTTTAAATAAATAGTTATATGTGCACTATTGTGCAAAACGCCATCAAGAAAGCCGTCAACTATTGACGAATACGCTTTCAGATGGTATTTTTTTACTTGTGAAGGAATTGTTTTTATGTTTCATTTGAAACTTAATAAAGGGCTTTGACAAGTCAAAAGTGAAGAAGGAGAGGTGACGTTGTGATGAATTTTTGATTATCAAGAAGAGAACTTTCGGTAGCGATTAGTAAAAAGAAAGGGTGGATCGTAATGGAAACAATTGTACCAGATCAACTTATTATGGGGTTAATCTTACATGCCGGAGATGCCAAACAACATATTTACCTGGCGCTGAGTCAGGTAAAACAAGGAAAGGTTGAAGAGAGTGATCAAGAAATTAAATTGGCAGAAGCGGCACTGACAGAAGCACACAATATGCAAACGAGTTTTTTAGTCCAAGAAGCAAGTGGCAACAAAATGGAGATAACCGCATTGTTTATCCATGCCCAGGACCATTTAATGACAACGATTACGGAAATTAATTTAATTAAAGAGATCATTGAGTTAAGAAAAGAACAACAAAACTAACTAGATAAAGGGAGAGTATGATTATGATTAAAATAGGTTTATTTTGTGCAGCAGGTTTTTCAACAGGAATGTTAGTCAACAATATGAAGATAGCAGCTGAGAAACGAAATGTTGACGTAGTGATTGAGGCGTATCCTCAAGCCAAATTATGTGATTGTGTGACAGGGATTGATGTGGCCTTATTGGGACCACAAGTCAGTTATACTTTCGATCAATCAGAAGGAATTTGTAAAGAATGTGACGTGCCACTGGCAGTCATTCCAATGGCTGATTATGGCATGTTAGATGGTGAAAAAGTCCTGAGTTTGGCTTTAAGTCTATCTAAGAAAAAAGCAACTATCTAAGGAGGTAATCCGTAAATGAATACGAGTCGTTCACAAAAAATTATTAAGCCGATCATGAAATTTGTCAACATGAAAGGAATTATTGCATTAAAAGACGGCATGTTATCGATCTTGCCCCTAACCGTTGTGGGCTCGATTTTCTTAATTATCGGCCAAATTCCTTTCGAGGGATTTAATCAGGCGGTTGCTAGCGTATTTGGCTCTGATTGGACAGAACCCTTTATGCAAGTTCATGCCGGGACTTTTGCCATTATGGGATTAATATCATGTTTTTCAATTGGTTATTCTTACGCGAAGAACAGTGGAGTTGAACCCTTACCAGCAGGTGTCCTTTCTCTTTCGGCATTTTTTATTACCCTTCGGTCCTCTTATGTGCCAGAAAGTGGGGAACCACTTGCTGATGCCATCGCAAAAATTTGGTTTGGCGGTCAAGGGATTATTGGGGCGATTATCATTGGTTTAACAGTGGGAGCAATTTATACAACCTTTATTACTAAAAAAATTGTGATCAAGATGCCGCAACAAGTGCCTCAAGCCATTGCCAAACAATTTGAAGCCATGACGCCGGCCTTTGCGATCTTCTTACTGGCGATGATCGTGTATATCGTCTCGAAAGCCCTGACTGGCGGAACATTTATTGAAATGATCTACGACGTTATTCAGGTTCCCTTACAAGGGTTAACTGGCTCATTACCTGGGGCCATTGGTATTGCCTTCTTTATCTCGTTCTTATGGTGGTTTGGGGTTCATGGACAATCGGTCGTCAACGGCATCGTAACAGCCTTGCTTTTGTCTAATTTAGATGCCAATAAAGCCTTATTAGCTACCGGAGATTTATCCTTGGAGAAAGGCGCTCATATTGTCACTCAGCAATTTTTAGATAGTTTTTTACTGATCTCTGGTTCAGGTATTACCTTTGGCTTAGTTCTAGCCATGTTAATGGCAGCCAAATCACAACAGTATAAAGCCTTAGGAAAGGTAGCCGTTTTACCAGCACTATTTAATGTGAATGAACCGATTATTTTTGGCTTTCCCATCGTCATGAACCCTGTCATGTTTGTGCCATTTATGCTAGTTCCAGTGCTTTCGGCAGTGTTGGTTTACGGTTCAATCGCCATTGGTTTTATGACCCCTTTTGCCGGCGTTACGTTACCTTGGAGTACGCCTGCTATTATTTCGGGACTGATGGTCGGCGGTTGGCAAGGTGCAGTTGTCCAACTCTTAATTTTAGTCTTATCATCGATTATTTATTACCCATTCTTTAGAATTCAAGATGGCATGGCCTATAGCAACGAGCAAGAAGCTGCCTCCCTAGAGGTAGTAGAATAAAGTGATGAATGGCTGACTATACGTAGTTATAAGAGGGCCAGCAAAGGAGCGATTGGGATGATGTTAACGACAGAGGAACAACAGCTTTTAGTTAAACAATTGGCGACATTAGAGCATGAAATAATCATAAAAGCCTGCTTAGGTGACGATGACAATTCCCGCATGGTAAAAGCATTTTTAGACGAAGTGATTGTCCTCTGTCCCCGACTTTCCATTGAAACAACAAGTTTATCTCGCACACCTTGTTTTGCTTTGGCTAGAAAAGGGGCAGAAGCACGCGTTGAATTTGCTGGCCTACCATTAGGTCATGAATTTGAGTCATTGATTGTTGCGATTAAACAACTTGATGGTGTCCTCCCTGCCATACCTGAGGAGGTGAGTGTGCGACTAACAGAGCTTGATAAAGACATTCATTTTGAGACGTATGTTAGTTTAAACTGTCATAATTGTCCAGTGGTTGTCCAATCATTAAACCTCTTAGCGATAATTGCCCCTAACATCTCTCATACGATGATTGAAGGTGCGATGTTCGATAAAGAGCGTAGCAAACGAAATATTTTAGCCGTTCCGACAATCCTCATTGAGGGAGAAGAAGTGGCCAGCGGTCGCCAAACAGTTGCGCAACTGCTGGACCTCGCAATTGGGCGAACGAGTATCCCTGCCAGCTTAAAGAAGATTATTTTTGATGTCCTCATTATTGGCGGTGGACCTGCTGGCAATAGCGCGGCCATCTATGCTGCTCGTAAAGGGCTGAAAGTGGGGCTGGTTGCTACTGACTATGGTGGTAAAGTAATGGAGATAGCCGGGATTGAAAATATGATTGGCCAACCCTATACTGAAGGGGCTCGCTTAATGAGCGAGGTAGAAATACATGTCAATCAATTTGCTGTAGAGATACTGAAAGATCAACGGGTTAAGTCCATTCGGAAGAGTCAACTGATCGAAGTAGAACTGGAAAGCAACGCCATTCTTAAGGCAAGAGCGGTTATCTTGGCAGTAGGAGCAACCTGGGAAGAATTGGCGATTCCTGGTGAAAAGGCCTTTTTCGCGAAAGGCGTCACCAATTGTCCCCATTGTGATGGTCCCCTTTTTTCTGGTCAAAAGGTGGCAGTTATTGGCAACAGCAATCAGGCCGTTGAAGGAGCCATCGAATTGGCTAATTATACTGAGCGCGTGTATCTTCTTGGGGAAAGCTCTCAGCTTAAAGCCGATCAACTTCTGCTGAACCGCCTCAAAGTTTTACCGAATGTGACAGTCATTACCGACGCTGAAGTGTTGGAAATAAAGGGAACTGACCGTGTGAGTGGCTTGTGTTATGTCCACCGAGAAACCAATCAGAAACACCTGATTGAGTTACAAGCTGTTTTTATTCAAACGCGTTTAGTTCCCAACACAGACTGGCTGATTGAATCAGGAATACGTTTAAATGAAGCGGGGGAAGTGATGATTGATCATCGCGGCATGACCAATCTTCCGGGTATATTTGCAGCAGGAGACTGCACGGACAGTGCCTACAAACAAATTATTATTTCGATGGGGTCAGGTGCAACGGCGGCTTTAGGAGCAGCTAATTACCTTATGCGTTAGAAGGGTCAGCCGCAAAAATTCAACTGCTGAATTTTGCGACTGACCTCTTTAATTTGCTATCAATTTGCTCTTTTTATTGCCGACGTTGCTTACCCATTTGAGTGAATCAGCTATTAAGAACAAGTCTTTCTTTCAGCGCTTGGCTAAAATAGCATTATCTTCATCAATCGATTGCTCGTTCTTCAAGATATATAGCCCATCCTTTTCAATTATTCTTGCGAATGTCTCTTCCGTTATTTGTTGGGAGCCGTATTGATCTCTGGTTGTATCATACCTAGAAATTATTTCTCCTTTGTCCGTGTTAAGTTCCCTTATAATTTCGTCACCTTCGATAGTATAAGTTATGATTCGTATATTGTCGGCTTCACCTTTGACCACTTTTTCTGAAAATTGTAAAAACCGATCATAATTCTCAGTTTGATCCCGTAGTTCAATAATAACATTGCTTTCATTTGAGTTTGCAGTGTCATTTGAATGTGAGGTTGCCCTCGTCTCCCTTTTCTCCGAAGTGTCGTTTGTGATAGATTTAGTTCCATCACAAGCTGTCAAAAAAATAATAGAGAAAATTAATAAAGTCAGCATTTTTTTCATTATTAGTCCTCTTTTTCATTTTTAGTTAAATTATGATGGAATCTATCGGGTAATTCGATTCTAATAATGATAATATATCACATTGCTCTTCGTTTTAGCGATATAAAAATCTTTATAAGTTTTTTTGTATTAAAAATCGTTTGTCGAGAAGTAAAGGTTATGGTTGAAGAAAAGTGATCTGAAGAACAAGTCATTAAGCTCAACACAGCAGCCCTTATCTTACAAGACAAGTGATACCATGATCTTCCATAATATCTCTAAAATAAGCCAGATCTTCCGTATGCAGTTGGGGAATATCTGCCATTCTGTAGTCCCGCTTCAAGTTGTCGTATTTTTGTTGACCATATTGATGAAATGGTAGTAATTCAATCTCCTTGACCTTCAGCTGATTAAATAGCTGTGCGAATTTTTCGGCATCTTGAGGGCTGTCATTAAAATGAGGAATGACGGGGATGCGCACGATTAGCTGATCATGATGCTTTAAAGAGTAAGCCAAGTTTGCTAAAATCAGCTCATTTGTCACGCCAATTCCTTCGCGGTGTTTTTCTGGATCATAATGTTTAACATCAAAGTATAAAGTGTCGACTTGTTTCAGATAGGCGGCAAATACCTCTTGTTTAGCGTAGCCGGTTGTTTCAGTTGCGGTATGTATCCCTTTTTCTTTAAGTAATCGCAATAACTCGGTGGCAAATTCTGCTTGATAGAGGACTTCCCCCCCTGATAAAGTCACTCCGCCACCAGATTCTTCATAAAAAAGAACATCTTGCATCACTTCGTCAATCACCTCGTCAATCGTTCGATATTCTCCAACAGTGGTGTATTTTCCCTGACTAGTGTTCCACATATCTTCAGGGGTACCTTTTTGAGATTCTGGATTGGAGCACCAATAACAACGTAGAGGACACCCTTTAAAGAAGACAACGGTTCGGATACCAGCGCCATCATGGAGACTAAATTTTTGAATATTAAAGATGCACGCGGTTAATTTTGGCTGAGTGGTCATAGAAATTTCCTTCTTTCCATTTTTATATACAATAAGTTTAGCACAATACTTAATAAACGTAAACGATATTAGTTACGAACGAAACTATAGTTGGCGATGTTGAAAGCTTTTAGTAAATATGATATGCTAACAAAATAAAAGCGAGGGATGATTATGTCACGAGAAGAAGAAATTATTTCGATTGTCAGCAGAGATAAAAAAATTGAAGTTAATAAATTGGCGTTGTTGCTTAATGTCTCCCGTGTGACGATTCGTAAGGACCTAGATAAGTTGGAAGCTAGAGGGATTTTGCATCGCGAGCATGGATTTGCAGTTATTAATAATCAAGACGATATCAATTACCGCCTAGCCTCTAATTATGATTTAAAACGCAGAATTGCTTTAGAAGCAGCCAAACTAGTAAAAGACGGAGAGACCGTGATGATCGAATCTGGCTCGACGTGTACACTGTTGGCAGAAGAATTGGCCTATAATAAGAACGACATAACCGTGATTACCAATTCTTGTTTTATTGCGTCTTATATCAGAAAAGCCGAATCCGTCAAAGTGGTCTTAATCGGTGGTGAGTACCAAAAAGACTCACAGGTCAATGTTGGCCCATTGGTTCGAAAGTTGATCAGTGAGTTTTGTGTCGACAAACTGTTTGTAGGTATTGATGGATTTGATAAAAGACGAGGGTTTACGGGCAGTGACATCACCCGCTGTGACACAGCAAATGCCATGATGTCATCAGCCAATAAAACCATTGTCTTAACGGATTCCAGTAAATTTTCTCAGGTGGGGGTCGTCTCGGAATTTTCTTTCAGCGACATCGCACTGGTTTACACCGATAAAGGCATTCCAGATGATGCAGCAACATTTATTAAACAACAGAAGATTGAATTAATCACCGTTTAATAGCAAAAATTTTAAAGGAGTTGCACGATTGTGCAGCTTCTTTTTTCTTTTGAAAATGCGTTAAGTTTCGTTTGACACCTTATCCCATAGCATGCTATATTTATTTCGAAAGAAATAATAAATAGTTTCGAATGAAGAAAAGGAGAATTCTTATGGACACTCAATTGACAGAAAAAAAACCAGCTAATCAACCCTATTTCGGCTCACTGACCAACCGCATGAACCATTATCGCGAGTCAGTGTTAGACAAGAAACCTTATATTTGCGCTGAACGGGCTTTGTTAACAACCGAAGCTTATCAAGAGCATCAAAATCAACCGAATGTCATGAAGCGAGCGTTGATGCTAAAAAATATTTTAGAAAAAATGTCCATCTATATTGAAGAGGACACGCTGATTGTCGGAAATCAAGCAGCATCGAATAAAGCTGCCCCGATTTTTCCTGAGTATACCCTTGAATTTGTGATCGACGAGTTGGACAAGTTTGACCAACGTGACGGGGATGTTTTCTATATTACGGAAGAAACAAAAGAACAATTACGCGCCATCGCCCCATTTTGGGAAAATAATAATTTACGAGCCAAGGCCGGGGCTTTATTGCCAGAAGAAGTCCAGGTGTATATGGAAACGGGCTTTTTTGGAATGGAAGGCAAGATGAATTCTGGTGACGCCCATTTAGCAGTCAACTATCAAAAGGTCTTGCAACATGGGTTAAAGGCCTTTGAAAAACGAACCCTTGAGGCCAAAGCGGCGCTAGATTTAACGGCAACCGAGAGCATTGAAAAATATCATTTCTATCGTTCTGTGCTAATCGTTATTCAGGCAGTCAAAACTTATGCCGAACGATATGCGAAGTTGGCGAAAGAAATGGCTGAGACGGCCACTCCTGAGCGCCGTGAGGAATTGCTTGAAATCAGTCGAATTTGTACCAAAGTCCCTTATGAACCAGCTGAAACTTTTGCTGAAGCCGTTCAAGCTACCTGGTTCATTCAATTGATTTTGCAAATCGAATCCAATGGTCACTCCCTCTCTTATGGACGTTTTGACCAATACATGTTGCCGTTTTATCAAGGGGATATCGCCAGTGGCAGATTGAGAGAAGAGGAAGCAGTGGAATTATTGACTAACCTGTGGATTAAGACCTTAACTGTCAATAAGGTTCGTAGTCAGGCTCACACATACAGTAGTGCAGGCAGCCCCTTGTATCAAAATGTGACCATTGGTGGTCAGACTAGAGATAAAAAAGACGCCGTTAACGAACTGTCTTTCTTAGTGCTAAAAAGCGTGGCTCAGACCAAATTACCCCAGCCTAACTTAACTGTTCGTTACCATGCAGGATTAAGTAAAGCCTTTATGGATGAGGCAATTGAAGTGATGAAGCTGGGCTTTGGCATGCCGGCCTTTAATAATGATGAGATCATTATTCCCTCATTTATCAACTATGGTGTTAGCGAAGAAGACGCGTATGACTACAGTGCCATCGGTTGTGTGGAAACAGCCGTACCAGGGAAATGGGGCTATCGCTGTACAGGCATGAGCTACATCAACTTCCCTAAAATTCTCATGATCGCCATGAATGACGGCGTCGATCCTGTGTCAAACAAGCGTTTTACAAAGGGCTACGGACGCTTTACAGAAATGACATCCTACGAAGAGTTAGCAGAAGTTTGGGATAAAACTCTACGGGAACTGACACGTATGAGCGTGATCGTCGAAAATGCGATTGATTTGGGAATTGAAAAGGAAGTCCCAGATGTGCTATGTTCAGCGCTGACAGATGATTGCATCGGTCGTGGCAAAACGTTAAAAGAAGGTGGGGCAGTCTATGATTTTATTTCGGCCTTACAAGTCGGCATTGCTAATTTAGCAGACTCATTAGCCGCCATCAAAAAATTGGTTTTCGAAGAGCAAACTGTCACACCTGGGGAGCTCTGGGAAGCCTTAATGACGGATTGGCAAAGCGAACGCAGTCAAGAGATCCAACAACAGATCCTTTATGACGTGCCTAAATATGGGAATGACGATGACTATGTCGATCAGTTGGTAACAAAGGCTTACGATGTCTATATCGATGAGATCAAAAAATACCCAAATACGCGTTATGGGCGGGGGCCCATTGGAGGCATTCGTTATTCTGGCACCTCCTCTATCTCTGCCAATGTTGGACAAGGTCGGGGCACAATGGCGACACCAGACGGACGGAAAGCTTGGACACCACTTGCTGAAGGCTGTTCACCCTCTCACAACATGGATCAAAACGGACCGACAGCTGTCTTAAAATCGGTGGCCAAACTGCCGACAGAAGAGATTTTAGGCGGCGTGTTGCTCAATCAAAAAGTTAACCCGCAAACCTTAGCAAAAGAAGAAGATAAACAAAAATTGATCATGTTGTTGCGCACCTTTTTCAATCGGTTGAAAGGGTACCACATTCAGTATAACGTTGTGTCACGAGAGACCTTATTAGATGCCCAAACTCATCCGGAAAAACACCGTGATTTAATCGTTCGGGTTGCTGGTTATTCAGCCTTTTTTAACGCCCTATCAAGAGCCACTCAAGATGACATTATCGAACGGACAGAACACGTCATCTAACACAGTAAAGAGGATGGAACAACCAAAGGGCTGTTCCATCCTCTTTGATCGGAGAGATGAAAATGAACCTTTTATACATGGTGTTGGGCAAGGAGTTTGTCAGAATCGCTTGTTTGATCGGTGAAGTGGCCGACATGAAGCAGGTCGAGAAAAATAACCTAATCGCAGAGCTTAAAGACAGAATGGGGCCTTTGTCAGAAAGTGATTTTCCCGTTGAACTGGTGTTTAAGGGGGAGGAAGTCACTTCTTTTATGGGATCAGAGATGATGGCACTCACTCATCAGAACAGTGATTTTCTGGTCTTAGATGACCAGCCAAGTGAGTGGCACCTTTTATGTGGAGCAGCAGGTATGTTAACCACGATCGTCGGCTATTATCTACGCTGGGATGATCGAGGTGTCACTTGTATTAGGCTAAAAGAGGGGCAGATTGAGGAGACTAAACAGTTTCTTGTGCCCCTTTCCGAAAAAAAATTAATCAAGCAATTGAAGGTAGCTGAACTTCAGCGATCCATCATGTTATTCTACGGTAGACCGGTTGGGATTGTCGATTTAGTAAAATTTGAACAAGTAGGAGATCCAGTTGCTAGTCAATTTTTGCAAGAGATCGCCAATTGCTTATTAGAGATTTTGGCTGAACTGACAAAGAGTTCTTCTGAGACAACTTATTATGTCTCAAGGATCTTTCCTTTATGTAAGGAAAAAGTGTTTATGGCTGCCTTTAAGCAAATGGCGTGGGAAATGTTGGGAATAAGAATAAATCAATGAGAGGGCATTGGCTGTTTAAACTAAGTTTGGGAATAACTGCTCACAAATGAAGTGATAGTCAGAATAAGTAAAGCGGCATATAAATGAACATTTTAGTCGTTTATATCATCTATTATCTGATATTAGGTTATTTATATTCTTATTATGCGGTTCATATGTTAAAATGAGGGAGAAATGGCCAATGAGGAAGTCTGAAGAATGGAAAATGTCTAATTAGGAGGGTCTTATGGCAACTTTAGAAAAAATAGAATTTATTAAAATTCCCAAAGTTCGTATTATTGGACGTCAGGTGTCTCATTCCATGGAAGCGGGAGTTGAAAATCCTGTACCTGCTCTTTGGGAAGACAGTTTTGACGATGGCAGTGTTGAAAAGCTTAAAAAGTTACCTCTTGTGATTGAAGGCTGCACCATTGGATGGATGGGTGATTTTGATGGCAGCATTTTAAGTATATAGCAGGCGTATTGGCATGTGAAAACACCCCAGTTCCAGAGGGGATGCAATATCGAGATTTACCTGCTTGTAATATTGCGAGAGGCTATATTCATGGTAATTTGCAAAATGGTGAGGCTAATGTCAACGCTCACGAGTTAACGCTTGGTGGAATTGAAGCCCATAATTATACGCCTGATTATAGTTTTGGTTGGAGCGCTGAAGTATATCCAGATAGTTTAGATTTTGCAGAAGAAGAAGGGACTATTGGTTATCTTTGTCCATATAATCCCCATAAAACTAGTTAGTAACTGCATCGTGCTAATTTCACTAGCTGAATAACGGTAACCTCATAGCCATTTTATAGATAAAAAATGTTTATGGGAAACCTTTGCTGATATTGCTGCAACCATCGGTGAGTTCTTTGGTGTCCAAAGCCCAGCAGGTGTCTCATTTTTACAAAAAGTTTTGAAATAGCTCGTTATTTTAAGGGAAGTATTAGCTGGAGAAATGCCTAGCTAGTACTTTTCTTTGTTATAAAAAAGAGCTATCGAGTAAATAGCGTAATGAACGAGGGAAAGCAGTCATTAGTTAATTTTAATGCACACAAACCTAAACAACGTTGACAAAGTCAATTGGTCACGATAAACTAGTGATACGTTCGAAAAACATACGTTAAAAAGGAGAGTATAGATGAAAAAGAAGATTATCTTGAGAATTTGTTATTCCACTATGGTTTTGACAAGTGTTGTGGCAATTAATCACTCACTAGAGCAAGAGGTATTTGCTGAAGAATTGTCAACCACCATTCAAGTGGCTGAGGCCGCCCATTCAGAAGAAGGACAGACTGAAACTGCAAGCGTCGTCGAAGAGGCAGTGGTTCCAAAAGTTAACCTTGAGCAAGAAACAGTTTCCCCCCATGAAAATCCAGAAGAAACGGTCACAACTGAAACCGTTCCACCGGCCAATGTTTTACCAGAAACTTCCGAAGAAAGTAAGACAGAGCCGTCAGAAGAGATTGCTATACCAGAGACCAGTCAAGAAACACCTCTAGGCGAGCAAACGCCAGCAGTCCCTCAAGCTGAGGAATCGCTACCTGATGCAACTGCCGAAGCAGGGGTAAGCAATACAGAGATCACTTCAGAGGTTGAAAAAGCCACCGAGCAAGGGGCAGCAGCACCGATCTCACCGGCAAATCAAGGACAAACAGAAAAGCCTTATACAGACACGTGGACCGAGGTTAACAAAACACATGTTGTGACCAATTACTTTAGCCGTGGCGGTGTTAACTTTGAAGTTAGTTCTCACTTTAAAGGCGGTGTCTTAGTTGGGCAAACAATTAAAAATCTCGCGACGGGAATCGATAACACCTACTCTTTTTCCCATGGAAGCGCTAGTACATCTAAGTATTACTATCAAGACAGTAATGGAGAACAATACATTCGTGTTGATAACAGCACTGTTTCGTATTACACTCAAGCTGAAACCAATGGAAATACCTTGATTGGCCGTAAATTTATTTTTACGGATCAAAAAAATGCAGGCGGCAAAATTGAAATTTTTGAAGTTCTCCAAACAACGTTAAATGGGGCCTTTAAACATTTCCTTACCTATAATAATGTGGGAACCTATACGTACAATGATTTTATTTTAGGTGTTCAAGTGGATACTGAATTAAATGGAAATGATCGAATTCCACTTTATGCTATCGGCAACGGTGGTATCTACATCACCGATGATGACTTGACCCTCTATAATGAATCACTTGATGGTAGCAACGTTTATGCTGGACGCTGGGTGTCTAGTTCTAACGTTCCTAGCGATGATTATGTTTCTGCTAATGGGCAAGCTAACGGTACCTTACTTGGCGAGAATATGGACACCGCCATTTATTATGAAAAAGCTCCTAGCATATTCGTTCCTGGCC
The DNA here is from genome assembly GCF_017829975.1 of Vagococcus allomyrinae. Lineage (GTDB taxonomy): Bacteria > Bacillota > Bacilli > Lactobacillales > Vagococcaceae > Vagococcus_D > Vagococcus_D allomyrinae. Next base: position 444,758 of record NZ_JAEEGA010000002.1, on the reverse strand, counting down.
AAACGATCGAGATGTCTTGGCAAGAACGCTTATACACGGAAGGGGAAGACACCTCTACAGTGACAGTCAATTATGTTGATGATCAAGGGAATACAGTGGCTCTTTCTGATGTTAATATTGGCATTGTCGGCGAAGCTCATAACGTGGCAGCCAAAACAATTGCCGGTTACACACTTGTGACAACGGCTGATCCAACGGGTGGTCTTTTTGGTACAAGCAATCAAGTCATTACCTATACGTACAAGAAGAATGAACAAAGCTCAGGCACTGTCATTGTGACTTACGTAGATGAAAATGGTAATCAACTTAGCATCAGCGAGGCAGTTTCCGGGAAAATTGGCGATGCTCATGCCATTGCGCCGAAAGCCATTGAAGGTTACACGTTAGTAGCGACAACGGATGCCACTGGTGGTCTGTTCACTGCAAATGAGCAATCAATTGTCTATACCTACAAAGCGAATGAAGCAGCGACTTCTTCGATTACCATTAAATATCAAGATGAGAATGGCAATACGATTCATCCAGATACGGTTATTACCGGAAAAGTCGGGGATCTTCATAATATTGCCGCACAGAAAATTGAAGGGTTTATCCTAGCAGGTGCTCTTGATGGAACCCAAGGTATTTTTGATTCGACTAATCAGACCATCGTCTTTACCTATAAAAAAGCTCAAGCAGAGACAGTGAAAAAAGAACAACCGAAAGAGCAAACCGTGCCTTTAGCGTCACAGTCAAACGTTGATCCGATAGTTCAAAAAACGATCGCTAAAGCTGAGGTGAAAGCTGCCTCACTGTTACCAGCCACAGGTGAGGCGACAACAAGTATCTCTACGGTATTCGCCACTATTCTCTCAAGTCTTGGTGCTATTGGTTTGTTTTTCAAACATAGAAAGTAAACCAATCCAATCAATCCCGTTAGTAGCTAAAATGCTACTAGCTTGTCATAATCGGCTACAAACCTCATAAGACATGTGATTTTTCCTTTACGGACCTTGGTCAAGGTCGTGCTAACTGGAAAAGTCATGTGTCTTTTTTGTTGAATTAAGATAAGTGTTTAAATGGCAAAGAACAATATACTGCTTAAAGCCCTCCCGTTTCTGATTACTCATCAGATCTTCCGGTAACAGAGGATTCGCTTTTTTACGAGTTCTGTCGATTGTTTTGTTCGTTAATTATGTGAAGTGAAGGAGAAGATGAAAGGGGCGATGACAGTGAGCTAATTGCCCATACAAATAAGTCATTATCTCTCCCTATCTGGTTAAGAAGAAAGTTAGCCACCATCAACCATTTCCTTCTTTGCAGTCTTACTGCGGGTTTTTCTTATTTTTCCACTTGAGTGAAAAAAATAGAAATGCATCAACTGATGAAACATTGTAGTATGAAATAAAAGAATTGATGAGCAGTCACATGAGCACCCATCAGATATGAAAACGGTTATCTGATGGGTATATTACCACCAGTACGTTCATTTATTTTATATTAATGGACGATTTCGTTGGCTAATTTCAGAAACAAGTGGCTGATCTGGTCAGTGGTTTTTGTTCAGGTATGACACAAGTAATTATCTTAATTAAGAAAGAAGGCAATACCATGACCCATGACCCGAATAAGCCAGCAGACCCCTCATTTTCTTATGAACAACAACTGGTAGATCAAGAATTATCGTTGAATTATGCCGCCCTTTTAGAGCTTAATCGCTTGTTGTTGAAACAAGTGGACAGTCTAAATCAATCCTTTCGCGGCATGATGCTTGCTAATCAAACGGTGCAAAGTCAGCAAGGGATTATTTTAAAAGTGATGCAGACACTGGAAGTTTGTGATCGCTTAAGATCGGCAGCCGACTCAGGCCAGGACCCGACGGAGGTGATGCAACAATACATGTTAACAGCAAAAGATCCGACGATTAGCACAGGGCAAGAGGTTCAGACTCGAAGTGATGAACAACTTCGAGTAGCAAGCCAAGTGTCGCGAGTATCAGCCTTTTTTTTACCACCCAAAGCAGAAAAAGCAGTGATTACCTCTAAAGAGCCAGTGCCACTCGTCTCATTTGTCAAAGATAAGCAAACAGAACTCCATGTATTAGAAACAAGTGTCAATGAGCAACTTAAGTTATTAAGAACCCACTTTGACAAGACAGTGTGATAGGCTTTGTCTGAAAACTAACGATAGAAAAAAATCGACAGACCTTATCTCTCTTAGGTAACGAGATAAGGTCTGTTTGTGTTAGTTAAAGGTTTTTAGCAGTAGAACAGCTAGTTTTAAACGTTGCTCATAAGTATCACTAAAGAAAACTCTCGTTCAGTATGTGCCATATCAAAGGTGTCATTGTATTTATCAACAATCCCTCCCACGGTTTTGAGGCCAAAACCGTGGGAGGGGTTAGCTTTTTTGGTGGTGACGAGTCCATTACCATTGTGATGCTTGTCAGAAATGATTGGCAACTAGATGGAATCACTATCTTGTGAGTTCGGATTTTTCAATATGGGATTTACCGTCTTTCTCTCAGGAAAACTAACCAACTGGTCAGCGAGGCCCTAAACTTCTGAGCTTGAGCGAATCAGGAAATAAAATTGTTGGCTTCATCAAATAACAGAAAAACCATCGGAACGTGTCATCATTCCGATGGTTTTAGTGCGTGGTGGCCAAGTTGCCAATTTAGCTTAATTTTTGAACAGTTAATGATACGGTTACGCTTAATCGGTTTACCTTAAGCCTTATGAGTGCCACATCTTTGTTATAAGTCACGAATCTTTTCCAAGGTTCGTTTTAGCTCAAGAACGTATTTATCTGCCAACGACACTTCTAAGGTTTTAATGACTAAAATCGCCTCATTGGCCATTTTTAATCCTTCATAAGTATTTCCCTGAAGAATAGTGATAAGGCCATTGAGAAACAAGCTTCGGTTTTTTTCGAAAAAAAAGCCGGATTTAAGCAACTCCTTAGCGTAGTCAAAGGCTTTGATAGCTTGCTTAAGATTGTCATTACGTAAAAATGTAAAGGCAGCATGATGAAAAAGGAAAATCAGCTCACGGGGATTTGAAAAACCAATCATTTGATGGCTGTTTAATTTTTCTATTTCATTGATGAGTGTGACTAATAAATAGGGAGAAATAATGGCATGAGAACACCCAAAAACAAATAAGTTGTAGGAAGACCAAAAGGGAATCTGCAAAAGATAGTCGGACATGACTTTTAAATCGTCCTTGGAAATAAAATAGCTGGGATTGAGATCGACGATAGCAGCTGCAATCATAATACTATTTATCTGATGTGTTTTTCTTTTAGTCGACTTAAAGAGCGTTTCCTCACTGTCCTTTAGCTGGAGAAGCTGAGTGACATTATTACCACGATAAGCTTCGGAAATGTTGGTAGCTAGTTCATCAAAATTATAAAGTGAGCTGTTACAGAAAAAAATAAACTCATCCATTTTAATATTGAGCCGATCAAGTAATTTTATAAAGGTGGGAAGTGTTATATTTGTTTTTCCCGTTTCAAATTTTCCTAAGTAGGAAAGTGAAACGATGCCAGTAGAGACTTCTTTTAGCGTCAAATTTTGACTCGTTCGGATGATTCGAAAGACTTCTCCGTAATTGTCATTCATGTAGCTCCTCCTTAATGGTTCGAATTAAAAAAGATGTATATAAACAGGTTGCTTATTAACCTGAGATAGACGTTGTTAGCCATGTCGAGCAAAGGACTGGTGATTAAAAATATCATAACTTGCTGGAGTAAAATGGGCCTAAGTTTTAATAAGTTGACAATATCAAACAAACTATCTCCTTTTGAGTCGTTAGTTAGGGATCTATTAGTATTAGTTTACCTCAATTAGGGCTAGTCCCCAAATAAAATGAATTTTAGCTGATTGACAGAAAAGTCACTGAAGCGTGTTTAAGAAAGGAGGGAGTGTCAAGCAAATCGGGGTTATCAAATTATTTTTTGATTGACAGCGGCGTGGTCAATCTGGTTTTTATTCATTTATCTATAAAAAGTCGTGTTTAATGAACGGTAACGAGGGAAATTAAGAGGGGTTTATAAAAGCGGATGAGTGCGTAAGTATAACTTTTCACATAAATCTGATTGTCATATAGAAGAAAAGTTTATAATAAACGGATTTTTTATACGAAATAAAAAGTTTATTTTTTTAGTTGCCAACAAAAAAATTCTATTATAGGCGAAAAATAATAAGGTGACTGTGGCTCGTGATAGGCTAGTGACAACTAAAAAAGAAATGTCTATTATCAACCAGGACCACTCCCTTTTAGAAATAGTAACTAGGGTAGTCCAGTCATTTATTATTTTCAGGGAATAGCGTTCATTTTAGCAGACCATACGTGAATATGAACTAAAAGGCAAGTTGATTGGAGGTGTGAGGGACATTAGTTGGCTAAAGAAGTTAGCAAATAGTTGGTAAGGAGGTCAGGAAGATGGGGAAATTTAAAGAGTCGAAGTTGTTTTTTTGGTCGGTTGAGTTGTTAGTATTGTTTACCCTTGTGTTGGTCGCAAGTCATACGTTGTTTGTTTTTAAGCCGCTGCAAGTGATGATTCAAACGCTATTTGCACCGTTTCTTATTTCGTTCTTTTTGTTCTATTTACTTAAACCGCTAGTAGAGTACATTCATAAAAAATTAAAATGGAAACGAACCACTGCTGTCTTAATTGTCTTTTTATTGTTGATCTTAAGTGTGGTTGTAATAGTTGGAACGATTATTCCGGGATTAATTAGTCAAATAACCGAATTGATTAAAAATATTCCCGGTTTCCTTCAAGATCTTGGCAAGTGGTTAGAGGAAAACAGCACCAAGTTTATGATCAATAAAGAGGAAATTGAAACATTTATGGCATCGACAGACATGTCGATTAGCAGTATTTCCAAAAATATTCTAACCTCTATTAGTACAGGGGCTTTGAGCTTTATCGGTAATATTGTCAATGTGTTGGTCGTAGCCTTTACAGTTCCGATGGTGTTGTTTTACTTGCTTAAGGACAGTGGGAAAATGGTTCAGAAAGTGACAAAAGCGATGCCCCTTGATCATCAAGAAGAAGTGGCAGGCCTGATAAAAAAAATGAACCAAACGATTTCTTCATATATAAGTGGTCAAGCGATTGAATGTTTATTCGTGGCAATTGGGACGTTTATTGGGTATTTAATCATTGGGGTCGATTACGCTTTACTTTTTGGTTTTTTAGCTGGCGCCACTAATATCATTCCCTACATCGGTCCCTATATTGGCTTAGCACCCGTTATTTTTGTGACAGCCTTTGATTCACCACTAACGGCTTTATTAGCATGTGTGGTCGTTCTTGTGGTTCAGCAAGTCGACAGTAATCTGGTTTATCCCAATATCATGGGGAAAAGTTTGGACGTCCATCCCCTGACTATTTTTGTTATTTTATTAGTAGCAGGGAATTTGGCTGGCCTTTTAGGCATGATTTTAGGTGTTCCCGTCTATGCCGTAACAAAGGTAATTATTATGTACATCTTGGATATTAGGCAATTAAATAAACAAAAACAAGAATTTCCAACAGAGATGAAGGAGGAAAAGAAATGAACTTAACAGAAATCGCTAAACAAGCTTATGTGTATGGTTTTTCACTGGTATTTAATGTAGATGAAATTGTCCGGCACGTCACTCAAGGGGTAGGGGCCAATAAGGCCGCTCCCTATAATCGCTTTAGTCACGCTGAAAGCTTGGCCGGACCAGAAGACACGTTTGTGACAATTAATAATGACACCGTCTATTCCATGGCTCAATTGGATTTGAGTGGCGGGCCCGTTTATTTTGAAGTGCCTAAAACAGGCAATCGTTATTTTGTTTTCCAATGTATCGATGCATGGACCAATAATTTTGCTTATGTAGGCACCAGATCCATTGGAAATGGGGGCGGTAAGTTTATCTTTTTACCACCAGGGTCAGAAGAAATTGAGTCTACTGATGCCCAAGTCATTCACTGTCCGACAACGATGGTCTCAATTCTAGGCAGATGGGCTTGCGAAGGGGAAGCCGATTTACCAGAGGTTCTCGCCCTTCAGAAAGCCACTAAATTATTCGCAATGGAAGGAAATACGGGCTTAAAGAACTCCTTAAATCTGGAAAAGGTGTCTGAACCATTGCTGTTTTGGGAGAAGTTAAGAGTTTATTTACAAAACTTCCCAGATGGTAGAATTTTCCAAACAATCCAAAAAGACATCGCTCGTCTCGGCCTTTTGGAAGAGTCATCACCTTTTATCAACCCAGCGGCTGAGCTTCTAGAAGCACTGATAGCGGGGCAAAAAGAAGGACAGGCCTTTCTTAAAGACTATCTCTTACATGGTGATATTGACACACAAAATGGTTGGCAGCTAGCCTATAAAGTCTTCAATTACAATACCGAATTTTTCGAGTTAGGCACAGTCAAATCGAGTGAGTGGGTGATGCCAACAAAAACAGTTGCAGAGGTGAAAGCCGTTTATATTCAGCGATCAGCCGCCGCTTTAGGTGGTTTGTGGGGCAACCATGGGTATGAGGCCTGCTATGCGCCAGTTTACGTTGATTCAAATGGTGACTTTTTGACGGGAGAACACACCTATCAGATTACCTTGCAACCAGAACCGCCTGTAGAAGCATTTTGGTCGATTACGATGTACGATGTGCCAAATTATTATTTGGTCGCCAATGAGATCGATCGTTATTCAATTGGCGATCGTACCAAAGGTCTGATTTATCAAGCAGATGGGGCTTTGACTTTGACGATATCAGCAACACCGCCAAGTTCTGCAGAGGAAAGAGCTAACTGGTTACCAGCACCTGAAGGGCAATTTAGACCTATTTTAAGGATGTATTTACCCACAGATGAGATTACTACCCAGCAGTATGTGATACCACCTTTAGTAAAAATTGAGCAGTCACGATAGGCAGTTAAGGGAGGCATTAACATGGAAAAAGTAAAAGAAATCATGACACCTAAACGCATCATCATTCTAGTGATTGTCGGGTTATTTATTTTATTTGCCAGCTTGAATTTTGATAAAATCACGATTAACATGTTGTTTTTTAGAATCAATATCCCTTTATTTTTCTTGATTATTGTTTTAGGCGGGGTTGGCTTTTTAGTAGGCTTTCTAACTAAGCGAAATCGCGATGAACAGACGATTAAATCATTAAAAAAGCAATTGAGCCAAAGGAAGGAGGCCGCATCTAAGCCAAAAGTGGTTGCCAAGTAGTTGCGCTGCTTAGGGAAAGGTGTCGCTCAAAGGAAGTAGAGGTGATTCAATGGGCTTAAAAACGTGGTTACGCGGAGAAAAAAGTAATGCTCAGCTGAAGAAAAAAGCTAAAAAAGGCGGCGTATTCTCTGAAGCTGAGCGAGCAGAGTATATTCATCGATTTAATGAAACACCCGAAACGACAAAAAATAATCACACTCAAGGTGAAAAGTAACTAACTGAATGAAGCAGAGACAGGAGGAAGCTTAATGATCAGCTTGTTAACCAGTTCTGAAAAGCGGCAACTACAGCTCCTTGATTTCTTAAATCGTTCGATAACCTGGTGGAAAATTGACACGCTCGCATCTGAGCTCCAGGTGTCCGACAATAAAATCAGAAAAGACATCGAAAAGCTATTAGCGTTTTCTCAAACAGAAGACAATGTATTTGAAATTTTATTAGATCCATTAAAAGGGGTCTACCTAAAAACAGATGCTCAAACCAGTATTCAGCTAATTCAAAGTAAATACGTGAAGCAAACAGTTAGTTATCAATTAATCGATGCCTTGGTTCAATCAAACGAAATTAGCCTCAACGATTTATTGACCAAGTTGTATCTTTCAAGAAGTACTCTTTATCGTCATGTCAGGCGACTTAATAAAGTGCTCGCTAAAAATAAGCTGGAGATCAGTGTACCTAGCGCTGATCTTGTCGGTGAGGAAGCGGCGATCCGTGAATTTTTGTATTATTTTTATTGGAGTGTGGCCGATGATGGAGACTGGCCCTTTAAAACGATCACCAGCGATACTGTCTATTTATCCGTCAAAGATTATACGGATTTTGGGAATATTAAATATTCGAAAGTGGAAGTGATTCAAGTGATGTTTCGGCTGGCGATTAACTTTATGCGCCACTCTCAAAAAAAATTCATACAGTCAATGGCAGGAGTCGAATACGTGGACCCGTATAGGAAGGCGTATATCGCCTCGGTTTCCGATTTAATGCCAGCCATTATTCCTCCTGACTATCGGCAAAATGAAGAAAATTTCTTGCGCTTACTGATCGTCTCTTATCCCTTTTTAGATGAGCGACATTTGGATTATCAAAAAATAAACCGCTGGTATCAAAAGCAAAATGGTCAAGCCTATCAATTGATGTTCGCCATACGCCAGCAGTTAGTGGCAGTCTCAACGGATAAACCCCTAGTTGATAACCCTATCTTGGAATTCCGTTTGTTGGCCATTTGTATCTATTCCATGGTTTTCCCTCAGTTGCATCTGCAATTGTCGGCCACGCGAAATAAGAATCAGCAGTTCGTGAACCGTTTGCCAGAAGTTTATAACAAAGTGAGCAAGGTGATCACCCCTGAAAAGGGCGGTCGAAATGACTTATTACTAGCAGAAGTCTATCGTGTTCTGGAAAAAAGCGAGCTAATTCAGCTATTTCAGCCTCTGCTTTATGTTAAATTACGTTGTGTTAAGTCCCCTTTGACAGAGCCTGATTTAAAACGTGAGCTATTGAATCGAGCAAAACAGAAATTAAGCGTGGATATTACCAAGGATAACCAACAGTCGACTTTTTCTTACGATGTGTTTATTTCGGATATGAGAATTCCTTATACGGAGCAGGTCAAGAGTAAGCGATTTTACCTCTGGCAAACGCAACCGACTGAAAGAGACTGGGAAGAAATTGCTAAAATTTTGTCTGAATGTGCGGCAGCTGACAGCCTTGAGGAATGAGAACACCCCTCAGCAGTTGAAGTCTCAAAGAGTAAATGATGTGAAAGAGTAGGTGAGGTTATGGGGATAAAAAATATCTTTAAGAAAAGAGAGACAAAATTAGGCTTATATATCGTCTTACGACTATTAGTTTTAGCGACGATGATCCGGCAGATGATGCTGGGAAATTGGCATAACGTCTTTATGTGTTTATTGACGTTGATTCTTTTTCTTATTCCAAGTATTTTAGAAAAACGGTTGCGGGTTCGTTTGCCTAATACCTTAGAGGCGATTATCCTGCTGTTTATTTTTTCAGCAGAGATTTTAGGGGAGATTAACAATTTTTATGGCACCTTTAAACATTGGGATACCATGTTGCACACCTTAAATGGTTTTTTAGCGGCCGCCATTGGTTTTTCGCTAATTGATATTTTAAACCGCAACGATAAATTTCATATCTCAATGTCTCCTCTGTTTGTTGCCCTTGTGTCATTTTGCTTTTCCATGACGATTGGCGTTATGTGGGAATTTTTCGAATTTACCGGTGACCAATTATTAAATATGGACATGCAGAAGGATAGAATCGTGCAACGAATCTCGACAGTTGAGCTGGAGCCAGACGGCAAAAATATTCCGGTAATTGTCGATAATATTCAACAAACCGTGATATATTCTCAAGCTAATAAGGAAGGTCCCGTTGAAACGGTGATTGAAGGAGGTTATTTGGACATCGGCTTAATCGATACGATGAAAGATCTGATTGTTAACTTTATAGGGGCGATTGTCTTTTCAATCTTTGGGTTGTTATACATTAAAAATCGCGATCGTTACAAGTTTGCTGGGCGTTTTATTCCTACCTTGGAAAGCGAGCAACCATCTGAAGAACCATCGGAGTGACGTATCTGCTTTTTTCAAAATTAGTTTAGCTTTCCAACGTCAGGGAGTAGAAATTAGCTAGAACAAAGAGAGGAAGGAAGTATTATGGAACTACTATCACAACTATTGACACCCGCTTTGGGAATAGCCATTAGCCCGCTGCCGATCGTGGGACTGATTTTAATCCTATTAGGGGAAAATGCCAAAGGAAATAGCGTGTTTTTCTCTATCGGTTGGTTAATTGGGAATTTGACCACCTTTATACTGGCCCTGTTCTTTATGGGCGTAACAACCAGTGAGAGCGGGGATACCAACCTTATTCAAAAATTGGTATTTGCTGTTTTGGGAGGATTATTGATTTTTATTGCGATTAAAACCTTTATGAAGCGCACCAAAGTGGGTGAAGAGCCAAAAACCCCCAAATGGTTTGCTAAGATGACCTCATTAAAACCGATGGGAGCAGTTGGTTTTGGCGTCGTTCTTTCGTCGGCTAATCCCAAAAATTTATTGCTGTCACTGTCGGCAGGAGCCGCAGCAGGGGCAGTTACACAGTCTATTTCAGAAGACGGTCTGGCAATTTTACTTTTTGGGTTGATTGCCACATCGACCATTGTCATACCAACCATTTTGTTTAGCGTTATGGGAGATAAAATCAGCCATAAATTAGCTGAAATGAAAAATTGGTTGATATATAACAATGATACCATCACCGCCGTCATGCTGCTGTTTATCGGCATTAAAATACTGGGTAAAGCGTTCTAAAAATAAAGCTATCCAACAAAAAAATAGGAAAAGGAGTTTTTATGATGAACTATAATAATTTGGATCAAGACAGTACGCGCGAGTTAGCGGAGAAGGCTTATGTCTATGGCTTTCCATTGGTTTTTGGTATTCAACAAATCAAGCGTTATTTAATTCAAGGGATGGAAGGCACACCAGCGCCATTTAACACCTTGAGTCACGCCTCTCATCTGGCTAATGACAAGGACACCTTTGTCAGTGTTAACAATGACACACTGTATTCTTGGGTGGGCATTGATCTGAGTGTTGGACCGCTTATTCTCCATGTGCCCAACACGGATAACCGTTATTACGTCGGGCAATTTGTTGATGCTTGGAGCAATAACTTTGCTTATATTGGTCAACGAAGCACGGGGTGTGAAGCTCAGGATTTTTATCTGGTCCCCCCTAACTATCAAGGCAATGTTCCTGAAAATATGATCAAAATTGAATTTCCAACGACTGTGGGCATCATTATTTTCAGATGGGCGATTTCAGGCATTGAAGAATTACCAATCATTAAAGAGCTACAGGCTGGGACTAGCATTACCGTAGAACAGCCGGAAAATAAAGGACAAGGTTTGCCGGAAATCAGTGAAGATGTGCCAGAAGCGCTGCATTTCTTTGAGAGTATGCGCCTTTATATCAATCAGTTTCCTTCTTCCGTGGCCGATCAGGTTAAAATTGAAAGTCAGTTTGAACGGTTAGGTTTGCTTGATAAAGATACCTCATTGGTGAATTTGGCCGATCAAGACGTCTTAAGTACGCTTGAAGCAGTTGGCCCTGCGGGTGTCAGCTTGATTCAGCAAATGATCCAGGAAAAAAATGCCGATGCCAGTAACGTCAACGGTTGGGATGTTTCATTGCACATGTTTGATTATAATGAGTGCTATTTTGAAGTTGGAGCGATAAATGAACCTCGTTGGATCATTAGAAAACGATCTGAGGCGATTGTTCAGCGGGCTTTAGCGGCTATGAGTGGTCTGTGGGGAAATAATAGTTACGAAGCGATTTACCCGACGATTTGGAACGACAGTGATCAACAACCTTTAGACGGTCAGCACAGCTATACAGTAACCTTTAAACCTGTTCCCACAAATGGTTTTTGGTCATTGACGATGTATGACGTGCCGGAGTTTTACTTGGTTAACAACCCAATTAATCGCTATTCTTTAGGAGATCGAACCAAGGGGATTATATACAATGACGATGGTTCTTTAACCATTACCCTTTCTCATACGCAACCTGAGACTGACATCGGCAAAGCCAATTGGTTGCCGACACCTCCAGGTAAGTTTAGACCGATGTTACGGGTTTATCAGCCAAAAGAAGAACTGCTAAGTGGTGACTATCAATTACCTGCCATTCAAAAAGAGTAGACAGGACTCATAGGCAAGGGGGCTGCTTATTGGGGAGTCTCAATAAGCAGCTATATACATTCTGTAAAATAATCCGAACAGATAGTTCCATCGTCATTATTTAATAGGAACTATATAATCAGATAAGTTTAGTGGAAGGAGGAACCCAAGTTGTTAAGTAAAGTTAAAGGGTATAAAAAAGAATACCTGATCAATGATCTGTTGTCAGGGATTACGGTGGCAGCTTTAAGTATTCCTGTGGCCATGGGTTATGCCCAAATCGCTGGGCTACAACCGATATACGGACTTTATGTTTCGGTCCTACCGGTGATTGTTTATGCGCTATTTGCCAGTTCACCGCAGCTGATTTTTGGGGTCGACTCGTCCTCAGCTGCGATTGCAGGCTCCTTAGTGGTAGCTGTTGGGCTCACTGCAGGATCGGCGGAAGCCTTGACCTTTATTTCAACCATTGCGTTATTTACTGGTTTATTCATGATGGTCTTTGCTGTTATGAAATTAGGTAAATTAACCGTCTATGTATCAGACCCAGTGATGAGTGGGGCGATTTTTGGCATTAGTACCTCTGTCATGCTGTCACAAATTCCTAAAATTTTAGGAATCTCCAGCGAAGGTTCTGAATTACGAGAGACAATCACCGCCATTATCACGCAATTCAGTCAAATAAATAAAACGGCTTTAGTTGTCGGTGGGGTGTCAATTGCCTTCATCTTAATCGGAAAAAAATTTTCGACCAAGATTCCTTTCCCCATCATCGTCTTGATTATGGCAACCATTAGCTCGTCCCTATTGAAATTAGACGATTATGGTGTGAAGGTCGTAGGGGAGATTCCTCAGGGGTTGCCGCCAATTAATGTGCCCCAGATCTTTTCCGGTGGTAAGTTACCCTACGCCATACTAGGTGGTTTATTGAGTGCCATTGTCTTAATGACCGATTCTTTGTTAACGAGTAAAAGTTTTGCCAATAAAAACGGTTATCAATTACAAGAAAATAAAGAGCTATTCGCCTTTGGGGCATCCAATGTGATGTCAGCATTTTCCGGTGTCTTACCAACCAGTGCCAGTGTCTCACGAACAGCTGCCAACGAACAGTTTAAAGGGAAAACACAATTGGTCTCCTTAATCGCTGCCGGAATCATTACCTTAGTATTGCTGTTTTTTAGTAGCTTGCTTTTTTACATGCCGCAACCAGCATTATCGGGGATTGTCTTTTCAGCACTGTTTGGTGTCTTAAGCGCCGAGCTGCAGACACTAAAACGAGTGACGAAACGTTCACAAAAAGAAGGGATTATCTGGGGCGTTTCGATGTTGGTAGTCTTGTTATTTGGAATATTGGTTGGCATCATCGTTGGGGTCATCTTATCATTTATTTTAATAATTGTGACCAAGTCAGCTAATTCCTCAGCTTTCTTAGGGAAAATACCTGATGAAACTGATTCATACTTTTATGATATCAAACGTAATCCATTGGCTAAAAGTGTGACTGGCACCTTAATATATCGTTACAGTAACTCGTTGTTCTTCACTAATATTGATGAGTTTACCTTAGAAATAAAACGTGAAATACAGCCGGAAACCAAAAAAATCATCGTCGATGCCCATGCGATTTCTAGCATTGACACGACGGCGGCAGATAAACTAAAAGAATTTTTACAAGAACTAACGAAGGACGGCATTGATTATTACTTTGCCAGCACCATTGGCGACTTTCGAGATGCTGTTAAGAAAAAGGGACTAACAGCAGAAATCAATGAGCAACACATTGTCAAAAATATTGAAGACGCATTAACTAAATAAACAAATTAAGTCGGTTCTAGTCATAATTAGGAGAAGCGACCGGACTAATTACAAATAGGAGGTCATTACGATGACAAGTGAAAGTACAGTAAAAAAAGGAACTGATTGGGGAAAATTAATCTTAGGCATACTATTGATTATAACCTCACTGATCTCTTTTAATAATCCCAATTTTAACGTTTTAAACGTGGTAGTCTTTTTTGGAATTGCCATGATTGCCAGTGGGATTCAAATGATTGCCTCCGCGGTTAAGTCAGAGAAAAGCAATGTCTTACTTATTATATTGGGGGTAATTACCATTATTTTAGGGATTTTAATCATCGTCAATATTTGGTATAGCTTGTTGATTACCCCATACTTTTTTGCTATCTGGTGTCTGGTACAATCCATTTCAGGTTTGTTTACCTTAGGCGAAATCAAAAAAGTCAGTAAAGGCGCATTTTGGTTCTCACTGATTATGAATATCTTAGGTATTCTGATTGGCTTGTTGCTATTTTATCATCCAGTCGTTTCATACTTTACATTATCGTTTACTGTTGGGATGGGCTTTATGTTTTTTGGGATTAAAAACATCGCTGAATCATTTTAATACCTAACAGATAAAACAGTAGTCTTGACAAAAGGGCTGGGAAAAAAGCCCAAGCCCTTGTTTGTCATATAAGAAAGTAGGCTGACCATGGCAAAGATTATCAAGTTAGAAGAAACAGAGGTGGTGATCGCCTCTAAAGACCATTCGGCAATCAGGGTGGCTTATGATGCCTTAGATTTTAAACCTAAATTAGGCGATCATGTGGAAATTTACCATGATGATGACCAAGTCATTGTGTTGAAGGTCGAAGCAACCAAAGCTCCGGCTAAACCATTTTATCAACAAATGTGGTTTTGGCTGGTTTTGCTGGTGTTAGTGGGCTTGATCACCTATTTAGCAGGAAAAGGCTTGTCAGAGCAAGTGCCGGCAACGGAGCCGGTCGTTGAAAGTCAGGTTGAATCTCCCCAAGTGTCCAGTCAGTTGGAGGCGTCGACTGAAACAAATGAAAAATTAGCACAGCTGATCACCAGTTTACAAGAAGAAATAGCTAACTTAAAACTAAAAGTGGAAGAACTGAAAAACAAGTTGGAAGAACAGCAAAACCAGTCGACGGACCCCACTCAAAAACCAGCTGAAACCACTGATGCTAGTCAATGAGCAAGGCGTCGCCATCATAAATAGGAGGCAAGGAAAATAACCTATATCGAACCAATCGTTCACCTGATGGTTCTAGCATTAAACGCTATTTCCATTATGATATTAGTCTTTGGTGTGGCTAAAGCTGTTTGGGATTTTATTCGAAATGAAGGGAGAGGGTTGCCGCGATTAGAGACGGCCAAACATAACAACATCATCAAAAATTACTTAGGAACCTATATCTTATTGGGCTTGGAAATTTTAATCGCGGCGGATATCATTGAGTCGATTATGAATCCGACCTTGGAAGATATCTTGGTGCTTGCAGCAGTTGTCGTTATCAGAACCATTATTTCTTATTTTCTTGGCAAAGAGATTGAAAACACCCAAATTGATTGAGAGCATGGTTAAACAAGAATGAGTTTAAGAAGGTTGTTAATTTAAATCAGAAAAGAGGAGCGTCTCATGGGAAATGCTATTTCAGAATTATTAAACTCGGCTTTGGGAATTGCGCTAAGTCCAATTCCAATCGTGGGTATATTTCTAATTTTGCTAGGAGATAGTCAAGAAAAATTGCCGAGTTTTTTATACATTGCAGGTTGGAGTCTGGGAAATTTGACTGTCTTTCTTTTGGCAGTAGCCTCCTCTAGCTTGGCAGTTGAAGGAACGAGTGAGCCACATTTATTAAAAAAAGTCTTATTTTTTCTGTTGGGAACAGGACTAATCTTGCTAGCAGTTGATCAGTTTAAAAAGCGTCCAAAGGTTGGCGTTAAAGTAAAGACGCCTGAAATATTAGATAAGATGGGCCAACTAACCGCTAAAAAAGCACTGCTTATGGGGGTTGCCTTTGCCACCTTAAATCCTATCAATTTATTACTGACAATTTCGGCTGGTGCTAGTGTGGGAGTCATGGAAATAACGTTGGTAAACTATTTGGTGCTAGTCATTCTGTTTGTGATGTTGTCGAGTTCCTCCATTATTGTTCCAACGATTGTTTATTTTAGAGATCCTGTCAAAATGAAACCAAGGTTGCTAAATGCAAAGACCTGGTTGATTCAGAATAACTCGGTAATTCTTTCCATGATGTTGTTATTTATTGGGGTCAATATTTTAGGAAAGGTCTTTAGTTAAGCGGTGTCTAACAGAAGGCGGTGCCGTTAAACAAGAGGGGCAAGAAAGGCATAATGACTTCAGAATAAATGGAGGTGACGATATGAGTAAGGAACTGGAAGAACTGTTGACGATTGTTCTTGAAAAAGGTGGAAAATTAGTAATAGCAACCCTTATTTTTTTCCTATATCAACACTTTAGTCATCGGATTGTTTCCAAGTTGTTTTCGGCCTATCAAAAAAAATCAACAGCCTATGAACGACGAGTTAATACTTTCTATAAATTGTTTTTAAACGTGTTTAAATATCTGGGGATTGCCATTTATATTTACATTATTTTGACAATATTTGGGGTACCAGTGACGACGCTAATGGCTGGGGCGGGTATTTTGAGTATTGGCATTGGACTTGGGGCACAAAGCTTTTTTAACGATACCATTACCGGCTTCTTTATTGTTTTGGAGCGCCAGTTTGACGTTGGGGATTATATCGTTTTGGACACTGTTGAGGGGTATGTCACGGCGATCGGCATTCGTACGACTCAAATTAAAAGCAATGATGGCATATTAAGCTATGTGCCGAATCGGAAAATCGGAATTGTCAATAATCTCTCTAAAAGTGAAATGCGAGTCAGCATTGATATTCCGATATTTTTAGATAGTAGCATTTTTAAAATTGAAGAAATCATCGAGAAGGTCAGCGACGAACAATTGCCAAAACACCCCGAAGTGAAGCAGAAGCCAACCATTCAAGGGCTGACCCATGCAGCAGACGGTAATTTTTATTACCGAGTGACCCTACATACGCGAAATGCCAATCAGACCACTATCAAGGCAGCCTTCTATAAGTATTATATTACTGCTTTAATTTCTCAAGGAGTTGCTTTACCAGATACCCGTTGGTCGATTGGTAGAGGGAGTGAGTAAAAAGGAGTCTGCATAAGCAGATCGCAGAAGATAGCGTGAAACAATCGGTTCTCGAGGGGGAGTTAATCGTCAATCAAGGAACGCCCGGTCATGCTTCTTTTACGCAAAAAAAGGTGTTGAGGCTGTTAGTCATCAACACCTTTTTTTCCGTTGTGAGCCTTCCTTAGCTTTCACGTCGATAGTTATCAATTGCCAACAGGTCTTTTTCGATACGGTCTCGTTTACTTTGAAGGAAATCAGGCAAGTATAACGGAACTTCATCAATAGTATCTGCTGAGCACGGTTCAGGCACTTTTTTAATTTTTGATGCAACTTCAAATAAAATGCCGTTCGGCTCTCTAAAATAAATGGCATCAAAAAATTCTCGAGGATGTAAGCCTGAATTCGGAAAGTTTTTGTCAATTATTTTTTCATTAATCGCTAACAAGTCTGAATAATCTTCAGCATACAAAGCTAAATGATGAATTCCACCAATTCCTTGGTCTTCTAGTGGTGCAACATGGTCTTCGATTAAATGAATTTCATGTTGAAACTCACTGTGTCGATTTTTTAAGACGGTCACTGGGAATGGCGTATCTACTAAGAACTCTGTCCGTTCAAAATCGAACCACTCAACGAGAATTTTTTCAGTTGCTTTAGGATAACGAACACGCAGATGAACAGAATGAATCCCAATAAGGGCATGTTCAAGAGGGATCTCGCTTTGATGATTAGGATAAAAATGGCCATCTGGTTGGGAAGCCAGAGACAACCCTAAGGGCATGCCATCAGGGTCTTCAAAACGAATAATTTTGCTATGACCATAAGTTTCAATGCCACAGTGCTCTATTTGATGAGCATCAAAGCGTTGTAACCAGTAATTTAAGGCATCTTCTGAGGTGACTGAAAACACAGCTCGATCGATGGCGTTGGTGCCGAAAGTATTTTTTTTGAAGGTGTTGATTTGAAAAACGGTAAATTCTGTTCCAGGACGCCCTTCCTCGTCAGCAAAAAACAAATGATACATGGTGTGATCGTCTTGATTGACAGTCTTCATTAGCAGTTTCAATCCGAGTAGGTTATGATAGAATTGAAAGGATACATGAATATCAGCAACAAGGGATGAGACATGGTGGATACCTAAACTTTTCATCTTATAGTCATTCCTTTACTAAAATTTGGAGGTGCGTGATGCAACATTTTATTTCTGAAAAAAGTTCAGAAGATCTGTTTGTCTTACTACATGGTACAGGAGGAAACGAGTTTAGTCTACTGTTTCTAACAGGAGAATTAGATCCGCAGGCGAGTGTCATTAGTTTTGTTGGAGACTATCAGACAGGTGAGCAAAGACGCTATTTTCCTTTACCGAAGGATGGTCAGCTAGACCATGGAAGTTTTTCTTCAGCAGTGGATCAATTCTTAAAAGAATGGGATAATTTAGCTTTGGCTTATCCGCAAATTACATTTATTGGCTACTCCAATGGTGCTAATTTGTTACAGGGAATTTTGCAAAAACGACCAAATATTGCGCAACGGATCATCCTACTTCACCCTCAAGAGTTTCATTTAGACTATTTGAATTCAGTTGGAGATAGCCGGATACTGTTGACAACTGGCGCTAATGATCCTTTAGTGGTACCTGGCGACATTATGGCACTGAGTAAACGAATGAAAGCCAACTTTAGAGAGGTCGAGCTATTGATAACTGATGGAGAACACGGTGTCACTGATGAAGAAATCTTTAAAGTCCGTCAATGGTATCAGGGGGATTAATAGATTCTATTGGAAATGGTTGATATAGAGATTTTTAATAAGATTTATTTGGGAGATGCTAAAGTTATTTAGGCTAGTAATGAGATAATAAAAAAAGTGCTGTCGAAAAGTAAATTGAACAGAGAAAGACTCGTGAGAGAGTAAAGGCGTGTATCATGTATTAGAAGTCGTCGACCGAAAGCTTGCTTTTAAGACAATCTTTTGGTGAGTTGGTATTGAAAGTTAGAGAATATAGTGTATTAACCTCATTATTAGCTATAGCCATCGGCTGATAATGAGGTTTTTAATAGTATGGGAATAAGAAGTAACAACTTATCTGATAATCAGAGTTATCTTTTTAGTTGAAGTAGTGTTATCACATCGCCAATCATTTAGATAGTTTATCTACGCCTAGGCAAGTTGATGTTTTTTACAGAGTCTCTGAGAACAAGACTGGCATTAACGAAGACTTGCTTTTTAGCAAAATTCCCTTGTGTTCCCCGCTCAATAATGCTGATAGCTTCTTGGATGATATCCTTAATAGGGACATGGACAGTCGATAATTCAGGGTAAATAACTCGACTTTCGGAAATGTCGTCAAATCCGATAACGGACACACTGCTAGGGACAGGACGTTTAGCTTTGTTGAGAGTCTTAATCACGCTGATGGCAATATAATCATCCTCACAAAAAATAGCTGTACAACTTTCGGTAAAATCAAGAAATTGCTCATATTTTTTTTGAATCAAGCTGATCTCCATTCCAGGTAAATAGAAAACGGGAGAGTCTTCTATTTTAATTTGATTGATTTTAAGCGCTTCTTTAAAGCCTGATCGTCTGTCATGAAAGTTGTTAATTCTTGGGGTTCCTTTTATATAGCCTATAGTCGTATGGCCCATGTCGATTAAATGTTGAGTGGCTGTAAAAGCGCCTAAATAATTATTCATTGTAACAGTATTGCAATTGATATTATTACAGTGGGTGTCTAAAATAACTAAATTTTTAAACTTCTTATTGATTTGGCCAATTTGATGGTAAGTCAGATTAGTTCCTAAAACAATGATGCCATCACTAGGATCATTTCCTTCACTTTTAATTAAATCGTCTAACAAGTTTTCTTTGGGATAAGTGTTTGTTGACAAAGAGTGGCCATGAAAACTGACTTCAGTTGAAAGTGAAGAAAGCAGTTCTTTAAAAAAGGGGAGCTGATCGTAATCTTTAGAAATCACTCCTTCATTCGTACAGGCTACAAAGCGTATTTTTAATAGATTTTGAAGGTCCTCTTTTTTTACGTGCTTCCTTAAGGGGACATAATCATTTTCTTTGGCAATTTTGAGTATTTCTGCTCTTTTTGTTTCACTAACACCAGGTTTTCCATTCAGTGCTAAAGAAGCAGCTGATTTTGAAACATTTGCAATTCGTGCGATATCTTCTAGTTTCATTTGATAATCCTCCAATAACTTCAAATTTATCATACAATATTAAACTTATCAATATTAATCCACTAAACTAATTCTATTGTTTTTCTTATTTAAATAATTATCCTTTCTATTTTGATATACCTTCAAATGAAAACGCTTAGTTTAGTAAACTAAAATAATAATATGTTTATTTTTCTTTTTGTTTATTGTAAGTTTATCTGTCTGATGCTATTATTTGAGTGAAGAAAGTGATTTAATACTAATTTGGGAGTGATGGAGATGGATAAAGTAAAGATCGGTTTTGCCCCAACCAGAAGAAATCTGTTTAGTGCAGATGCGGCAATTGAATACGCAAATTTAACACGTGCAAAGTTAAATGATTTAGAAATTGATTATGTCGATATTTTAGATATTAATCAAGACGGCCTTCTGTACGATGATGAAGGTGTCGAAAAGATAGCTGAAAAATTTAAAGCGGCTAAAATAGATGGTTTATTTTTAGCAAATGTAAATTTTGGAACAGAATATGCATGTGCTCGTTTAGCAAAAAAATTAGAAATACCGGTTTTACTTTGGGGGCCAAAAGATGAAACACCAGCGGAAGATGGCTCACGTTTAAGAGATACTCAGTGCGGTCTGTTCGCAATTGGGAAAGTGTTAAGACGATTTAAAGTACCGTTTACTTATATTAAAAATTCTGATATCGACACGCCAGAATTTGAAAGGGGAGTCACCGATTTTATTCGTGTCTGCAATGTCGTCAAAACGTTTAAAAACACTCGAGTTCTGCAGGTGGGGCCTAGACCTTTTGATTTTTGGTCCGTGATGTGTAATGAAGGGGAACTTCTAGAAAAGTTTAATATTTCACTGTCACCTATACCAATAAAAGAAGTTATTCAAGAAATTCAACGTGTAAAATTAGAAGAAAAGGTCGAAGTTGAAAAAGTAATTAACTTTTTCAATGAAAACACTGTCGTTCAAATTAAAGAGCATGAATTGACTATGGTCGCAGCTCTAAAAGTTGCTTTAAAAAATCTATGTCATCATTATGGCTGTAATTCAGGAGTTATTCAATGTTGGACGGCTTTACAAGATGAGATTGGCATCTTGCCATACGCTTCTCTATCTTTATTACAAGAAGAAGGAATACCATTTGTTTGCGAAACTGACATTCATGGCGCAATTTCAGAACTTTTAATTGAAGCAGCTTCATTAGGGGAACATCGGGCTATATTTGCAGATGTCAATTGTCGGCATCCGGAAAATGAGAATGGTGAACTGTTACAGCATTTAGGGGTGTTTGCATACTCTACAGCGGAAGAAACGCCTGTTTTGCCCCCGCGTCATTTTGTTTTTGACTACCCAGGTTCTGTTGCTTTTAGGGCAATTCAAGACGAATATACGTTGTGTCGTTTTGATGGTGATAATGGTGAATATTCATTGTTGATGGGGACTGGCCAAGGGATTGACGGACCTTATAATCAAGGCACGTATCTTTATTTGGAATTTGAGAACCTCAATCGTTTGGAGTTTAAATTAGTTTATGGACCATATATTCATCATGTGGCAGCAGTTCGTAAAAATGTTGTCCCGATTCTTTATGAAGCCTGCAAGTATATTGGGGTTACGCCTGATTTTTATGATCCGATTGAAGAAGATGTCAATGCATATTTAAGAGGGGAATAGACAACATGAAAAATCTTGAACTAAAAAGAAAAGCAATTGAGATCAGAAAAAAGATATTGCAAGTCATTTATGAAGCAAAAGCAGGCCATACTGGCTCGGATTTATCTTGTACAGATATTTTAGTTGCTCTGTACTATGAGGTAATGAATGTGGACCCTCAGCATCCGAATATGGAAAATCGGGATCAATACATTCAAAGTAAAGGTCATGCTTCTGAGGTACTCTGGGCAATCCTAGCAGATAAGGAGTTCTTTGAAGCAGGTGAGTTGGAAACGTTCTCTCAGTTTGGCTCACGTTTAATGGGGCATCCGAATAACAAAGTCGAAGGTGTTGAGATGAATACTGGCTCACTGGGCCATGGTCTGCCGATATCTGTCGGCATCGCATTGGCAGGTAAAATAGATAAAAAAACGTATCATACATTTACATTACTAGGTGATGGTGAACTTGCTGAAGGGTCAGTTTGGGAAGGGGCGATGGCAGCTTCCCATTACAAACTCGATAATTTGACGGCAATTATTGATCGAAATGGTCTACAAATTACAGGTAAATCAGAAGATGTTATGTCCGTTGAACCGTTATGCGATAAGTGGGAGGCCTTTGGCTGGGAAGTAGTCGAGGTTGAAGGCAATGATATTGACCAATTAATCAAGGTCCTAAAAGAACCTAACTTACCGGGCAAACCTAAAATGATTATTGCTCATACGATAAAGGGGAAAGGCGTTTCTTTTTCTGAAAATAAAGTGAGTTGGCATCATAGAGTACCAACGTTTGAAGAATTACAATTAGCACTCGCAGAACTAGATAATCAGTTGGAGGTACTAGGAAATGACTAATCAGAATAATGTCGCAAATCGTCAAGTAATGTGCGAGGTTTTAATAGCAGAAGCTAAAAAAAATCCAGATATTCTTGTCTTAACAAGTGATTCGAGAGGCTCGGCCTCTTTAACTGATTTTGCGACAATGCTATCAGATCAACTAATTGAAACAGGAATTGCTGAACAAAATATCGTTAGCATTTCTGCTGGTCTCGCGCATATGGGGAAACGTCCGTTTGTTGCTTCTCCCGCCTGTTTTTTAAGCATGAGAAGTATCGAACAAATCAAGGTCGATGTGGCGTATTCCAATAAAAATGTCAAACTTGTCGGCATCAGTGGTGGTGTTAGTTATGGGGCGTTAGGCATGAGTCATCATTCTTTACAAGATATAGCAGTTACGAGGGCTATACCCAACTTACAAGTATTGTTACCAGCAGATCGTTTTGAAACTGAAAAAATGTTTTCAATCTTAGCGACTAGTGATGCACCAGCGTATATTAGATTAGGAAGAAATCCAGTGGAAGACTGTTACAGTAGTTTAGATTATGAGTTTGAAATTGGAAAAGCGGTCACAATGATTGAAGGACAGGATTTAACTTTTGTTGCTTCTGGTGAAGCGGTAAGACAGGCAATACTTGCTGCTGAGCTATTAAAAGAGAAAGGAATTTCAGCAAGAGTGCTAAATTACCACTCTATCAAACCGTTTGATGAAACGACATTAAAGAAAGCGGCACTTGAAACAAAAAGAATAATCTCAGTTGAAGAGCACAGTATTCATGGCGGACTTGGCGCGGCTGTTGCTGAAAACTTATCAGAACAACTAGATTGTGTTCATAAAATTGTAGGGCTACCAGATGAATCATTAGTGACAGGGACGTCAGCTGAATTATTTGCGCATTATGGACTGGATGGCAGCTCTTTAGCTGATTTAGCTTGTTCAATGGTATTGTAAAATGAAGGAAAAAAAGATGAGATTGGTGATAGATCAAAGTACGTCAGGAACTAAATTACTGTTAGTAAGAAACGGAAATATACTGAAAAGATACGACAAAACACATCAGCAATTACATCCTGAATCGGGTTGGGTTGAACAAGATGCACTTGAAATATGGGATAATGTTAAAGGCTTAATTGATTTGGCAATGACAACCAATAAATTGGACTCAACTATGATTGCCTCCCTCTCAATAACAAACCAAAGGGAAACCATTATTGCTTGGGATAAAGAAACAGGTTTACCGTTGTATAATGCCATTGTTTGGCAATGTAATCGCAGTCAGGATATTTGCAAGAGATTGATATCTCAAGGGAAAGAGGCTGTAATAAACAGTAAAACGGGACTTAAACTAGACCCCTATTTCTCAGGAACAAAAATCAAGTGGCTTTTTGAAAATGTGCCAATAATAGCAGAAAAATCAACTGCTGGAAAATTAGCTTTAGGAACCGTTGATAGTTGGTTGATCTGGAATT
Source organism: Vagococcus allomyrinae (assembly GCF_017829975.1). GTDB lineage: Bacteria > Bacillota > Bacilli > Lactobacillales > Vagococcaceae > Vagococcus_D > Vagococcus_D allomyrinae. Next base: position 420,705 of record NZ_JAEEGA010000002.1, on the reverse strand, counting down.
TGACTCAAGGAAAGGTTTTTGCGACAGACACAACCAATGCATGCCGAACATTATTATTTGATATTAATGAGTTGCGCTGGGACGAAGAATTACTTGAAATGTTCGGTGCCACGCGGTCTGATTTACCAGACGTTAAAGAATCGTCGACCATATTTGGTTACTATAAGGGGGTTAAAATTCAAGGAGTGATGGCGGATTCTCAAGCGGCTTTGGTGGGCCAGAAATGTACTCAGTATGGAGAAGTCAAATTAACTTTAGGCACGGGTGCTTCAGTATTAATGCAGATGGATGGAAACGGTTTTATTCGAGATACTCAGGTGATGACCACCATTGCCCATGCTAATCAAGGAAAGGTAGACTATGCCATGGAAGGGATCATTCGCTCTTGTGCGGATTCGATAAATTGGTTTCAAAAACAAATTACGACGTTTAGTGATATTGATCATGCCTGTAACTTAGTATTAGAAACTAGAAGTAATGAAGAGGTGTATTTTATTCCTGCTCTACAAGGGTTAGCGTCTCCTTTCTGGACGAACAATGCAACAGGGCTATTTGTTGGAATGAAACTAACCTCAAATAGAAGGGATTTGCTTAGAGCTATTTTGGAAAGTATTGTTTTTCAAGTTAAATCGATAATCGATGTGATGGAAGAAGTGGCGGATAAAAAAATTAAGTGCATAAAAGTTGATGGTGGGGTAACTAAGAACCACCAATTAATGAAAATGTTAGCAACTATACTTGGTAAAGAAATTATCATTAATAACGTTGAAGAACTATCGGCAATCGGCGTCTATTCAATAGTGGAAAAAGTGACTGAAACAATAACTCTCAATCAATCTATTATTGATCCAATAAACAATAGCGTCTTTCAAGAAAAAGCGGCTCTAATCCATCGGTTTGAAAGTTGGAAAAAGTTAATCAGTCGCTTTGAAGAAAAGGAGGATAAGTAATGGTAAAAGTGGGATTGATCTACACAAGCACAACACCAGAATTAATAGAATTAGTTCAGTTAAATATAAAAAAAGAATTAGGTGAGGGGATAACACTCTTGAGTTATCAGGATCCAACGATCTTGATGGAGGTGAGAGAAAAAGGATATGTTACCACACAGGCTACTGCTCGACTGCTTAAGCTATACATACAAGCAGTTGAAGATGGTGCAGAGGCCATTTTAAATTTATGCTCATCAGTGAGTGAAGTTGCCGATAGTGCTCAAAATTTAGCGCAGTATATGGGGATACCTATTGTCCGCATTGATGAAGAAATGTGTCGAGAGGCAACGAGAAATGCCTCCAGAATAGGTGTGTTAGCAACGCTGCCTACGACATTGCTCCCGACTAAAAACACATTAGCAAGAGTTGGTAGAGAAATGGGACGTTATCCTGTTCTAGTTGAAGGGTTAATCGATGGGGCATTTGGCGTGAGTCAAGACCAATTTAAAGAGATGATTTTAGCGAAGGCCACCGAAATAGAAAAAGAAGTTGATCTGATTGTACTATGCCAAGGTTCAATGGCTTTTAGCGAAGAGTTTTTGGAAGCTCAATTAGGTGTTAGGACACTGTCGAGCCCTAGATTTGGTGCTCGAGCATTAAAAAAAGCATTAATAAACAATGGAAGAATTGAGGCGTAAAAAATGTTAACAAATACAAAACATTCCCCCTATGCAAAAGTGTCACCTTTAGATTGGGATGCTATTTCTTGGACGGAAGGTCTCTGGGCAGATGTGGAAAAAACATCTTTAGGTACTATTTCTCATATTCAAAACCTATTTGAATCGACAGAAATTAGTCACGTAGTTGAAAATTTTCACGTATGTGCTGGAGATCATGAAGGGGAGTTTGGTGGAACAGACTTCGGTGATGGAGATTTTTATAAATGGTTGGAAGCATATATTTATAGTTCAGCCAAAAATAAAGATGAGAAAGCTTTCAAAGAGATTGATGGGTATATTGACTTAATAGCAAGATGTCAATTAGAGGATGGTTATATTTCAACAAAGCAAATCATTGGTGAACGTCAAAATAATGGGATTAAGCGCTTCAATGATATTAATGATTTCGAGGTATATAACTTTGGTCATCTGTTCACAACGGCGTGTTTGTATAACCGCATTACAGGCAAGAAAAACTTACTTGCAATTGCTGAAAAAGCTGCAAATTATTTAGCAGTTATGTATGCAGAAAACCAAGAAAATGGTGAGGTACAAACGGCTGTTTGCCCATCTCATTACATGGGACTGGTGGAGTTGTATCGAACAACGGGAGCTAATAAATATTTAGAATTAGCTAAATTGACGATTGAATTAAGGGATCTAGTCAAAGATGGAACGGATGATAATCAAGATCGACTGCCGCTAAAGAAGCATACGAAAGTGTTAGGGCATGCTGTGCGAGCTAATTATTTATATGCTGGAGTCTCAGATTTATATCTGGAGCAAGGCGATTCTGAGTATAAAGAAATGCTCGACAGAGTGTGGAGAAACTTGGTAGACAAAAAGATTTATATTACAGGTGGTTGCGGTGCTCTATACAATGGAACCTCACCCTATGGTAATTTCTTTGAAGATAGTATGGTTCACCAAGCTTATGGCTATGAATATCAATTGCCGAATGTAACAGCTTATAACGAAACATGTGCTGCAATTGGGAATGTCATGTGGGCTTATCGAATGTTTCAAATTGATCCCAAAGCGGAATATTTCGACATTATTGAAAGAACTATGCTGAACACGAATTTAGCTGCTATGAATTTGACTGGTGACAAATTCTTTTATGAAAATATGCTGCGTCGGACAAAGAGATTAGATTATGAATTGATTTGGCCATTAACTCGCGAGAGTTATATTTCAAGTTTTTGTTGCCCGCCTAATCTTGCAAGAACATTAATTGAATCATTTGAATATGCTTACACAGTTTCAGACGATAGCTTGTGGATTGGGATGTATGGTGGAAATAAAGGTAAAGTTAGTTTGAAGAACGGAGTCAATTTTAAACTTGAACAAGTAACTGACTATCCTTTTTCAGGAACAATTGCTTTAAATATTAGTGAAATAGTGGGAAAAGTAGCTTTTCGTATAAACGTGAGAGTTCCTGGTTGGGTCCAAAAAGGATCCCTTACATTTAACGGAAAAATACAAACACTAGATAAAAATAATTCTAGTAGCTATGTTTCAATAGTGATTCCAGCCAACCAAACTGAGGCCCAGTTGATAATTGATTTCGAGATGCCAGTACGCTATACAATCGCTCATCCATATGTTGAAGAAACCACTAATCAAGTTGCTATTGAACGAGGTCCGTTAGTTTATTGTCTGGAATCGCCAGACTGCTCTTTAGACAGTTTAGATGAATGTATGGTAGACATTTCAACAACATTTGAAACAGAATCACTTGACCTATGTGACAGAGGATTGATAGGACTTAAGGGAGAGATGTTACATCGGAAAATCAGCAATTATGACGTTTCGGCATTGTATCAGCCATTACAACATGTCACATTAGAGAAAACCAAAGTCTCTCTAGTTCCATATTTTGCATGGGATAATCGCGGATTCGGTGAAATGAAAATTTGGTTACCAGCTATTTATAAGTGATCGATTATAGACTTTGATTTTATCATGAAGGGAGTAGATGAAAGATGGTTAATCGCGAAAGAGAAGATCACTATACAAGAAGTAAGAAGGGTCACAACTCTGAGATTGAAGCTGCATATCACAAAGGATTAGCCGAGTTTAGTGGGAAAATTATTGTTCTTGACGATGATCCAACAGGTACTCAAACTGTCCATAGTGTTATCGTTTATACGGATTGGCTGAAAGAGACTATACGCAAAGGGTTTAATAATGAATCGAGCATCTTTTATATTTTAACTAATTCAAGAAGTTTTTCAGAAAATAAAACAAAGCAAGTTCATCAAGAAATTGCTCAAAATATTTCCGAGGTTTCTAAAGAATTAAACCAATCATTTACAATTATTTCGAGAGGGGACTCCACTCTAAGAGGTCACTATCCTCTGGAGACTATGACTCTAAGAGAGGAAATAGAGAAGGATAATGAAACGAAAATAGACGGTGAAATATTGTGTTTTTCTTTTTTTGAAGGAGAAAGATATACTTTTGATAATAATCACTACCTCAAGAAAAACGGCGAGTATATTCCAATTAGTCAAACGGAATTTGCCAATGATCCAACATTTGGGTTTAAGTCATCAAACTTAATCGAGTACATAGCCGAAAAAAGTCATCAACCAATTGACGCTCAAGATATTTTAACTATTCCATTAGAATACTTGAGGGAGTATCGCGTTGATTTGATAGAAAAAATATTGTTATCAAGTCATGGATTTCAAAAAATCATTATCAACTCGACAAATTATGAAGAATTAAAAGTGTTTGTAACCGCTTTGTTCAATGTAATGAAAAAAGGCAAAAATTATCTTTTTCGCACAGCGGCAAGTTTCCCTAAAGTCTTAGCAGGCATACCGGATATTGACTATCTAGATCGCGACACAATCGTCGATAAAACTAATAGTAACGGTGGGTTAATCGTTATCGGTTCGCATGTTAAGTTGTCTACGAGGCAATTAAGTCAATTAAAGGCGTCAAAATTACCATTGGCATTTATAGAGTTTAAGGTAGCGACTTATTTTGATGACCCTTTATTTGAAATGGAAGTAACAAGAGTAAAAAAGTTCGTACAAGAAAGTATTGCAAGTGGGGTAAGCACGGTAGTTTATACAAGCAGAGAACTACTGAAGCCAGATTTATTTGATGAGGAAAGTGCATTGAGTATGTCAGTTAATATTTCTTCTTCATTAACAAAAATTGTTGAATTATTAACAATCAAACCCAAATACATCATTTCAAAGGGAGGCATTACGTCAAGTGATATAGCGACAATCGGCCTTAAGATGACAGAAGGAACTGTTTTAGGGCAGGTAACAGCAGGTATACCTGTCTGGTTAGCAGATATAAACAGCAAGTTTCCTAAAATGCCATATTTAATTTTCCCTGGTAATGTCGGCACGGTGGATACATTACGAAACGTGGTTGAAAAGCTGGAAGGAGAATTTTCATGAGAAAAATTATTATCGCCTTAGCGCCTGTTCAGTCGGGAAAAGCAATTGATTATGCAATGTTGTCTGAAGATATAGTCGATGCAATTAAGTGTGGTGCCTCAATTTGCCACCTGCACAGTAGAAATATTAATGGACAGCTTTCAAAAGATTGCACGGATATGATGGCCTGTTTTGAACGAGTTTTGCAAGAAGAAAATGTGATTATTCAAGCCTCAACAGGTGGAATTTCAGATATGACAATAGTAGAACGTTGCCAGCCGCTTAATTATGAGATTGTAGAAAGCTGTTCCCTCAATGCCGGCTCAACAAATCTAGGCGAAGCTGTCTATGTTAATTCATTTCAAGATATCCGTTATGTCTCTCAAATGGCCTATGAAAAAGAAATATATCCTGAAATTGAAGTATTTGATATTGGCATGATTCAGGCCTTAGAAAAGATTTCAGAAGAGTTACCTTTCAAAACACCAAAACTGTATAATTTAGTGTTTGGACATCCAGGAGGTATGCAGGCAACTATTGAAAACTTGATCGCGTTTCGTTCTTTCGTTCCTAAAGATAGTTTGTGGGGGGTGACTCATTATGGTCGAACAAACTGGGATTTTTTGACGGCCGCAATCATTTTAGGTGCAACAGATGTCAGAATTGGGTTTGAAGATAGTGACTATTTAAATGAGAATATGGTAGCAACTAAAAATGCAGAATTGGTTAAAAAATTATCTGATATTATTTTTTCGATTGGCTATACGGTTGCGACAGTAACAGAGGCGAGACAATTATTGAAAATGAATACATCACGCTAACTAACCAAAGACATGGAGTTATTGGAGTATCTAGATGATTATCAGGAAATAGTGATAAATAAAGAGCGCATTAAGCATTTTCAATCATATAGTGGCTAAGGAGGGAATAAATTGAGTAGAAAAGTTAGAATCGGAATTGATGTCGGGGGGACATTTACAGATGCTGTGGCAATTGATAATGAAACATACGAGGTTATTTCAACAAAAAAAATCCCTACAACACATAAAGACGGTGTAGCAACTGGGATTATTCAAATTGTCAACGATTTACTGATAGAAAATCATATTGATCCAAATGATGTGGTTTTTATCGCCCATGGGACAACGCAAGCAACAAATGCTTTACTCGAGGGCGATGTAGCTCGTGTTGGGATAGTAGGCATGGGAACTGGATCAGACGCAAAATCTAGTAAGAAAGAAACAAAAATTGGTGATATTGAATTATCAAAGGGGAAATATTTAAAAACAGATAGCACATTTATTGATTCAAAAGAGTTGTCAGATGAATTGATAAATGAAGAAATCACTAAGTTGCTTGATAATAATTGTGAAGTAATTGTAGCATCAGGTGCTTTTAGTGTGGATGACCCATCTGAAGAATTAAAAATTCAGGAAGTCGCGTCTAAACGAAGATTGCTATTTACAGCAGGGCATGAAATGTCAGAATTATATGGGTTAAAAATGAGAACGGCTACAGCTGTTATCAATGCCAGTCTTATCCCCAAAATGATTGTTACGGCAAATATGACAGAAGAAGCTGTCAAGGGAACTAATATTGGGACTGAATTAATGATTATGCGTTGTGACGGTGGAGTAATGAATGTCGAAGAAGTTCGCAAGCGCCCCATCTTGACCATGTTGTCGGGATTAGCGGCAGGTGTTGCCGGTGCTTTGATGTATGAAAAGATTACCGATGGCATTTTTTTTGAAACTGGTGGGACGAGTGTGGATATTTCTGTAATTAAGAATGGAAAAGTGATGATTAAATATGCTCAAGTAGGGGGACACAAAACATACTTACAATCTTTAGATGTGAGAACTCTTGGTTTAGCGGGAGGGACCATGATCCAGATTAGAGATAGTGAAATTGTTGATATTGGACCTCGAAGCGCTCATATAGCAGGTGTTTCATACGAATGCTTTGAAGAGGCTAAAGAAATGGTATCTGCAACGTGTCATTTGATCTCTCCAAAGGAGGGCGACCCTTCAGATTATGCAATTGTAGAGGATCAAAATGGTAGGCGTTTTTCACCAACTCTATGTGGAGCGGCAAATTTATTAGGTTATGTACCTAAAGGAGACTATGCGGAGGGGAATATTGAAACTTCAAAGGTAGCTTGGGATGCAGTAGGGAAATTACTGAATCTGAGTGGTGAAGAAGCTGCTAAAAAAGCTTTAGATATGGCAACAGAAAAATTAAAAGAAGTAGTAGATTCGTTGATAGAGGAATATGAACTAGATCCAAAGATGCTTGTTTTAGTTGGTGGTGGTGGAAGTGCTCCAGTATTAGTGCCGGCGCTTGCAGAAAAATACGGAGAAAATATGAAGTGGAAAGTTTCGAACAATGCACCGTATATTTCTACAATTGGAGTTGCTTTGGCCATGGTTCGTGAGACATTAGAGAGGAGTATCGGTAATCCGTCAAAAAGTGACATCAAAGAAATTCGTCAAGATATTATTGAAAAAATAGTGAAATCAGGTGCACTAGAAGAAACGGTTGATGTTTCAGTTGAGGTGGATGCCGAGCATAGTATTTTAAGAGCTATTGCGACAGGGGCAACGGAACTCAGATCAAAAGACATGGGGATTAGTAAATTATCTGCGGAAGAATTACAAAAAAGGGCAGTCACAACATTGAATTTTGATAAAGTTGCAGCCAAAGGGCATGCAGGACGTTGGTCTGTTTTTAGCGGACAAATTATTAAGAAAAAATTCTTTGGTCTGATTAAGTCGAAACAGCAACCTGTAGCAGTTCTTGATAATGAGGGTGTGGCAAGATTCAAAAATCAAAATGCTGACTATCTGTCATTCTCTAAAGATAATTATGTAGAATTTGATGAATTTTTATATGATAATACGTCATTTGGTGATGCAAATGCTACAATACCTAGAATCTTTCTATTTTACCGAGAAAAAATGTTAGATTTGACTGGTATGCAAACTGCAGATCAGTTGAAGTCAATTATGGACGAAGAAATAAGTAACCTAGATAATAGTGAAAAAATAATCGCAGTCGCCTATAACTAAGATTTTTGGGGGGAGAAACTTGCAAGAGAAAAAAATTCCAGTATCATCAGTTGAACTTGGGGAGAGAGAATTACAAAAAAGTCCCGTATACCTGAAAATGAATAAGGCTGAAAAAATATTTTATATCGAAGAATCTTTGAAAATAGGGAAGATAGAAGGTCAAAAATATTTAAACCAAAATAAGGATATTTATCAATTGTTATCAGAAAATCAAATTATATATGAAAAAAAGGATTCAAAACAACCAAATGATGATTTCATTTTGCGGGGAGAGATCCACTTTAGAAAAAAAGGCTGCAAAATCACCGTTTATGATGAATCCATTCAATCTATTTATGTCCATCATCAACAAGTACTACCTAAGCATTTGGTTTTAAGTAACTCACAAGCGCTTGAGATTCATTTAGCACATGAGTTTTTTCACTTCTTGGAATTTAGCTCAGGAGCAACAGTATCAGAAAAACTAGGGAAAATGAGAATTCCTCTTTTTTTCAACTTTTATAGGGAAGTAGACGTTACAGCGTGCTCGGAAATAGCAGCTCATGCATTTGCTAAACAATTTTGTCAATTAGAAGTTTTACCGAATTACTACGATCTTCATTACCTTAATCAGAAAGAATTAGCTAAATAGGAGGGAAAAAATATGGATTTGTTAACAATGTTCAAAGGAATATCAATGCTCGTCATTTTTCTGGGGTTTGTCGCATTAATGGTGTCTAGAAAAATCCCAACGATTCTTGCGTTGCCACTGATGGCAATTATTTTTGCGGTAATTGCAGGTGTTCCATTTATGTCAAATGATCCTGAAAAAATTACTATATTCAAATCAATTGTTCAACAGGGTTCGTCGAGAATGGCAGATGCTATGGCTGGCTTAATTTTTGGGGCTTGGTTTGCTCAAGTTCTTAATCGCTTAGGAATCACGAAAGGGATTGTAAAAAAAGCGGCTGAACTTGGAAGTGGAAAACCGCTAGTTAATGCTATTCTGTTTTTTATCGTAACGGCAGTCATTTTTACAGGTGGTAGTGGTTTAGGCATGTATATCTTGGTTGGTAATATAGTTATTCCCATCATGATTTCAACGGGAGTGTCAGCTTTTAATGCTGGTTTGGTTCTGCTATTGGGCGGAACAATGGGATCTATGATGAATGTGACTGGCTGGGTTGTAATGGAACAAACATTGGGTGTAAGCATAGAAGTTATTCGGAGTAACATTTGGATTCCATTTCTTTCATTTGCAGTTATCTGCTTAATATTAATTGTTTTTTCCATCCAAAAAGATGTTGGAAGAAGAAAAACATGGTCGATGTCAAATGATAATTCTCAAACGCCAAAAACCAAAAGAGTCCCAATGCTTTCTTTCATTTCACCTCTCATCCCTGTTTTGCTAGTTTTTGCCTTTAGTATGGATATCATTCCAGCAATTATTATTTCGATCTTAGTTGCTTTAATCGTTGTTCGGCCAAAAAGACCGATGCAAGTATTGTCTTCAGGTTTGATTGAAGGGATTCAAGATGTTGCGAGTCCTATTGCTCTATTCATTGGTATAGGAATGCTGTTATCTTCAGTTTCAACAGTAGAAGTGTCAGGGGTTATTGCGCCAATTCTTAATTTGGCTATCCCTACAACAGCTGTGGGTTATATCTTGTTCTTTGTTATTTTATCTCCCCTCGCCATTTATCGTGGTCCCTTAGCTTTATATGGTCTTGGGGCGGGCATCGGTTCATTGATGATTCCAGGAGGCATGAGTCCAGCAATGGTGTTCATTGGCATGCAAGCGATCGGTGTTTTACAGGGGATCTCTGATCCTACACAATCCTATATCGTCTGGATTGCTGATTTTACGAGAACGGACGTTATTGATTACTTGAAAAAGACACTGTTTTGGTGTGTGGCAGGTGTTGCAATTTCTATCATTGTGGGAGTTATTATTGCTCTTTAAATCATACACTAAGATGTTCTTTTGTGAGAGCTCTCTTGAGATTATCTTTGATAATAAGCGATAGCTTGTAAAGTGAAGGAGACGTTAAATGATTCAAATTAAGCAAATTAAACTAAATTATGAAAAAGAGTTGATTGGGATTGAGAGTCATCCCCAAATCTCATGGTCGCTTCTGTCAGATAAACGAGGATGTATGCAGCAACAGTATTGGATTCAATTTTCAACAATAGAAAATTTTAAAGAGATCCTTTATTCGACCTCGTGGGTAGTGACAGACCAAGCGTCAGGCATCCAGTTTTCTGACAGTGAATTTGAGTTAGAAAGTGGCAAAAGATATTTTATTCGAGTGAAAATAATAACTAATGACAATGAAGAAAGTGACTGGAGTGTGCCTACTTCTTTTGTAACAGGAATTGTCCATCCTTCTGAGTGGTCAAGCGACTTTATCTCAAGTGAAACACATGGGGATAGAGATAGTTCAAAGGGAACCCTTTTAAGAGGCGTTTTAAGAATAGAGAAGGAAGTTGTCGAAGCCTATGCCTTTTTGACTGCTCAAGGACTTTACAAAGCTTATTTGAATGGAGAAAAAATTGGCGATGATGAGTTGACACCAGGGTGGACGTCCTATAATAAACGGCTTTTGTATCAAACTTACGACATTACTAATACACTAAAGAAAGGTGTAAATATATTTGGGGCAGTGATTGGAGCTGGCTGGTATAAAGGAAAAATGGGTTTTTTAGATGAGAGAAACAATTATGGGGATCAAACATCATTTTTAGGTCAATTACTCATACGTTTTAGAGATGGAACGAGTATGACTTGGGGAACATCGGAAGATTTTCTTTGCCATGATGGGCCGATCATTTTTTCCGAAATATATGATGGCGAAATATATGATGCTCAACTTGAACGAACAGAATGGTTAAACAACCAATCACTAGAAGCGTATCGTCATTGGAGAAAAGTTGAAAAAAAGGCTGTCAGGAAAGAGAGTCTTGTTTCCCAACCGACGAATCGTCCGTGCATCAATGAAAGGCTAGCGGTGAAGCAGAAGTTGTTAACACCAGAAAAAGATGTAGTGTTGGATTTTGGTCAAAATTTAACAGGATGGGTCGAGTTTGAAGTGACGGCGGCTGTGGGGAGTAGAGTAGTTCTTGAGTGTTTTGAAGTGCTTGATAAAGATGGGAATGTTTATCAAGATAATTTAAGAACTGCTAAACAGAAAATTGTTTATATTTGTAAAGGCGAGGGAAAAGAAGTGTTTCATCCGTCATTTACTTTCCAAGGATTTCGATATGTCAAAATTACAGAGTACCCTGGAGAATTAATTGTTGATCACTTCAGAGCGTTAGTAGTTCATTCAAACTTGGAGTTCACTGGGGATTTTGAGTGCAGTAATCAACAGCTCAATCAGCTACAACACAATATTACATGGAGTTTAAAAGGGAATTTTGTGGATATTCCGATGGATTGTCCTCAAAGAAATGAACGTGTTGGGTGGACAGGTGATGCTCAAATTTTTTGCAGAACAGCTAATTTTATTGTGAATGCTTATGGTTTCTACAACAAGTGGCTCCAAGATGTAGCGGCTGATCAATTACCAGAAGGAGGTATCCCGCATGTTGTTCCGGATATCCTAACTGGACATCCGAAAGTGGGGAATGACTGGTTATTGAGTCAAGGGACACATTCTGCAGCCGCCTGGGCGGATGTTGCTGTTATTGCACCATGGAATTTATACATCAATTTTGGTGATAAGAAAATATTAGAGCAGCAGTTTGTCAGTATGAAGAAATGGATCGATTTCATGGCTAACAATTCGGTTGATTATATTTGGAATTACAAACTTCAGTTTGGTGACTGGGTAGCGTTAGATGCTGAAGAAGGGAGCTATTTTGGCGCTACGCCCAATGAGTTAACTTGTACAGCTTACTTCGCTTATTCTACAAAATTATTTGTTAAAGTGTGTAAACTTTTGAATAAAGAAAATTTAATAGAAAAATATCAAGATCTTTATAATAACATTGTTGCAACTTATCAACAGCTCTTTTTTACATCAGCAGGCTCACTAAAAGTTAAAACACAGACGGCGCATATTATAACTTTAGCTTTTGATTTAATTAAAGATGAGTGGAAGCCTCAAGTGGCAGCTGAGCTAATTAAACTATTAAACGAGCAAGAGGGTCATCTTGTTACGGGTTTTGTTGGGACTCCTTATTTTTGCCATGTCTTGAGTGATCATGGTTATGTTGACGAAGCTTATGAGTTGCTTTTAAAAGAAGATTTTCCTTCATGGTTATATCAAATTAATCAAGGCGCAACAACTATTTGGGAACATTGGGATGGCATCAGAGAAGATGGTTCTATGTGGAGTCCTGATATGAATTCCTTTAATCATTATGCCTACGGAGCCGTTGGAGAATGGATGTATCGGAAAATACTGGGAATTGAACTTGATGAACATGATCCAGGTTATAAAAGGGTGAAAATTGAACCCTTAGTGAATAAACACTTAGATTACGCACGGGGCTCCTACGAAAGTATTTATGGGGAAATTGCCACATCATGGGAGTTTTTGAAAGATAATACAATACAACTGCAAGTTAGAATTCCAGTTAATACATCTGCTAAAGTTTGTTTAAAAAACTGTGATAGTATTCTTGATTCTGATGATATCTCCTTTCAAAAAGTTGAAAATGGTTATGAAGGAGATGTTCTTGCTGGAAACTATTCATTCACTTATCAATTGAGTTAAGCTAGACTAAAATTAGTTGAAGTAAATGATCTTAAACAACTTCATTGAGAAAGGTGAAGTTGTTTTTTTGTGCGAGGCATGAGTATGAGCTCGATGGGTCTATCATGGGCTGGGTAGTAGGAATTGGAACAATTTGTAATATGGGTGATAAAAAAATCATTGATACTTCTCATTGTTTCTTAAACTCTTTCGTTTTATAACAGATTCTCCCAGTGGCAAGGTAACGAGGGCGTTAATGAGTGATTCCATCACCAAGAGGTTTTTTCTGGATACTGATAAAGGTTGTCAATATCATTTTTTGATGAGTTCCTACTAGTTGTTTTTAGTAGAAAAACCTCAGCTGATGAGTGATCTTATCACTCGTTAAATAACAGGTTTATTTGATGGTTAGTTCGATAATAGAACAAGGGCATCGTAAGGTACCTGCAGCGTCGTTCTAATCCGTTAGAAAATGAAAAGTGTCGCGTAATAATGAAAGACGTTCAACTTGAATTATGCCTATGTAAAGGTGTTCGTTCTACTTATAACGAGTGAAGCCACGAGTTAGCCTCTCACTAATGGCTAACTTTTTAATTTAGTCGTGTTGCTTTACCTGAAGATTTTACTGTAATAGGTAAGGTCTTTTTTGTTTTGCGAGAGTTCACATAGACAATTGCAACGAGTTTTAATGAGTCTTATTTGTTTTTAGCGTGACCGATCATTAAAATAACGAAGTTTTCAATGAGTGACGCCGTCACTTATCGCTAATTTTTCATCTCATGAAGTTATTTGTCTAGAGGTCTTAAACCCATGTTTGACGTGGGTTTTGGGTTGTCGATCCTTTATCACATTTTCCACTTTAAAAAGTTAAAACCTCAACCAATGAGTGACGGGATCACTCATTAAATAACGATACAATGTCTAGAGATAGCGTCTTTCATATTGTGATTGCTAGGGAAACTCTATTTTATTTTTTTCGAAATTTTCATAGACAATTGTAACGAGTTTTAATGAGTCTTCTTTTTTTTAGCATGACCGATCATTAAAATAACGAAGTTTGCAATGAGTGATGCCATCACTTATCGCTAACTTTTCATCTCATGAGGTTGTTTGTCTAGAGTTCTCAAACCCGTGTCTGACGTGGGTTTTGGGTTGTCGATCCTTTAGCGCATTTTCCACTTTAAAAAGTTAAAACCTCAACCAATGAGTGACGGGATCACTCATTAAATAGCGATATAATGTTTAGGGGTAGCGCCTGTCATTATTGTGATTACTAGGGGAACTCTATTTTATTTTTTGCGAATTTCTCATAGACAATTGTAACGAGTTTTAATGAGTCTTCTTTGTTTTTTAGCTTGATCGATCATTAAAATAACGAAGTTATCAATGAGTGACGCCATCACTCATCGCTAATTTTTCATCTCATGAGGTTGTTTGTCTAGAACTCTCAAACCCATGTTTGACGTGGGTTTTGGGTTGTCGATCCTTTAGCACATTTTCCACTTTAAAAAGTTAAAACCTCAACCAATGAGTGATGGGATCACTCATTAAATAACGATGTAATGTCTATAAATAGCGTCTTTCATATTGTGATTGCTAGGGAAGGTCTCATTTTTATTTTGACGAAAGATCCTTTAGACAATGGCAACGAGTTTTAATGAGTCTTTTTTGTTTTTATCTTGATCGTTCATTAAAATAATAAAGATCGCAATGAGTGGTGCCATCACTCATCGCTAATTTTTCATCTCATGAGGTTGTTTGTCTAGAACTCTCAAACCCATGTTTGACGTGGGTTTTGGGTTGTCGATCCTTTAGCACATTTTCCACTTTAAAAAGTTAAAACCTCAACCAATGAGTGATGGGATCACTCATTAAATAACGATATAACGTCTAGAAATAGCGCCTGTCATTATTGTGATTGCTAGGGAAACACTATTTTATTTTTTGCGAATTTCTCATAGACAATTGCAACAAGAAATAAATAAGTTTCCTTTGATTTTAATGCTGCCGTTCATTCAAAAAATAATAAAGTCTGCAATGAGTGATACCATCACTCATCGTTGATTTTACAGCCCATGAGGCTATTTGTCTGGCGACCCCAATCCCATGTCTGATGCGGTATCGATGTCTTTTAAACCGTTGTAAAATTTTTCGTTTTGAAAGTTAAAACCTCAACCAATGAGTGACGGCATCACTCATTAAATAACACGATAAACGAAAATATTCACGGCTCAAATGATCAGTATATGACGAGGCTTTTTTAACAAAACCTCTTGGGCAATCAGCTCATGTCGTGGTTCTTTCAGAAGTGTTTTTCCAAAAAGCCAAGCCATCAGCTTTGATAGTTTTGAAGGCTTTTTTTACCTCTTCACTCTTACTACGAAATAAACAAAGGGACTTTCCGCTATTTTGGCAAAGCTGTAAAAAACTCAATTTTAAGAAAGCCTTTTCATTAAGGCGAGCCAAACTTTAGGATTATCTTATAACAAAAAGAGTTACTTTTCAATGGCAGTTTAAATAAAGATGAAAATTGCACCAACACCCTCAATTTTGCACAAATTTTGGTCACTATTTGTCACAAAGCTTGAGATAAAGGGAATCTCTTATGAGGCGATCAGTAAAATTGAGGGCATTTGTGTAAAATTGCGATTTGGTGGTTTCCTCATCATTTGTTATAGTTTAAGCAAATAAACCACAACAAATGACGAGGAAGGATCGCTGAATTTTTTAATATCAGAAAATGGCGCTAGCTCTCATGACCATTATTAGTAGGGTGAGCGGGAGTTAGGAAGCTGGAACAAGGTGTGGGGAGATTATTGTGCTAGGTTACTTAAGCAAGCTGACTTTTTTAGTCTTTAATTTAGCCTGACAAACACCACCCAGCTAACTATTAAGATTTCCGGAATATCAAAAAAACTAAAATCTAATCCCGCAAACGGCGAATTACCCGTATTTATTTGCTCCGTTAAAAACTTAGTAGGGAGCATGAAAATTATCATCATCACCATGTGAAGCAAACGATGGGGGAATTTTCAGTTTGAAAACGCTTATACTTTTGAGCGGTTTCGTCCTATACTTTTAGACGTAAGGCAGTGATAAATTTTGCAAAGCGGGGTGACTGATTTTGAAAGGGGCGTAAAGGCGATTGGAAGAAAAATACTTGGTTATAATTACTGAGATTTTAGTGAATCCGAGTATTACAAGAAAGGAGTTGGAAAAGAAGTTAGGTCTTTCTAAAGATCAAATAAAATACGCAATAAATAAAATCAATGATTACTTGGAAGAAAACAAATTACCCCCAATTGCTCGAACGAAAAGCGGCTGTTTTATTATCGATGGCTCTCTGTCAATGGTAGTGGATGAGGAAAACATCAATCTTGATAATGCAGATATGTTTTTTTCAGAAGAGGAACGAATCATTATTATCTTGTTATTACTTTTTAATGAAGCGTTGGATTTGTCTTTAGAATATTTTTCTTATGAGTTAAAAGTAAGTAAAAACACGGTTCTTCGAGACATTAATAAAGTAAAAATGAGGCTAGTTGATCACGGGTTGACAATTGCTTATTCAAGGATAGCGGGTTATTCAATTTTAGGAAATGAACTAGTTCTGCGAGATTTTCTTAAAGAAATTCTTTTTCAGATTATCAAAATGAGTACAGGAAGTCAGTTATTAGTCACCTTTTCCGGCATTCAACTAGACGAGCAAAGGAGCCTCGAGAACAAATTAAAATTGGTCGAAGAGACCTTAGAAATCAGGTACACGGATGAGCAATATCAGGTATTGCCTTACTTTTTATCGTTGATTTTTCAACGGATAGACGTGGGCAAATCACTTGAAAATCGTCGTTCGGATAAGGAAGATGTTCTAAACTTAGCTGAAGTTAAAATAATTGAGGACATCATGGCATTAGGCGGTCTTGATAATCGAGAAAAAATCTACATTGCCCTACAACTTTTGACCTCGACTATTTTTTCAGCAGACACGCTAAATGCCAGGTTAATGGCCCAACTGAAAAAGGTCTTAGTCGAATGTATCAGAATTTTTGAAACGAAAACTTCCATTAATTTCAAAGAGACCACCCAACTTTTGAATAGTTTGATGTATCATTTAACGCCGGCCTACTACCGCATCAAGTACCGAGTTAATGAAAAAAATGAACTATACGAAAAAGAATTTTTTGACAATATTGTGACCCAATACGATTATTTAAACACCATCATCAAAGAGTGTTTTAAGCCGTTGGCAGAATTTTTAGGTGTTCCATTACCAGAAGTGGAGATCATGTACATTTCCTTGATTTTCGGCTCTAAAATATTGCCACAGGGGAAAAGTCAAAGGCCTAAGTTAAAAACAGCTATCATCATCTGTCCTAAAGGAATTACCTATTCACAACTGATGTTGTCTCAGTTAATCGCGTTGTTTCCAGAAGTCTATTTTTACGAACCTGTCTCTCACAGATCCTTTAGAGAAAGTAATCTAAAAGTGGATATTGTCTTTTCAATAGGACATTTTCATGCTTATGAAAACTGTTTTGTGGTCAAAGCAACCATGACAAAATCTGAAAAGCAACAGTTACGTTCAAATGTATTCAAACGTATTTTTGGAGTAGATGATCAATACAACCTATTGGAAAAAATCATGGTGGAAATATCGCCTTTTGTTCCCGGGAATCAACAATCTGTGGTGAAGAATCGGATTACCGAAATTTTAGGTCAGAAGCAACTGACAAATCAGGCTCAGCGAGAGCAGCTTACCCATCAGCCTGTTCGCCTTTGGGAATTTTTATCCACCGCTAAGATTGCTCAAATCGACCAAATTGCAGACTATCGAGAAGCCATTCGCTTGGCTGGAAAGCCGTTACTCGAAGCAGGCTTAGTGACTAAAGACTATCTTGATAAGGTGATCGAAGCTCATGATTTCACTGATCCTTATACCATTCTTGGTTCTCGTTTAGCGATTCCTCATGCTCATCCTCAAGATGGTGTTAAAGGTTTAGGCATCAGTTTGTTAATAGTGAAAGAGGGTGTTTTGTTTTCGGAAAAGCAACGAATTAACCTTATTTTTCTGTTAGCACCCGTCGATAATAAACAGCACAACCAAGCGATTATTGATATCCTAGCCATTGCAGAATCGTCAGAAATAATTACTGAATTGTTGGCGGCAGTCAACACTGAACAAGTTTTAAAGATAATTAAAAAAACCATTTAAATTAAGAGAGGATGACTTACATGAATCATACAGACATCAGCAATAGCTTGCAAAACACGTTGGCAATTGAAGCTCAGACATTGGATCATTTAACTAAAACAATCGACACAGAGGTTTTAATCACCTTGGTAAAAAAAATTGGCGAGAAAAAAGGCAAGGTGATCGTAAGTGGTTGTGGTACCTCAGGAACGGCCGCCAAGAAAATCGTTCATTCCTTATCTTGTGTCAGTGTGCCAGCCGTTTACCTGACGCCCTCAGATGCAGTTCATGGTTCCTTTGGCATCATTACCAGCGATGATATTGTCATATTGATTTCCAAAGGGGGGAATACAAGTGAGTTGGTTAATTTATTAGGATCAATCAAAGAACAAGGGGCCTACTTGGTAGGGGTCGGCGAAAATCAAGACTCCCATATTGGAAATGCGTCAGATTTGTTTGTGAAAGTCGCTGTAGAAAAAGAACCAGATAGTTTTAATATGTTAGCAACAGCTAGTACCTTAGCCGTTATTTCGACCTTTGATGCGGTTTGTATTGCGTTAATGCCTTACACTAACTTTACCAAAAAGCAATTTGGCATTAATCGTCCAGGAGGCGCAGTTGGGGCAAGACTTTTAGGTAAATAAACCGGTTTGGAAGGGACATAGATGGAGACATTAACTAAGATGATTGATCGTCAAAATATTTTATTAATACCTCACACGAACAGTCAAACACAAGCAACGATTTTGGATATCATTTCAACTCAATTGCAGAAAACCGGTTTTGTAACCGCTGGTTTTAAACAGGCGATTAAAGATCGGGAAAAAAAATTCCCGACAGGATTAAATACTGCCACATACGGAATTGCGATCCCTCACACTGATAGCGACTATGTTAAGCAGGCGACAATTGCGATTGCTCTTTTAGAAGAGCCAGTCGTATTTCAAGAAATGGGCGCAGAAGAAATAGATGTTAAGGTTCGACTAATTTTTATGCTAGCAATAAAAAATGCGGACATGCAGTTAGAGACGTTGCAAGAAGTTGTCGAATTATTAGCAGATGACAACAAAATGAACCGACTCCTACAAGCTGAAAATGTGGATGAGATCTTAGCAGCGTTAAGTTAAATAAGGGGGTAAATAAAATGTCATGTTTATTTGGTGAAATGAATCAGTGGTTGCTGGGTGATTTTGGAAGGGCCATCCTAAGCCTTTTGAACGCCAATAAAGCGATCTTTCTCACACTGTTTGCCTGTTATGGCTTTCTGCTACTGTATTCAAAAATCATTTATATGTATTACATTCCCAGTAAGATGAGACTACTTATTGCGGAACATCCTCACAAGCATTTAAAGGAACTATTATCACTTTGGAAAAGCGAAAAAGGCCAGATACCGTGGTTTATTCTGATACCGACTAAAAATGAAATGTGGGTTCAACCTTTAAATCGGTCGAATAGTGACTATCAGTTGCTCTATTTTAATCGTAAAGCCTACCCTCAAAATGAGACGGATAGGTTAACTCAATTGTTAAAGGCAGAAGGGAGACTATAATCGTGTCAAAAAATGTGATCATGCCATCGTTGTTTGGTGCCGATATCAGTGAACTAAAAAAGGAGGTGACGCCTTTAAGGGGATTGGGCATAGACATTTTACATGTGGACATGATGGACGGCAGCTTTGTCCCTAATATCGCCTTTGGGCCATCCCAAGTGGCCGATTTAAAAAGGTCCTTACCTTTTATGTTTGACGTACATATGATGGTAGAAAATCCTGATAAATTTATTCCCGATCTGGTCAAAGCAGGAGTTGAGTTTATTAGTGTCCATCAAGAAGCAACGCCTCATCTGTTAAAAAGCATCCAACTAATCAAAGCCTTAGGGGCCAAAGCGGGCGTTGTCTTAAATCCGGGAACGCCGATTAATACTCTAGAGGTTGTCATAGACGAGGTCGACTATGTGTTAATTATGACGGTTAACCCTGGCGTAGGAGGGCAACAATTATACACCCCTATTTATAAAAAAATTGCCGCATTGAAAAAAATGATTGGCAGTCGCTCAGTTGCGATTCAAGTGGACGGTGGTGTTAACGTAAAAAACAGTCGGAAATGCCAAGAGGCGGGTGCTAATTGGTTTGTGGTGGGCTCATTTATGTTTTCTGGAGACCCCCAAGCGAACTTACAAGCCTTAAATCACTCATTAAAATAAGGAGTTGGATCAAATGAAATCACTACGATTATATGGTAAAGAAGATTTAAGATACGAAGAAGCAGATAAACCGCAATTAGAAAAAGAGAATGATGTCATTATCAAAGTAAAAGCTGTTGGAATCTGTGGTTCCGATCTGTCCAGATATAAAAAATTAGGCCCTTATGTTGAAGGCATGGTCTGGGGCCATGAGTTTTCAGGGGAAGTTGTCGAAGTCGGTCCTAAAGTCAGTCATGTTAAACTAGGCGATCGTGTTGCAGGGGCGCCTTGTTTTACTTGCGAAGATTTAGCTGTGCCAGAAGTGTGTTACTACTGCCAAAAAGCCGAGTTTGCCCGTTGCGAAAATTTAACGGTTATAGGAGCTCGGCATGGTGGTGCTTATGCCGAATTCATCAGGTTGCCGGAAAAAAATTGTGTGCAGATTCCTGATAATGTGGATTATGAATCAGCGGCGATGATTGAACCTTCTGCAGTGGTTGTTCATGGGTATTACCACACCAATATTACGGCGGGTGACACAGTGGTGATTGTCGGATGTGGTAATATGGGACTTTTATCAGTCAAATTTGCGCAAATCTTTGGGGCAACCACAATTATTGCTGTTGATATAGCCGAAGATGCTTTAACAATGGCAAAGGCAACAGGTGCAACCCATGTGATCAATTCGGCAAAAGAAAATGCCTTGGAGGCCATTGACACATTGACCGGAGGCTTGATGGCAGACATCGTTGTCGAAGCAGCTGGCTCGCCAATTACCTCAGCGCAAGTCTTTGCTTATGCTAAAAAGGGTGGCGGCGTCGTCTTCCTCGGTATTCCTTACGCCGATGTCATGGTGGAACGTTTCTATTTTGAGAAAATTGTTCGCAGTGAATTAACGGTTTGGGGAGCCTGGAACTGTGTCTCTGCGCCGTTTCCCGGGAAAGAGTGGTTGACGATTATGTCATTATTGAAAAATCGGCAGCTTGAATTGAAGTCGATGATTACCCACAGGTTAAGTTTGGAGCAAGGACCTGAAATTTTTGAGACGGTCAGTCATAAAAAGCCAGAAGATAACTTTGGAAAAATCATGTTTTTCCCAGAAAAGTAAAGGAGAATTCAAATGAATAGAAAAAGAATTTACGTCTGTTGTGGCACGGGCATTGCGACCTCAACAGTTATTACTAAAAAAGTGTCAGAGTTTTTAGATGACGAACAGATTCAATATGACATTAGCCAATACATCGTATCGGATATTCCCTCAAAAGTTGCCAACAAAAAGCCTGATTTAGTCATTAGTTCCACGACGATTTCAGCTGATTTAGGTGACGTTCCTGTCATTTTAGGCCGATCTTTTTTAACTGGTATTGGGAAAGATCAAACGAAAGCAGAAATTTTAGCTATTTTAAGCAATTGATTACAAAGGAGGAAAAACCATGAATGTCGTTCTTGATTTTTTTAAGTACATCATTGATTTAGGGGTCAGTGTCATGATGCCGATCATCATTACCATCCTAGGGGTAGTGTTTGGGAAAAAATTATCTGTTTCCTTTAAGGCTGGCCTGACTGTTGGCATTGGGTTTATCGGGATTAACGTAATGGCAGGCGTGATGATGGGAGCCATCACACCTGTAACAGAAGCGTTAGTCGAACGCTATAATTTTAATTTGACGGCCACAGATATTGGCTGGGGCATCGGTTCTTCCATTGCCAGTGGTCCCGTTTGTTTTTATTGCGATCATTATTACCAATATCGTGATGATTATGTTTAATTTGACTAAAACGATGGATGTGGATATTTGGAACTATTGGCAACCGTTATTTATTGCCAGTGCGTTGTATTTAACAACAGGCAAGATGGTTATCGCCGTCGCCAGTGCGGTGATTAATATGGCGATTATCTTTAAGTTGGCCGACTGGACTCAAAAAGATGTTGAAGAAGTCTTAGGGTTAGAGGGGATCTCATTGCCAGCACTTCAAACGACTGGCTGGGCGGTCTTAGGCTATCCGATGAACTGGTTGCTGGATCATATTCCTGGAATTAATAAAATAAATTGGAATACAGAAAACGTCCAAAAAAGACTAGGGATTTTTGGTGAACCGATGATGATGGGCTTGATCATCGGGATGGCTCTTTCAGCAGTGGCTGGCATGCCAATCGCTGACATTTTAACAACTGGTGTGACCATTGCGGCCTCTCTTGTCTTGATTCCCAGAATGGTCTCGTTATTAATGGATGGTTTAATCGTTATTTCCGAAGCGGCCCAAGAGTTTATGTCCAAACGATTTGAAGGAAGAGAGATCTATATTGGGTTAGATGCGGCGCTGGGAATTGGGCATCCCTTTGTCCTTTCATTAGGGCTAATCATGATTCCCATTACCCTGGTACTAGCCTTTATCTTACCTGGTAATAAAGTAATGCCTCTGGCCGATTTGACTGCTCTGCCATTTTATATGATTTTCGCGATTCTGCCATCGAAAGGCAATTTATTCAGAGGCATCATTACCGGCGTGGTGATTGCTACCATTACCTTGTATATCTCAGGCATAGCAGCGCCTATTATGACCAGCATAGCAGCTGATATTGGCTATCAAATCCCTGGTGGTGCGACAGAGATCACCTCACTAGCAGTTGGAACACAGTGGTACTCTTGGATTGTCTATTATGTATTAAGTCTTGTGGCGTAGAATATACGGATGAACGATTAACATACTATTGGTTAGGAGTCTGAGGCTTAATCCTCAGACTCCGTCTTTGCGATTAATGTGCTTTAAAAATTCTTCTGGTGTCTCTGTACTAAATACTACCTATATACATCCTGTTAAATAATCAAACAGATAGTTCCTTTGGATAATTCGCATAATCACCCGCCAAGAGTGGTACTTTCAGCTTTTTTCTGGCTGAAAGTTTAACGGTAAAGGATGATTATTTAATGGGAACTATATATGAATTATGTTGAATAGGTAGTATTTAGGTATTGATATGTTTCATTGCCAATTTATACTGCTCAGGGGAGAAGCCCGTAGCCTTTTTAAAGATTCGAAAAAAGTATTTTGGATTGTCATAACCAACCGCTTGTGAGACTTGATAAACTTTGCGCTCACTGTTAAGGAGAAGCTCCTTGGCGTGGGTGATTCTGACAGCGTTTAAATAATCAGTAAATTTCACTGCTGAGCGTTCTTTAAATAATGTGGAAAGGTAAGAGCTGTTAATAAAAAAGATATCAGATAGAAAATCCAATTGAATATTTTTATAATAGTACTTGTCAATATAGAGCTTCACATTTTCGATCACATCATCTGAACCGTAGATCTTTTCATAAGAAAAGCCGACAGAAATATTTGCTAAAAAGTCGCTAAAAAAGCGTTGCAGCTCATCAATTGAAAAGATACTCTCATAAATGGTGTCGTAAATATGCGGGAGCGTCAGGTTTGACGTTGTTTGATAGTGCTCATTTAATATTGATTTGGTTTGTTCAATCAGCGACAAACCATAATCTTTGATTTCCCCATAAGTCAACAAGTTCTGCTGGTGGATCTCGTTAAAGATTTGTCCGATCAGGCTAGTTAGCCGCTCAGTTTGGCCAGACTCAACAAAAAAAATTAACTCATCCGTTTTGGGATGATGAAAGCCTGTCGAATAGGGCCTTTTCTGATAAGTTAAGACGCTTTCCGATCCAGAGAGACTGGCGGAATTTAAGGCTTTAATGGTTTTTTTATAGGCCTTGGGCAATGTCTCGACTTGAGCACTCTCACTGATGCCAATCAAGGCGCCAGGGGAAAGCGTCAGCAGTTCCTCTAAGTGTGGTCGAATGGCCTCCTCAAGATCAACCAACAGAGTCAGCTGTTGAAATTGCGGATGAGGAATTATAAATGACGTGCTCCCTGTGAGATAGTTATGGCCTGCTGTCGATAGATTAACTAGCGTCACAACTGTTAAAAGGCGATCTTTTAGCTGAAAAGCTAAAGGTTCAGGCATTTTTTGCAGGGGAGCATTCCCAATTAAATAGTGGCTTAAAAAATCAATTTCCAATGAATTTGAGAGCGCTAAGGCTGTTTCCTCATGTGATAACAGGGTCATCGTCTCCAGAATAATTTGCCTGATGTCTTCTTTGCCAAAGGGTTTCAATAAGTAATTGACAGCCTTGGCTTGAAGGGCTTTTTGGGCGTAGTTAAAATTTTCATAAGCACTGATCACGATGATTTTTAAGTCAGGATAGTCCTTGATCAAGACATCTAACAAAGCCGTGCCATCCATAACAGGCATATCCATATCAGTAATAATAAAATCAGGGGCAGTCGCCTGGATCAAGGCTAGAGCTTCTTGACCATTAGCGGCTTCACCGACACAAATTGGGGCATCGGCCATTTTTTCTATTTTTTTTCGTGTTCCTTTGCGGATAAGTGCTTCATCGTCAACAATTAAATAGGTGTACATAAGCTATCTCCTTTCAAGGCTAATGGCAGTAACAAGGTCACGACGGTTCCCCGGTGAGTGCTAGCAAGCTGAACGCCATAATCGGTTCCATAGGCTAGAACTAGTCGTGTTTGAATATTTAGTAAACCGATATGAGACTCGGCGTGGTTAACATTATGAAGAGCAGAGGCTAATTCCCCTTGGACGGCTGCCAATCTATCAGGAGATAGGCCAAGTCCTGTATCTGTGACGGTGATCCTCAAGGTAGAGGTGCTGTGACTAACATCCAATAAAATGTCACCAGGGAGACTGCCTTTATTTAGCCCGTGGAAAATGGCGTTTTCGATTAAGGGCTGTAAAATCAATTTAGGCACAACCGCTAATTTAAGTTGATTGGAATCAAGGGTGACCATGTAATTAAAGGAGCGTTGGTAACGAATCTCTTGAATTTTAAGAAAATCATTCACATTTTGTAATTCGTTTCCTAATAAACTATCTTGAACAAAGCCATTTGAGGCATAGCGAAACATTTTGGAAAGGGCCAATGTCATGGTGGAGATCTCCTCGATGTCTGCGATTTCAGCAACTGAATTAATGGATTCCAACGTATTATATAAAAAATGAGAATCAATTTGATTGCGGTAAACGTTGATTTGTGACGTTAACAACGCTTGTTCGTAAGCCAACGTCTCTTCCATATAACGATTTAAGGTTTCAACTAAGTGATCGTATTCTCGGTAAAGGACGCCGATCTCATCTTGTTGAGACATAAAGGAAGAATCGTGTAAGTAATACTTTTTTTCCGCTGAGTTTTTTCGCATAATGGTCGAAAGCTCTTTAATTGGATAAGTAAACCGTTTGGAAAATAAGTAAAAGGCAAAAAAGGTAATGGTGAAAATCAGCAGCACTAAAATGAGAATGACCTTGATCGAATTAAACAGGATTTCATAATAGGTGCTAGTATCCACATAAGTAGTTAATTTAAGAGGATAGTGTTGAGAGACGATCGATTCTTTGCGAACAAATGAACTGGAGCGGGAGTCAGAGTTATTGCGGTTAAACAGCACCTCTGGAGAATGCTGTTTGCTGATTTGAAAATCAACAATATTATCGGCATCGGTTTTAGTGATGGCATTAAAAATGGCTGGGTCTGATTCTACTAGTAAAACAGCTAAAAATTCACCCGTATAAAAATCGTAAATCGCCCGGGAAAAGAAAAGTGACCCATTATCGCCAGCATTAATAATCAAGTTTGACTGGTTGTGGACGGAAATATAAAGATCTCCTTTGGCTTTTAGAGTCTCTTGATACCATTGATCTTCATAAGGCGAATAATCAGTGACTAAATCATTTATCGAATTGGAATATGAGAAAATATGCCCACCTGGCGTGATTAAAGCCACCAGATTAATTTGATCTTGCCGATATAGCAAGGTTTGAAAGATATTCCGCGTTTCGGTTCGCGTATCAAATAGCGTTGAGGCCGAGATGGTTCCAGTGGTATACTGTTTAAGATCATCCATCAGATTGTAGGAACTTTTGGCATAGAATTGAATCTTTTCCGTGAAAATATCAATTTCGTCAATCGTATCATCGATGTCTAAAATAACTCGATTTAACATGTTTTTTGTATTCGTTTTCATTTCTTTTTGTGAATTGGTATAGTAGTTTAGAAATGACAGTCCCCCTAAAATAAAAAGGGCAAGGGTGCTAATGACGGTGGAAAAAACAATCATTTTCTTTTGCAAATTCATAATCGGCTCTCCTTTTTGCTGAAATCCAAAAATAGTATACCATAATCTTCAAAATTATTACACCATGGTTAATATATGATAAAGAGGTAAAGAAAATATAAGAGGTGAGAGAGATGAAAAAGTTTATTGGATTAATGGTCATTGGGTTAACAGCTTTAATGGTATTAAGTGGTTGTGGGGATCAAAAAGAGCAAGAGACTAGCAGTGGTACTAAGGAAACTCTAACTGTCATGGCATCTGGTGTTAAAAATGGGACGCAAGGCGTCTTTTTGGAGCAGTTTAAACAGATGGTGGAAAAAGAGTACCCGGAATTGACAGTGGAAACAACGTTGCTGCCAGATGATCAGTATTTAACGGCTTTAAAAAGTAAACTGTCCACTGGCCAAGCACCGGATTTATTTTTAGTCCAACCGAAGAAAGCCAGTGCTAATTCCGTAGAAGAACTAGCAAAAGCAGGTTACTTGGAAGATTTATCTGATCTGGAAAATTGGGATAAAATTAAAGATCAAGGGAAAAACGACATGTCCTTTGAAGGAAAGCCATACGCTTTGTCCAGTAGTATCTCAGTTTTAGGAACCTGGTATAACAAAGATTTATTTAAGCAACATAAGATTGACTTACCAACCAATTGGCAGGCGTTTTTGGCGGCTTGCGAGACCTTAAAACAAGCTGGTGTGACACCGATTGTGATGGGTGATAAGGACTCCTTTATGATTCAGTTTGGCATGTATCAAGTGGCAGCTAATCAGGTTTACCCTAGCAATCCTCAATTTGACGACCAGCTGTATACGGGAGAAACGAAACTGACCGATGATGTTTGGGTTAAAACGGTCACCATGTATAACGAGTTATACAAAAAAGGTTATGTCACAGATAAATCATTGGGCTTAGGCCAACCTCAAGCTCAACAATCCTTTGTGGATCAGGAGGCTGCCATGATCTTTGACGGCGATTTTAGTTTAACGGCGATTGAAAATGACAACTTCGATTTAGGCTTTATGGCGATGCCGGCTAACGAAGAAGGAGAGACGTATCTCTCAGCAGCGACAGGTGCTGGTTACGCGATTAGCAAAAAGAGTCAACACAAGGAAACTCTAAAAGCCGTCTTTAATAAAATGACAGATGGCCAGTCGGAGATGTTTACTAACTGGTTGGCGACAGCGACTTCTTTCACTACCTATGCGGAAGGGGATGACTTAAATCCAGTCTTTGAAGAGATTGTGCCAGCGTTTGAAGCTGGGCGGTCATTTTACTGGAGCAATCAAGCTTGGCCTTCAGGAACTGAAACAGAGATGCAAGCTAAATTTAGTGAAATGATTGGGGCAGGCAAGTTAAAACCGATCGATGTGACAGAAGCGATGCAAAAGAAATTTGAAGAATTAACCAAATAGAAGGTGGTTTAGAAAGCAGTTTGGCAGATAGTCTAAGCTGCTTTCACCAGCTTTTCTAGTGATGGAGGAAAGGTATCATGGAACTTAAATCTAGTAGGAAAAGGGGACTATCTGGCATGGGGCGCCGTCAGTCCTTGGTAATGAACAATCAGCTATTCCTTTTTGTTTTACCCGCCTTATTAATTTTTTCAGTCTTTTGGATTGTGCCGTTTTTGCGCCTGTTTGCATACAGTGTGACAGATTATAACGGCTTTAATCCTCAGTACAACAACGTTGGTTTTGATAATTTTAAAGTCATTTTTGAAAGCGGGATCCTAACAGCTTCGATCAAAAACACTTTGATCTACACGGTACTTTTGGTGGTAGTCGGCAATAGTTTGGCGATCGTCCTGTCCTTGGCCTTAAATAGTAAGATCAAAGGGATGAGTTTTTATCGATCAGCCGCCTATATTCCAACGCTCTTTAGTGCCATCGTCATCGGCTTTATCTGGTCGTATGTTTACATGCCTGATAAAGGAATGATTCCAGCTTTTATGGACATGATTGGCTTAGATGGTAGTCAATTTAACATATTAGGTGATTTTGGCAAAGCCCTGTACGGAATTACCATCGTCGATATCTGGAAAAACATTGGCTCAACGATGATTATCTACTTGGCTGGCTTGCAGACGATCGACGAGTCTTTATTGGAATCGGCTCGCATGGACGGTTGTACTGAGCTCCAATTAATCCGTCATGTAAAACTCCCTTTGTTAGCCCCGTCGATTACCATTAATGTGATCTTAACGGTGATTAATGGTCTTAAGGCATTTGATTATCCCTTTATTATGACCAATGGGGGACCGGGAACGTCCACCAATACGTTGATGTTTTCAATTTATAAAATGGCCTTTACCGAGCAGCAATTTGGCAAAGCCGCCGCCTTTAGTGTGGTCTCCTTTTTGGTGATCATCGCCATTACCGCTGTATTGCTAATCTTTATGAATAAGAAAGAGGGGGAGATGGAATGACCAAGCCAAGTAAGTTCATCATTCATCTAGGCATTATCTTGTTTTTAGTGATCTCTTTAGCACCACTGCTGATTGCGGTTTCGACTTCCTTGAAAGTCCCAGGTGACACCAGTTCGCCCTTGGCTCTCTTTTCCCAGTTTTCACTGGAAAGCTACCGAGTGGCCTTTGAGCAGATGAATTTTACCACGTCCTTTATGAATAGCGTCATCACCACTTTTGGCAGTGTGATCATTGTGGTCTTGGTAGCCTCAATGGCGGCGTATCCTTTAGGTCGGATAAAAAGCAAGTTAAGTCGTTTTTTGTACATATTATTTATTTCAGGATTAGTGATTCCTGGTCAAATGGTGGTGATTCCGATTGCCCAAGTCTTTAGTTTTCTCAATATTCCAAGCAATCGTTTTACACCAATGATTATGTTTATCACCTGTAGTATTCCCTTTTCCACCTTTCTATACACCGGTTTTGTTCGCAGTGTGCCAGCGGAAATCGAAGAATCGGCTTATTTGGATGGGGCAAATTTGGTCACGCGGTTTTTCAAAATCGTGTTACCTTTACTTGCGCCAGCCACAGTCTCGGTTGTGATCACTCAAGGAATCTGGATTTGGAATGACTATTTTTATCCCTTGATCTTCGTCAATAAATCAGCTGAGATGTCTTTGCCAGTGACGATGTTAAACTTTTTAGGTGATAAAGAAAATCCTGCTCAATGGAGTATTTTATTTGCGGCGTGTATCTTGTGTGCCATTCCGCTAATCATCGTCTTTTCAATCTTACAAAAACAATTTGTTAGTGGTATTTCAGCAGGCGCCGTTAAAGGCTAGTCAGATATGAACGTTTAAGGAGGGGCTCAGATGGAGAAAATTCGCGCAGGGGGTTGGCAGTTATCGTTATATTTTTACCAGTTTATTGTGTTGAATGGCTTGTTTTTAGTGACCAATAGTTTGTTCTTTCAAATATTTTTCGCCGTTGACTTTAAGCCAATCTTTTTCCCCTTGTATTTTGTGGTGAGCCTGAGTCTTTTACCATCAAGTATCGCCATTGTCAGAACGATTGATCGGGTGGTTTATCAAAAAAAAGGCCAGATATTGCAGACCTATTGGCAGCAATTAAAAAGGGTCATGAAAGTAGAAAAAGCCATTTGTTTGGTCTGGACGATGTGCTTTTACCTGACCTTGACTGGTTTGTACGCACCGTTGTCAGTCACAGGCCTTGGGGGACAATTGTTGTTGGTGTTTAATCTGATTTTTTTAGTAGCGGAGCTCAGTTTGTTTATCTTAATCACAGGCCACTCAATCGCTTATTCAAGTACAGAAATTTTAAGGGCGACCATTAGTCAGATCTATCCCTCACTTTTAAAAGTAGGGTTACTGGCAATGTTAGCTGTGGCCTTAGTGACGCTTCAAAGGCTGTCCTTTACGATGATTCTCTTTATCTTTAGTGGAGAATTTTATTTGCTAGTCTTTTTATGGCAGCCGAGACGTTCGTCACCAAAACATCAAAAAAAAAGGAGTGTCAGTCGATGTTTCAAGTCAATCAAGGAATTAACTTTATAGAAGATAAATCGCTTATAACCCAACTGGATCAATTAGAGATTCCCATTTTACACCAGGATGTCAGGCCTCAAGCTGTTGTAACAGTCAATCAGGAAGATCAGCTCCCCCAAGTGATCCAGCCCTTAAACTCAAACAGCACTCTGGAAATGGCCCGTGGAGAGGAACTTATTTTGGATTTTGGCGATCATCAAGTCGGTAGCTTGTCATTTGAGCTGGAGAGTTTTGGAAGCCCGCCAGACGCACCAACTAAATTGCAACTGTCTTTTGGCGAAAGGCCATTGGAAATGGTCGGTTCTTTTGCCGCGTATGACGGCAGTTTAAGCCGCTCGTGGCTTCAAGAAGAATTAATCACGGTCGATGTGTTACCCACAAAGATCAACTTAACCCGCCGTTATTGTTTTAGGTATCTCAAAATCAAAGTAGTGGACACCTCACCTAAATACGGCATTCGCCTTAAAGAACTGATTTGCCACACTCAAAGTGCTGTCGCCTTTGATGAGGCTAGCTTTATTTCAACAGAAGATTCCCTTTTGAATGAGATCGATCGAATTTCTCAAAAAACCTTAGCTCAGTGTATGCAAGAGGTGTTTGAAGATGGTCCTAAGCGGGATCGCCGCTTATGGTTAGGAGATTTAAGGCTACAGGCTTTGGCTAATTATGCCACCTTTCAACACAACGACTTGGTAAAAAAATGTTTGTACCTGTTTGCCGCTAAGACCAAAGACGATGGTCAAGTATCGGCCAATGTTTTTGTGGCACCAACGTTAATTCCAGACGATACTTTTTTAACGGATTACAGTCTCTTTTTTGTGGATACCTTGCTAGAATATGTCAAGCAAACCGCCGACCAGGTGACATTAAAGGCCCTGTATCCAACCGCCATGGCTCAAGTGGCATTGGTTCAAAAGAAGATTGGCTCGAATGGCATGATTCAATTGGACGAAGGTTGGTCAGCTTTTATTGATTGGCAGGAAGAGCTTGATAAATTGCCAGCCATGCAAGGGGTTGTCATCTACACCTTTAAAAAAGCCGTTGAATTAGCCCAGATGATGCAAGAGTCAGAGCGAGGAGAGGAACTGATTCAGCTTATTGAGCAGTTGGAAAAGGCGGCCTTGTCTGAGTTTTACGATCAAGATCGCCAATTGTTTAAAGGGCTTAGTGGCCAGTTATCTTATGCATCACAAAGCTGGCTGGTTTTAGCAGAAGTCGGCAGCCCAGAATTAAGACGCAGTGTCATGCAGATGACTGCCGATAGTCAAGGAGAGCTAGTTGAATGTAATACTCCTTACATGTACCATCACTATGTGGCAGCCCTTTTTGAAACAGGTTTAAAGGAGGCCGCCACAGCTGTCATGAAAAGGTATTGGGGCGGCATGGTCGCTGAAGGGGCTGATACTTTTTGGGAAATTTACAATCCCAATAAAGCTAATTTTTCGCCTTATGGCAGTCCTTTAATTAATAGTTATTGCCACGCCTGGAGCTGTACTCCTTGTTATTTAATTAGGAAGTACTTAAAGTAAAAAGAAGTTAACAACCAGAGACAATGCCGAGAGAAATCTAAGCTCGAGAAAGTAATTAAAGAGAGTTTGAAAAATTACCAATCTAAAAACATCTGTGAATTGACCCAAAAGCGGGGCATTCACAGATGTTTTATTGGGCTTCCTGTCATAATATTATCTATTTTCTACCATCTTTTCTAAAGTGTCAAAGTAATACTCGTGAAGCGAGGCTATTTCTTTTGCCGAAATATCAAATGGAATACAGAAGCAATCTGTCTTGATGTTTAGATCATTAACCTCAGTGATAATTAAATCGTAAGATTCTTTAATTTTTCCTGGTGTGTTTTTGAAAATAACGTCAATTAGCGTAATGTCAAATTGATGTTCAAAAGTCGATTTAAGTATCCTTAAGTTGCTAAACGTCGTTAGGCGATTAAAATGTCCGTAAAGACCGACTTTTAACTTAGGCTGAGCGGTGCAACCAATAGTAAAAAAATCTTCTGTTGCACTGAGTATGTAACGAAGGAGAGAAGAGTAATTGATATTACACATTGATGAAAATGATTTCGCTACTTCAGAGACAATCAAGTAGACATAAGGTACCGTTTCTTTGGTGTACTTCAGAATGGACTCATTTGGATTTTCGATAATTGGCAGTTGCGTCATTTCTGAAAACGATGCGATATAGATATTATGAATAATACGGTCTTTTGATGTGAGTGTAATGTTCAATTCCTTTTCAATCGTGTCAATCAGTTGGCTAAAAATATCAATTTTTTGTTTTAGCTTAGGAGAAGATTTAGTCAAAGAAAAAAGGTCTTCTGGTGAAAAACAGATAGGATCTTCGCCGTCTGGACGATAAACATCAGAATAAAAATCGTTAGAGTCTGATAGGCCAGCAAGAATTGACAGTCTTTCATTAAATTCAATAACAGCGGGTTGATTAGGAGGAGATGTGATACGTTCATATCTATTAGCACTATTTTGCTTTAATCGATAGACTCTTATAGCGGTCTGCAGGCTTAATAAGTTGCGATATATGGGGTGCATAGTTACGTTTAATTTTTCGTGCATTTGAATCGTTGACTCATTAATCTCTTTAACTAAGTCTTCCTCAAGTGGTAGGTGGACGTCGTATCTGGCCATCAAGTAACTAGTGAAGAAAACCGTAATTTTTTGTTCATCTCCAATTAGTGCCACAGGAGAAGTACCGATCTGAAAATTTAACTTTTTAATAACCGAATTAGCGTGTTTAATGGCTTTAGTTACAACATTAGTGCTAGAATATAAAGCTTCAGCTAGTTCGTCAATAGACTCATATGTATTAAAAAAAACAGCTTCCAAGATGGCAAATTCGATGCTTTCAGACAGTAACATCGAGTAAATGTACTTGATAGAATAATTATTAGGTATAAATAGTTTATTTCCTGTTTTTTTTGAAGTTTCAATATTAATTGGTGCTAAACGAACGTTCAAATATTTAATGTCTTCTCTAAGTGTGCGTTCAGTATAACCAGTCTCTTTACTTAAATGCTGTAGTGTAACCCAGTCTCTATCATAAAGATAGTTAATCATGTGGAGCATTCGTAATCCCTTTTTCCCCAATAGTTTCTTCATACTTTCCCCCATAGAGTTCATTTATCCTAGTTGTTAAAAGCGACAACGTAAGAGTTATTTTTGATAATGTCATTATATACCTAATCCTTGTTAGTATGATATCAATTAATGCTCTAATAATCACTAAAAAATGAGATTTATCGAATGTTATTACATAAAAGGAGTGTTTTAAAAAAGGGATAAGCTATATTCAATACGGGCTGAAACTAGCTTTTTCTCTTTGAAGGGAAAAAATAAGTGTGATTTAATTTGTGAAACTATGTAATATGTGTGATAGATCGATTAAAGGGCATTTATCCTGACACCCATCCGGTAATAATTAAGTTATCTGATGGGTATCTCAAAGTTCGCCTGTTCATTTATTTTTATTTAATGGACAGATTTGATTGATTTATTTATTAAGTATGTTAATTGAAAGGAGGCGTAAAAAAGATGATTGGTTATTCCTATTATTTATCTACGACCGACAAGCAAAAATTAGAAGCGGCTGGCTGTGAGCGAATCGTTGCTGGAAAAAAAGAATGGACAGAATTGGATTCGTTCAAACATTTTTTGGCTAAATACGGTCATGAAGAAATTGTGTTGATCAGTTTAGAGAGCATAGGTAAAAAATACACACTCCTTCAATTAGGTGCGATAATTACTGAAATTGTGGAAAGAGAGATTTCTGTTCAATTCATTGATCTAAGTTTATGGGAAGAAACAGAGCTTAATCACTATTATTCTGTCATTTTAGCACTAGTTGAACGAGAACGGGCAGCTAGTCGACAACGAGTGATGGATGGGTTGAAGCGCGTTCGCAAACAAGGGGTCCCACAAGGTCGTCCACCAGTGGATCAAGGGATTGCTACCTCTATTCGACAATGTTATGAAAGAGATAGAATGTCCATGAGAGCCATTGCGGATAAATTTAATGTTTCGGTTGGGACTGTTCATAAGTATAGCAAGGAGTTATAAGTGAGCAGAAGCAAACTAATTAGCATAGAGCTTCGAAGCAATAAAAAACGAAGGAGGTTGGCGAGGGGAAGATGATAGAAACGGTGATAACTTGAGCCGGTTTCAAAAAAAGACCGGTAAAATTACGAAACTGTTCGTTTTTAGGTGGCTTATACACTAAAGATTGAGTCGCAATAGTCGAATAATTATCCGAATAGCAGCTTTCATTTGTGACTATCAAAAAATCTTCCTAAAAAATAAGTAAACCGTTAAAGAAGGAGGGAAGCAATGACTTATTTGAAAAAAATCTCACTCTCATTCGGAGTAATCTTATTACTATTAATTGGAGGTGGGACAAGCAGTTTGGCGTCAGATGTGACAGTGAAGGCCGGGGTTGAGTTTACCGAGCTGCCAGCAGACAGTTCTGAGCCGGCACCAAGTTCGACAGGTGCCACCAGCGAACCACCAGCAAAAATATTATCCAAGTTACCTCAAACAGGCAATACCGTTTCCCGTGGTAGCATTGGCATAGGCGCAGTTCTTTTGGTCGCCTGTTTGCTATTGGGACGTTATAAATGGTCAAGGAGGTCGCTATGAAAAAGATATTAGTATTACTGTCGCTTGTGTGTGTTTGGCCATTAACTGGTCATGCTCAAGATGTTGACGGCAAAGCTGAGACGGAATTTCAAGCTAATAATGGCCCGGTTGCACCGGTTGACCCAGATGAAGGCAATGAAGTGGTGCCGGTTTACCCACCAACGAATGGCCCGCTTAGCCTGAGCTATGCCGCCGATTTAGAATTTGGCAGTCATAAGTTTAATGGCAAAGAGTCGAGCTTTTTAGCTGAAAACTATACAGTGACTCAAGTGGCGACTAACAAGGCTAAACAATACCCACCCTTTGTGCAAATTAATGATTTAAGAGGGAGCGGGGCTGGTTGGACCTTAGCTGTTAAGCAAAATAGCCCACTGGCAAAAGAGAACGGCGTGGAAATTGCTAACAGCCAGTTTAAGATTTCGGCCCTTAGTGCTGAATCGCCTCATGGTATGACTCAGCAGCCAAGTACCTTGTATAGCAAAAACGTCTCGAATAATGGTGAAACGGTGCCGATCATCAGCGCCAAAGAAGGGGAAGGCATGGGAACCTGGACGATCTTTTTAGGGGACATGGGTAGCCAAAACCCGGAACTATCAGTGCCCCTGGCATCCGTCAAAGAAACAGGGCGCTACCAAACATCGTTAACATGGATTTTGCAGGATGTTTTATAACATCTTATAAAATAAATCAAAAAAAGGGGAAAAATAGTCATGATTAAATTAAGTAAATTAGCCTTGATCTCAGCCGTTGTGCTTGGTGGGCTATATAGTACGACCGTCTCTGCGTCAGCAAATACGATTAATGGCAAAGCGGATGTGGAGTTTCTGCCAGCCGATCCAACCAAACCAGTTGATCCAACGGATCCCGAAGATCCAGATCCAAAACCAGTGAAACCGGTGGATCCAGAAGATCCAACTCCGCCAGTATATCCCGGTGGGGCTTTGCGTTTAAACCATATTCCAACTTTCCAGTTTGGTAAAAACAACATCGTCTCAGGCGATGGCAACTTTAATGCTTACTTTGAAACGGTGATTGACGAGGAAACCAATGCCAAAACTAAAAAAGCCAGTTATGTGGAAGTTGCTGATGAAACTGGGTCTTCAAAAGGCTGGACAGTCACGGTTAACAGTGACGGTGTTTTTAAATCGGCTAAAGGCAATATCAATGCCGGCATTACCTTAACAAATGCCAGTGTTCGTGGGATTTTAGGCATGGAAAACAAGCCAGAAGTAGCACCAACGACACAAGAAACCATTCAAATTGGTTATGAATCACTTGGTAATGCGGAAGTCATGAAAGCAGATGCTGGCAAAGGCTATAACAAATGGCAAGTTCGTTGGGGCCACTCTGATACGGCGATCAAAGGGGACGGCGACGAAAATCGTAACCCAGCTGTCTCATTGTTTGTACCAAAAGGACAACAAGTCATGGCGGATGCTAAATACACGGCAAAAGTAGTGTGGACGTTACAACAAGGAGTATAGAAAAAGGGGAGTGTTTTACATGAAAAAAGGATTATTATTAGCAGGTTTATCAATCTGTGCGGCAACTATTTTAGGGGTCACTCAAGCAGAAGCGACTAATACCGAAGGGGTCATCAACTTTAAAACGAGTACCGACCAAACAGGGGAATTAATTAAACCAGATACGGAAGACGAAGTGATTACCTCAGAGGACGGTCAATCTTCAACGGGCCTATTGCGCTTGCAATTTGTGCCAAACTTTAACTTCTTGGAGCAAGAAATTAAAGTCGGACCAGCAACTTACAATCCGAAGATGACGACTTACCAATACGCTGATGTGGCGAAACCTGGCGATCAAGCAATGCCACAATTTGTACAAGTAACCGATAGCCGTGGGTTAAATGAAGGTTGGACCTTAGATGTTCATGCCTCAGAATTTGCGTCTGCAACGAATTCATTGGAATTTGCGCAAATTGAGTTTGTGCAAGGTAAATTGTTTAACACCGTTTATGATAATATCAGCAACCGTGTCTCTGCTTTTGCTGGGGAAGCTACAGCTAAAGTATCATTGGATCCAGCCGCTAAAACACGCGTATTAGCGACGAAGGACAACGCAGATGCCTCAACAACAAACGGCTCACAAACGTCTCTAGTCTTTAACAGTGGCTATGACAAAGAACAAAGCTATGGTTTAACGGACCTTAATCCAGGGGTTAAATTTATTAAGACAAACAAAGATATACCAGTTGCTGGGGAACAGTACAAGTCAACGATTACGTGGACATTAACAGCTGGCGTCTAAAAACAATAAAAAGGGGAAATTATGATGAAAAACAAACTATCAACATTACTAACATTAACGATCTGTGCAAGCATTTTAGGAGCGGCAACACCGGCTTTTGCTGAAGAGGTAGAGTCATTAACGACAACGGGGAAAGTCGAATTTACAGCTGATGGCGACGAAACAGGAACGATTGTTAAACCTGATGAGAATGGCGACGATGAAGAAGAGATTACGATTCCAGGAGAAGAAGGGACATCTGGCTCAGGCTCATTACGGATTCAATTTGTACCAGCCTTTAGCTTTGTGACACAAGCAGGAATCTCAACAGAAACTAAAACCTATGATGCTAAGTTAACGAAGTACAATACCGATGAAAAAATGCCAGCTTTCGTTCAGGTAACGAATAATTCTGGTGAAAACCCAACGTGGAATTTAAAAGCGAAAGCCTCTGCCTTTGAGAATAATGGACACACATTAGCGGGAGCCTCAATTAATTTTAACGGCTCAACCTTAACAACCACAGGATTTAATACAGCCGATGCTAACACAAAACTTAATAAGCAAAGCGCAACAACCCTAATAGCAGGCGATGTTAATTCAACGGTTTCTGTTTTGTCTGCTAAAGTTGGAGCTGATACCAATGGTCAACAATTATCGAATGTCTTCCAAGATGACTACAAAAAAGCCGATGACTATGCGGGTCAAACAACGACAAAGGGTGTTCAAATGGTTAAACCTAGTGGGATCGCACCTAAAGCCGGTACTTATACATCTACCATTACATGGACATTAGAGGATGGCATTTAATCAGAGTTAAGGTTAAATCAAGTTAGTCATTCAGCGATATTAGGTGAAGAGAGTTCAATTACAGCTGTTTTTGAACTGATGATCTTTACCTAAAATCGGCTGGTAGGGAAATGAAATAAAAAAATAATTTATAAGGGGAAACATCACATGAAAAAAACAGTTTTAGTTGCAGGTATTTGCGCATTAGTTTTAGCAGGAGGCGCTACAGTCAACGCCGCCGAAGAGGCAAAGTCATTAACAACAGAAGGTAAAGTTCAATTTAGCCCAGAAGGCGATGATTCAACTGGTGAAGTTCATACGCCAAATGAAGATAGTCAAGAAGGAGAAGAGCCTGAAGTCATTGAATTACCTGATCAAGGGAATAGTGGTGCAGGGGCTCTTAGAATCCAGTTTGTGCCTAACTTATTCTTTAAAAACGAAGAATCAAAAGCAGCCCGCAGTGTTTCAAACGTTAACCTCTTGAAATACAACCTGAAAGGTGAGACCACTGAAAGTGTTATCGCCCCATTTGTCCAAGTATCAGATGGCCGTGGGTTAACAGGTGCAGCCGCTAAATGGGATTTAACGGTTAAAGCCACACCATTTACTGCAACAGGAGCTGATTTACCAGGTGGTACGCATGTTTTAACAAACAGCACAATCGTTTTTGGTGGGTCTACTTTAACGTCAGATTATATGACGTCTGCTAAAGCAGCTGAAAGAATTACGGGTCAAGAAGCCTCAGCCAAAACAGGCTTAGCAACAAATGGTACAGCATCTGTCTCAGTAATGAAGACACAAGCAGGCAAAGATACTAATGGTTACCAAGTGTCTAACGTCTTCCATGATGGCTATGAAAAAGGTGCCACAACTTATGCAGGTGGCAACACATCAGGTGTTCAGTTTGTGAAACCTGTTGGAATTGCACCATACGCAGATGTCGATTACAAATCGACCTTAACTTGGACGTTAACATTCGGTATTTAATTAAAAAGAGAAAAGAGGACATAATTATGAAAAAATTAGTCACAGGTATGTTGTTAGCAACAGTTATTTTAGGGGCGGCTGGATTTGAAGCGAGTGCCGCAACTGTCGAAACAAAAGGGGACGTAATCTTTAAAACACAGGGGGATGACTCAACTGGAGAGGTGACGAAACCTGAAACAGATGATGAGATCATCAAACCAGTAGACCCTAATAACTCAAAAGGGACTCTAAGAGTCAATCATATTTCTGATTATCACTTTGGGGAAATCGAAGTTAAATCTGATAGCTATACGGTCGATGCTTTAATGGACCGTTATGTTGACAAAGATGATGCAACGGAAACTGAAAAAGATATTTCTCACTACATCCAAGTAGAAGACGTTCGTGGGGAACAAAAAGGCTGGACATTGAGCGTGAAAGCTAACCCATTTACCCCACAAGGTGGCGGTAAAGCTTTGGAGCAAACCTATATTGAGTTAACGCAAGCTAAATTGTCTAACACACGGATGAGTGGAACTGAGATTGTCGGTGCGGTTAACGTCTTTGATGGGGCAGCGTCTAAAAATCTGACACTAGGCCAATCAGTTGAAATCATGAGCACAAAAGCTGGTAAAAATACTGACAGTTCTAAAACATCATTGGTATTTAATACTGCGTATACAGAAGCTGATCCAGCTGCAGGTGCTAGTACTCGTGTAGGCGAAGATGGGAAATACAATCCTGGGGTTAAACTACATGCTATTGGGACAGATGAAAAATTAGTCGGCAAAACTTACGTGTCAACATTAGAGTGGACATTAGCTGACGGGATTTAATATTTTTAGCATGAGAAGGATCGATGTGAATGAAGCAACTGGATTCGGTTTGGCTTTCCACTAAATCTTTTTGCCAAAAAATAGGTGAATTAGACTCAATTATTGAGTCAATTGGGGCAGTAATTGGGGGTATACTTATTTTATCAACTAAACAATATAAGAGGATGTGGAAGTGACATGATGAGAAGAATGAAGTTAACGTTTCGAATAGTCGTTGTAATGATCGCGGTGATGGTGGTAGGGCTAATGCCAAAGGTTGCCAAGGCGGATTCCTCGCCAATTGCTGTTAAGGCGATTTTGCCAGATAATCAGTTTAAAAAAGATGTGTCGTTTTATTACTTGAAGATGTCCCCAGGGGCCAAACAGGAAATTGAATTACAACTCTTTAACTCTTCCGATCAAGAAGTAACCGCAGAGGTCAGTTTATCCTCTGCCACGACCAACGATAACGGCTTAATTGACTACAATCTCATTGAGAAAGAGATCGATAAAAGCTTGCTTTATCCCTTTCCTTCGATTGCGTCAACACCAAAAGAAGTAAAAGTGCCAGCTCAATCGGATGTTAAAACTAAAATCAAGATTGAGATGCCAGCCGAAGAATACGACGGCATGATTTTGGGTGGCGTCAATGTAAAAACAAAAAAGACCGAAGATAAACAAACCGAAGATGACAGTTCTCAAGGTGGTATGAAAATTGAGAATGAAATGACTTACTCAATTGGTGTTGTCTTAATTGAAAACGAAGAATTTGTTAAAACTGACATGAAGCTGACGAAAGTCTTTGCCAGTCAAATTATGGGAAATAATACGACAAAAGCAACGTTACAAAATCCCACATCTGCTGTGATGGAAGATGTGTCAATCGAAGCTAAAGTCATGAAAAAAGGCAGTAGCGATGTGCTGTATGAAATCAAAAGTGACGGCTATCGCATGGCGCCAAATTCAGCTTTTGACTTTGGAATTCCGATTGGGAAGGAACGTTACCGTGCTGGGGAATATACCTTGAAGTTAGTGGCGGTGTCTGATCCCAAGGATGAAAAAGATGGCGAACGTCAGGAATGGACATTTGAAGAGGACTTCGTGATTAAACGTGAAGAAGCCGATAAATTAAATGCGAAAGCTGTTGATTTACCGACGGATTATACCAAGTGGTTCATCATTGGTGGCATAGCATTGCTTGCTTTGATTCTGATCATTATCATGATTGTGGTGCTTGTGAAGAAGAAAAAGCAGGAGCAAAAAAGAAAAGCCAGCAAAAACAAAAGTAAGAGTAAAAGCAAAAAACGTAAGAAATAAGCAACGAAGAAGCAACAAAGAAGATAATGTAACATAAGCGGGATCTGCTCCCTTTTCAGATCCTGCTTATGTTACTAAGGTTTAAGAAGAATCTTGAGAGCAGGCGATGATGGCAAGTTTGAACATAGACAGTGTCTATCAATGGCTTACCATGAATCGTTGAGGTAGCACACTTTATAAACTTTATAAGGGATAGAGTGAAACGAATTCTGATTATTTTTTTAGGATATCGACATGTAAAAAGAGACGAGGGATACGAATGAGCAAAATTTTAAAAGGGATTTTATTAAGCTTTATTTTAAGTTTTATTTTGGGTGGCCTCTTTTTGGGAGGTGATAAGCTCAAAGCTACAACCTTGGACACTAAAGAAGGGAAGGTTGAGACAATCGCTTCTGAAGAAAAGTCCGAAGAAGTTGCAGAAGAATCATTTATTGGCCCTGTTCAGGTGAGTGAAACAGATAAGTCAACACGAGCACCTATTGGCACGGAATTTTCAATTTTTGATGCACCTGCAGATTGGAATGTCGTGGAGACCACTGATGCAACAATTCTACCAGCAGAATACACTTTTATGGCAGTTAGAACAGCACGAAGTCAGTATAAACTAAATGATGGGCCAGCACAGAATTTTCCAACAGCGGCAAGTATAACAAGTCAAACCCCAGGTTCAATTACTTACACGAACGTTGGGTATTATAAAAAACAATCGGTTGATGTGCGTTATACCATGGATACCGAATACCAAGCGTACTTTAGAGCTGATAGTATAACTTATAATGGCTTTGGGACAATTTCTGGGTTAAATGCGAACAAACCAGGTACCGTTAAAATTGAATACTTTGATTCTGCGACAGGTGAGCCTATTTCGGATATGAAAGGGGTCTATTCTTTGGGAGCCATTGGAAATTGGGGGACATCTTATGGCTGGATGGAATTTCAAGCTGATAAAGATGGAATTATAGGTATCTATGCGCCAAAAGGTTCTGCTGTTTATGCTCGGTTGTCAGATCCTGATGAGACATATTATTTTTCCAAAGGGCCAGTAATTTCTGCGACAACGCCACTTAGTAAAATAACGGCAAGTTTGAAGTTTGACTTTACTAATGCAACTAACAAGTTCTTAACTCTGAAAAATATAGTTGATCCAGGTCATAGATATGCAATGCGTCAATCAGCAGATGTTAATATGCGATTTGAATTTGTCAAGCCAATGAAAACCGGGTTAGTCAATGAGACTAAAGAAGGAACGGTCAATTATACCATTGATCAGTTCATTCCAAATCAATTTGTTCCGTTTAAAACCTTTGTGATGAAGGATAAATTAGAACCGATTTTTAAACAGCTAACAGCAGCGGATATTACGGTTATGACAGGTGAAGGAGTCAACGTTAAGTCCGATTTTGACATTACGGTGTCACCGGAAAATGAGTTGACACTTACCTTTAAGAATTCTACGGCACGCACAAAAATTCAAAACCAAATGTTAACAATTGGCATTAAAGCCACAGTAGATAAAACTAAAGATTTATCTTCATATTTAGTTCCGGCAGATGGTAGCAATAAAGTTTATTTAACGGTTGATAACCAAGCAACTCTTGATGTCAATGTAGGAGAAACTTATGAACAAAACCTTACGTCGGATAAAGCGACTGCAAAAACGTACTGGGGAGATTTAGCACCAGTTACCGTAAACTATCTTGATGGTGATAGAAATACACTAAGCCCAGCAGTCACTACTTACCAGCCAGTAGGGAGTAACTATACTGTTTCTAGTCTTGATCTTTCACAACAGGGTTGGAAATTAAAAAATGTTGAGAATGCTGAAACAGGCGTCGTACCAGAATCAGGCGTGGTCGTTAATTACGTGTATGAACGCGGTGAAGTTGAAGTGGCGACTCAGTATTGGTTACAAGATTCTGAAGGTGGTTTATCTGAGCTCTATCCAACGGTTAACCAGACATATGGTTATAATGTTGACTATGTGACAGATTCCAAAGAGACAGAAGCTTTAGCAAATAACTACGTTCTTTTAAGCTCAGACACAGGTGATTCACCTGAAGGCAACACGGGATTCGCAAATAAGACAATTACAGTTAAATATGTCTTTAAAAGAGCGTTAAGAGAAATAGTCTCAATTCCAGAAACCATTGATTTTGGTAAAAACAATTTGCTTTCTATTGGAAAAAAAGATGTTTTTCCGACAGAAAATATAAAAGTATCGATTATTGATGAAGTTGAAGGAAACTGGGATTTAAGATTAAAAATCTCAGAAACAATCAAAAGTGTGGGGGCAAGCACGCCACTAAAAGGTTCCTTTAGATTTGTTAAAGATGATGGAACACCTGTCACAATTGATGAAGTCGGAGCAACCATCCATAGTAAGAAAGCCTCTAATGATGATGAGGTCAACTTGGAATGGGCAACGACAGAAAGTAAAGGGTTGATCTACACCCAAGTACCGGGTGAACAAAACCAAGCCTATAAAGGTGAATTTTCATGGAGTCTGGTGGACGGTTTATAATCTAACGGTTGTCACACAGACATGAAGAAACACAAATTGAAAAAGACTTCCAACTCCTTCATAAAAGGGCCGAATTAACTCCGCCCTTTTATTCAAGGAGTTGTTTGTTATGGCACGGATTGTTATTTATCTAAGTAATCGATGGAAGACACTGTCGTGAAAGGTATGGCTCATAAAATAGTCACTAAGACTGTCTTATCTGGTGAGTAAGAATTGCTCCTTCGATCTAAAACGATTAAATGAACTCTGAATGAGACGATCTAATTGTAAATCATTCCTCTGGTAATTGATTGTTTGGTTGTTTACTTTTAGGCAATTCGTCACAAATAAACGATGTTCCTAGCGTAGCATGCCGTTCTAATTTCAGACGGTGTTCACTATCTAATGCTGGCGTACCCAAATAGACAGTGCACTAAACCAATTTTTTTGATAATGATTAATTTTCTTTTCAACATAGTGCATATATTCTTCCAGCTCTTCTAATTTGGCAAGCCTATGGTTGTGTACAGCAACGCCATAGTTTTTTAACGCCGTTGGCAACCGCAGATTTTGGTGTACAAGAATATGCAACAACAGAACTACTCACTTATGTAAAGCAGCACCCTAATCTAAAACTATT
Source organism: Vagococcus allomyrinae (assembly GCF_017829975.1). Lineage (GTDB taxonomy): Bacteria > Bacillota > Bacilli > Lactobacillales > Vagococcaceae > Vagococcus_D > Vagococcus_D allomyrinae. The sequence goes on along the minus strand of NZ_JAEEGA010000002.1, from coordinate 376,486 downwards.
AGCCTATTCACCATTATTACAAGGACTATATAACAAAAAGATGGCTTTACCAGAAAAATATAATACACCTGAAAATCATTATCGCCTAAACAAGTTAGCTCATATTGCTGGCGAGTTAGACGCTACCCCTAATCAAGTGGTCTTATCGTGGCTGATCCAAGCCCCACCTTCCGTCATCCCCATCGTCGCTGCAAGTTCATTGGCCCAACTTCGTGAAAATCTGCAGGCAAGTTACCTCAAATTAACCGAAGAACAGTTAGTTTACTTATCGTGATGTACATTCATAGACCATAACCGAAAAAGCTCTCCTTAATCAAGGGAGCTTTTTTGGTTCCTATCAAAAATAACTCAGCTACCCATTCTTCCGATAAGTATTTGGGGTAACACCCGTTTTTATCTTGAACAACCGAGAAAAGTAAGGCGTGTTCTCGATGCCGACATCCATGGCAATCTCTTTGATCGGTTTCGTCGTGTAACGTAAAAGATCTTTAGCTAAGTTCATCCGCTTAGCAATTAAATACTCAATCGGTGGCGTCCCAATATACTTGGAAAATTCCTTGTTTAATTGATACTTATTAATCATAAAGCTTTTTTCCAAGCTATCCAAGGTTATGGCTTCCTGAAAATGATCATCTAAAAACGTCTGTAAAGCAAAAATGTAAGAGGGCACATCGGTTTCCAAGAAATCCAATTCATTTTTTTGAATGACCAACTCATTAAGTAACTCGTGAAGGAGCAACGAACAAGTGAAATCTGTTCGAGCATTGCGGTTTACTTGTAATTGTAAGAGGTTTTCCATGATCCGCCCAATTCGTTTGGTGCGGGTTTTAAAGGTTTGCCCACCATTTTTTAGATAGTCTTGATAGAACAAAGGGGAGGCGCCACCATGGAAATGCACCCACGCCATTTCCCAAGGCTCATCGCTAATGGTCTCGTAGTATTGATAGTGCTGGCAATCGATGAGAAAGACATCGCCTTTTTCTAAGACATAAGTTTGCCCTTGATAATGTAGTCGCCCTTGGCCGCTAAGGGTGTATTTCATTAAATAGGAAGCTAAGTGTTCACGTTCAGTGTAGTAAGGTTGAAAGGCTTTAAAGTGGCCGATTTCTTGAATAAAATAAAACATCTCTTGATTCTTTTTGGAGGGGGTTAAGATATAGCGCGTAGAGTCGCTAGTCCACGAGTGGTTTGCCTTTTGCCAGAAATCGTTCATGAGGTGACTCCCATCTTTTTTAGTTTTGCCAAGAAAGTGCAATTATTTACCAATATTTGCCGATGTATTTCTAACTGCTACCGATTACAATAGGTCTATAAATAGATTGTAAACGACCGATGTGGATTAGTAAATGAAAACTAGTATCTGACATTTGGGGATGTGTTTGAAAGGAGAGGATCAAAGTGGGGACAACCTACATCGCAATTGACATCGGGGCATCCAGTGGCCGTTTGATGAAAAGTCAGTTATTGGACGGACGTTTGAGTTTGGAAGAAATTCATCGCTTTAAAAATGGTTATGACGAAAAGAACGGTCACAAGTACTGGGATATCGATCGTTTAATTCAGGAAATATTACAGGGGCTGGCAAAACTAAAACAATCAGGGGTAACGACTTGCCATATCGGCATTGACACTTGGGGCGTCGATTATTGTCTACTAGACGCTGAGGGAACTCTTTTGAGACAGCCTTTTTGTTACCGCGATCAGCGAACGAGTCAGGCAGTTGCCGCATGGTCGAAGAAACTGTCGCTTGAGGCTCTCTACGATAAAACAGGTATTCAAATTCAACCCTTTAACACCTTGTTTCAGTTATTAGTTGAGGATAAAGAGTTATTAAAGGAGACGGATCAAATCCTTTTAATTCCCGACTATCTTGGTTATGTGTTGACAGGCAAAGGGGTCATGGAAAAAACCAATGCCTCCACCACACAGTTAGTCAATTCGGCGACCGGTCAATTAGATGAAACACTGTTGTCTTTGGTGGGAGTCTCCTCTCAACAGCTTCCCCGAATGGTTGAAGCGGGAACCGAACTTGGAGATTTACGACGAGCTGATTTTCCAGAGTATGACTTACCTGAAGCGAAAGTCATTACCGTTGCCAGCCATGATACCGCTTCGGCAGTTGCAGGAACCCCAGGGAGTGGCGAAGACTGGGCCTTTATTAGCAGTGGCACTTGGTCCTTATTAGGGGCAGAACTAAAGGCACCTTTGATTAGCCCCTCAGGATTAGCGGCTAACTACAGCAATGAGGGAGGAGTCTTTCAGAGCACGCGCTTTTTGAAAAACATCATGGGTCTCTGGTTGATTCAGGAAGTGGCCCGAATGGCCGAGACGCCTTATTCATTTGCTGAATTGGCAGAGCTGGCTGAGAGGGAAAACTTCGAGGTTCCCCTGATTGATGTTAACGATGCAAGTTTCTTAAATCCGCCAAACATGGGTCTGGCCATTCAAGATTACTGCCGTCAGCGAGGGTTAACAGTGCCAGAATCAACGGGACAACTGGCTTTGACCATTTACCACAATCTAGCGGCCTGTTATGGTCGAGAATTGACCACATTAGCAGAGTTAACAGGCAAAACCTTCCAGAACTTACAAATTGTTGGCGGGGGTGCCAATGCCCGCTTGCTTAATCAGTTGACAGCGAACGCTACTGGACTAACAGTCGAAGCGGGACCAACAGAGGCGACGGCGATCGGCAATATACTGATGCAAATGTTGACCACAGGCGAAATTGACTCACTTGAACAGGGGCGGGAACTCATTAGGCAATCGTTTAAATTGACCAACTATTACCCAGAGAGGAAGAAATAACGTGGATAAAATAACAGAAAAATATCAAGTAGCGCAAGCCAAGTATCAAGAGATTGGTGTGGACACAGAGCAGGTCTTGGCAGCCATAGATCAAGTAAAAATCTCGATGCATTGTTGGCAAGGAGATGATGTGAAAGGGTTTATGAATCCAGAAGGTGAACTGACAGGGGGGATTTCCGTAACCGGGAATTATCCAGGGGCAGCACGAACACCTGCTGAATTACGTCAGGATTTGGAAAAAGCCTATTCCTTGATCCCTGGTCAACATAAATTGAACTTACATGCGATTTACTTGGATACAGAAGAAACGGTTGACTTAGATCAAATTGAACCAAAACACTACCAAAATTGGGTAGAGTGGGCCAAAGAACTAGGCTTAGGGCTCGATTTTAATCCAACTTTCTTTTCACACCCGATGTTGAAGGACGGGTTTACCTTAGCCTCAGCTGATGAAGAGGTTCGCCAATTTTGGATTGAACATGGCAAACGAGCACGACGAGTGGCCGCCTATTTTGGCCAAGAACTAGGGCAAACCAGTGTCAACAACTTTTGGGTGCCAGACGGTTTTAAGGACAATCCGATTGATCGTTTGGCTCCACGCCAACGACTGATGGCATCTTTGGATGAGATATTTAGCGAAGAATTTGATAAAGCTTATACCTTGGATGCAGTTGAGAGTAAACTTTTTGGCTTAGGCGCAGAATCTTATACAGTTGGCTCTCATGAGTTCTACATGGGCTATGGCTTGACTCGCGATAAAGTGATTTGTATGGATGCCGGTCACTTCCACCCAACAGAAGTCATCAGCAATAAATTATCTTCCCTCGCCCTTTTTGGCAATGAAATGTTGCTTCATGTTAGTCGCCCTGTTCGTTGGGACAGTGATCATGTAGTAATTATGGACGATGAATTGATGGAAATTGCCCGGGAGCTAGTTCGCAATGATTTATTAAAACGGACTCATGTTGGGTTGGATTTCTTTGATGCCACGATTAATCGGGTAGCTGCTTGGGTGATCGGCACACGCAATACCCAAAAAGCGTTACTAAAGGCCATGTTGGAACCGATCGCCCAGTTAAAACAACTGGAAAATGACGGCGATTATACCACTCGTTTAGCCTTTGTAGAAGAATTAAAAGACTTTCCCTTTGCCGATGTTTGGAATTATTATTGCCAAAGCAAAGGCGTGCCTGTGGGAATGGATTGGTTGAGGGAAGTGAGACAATATGAAGCGGATGTGTTAGTGAAGCGTTAATTAATCAGCTTCAGTTCAAAACAAATCAAACAGAGAGACAAGGAGAAACAGATGAAAAAAATTGACTTATTACAAGCCCCTTTTGTTCAAGAGATGATTGAAACGACCACTAATCTATACCGATTAGGCTGGGACGAACGAAATGGTGGCAATATTTCCTACTTATTACAAGAAGAAGAACTTGCCCCTTTTTTAGATCTGACAAAAGTCATTCGTGAGATTCCCATGATTTTTGACGCCAGCGCCTTAGCTGGTCGCTATTTTATCGTGACAGGTTCAGGCAAATACTTTAAAAATGTCGCCAAGGCTCCTGATAATTGTTTGGGAATTGTTCGGATTAAGCCTGATGGCAAAACCTTGGAAGTATTGTGGGGATTAAGCGAGGATGGCTTACCGACCAGTGAATTACCGTCTCACTTTATGAGTCATATCGAACGCCTAAAAATCGATCCAGAACATCGGATTGTGATGCACAACCATGCCACCCACTTATTAGCGATGACCTTTACCCATGAACTGACGGAGCGGGCCTTAACGAGAACCTTATGGCAGATGTGTACCGAATGTTTGGTTGTTTTCCCAGAAGGAGTTGGCATCATTCCTTGGATCGTGCCTGGAACCAATGAAATCGGTGAAGCCACAGCCACTAAAATGCAAGACTTTCGTTTAGTCGTCTGGCCACATCACGGCATTTATGGAGCAGGCAAAGACATGGATGAGGTCTTCGGTCTGATTGAAACGGCGGAAAAAGCCGCAGAAGTGTATACCTACGTAATGGCTCAAGGCGGGGTGAAACAGACGATCACCGACCAACAGCTACATGCCTTGGCCAAAGGATTTGGCGTCACACCGCGAGAGGGCTATTTAGCTTAAGCACCTGCTTAGAAAGGTGAAACAAGCTCGGCTTTTGAGCGAATTAATGCGCAAGTGGTGAAACAGATTATTTTCAAGAAGTGGTCGCCGAGTTGGCATCATTTCTAATCTGTTAAAATAAATTGTGAAATAAATAACAATACGGATAGGAGCTTGATGATGGTAAACAGAATGATTTTGAATGAAACCTCTTACTTTGGCAAAGGCGCTATTGAGAAAATTGCGGAAGAGGCAACCAAGCGAGGCTTTAAAAAAGCCTTAGTCATCACAGATAAAGGGCTGATGGAGGCAGGCGTGGCCACTCGCGTGACGGCTATTTTGGATCAGGCAAATTTGTCTTATGAGGTATTTGATGGCATCGTGCCGAACCCAAGTATTGAGGAGGTCCAAGCAGGTATTGTCGCCTTTAACCAAGCCGAGGCGGATTATCTGATAGCAGTTGGTGGCGGTTCGCCGATCGACACGGCAAAGGCGATTGGGATTATTATCACCAACCCTGAGTATGCTGACGTCCGCAGCTTGGAAGGAGAAGTGGCCACCAAAAATCCTAGCGTGCCAATTCTAGCCGTACCGACGACTTCTGGAACGGCGGCAGAAGTCACCATTAACTATGTTATTACCGATAAAGAACGACAGCGTAAATTTGTCTGTGTGGATCCCCATGATATACCAGTCGTCGCCTTTGTTGACAGCAATATGATGATGGGCATGCCGACAGCTCTCTGCGCGGCCACCGGGATGGATGCCCTGACTCATGCCATCGAAGGATATATCACGAAAGGGGCTTGGGAATTGACGGACATGATGCACCTTAAGGCGATTGAAATTATTGGCCGCTCCCTAAGAGCATCTGTTAAGGGGCAACAGAGCGCTCGCGAAGAGATGGCCTTGGCTCAATATATTGCTGGCATGGGATTCTCCAATGTTGGTCTAGGTTTGGTTCATGGCATGGCTCATCCCTTAAGCTCTTGGTATGATGTGCCACATGGTGTGGCATGTGCCTCTTTATTGCCAGACGTCATGGACTACAACAAAGAACAGACAGGGGAAAAATACCGCGATATCGCTTGTGCCCTAGAAGTAGCAGGAGCAGCCAGCCTAAGTTTAGCGGAAGTTCGTGATGCAGCAGTTGCGGCCGTTCGTCAATTAGGAAAAGACGTGGGAATTCCTCAAAACATTACCGAATTAGGCGTCAAAGCTGACGACATACCACTCATTGCCAAAGATGCCTTAGCCGATGTTTGTACTGGTGGCAATCCTCGTGAGACAAACTTAGTAGAGATCGAATCGATTTATCGTCATATGTTATAGCAGTGAAAAGCTGAGGCTACAGGCCTTGGCTTTTTATCTGTATACATCCCGTAAAATAATCGGAACATATAGTTCCATTGGCTTATCAACATAATGACGAGCAGAGAGTGGTGCTTTCAGCTTCTTTTTAGCTGGAAGTTTAACGATTGACCGTCATTATTTAATAGGGGCTATCTGGCCGTATTCGATCTTTACGCGTTAATTCAAGGCCGCAAGCACTGCATTACTTAATTTTATTGAAACTTAGTTTATTCTTTTGTATAGTTAAGCTGACTGGGGGAATAGAAGATGAAACGAATAGATAAAGTTTACCTGTATTGTGAAGACAGCACAAAAAGTTATTCAAGAGAAATGCTGATGACTGACATCGACGTAGGTAGCTCAGCGAGTGAAATTGCTGAAGCACTTAATCTGCTAAGAAACAATGTTTCAGCGGATTTAAATATATTGGTCAAACAGGAGAAACTGTTGAAAATTAAAGGAAAGCCCACAAGATTTTTAGAAAAAAAGTTACTTTCCGAAAAACTAGGAATTCATTTTATTAATCAAAATGAGTGCTCAAGCATTCAACAATTACTACCAAAAGAAAGAAGACAAATGATTCATTCACCTTTTAGTCGGTTGATTGGTTCTGATAAAAGTTTAGCATCTGTGATTCGGCTGGCAGAAGCGGCTATCTCCTACCCTCCTAATGGGTTACCAACTTTAGTTGTTGGCGACTCTGGTACGGGAAAGAGCCTTTTAGCTGAAGTGATGTTTGAATATGGAAAGCATGAAGGTAGCTTTAAAAAGGAGTCGAAATTTGTCGTACTAAATTGTGCCGATTATGCAGCCAATCCTCAATTGCTGTTGAGTCAATTATTTGGAAGTGTTAAGGGAGCCTACACAGGTGCTGAAAAAAATCGCATTGGGTTAATTGAGCAAGCAAATGATGGTGTCTTATTTCTTGATGAGGTTCACCGATTGCCACCAGAGGGGCAGGAAATGTTGTTTGTTTATATCGATAAAAATGAATTTTCCAGACTAGGAGAGACCCATCATAGAATAAAATCTGGGACGCTTTTAGTTGCAGCAACAACAGAAAATCCTAATTCTGTTTTGTTGGATACTTTTAAGCGGCGGATTCCCGTGATGATAACGATGCCAAATTTAGGCGAGCGTTCTTTTTCAGAACGACTGGAATTAATTGAGAGTTTGTATAAAGCCGAGTCTGCGAAAGTGGGGATGGCGTTACAAGTCTCTGTTGAAGTGCTAAAATCACTCATCACATACTGTCCAAAAGGAAATATCGGACAATTAAAAAGTGATATCCAGTTATCTGTTGCCAGGGCATTGCTTGAGAAGAAAAAAAATAACTTAGAGAATCTGACGATAACAAATGACTTTTTGTCTCCTTATGTTTTAAAAACGCTTACGCAAATATCTCTCGAGGAGAAAAGAGAAGTCGCCATACTTGTGGGAATGAAAGACTATTGTTTCGGGCACGAAGATGTCTTAGCTGTTAGCGCTGAAGAGTTTCAATACGATTTTTTGACTTTTTATGATAAGCATAAACATGGGACTTATTCCATCGAGCAAGCATTTAAAGACTATTCTCAAGAAATAGCAAGAAGAAGCATTTTGGATGACAATTTCACCTTCTTTTTGAATGGAGATATCAAACAGATAATTTTAACAATTTCAGATATCTTATATAAAGATTTAGGGATTATTATTGATAAAGACATTAATACTGCGCTAGCATTGTACATTTATAATAAAAATGAGCATCAATTGGCGTTGGAACCACTAGATTCAGTTGAAATTTCGGACAGAGTAATGAAAGCCACTCGTAGCATAATCAAGACGTTAGAAAACGAAAATAATATGTTTTTTTCTAATGCCGAAGTCAATCTGTTAGGAAATATCATCAATTCTTGTGAGGATACTGGAAAGAAAAGTGATGTTGGTATTGTATTGTGTGCTCATGGTGATGGGGTCGCGACAGAAATTGCTAAGGTAGTGAATAATTTACTAGGTCAAACCATTGTCCACCCGGTTAATATGGGCTTAGAAATATCCCCTTCTGATATCTATCAGGAACTGAAAAGGCAATTATCAAGAATTGCTGAGCAAAACATCGTTTTGTTTGTAGACATGGGGTCGATTGCCACATTTGAAAGTAATTTGAGTCAAGAAACTGGTAAAAAAGTGATCACGATTGAAAGTATTGACCCACTTTTAGTGTTAGAAACGGCAAAAAACACAGAGTATTTATCGATGAATTTCAAAAATGTCATTGAAGGAATTCAAGTGTGCAATACCAGAACGTTCGAACGAATAACAAGACGCATTGAAAATTACTTTGATTCTAATAAGAAAAAGATTGTGTATACCGTTTGTGGAACGTCTGAAGGTAGTGCCCAATTTTTAAAGGAGAACATCAAAAAAGTCTTTCGGGATTTAAACATCTTTGACATCGAGGTTCAGGCGATTAAAGGGAAAGACGCTCATGCAATTGCAGCAAATCTCGACAGCAAAAAAGAGTTGCAAGTAGTCGCAGTTGTGGGGACGATTGATCCTAAACTTGAACAAGTTCCTTTCATCTCATTACAAGAAATGGTGTTGAGAAAAGGCATTGACAAGCTGCTACTGTTGTCAGGTGCAGTAGTTACCGAAGAACGTTATGAAAAAAATATTAATGAGTTTACCAAAGAGGTTGTGTTGGACATGGGAATGGAATCCATTGATAAGTATTTATATCTTCTATCGGCGGAAAAAATGAGAAAAAGCTTAGAATCTTTTGTGCTCAATGTGGAACAGGAATTGAAAACAACCTTTAGCAATAATGTGCTATTGAAGTTATTTGTTCACACTGCCTGTATGATTGAACGAGTACTATTAAATGGTTCTGAGGTGGTATTGCAAGAAAAGAAGGAAGGCAAAAAAGAGCTTGCTCAGGTGATAAAAAAAGCCTTTAGAAGGATAGAAGTTGAGTATAATATTGATATTTCAATGGACGAATGTTATTTTATTGTTGAAATTTTTGAAAAATAGCAGTGAGCTAGTTGACAGTCTGGTTAAGACTTTCAGCTAGTTTTTTAATACAGAGGAATAGAGATTCTAAGAAACGTGTATTAATGAGTATTAGACGAGATGAAACAGCAATTGTTTCGGAAAGAAGAGTATTGAAAGAGTATTAGAAAAAGACTAAAAGCCTTTATTAGTCATCGATAAAAGTTTTGGCATGGAAATTGCTTAGTAAAGAGTATTGAGGAAGGAGGTCTATGGATGAAAGTAGAAGTTGCTTTAATTTTAGCTAGTCATGGTGATTTTGCTAAAGAAGCTTTAAAAAGTTTGGAGATGATTGTTGGCAAACAAGCTAACAGTTGTTCCTTATCACTTTTTCCAGGGACAAATTTATTAGATTTTACAGAAGAAATGGAGAGGGCCTATCAAGAATTAGATACATCTAATGGGGCGGTTATTATTTGTGATATTTATGGAGGAACTCCAAGTAATGCAGCTACCGCAATGTTACTAACTCACAAAAGTGAAAAAATATTAGCCTATTCAGGCTTAAATTTATCGGTGTTATTAGAACTTTCTGCTAATCGAAAAAAAGAGCAGATTGAGTTAAAACGTATAATTGAAGAAGCCGCTAAATATAATTGGGCTGAATTAAAAATGAATAAAGAGAAACCGACAATTGAGGGAGGGCTTTAATATGAGTATTGATTTAGTTAGGATTGATGATCGCTTAATTCACGGTCAGGTAGTGACAACATGGGTAAAACAAAACAATATTGGCCAAATATTAATTATTAATGATTTGATCGCCAAAGATGAGGTACAAAAATCTGTTTTTGATTTAATGGCACCTCAAGATGTGAATGTGCGAACCTTTGGCGTGGAAGAATTCATTCAAATAACGAAAAAAGCGCAAATAAAAAGAAAAACACTCTTGTTATTAACAAACCCAAAGGACGTTTTAGAATTAAAAAAAGGCGGCGTTGAATTTTCGAAGCTAAATCTGGGTGGGATGAAATATACAGCTGATCGAAAGCAGTATACGAAAGCCATTTCCATGACAGAGGAAGAGAAAGCCCAATTAAAAGAACTAGCCGATTCAAAAGTTGAAATTTCAGTTCAAATGATCCCCTCAGATAAGGCGATTATCTTCTCTGAATTAGTAGAAATGGAGGGGAGATAAATGTTACTTCAATGTTTATTATTAGCACTGTGGGCAGGGATTTGTACCGTAGATGAAAGAACTCTGTGGACGGGGACACCAAAAGCGATTCTTGCTGGATCAGTAGCAGGAGTCATTATGGGAGATGTCACAACAGGATTAATCATTAGTGGGACACTGCAAATGATGTGGTTAGCTAACTCAGCGATAGGAGCATATATTCCGCCGAATGAAGCAACTGGAGCAATTATCGGCGTTGCGGTTGCCATTATGTCTGGCGGAGGATTAGCAACAGGCTTAGCCGTTGCAGTTCCAACGGCTTTGTTATGCCAACAGATCATTATGTTGACGAATACGTTGAACATTGTTTGGATTCACAGAGCAGATGCGGCAATTGAATCAGGTGATTTTGATAAAGTTGCTCGTTACAATTTATTAGGGATTCCGTTGAGTTTTGTGGCTGGATCGGTTCCGGTATTTTTAGCTTCTTATTTTGGTGGTCCAGCAGTCGAATCTGTTTTAGGTCTGATCCCATCTCAAGTATTTGACGGCCTAACAGTGGCGGCCGGTATCATTCCTGCAGTTGGGATGGGCATGCTTTTAATGATGATGATGGGTAAAAATATGTGGATATTCTTACTTTTGGGCTTTGTATTTGCTGCCTATCTGAATTTAGGAACAATCGCTATCTCTATCCTAGGTATTTGTTTCGCAGCACTCTATGATTTGATCATTAATAAAAAAGACAGCGGTACGGCGACTAGTCAGACTGTAGAAGAGGAGTATGATTTATAATGACAGAGCTAACAACCAAAAAAATAACGAAATCTGATTTGAATAAAGCTTTCATCCGATCAAATTTTTTGATGGCATCCAGTAATTTTGAACGAATGCAAGCTTTAGGAGCTTATTATTCAGTCGTTCCGGCCTTAAAAAAAATATACGGCGATCGCCCAAAAGAAGAACGGGTGGCAGCGATTAGAAGACATTTAGAATTTTTTAACACGAACCCCTATGTATACGGCCCTATTTTAGGGATTACCATGGCGATGGAAGAACAGACGCAAGAAACGGAAAAAGAATCAGTCATTTCTGTTCGAACGGGTCTGATGGGTCCCTTTGCTGGACTTGGTGATAGCCTACTTGCAATGACAGTCGTGCCTATATACATGAGTATTGCATCAGGATTGGCAATTGAAGGCAATCCTCTTGGTCCAATTTTGTTTTTTGTCCTATTCAGTATTACCATCTGGCCAATTAAATACAAAGGTGTTTTCTTAGGGTATGAAAAAGGTTCAGAATTACTAACAGGGAAAAACGGCAGTAATCTCTTGCGAAGAGTATCAACCATGGGAAATGTTGTTGGAATGATGGTGGTTGGCGCATTGATTGTTTCGACTGTAAAAATTACAACCCCTTTAGAGTATTCAGTTGGAGAATCTACCTTGAAAATTCAAGAAATGATTGACGGTATTATGCCAAATTTCTTTCCGTTACTCGTGACAATGTCAGTCTATTTACTATTAAAAAAGAAAAATGCTAAAAATGCCGTGGCGATTATCTTGGCAATTATGGTACTGGGGATGGCTCTTTCCCTACTTGGTATTTTAGGATAATAAAATTAGCTACTGCGATTATTTGAGCGCAGTAGCTAGTCCTGCTTGACCTTACGACTCAGTGGAACTGGTTATTCTAGTTGTGATCTGACCAGATATAGACAAAAAAGCTATTTGGAGATGAAATAGAATGAGACGAAACGATGAAATAAAAGTTAATAGCAAACAGCTAAATTTGGCTGTAAAGCTATCTCAAACTATCACCATTGATTGGAAGGCCTTAGAAATCCCTCAATCAAGTTACATGTTAGTAGTTTTAGAGAATAATAGTGTAATAAAAGAAATCGTAATGGAAACAGATAAGCCCTACGCTAGTATTAAGCTGAATAAAACAGACGCAAGAAAACAATACAAAGTGATAGTGACGCTGAAAAATAAAGAGGAAGAAAAAACATTTTATACCTATTTTTTTTCCGAGAACCAGCGGTTAACTAAGGCAAAGTGGATAACACGCCAAGACAATCCTATTGAAAAAGAGCTTCATTATTACAAGGATAAGCCTAATATTTTGTTAGAAAAATCATTTAATTGGAACAAGAAATCAAATTGTTTTATTGATATTGTTGGTTTAGGTTATTATTCTCTGAGAGTAAATGGCCAGAAAATAGAGTCAAGCTATCTAACATCAGATATCACGTCCTATGGAAAAATTGTCTATTATGATACCTATCGTTTGGATGATTATTTGCTTGAGGGAAACAATTGTCTGACAGTTGAATTAGCTAATGGTTGGTACAATCCTGCACCGCTAAAACTACTAACTAAATATAATTTTAGACAACAGTTAACGGTTGGTAAGCCAATGATGATTTGTCAATTGTCATATTTAGAGGGAAACAATCAAGTTGAGATAGTCGAAAGCGATCGGACATGGGAGAGTAAATGCGGGCATTACTTATTTGATAATGTTTTTATTGGGGAACGAATAGATATTAGGCAAAGGAAGCTAGACTCATTTTCACGAACTGTTAATTGTCGGACTGTGGCAGTGGCTGGTCCAGGTGGAATACTTGAGCCTAGTCGGATACCTAAAATCAAACGAACGCAGTTGTATCAATATAAAAAAATAACACAAAAGAATGATGGTATCTTACTAGATTTTGAGCGGATGATTACAGGCCATTTTAGTTGCCTATTTAAAAAGCACGTTGTTGATAAAGTTACGATTTATTATAGTGAAGAACTAAATGAGGTTGGCGAATTGGATTTCCGAAGTAGCGCTAATGGAGTTTACGGTATTGACGATTCAGAGGTCGGAATAACAGAACAGACGAATGCTGTTCAAAAAGATGAAATCATATTAAATAAGCAAGATTTCAAGTTTGAAAATCAATTTACCTACCATTCTTTTAGGTATGTCTATCTTAAAGGAGCTGGGTTAACAGCAGCACATTTGAAAGATATTTGCGCCTATGATGTACACACGGATTTAGACATCAATGCGAATTTTGAAAGTTCAAGTCATCAATTAAATCTGCTATATCAATCGGCTAATGATACTAAATTAAATAACATTCATTCTTATTATGAAGACTGTCCTAGAGAGAGACTAGGATATGGTGGCGATATTGTGGCGCTTATAGAATCTCAAATTAAGGCTTTTGATTCGGAACAACTTCTTTTAAAAGTATTAACAGATTTCCTAGTTGAGCAAACGAGTAGTGGCGGTATTACCCAAACAGCACCCTATATTGGCATTCAAACTCACGGACCAAGTGACAAAGCAGGGTCCCTTGGTTGGCAGTTAGTTTTGCCGACATTGATTCAATATATTAAAAACAGTTATTATCAACCTCATATAATAGAAGAAAACAGTGATGCATTACTAAAACACGTCAACTATTTGCTTTCTTTTGACTACGACTATGTGAAATATTGTTGTTTAGGTGATTGGGGGTCAATTGATACGGAAATAATTGAAGGGAAAGAAACCCCACCAGATAAAGAATTTTGTTCGGCAGTTATGTATTATCTGCTACTTAAAGGGTATTCAGACCTTTTGGCTGGCGATTTGTATCAGAAAATACATAAAAAAATCGAGTTAAAACTGAAGGATGTTAAAGAAAAAATAGTGATTGATTACTACAATGATGAAGGATATTTTCAAACAGGAAGTCAATCCAGCTATATTTTCGCACTTAAAAGCGGAATCGCAGAGAATAACAAAGAAATTTACGCTAACTTTCTTGCTAAAATTAAACAAGATAAGGGTGTATTTAGAGCAGGGATTTTTGGAATGTCCTGGATGTATTCTATATTGAAGCAAACAGATAGTCAGCTAATTTATTCTTGGCTAGTCCGAGAGCCGGCCCCAAGTTTACTTTCCATGTTAGACAATAGTGGTATTATCAGCGAATATTTTGAACCCTCGTTAGGCTCACTAAATCATGCCATGTTCACCTCTTACAGTAGTTGGATAATCGAGAAAATATTAGGTATAACGATAAACAATAATGGATTAGGAGAACGAGAATTGTCCTTTTCACCATTCTTCAACGGGGAGTTGACATTTGCAAAGGGGGGAGTGACAATCCCAGAAGGACGAATAAAAGTTGACTGGAAAAAGGAAAAAGAAACATACACGATTCACCTAGTCGCACCTGCAAGCATCAACGTGACATTTGATATTGACCAATCATTTGAGATAGTCAGTACGCTGGAAGATGGTTTTTCCAAGAAAATTCAGATTGTAGTTATGAATTAGCTTAATGTTCTATTTGTTCGTGATTCCCTAAAAGAAATCTCATAAAAGATGAGGTTTCTTTTGGGGAATTCAGCTTTAGCTGTTATATTAACCAAATACCTTCTCAACTCAAAAGAATAAATTAATAAAAAACGATATGATAAAGTGAGGGATAATTGATTAGATTGACGAAATGTTTGATTGTTTGATAAAAAAATTAAGGCTAATAGGTGTTATTGGAAGGGGAAAAATTTGGAAAAAGTGGTAATTATTGGTGGCCGTGTCGTAGGATTAACGGCAAGCATTTACAGTTACTAAAACATTTTGTAGCGTAACAGCGAAGGAATTAAAAAAAAGGCTATTGCTT
This sequence comes from Vagococcus allomyrinae, assembly GCF_017829975.1. GTDB lineage: Bacteria > Bacillota > Bacilli > Lactobacillales > Vagococcaceae > Vagococcus_D > Vagococcus_D allomyrinae. Next base: position 361,402 of record NZ_JAEEGA010000002.1, on the reverse strand, counting down.
ACTAGCTAGCTTTAGAATTGCTTAATGATAAATAGGCATGAGGCCAATAAGTCAACCTTTGAAATTATCAGGCGTTTGACATATTTTTCATGACAGATAACCATCAATTTGTTCATATCGTTCCAATTTCACTTGTTTTATGAACACACGTTGTGTTAATATCATTTTGTGGGGTTATTTGGTAGTGAAAAAATTATGTGTGAGGAGAGATGTAAGTGATAAAGAAAATATTAGTAGGTTTGGCAGCTGTTTGCTTTTTAGCTATTGGTCAAAATGCTTATGCTGCAACTATTCAAGAAGCGGGGATTTCCAAAGAACAGGTGGCTCAGTTTGATGAAAAAGCAACCAGTATTGTGAAGGATTATGTTGCTAAAAACAAGCTTAGAAGTTTCCCGAGTACTCCAGGAATAGTTAAGGATGTCGAAGATGGGCTTTATCAAATTCGTTTTAAAGATGCGCCGTTTTATTTAACATTATATGGGGGAAGAAGTGCAAATGGCAATAGTTTGTATAGCTGGACCCATGCATATGGGGCTAGTTTCGTGTTTTATATTAAAAATGTAGGAAATGGCGAAGTGATGATTTTTGATACGATCGGCTTTAGAGCAGTAGAAATTCAAAATTCCAACGTTTTTAATGGCGCTAGATTACAATTATGGAATGCTAACCCAGCTTATCCAACAATGAGATGGACTGTCCAAGAAGCGCCAATTTCACATAGCGCTGAGGTCGATTCTGTTAATTTGGTGAATGTAAACTCTAATCTTGCCATTGATGTTGTTGGGGGCAGACTAACAAGAGGTAATCATTATCATTCATGGCAAAAATTGAATGTTGCAAGTCAAAAGTTCCTTTTAGAAAAGTTAACATTTTAATAAGTAGTTAATCAAGTAGTATACTTCAAATACCCCATCAAAAATTTATATAAACGTTCGAAAAGGTTATTTTCGAACGTTTTTTAAAGAGTCAACAAGTGCTTTTTATGAGTTCTTGCGATTTTTTTTACAATAAAGTATTAGGAGGGAAATAATTTGAACGACCAGTCAGTTTTAAACCAAAAAAAGGTGATATTGTTTATTCAAATGTCGTTATTGATAATCCTATCTTCTCTGGGGATTACCGTTTATGCAGAAGGAATAAACTCAAATATGGAAGCAGCTCAAATGAGACTAATCTCAGGTGTGTCGTATACTGACGCATCAGGCAACTCAAATGATATTGAGATTCCCACATCTTCATTGGTCGAATTAAGTGCGACCGTTACCACAGTGACAATCAAGGCCAATGGTCAAACCTATAGTTTAAAAAATATTCAAGAGTTGTACTTAAAAAATATTGTGATCTCGAATTTTGCGTCCTTCTCTACTAATAGTGTGAATAAGATGGTGGTTGACGGCGTAGAGTTTAAAAGAGGAACAACTTTCTCAAATATGCAAAACCTTCAAACGCTAATAATTAGAAATTCACTGTTTGGGTCGATTAATTACTCCCTAAGTGTTAATTCAGCGCCACGCTTAGAAACATTGCTAATTGAGAAATCTGAGCTAAGATCGGATTTACTGATTCATTCAAATAAATCATTGTCAGAAGCCACGGTTTCGGAGTCCACCTTAAAGAATAATGCAGTCCAGCAAAATAATAAAAAAGGGTATCGTACGAATTATGTCAATACTCATTTTGAACGCACCAAACTGTTAAGAAATATTTCATCTGGTGAAGCTCCAGCAGATTCAGATGATATCTTTTTCATCAATCCGAATAATACACCAATAGGTGAGACTAAATTTAACGCTATGGAACCTGGGAAAATATTTTATGAAGGTGCAGACAGGCAAGTCAAGACAATTGATGTTCCAGCTGCGACGCCAATTGTTGAAGTAAAAGAGCAGGCAGAGGCTATTACAGTAAAGCTAGCCGATGGCCAAAATTTTGTATTAGCCGAAGTCAAAGAAATATACTTCCGTAATGTAGATATTCGTACATCGATCTCTTTTACCCAGAAAAAGTTGAAACTCGAAAAAATTCAACTGGTTAAATGCAATGTGCGTAACATCGATTTTGCGAATATCAGCACATTAAAAACTATCGAAATTAACCAATCAGAATTCACTCAGACATCTGCCTATATCCGAGTTAGGGAGAACAAAGCTCTTGAACAGTTTATTTTGCAAGATTCTTACCTAGATGGTGGAGGAGCTACAGGTTATGTGATGATTTACGGTTCACCAGTATTAAAACAATTGATTATGAACAATGATCATATCTCAGGTTACTTACTTGCCAAGGATATAGGGGCAGTTACCTTAGAAATAGGCAACTCTCAATTCGACGATTACATCACAACCCTTAACACAATCAATGGAACTGCCACACCTCAACCAGTCGGTTACATACCAACTATTGAAGCAACTGATCACGATCATAATAAAGGTGAGGAATTTGATGGGAAACTTGGTGTTAAGGCCTATGACGTGGAGGATGGCGATTTAATGTCAGTTCTGAGTATTGACACATCAAAACTGAATGTTGATCGGAATGGTACTTATCCAGTAACTTATTCTGTGACAGATTCTGATGGGAACACGGTGACAGTAACGATTCAAATAACTGTTGTTTAAGACCTCATAGAGAGAAGATGGCATGGTTCTTTTGAATGACAACGGTTTTTATTAGACAATGAGAAGACTATCTGATATGATTTATTTTGTTGAACAATCAAAAGAAAGTAGCTAACTGACAGTTAATAGACATAAAACTATATAATAAATAGCGCCTGAATAGTTAACTATTCAGGCGTGTTTTGTATAAAAACTACTTGGTATAACCTATCTTATGTAAATTAGCGGCATATCCTGTTCAATAAATAAACTATACCATAATCGAAAAATAATGTACACCCCCTATGCATATATTCATCACATGAAAATGAAAAGGATATCTTTCGCCTATTTCAAAGAACTGTTTCGATAGATAGTAGCCCCTTTTCGTACGGTTTATAAAACGAGAGCTGAGTTAAATCCTTAGGGGGCAATGGGCAAGAAAGATTGTTCAATGTTAAGCAATTAGCTGATTTGCTTGTTTTCATAAAACGGGCGAATCGTTTTTTTGTGTTTTAAGAAAAAAGTTAAAATGAAGGCCAAATCAAGCTGTGTTTGATGTTGATTGCGTCAAATGCGTTATCAAATAATAAAATAACCAACCTTTAGGGAAGAATAGTAAAGTATTTTCGTGTTGGAGAAGATGCTTTTTTTGTTATGTTTTGTACAAAGGTTTAGTTTACATAAGATAGGTTATACCAAGTAGCTCGTCTAAAAGCGATATTGGCGCTGTTAAAAGTTCGAATAGACACGGTTAATGCCGATTATAAGTTAACCGAACGCAATTACGAGTAGCTAGTTAATGGCACTTTACTTTAACGAATCGTTCGTTTAGGTGTAGCTTTATGATCTGTTGAGAAGGGGACGATTACTTCATCATGGAAGGAAAAATAAAATCAGAACAGCCACATAGAAAAAAAAGGCGCCATCGATCAGATGTTAAAGGGCGTCGGGTCTCACATGATTCCTCTAGACGAAGAGGTCCCATAGGCGAGGGCTATCAGCGAGAATCAGAGGGACGGCCAGTCAGGCCAAGATCAGTTAAGCGACCGTCGCTGTTGAAGACGGGGATCAGATTGCTGTTTAACGGTTTGTATTACCTGATTGTGATCACCTTGATTCTCAGCGCGACCTTGTTCGCCTTAAACCGAGACACCAATAAAAGTTATTTTGGGTATCGATTTTATACGGTGTTGACCGATTCCATGGTGCCGAAAAAAGACTCACCACCGGGCGGTTTTCGTTCAGGCGACATGATCATCGTGCAATCGATGGACGGCCGGGATGCCAAAGAAGGGGACATCGTCACCTTTTTAGTGGGAGATGCTCAAGATAAGTTTTTAACCCATCGAGTGGTCAAGACCATGAAAGAATTAAATGGGGAGGAAGGGGATTTCGTCCTCACTCGTGGCGATGCCAATAACACGGACGATCCGCCTTTTAGTGCCAAAAAGATTGTTGGTAAGAAGGTCTTTGTGATTCCGAATGTCGGTTTTATCGCAGAATTTGTGCGAGAGAACATCTGGATTTGTCTGGCTTTTGTTCTAGGATTACTCGGTTTCTTATTAGTCCTGCGTTATTACTTCTTTTCAGACGGGACAGGAAAATCAAGTGGGTATCATACTTAAGATATATTCTTTGATTCAGCTTGAATCAAGGTTAAATATATAAAAACAAACTATAGGAGGTTTTTTTCCATGAAGAAGGTAAAAAACAAGAACAAGAAAAAAATGATGGGCCTAGCTGCTGCTTTAGGGCTCGTCACATTATTAGCGGGAACATTTGCTTGGGTAGCGTACGAAGATGCTCGAATCAATAGAATTAAAACAGCCGCAGCCGGCGACACGGTCTTACACGAGGTTTGGGAAGATCCAGGTGAATTAGCCCCAGGGATGGAAGCCAAAAAGGAAGTCACGGCGGTTAATACGGGAACAGCTCCTACTTTTGTCCGGGTGTCATTTGAAGAAGTCCTGACACATTTAACAGAATTTGGTAAACAAACGGCCAGAGCTACAGGATGGAATATTCCAACACCAACAGCGACAGATGATATTCCTGTGCCAGAAAATGTCTCAAAAGTATATGATCATGCTACAGGTACGCCAGTAAATGGTTATGTAGATGTTACGTCTCAAGTCACTGGTTTAACTGGTGGTGCGAAAGTATGGGCCAAAGGTGACGTTAAATTGAACTCATCTTCAGGTAACCTGCAAGCTTCATTTGATGCCGTAGTAGCCTTTCCTTATGATACTACTGCTGGGAAATACCAAAAAGTTAACACTAGCTTGACACTGAGTGGGGGATATACACCAGTTATTGGCCATACTGCCGCAGACTTTACCTTTGATGCAACAGCAGCTGAGTACATGGTTTATGCTAACGGCACGACCAAAGTCGGGTATGATTGGACAGCTAAAAATACGTTGCTAGGAACAGCAGGAAACACCCAAAAAGATGGCGGCGGAACTGTTGCTTACGACTATACCGCACCAGGCACGACTTTTACAGCTAATACAGCAACACCTGTTCCAACTAATGCGATCCCATTACCAGGAGCTATTACTAACGTGAACGTGTTAGCCGATCAAACTGCGTTAGCTACAGGATTACCAGCTGGGGTTGATTCACTTTTCAGCATTAACTATGGTCAAATCACTGATTTAACCACATTAGCAGCTGATAGCTGGGTATTTAATAGTGATGACGGCTTCTTCTATTATACCAATACGTTAAAAGGTGGCGTGACGACGTCTAAATTATTGGAAAGCTTAAACTACCAACAAGTTCCTGGCTCTATTACAGGAAATGATTTACAACAAGTAAAAGACGCTTATACCGATTTAGAATATGATTTAGGCGTTACGATGGAAGCTGTACAAGTGGAGGCTGGCGCATTGTATGGAACAGGTTCTCAATGGAACATGGCAATTACAGGCGATTCCAAAACAATTTTAAATAAATTATTAACATCTGCTAGCTTACCAGCGATTCCATAAAAGGATAACGGAGTAACTTTACCCAACAACTCTATCATGTCGAGTTGTTGGGTGTTAGTAGATCGTAACAAGCAAGAGGGAAGGGATACAACATGAGAAAGAAACAAGCATGGCAACAAGCAGGACGGCTTCTTTTAGGATTGGTGATAATGGGTAGTGTACTTTTCGGAAAAGCCGCTCTGATTGAGGCGAGTACCCTTCCTTCCGGGCTTGTGATTGCGGATGACTCTGGAATAGTCGTATCAAAAGAAGGCGACTATTTTGTAGACATGCCCAATGTTTTGCCTGGAGACGTGTATACAAAAGACATTACCATCAGAAGTACCGATGAAAAGGAACCTTTTGATATAGGTTTGCGCGTAAAAAAAATAAGTAGCACAGGTGATATTGATTTTAATAAACATGTGACCGTGTCGTTAGTTCTTGAAGGCAAAGAGATCTACAAGGGACCATTACTCGGTAATGGGGAATTTGACTGGACGAAAGAGTCACTACCTTTAGGCACCTATCAATTTGGCACGGATCGAGTGCTAAAAGCGACCTTCACAGTGGATAAAGCTTTGACAGCTGAAAGTTACAAATTAGAAAGTGAAATGAAGTATGAATGGAAGTTTATCGCCATGAGGGATGATCAACCCATTGTCGATCCGAAGCCGGATCCACCAGGGAAGAAACCATTTATCAAGTTGCCGCAAACTGGGGAAGAATGGCGCAACTTGATCTATAAAGTATTAGTCGGCTTTTTATTAATCTTAATCGCCTTATTATTATGGAAACAAAAAAGACGGGAAAATGAGCATCGTGAGTAGAAAGGGGGAGAAACCTTGGCCAAAAAGAAGCGTAGCCGCTCCAAAAGTAAGCAAAAACGCACACTGAAAAAGGGGTTTATGATATTTTCGATTATTTATTCGCTGGTAATTGTGATTGGCAGTACCTATGCCTGGGTTACCATGGCGGACGAACGAATCAACCGAGTGGAGACTAATCACGTGGCAATTAAAGTGGAAGGTGATCAGTCTAATACGGTGATCTCACCAGGTACCGTGGCAGAAAAAGACATTACCGTTCGCAATATTTCCAGTAGTGCGGGATTTGTCCGCGTGTCATTGGAAGAAGCGTTACTGACCTTTGAGATTGATGTGACCGATCAAATGGGGAATGGCAATGTGAAAGTTTATCCTACCGTTGCAGCCTCTGAAATTAAGCTGAAGGATCTAAGCACTTGGGTGTCAGGTAACACCTATAAGAAAGCCAACAATCAGTTTTTTAAAGCGGACCTCTCCTTGCAGCAAGCATATGACCATGAAGACCCAGCTCGGAATACCACACTCTTTCAATACGTTGAGTTGGCATTTCCGGAGGTGTTTACTAGCATTCAAGGGGGAACTGATTACTGGTTATATGAAGACGGCTATTTCTATTATTCAGAATTTTTAAAACCAAATCAACAAGCGGAGATTTTGGTTAAGTCAATCAAAGGCAGTCAGGCAACACCTAATATCTTCAAACAAACCTTTTATGGGCTAGAGGTACAGGCCGAAGGGTATTCGTTGACAGAGACCTCTTTGGAGTTAATGGGATTGACTTCAAGTGATCTCGCCTATCAAATGTTGATGAGTCGACTAACTTAAGGAGGGACCATTATGAAACGATCAACCAAAAAAATACTGTTCCTAGCCCTCCTGACCTGTGTCCTTTTAGGAGCTACCAAAACGATTCACAGTTTGTTTGGGGCACCTCTGTCGGCTGATGGCGAGACTTTTACTGTCGAAGTAGAAGATTTAAATGTCTTTATTGATGGGGCATTCGGTCCCACTGCCACGATTGAAAATGGCGAAACTCTTACCAAAAAAATTAAAATAGAGAACAAAACCAATGGGGACATGTTTGTCCGAGTGATGATCTTACCGACTCTTGAAACGTCAGCAGGCAAAGTATTCTCTCCACGACTGGGTAAAGAAGTGCTTATCGGGGGCATGACAACTAGTTGGGTAGCAGGCGAAGATGGCTATTATTATTACACGAAAGTCATTGAAGGCAGTGAAAAAAGTGAGCCGCTGATAGAAGATGTGACCCTTCACCATGTGCCATCAGGAGGTCAAGAAGAGTTGTCCATTCAACTAAAAGTGGAGAGCATCAATACCTCAAAGGATGGCTTTGTGGAAGCTTGGTGGCAGGGAGTAGAGCCAACTGCGGCTGATGAACCTTATTATAGTATCTATACAGCCTTGGATTCGCAAACAACAAATTAACAGACAAAAATAAATTGTTTGTATGTTAGAAAGGAGTTCTTCTTTTGATTAAGAAAAAAACCACTAAAAAGATAAGAGTGGCGCTTGCCATAATTGGGTTAGCACTAAGTATCGTTACTCTTGTTTATTTAAATAACCAGAGAGAATCAAATCAACTAATCGCGCACCCGACGAGCTCTATCACTTTAGACAACGGGCTGTCAACAGAGTATACCGTTAAGCCAGATGCAACTCAATTGTTGGAACCAGAACTGATCGATCAGTCGCCGGTGTATGATGAATATCTTCAGGGAAGTGATATTGTCCCGACTATTGAGAAGATACGGATTGAAGGCGTAGCAAGCCCAATGGTTCCAGAAACTCCTTCCAATATTTTAAGAATGGTAAGTTGGAGTGTTGTTGATATAGCTGAAACATCACAGGGGAATTTCGTCGTTTTATATGCGGCTAAAGGAAACAATGTTGGAGGAGTCGTCAAATTGAGCATTTTTAATATTGAAGGAGTTGAATTAGCAACTTATGAATATGGAGATTTAAAAAATGCCATATTTCGTTTAGCGACAGGCTTTTACGCTACTGAAAATAACCAATTTTTAGTTTACCCTAGTGGTCGCGGTGATGGTAGTACGTATATCAGGTTCGATGTTAATGAGAATGCTAACCCAATCCAGATATCTGCCACTCAATTTACAGGGACAGGTGCTGCTGCACAAGGAACTGCATTAAAGTCCTACTTAACCTATAGAGTAGCTGGAAAGAAAGCAGGTATTGATAAAGATAACCCAGAAATTAATGCTCAAATTTATTTTTCAAGCTTAGCTCGAATGGGGACGATTGCTGGGAGAGTTCCTATTGGAAAAGTTAATAATGTAGGATGGCAATCTGGTACTGGAATGGATACTAAGTATGTTACCTCTTTAGAAACAGATAACCCTATACCAAGTACACAATTAACTGCAATAAAGAATGCCTATATTGACCCTATTATTGGTGAAAATCAAGAAGGATATTATTATGGGAGAATTGATTATATTGATTTCAGAGTGTCATCAGATGTAAAAGTAAGGACAACATTTCAAGTATTTGATAATACTGACAGTAATATTAATGGTCAGTTATTACGCAAGAAAATTTTTGAATATGAAGATACTAATCAACCAACTGCTTTAGACGTGTATAGTCTTAGGCAATTACATGAATTGACGACTGAGACTGAATTGTACTTCTTAAGCTGTGAAGCCACAATGACGAAGTTGATTAAGGTTGATTTGACTAAAATAAATAAAACTAATATTAATGCATATAAAGGCGAAGTTATAAAACAATTCCCACCATATACGGTTTTAGAAATTGCTAAAAATAGTAATGGCACTCTTTCTTATTATGGAAGCACTACAGATATTAGCAATGCAAATAATAACGATTTTTATTCAGAGTTTTACAGTTCAAAATTGAATAGTTCCAATTATTATGTGCAAGGTATTATGGGTGGAACAACAACGACTAATCCGTTTGATGTTATCAGTGTAAAAGCATTAGAAGTTAGTGACATTGTTAATCCTAAATTCATTCATGCAGTCAACACACCTGAAAAAGACAAGCTTTTTGTGGCAGGCGATACGATGGATCATGATAATTTTGTTGATAAGATGACATACATTGATAAAGATGGGAATCATTCTTCGGTAACACCAGCATATAAAGGATTAGTTGCTTTTGCAGGTGTCCTTCGAATAGAAGACGACTATGCTCCAGCCATGTCAGGTTTTGAAGACATGATGCTGAATATTAACGATAAATCATTATCCTCTCCAACGCTAAACGCTTATGATTGGCGGGTGTTAGATAACTGGTTAATCACAGGAACCAAAACTGGCAGTTTAACTGATTCAAAAGCGATTAAACTAGCGGATGTTAAGGATTATGAGAACACCTTAATCGGAAGTACTTTAGCTGACAGAGAGAAATACTTAGCTATGAGGATTAATCGAAATGTCAATAATCTAGGGGGCGACATTGATTGGGATGCCTTAGGTTTTGATAAAACCTATCCAGGCCCACAGTTGGCCACTTATTTTGCCAATGATTCGCAAAATCAACAAACCGTCATGTCCAGGTGGGTTAATAAAATTACGGATCGAACGGTCATCGATAAAGATCATTACCTAGATGTGCATGACTTTACCTATGAACTGTCGAAGGTAGGGGAGTTATCGGATAAAGAATTAGTTAAACGACTGTCTCGAATCGTGGCGTGGTATATCATCGAAGAAACTGAAAATGGTGTGACTAAGAAAAAAGCGATTGAAGATGAAAACACCCTTAAAAATCCTGCTGTCTATGATCATTCAGCTGTCACTTTTGATGCCAGTCAATTAGCTGATATTATGAACGCTAAAAAGGCCGCACCCTATCCGTTAGTTTTCACCTATAAAGGAACCGATCAGGATGGTAACCCTGTTGAATTAAAAAACCGCGTCACCATCTTTTTAACAGATGAAACCTTTGATGATGAGAATGGCTATGCCAACGATCCCCAACGAGAACTGGCCATCTATGCAGAAGACTATTCACGTTCTTTGTATTTAGCCAAAGATGAGGATGCGACCAAGGTTTACAACACATCAGATATTAAGGTTTATGAGTTTGATAAAGACCGCAATACTGAAGGAGCGACCACCATAACTTTAGCAGATAAGAATAAACAATTGGCTGATTTAACACCAGATAGCGTCTTGTTGAGAAATATCCAAAATGCCGACTATCCTCAGAAAATGCCGATGGAAGTGACTTATGAAGGGGTGAATTCCAAGGGGGAGACAGTGAAACTGACAGGTAAAATCGTCGTGACCTTAATCCCAGAAGTCCTACTCCACCTACGGCAAGTGGTGGTATCACCACTTGCTGAACTAGTCGTGCCAACCGAAGGCTACGCTAATCTCAACAATGTGAAACTAGCTGATCCTAGCCAACAAGCCGATCTCTCCTATCATGTGATCACGTCGTCAGATTTGGAAGCCAATCTGCCACTTTACAAAAAGATCATCGTGCCCTTTGAATTTGACTACGATGAGCCAGATTTGACGAAACAATATGGTGGCATCACGGTGAGCAACGTTATTCCTGAGTATTATCAGTACGAAGGGCACGCTTTGACCTATCATAAAACAGACCCAAATGGGGTCGCCAACATGGTCAACAGTGAGGTATTATGGCCGATCATTGATGACAAAGAGCATCATGAAGCCTGGTTGACCATTTTTATTAAACCGACCCTAAGCTCGTCAGACCATCCGCGGCCTTATAGCTGGGATTACCGTCTAAACGAACTGGGAGAAGTTATTGAACCCTAATCAATTAAAGGAGACCACGATGTTAAAACTAACCGACATTCACTTTGACGACACCATGATCCTCAATCAAGGGAAATTTATCTTAGTGGAATTAGTGCCAACGTATCAAACCGAAACAACGCCAGAAACAGGAAACCACCGCATCGGCACCACTGCGGTGGTGGCCCTGACCGGCCACCGTTTAGAAAAGATTGAGGTCTTTTTAGAGGCCATCATCCCCTGTTCCCCTTTTAGTGAGTTGGAACTAGCGGAAGTCACCTTTAGTGGCTTTGAAGGTCACTTTGACTGGGCCAGCGGTGAGGCGCTTTTCAAGGCTACTGCCAAACAATTACACTTAATCAGTCATTAAACAAAGGAGAGGAAACTATGACGACCATTGGGTATACCGTGAAGACAGATTCCACCCTAGAAAAAGACTTGCTGACGACGGTTGGTCAGTGTCAGGAAATTATTCAAACCGACCACGATAACTACGACCGTTTCGCTGAGTTTCTGCATGCCTATCAACATGACCAATTGGTGGTCGTTGATTTTGAAAGCATCGGCCTTCAGCTCAGCCAGTTAGCCCCCTTACTGGAATGGCTGCTCGAACACGAAGTCAGCTTTCATTTTATGGAAAAACCGGTAGCCGACGACCACGATTATCTGACCATTTTGTATCAACTCGCCATCAGTGAAAAAGAGGTGGTTAGCCGCCGGACCCTCAATGGCTTGCGGGTCGCTCATGCCAATGGGGCTGTCAGTGGCCGACCGCGGATTAACTTGGCGACCATTAAAAAAATCAAATATCTCCACACGTACCAACGGAAAAACATTCGAGATATTGCCACTGAATGCAACGTGTCCCTAGGGACTGTTCATAAATACATCAACTTAAACGAAGCGGATTTATAACCAAAGGGGGGAATCTGATGAAACAGCTGACGATTTCTCAAAGTGAAGGGGAGCGCTTGATTCAAGCGGTTAAGGGCTTAGGCTGGGCCTGGCAAACTTACCAACGGGAAGTCCCTGACGGCTGGTACGAATTTAAGTATCAACCAGTCCTGCGTCAGTTTATGGCTTCGGACATGGAAGATCAATTGTTGTCTCAGGTTCGTGCCACCTGGTTTAAGCGGATCAAATTACCAGTGACGGTTTACCGGGAGTTGATGGAGCTGGCCACGATTTATGAGGAACTGCAAGATGCCTTGGATCACCCACCATATGGGTCACAGCCGTAGGCTTAAGGAAGTTGAAAAAGGGAGGAAGTTCAATGAGGTTGGGTTATGTTCAAGAACGACGACAGCCGCATAGTGGTCAGCAGGAACTGGAAAGAATCAGGGGCTGCGACAAACTGTATGTGGAACGGTCCCAAGATGCTAAACGAGACTGGCGGAAACGCCCCGTGTTACGGCAATTACTGGAACAGTCCCAGCCGGGTGACACTTTGGTCATTGAGGACTTGGAGGGGATGCCCTTTCACTACCACACTTGGTTGGAGCTAGTGTCAGAGCTGAGAAATTGGCAATTGGAGTTGGAGGTGTTGGCCTTTCCTGGCAATCAGCTCCGTCAGTGGCAACAGTTGTTTCAGTGGATGCAGCGCCAAGATCAAGCTCAGGCGACAATTAAGATCAGAAAGTTCAGTAAAGAGCGGTCAACTGAAAAGAGCCAGTACCGCTTTTTCTCCCGAGACCCCTATTTTAGACGGGCTTACCGAGAGATTTTACAACAAGTTATGGCGAAGCGCTCTCTGCGCCAAATCACCAAAGAAAGTGGGGCCCCTTTAGGTACCGTCGTGCGAATTCGCAAGGAATACGCCAAGTTTAAACAAACCCTCTTATTAGTGGGGACCTTTATCTTGACGATTATCAGCTTAAAGATGGCTCAGGCTTATTCGCCTAATCCTTTTTTGCAAGTGGGCATCTGTGCCATTATGACCGTTTTAATTATCTATTTATCGTATTCCGATAGTCAATCAGACTAAGCTTTAAATAGGATGAAAAAAATCAGAAAGGAGCCATCTATTATGACACGATACGGGTATATTCGTAAAGGGTTTCCCTACAGCGAGACCGACCAAATACGCCAAGTAATGACAAGAGACTGTGAGGAACTCTTTTTTGAAGGAGGGACCTTACTGGAGGTTCAGCAATTGGAGGCCTTATTGACCCGCCTAGAAACAGGGGATCAGGTGATTGTGGCCAGCTTGCAAGTCTTTGGGCAAAACATGCAGCATCTGACGCCGATTATCACCGAATTTAAAAGCAAACAGATTCAATTGGTCAGTCTGCAAGATCAATTGGACACTCGGCGGGATTCCTTCTTTTACCCGCTCTTTGAGGTCTTATCAGTGATGGACTCAGAGTGCAAGAGCGAGCGCATCAAGCAGCAGATCGTCCTGGCCAGAGATGAAGGCAAAGTGATTGGTCGGCCGGCCATTGATGAGACCACTATCGATCGCATTTACCAGTTGTATCACGAGTACAAGTGGTCCATGCGGCGAATCGCCACGGAGTGTGGCGTGTCCTTAGGCAGTGTTTTTAAGTACACTCAACCGGCTGATGGCGAATCGGCCGTCAGTGTTTAAAGGAGGGAGACCATGACAACTTATGGCTATGTAAACAGTCAGTATCCCTTGCCGACCAACGATCAATTAAAAATTGTGGCCGATTATCACTGTCAGGAAATTTTTATTGAAAAGGCCGACAGTCAGCACCGAAGGGAATTAAGACGTTTGTTGACAGAACTGGTGCCAGGGGATCGGGTAGTTATTGCCAGCCTGCAAGCTTTTGGCCACACCACAGAGGAAACCCTTCAGGTCATGACGGAACTTAAAGACAAGCAAGTCCAAGTCATCAGTTGGAGTACTCAGCTCCATTTAAACTATTACAAACGAACGGCTGGCCTTTTTTAGAAAACTTATTTACCAGAGAACGAGGAGGAACGAATGTGACACGGGAGAGATGGAAAGTGATTGGCCTGAGCCATTACTACACAGTAACAGCAGCTCGGCCTCAACGACATCGCCAAAGTCAACTAGTGGCGCTGGACCGGGTGAGTTTTAGTCAGCCCTATGGTCAAATAATTGGCGTGATTGGCGGAAGAGGCGCCGGTAAAAGCACCTTAGGAGCCATTCTGTCAGGGCAACAAAGAGCTAGTGAAGGCTTGATCAGTGGCAGTACAGAGATAAAAGGAGCTTTCATCTTGCCAGATCACCGCTACGATGAACGGACTGGAGAAAGTTACGCTCGTCAACAATTAGCCAAATGGGGGATTTCCAAGAAAAAAATGCCTGACTTGCTGGCCCACATTCGCTCTTTTTCAGAACTGGGAAGTCAGTTTGGGGTGAAATTGAAGCATTACTCGCTGTCAGAAAAAAGCCAACTGGCCATCAGCCTCTTGTTGCACATGGCGCCAACCACCCTTTACCTGGATGACTCTCTCTTAGTTGTCAAAGAGCATTTTTATCTTAAAGTTTGGGGGTTTTTAGACCAACTTAAAGCCTTGGGCTCAAGTATTTGGGTGGAAACCGAACAAGTCAGACGAATCGAGCGTTACTGTGATCAGTTGATGTGGTTGGAGTTTGGCCAATTAAAACAATATGGCGATGTTATGGACGTGTTAGCAGCTTACGATGAGTATTACTTTCAACTCAGTCGCTTAAGCCTGAAGGAGCAACAAACCTTTTGGGAAGAGGGGTATCAAGGACAGCTTTTGGAAAAAGCAGAGGTTGTCTCTCAGCTGGTTCCACCTTCTAGCGTCGATCAGCAAGAAGTCGTTAAACAAGAAGAGCCAATAGAACAGGAACAAGTTGATCAACCAACCGAAGAGCTTCAAGATGTGGCCGCGCCTAGTCGACGTCACCGGCAACGGCCCAAGAAAATCAATCGATGGCCGTTAATCTTGGTGGTTCTGGGCGGTCTGATTATAGGCGGCCTTGGGGTGGCTTACCCGTATTTAAAAGCCAGTCGCCTAACATTACCACAGACCGGGGCTAAGTCCAGCGATCGTCAGCCACCAGTGACCACGACGTCGACTTCACTTCTAGCAGAGCCTAGCTCATCCGCCAGTCAACCAGTAGATCTTAAGGGAACCTATCACGTTCAAGCGGGAGAGACCTTGTCCGAGATTGCCAATACCCTAGGCCTGAGTGTGGCCGAATTGCGAGAATGGAATCAGTTGACAAACGATCACATTCAGCCTAATCAATTGTTGCTTACAGTGGAACCTGTAGCAGAAAATCCCGCCTCAAACGTGGCCCTAGCTAGCTTCACTCATTCAGTCAAAGCGGGGGAAAGTCTGGCGACCATTGGGGCTGCTTATCAAGTCAGCGTTGCAGAGTTACAGGAAGCCAACCAACTAAAGGATGTCACGATTTATACCGGCAGTCAATTGGCTTTGCCAGCTAGTGCTAAGGAGCCAGTCAGTCTTACTGCCACGACTGAGACCCTTGCCTCTTCAGCGCCACCAGTGTCAGACTACGTGGTGCTGTCAGGAGATACCCTTTACAGTATCGCCCGAAAATATGGGGTCGATGTCATGGCAATTCAACAAGTCAATCAGTTACAAAGCGAACAATTATCACCTGGTGATGTTTTAACATTGCCGTAAGGAGGCAGTCTTATGGGGAAAAGAAGGCGGCGTCAGCGATCAAATTGTTCACAAAACAAACGGACTCGAAAGGTATCTAGAAGCAAGAAGAAAGTCAGTCGTGAAGGTTCTCTATTCCTGAGTCTATTAAAACACCCAATCGAGCGTTGGCTTTTGATTGGCTTGCTTTTCGTGTTGCTTTTGTTTGGATTTTCAGTGATTGAGACGTTGAAATTGATAGTTAATTAGTGAAAGAAAGGGCGAAGAGGATGGCTAATAAAAGAGTATCTGTTCAGGAAATGGGGATTCCTTTCGCTAAGGTAAGCCATCAACGTTACGCCGCTTTAGAAAAAGATAACCAGCAGTTGCAACATGAGTTGCGTGTGACCCGTCAAATCAGTCAACAGTTTAGTCAAGTGATCCAGCAATTGGCAAAATTAGAACTAACAGAGAAATCACCGCCTTTTGAGCAACTGATTCAACAAGGCCTGTTATTGGGCGAGGGATTGGTGAGCGGGGACTCGATTGATGCACAGATCGGGCGTTATTTACTGGCCGCTAAACAAGAAGCTCAGAGGATTGTCCGACAAGCCTTAGAAATGTCAGAATTGATAGCCCAACCAGGCATGCCAACGAAAGAACATGCCGGAAAAGCAATCCATTTAGCTAATAAGGGACAAACTCATAAGTCAGCACTTGCCTCAACTAGTTATCGAGCGCGTTTAAGTAGGGTCAAGTCGACTTCCCAAACCCAGTGTCGCAAGTTGATGACGGTGGTCGATGATAAAGCTGCCCGGTTGATCGATCAGCAAAAATAGAAGGAGGAATCGTTATGTCAGAAGACATCAGTCAATTGGCCGCAGAGCTAAAAGAGACCATGGTGGAAATCATGAAAGTCTTTGAAAAGGAGTTAACGGCGAAGAATCAGCAATTAGCACGAGCAGAACAACAACTACTAGCCCAACAGCAATTAACGATCCAAGCCAATGATCGCCTTCGTCAATTGGAAAAAGGGTGTGGGTATCAAGTGAGTAAGGTGAAAAAATCGAGTAAGCGGTAAGTATCGCAGTTGTTTTGTGTCAATCTATAAAAAGTTGTGTTCGTCTTTAACCATCAACTATTTGTTTATGAAAAGTTTCATAGTTCAATAGAATCTAGCTTTCAATTAGCAATATTGGCTCGGTTATTTTAGTGGTAGTGTACTTAACTTTAAAGAATGGAGGCGTTTGGATGAAAAAGAAATTTTTATTCGTGTTAGTTCTTGTATGTTGCATGTTTGTTGTAATGCCAAAGAAAGTGTCAGCCTATGTGACATCGGTTAAAGATACTGCTTGGCAAAGAAAGACGACACTCAACGGCAAAACCTATTGGGGCGATTTATACAGTATTACGTATAAAAGAATCAATATTTCTCAGGGCTGGCGCAGCAATGGTTATGAAATAGTCGGGTCTCAGAGACTATCGAGTAATGCCGTAGCTTATAAATTCAAATTTAAGTATAAAAAAATTTATTAGGGCGATGGTATTGTAAATAAATAGAAGTAAAGATAAGCGAGTTGTTAATAGAAAGTTAGGTTCTGTTGAGTTGTTGGAGGAATTATTCTAAACAAAGGTTAGTAATTACATCTACAGTTTATTTAGTTTTCAAAATAAAAACTGGTATCTCTAAAAAAGAGGTGCCAGTTTCTTTGTGAAAACTTTAAAATAATAAAGACTACTCTAATTTTTATGATTATTACGTGAAGTGGTGTTGCAAGGGAAGAGAGCGGCTTTTGTAATAATTGTCAAAATTGCCAGTAATCATTCATACCTAATTTTTTTAAGATTAAATAGAAGCTTTCATTTGATTCATCGTGTCAAAATAATACTGCTGAAGTGACCGGATATCTTTGGTTGATATATCGAAGGGAATACAAAAACTGTCAATTTCAACTTCAATATCGTTGATTTCAGTAATCAGAAGATCGTAGTATTGATTAATCTCTTCACGAATGTCTTCAAAAGTGCTTTCGATTAACGTGATGTCGAATTGATGTTCAAAAATGGTCGTGAGAATACTCCAATTATTAGTTGTGGCCAGATTGTTATATCGACCATATAAGGCTACCTTTAATTTCGGTTGTCTAGTTCGACCAATAGTAAAGAATTCTTTTGTGGAGCTGAACACATAATAAAGAAGAGATGTATAGTCAACATTGTGATGATCGGCAAATTCCATAACTATCTTTGAGACTGTCAGGTAAACAAACGGAATAAGCTCTTTAACATGATTTAATAAGAACTCTGTTTTGTTTCCAATAATTGGGATAATATACTCTTCCTGTAAGGAAATATTGTACAAATTGAAAATTGTGGCCTTTTTGGAATGAAAAGTAAAGTTTAACTTTTTTTCAATAGAATTAAGTAAATCAGAGTAGCTATCTAACTTTTCTTTTAGCCGAGCTGATTGAGCCGATAGGCTGAAAAGTTCTTCTGCTGATAAACAGATGTATTGGCCATCACTTGGTCGACAAATATCGGAAAAAAAGTCATTAACCTCATTCAAATTTGCATATGTTGAAAGTTCATAATTAAATTCATTAACAGCTGCAGATTGTGAAGAAGGCACTTTACGCGAGTATCTATTAGAACTATCTTGTTTAAGTCGATGTACTCTGACACTAACATACAAAATAAGCAAGTTACGGTTAATCGGCTTCATGTTCTCACCTAGTTTTTGACAAAGACTAGTGACAGCATTGTAAACATGTTCGATGAGCTCATTATCAAGGGGAATATTATTGTCGTATTTTTCTAATAAATAACTTCTGAAAAAGACCGTAATCCACTGCTCGTCTCCGATTAATTTTATCGGGGTGCTGCTAATAGAAAAGTTGTACTTTTTAATGACTTGATTGATTCTTTTAATCGCTTTATTGATGACATGAGGACTTGTATACAATACTTTGGCTAAATCATCGGCAGTGTCATAGGGTCTAAAAAAGATCGCCTCTAAGATGGAAAATTCAATGCTCTCTGAAAGTAACATGTAATAAATATAATTGATTGAATAGTTGGTTGGAATAATTAAGCGAACACCAGACTTCTTTGAAGATTCGATGGCAATTGGATGTAGATGAACATTTAAATACTTTATGTCTTCCCTTAGTGTTCGTTCGTTAAAGTTTGTTAAGGAACTTATCTCTTGTAAGGTCACCCACTCCCTAGAATACAGATAGGTAATCATGTTAAGCATTCGTATGCCTTGCTTGCCTAGTAATCTTTCCATAGAAATTCCTCCAATTTTAGTGTATCGCACTTCTCTTTAGAATAGATGTAATTCATAGCGCGGTTGATTGTCTGATGAAATATAGTTTTTTTATAAAAAAACAGTTAATGTAAGTACTTAGCAATGAGAAAGTGGGACTTAAAACAGCTTTAGTTATCACTGTATGGTTAATTATACAACAACATTTGCTTTCCTCTAACTCAATATTTGGGTTATATTTCATTATTTTTTGATACAAAGAAGAAAATCAAGTTGGTTATTATGTGAGAAGGCTTGTGAATACGTACAAAAATGAAGAGAGGATGATGTTAAAAAACATTGATTTATTCATTTTCTCCGTTTAATCGGTAAATGGATTAATTGAACAGACCTGATTTTTCATCTACAATGTGTGTTAGCCAATTCAAAAGGCTACTTTTTAGAACATACCATCTGACTATTTTTATTCAAGGCCAGTCAATTTTTCAAGTTTTTCTTAGCTGTTCGTTAATTCGGTGAGGAATTAATGGAGCAAGTTGTGTGTGTGGATTTGACATAACGTTTCAAGAGATGGAAGGAGGAGTATAGAGGTGAAGATTGGTTATTCTTACTATTTAACAGTTGAGGAAGAACATCAGTTTTTATCCCAAAATTGTGATTTAGTCATTTCTGGCAATAAAAACTTGACTGAAAAAGAATCGTTTATGATGATTCTGGACAAGTTTCAGACAGATGAGATTATCCTTTATAGTTTGGAAAGCATTGGATGTAAATACACGTTAATTCAATTGGGACAGCTCATAAAGGAAGTGATAGAAAGAAAAATTATTATTCAATTTATTCACGGTGATCTTGGTAATGCCGAGCATGCTCAGCTGTATTTTTCCATAGTATTAAGTTTAGCAGAGAGAGAAGAAAGAGCTAGAGAATTGCAAAAAAATGCCAAACTAATTAATAATCGTAAACGTCAATTGCCAGGTCGTCCTTCCATTGGAGACCAAATGATACGAGCTATTCAACATAGTTGTTGGAACGAGAACATGAGTATTCGGGAAGTAGCTTTCAAATACAATGTATCTGTAGGAGCTGTTCATAAATATTCGAAACGAACAGGTGGCAAGTCGGATAAATAATAAATAAAACAATCAAGAGAATGTTAATTTACTGATAAAGGAGACGTAAAATGAATCGCATATTAAAATGGGGAGTACTTGCAGGAAGTTTTCTTTTCTTATGGGGAGTTAAGCCAAGCGAAATATCGGCGACAGAAATGGACATGCAAGTCACTCTTGAAATTGAACCAGCTTCTGAGGAGTCCCAATCAACTGTCAATAATGAAGTCAAACAAAAAGTAGGGGCTGTATTGCCTCAAACTAATACTAAAAATTCTTTTTTGTTAAGCAGTATGGGAATACTCCTACTTACTACCAACGCAATTGGTTGGGTTGTCAAGCGGGAGGTGGATCAATGAAAAAAGTAAAAGAGGTCGTTGTATTATTGGCAATAGTCATCTATTTTAGTGGTGTGAGTGTAGCGCAAACGGTAGACCACCAAGCGGATGTTGAATTCCAGTCAAATAGTGGAACAGTTCCACCGGTAGATCCAGAGACAGGAAAAGAGATAGTACCTGGACCATCCCCTACTAATGGTCCATTAAGTCTTAGCTATGTGACTGATTTGCGTTTTGGCAAACACCAATTATCAAGGTCTGCTCAAAGCTTTTACGCTCAAAATGAATGGATTAAAGATGTCAACGACGGTCTTGAAAAAGAATATTCGGCATTTGTTCAAATCAATGATTTGCGAGGAAATGCCGCAGGCTGGACATTATTGGTTAGTCAAAACAATTTATTTCACAATGAGGTGGGGACACCTATTGAGTCCAGTTCATTTGTTATATCGGCTGTCGACATCACTAGTCCAGATAATATGAAGAACCCACCGACAACGCTAGATCAAAAGAAAACAGTTACAAGTGAGGGAGAGCTCGTTCAAATAGCAAAAGCAAATGAAAATGAAGGCATGGGAACATGGCATGTTCATTTGGGCAGCAAGCAAGATGTTACTCAAAATATTAAACTGACTGTCCCACAAGCAGGAATTAAAGAAAAAGGGAAATACACGACCTCACTAAAATGGGTATTACAAGATGCGCTGTAACAGGTATCTGTAAAATGAAAATAAATCTAAAAGGGGAAAACACTCATGATTAAATTAAGTAAATTAGCCTTGATCTCAGCCGTTGTGCTTGGTGGGCTATATAGTACGACCGTCTCTGCGTCAGCAAATACGATTGATGGGAAAGCGGATGTGGAGTTTCTGCCAGCCGATCCAACCAAACCAGTGGATCCGACGGATCCCGAAGATCCAGATCCAAAACCAGTGAAACCGGTGGATCCAGAAGATCCAAATCCGCCGGTATACCCAGGTGGTGTCTTGCGTTTAAACCATATCCCAACCTTCCAGTTTGGTAAAAATAACATTGTCTCAGGTGATGGTAATTTTAAAGCTTACTTTGAAACGGTAATTGATGAGGAAACCAATGCCAAAACCAAAAAAGCCAGTTATGTGGAAGTCGCTGACGAGACAGGCTCTTCAAAAGGCTGGACAGTCACGGTTAACAGTGACGGTGTTTTTAAATCGGCTAAAGGCAATATCAATGCCGGCATTACCTTAACAAATGCCAGTGTTCGTGGGATTTTAGGCATGGAAAACAAGCCAGAAGTAGCACCAACCACACAAGAAACCATTCAAATTGGCTATGAATCACTTGGTAATGCGGAAGTGATGAAAGCAGATGCTGGCAAAGGCTATAACAAATGGCAAGTTCGTTGGGGCCACTCTGATACGGCGATCAAAGGGGACGGCGACGAAAATCGTAACCCAGCTGTCTCATTGTTTGTACCAAAAGGCCAACAAGTCATGGCGGATGCTAAATACACGGCTAAAGTAGTGTGGACGTTACAACAAGGAGTATAGAAAAAGGGGAGTGTTTCATATGAAAAAAGGGTTATTATTAGCAGGTTTATCAGTATGTGCGGCGGTTGTTTTGGGTGTCACTCAAGCAGAGGCAACTAGTACTGAAGGGATTATTAACTTTAAAACTAGTACCGACCAAACAGGGGAATTGATTAAACCAGATACAGAAGATGAAGTAATTACCTCAGAGGACGGTCAATCTTCAACCGGCCTATTGCGCTTGCAATTTGTGCCAAACTTTAACTTCTTGGAGCAAGAAATTAAAGTCGGACCAGCAACCTACAATCCGAAGATGACGACTTACCGATACGCTGATGCGGCGAAACCTGGTGATCAAGCGATGCCACAATTTGTGCAAGTAACAGATAGCCGTGGGTTGAACGAAGGTTGGACATTAGATGTTCATGCGACAGAGTTTGCCTCTGCCACAAACTCATTGGAGTTTGCCCAAATCGAATTTACTCAAGGCAAGTTGTTTAACACCGTTTATGATAATATCAGCAACCGTGTCTCTGCTTTTGCTGGGGAAGCCACAGCAAAAGTATCATTGGATGTTGCTGCGAAAACAAGACTATTAGCAACGAATGACAATACAAGTGCCTCGACAACCAACGGGTCACAAACCTCATTAGTCTTTAACAATGGCTATGATAAAGAGCAAACTTACGCTTTAACGGATCTTAATCCAGGGGTTAAATTTATTAAAACAAACAAAGATACACCAGTTGCTGGAGAACAGTACAAGTCAACGATTACGTGGACATTAACAGCTGGTATCTAAAAACAAAAAAGGGGAATTTATGATGAAAAACAAACTATCAACATTACTAACATTAACGATCTGTGCAAGTGTTTTAGGAGCAGCGACATCGGCTTTTGCTGACGAAGTGGATTCACAGACAACAACGGGGAAAGTTGAATTTAAAGCAGATGATGATGAAACAGGATCGATTGTTAAACCTGATGAAGAAGGCGAAGACGATGAAGTGATTACCATCCCAGAAGAAGAGGGAACAACTGGCTCTGGCCCATTGCGGATTCAATTTGTGCCAGCCTTTAGTTTTGTGGCACCAGCGGGGATTTCGACAGAAGCTAAAATCTATGATGCCAAGTTAACTAAGTATAATATTGATCAAAAAATGCCAGCCTTTGTTCAGGTAACGAATAATTCTGGTGAAAACCCAACGTGGAATTTGACGGCAAAAGCATCGGTCTTTAAAAATGGTGACCATGAATTAACAGGAGCTTCAATTAATTTTAATGGGTCAACGTTGACTACAACCGGGTTTAATACAACAAACGCTAATACTAAACTCAACAAACAGAGTGCGACAAAACTAGTGGCAGGTGATGGTTCAACTATTTCAGTTTTGTCTGCTAAGGCAGCTGCTGATACAAATGGCCAACAATTATCCAATGTTTTCCAAGATGACTATAAAATTGCCGATGACTACGCTGGTCAAACAACCACAACGGGTGTTCAAATGATTAAGCCAGCGGGGATTGCACCTAAAAAAGGTATTTATACTTCTACCATTACATGGACATTAGAGGACGGCATTTAATCAGAGTTAACGTTAAGTTAAGAGATTATTACAGCGATACTTAGGTGGAATAAGGTTCAATAACGATTGTTTTCGAACGATGCTTTTTCACCTAATGTCGATGCTCAGGGAAAACTAACATAAAATAATTTATAAGGGGAAACATCACATGAAAAAAACAATTTTAGCAGTAGGTATTTGTGCACTAGTCTTAGCAGGAGGTTCTACTGTTAAGGCAGCGGAAGAAACAAGCTCACTTAACACTGAAGGCAAGGTTCAATTTAGTCCAGTAGGTGACAATACAACAGGTGAGATTCATACACCAGATGAAGATGGTGAAGAAGGGGAAGATCCTGAAGTAATCCAACTGCCAGGGCAAGGAGCTAGTGGAAAAGGGGCTTTAAGAATTCAATTTGTACCTAACTTATTCTTTAGAACAGAAGAGTCAAAAGCCGCTCGTAGTGTCTCGAACGCGAATGTCTTGAAATACAATCTAGAAGGTGAGACTAATAAAAGTGATATCGCCCCATTTGTCCAAGTATCAGATGGTCGTGGGTTAACAGGGGAAGCCGCTAAATGGGAGTTAACAGTTAAAGCAACGCCATTTACCGCAACAGGTGAAGATCTTCCAGAAGGTGAGCACGTTTTAACAAATAGCACAATCGTCTTTGGTGGCTCCACTTTAACGTCAGATTATATGACATCTGCCAAAGCAGCTGAAAGAATTACTGGCCAAGAAGCCTCAGCCAAAACAGGATTAGCAACAGATGGCACAGCATCAGTGTCCGTGATGAAAACACAAGCGGGTAAAGATACCAATGGTTACCAGGTATCAAACGTCTTTCATGACGGTTACGAAAAAGGTGCCACAACTTATGCAGATGGTAACACATCAGGTGTTCAGTTTGTGAAACCTGCTGGAATCGCGCCGTACACCGGTATTGATTATACATCTACCTTAACTTGGACTTTGACATCTGGAATTTAATTAAAAAGAGAAAAGAGGGCAACAATTATGAAAAAATTAGTCACAGGAATGTTATTAACAACTGCTATATTAGGGGCTGCTTTTGAAGCCGGTGCCGCAACTGTCGAGACACAAGGCGACGTGATCTTTAAAACACAAGGAGATACGTCAACAGGAGAGGTTACCAAACCTGAAACAGATGATGAAATCATTGTGCCAGAGATACCTAATGGTTCAAAAGGAACCCTAAGAGTCAATCACATTTCCGATTATCACTTTGGTGAAATCGAAATTAAATCTGATAGCTATACGGTCGATGCCTTGATGGATCGTTACGTTGACAAAGGCGATGCAACCAACACCAAAAAAGATATTTCTCACTATATTCAAGTGGAAGACGTTCGTGGGGAACAAAAAGGCTGGACTTTAACAGTTAACGCTGGTCAATTTAAACCAGAGGGCGGCGGTAAAGCCCTAGAGCAAACCTATATCGAGTTAACTCAATCCAAGTTGTCTAACACACGGATGAGTGGAACGGATATTGCTGGTGCGGTTAACGTCTTTGATGGCGCAACGTCAAAAAATCTGACATTAGGCCAATCAGTTGAAATCATGAGCACAAAAGCTGGCCAAAATACCGACAGCTCTAAAACGTCATTGGTGTTCAATGAGTCATATACAGAAGCAACTCCAGCCGCTGGTGCTACTTCTCGTGAAGGTGAAACAGGCCAATATAACCCAGGGGTTAAACTACATGCCATCGGAACAGATGAAAAATTAGTCGGCAAAACCTATGTATCAACTTTAGAGTGGACATTAGTTAGCGGACTGTAGACATGTAAGTATTAGAAGGATCGATGTGAATGAAGCTGCTGGATTCGGTTTGACTTTCCACAGTTAAATCCTTTTAGCCAAAATAGGTGAGCTAATAATTGGGACACTTATTTTATCAACTAAACAATACAAGAGGATGTGGAAGTGACATGATGAGAAAAATGAAGTTAACGTTTCGAATAGCCGTTGTAATGATCGCGGTGATGGTGGTAGGGGGAATGCCAAAGGTTGTCAAGGCGGATTCGTCGCCAATTGCTGTTAAGGCACTTTTACCAGATAACCAGTTTAAAAAAGAGGTGTCGTTTTATTACTTGAAGATGTCTCCAGGGGCCAAACAAGAAATTGAGTTACAACTCTTTAACTCTTCCGATCAAGAAGTAGCCGCAGAGGTCAGTTTATCTTCTGCTACGACCAACGATAACGGTTTAATTGATTACAACCTCATGGAAAAAGAGATCGATAAAAGCTTGCTTTATCCCTTTCCTTCGATTGCGTCAACGGCAAATGAAGTAAAAATTCCAGCTCAATCGGATGTTAAAACTAAAATCAAGATTGAGATGCCAGCCGAAGAATACGACGGCATGATTTTAGGTGGCGTCAATGTTAAAACAAAAAAGACTGAAGATAAACAAACCGAAGATGACAGTTCTCAAGGTGGGATGAAAATTGAGAATGAAATGACTTACTCAATTGGTGTGGTCTTAATTGAAAACGAAGAATTTGTTAAAACTGACATGAAGCTGACGAAAGTCTTTGCCAGTCAAATTATGGGGAATAATACGACGAAAGCAACGCTCCAAAATCCCACATCTGCCGTGATGGAAGAGGTGTCAATTGAAGCTAGAGTCATGAAAAAAGGCAGTAGTGATGTCTTGTATGAAGTTAAAAGTGACGGCTATCGCATGGCACCAAATTCAGCTTTTGACTTTGGAATTCCAATCGGGAAAGAGCGCTACCGTGCTGGGGAATATACCTTGAAGTTAGTGGCGGTTTCTGATCCCAAGGATGAAAAAGATGGCGAGCGTCAGGAATGGACCTTTGAAGAGGTCTTCGTGATTAAACGTGAAGAAGCGGATAAATTAAATGCTAAAGCGGTTGATTTACCGACTAATTTCACCATCTGGTACCTTATTGGTGGATTGATATTAGTCGTACTTGCTATCATCGTCATTGTGATGGTAGCTATTCGCAAGAGGAAAAATGAAATCACTCGAAAAAAGAACAAAAAGAGAAAAAGACATAATCGATCAAAATAAAAGAAACAGTTTATTGAATCTAGTAGTAACCATGTGTTGTTATGATTGATAATTTTTATCAAGTATCTTGACATGAATAGTTAACCGACTGAATACTCAAAGCAGATAGTGCTTTTAATCATCGTTTAATCATTAATTAACGGTGTTTTTGTTGAAATAATCATTGATGATATATAACTTAGCCTGAAATATGCTGAATGGGGTCAGATGAAATTTGATTATGTCAATACTTTTAAATCCACTTGCAAGGATGACTAGAGAACTTAAAATGACTCTAGAACAAAAGAAAAGAGAAGTGAGAAAATGAATAAAAAAAGAAACATTATTTATTTTATTTTGTTCATGTTAAGTTGCGGGACATGGTTGTTTAATGGGTCGTTATATACGGCGGAAGTAACGATCAATGAATCGAAAGAATACACAGTGGTCAATCCCCAGCAGTCTCAGGACTTGGAAATGACACCAAATACCATGATGGAGCTAAAGTTTGGGTTAGTCGATGAGGGGTGGCAAGCAGAAGCCAATATGGGGAAACAGTGGACAAATTCAATTGTTAATTATCCGATTAGCCCACTTGCTTATCCTGAGGGGGCGTTTGAAGGAAATATTAGGTCTGGAAAAATTGGGTCAACAGGTAATATCTATAATTATAAACCCTTTAACATAGCAAACATGTTAGACATTAATTATTCAATAGAACGAAAAAAGACTATTAACGGCGTTGAAGTTCCTAGTAATGTCAATAACATTTTTGGCTATACTTATCAAGATTCAAC
>NZ_JAEEGA010000002.1:48356-333936 GCF_017829975.1 Vagococcus allomyrinae | reverse complement strand
ATAAACCCTTTAACATAGCAAACATGTTAGACATTAATTATTCAATAGAACGAAAAAAGACTATTAACGGCGTTGAAGTTCCTAGTAATGTCAATAACATTTTTGGCTATACTTATCAAGATTCAACAAATGAAACCAATCTTATATCAGCAACAAATGAAACAGCGAATGGGGCTAGTTGGAATAGGAGTAATTATATTTTATCAGCTGCAGACGGTAGGAGATTACCAATTGCTTCTATGTATTATCAGGAAACAAACGATAACAAGACAGCCGTTCAATTTAGGTCAGCTGTGTCAAGTCAGAATGTTGCGACTAGCTCTATAAAATTTTCTTACGAGCTTCGTCTGACGCTTATTCCAACAGCATCTGGTGTGAGGTATGTCTATGAATTAGTCTTCAATCAGCAATTAGCAACACCTGAAAATTTTGGTTGGTTGATTCGTATAGATACTGAACTAGCCGGCAATGATTATATCCCGATTTATTCATTGGGACAAGGCAAGGGAACCTATATAGCTGAGAAAAAAAATGGTTTCAAAGTGATATTTCCAACTGTGCCAACATCAGAAGGTGGATATAACAATTATTTTGCAGGGAAATATGAGGGAATGAATAGTGGTCAAGGAACACCGTATTATGCTTTTGGCGGAAACCCTAAAGCAGACGGTCATGAAACAAAACCCTTTCTAGCAGATGAGCAAATCACGACTCAACTGGATACCGCAGTGTTCTTAAAATGGTTACCAGAAAACAAGTTAACTGCTAATGGTCAGAGAGCAACGTTTGCTTATGACGTGGTTCTTTTACCAACTTATCCGCCAGAGATAAAATGGCAAAGCAATCACAATCCTGAAAAGGTAGTTGTTTTAAAAGGTGAAAAATATAAATTAGCATTGAAATGGCAAGATTTAGATTCGTCATTTGTGTACTTGCAACGAAAGAAATCGACGGAATCATGGCCAGCCAACGATGCAAGTGGGAAGCCAAGCAATGCCATTAAGTTGGAAAAGCCTGATTCGGCAGGCATGCAAGATTGGATTGAGGCAGAATTTGACTACGACTCTTCTGATTTGCCAGTGGGGGACACGACATATAATTATCGAGTCACTGATTCAACTGGACAATTGGGAAAAAATACGATCAACGCTGTTGTGAATGTGTATGAAGAAGTTCCAGTTAAAGTAAAGTACGTTGATGAAGAAGGAAATGAATTGTTTCCACCAGTCGATAAAAAAGGCAAACCAAATGAAACGTATAGTTATCCAGCAGTTGATTTAAAATCTCAAGGTTGGGTATTGGATCGTACAGAGGGTGGTGAAGAAACAGGAGAAATTTCTCAAACTGGACTGAGTTTAACCCATGTCTATCGCAAGGGGCTTGTTAAAGTTGTGACAGAATACAAAATTGCCGAGACAACCACCGATCTTTTTCCAGCAGTAGCCCCTAAAGAATATTATTTTGGTGAAGCTTATGCAACCGATAATAAGCAAGTAGAAGCCGAAAATTTAGACTATTTATTGACGACAATACCGGATAATGCTACAGGAACCACTCCTTTTGAAGAAAAGACAATAGTAGTTACATATCTTTTCCGTAAAGGTGAATTAAAACTGCAGTCTGTTCCTGAAACAATTGATTTTGGTCAACAGAATCAACTAATTAGTTTTGGAAAAAGGGATATTTATCCAGCAAAAGATTTAGAAGTTGAAATATTGGATCAATTAAGCCGTGATTGGTCACTACAAGTAAGGATGGACGATCCATTAAAAGCAGCTAATGGAGAAGCTTTTAAAGGAAGCACAAATTTTAGAAAAGATATCAATGAACAATCATTGGCAATTAATCAACATAGTATCGAAGTCTATGAGCGTCGTCAAATTAAACAAGGAACATTAAGAGTGAGTTGGTTATCAGAAGAGAAATTAGGGGTATTCCTAACTCAAAAACCTGGAAATAAGGCAAGTGAATATAGCGGAATACTAACGTGGAGCCTAGTTGATGGATTATAGTGGAAGTCAATTCAGGGCAACGAGTTAAAAATGGTAACTTTAGCGCTAACACTAAGAAACAGCGTACTGAAAAGTCAAAGAGAGGTCAATCTTTTTGGCTTTTTTCGCGACCTTATTTAAAGGTAATGAGATTAAAGGGGGCATCCAGTTAATAAGGATGAAGTGAAAACTAAAAAAGCAAACGCGTAGGATTATTTTTTGCTACTTAGTTAAAAATATTTTGATAACGCTTTACCTAAACAAGAAAAGCGGGTAAACTAAAACTAAGAAAAAGACGATTATTCGGAGGTGAGCAAGATGATGAGACGTTATATCGGTTTTTTGAATGTATTATGCCATGCAAAGTTGAAGGGAAAAAAGCAACCCTTTGCATGGAGCTTGTAACACCGTTGCTGTGATCTAAGATCACGTTTCCCTCCGACTTTGCACCTTATGTATGTCATTAATAAGGAGCGAAGACGGATGAAATATGTAAAAGCACATGATGTATTTCCTAAAGAGCTATTAACGGAAATCCAAAAACATGTTCAAGGTCAATTGGTCTATATACCCAAATTACCTGAGGCTCATGAAAAATGGGGGACTCACACGGATACCAAAAAACGCTTGTTAGAACGGAATTCGGCAATTATCAAAGCTTATCAATCAGGTCTAACCGTCCCTCAATTGGCGGAAAGTTATTTTTTGTCAGAGGAAACCATTAAAAAAATAGTTTATTGCTAAAGACAGTCGTCATGCCCTTTTCGGTATGGCGACTTTGTTTATAAATCAAAGAAGGCATATGGTTTGTAGCGGGAAGGTGCTATAGTGAGAAAATAGAAAAGAAACGAGGTGGTCGCATGAAACCAATATTTTCCTTTTATACATCAGCTGATTTTGGTCGAGTGTCTCAATTTATTAGGCAGTTAAAGGTAGCGTATCTGCCTTATGATGGCGTTCGTTTTCAATTTACCTTAGGCTTGCACATTGATTTTGTCGGAAATGGGCTAGAAGGTGGTTTTGAACGAACCTGTGGTATTTGGGAAGACCGACAGGGAATTGTGGCGCTGGTTATGACAGAGGGCGGAACTCAGTGGGAGGAGACATTTTTTCTTTTTCGCTCAGATGAGGACAAAAGCACGGAACTTTTGCCGAGAATGTGTGAGTTTGCCGAGCGTTTTACCTCTCGGGTTTCGGCAGATCAGCAACAAAATCAGTATCGGTTATGTTTGCCAAGTAGTGATCTAGTTATTGCTAATTTTTTGCGAAAGCGAGGGTATCAGCGAACAACAGATAAAGAGCGAACACTGATCAAGCCTTATTCTGACCCAGAGGAAGTGATCTTACCAGAGGGGTTCACAATTCATGATGGGCGAACAGTAACACCTTTTTACACGGCATTGGCTCATAACCATTCTTTTCGTTACAATCAAGAAAATGATGGTGGCCAGCGAGGGTTTGAAAAAATCCGCCAAATGCCGGACTATCGACCTGAACTCGATTTAGTGGTTTTTGATCCTGAAGGACAGCCAGCTGGATTGGCCAACTTTTGGGTTAGCGACAAGACAGACATCGCTGTTTTGGAGCCACTTGGCGTTGTTTGGTGGTATCGGCGATTAGGGTTAGGAAAAGCGCTAATCACAGAAGGGATTAATCGTACTCGAGTTCATGGTTGCACCCAACTAATTGGTGGCGATCAGCCTTTTTATTGGGCACTAGGGTTTGAACCTCAACGAACGGATGATTATTGGGCTTGGACATCTTCCTCTTAACAATCAGCAGCTAGCGAAATGCGCAATAAGTCTATAAAAAAACAGTGAATTTACCCAAATAGGGTTATTCACTGGTTTTTTGGAGTGGACGCGGATAGATCGCCCTCCTTCCCTATGGTGATTGGTATGAGAACTGGTTTTCTACCACGAAACTAGGACGATAATCATGAGTGCTAATTCTGTAGTCAATTCTAAAATAATCTAAAGCCTTTTTGAATGTATCCTGCGCCGTCAGGAGCATATCCAATAGATGTCCTTCCTCCTGTTGCCGATGTTTGATGATCTATTTTATTTATGGTTTGGGCTTCGATTATGAGTCCTTTCAAAGCTAATGACTACAATAAAGATAAACTCCATACCCCAATAAGTTTTTTTAACCTCCTAAACGTAAGAGGGGTGAGTCGAAAACAGCCAGATATGCAATGATCAGATTCTTATCATTACGTTAAACATTGGTCTATCAGTGTTTGTCAGTATTGGGTATGTATTTAAGAAAATAACTAGCAAGGCATATAGTATAATATTAGGTAAGAATATGAGTTTTACATACTTAATGTCAGAAAGGAGAATGACATGAAAATTGGTCAAGTCATTAAAGAAAATAGAAATCGTAAGCAGTTGACGCAAGAAGCCCTAGCTGATTTAATAAATGTGTCAAGAAGCACCATATCCAGCTGGGAAAATGGTCGTTCCTATCCAGATTTGGAGATGGTATTGAGTTTGAGTGAAGAATTTGATATTAGTGTTGATCAATTATTGAAAGGTGACAGTGATATCGTTCATGAACTTACGAAAGACAGCCGGTTGAAAAAAAAGCATCGTCTAGTGATTACTGGTTTAACGATGGTTATGTTGTTATTATTAGTCGTTATGTTCAAGTTTCAGTTTAAAGCAAGAGATATTTCATCCTCGGATATTGTATCAGCTGAAAGAACGGGTGATGAGGTCGTGATTACGTTTAAGAAAAGCTTATTTTATAAAGAGGTGGCCTGCAATATCGACAATCAGGATAGTTCAAAAACCATCTACATAAGTATGGATCGCATGTTTGCCCCCTTTAGCAAAAATACTAATGTGTTTACAATTGAATTTGAATCTCTTAAGAATTCCCAAAGTAAACCAATCAAGATTGTAAATGATGAGTTTGAGGTCATTTATGATGTAAAAGAAAATTGATGAAACGCAAAACTAGGACATAATCATAACTGTAGGAAATAAGCAATTAACAGTTAGAAATTATGTCAAGGGAATGTAAAAGGTAACGCCTGTATGTTAAAATAAGGTTGAATATTTAGCGCGCCCTACTCGTAGAACAATTGTAAAAATGAATAGAAAGGTCATCAGAAAGTCTGGAGGAAAAAAGATGGAAAAAGAGTACATAGTGGCAGCCAAAAGTGGGTTAAATATCCCTGTGAATCAAGGGGAGCTGGTTGAAGTAATCGATTTAGATGGACAACAAGTCGTTGACTTTTTCGCCACAAATCAAATAAGTTCTAAGGAATATTTATCTACTGGTGCGACGATTGACTGTAACGAAAGTTTAAAAATAAGTGTTGGAGACGCTATTTACACGAATCATTACAATAAAATGTTTACGATCATTGAAGACGATGTTAAAGAACACGACTTACTGCATCCTTGTTGTCGGCCGGAAATGTATGATTTTTTTTATGGTACGGGGAAAGCTCATCCTAATTGCCTAGCCAATATTAACAAGTCCTTAAAGGACGTTTTTGCTGAAGAACGAGCAGAAATTACCCCTTTTAATATCTTTATGTATACCAAACTATTACCAAATGGCAAATTATCTGTTGAACCGCCCTTGTCAAAACCGGGGGATAAATTGGTGTTAAAAGCTGAAATGGACGTCTTGCTGGCAGTCGCAGCGTGCAGCGTATCTGAAAGCAACTGCAATGGCGGGAAATGTACGCCAATTAAGATAATCGTCAAGTCCCGTTCCGAGGTCTCTGGTGGTGACAAATGATTCGATTTCTTTAACCTTGAAGCTATATACATCCCGTAAAATAATCCGAACATATAGTTCCACTGGATTATCAACATAAGCTGTCGGGTTATTTGTTGGTGGAATTACTATTTATCTTATCCAAAAAGCAATTAAAAATATGATTGCAGAAAAGGGCTTGAAAGAGAAATAATCAAGATAAAGGCCACTAAAGAAGATTAGCTATCTATAACTAGATAATATAAAGACCTTTGGTGTTTTAGTTCTCCAAAGGTCTTTATTATGAGCGTCTTCTTTAGATTTCAGCACTAAATAGCGCGGGGAAGACAGCGATCATTCGACAGTTGCTGGATTTTCCAAATCCAGAGAAGGGATCAAGGGATCAACGATTATAAATGGATTGGCAATCACGCGTCCAGTAAACTTTGCAGAATGTCGAGTATTTACTAGGAGATTGCTTTACCGAATGGTTTGACAAGTTGGTAAATAGTTCGCATGATAAAGAATGGCTGGCCTGTTGCTCGTGAGAGGCATAAGCAAATCAACCGATCTGCTTATGCCTTTTTGCGAGCTTTTTTAATTGAATGAAGTAAGACATCTGTGCAACCGACTGACAGAACAGTCTGGTGTATCCTCTATCAATGTTAGGAATTGTATATAATCCTCATTTTAAATAAAAGTTACATCCGCACTAATCTTTTTCTTGAATATAGTTAGGTACCTAATTATAATACTAAAGGTACTACTAACTCATTTAGAAAGAAGTGACGAGGATGACGGTTCAAGACGAAAACATTGTGGAATTATTTTTTGATGTCTCAAAATTAAATCGGAGTTATTCTGATCATAAATTCGGGAATAAAATTCCCTTTAGAGGGCAATATCAGTGCCTGCTGACTTTAGAGAGTCACGGAAAAATGACCCAAAAAGAAATTGGAGAGAGATTAGGTATTCGCCCCTCTTCCGTTAGTGAGAATTTAACCAAGCTGGAGCAAAAAGGACTGATTATCCGCAGTGTATCAGATCGAGATAAAAGGGTGAGCTTTGTTTCCTTAACCTTGGAAGGGCAACGCGAAGCGGAGGCTATTCGTAAGAAAAAGGCCTTGGTTCATGTGGACATGTTAAGTTACTTAACCGAGACAGAAAAACTTCAATTTGCTAACGCGCTGTTGAAAATTAAAGAATTTTATTTAGAAATGGGAGAGACAGAATTTGAATAAAAGTATCGTTCTTACGGATAAAAAAAGAAACATGATTTTTATTAACATCGTCATTACTTGTATCGCGTTGACGATGTTATCAACGGCCTTGACGACGGCTTTGCCGGCAATTGTTAACGACTTAGACATCAGCGTGACCACCGGCCAATGGTTAACCAGTGGCTACGCCTTGTCAATGGCGATTGTTATGCCTTTGACCGCTTTTTTGATCACTCGCTTTCCAACAAAAAAATTGTATATTACCGGATTGGTGATCGCTTTAATCGGTCTGTTGCTCTGCGCGATCTCACCAAACTTTCCAATGATGATGATGGCCAGAATCCTGCAAGCGGTGGGCAATGGTCTGTTAACCTCTATGGCCCAAGTCATTCTGCTCTCGATTTATCCGCTTGAAAAGCGTGGGGCAATTATGGGCTGGTACGGCTTATCACTAAGCGCGGCACCAGTGATTGCTCCAACGATTGCCGGACTGATTGTTGATAAGATGGACTGGCCAGCGATTTTCTATCTAGCTAGTGTCATCATCGTCCTATCACTTATTTGGTCAATCATCGTTTTTGATGATTTGTTAGCAACCAAACCACAGAAATTTGATAGCCCCTCCTTTGTTCTGAGTGCCTTGGCATTTGGTGGTGTGACCTTGGCTATTGGCAATATTGGCCACTACGCCTTTTTTAGCCCTCAAGTCTTGCTATTATTGCTGATTGGTGTTGCAGGAACTCTTGCATTTATCCATCGACAATTGAAGTCTCATCAGCCTTTTCTTGAACTACGGATTTTGAGTAATCGGAATTATGCCTTAAGTGTTCTTGGAAGTATGCTTCTTTACTTAGTTATGATGGCTGCCACCATGTTATTACCATTATACGTTCAATCAGTTTTGGGGAAATCGGCGACTCTTTCTGGTTTGCTAGTACTGCCTGGTTCACTAATTATGGCCTTTATCAGCCCCTTTGCCGGGAAACTCTATGATAAAGTTGGCATTAAACCCCTCTTTGTTTTTGGCGCATGTGGCATGCTTATCAGTAATTTAGGAATGGTCTTTATTTCAATGAGTACGCCCATCTGGGTAGCAGCTGGCTATAATATGTTGCGTTGCATCGCCATTGGTTGTTTGATGATGCCGTTGGTTACCTGGGGAACTAGCTACATCAACCCAGAACTAACCGCCCATGGCACAGCCTTGTTAACCTCCTTGAGAACCGTCTCAGGAGCGATTGGCACAGCAGTCTTTGTGGGAATTATGACCACGGTAAGTCAACATTCAGTTAGTAGTTATGGCAGTGATGCTGCCATTCATGGCCTTAATATCGCCTTTTTATGGATGAGTGGGGTTAGTTTGCTATTGCTTTTAATGGGGATTATCTTTGTGAAAAAGGATGTACTCTTCGGAGAAGGACAGTTAATCAAAACAGAAGTAAAGTAGATCGAAATTTTTGAAAGCTAAACCATTTTGGCGAAATAATAGAAGTGGGTGTGTTAGTGCAGTGGACTAGTTAACGATTTGGTTAAGAATCGTTGACTACTGCCCCGTGACAGAAATGGAAACTCATTAGCTTGAATGATAATCGACAATGAGCCTGTTAATCAATTAATTCAGACAAAGACTGGCCCTAGAATGGTTTACTATATACATCGTGTTAAATAATCAGATAGATAGTTCCATTGGATAATTCGCATAATCAGACCTCAAGAGTGATACTTTCAGCTTTTTTCTAGCTGGAAGTTTAACGGTAAAGTGCCTTCACTACGTTGTCCCTTATCTCTAACGAATAAATTCGTAAGAATAACGGCAAATCTCAGTGCTTCAGCACATAGAATTTGATGAGATCGAAGCTTTGCGTAGTGATTATTTAATAGGAACTATATAGTTAAAAAGCCTGTTTAATAATAATTGACAACGAAAAAATAAAGCGTTGCCATTTAAATGTATACAGACGAAGGAGGCTTTATCATGGACACTCAAACCTTTAGACATTTTTCTAATGAGCGAATTTTACAAGCAATCATCGAGATTGACGGCCACTATTTTCCGACGATCCCAGTCAAACTCCCTCCCTTTTGCTATCTAGCTTTTCGTGAAAAAGGCATTGAGATAATTGAAGCGGAACCGCTAACGAACAAAAAGAAAGACGTTTTGGATGATCTCTCTTACAACCAGATCTGTCAGGTAGAGATTAACCCCGTCAAGAAACTAACAGTAGTAGTTGTTGCACCAGGCACAAGAATTAATTTAGATCTGATTATCAGATTGGAGAATGACACACATTTTCATTTCGAATGTGAGGAGATGAGTATGTTGGTCGAACTTTCAGAGAGACTGACGGCTCATAATATTGAGTTGGTCGATCCATTTGATTTAGTTAAAACATTTAGCTCAGCAAAGACGAGTCGTGATGCTTATGATTATTTAGAAGAACACCTAGAGGACTTAGCTGAGGAAAAGCAAATAGAGTTACTGAGGGTCACACAAACTAAGAGTTAGTAGGAACTCCCTGTCATTGTGGCAATTGATTACGGCATAACGTCAATTTATTTTGGCTGTGTAAATAACAGCAACCCTTATATTGAATAGAACAAGACATGAGCTAGTAGACGAGTTCATGTCTTGTTTTTTATTGTTGAGATAAATGGACTATTCATGCCTTTTTTAGTAGATTGTCTTTTTTTTGTTTACTTTTTCTATTATATAGAGTATCCTAAATATTATTCATTGGTATGAATTATAAAAGAGTGGAATGAAAAAGGAGAGTATCTATTATGAAAAAAATTAAAGATTTTTTTAACGTTGTTTTAGAAAAATTTTTAAAAGTAGTCAACACGAAATCGATGATCGCAATTAAGGATGGCTTTATTTTAACAATGCCTGTTACCTTAGTTGGATCGTTATTCTTGTTAGTAGCGGAGTTTCCCTTACCAGCTTGGGGAGAGTTAATGGCGAGTATTTTTGGGGCGGGCTGGAAAGAACCATTTTATCAAGTATCAGGGTCAACTTTCGATGTTCTAGCAATTGTTGCCGTTATTGCCATTTCTTATACTTATGCGAAGAATGAAAAGGTAAATGGCTTCAACAGCGCAATTTTATCCTTTGTCTCATTTTTAATTGTGACAGATTCATTTAAAATGACCGAAGCTGGCGAATCAATCGGCGGGGTTATTCCTAAAAACTGGACCGGTGGCAATGGCGTTATTACCGCAATTTTAGTCGCTATTATCACGGCAAAAATCTTTGCCTTCTTCCTTAAACGAAATATTACCATCAAAATGCCCGAAACCGTTCCAGCTGGGGTAACCAGTGCGTTCTCAGCCTTAATTCCAGGTCTGGTTATTATGGCAGGGTCGATGATTATCTTTATTTTGTCAAATAAATTTGCAGGCGTTTCTTTAACCGAACTGATCTTTAAAGTCTTACAAACGCCGTTACAAAACTTATCAGATACCTTGCCTGGCGGTTTGATTATGACGTTTATCATGTCGATTATGTTCTGGGCGGGGATTCACGGACCGAATATTGTCATGGGAATTATGGGGCCCATCTTAACGGCTAATGCAACGGCTAACCAAGAAATCGTTAACGCTGGTAAAGAATTAGTTGTCGGTGGCAATGCCAAAATTATGACGATTCAACTGATCGATGTCTACGTTAAATTCGGTGGCCAAGGGATTACCTTAGGGCTGTTAATTGCGGCGTTACTTGTAGCAAAATCTGCTCAATTAAAAGAAATTTCCAAACTTTCTGTAACACCAGGTATTTTTAACATCAATGAACCCGTTATTTACGGCTTGCCGATTGTCTTTAATCCCGTTTTACTAGTGCCTTTCGTGTTAGTCCCTATTGTTGGGGTCTTAATTTGTTATTTTGCCATTCGAATTGGTTTTATGCCACCCTTTCAGGCGGCCACTGTCCCATGGACAACCCCTGTTCTTGTGTCAGGCTTCCTGTTAGGTGGGGTTAAGGGAGTCATTGTCCAATTGCTAATCTTAGCAGAGTCTGTTCTGATCTATTTACCATTTGTAAAAAAACTTGATTCTATGTATCATAGTGAAGAGATGGCAAATAAATAAAAGAGGTGTCTGGATTGACAAAGTACAAACAGGTGGCGAAAGCAATTGAAGAAGCAATCAACTCTGGTAAATATACTGAAAAACTTCCCACAGAAGACGTCTTAATTGAGCTTTATGGGGCAAGTCGCAACACGATTCGCAATGCGATCGATTTGCTTGTCGATAATGCCAGATTATACCGCGTTCATGGTAGCGGCATTTACATTAGACAAAACACCGTTGAAAGTGCCATTGATGTGATGCAAATTCGCTCAAGTATGGCTCAGTTCAATCATTCCAAAGTGACGGCAAAAGTCATATCGATTGAAAAAATAGCAGCTGATGAAGACATTGCCAAGGAATTAGTGACAAAGGTTGGCACGATCATCTATCATATTAAACGGGTTCGTTATGTGGATGATTTGCCGACGATGATTGAATACTCCATGATTAACAAAGAGATCATCCCTTATATTGGCCAGGAAATTGCGGAAGGATCGATCTTTGATTATATTGAAAGTGATTTACACTTGAAGATTGGCTTTGCTGATCGCTATCTGACAGCTGAAAAATTATCTCAGGAGGATGCTGAACTATTTGGGCTGGAAGCCGGTGAGCCAACCTTGGTGAACAATGAAAAAATATACTTATCAAACGGCTTGCTCTTTAATCGCTCCAAAGTTTTTCATCACTACGAGAGAACGAAGATGTATGTGTCGGCAAAAAATTAAGAAATGAGGAACAACATGAGCTTTCCAATGAATTTTTTATGGGGCGGCGCAACAGCTGCCAATCAGTGTGAAGGTGCTTATGATCTAGATGGTCGCGGACTGGCAAACGTTGATGTCTTGCCGATCGGACCAGATAGGTTTGAGATTTTAGCTGGGAAGAAAAAGCATTTCAAGTTTGACGATGAACATGTTTACCCAGCTAAAAAGGGCATTGATTTTTACCATCATTACAAAGAAGACATTAAGTTATTTGCTGAAATGGGCTTTAAAGTCTATCGCTTTTCATTGGCGTGGACACGAATTTTTCCCAATGGCAATGATGAACAACCAAATGAAAAAGGGCTACAATTTTATGAGGATGTCATTAACGAGTGTTTGAAGTATGACATTGAGCCGCTAATTACGATTACTCACTTTGATGTGCCAATGCACTTAGTTGAAACCTTTGGCTCATGGCGTAACCGCAAGTTAATCGAGTGTTACGAACGCTTATGTCGGACGATCTTTACCCGTTACAAAGGCATGGTCAAATATTGGCTAACCTTTAATGAAATCAACATGATTTTGCATCTGCCATTTATGGGAGCGGGGCTTTGTTTTGAAGAAGGCGAAAATGAGGAGCAAGTTAAATATCAAGCAGCCCATTATGAATTGGTTGCCAGTGCCCTTGCCACAAAGATTGCCAAAGAAATTGATCCCGAAATGCAAATTGGTTGTATGCTAGCTGGCGGTGTCTTTTACGCGCAAACCCCAAATCCTAAAGATGTCTGGGCAGTTAGACAAGCTGAAATGGAAAATTATTTCTTTATTGATGTTCAAGCACGTGGTAAATATCCCTCATACGCCATTAAAGAATGGGAAAGAAAAGGGATTGAGCTGGATATTACAGAAGAAGACTTAACCTTACTAGCAGAAAATACCGTAGATTTTATCTCGTTTTCTTATTACTCTTCACGAGTAACAGCGGATCAAACGGAAGAAGCTGAAAAAACCGCAGGAAATGCCTTTGCCTCGTTAGAGAACCCTTATTTATCATCGAGTGAGTGGGGCTGGCAAATTGACCCATTAGGGTTAAGAATTACCTTAAATGACATTTACCAACGCTACCAAAAACCGCTATTCCTAGTTGAAAATGGTTTAGGCGCGATTGATACGCCGGATGAGAATCATGATGTTGCAGATGACTATCGGATTGATTACTTATCTTCTCATATTCAAGCGATGAGTGATGCAATCAGTTTGGATGGTGTCGACTTAATCGGGTACACGACCTGGGGATGTATCGATTTAGTTTCCGCCGGAACAGGTGAAATGAAAAAACGGTATGGCTTTATCTATGTTGACTTAGACAATGAGGGGGAAGGAACCCTTCAACGCTATAAGAAGAAATCATTCTCTTGGTATCAACGAGTCATTGAAACAAATGGCGAAGAACGCTAGAAAGTATTCGCCTGTGGTGGCTAGAAAAATGAAGCAGCTCTGTCAGTGATGATGGGGTTGTTTTTTTGATTTCACAGCCAAAAATTGATGTGGAACAAGTTGTTTCTTAGGTTTACTTCATTATTAATAACCGAAAAATCATTTTCTAACTGTGAAAAGATTATATAAATGTATCTTTTTTTTTTTTTTTTTTTAGATACACTAAAAAAATATAAAGCGACATTTAGTTCTTGAACCAATTAGTAATGGAGCTCATTGAAAATTATCTTTATAAGATGGGAATTATTATGGTATCATAAGAAGATAAAGAATCATGGGCTAACAAAGGACAATCGGAAATCGTCACTGCTAAAAAGACGGCGGCAGAAATCAAATAATTGTTTCATCATTTAACCATCTAACTCTAAAAAAAGTGACAGATGGTTTTTTTGATATTATCTAAGAAGAATTGTATAAGATGAAAAATACTAGAATTGCCAGATGTGAGATACTTTCGCAAAACAGACGATCGATCCGCTCTCAAACTATCAGAAGAGTATGACAAGCTATGTTGGTTAAGCCCTAAAGAAGTCTCAAAAGTGAATAATCTATTTGAACCAGTCATGAATAAGTGGGCGTGGGAAACCCTCATTTAATGGATATTAGTTTTTCGGAAGGATGAGTGGGTGTCTAGTTAAGACTAAAAACAGAGAGAAGGACAATAAATGGATAAGCACTTGTCGACAATCGCCAGTTCTTATGATCAAGGAATTACGCTTGGTAGAAAAGGTGTTAATTTGTATGAGAACTTGCCTGAGTCAATTACGAATCACGCGGATTTTGTTGCATATCAAGAATGGAGTCTTGAAGAAGGAACTTCTGACAGTCAACGTGAAGAAATTTGCGACTTTTTATTACCGAAGACAGAGATGAGATTTGTGGATTTAGGGTGTTGCTTAAATTTAATGTTTAATGGTTATGACAGATGGCCGTCGACCTATTACGGTGTGGACATAAGTCAAGAGACCATATTATTGCTTCGTGAGTTTATCGAAAAAAAGCAACTTAAAATAGGTTCTCTGTATTTGGGCAGTGTTCACCAGACGCCTTTTGAAATGGAGTACTTTGATATAGGTGCCTGCATAGGCGTTTTGGAATATTTTGATAAAACATTCATTGAAATGTCGGTGAAAGAAATGTATCGGATTCTTAAATATGATGGTAAACTAGTTGTTGATATCCCGGATATAAATGGCAACATTTATACAATAGCTAAAATGATCGAAGCACATCTTGGCCGTCCGAATCAGTTTAATATCTCCATTCGCGAGTTTGAAAACATACTAGCACCTTATTTTAAAATAGAGAAGCGAGAAGTGGTCGGACCGATGATTCAGTATTTTCTAAAACGAAATAAATGAGTGGTTCCGTTATTCGTAAAGATTAATAAGAATGCTGATTTGGGGAATGGAATGGTTAGTTATGCGGTCAGCGATTTTTTAGGTGATTAAGACTAAGCGCATATAAAAAATCCATTGAAGTCTTTTAGGCGAATTTCAACTAACGATCTATAAAAAGTTGCTGACAAACAATAGGAGGGATTAAATGGAAGTAGAATTTATCAAACTCGATGTGCAACATAAACAAGAGGTGCTAGAACTATTTAACTATTATATTGAAACCACAACAGCTGCCTACAGAGCTCAACTAGTTAATGAGGATTTTTTCTCACACTTTTGTGAAAGTGGAGACACATATTGTAGCTTTGCGATTGAAGCGAAAGACGGTAGCTTAGTTGGGTTTTGTCTATTAGAGGCTTACATCCCAATAAGCACATTTTCAAAAGCCGCCGAGGTGATGTATTTTCTCCATCCCAAATATACTGGCAAAGGAATTGGGGCGCTTGCCTTGAACAAATTGGAGGTTGAAGCAAAAAAACGAGGCATCACTCGCTTAATTGCAGATATTTCGCTGGAAAATGTTGGAAGCATTAAGTTTCACGAATCAAACGGGTTTGTTGAATTTGGAAAGTTGGCAAATATTGGGGAAAAATTCGGCAGAACATTTGGCATTATCTGGATGCAGAAAGAACTCTCATCATAGATTACTTAGATCTAATTCATACCAGTAGCTGATGAATTAAATCTAAGCAAAAAGCTGACAGATTGGTCTAACCACCAAATGCTATATAAGCGGCAACGCCAATGGCAAATCCCAGTAGTATCATGACACAATTCAAGATTAATGGTTTGTTTTTGTCACTACCTTTAGACCTCTCTTTTTGTAAAATGACGGTTAAGCCAAATACAACGATCAGTACGATCAATAAAAAAATTGACATGTATGTTTGCTCCCTCCCTTCTATCTGTAAAAACAGTATATAGCAACCAAGCTCGTCAAATGGGGATTGTAAACTTATGTTGCGTTAGAGCTTTCATGTGTAAAAAAATAGTAGGAGAACACCTAGAAAAGAAACTAAAGTTTCTTGTGAGAATAATATCAGGAGGACTGGGTCATTGAACAATTTTGGTGAACTATATCGAAGGCTTCGAAAGGGGAAAGAAATTCAGTTAAAAGAAGCGGCTGAGGGAATAATGAGCCCCCAAGCGGTCTCGAAATTTGAAAGAGGAGATAGTAATATTACGGTTTCTAACTTACTATTATTATTAGACAAAATTAACGTCAGTTATGAAGAATTTTTTGAACTGTCAAATGTAGAATCACTCTCAAGTATCATAAAGACTTTCGAAGTAGAGATGGATTGGGCATCAGCTGAAAATCTTTATTTTGAGTGGCAGAAACTAATAAAAAAATATCAACGGTTGTGGCATCAAACGAAAAGAAGTTGTTATCGACATTTTCAATTATTGGCGGAGTATTATTACGCTCAAATGAACAATCATACTCATCGCGTATCCCTTAGAGAAATCATAGAGTTTCTCTTAACTGCTGATTATTGGGGAAAATACGAATTATTCATTGTTAATTATGTCAGTTTCGAGATCAGTTCCGATTTGCTCAATGTGAAGATAGAATCCATTATTCGAAGAACAAAAAATGACCTTAATACCTATCAAATATTGGATTTTTTTATGGTCACAGCAGGTGTTTTTTTCAAACGATCAGAATACGATAATTTCATTAAACTAGTTGAGTCAATTCAATTAAAAATGGCGCCTCAGAAAGTGATCACGAACCTATTTTTTCTGCTATTTATCGACTATATAGTTCCCATTAAATAATCATCCTTTACCGTTAAACTTTCAGCCAGAAAAAAGCTGAAAGTACCACTCTTGGCGGATGATTATGCGCATTATCCAATGGAACTATATGTTTGATTATTTGACAGGATGTATATATTTGGAAAACATAAAAAACCAACTGATCGGGAAATCAGCTGGTTATCAGCGATGTAGCGACATTTTGGAATTTTTGATCAGCATCGGCCTACAAGATTATGCTAATATTCTCTATAAGGCGTTTCAAGAAGAACTGGTCGCAAGTAATTAATGGCGCGAGTTTGCTTACTTTAGCTGAAGGACAAAGTGATTAGGAGGTAAAATGGAAAATAAGCCGATACCATCAAATGATAAAAAGAAACCAATTATCTTTTTAGAGACAAGTCGCTTGGTTTTCTCTAAGTGGTCAGAGGATGACCTCACAAATGCTATGGTATTGTGGGGAGACTCTGAGGTGACGAAGTTCATTAGCGCATCAGGTAAATTTACTAAAGAAGATGTGGAAAATAGGTTAAAGAATGAGATAAAGCAGCAAGAAAAATATCAAGTTCAGTACTGGCCAATCTTTGAAAAGAATTCTGATGAATTTGTAGGAGTTTGTGGGCTGAGGATGCATGATGCTATTAATAATGTGTATGAATTAGGCTTTCATTTAAAAAAAGACTATTGGGGACAAGGATACGCGCTGGAGGCTGCTAGATCAGTCATTAATTACGCCTTTTCTGATTTGGATGCCACAGAATTATTCGCCGGTCATCATCCTGATAATTATTCTTCTCAAAAACTTCTAAGGAAGTTGGGCTTTTGTTACACGGGAAAAGAATTCTATCAACCGACTAAGTTATTTCATCCATCATACCGATTGACTAAGACAATAGATCGAGGGGAGATGTTTCAGATATTCTCTCGCTAATTTGGGCAATGTCAAAATTCAAACGGAATGGTA
This sequence comes from Vagococcus allomyrinae, assembly GCF_017829975.1. Classification (GTDB taxonomy): domain Bacteria; phylum Bacillota; class Bacilli; order Lactobacillales; family Vagococcaceae; genus Vagococcus_D; species Vagococcus_D allomyrinae. Next base: position 316,611 of record NZ_JAEEGA010000002.1, on the reverse strand, counting down.
ACGTTATGTTTGGATTAGAGTGTTCAAAATTACCAATCAAAGTAGCGCCATCATCAAGGATGGCGCTACTTCTTTGTGTTAACTTAAACTAGCAAAAACTGGCCGTTAACATTCCAAAAGCTAGGTCCCTCATTAACTAGCTGTGTGCTAATCCTTTAATAAACCTAAGCTAACTTATTGAGTGCTAGTATGTTCTTTTTTTGTATACCGATGAGGTGTCATCCCACTATGCCGTTTAAAGACTTGGCTAAAATACTCTGGGTTATTGCCGAAGCCGACAAGTTTAGCGACCTCATAAACCCGATAGTCTTCAGCCAATAACTGCTTAGCTTTTTCCATGCGGAATTCCACTAATTGCTGGTTAAACTTGTTGCCTGTTTGTTTAAAATAGGCTTTTCCAAGGTACTCAGGATTGAGAAACAGTAAATTTTTGGAGATCCAGCGTAAGGATAAATCTTCATTGTTAAAATGTTCTTCAATAATTCGGTTAAGGCTAGCGGCAATGTTTCCATCTGTGGAGCAGTTAGCCTCTTTTACTAGGTCAAAGATCGACATCACCAAGTAGTGCAATTCTGCTACGGAGCTAGAAAGGACGATCTTAATGGACAATTCGCTGGCCAGTTTATCGGTTTGAATTTTATATTGAGCAATCAGTTTTGTAATCAAGTCGTTGCATTCAATTTGCAGCAACTTTACCGGATAAAGGATGTCCTGGCAGGTTGTAAAAAACTGTTGAATGGCTAATTGGCCTTTTGTAAATTCAGCAGATTCGATTAAGGTCAAAATATCCTGACGAAAGGTTAAATACAACTGATTGTTTTTTTGTGCTGAGCTGGCCTGGCTTAATTGTTGAGCGTTTAAGACTGTAATATGGGTCACATAAAATTCTTTTTCAAAGGCTTTTAGGCCACCGCGAAAGGTGTCGTAAAGTTCAGCGATTTGGATAAACTCGGAGTGGAAAATGGTGCAACGGGGTAGTTTATCCAAAGGGAGTTGTTTTATCAATTTTTGCCCATGATAGGCGTCAGAAAATACCACATAATAAGCGGCTTTTTTGATGGAACCAGATAGGGAGTCAGCTTCTGCTAAATAATGATTAAACCATTTGGATAGCAGATGATAGTTTTTCGAATCGAATAGAATCAAATAAAAAGGGGCGACTTGAATGGTCGAAACCGTCGTTTTATCTAAGATCGTGGCTTCAATAACTTGTTGTAGACGGAGCTGTTGCATCTGATCAGTTTCTGCCACTAGTTCCAAGCTGTCCAGCAAAGAGCGCCTTAATTCATCTGGTTGACAAGGCTTTTGGATAAAATAACGAACACCCAACTCCATGGATTCTTTGGCATATTCAAAGGTACCAAAGCCGGTTAAAACGATGATTTGGGTTTGGGGATTGGTTTGGCGAATCAGACGAATCAGCTCAATGCCGTTAATAACTGGCATGTTAATATCGGTAATAATAATGTCCAAGGCTTGAGTTTGACTAAAGGCCAAAGCCTCTTCAGCAGAGTAGCGCGTTGTGATGGCCAAATTTAATTGAAAGCCTTGGATCATAGCAGTAATGCCATTGGCAATAATGGGTTCATCATCAACAACTAATATTTTTTTCATGGGAATCACTCCGATCATTCAATGGGATAGTTAAGGTGACCTCTGTTTGGTTAAAAGGACTGGAATGAATGGTCAAGGGGGTCTCCAGTTGATATTTAACTGTCAAACGAGCGGCAATATTTTTAAGGCCAATACCGTGATTGGCGTCTAAATCTAAGTGATGGTCAGAAAAGCCAGGCCCATTATCTGAGACACTGATAATTAAACAGTCAGCTTTTTCAAAAATCTTCAATTGAATCAGGCAGGGCGTGGACATCTTTTCGACAGCGTATTTAAAGGAATTTTCAATCAGTGGCTGGATGATTAGTTTGGGAATCACCTGACTGAGGTCATCGATTAAAATAACTGGAACAAAGGTAAAGCGATGTTGAAACCGGATAGATTGAATGGCGATATAAGCGTTGATTAAATCAAGTTCATCTTCAATGGTAGTGGTGGTCGATGAGTTGTCGATTTTCTTCTTAAATAGAAAGGCTAAAGAAGTCACCATTTGGGAAATTTCTGTTTCTTCTTTGTTTAAGGCCAACCAGTTAATGGAATCCAGTGTATTGTATAAAAAGTGTGGGTCTAGTTGGGCTTGTAGTGCTTTAAATTCAATTTCTTGGGCTAAGATTTTGGCTTGATAGTTTTGGGAAATCAATTGATCAATCTCTTCAATCATTTGTTGATAACTTTCGTAAAGAACGCCAATTTCATCGGTTTGATTAAGGGAGTCAATTCTTTTTAATTGACTTAAATCTTTATTTTGTTGAAAGCTCGTCATATTACTGGCTAACTTGTTTATTGGTGAAATCAGTGAACTGATATAATGATTAATAAGGGCGATAATGCCGATAAATAAACTAAGTGTGGTTAAAATGATGACCAGTTCAATATGAGTGATTTTTTGTAAGACATCCTTATTAGGCTGTAAAGAATAGAAGGTAAAGGCGCGATCGGTTGAGTGATTTTCCACAATAAAATACTTTTCGCCTTCAAAGCGGGCCACTCGATAATTGGGTGTTGGCAAGCTAGGCTTATTAATCAGTTCAATATAGCGATCAAAGGTCGCAGTGGCTAGTTTTGAGTTAGTGTAATAGTGATCTTGATACTCCAGAATAAACAGTTCACTGGAAGTGGGTGGTTTTCGTTCATTTAAAATTTGCTCAATAAACGAGGTGTCCACGGTTAAAATAATCGTGCCTAAATAATCGAGTGCTAGTCGCTTCGTGTTAAAAATTTTACGAGCATAGACTGCCCGACTAAAGTTTTCCGAGAAAAACCATTGGCCTTTGCTAGGGCCGTCAGGCAACGAGTCAACAATCGCCTTTACAGATAAATTATCAAGGAGATGATTGGAATCGGCCATAAAATTCACCTGATTTTCTTGATGGGTGTTAAGCAAAAAGACGCTGCGAATATCTTTTTCATCCAAAACTAAGGCATTAATCAGCAGTTGCATTTCTTGTTTAAGCTTAATTTTATCGCTGGTGTCCTTAGGTTGGTTCGCTTGTACGAGACTATTTTGTAACGAGTCATTGCCAATCAATTTATATGAGAAATTTTCAATGGCCTCAAAATGTTCGTAGAGATTAGCACTGGCAAAGGTGATTTTGTCATGGTTACTCTCATAAATTTGTTTTGAAAAAAAGAACCAAAAGATTAGATTGATAATAAGTAAAACTGAAAGGGAAACACCACCAATAAAAAAGACCGAGAGCTTCAGTTTTTGGCTAAACGACAGGGAATTAAAGCGATGGCTGATTTTTTTCTTCACGCTCATCCCTCATTTACTAAAGTGGGGAACTTTTCTAAGGCAGAGACCACTGTTCCGTGATAAATAGCATACCCAATAAGCAGAGGTAAAGAGGCTCCCAGTAAAACTGGTAAGACAGACTTAAGGGAAAGAACGAGGAGACAGCCAAAGAAGCTAAGGGCTAAAGCCAAGCTTTTACCAGGAAAGCGGAAAAGTAAAAAGACCGCCAGCTTAATCGTTGTACCAAACGAAGAGCTTGGAAATTCCACTAGATTAAACAAACTGAGCAAATAAACAAAAACTAACACCATGGCCATAGCTAAGTAGAGCGCTCGCATAACCAATTGATCGGGAAAGTAGACAAGGCAGATCCGATAATTGACTAAAAGCAGACTCCCGAGACCATAAAACAACAGTTGAACCAGTGAACTAGCTTTGAAAAAGTATCGGTAGTCATTGGCGAAGTCTTTGAAACTGGTACTTTCTCTCTTGGTTATCAAGCGCTGACAGGCTGCTAAAAGGGCACAGGTTGCCGGGCCTACGCCAAAAACTACCAGACCTAAAAGGGTAAAACACAACCATAGTAGATTGAGGTAAACAATCGAACTAATCGTTGAAAAAAGTGACATCATTCCATTTTTAATCGTTGTCATCATAAACTCTCCTTTAGCTTTATTGTAAGCGATTTTAAAATTAGAATAGCACAAAAATAGCGATTTACCTAATAGGGTTTTTAGTCATTTTTTTAGAGAAAATCGCCACCAATAGAAATGAAAGCTTGATACTATGCCATTTAGTCAGCTTGAAGTTAACGAAAGATAAAAAGCAATGAAAATAAGATATCCGAATTTTGAATGTTTTTATCTGTTTTTTACATTCCCGAAAGCAGTTTGATGACATAGAATAAGGGTGTAAGCGATCACAAGAAGAGGAGATAGCAGATATGAAAAAGATAGGTAAATTAGTCATGACCGCCTTAGTTGCTGGCAGTATCTTAACAGCCTGTGGGTCTAAAAAAGAAGAAACAGCCTCCACCGATGGCAAAAAGAAAGTGTCCTTTGTTTGGTGGGGAGCGGAAGTCCGCCACGAGAAATACATTAAGGCCATCGAGTTATTTGAAGAAAAAAATCCTGATATCGACATCGAGTTTGAATACTCTGCCTGGGATGATTACTGGAAAAAGCTAGCCACAAAATCAGCCGCCGGTGAATTACCAGATGTCATGCAGATGGATGCGGCTTATGTGGCCCAATACGGGGTTAAAAACCAGTTATCTGATTTAAATGAGTTTGTTAAAAGCGATGGGGGAATTGATGTTAGTCAGATTGACACTAGTTTGATTGATACTGCCCGTTTAAATGACAAACTTTACGCCATTGCCCCAAGTATGAACGCCATGTCGATGATCACGAATCCCCAACTATTAGAAAAAGCGGGTGTGACCTTTGATTATGACAGTTGGACCTTTGAGGACATGGCCAAAGGTGTCAGTGCGGTCCATGATAAAACAGGCGGCTATGGCTGGATTGATGTCTCGGATAATTCAGTCTTACTCCAGTATTTTTTAAGAACCAAAGGAGAAGAACTGTACGAATATGATAAAGATGGCAAACCGGTACTGGCTTTTTCAAAAGAAAATTTTGTTGAGTTTATGACGACCATTCAAAAGCTAGCGAAAGCCGGTGCTTTGCCAACTGCCGAAGTGGTTAATAACCTAAAGAGTTTTGATGAAAATCCCTTCTCACTAGGAGAAGCTGGCGTGCTACAGTCATGGACCAATCAATACGTCACCTATCAAGAATCGGCTGGCGAAAACGTGACCTTTAGTTTGGAATTACCTTATGATGCCAAAGAGACAGGGGCCTTGTATTACCGCCCAACCTTCTATTACTCAATGTCGCAAACCTCCAAAGTAAAAGATGAAGCGGCTAAATTTATTGATTTTATTGTCAACGATCCAGAAGCGGCCAAAATTATCGGCACAGAACGTGGCATTCCTTCTAATAACAAAAATAAAGAATTACTTTATCCCGATATGTCAGATACCGAAAAAAGAACGGCGGATTATTTAACTGATGTGGCTGAGATTGTCGGCGAAGCTTCTCCTGTTCCGCCAATCGGCTATTCAGAATTAAACAATCACTTCAAAGATTTATACGCTGAAATTACTTACGATACCATGACACCAGCAGAGGCTTATCAAAGTTTTGTGGAAAAAGCGGAGGAAATTTTTGCAGAAAATTATACTGACTAATGAATAGGGTGAAAAAATGAAGTTCTTTAAAAAAATGTCCAGTGACCGGCAGGATTTGGTCTCAGGCTATCTGTTTATATCGCCGTTTATTATTGGCTTTTTAATGTTCATCGTCGTACCTATGGGAATTTCATTGTTTATGTCCTTTCAAAATTACGACATGTTAACCGAAGCCAAATTTATTGGCTTGGATAACTTTAAAAAAATATTTTTTGATGATCCAAAGTTCAGACAATCTTTAAGTGTGACGGTGCGTTATGTTATCATGGCCGTGCCGTTGAGATTGATGATGGCTTTAGCTGTGGCGATGTTAATCAATCGCCCGTCGAAGTTATCTGGTTTATATCGCGTGCTGTTCTACATCCCGTCAGTTATTGGCGGGAGTGTGGCAGTCTCCATTATGTGGCGGAATATTTTTGGCGATGCCGGCTTAATCAATGGCTTGCTAAATGCTGTTGGCCTTGACTCGATATACTTTTTTAAAAATCCAACAACGGCGCTCTTAACCTTAATATTACTGGCCGGTTGGCAGTTTGGCTCTTCCATGCTAGTCTTTCTTTCGGGCTTAAAAAATATTCCCATCGACTATTATGAAGCAGCTCAAATCGATGGTGCCAGTAAAGTGCGTCAGTTTTTCAGCATTACACTGCCTTGTTTAACGCCGATTATTTTCTTTAATTTGGTGATGCAGACGATTCAATCATTCTTGACCTTTACCCCAGCCTATATTATTTCCAATGGCTCTGGTGCCCCTCGGAACGGCACCTTGGTCTATTCGCTGTACGTCTATCAAAAAGCCTTTGCCGATTTTAAAATGGGCTATGCTTCAGCTTTAGCTTGGGTTTTGTTAGTCATTGTGGGAATCGTTACCTTGATTTTATTTGCAACATCAAAATTTTGGGTATTTTCAGAATCAGAGGAGGTGTAACCCGTGGTAAAGACAAAAAAACAAAATTATGTGGTGGATGGCCTGATCTTATTAGTAGCGATTCTCTTGCTGTATCCCGTCTTTTGGCTGATATTTAGTTCCTTTAAGCCTAATGGGGATATCTTTAAAACGGCCACAGAGCTTTTCCCACGAGAATGGACCTTGGATAACTTTGTAACAGGCTTTCAAGGGATTGCCGGGATTAAATTTTGGCATTATATCTTTAATTCATTGCGAATCGCCATCATTGCCACCATCGGAGCGGTTTGTTCATCAGCCGTCATCTCTTACGGCTTTGGCCGGATCAGATTTAAAGGCAAAGGCTTTTGGTTTGCCTGTGTCTTAGTTACGATGATGTTGCCGGCAGAGATTATTATGGTGCCCCAGTATCTCTGGTTTAACAAATTGAACTGGGTCAACACCTTGTTCCCAGTGACTGTTCCATCTTTCTTTGGACAAGCTTTCTTTATTTTCTTAATGGTTCAGTTTATCCGCGGGTTACCTGTGGAGCTGGATGAAGCTGCTAAAATGGATGGTTGTGGCCGAGTAGGAATCTTCTTCCGAGTGATTTTGCCATTGATTAAACCATCATTGGCCACATCTGCCATCTTTTCCTTTTACTGGAAGTGGGAAGAACTCATTGGACCGATGCTCTATTTAACGAAACCAGAAAAATACACGGTTTCAATCGCCTTAAAGCAATTTCTGGATTCATCCAGCAGTTCCAACTGGGGGGCCATGTTTGCCATGTCAGTGGTCTCATTAATTCCCGTGATCGTGATTTTCTTTATGTTCCAAAAGTATATCGTTGAAGGCATCAGTACGACAGGGTTGAAATAGACAGGATGTGGCTTAGCGTCACAGTGAAAGGATAAAAAAATGAAAAGAAATCATAATATTGTGGAACATGCCGTTGAACGTCAGACGATTGTGGCCAATATTCATAAAATGATGGCTAATTTAACAACCATTAAAGATGATGGCGAGTTTTTGATTCATTTTGAGGAGCTCGTCGTGGATGATAAAAGCTGGCACGTTTGGAATTGGCCTCAAGGGGTCGGTTTATATGGTATCTATAAATACTATCAGTTAACCAAAGATGAGCAAGCCTTAAAAATTGTCACGGACTGGTTTGAAAACCAATTGCTGATCGGTGCTCCTCCTAAAAATATCAATACGATGGCCCCTTTATTGACCATGGCCTTCCTCTACGAAGAAAACCGTGACCAGCGATTCCTGCCGTATTTGGAAACCTGGGCAGAGTGGGCCATGTCAGAATTGCCTAAAACCCAAGAAGGGGGCTTTGAACATCTAACATATGGCCCAGAAAATGTCGAACAACTTTGGGATGATACCTTGATGATGACAGTTTTACCCTTGGCTAAAATTGGCATGCTTTTAGGGGAGAACCGTTATATTGAAGAGGCCAAACGACAATTTATGTTGCATATTAAGTATTTAGCAGACCGACAAACCGGTCTGTGGTACCACGGCTGGACCTTTGAGGGCCATCATCATTACGCCGAAGCCCTCTGGGGGCGAGGCAACTGCTGGGTGACGATTGCCATCCCAGAGATTATTGACATTTTGGAACTACCAACTGGCGATGGTTTCAGAGCCTTTTTGGTAGAAACTTTAAATGCTCAAATTCAAACGTTGGTTGCCAATCAAAAGGACAGTGGCTTATGGTCCACTTTGTTGCTTGAGCCAAGTTCTTATGAAGAATCATCGGCAACTGCTGGTTTTGCTTATGGAATTTTAAAATCAGTCCGAAAAGGGTATGTGACGCCTGCGTTAAAAGCCTCAGCAGAAAAAGCGATTCAAGCCTTGTGTCAGGAAATTAATGCTGATGGAGAAGTCCAAAAAGTTTCAGTGGGAACGGCCATGGGAGCCGATTTAGATTATTATCGCAATGTCCCAATAACGGCCATGCCATACGGGCAATCCTTAGTTGTTTTAGCTTTCGCGGAATATCTGTATGATTTTATCTAGTTGAGTTAGAAGCAATTCACTCTTTTGAGGGTGATTGCTTCCTTTTTTGAAAGAGCTAAAAATGCGAAGGGTTAACTGAATGAAAAATGGGAGGTAATCTGGTGAAAATTTTATTAGCGGGTGATTCAACAGTTGCGGACTATCCTCTGTCTCAGGCACCTATGATGGGTTGGGGGCAGGCGTTAAAGGGTCTGTGTTCGGAGCTGGAAGTGATTAATTATGCCAAGTGTGGAGCGACAACGGCTTCTTTTGTTAGTGAAGGACAGTGGGCGTCTCTCTTAAAAGCAGTAGCCCCAGAGGTCGTGGTGCTTATCCAATTTGGTCATAACGATCAAAAGAGTGAGAATGGTGTAACGGCCAATGATTTTTACCGAAATTTGACAGAGATGGTGGCCCAGGTCAAACAAAGAGGGGGACGACCCGTGCTCTGTACGCCAATCGAAAGGCGACAACAGATTCAAGGAGAGTGGTTTAAAAGTCTACAGCGAGAATCCTTGATCATTAAAAACGTAGGCAGTGAGACAGAGACTCGTGTGTTTGATTTAAATAGCTATAGTTTTTTACTGTATCAATTAACGGAACCAAAGGTCGTTGAGACTTATTTTCTCCATATGGGAACTCATCCTCATTATCCTATGGGACTGTCAGATGATACCCATCTGTCGGAATTAGGAGCAGAAAAAATCGCTCGTTATGTGGCCAATCGCCTTAACGAATTGTCAGCAGCCAATCTTTTTGACAGCTATTATTACGGGGCTTGTATGTATCCTGAAGTGATTGATCGGGAGACCCTTCAAACAGATATAAAGCACATGAAGAAAATTGGCATGAATTTGGCCCGGATTGGGGAGTTTGTCTGGGGCCAGTTGGAACCGGCAGAAGGGACCTATGATGTGCGCTTTTTGGAAGAAACGTTGTCACTTTATCGAGACAATCAAATTGATGTGATTTTATGCATCCCTACCCCAACACCGCCGCGTTGGTTGACGAGGGATTATCCTGAGTGTTGTCTTAAAAATAACGATGGAACAGTCATGACCCATGGCTCTCGTCAACATGTCTGCACCAATCATCCTTATTTTCGCCAAAAAGCTTATGAATTGACGAAGGCCATAGCCAAAGTGGCAGAAAAATATGACAATGTGGTTGCCATTCAGTTGGACAATGAATTTAAGTGTCACGTGGATTTGTGTTACTGTAAGGCCTGCGAAAAAGGCTGGCATCAGTGGCTTGAAGACAACTACCACCACATTGACGGTCTCAACAAAGCCTGGGGAACGGCGATTTGGAGTGAGTCTTATGGTTCTTTTCAAGACGTGGTCTTGCCAACGACAACGCCCTTTCTTCACAATGCTAGCTTGATGACCGCTTTTCGAAAATACACCGCCGATTCACTAAATGAATTTGCCCATGGCCTTTGCCATGTGATTCGTCAGGAAACCTTTAAGCCGATTACTCACAATACAGCATTAGGCTTTAATTTGGCTAATCAAGCCTTATTTAGTGAACTGGATGTTGCTGCCTTTGATACCTATGCTCCAGCTAGCAATTACCCAGGCTATACTTTAAATTTGGATCTCTGGCGAAATCTAAAACAGGTTCCTGAGATGTTGTTGTTGGAAACCTCGACCTCCCATGCTGGACATATCGAAAATTATATTGAGCCCCACCCGCCAAAGTATTTACAAACAGAGATTTTTACGGGCTTTGCTGCCGGGCTTAAAGCCTTTACTTACTGGCATTTTCGCGGCCACCGATATGGAGTGGAGCAACCTCATAGCACTGTCGTCACCGCTTGGGGAGAGCCAGATTTAGGGTATGAGGATGTGGTTGCAGGCGGTCAACGATTGCAAGAGCTTCGCCCTTTATTAGCAGATACGGAAGTAGTGAAGTCAAAGATTGGGTTGATTTATTCCGATCGGGCTAAGCGTTTCTATCATACGGAAACAGGCGGTTTTTATGATTATCGCGAGCTGATTACCGATTATTATAGCGCCCTAAGCCATCAAGGGTTAAGCGTGGAGGTAATCCAAGAAGAGACGGACTTTTCAGCATTTGAGGTCATATTAGTGCCTTACGTCCGCTATCTTTCAGCTAAACTAGCCGCGGCCTTGCGCCACTTTACAGAACAAGGAGGTAAGTTGATACTGGGACCGATGACGGGTGACCGAACCAAAGAACATGCCTTAGTAGAGGGGGGAATCAGCTTAGCCGATTGGCTGGGCTTAGCGACGGTCACTCAGTTTAGCTGTAATCAACCGTTGACTGCTAACTATGAAGGTGAATCGATGGAGCTGTGGGGATTGATTACCAGTTTTGCCTCAACCGATCAGAGTGTCAGTCAGATCACATCTGAGTTAGCCAAAGGAAAGTCTGTCTTAGCCAAAAAGCAAATTGGTTTAGGCGAAGGGCTTTACGTTGGCGCCCAGCCGAAACAGCTGGTTGGCAATCAGAGTTGGCAGGCATTTATTCAAAAAGAATTGGCTCCTTTTGATAATAAGCAAAACTTTTTAACTATCAGTGAAGGCATTGTTTGTTATTGTCGGGATAATCCGGAGAGACGCGATTTTTATTTAGCCAATATGACCGGTCACCCTTGTGGTTATCAGTTAAAACAAACAGGACAGGACTTACTGAACTTAGTTACCTTAAGTGGCAAACAAAGCCTTGAACCATACGGAATGTTAGTCTTGTCGTTTAAAAAGTAAGAAGGAGTGATGAGATGTTTTCAATAGGTGTTCGCGGACATGACCTAAGTGAGAAACAAACGATTGCAGATTTAGGATCAGCCTTAGAAGAATTAACCATCCAGACGGTGCAATTTGCCTTTAATATGTCTTTTCCTGAACTAGTCACCCCAGTATCTAAACTAACTTCAGGACTGGCGATGGCAACTCGACAAGCATTAGCAGATAAGAACGTCAGAATAGGCGTGCTAAGTTGCTACATCAACATGATTCACCCTGATCTCGTTCAAAGAGAAGCTGCCCTCCAACGATTTGAAACCTATTTGAGTTACGCCAATAGCTTTGGCGCACCCTTAGTGGCCACAGAAACTGGTTGTGTTCATCCCGAAATTCATTACACGGCGGAAAACTACACAGAGAAAGCCTTTCAAGACGTGGTGCAAGTGGTGAAGCGTCTGACTAAAACAGCAGCGCAACACGGCACCTTGGTTGGCATCGAACCCGGAATTAATCATCCTATTTATTCGCCGGAAAAAACACTGGCATTAATTGCAGCCGTTGATGCCACCAATCTAAAAATTGTCTTAGATCCCACCAATTTAATTACCGCTGAAACTTATCAAAAGCAAGCGGACATCATTCAGAATTGTTTTGATTTATTCGGTCATAAAATTGACGTCATTCACTTGAAAGATTTTATTGTTAAAGCAGGACAAATCATACCGGTGGCCTTTGGTGAAGGCGTGATGGATATCCCTTGGTTTTTGAACTTTCTAAAAGACCAAAAACCGGGAATAACGATTATTCTGGAAGAGACTAAGGATCGAAAAATTGCAACAGCCGTTGAGTCTATGAAGGAGTGGTCTGATAGGTAGCGACCGAACCACTATGTGATGCCAATTTTCGCCATTATTTTGGCCTGAAACTGGCAAGGTGATAAAAGAAAATCAAGGAATTAGCGCAGCTGTTCAAGGGTGCTAGAAAGGTGAGCAATGATAAAAAAAGCGTTTAAGATGAAATTATTCCCAGGATGTGAAGAAACATACCGTCAACGCCACGATCAACTTTGGCCAGAGATGGTGGAACTCTTAAAAACACATGGAGCAAAAACATATTGTATTTTTTTCGATTCCGAAACAAGTTCCTTATTTGGTTACTTAGAAATCGACAATGAAGAGAAATGGTTACAAGTGGCTCAAACAGAAATCAATCAAAAATGGTGGAACTACATGGCAGATATTATGGAAACCAACGAAGACTATTCTCCAGTGAGCGTTGAGTTAACAAAGATGTTTAATTTAGAGTGAAGTTCATTGATATGACAGGCAATCCTTGCGAAATTACCACCATGCTAGGTTAGGTGTATTGTCAGGAATCGAAGCGATAAAAACAAACCACGTTACCAAGCCGTTTTAATTGTCACATTTACTAAATTATCAGGCGAGTAGTTACTTGGATAGACAGACACCCAATCGGTGAGAAAGACCTCATTCAATCCTTGATAATCCCATGCCGCTAATTGTTCAGCCGTAATTTCACAAGAAGTCAACGTATCTTTGACTTCTTTTTGAGTGGTGATTCTTTTATTTGAATCAATTTCTACCAAAGAGATCTCTTTGGTTAGTTCCCTATTTTTTACATAGTAGACATTGTCGAAAAAAAGCGTCATATTTTCTGTAACCATATAGGAGTACCCAATTCGTAATTCTTTTTTCGTGCTGTTATTTGATATTCGTAAAGAGTTCATCGGAGCCTTTAAACTGTCATCCTCGTAAGATTCCATAATGATGCTTTCTCTTTTTGAAGCGGTTATTCCTGTCAATTTCGTAGCACTGGCTGACATTCCTTTGATATCACCTAAAGAAGATCGTCTGTCGAAACTCTCTCCAGAAGCATTTCGGCTATCGTAATAAATTTCATCAAAGATAGTTTGGAATTTTATTTTCTCATAAATGGATGCTGAAATGAGAATGCCAATTAAGCAAACTAGTAGAATTAGTAATTTTTTTAGAGGATTTTTCATATGGTTAGCTTTCCTTTTTTGCGTGATCTGCATCTTCATTTTTATTATTGCTCGGGCTTTCAATGAAAGGATACGAATTAGGGGCGTATTTTTTCATCAATCTTTCTTTTTCTGTGACTTCTTGGCCGCTTTATAATCAACTACAACAAAATTTTGTGACGAATACAAGATAAAGCTACCATGCTGTTTCTATTTTTACATTTCCCAGATTTTCAGGAGAATAGTTACTTGGATAGACGGATACCCAATCCTCTAAAAAGAGCTGATTCATCCCTTGGGCATTCCATTCAGTTAATTGCTTTTCTGAAATATTATAAGTAGCTAAATAGGTTTGTACGTCATTTTTATCCTTAACAAGAATCTCTCCCGCTCTTTCTGTATCAAAGAATGAGAGTGTTTGGGAGAGTGTTTTCTTAGACACGCTGTAGGTATTATCCATGCTTAAATTGACAGTAGATGTGATACTGTAGCTAACATTAATATTTACTTTTTTCTTTTTAGAATAGAATTTTATTGATAGATTAAACATGTCTTCAGGTAAGGTGCTTTTTTGATAAACTTCTTTGGTAATTTTTTCACCATTTTCTGAAATAGAAGATAAATAATACACTTGTGATTCGATATTGGGTATATTTTCTAGTACAGAACGGGGCTTCTCAAAAGGTTCATTTGTCGCTCCAGCACCTGCATAATAAATCTCATCAAAGATATTTTGGATTTTTATTCTATTGTAACTATTTCCTACAATGAGTATACCAATCAAACTAGTTAGTAGAATTAATAACTTTTTTAGAGGCTTTTTCATATAGTCTGCTTCCTTTGTTGCATAATGTAATGTTTCTAGTAAGATAATCATGTGTAAATCTGAACGATTAATGTCAAATAGTATTACCACTGTGTCTTTATTTTTACATTTCCCAGATTTTCGGGAGAATAGTTACTGGGATAGACGGATACCCAATCCTCCAAAAAGAGCTGATTCACCCCTTGGGCATTCCATTCAGTTAATTGCTTTTCTGAAATATTATAAGTAGCTGAGTAGGTTTGTACATCATTTTTATCCTTAACAAGAATCTCTCCCGCTCTTTCTGTATCAAAGAATGAGAGTGTTTGGGAGAGTGTTTTTTTAGACACACTGTAGGTATTATCCATGCTTAAATTAACAGTAGATGTGATACTGTAACTAACGTTAATCGTCAATTCTTTCTTTTTTGAATAAAATGTTGTTGATAAACCAATCATATTGTTAGGTAGTTTATCTTCTTGATATCTCTCTTCTGTGATTTTTTCACCATTTTCTGAAATAGAGGACAAATAGTATACTTGTGATTCGATATTGGGTATATTTTCTATTACAGAACGGGGCTTCTCAAAAGGTTCATTTGTCGCTCCAGCACCTGTATAATAAATCTCATCAAAGATATTTTGGATTTTTATTCTATTGTAAATATTTCCCGCTATCAGGATGCTAATTAAACTAGCTAGTAGAATTAATAATTTTTTCATATGGTTAGCTTCCTTTGTTGCATAATGTAATGTTTCTTGTAAGAGAATCATTTGTAAATTTAAATGATTAATCTCAAATAGTATTACCATTGTGTATGTATTTTTACATTTCCCAGATTATCAGGCGAATAGTTACTAGGATAGACAGATACCCAATCTTTGAGAAAGACGTTATTCATTCCTTGATAATCCCATGCTGCTAATTGTCCATCCGTGATTTTGTAAGATAACAACGTATCTTTGACTTCTTTTTGGGTCGTTATTCTTTTGCTAGAATCTATCTCTACAAAAGATATCACCTTTGTTAACTGTCTATTTTTTACATTGTAGACATTGTCAAAAAAAATAGTGATATTCCCTGTAACTGTATATGAGTAACCAATTCGTAATTCCTTTTTTGTACTATTATTCACTATACTTAGGGAGTTCATCGGAGCGTTTAAACTGTCATCCTCGTAAAATTCCATAATTGCATGTTCTCCTTCTGGCGCAGCTATTCCTGTCAAATTCGTAGCACTGGCTGACATTCCTTTGATGTTTCCTAATGAAGATCGTCTGTCGAAACTCTCTCCAGAAGCATTTCGACTATCATAATAAATTTCATCAAAAATATTTTGGAATTTTATCTTCTCGTAAATGAATGCTGAAATGAGTATGCTAATTAAGCAAATTAGTAGAACTAATAATTTTTTCACAGGTGTTTTCATATGGTTAGCTTCCTTTGTAAGTATAATTTGTAAATTCATTTTTATCATTATTCAGGCTTTCAATGAAATTATACGAAGCGGGATAATGCATTTTCACATAAATTAATTTTTCTTGTTCAGTAAGAATTCGTTTAGTGTTTGCATTGTATGCATCTGGTCGACCTTCATATTGAGTTTGATATTGCATCTCTCCAGCAGTATATTCATATTTAGGCGCTAGATCATTCAATATTTCATTTTTAACGTAGTTATAATCAGAGTTGTCTTTAAATTCTTTTGCTCGATTCGTCTGACCATTGATTAACTCATAATAATAGTTACTTGATGCTTGGGTATAGGTGATATTTTGGTCAGTCATTCTGTGAATAATGTTTACGGCATCTAAATCTGCTTTATAGTCATCGCTACCAATACTTGGTTTTTCTGCTGGAACGGTCGTCGTATCTCCTCTCCAACCCGCGAGTTCTCCCACAGTTTTTGAGTCAAAGCGTCCTGTTATAACACCGCTCAGATTAGCTAGACGTAAATTTCCATCGAGTAGGGTAGCCATTGTAATAGACTGGTGAGTAAAATCTCCTTTAGTGCCGAAATCACTCAATTTTTGATTCCAAAATTGACTAAACTTTTCATTACTAATTTCGCCATATGCTATCTCATAATTTTTTTTAGACTGTATATATATTTCTAACCTTAATTTATTTGCTGCTACATTACCAGGAGATTGTATATGTTGCAAGTCCAAATTATAATACAATTCCTTGTATTCTTTTTCAGATAAACCTAGTTCAAATAGTATAGCCATTAAATCTTTAGGTGATTTTAGTATTTCTCCTGTATAGTGTGTAACCTCATCATAAAAGTAAACGCTTAAACTACCAGCTGTGTTTGGCCACATTAGCTGGTTTTTTAATCCCTCTCCATAGCTAAATTCTCCAAGAATTCTTGTGAAGAGGTAATCTCTTTTTTTCTGAGATAATTCTGGAAAATTCCTGTCAATTCCTTCTTTTATTTTAAAAATTTGTTTGGCGGTAATGTCATCAAACCCAAATTGATCTTGTAGCAATCGAAGATAGGCTTGCTTTTGCGCCGTCTTTTTTATTTTTGTGCTACTTTGCAGTGAAGTAAACCAACTTTTATCTGTTCCTTCAGGCAACACGTAAGTACCATCACCATTTACAATAGTGCCATTTAGTACCAAAACGGCTTGCATCGACATCCTCATGTCGTTGAGACTGTTAGTGAACAAGCCATTTGTTTGAGAGGAAAAGTCATATAGTTTTTCTAATTTCTGATTTAATTCGTCGATATCCTCTTGAATCATCTCTGACATACGTGTTAACCGTCGCTGGAAATCAAGCAAAGCATTTAAAACAACTGCCAGGGGATTTCTTCGGGTCGCGGTTCTTACTAAATTTGAAGTAAAATCAATTGATGTTTTCATGGCTCTTTTTGTCGCTATTTGTTGGGTTAGAAGGGCTTCATCTAAGTAGCCCTCGCTTGAAATGAGTTGGTCAGCCGCTTGATAGTGCTGTAAATCTTGTTCAATCGTCTCACAAGCAGTAGCAACTCGTGCAATTATTGGAATAATCAGGTCACTAAATAACCCTTCTCCAGCCATATAGGCTGCACCAGCTAATGTTTGGCCATCCACAGCCTTAATGACTTGTTGGCTTCCTGCTTTTAAGTGATTAATTGTGTCCTTTCCATTTGCTAAATTTTTTGTTAAGGCTTGGATTAATTCAGCAGACTCACGACTTGAATAAACTAAACTCAAGATAGCTCACTCCGTTTCTTATAAAGCGTTTCGCGTTCTTTATCCACTTTATTTGTCCCTTTGCGATAAGCTGCTGCTATTTGTTCCTTTGATTCGTGTAGTAATTGTCGAAATACCTGTTCTTGTTCGTCATCATGGCGCTGTTGCTCATATTTTTTAGAAGTTTCATCATGTGTTACGTCATCATTGAGCATCGCGACTGTTTGAAAGCCTCTGCGAAGATCTTCTTCTAGATTTTCCATAGCATCAGTTATGGTTCTTTCCGTATTTGTTAACTCATCCAACTGTTCTTCTTTTTGTAAAATCAAGCGATAGTATTTGGCTCGTTCTTGTTCGTTCTTTTTCCTTTCCATTTTTTTCACCTCTTAAAACTGAAGCTAACTGTCTCGAAGATCGATAATTTCTACTATTGTCAGACTGGCTATCGTATTTTTCTCCAATGTAATTTGTTGCCCTTGATGAATGGCGACTGAATTTCTACAATGGCGGCACTTGCCAACTCCTTTGGAGACGCAATCCTCTCCCATAAATGTCCTCTTTCGTTATCTCTAGATTAGAGATCTGTTAATTATAAAATCAGTATATCAAAAAGTCGGGGGTTATTGTAAAAAACGAGTGATTTTTTATAACTAAAATAGAGGGGGAATTTGAAAATATCATTTCTTGGAATGAAGGACTAGTTCGCTAAGTAATTAACTGATGAAAATTAATGTTTCTATTTATGCAATAGTCGAGAACACTCGCGACTTTAGTCGTGTAGATGAATCGGCTTCGGTTGTGGCATAGCTTTAGCTATGTTGAACAGCCGATATCATATATATTAAACTCTTTTTGGATTTTAACGATGACGTATGTTAAACTATTTCCAAGGAGGTTTTTTCATGTCAGAAGTACATCAGGGTCGTGGGTATGTCTATTCCATACAGTATCATTTAGTTTGGTGTGTGAAATATAGACATCATATTTTGTACGGAAACATCGATACATATGTTAAAAAATTATTAAACCAGATTGCGTTGGATAATGATAGTCAAATCATTGAAATGGAGTCAGATAAAGACCATATTCACTTACTTATTGAATGCAAACCTCAACATTATATTCCTAATATAATGAAAGCATTTAAAGGCGTGTCTGCACGGCTCTTGTTGAAAGCGTATCCCGAACTTAAAAAGCGTCTGTCGGGTGGTCATCTTTGGAATCCTAGCTACTTTGTCGCGACAGTTAGTGAAAATACAGACGAGCAAATTAGACACTACATACAACATCAAAAAAAGAACTAACTAGTAGCAAACGAGGTGAATTGCAATGTTACGACATAAAGCGTATAAATTTAGAGTGTACCCGAACGTCGAGCAGGAAATCTTAATCAATAAAACAATCGGGTCATCTAGATTTGTCTATAATTATATGTTAAATGCTTGGAAGACATCCTTTAAGGAAACGGGTAAAGGTTTATCTTATGGCAAGTGTTCTGCCATGTTGCCTTCTATGAAAAAATCAGAAGAGACATCATGGTTAAAAGAAGTTGATAGTATCGCGTTACAATCATCTATTAAGAATTTAGCTGAATCATTTGATCGGTTTTTCAACAAACAAACTCAATCCCCTAAGTTTAAAAGCAAGAAAAATCCTGTTCAAAGTTATACCACAAAAAACACAAACAATAATGTGGCTATTGTAGGCAATAAGGTGAAATTACCTAAGCTAGGATTGGTTAAATTTTCTAAGAGTCGTGACGTTAATGGTCGTATTTTAAGTGCCACTGTCCGTAGAAATGCCAGTGGTAAATTTTTCGTATCGTTACAATGTGAAGAGGAAATAACTGAGTTCCCAACAGCAAACAAAACAGTGGGGATTGATCTAGGTATTACAGATTTTGCGATTCTTTCTAATGGTCAAAAAATCACTAACAATAAATTCGCAGCTAAAATGGAAAAGAAACTAAAGCGTGAACAACGGAAGTTATCAAAACGGGCATCATTAGCTAAACAGAACGGGATTAAGTTGTTTGAAGCTAAAAATTACCAAAAACAAAAGCGAAAAGTAGCTAGACTGTCTGAAAAAGTAATGAATCAACGCAGTGACTTTCTAAATAAGTTGAGTACAGAAATCATCAAAAATCACGATATTATTTGTATTGAAGACTTAAGTACAAAAGGAATGTTGCGTAATCATAAGCTAGCCAAAAGTATATCCGATGTCTCTTGGTCCAGTTTTGTGACTAACTTACAGTACAAGGCTGACTGGTATGGGCGTGAAATAATCAAAGTAGACAAATGGTTTGCATCTAGTCAAATTTGTTCAGAATGTGCCCATAAAGACGGCAAGAAATCTCTTGAAATGAGAGAATGGACTTGTCCTATTTGTCATACTCATCACGATCGAGATATTAATGCCAGTGTTAATATCTTGACCGAAGGTCTAAGATTACAAGCTTTAGCCTAGATAAACTCAATAACCGTAGGAACTGCGGGGATAGCTTGGTAAATAAAAGACACCGCTGATAGTAAAGAAATACGCTATCAAGTATGCTTTTTTCCCAAGAATCTTGTGACTTTAGTCATGAGAGGTTCAAACCTTACTAATTAACTAAGAAAGAGTTTATGCTAATATCCTCGAATAACATGTTGTTAATATTTTTCTTGTTTGAGATTAAAGTTAGAAAAATTGGTAACTCACTTGGGGTGCTTTTACCAAAAGATAGTGGAGTAACTGAAGGTGAGTTGCTAGTTTATCGGAAGATGGGGAGTATTATTCAATTAGAGTTATCTGAAGCAAAAAAAGTCCATGATCGAGGTTTAATAGAAGAAAGTTTTGATGATTTTGAAAAAGGAAATACGGTCACAGAGAAAGAAATGACACAAGAGTTCGGAAAGTATGGATGGGGAGGCTAGTATATGCCGTACAATATATGAAAGTTTTTGGAAGAGGGTAAGAGAGTAAGATTGTTTAATGCTTAGTCACTTATTCTTTTACTGAAGAAAAAATTTCACAATTTATCCGATCCATCTATAACTCAATTGAATTAACAAAAATTTTTCCCGAAATGCACGAAGAAATATCTAGCACCTATCAGTTTGACCAACCAACAGATAGAATGTTAATTGGTAAATTAAACAAGAAAATGCTAGTTGGAAATGTCTACAATCAAAAGCAAATGCATGTTAGATTTTAATGATGTGTGTTGACGCAAAAATAGTGAGTCTGGGAAAGAAGCCCAGACTCACTATTTTTTTTGTGATGATGATGAGATAAACACGCTCCAAAAGCCTGATTGGAGCGTGTATTTATCTCTGATGACGCGGGAACAAACCGACTTTATTCCTCATTAATAAGTAACACTGGTTTAATTACTTTACCAGCATTCATATCAGCAAAGGCTTGTTCGATTTCATTGAACTGATAAAAAGATATTAACTTTTCAACTGGAAATAAACCGTCTTTATAATACTGAACTAACCTTGGGATAAACGCCTGAGTATCGGCCCCACCTTCAGGCGCACTACCTACATTAATCCAATGTCCCATCATGTACATTACTGGCACCGTTGGATCAGCGCCAACGGCATGAAGCATGGCTTGTCCTTTTGACGTTAACGAGTAAATGGCCGCATCAATCATTTTTTGATTGCCGGTTGTATCGATACTATAATTAACACCTGAATGAACGATACTTCTAATTGCTTCAGGAATGTCGGGAGTTTCTAAGCGATTAATCGTGTGGGTGGCTCCAATTTCAAGTGCCAATTCCAATTTTGGCGGTGTTCCACCTACGGCAATAATTGTTTTACAACCTGCGATTTTGGCTGCCATGATGGCCGCAAGACCAACAGAGCCACAGCCAAAGACCGCAATTGAAGAACCAGGTTCTGCCTTAAAAAATTCGAGAACGGATGCTGCGCCTGTTTGAAAGCCGCATCCTAGGGGACCCATCAGTTTTAAGGGGACACTTTGATCAATTTTAATAACGCTCGTGTAGTGGGTAACGGCATAAGTTGTAAAAGAAGATTGACCAAAAAAGCAATGAATGCGTTTGCCATCTTTCGAAATCCGACTGGTGCCATCCCTCATAGTGCCCATAGTGGATAATTCTGATACCCGCAAACACAAGCTAGTATTGCCCTCTTGACAATTGTCACATTCATCGCAATATGGCACACTTAAAACAACATGGTCACCTACCTGAACATTGGTCACTTTTTCGCCGACTTTTTGGACGATTCCTGCCCCTTCATGACCTAAAACAAGTGGCGGTTCGGTCCATAAACCAGCTTTCCCGGCAACATCACTATGACAAATACCGGTTGCTATAATTTTAGTAAGAACCTCGTATTCTTTGGGATCGTCTAATTCAAGATCGGTCAGTTTGAAATCACTATTCTTTTCTTCAATTAAAGCCGCTTTAACTTTCATTTTCCTCTTCCTTTCACGCTTATTATCGGGAACAACATAAATTTTTCAGTAACATGTGATAAGAATGCCAAAGGTAATGAAGCTTAATTAAAGGCAAAAGCTTTATCGTTAGCAGTCTTAAGAGCATCGTAAATTTGGCCGGGCTTTTGTGCGTCACCAACAACCAATAGATGATGAAATTCATTTTGGAATTCTTTTAGTCTGTCTTTATTTGAGGAGACTCCCATTGCTAAAACAACCGCATCAACCTCAGCAGTTATTTCTTTTAGATTGTCTTTAAGAACCGTAATAGAGGTATCTTCAACCTGTTTTAGCAAATGATTTGTGTTAATAACCACATTTTTTTCTGCTAAACTATTTAACAAGAACATTTTGACAACCCCGTTTAAACCTAGAGCTATTTCTGAGTCTCTTTCATAAATCGTGACCTGATTTTTTTCCGCTAAAACTTCGGCTGTTTCTAAACCTGTTACACCTGCTCCGATCA
This sequence comes from Vagococcus allomyrinae, assembly GCF_017829975.1. Lineage (GTDB taxonomy): Bacteria > Bacillota > Bacilli > Lactobacillales > Vagococcaceae > Vagococcus_D > Vagococcus_D allomyrinae. The sequence goes on along the minus strand of NZ_JAEEGA010000002.1, from coordinate 294,488 downwards.
CGGCAATTTTCTTTTCTGCCAACGAGACTTTATGAGTTAAAACGTCATTAGCAGTCCAAACGTGGCCTTTAAAAATTCCCGGAATACTGTTTGGTACAATACTTTCCCCACCGACAGCGTAAACAACTCCATAGGGATTTAATTTTTTTACGATGTCAGCAGTAGCTTCCACGTTTAACTTAACCTCAACGTTATGTAATTCGAGCTCTGCTAGTTGAGTTTTGATAAATTCTCCTAACATTTCTTTATGAGGCGGGACTTCCGCTGTTTTCACTAAGCCACCTAAGGCATTACTTTTTTCTAAAAGGGTGACAGCAAATTTTCTTTTAGCTAAGACCATGGCGGCTTGCATGCCAGCTGGCCCACCACCAACTACGATTATTTTTTTCCCTGTGCCGTTTTGAACAAGGTTTGCGTCATTATATCTTGTTTCTCGACCAAGGCGTGGATTAACGGTACATTGAAGGGGTTTGGATAGAACAACTGAATAACTGCAATGTAAACAACCTAGACATTTACGAATTAGCACATCATTGCCCATGTATGCTTTATTGGCCCATTCTGGATCTGCTAACTGTCCCCTAGCAATACCGATAAAATCACAAACGTCTTCTTCTAACAGCTTTTCTGCAAAAGCTGGACGCTTGATATTATTGACTGCCACAACAGGGATCGTTACATTTTTTTTGACTTCTTTAGCTAATTGTTTTTTCCAACCTTCTGCTAGTTGTTGCGGTTCCATAATGGCATAGTTTGATTCATAAGTGCCAGCACTGACATCAATTGCAGCGACGCCCATTGTCTCCAGTTTTTTTGAAATGGCAACAGCATCTTCGATCGTCAAGCCACCCTCTGTGTATTCGGAAGCACTGATTCGAACCATAATTGGATAAGCTATGCCACACACTTTTTGAATGCCTAAAATGATTTCCTCCAGAAAAGCAAAACGTTTAGCAAAATCTCCACCATATTTATCCGTTCGCTGATTTGAGTAAGGACTTAAAAATTGATTGATCAAATAGCCGTGTGCCGCATGAACTTCGACACCATCAAAACCCGCCATTTTTGCCCGCAATGCACCAGCTACAAACTTCTGCACCATTTCTTCACATTCTGTGGTTGTCATTTCTCTGGGAACTTCGCCGATCACTTTACAGGCAATTCCACTAGGGGCTACAGCTTGTTTACCACCAATTTGGATGCTGGCGGTTTGTCTACCGGGATGATGAAGCTGCAACATAATTTTACAGTCATGTTGTTGTACCGCATCAACTAATTCTGTCAATTTGCGAATAGCGCGATCGGAGGAAATACTCAGTTGATTAGTCAAACCAATCCCCGTTTCTTCGTCCACTCGAGTGATTTCTGTAATAATTAAACCACAGCCTCCTTTGGCCCGTTCTTCATAAAATCTAATAATTTCATCCGTCGCTTCTCCATCGTAACGGGCAAATCCCGTCCCCATAGCAGTCATAACAATGCGGTTCTTTAAATCCATGGTTCCAATGCTTCCTCTAGAAAATAATTTTTCGTAACTCATTCCCATCATCCTTTCAATTTTTATCTTTAGTGAAAAACTTCACTTTAAAACTTAATTTTGTTCCAACTTAAATTTGCTATAATTTAGTTGCATCACAGTCCCTTATTAGCGGTATGTCACGCAGAAAGAAGGTAATTGAATGTATCACTTATTTAATGAAACCAAATTGCTGATCGTAAAAGCCACTGAAGAGCTGCTGGAAAAACAACCCATTGAGAAAATTTCTGTTTCTACTATTATGAAAAAATGCGGCATGTCTAGACAAACATTCTATAATCATTTCTATGATAAATTTGATCTAATCATTTTTCTTCATCTCTATAAAACAATAACGTCCATAAAAAAATTTCAAAGAAGCAAAAACTTTATTTGCTCCATGACGGATAGTTTTAAATTAATGCAACAAAATAGAACGATCTACTTAAACCTTAGTTCATATAGAGGACAAAATTCATTTGAAGAAAGCTATTTTGAATTTTTGATTGGCTATTCCATCGAACATATTGGTGAAAATCGACTTTCTCTTGATGAGAGCTTTATTCACGAACTTTATTGGCACGGTGTCACGAGCATGGTTCTAAAATGGTTTAAAGATGATATGGCGATCGAAGCAGATAAACTCGGAGAACTTATCTATAAAAGCATGCCCGAAGCGATTCAACACTACTATGTTTAAAGCGCTTCCTCTTTTGAGGAAGTTCGTCAGACAATGATCATTATCTTAAGTATAAATGCTAAGCATACTGTCAATACATAGACAAAAGCAGGCATCTGTCAAATAATTGGTTGACAGATGCCTGCTTTTGTCATTTTTAAGAGACTGATCATGTGAAGCTTTTCGTCGAACGTGAGTTAATACTTTGTCTACCTAACTGTCAGCTTCTCCAGTTGTGTTACTTAAACTGTTGGCAAACATCTTGAATAGTAATCAAATGCTTGTTTTGTCCAATTATGCTGGTGTTGAGTTCCACTTTCCTCAGTTCGATACTCACAGGACGCTTGGTATTGGCAAGTGGTTTGTTGAGTGTTAGTATTAATCGGAGTCATTTGAACAGTTGCATTGCCCTCCGTTGTATCGTAGTTACTAGTTCCGACACTAGGCTCACTGCCCATATGATTCATGGCGTTTTGGCGATGATAACGAGGTTCTTCAGGCGTTGCTTGCTCTGAATTGTTTTGTGATTCTGTTGCAGTGTCACGATGGTGAGTTGCTGAGTGCTTTTCCATGTGAGTACCCCTCTGATTTTCCATATTTCCGTGAGATCTGGCTAAAGCAGTTACAGGTGTGGTTGAGATTGTTAAAAGACTCATCATTAAAAATAATACAGGTTTCTTTCGTTTCACTTTCGGCACCTCTTTCTTAATTTATTACTATTATGGTGGATAGATGTGTAGATTTTATGTAGGAGCGCTTTATTTTTTAATGAGCTGTATCCATTCATAACCAAGTACACTTTTACATGTGAGTGGGAGTGTCTCGACGAGATAATTTAACAGGACCATTAAGTGTTAGCTGTTGTATGAGCCACCGAAAGGGATAGTAATATTACATAAAGGACACGAAAAGCAGTGAACAGTAGGAAACGTTAGCCTTTGGTTGACCGATCATTAGGAAGTAATATTCCTGTGCTTTAGGTAGAAGAGACCAGTCTGGCGTTATAACCTAGTGTTTCACTTTTTCAATTGTCTTTTTTAATTCAATCACATACCTATTTACTAGAGGAACCTCTAATGTTTCTAGAACACTAATGGCTTTAGTCGCCAGTGTGATCCCTTCGTATGTTTTGCCTTGAGTGATAATGATAAGTCCCTTTATAAAGAGGCTACGATTTTTTTCGAAGAGAAACCCTGATTTAAGTAGCTTTTTTGCGTACTTGTAAGCTAAAATAGCTTGTTCTATCTCATCAATTCGTAAAAATGTGATAGCGGCATGATGAAGCAGCAAAATTAATTCACTAGGACATGAGTACTCGACACTTTTATTAGCATCGAGTCTTCTTATTTCTTGAATCAGTGTAATCAGTAAGTAAGGAGAAATAATAGCATGGGAATTACTGAGAATAAAAAGATTATAAGATGTCCAAAAAGGAATTTGTAATAAGTAATCAGACATAATTTTCAAGTCTTTTTTAGGGATAGAGTGGCTTGGATTCAGGTCAATAATAGCTGCGGCTATCATAATACTATTTATTTGATGAGATTTTTTTCGAGTTGCTAAAAATAATTTTTTTTCTGTTTCCTGAAGCTGACATAATTTGGAAGTGTTTGTTTCTCGGTAAGCTGTTGAAATTTGTGAGGCAAGTTCATTGAAATGATAAAAGGAATTATTACAAAAAAAAATGAATTCATCAATTTTGACATTAATTTTATCAAGTAATTTCAGAAATATAGACAAAGTTATGTTAGTTTTTCCCGTTTCGAATTTACTGAGGTAAGAAAGAGATACTACGCCTTGTGAAACTTCTTTTAGTGTTAGATTTTGACTGATTCTGATGACACGAAATACTTTTCCATAATTATCATTCATGGGGCATTCTCCTAATTAAGTTGATTGTGTATAGTGCTTTCTAGTGAGCTACACTTTAAATCTGTATACTTTTTATAAATTGATAGGTGATTCGGTGAATAGTGGTAATTATAGTGGCTGAGAATGCTACTTTTCACTTCTTTATCAAAATTGCAGGAGTGACGGATAGGTGCTCCGCAACATAATTGGTGCCTATAGCGTCACTGGTTTGTTCCTTTAATCACAATCGGAAAGAAGTGTTTGTAATTATTTAACAGTAGCTATATGAACATCTCCTGGAAGACAATCATGCAACATGACAAAGAATCGCCATATGTCGATGGTCATTGCGAATTGTCACATATGAGAACTAGGGATAAGTAGAACGCCTTTTTACTAATAATCGAAAGTAGCATTACTTATTTAATTGGTGATTTTAGACAGGTCAATTCAATCTTTAAGCACTGCAAAAAAGATTGTGTTTCTATTATAGTGTAATAATTTAGAAAATGATAGAATTCGTGATAATTTTAAGAGAAACAAAACAGAAATAGTGAGTATATACATCCGTGAATCAATCCGAATAGATAGTCCCATTGGATTGTTTAGGAGGAGTCGTACAGGTAGTAACGTTCAGAATATCATTTCTTAAATGAGAAATAAAAGAGAGCTTAATTAATTATGTTCATTGATACCTGTCCTTTTGTGCGAATGATTTAAAAGGAAGACAAGAATACCCTATAGAAATAGGCGAGGGTCACATTATATGTTTAAATCATTGAAAAGGGCTGTTAATTCTTAGCGAGCATGTAAGAGTAAACTGCTGTAAGGAGGTTTGGAGAATGTTTATTAAGGCAATGTCAGAAATGATTGGTACATTTATACTTGTATTTATAGGGACAGCAACAGCTGTTATTGGAGGAAAAGAGACTCAAATCGGAGTATTGCTGGTATCACTTGCTTTTGGACTAGCCTTAATAGCGGCGAGTTACAGTGTGTCCAGAGATTCAGGGGCACACTTAAATCCGGCCGTTAGTTTAGCATTCTTTTTAAATAAGCGAATTGAGTTGAATGTTTTGGTGTACTATGTTATTAGTCAACTAGTCGGAGCTTGTGCAGGATCTTATACATTAAAATTATTATTAACCTCAAACCCTAATGCATCTGATAATTTAGGGCAGAATAGTTTTGATTCAGTTGGTCCTTGGTTTGCTTTTTCTAGTGAGGTACTTTTAACTTTTATCTTTGTCCTAATCGTTATCTCTGCCACAGGGAAACGTAGGAATCCAAATATGGCCGGTGTTATTAGCGGCATGGGGCTCATCTTAGTCCATTTAGTGGGCACAAGAATCACTGGAACGTCTGTTAACCCTGCAAGAAGTATAGCGCCAGCCCTATTCGTTGGAGGTGAAGCTCTTTCTCAAGTTTGGGTATTCATAGTTGCGCCCTTTTTGGGTGCGACAATAGCCGCTTTTGTTGGGAAATTTTTTTTGTTCACAGAAAATTAATTATTTTGATCGATTAATCTAGTTTGAGTGTGCTAAAGAGATTGGAGAAATTAACAAAGACAATAATTGAAGTTGAGAATCAGTCAATAATCAGATAGAGGAGGAATCATATGAAAAAAAGTATTAGAAATGCAGCGTTAATAGCTGGAACTCTTACAGTAAGTAGTTTCTTATTAGCCAAAGCAATTAATCGTAAAAGATTTAGTCGGTTATCCATCGGTCATCAAAAAGAAGAGGCAATCCCGACGGTCATTCTCCATGGGGTTAATGGAAACAAACGAACAATGCAAGGGATGTTGCAGCGGATGCATAAGCAAAACGTTGCATATAAAGCATTGGAGATAGAAGTTGCTGAAGATGGTGAAGTATTTGTTAACGGAACATGGGGGCAGACACAAGGATACTTAAAACCGGTAATTCAGGTATTCTTTGATAATAATGATGCACCAGCAGAACTTCAAGCTGAGTGGTTAAAATCAGTTATGGTATTTTTGCATGATAAATTAGAGGTTCAAAAAGTTAATTTAATTGGGCATTCGATGGGAGGGGTAACATCCTTACATTATTTGACACAAATTAAGACGTTTCAAGAATCTGTGCCTCGCGTGTCTAAATTAATTACGCTAGGTTCTCCTTTTAAAGGCAATGTGGCACACACAATTATGAGTCAAGTATATAAATTAGAAAAATCAGAAGAAGGAATTCGCAACTTCGATGATAATTTTACTTATTTTATGGTTGAGAGAAATAAGCTTCCAGAAGATCTAAGGGTGCTAAACATCTATGGTGACGTAGAAAATGGAACAGAAAGTGACAGCATTGTTAAAGTTGAAAGTGCCTTAGCTTTAGGGGAGATTGTAAAAGATAACGTTGCTAGTTATAACGAAATCAAATTAACAGGCATACGGAGTCAACATACCTTATTGCATGAGAATCCAGAAGCAGATGAGGCGATTATTAAATTCTTATGGTATCGTGATCTTGATTCTTTTGACTAAATATAAACAGAACTATCATTGGCGTTAAACTAAAAAGGGTCAAAGGATGTTCAACTATAGAGTGTTGACGGGAGTCTTTTCGTGTTATTTAAAATGAACAAGTTCCCCATCTAAATCGTGAGGTCTCCTAATCGGTATTCACGATTCCCCCCGCTGATCGCTGCGCTTGAAAAGCAGCGATCAGTGGGGGATTTTGGTATTCCACAGATATTAGCTCCATAATTTCCATGGTGAAATTAATCAGACTACCGGTAAATTAATTAACAATGAATTAAAGACCATATTCAGCCACCTCATCAAAGTTTTGCTTTTATTAGGGAAGAACAACAATCAAACGTTTAAAAGTTATGTCGAGATTTAGCTGATATTATATAGAAGCAATTGGCTAACAAGAATTAGCTGTGACTTGTTTCAAAATACTTAGTAATTAGGTTATATAAATTATATAGCCGATTTTTCGTTTTTTTTATGTTTCATTTTTATACAAGGGTATCAAAAAAGATAATAGCCTTATAAAGGAGAAAAGCTTTTTATTTTTTTGTATATGGTATATATAACGAAAAGTATTTGGTTTATTATTAGGAACTTTGTCTCAAAAAAGCGGTTGATTTACGAAAAAGACGACACGGCCGGCCTGTATTTTTGATTTATACTATGTATGTAGTTAAGAAACAAAAGGCATTTCAAAAATTTAAATAAAGGAGGACAAGAATGAAAAATCATTACTTACGTGTACTGATGACCACGTTGGTTTTAGGTAGCCTGATGACGAGTATAGCTGTACCTAGTATGACTGAAGTTAAGGCGGCAGTTATTGAAGATGAAGAGTCAACAGAAAGTACTGAAGACACTGAACGTAGTGACAATCAAAAAAGTATCGAAAGTCTAGAAGATACTAGCACAGAAGAAACCATTGATTCTTCAGAACGCAATGAGGCAGTAGTTCCTGAAATGTCAGCAGCTGAAGATGTGATTCAAGCAGTTGACACAGGATGGCAAAATACTCACTCACAACTAAAGATGGCAACTGCCTCTGAGAGTGGTTTTGTCTCTGCGACACCAGAAGAAATAGCAGCAGCTAATGAGGCAGCCAATATGGAAATCGGCTTTAATCCAGAAGAGAAAGTAGTAGAAGTAGCCGACTGGTCTGAATTTAGAACGGCTTATAATGATGGAACGGTGACAAAGATTATTTTAACTACCGACATTAGTAACAGTAGTAATCAGGCACTTAACCTGCGACGAACATCAATTGAAATCGATGGGAGGGGTCATACCTTACATCTAAATCGACGAAGCTTGGAGATAAATAGTCCAACAGATGGAATTGGCTTTTTCCATATCCATGATATGGTCGCTCAACAACGACTTGACAATGGGTTAACCGCGGCAGGCTACTATGCCTTTGTCAATGGGACTAACTTTACTGCAAATGTTGCGGGATGGACATTTCGGACAGGGAACATCACAACGGTACCAGTTAACGGAAATCGAGTGGGGCGTTTTATCAGAGCCTATCAATCGGAAGTGCAAGTATACGGTAAGATGAGCCTGCATACAACAGAGGAAAATTATTATGCAGGAAGCGTGGTTATTGATGACAAGACAGACTGGTACGGTGAAGTGACTTATGCCAATTATTCTGCTGTCTGGTTTGTGGAAAATTCCACCAATGCGGCGTCCACAAGTAAGAGTCAAGAATTTACTATTGGAGACAATAGCCGAGTGGTCCTAAAAAATTCCTCAAACGGCACTACTTATCCAGCGGTTTTTCATCATTACGCTAGCTTAACGGTTGGTGAAAATTCTATCTACAATGCGAATATGAATGGGAACGCGGTGCGTTTTGATCAGCCAAATTCTCAAATGACCATTAAAGATGGGGCAGTTGTTAACTTACTGAGCCGTGGAAATGGTGAAGTACTTCAATACAGTGCCAACAATTCGAATTTAACAGTGGAACCAGGAGGTAGCCTGTATATTGTAGGCAATACAACAGGTGGCGTTGTAAATCTGCAAGGGGCAGGTGGTCACACCTTAACCCTTGATAACCCAGCCGGTTTTGATATTCGGAATAACAATGACCGTGGCCGAGCACTTGCCATGAACAATGCGACGAATGTCTTTTCGATTAAAGAATCAGACATAGACTTGTGGAATGTTGGGAAGCTGGTTGGCGGTCCGTCTCAAGAAACCTACGCGTTAGTTGATAATTTTAGCGTGAAGAATGGCGGTGGCACAGCTAATGTGACCACGTCTGAACCAAGTTTGAGTAATTTCACAGTGAATAACTACCGCCGGATTGCCGGGATGAACACTAAACCGGAAGTCCAATGGTCACCTGTCACTGATGCTGATAAATCGTATCAGGCAAAAGTATTAATTGGCTACACCCCAGGAAATACCTTTGATGAGTTTGGGAATGTCGTGCTAGAAGAAGTTTTTGCATCGGCAAATCAGGCAAAAGTAACTTATACAGACACGTTTGGTGAGACACATGAAGCATCGACTGCTGATGATGGGTATGCGACGTTTACTGATACTCGGTTTAATGAAGCGACTAAAGAGATGTTTGCAACAGCAGTTCGAGGCCCGTGGGAAAGTGAAGAAGCGGTGAAAACAACGGTCATCGATGTGACACCACCAGAACCAGCCAAAGTAGATAAGGCAGAACGAGTTAGCCCGTCCACTAAAGAATTGACGGGCACAGGTGAAGTCAATGCTAACGTTAGCTTTACCTTAAATGGCGTAGCCCAACCAGCTTGGAATACCACCGTTAATAATGAGGGAAGATGGTTGATCACGATACCTGAGGGGACTCTCACTCAAGACGATAAGATTCAGATTATTTTGCAAGATAAATCTGGGGCTGCGGATCTAGAGACACCTCCTATCACTAACAATGAAATTGGAAATAGTAATCCTGTCACCGATCTCAACTATAGCGATGCGACATTTAAGGCAGGGACAATCATTTCAGTTAATGGGACCCTCACGATGATCTCAGCACCAGCTAATGTTGCGTTTGGTTCTCTGAACATACGTGATTACACTCAGTTAATTGGTGCCGATAAAAGCAGTATTGATGATGCTTTAATCATCGAAGATACCCGTGGTGCTCGAGATAAATGGGAAGTAACAGTTCAGGTTGTAGAAGAAATGACCAATGATGGCGATGTGCTAGTAGGGGCGATGAAATATCATTACAACAATCAATTGCTAACCTTAACAGCCAGTCCTCAAACCATCTATAGCAACGGTCCCAACGATTTAGCCTCAACTTACAATATTACGAACGCTTGGGGCAAAGGGAGTGATCAAAACGGCTTAAAAATCCAAGCCAAAGAAGATGTCGTTCCTAAAACTAATGGCAGTTACACTGGCACGGTGAAATGGAGTCTACGCGATACGATTGAATAAAGAAAGGGTGAAATCATTGAGCAGAAACAAAGTTACGATAGTATTAATAAGCGTTGCCCTTGCTGTATTCATGGCATTTCCATTAAATACGTTTGCTGGTAGTGCTGGTAATCGAGGCGAAGTAGCCTTCTATTATGAAGACAGCGGTCCTTCTCAGAAGCCAGAGTCTGAGGAATCAGTGACACAGTCTGGCAAGATCCCTACAAAACACTTGAGCTTACCTCAAACTGGCGAAAAAAAGACATCTTCTTACTTAGTGGGAGCAGGTATCATCTTGCTAGTCGGGATATGGTTTTGGAAACAACGACGAAGTAAGGAGGGGTCAAGTGAAGATTAAATGTACTACTTTCGCATTAGTCACACTTCTGGCCTTAAGTGGTCTAATAACGACGACTGCTGAAGCTCAAGGAACAACTAGCAAAGGGACAGTCACATTTCATTCAAGTGATAGTGAAACACCACCGATTGATCCTGAAAAACCAGGTGAAGTGGTGGAGCCTGCTGAACCGATTATTAAGACAGAGGGGCCGCTACGCTTGGATTTAGTCCCAAAATTTAATTTTGGCGCTCAAGCTATTTCAAAAGACGATCAGACTTATTTTGCTGACGCTCAGTTATTTAAGGATGAGACGCCGGCCCGAGCCAATTATGTTCAAGTCACAGATAACCGTGGCACAGTGGCAGGTTGGGAGTTAACCGTCAAGCAAGAAACACAATTTTCAAACAGTACAACTAAAAACAAAGAATTAAAAGGAGCCGTTCTGTCCCTAGACAAACAATGGGCGAATTCCACTATGGGTCAGCAGCTTCAACCGACGATTATGAAGGATGCCATTGAAATTAATCAAATCGGCGCCTCTTATCCCATCGCAACTGCTGAACGGGGCAAAGGCAATGGTACATGGGCCATTCAATTTGGTTCATCAGGTGAAACAGAGGGCAGTGAAAGCACGCTAAAACCACGTCTAAATGCAGATGGTTCAGCCCTAACTGACCCGTTAACCAATAAACCAACGTTTAAAAATGAAGCAATCTCATTGTTCGTGCCGGGAAAAACAATAAAAGATCCGGTCAAATACACAACGGTGTTAACTTGGACAATAGCCGAGTTGTCATAGCATGATAAAGCAGTACAAAAAACAGAAAAATTCTAGGAGGAAATAGTATGATGAAATTACAAAAATTAGCAGGTGCAGTATTATTAGGATCATTAGCATTAGGAATGGTAGCTCCCCAAGCTTTGGCCGCAAGTGAAGACTTAACTGGTAAGGGAACGGTAACCTTCTTAGAAGACAAATCTATTACAGGTCCAACAGATCCAGAAGAGCCAGGCAAAGAAGTAGAAGTTGATCCAGGTGAAGGCACGACCCAAACAGAACAAGGACCATTGTCAGTTGACTTTGTTTCAGTTCTTAAATTTGGCGAACAAACCTTAACTCCATCAGCAAACGCTGGTGTTTATGAAGCACAAGCAACGACCATTACAAAAGATGGTGAGAAAGTTGAGCGTGGTAATTACGTCCAAGTGACAGATAAACGTTCTGGCTCCACTAAACAAGGCTGGCAATTATCGGCGGCCATGACAAAGAAATTTACAAGTGAAACAACTCAAGACGAAATTGGTGGCGCAACAATCTCATTTGCAAATCCATTTTTAAATTCTGATCAAGCCGATAAAGGTGACATCCAAACAAATGCGACAGTTTTATTAGAATCTGATGGTTCATCAGCCCCCGTTGCTAATGCAGCAGCAGGCAAAGGTTGGGGAACCTATACAGTAGAATATGGAACTTCAACAGATGCTAATATGGATAAATCAGTTATCTTAACAGTCCCAGCGTCGACACCACTTTCAGTAGACGAAGAGTACACAGCAGATATCACATGGACGATCGCTAATTTAGACTAGTTCATCAATTAAGACTTAATAAACTAAAAAAACAGAAAAATTCTAGGAGGAAATATTATAATGAAATTACAAAAATTAGCAGGTGCAGTATTATTAGGATCATTAGCATTAGGAATGGTAGCTCCCCAAGCTTTGGCCGCAAGTGAAGACTTAACTGGTAAAGGAACGGTGACCTTCTTAGAAGACAAATCTATTACAGGTCCAACAGATCCAGAAGATCCAGGCAAAGAAGTAGAAGTTGATCCAGGTGAAGGCACGACCCAAACAGAACAAGGACCGTTGTCAGTTGATTTTGTTTCAGTTCTTAAATTTGGCGAACAAACCTTAACTCCTTCAGCCAATGCGGGTGTTTATGAAGCACAAGCAACGACCATTACAAAAGATGGTGAGAAAGTTGAGCGTGGTAATTACGTCCAAGTGACAGATAAACGTTCTGGCTCCACTAAACAAGGCTGGCAATTATCGGCGGCCATGACGAAGAAATTTACAAGTGAAACAACTCAAGACGAAATTGGTGGCGCAACAATCTCATTTGCAAATCCGTTTTTAAATTCTGATCAAGCCGATAAAGGCGAGATCCAAACAAATGCGACAGTTTTATTAGAATCTGATGGCACATCAGCTCCCGTTGCCAATGCAGCAGCAGGCAAAGGTTGGGGAACCTATACCGTTGAGTATGGAACTTCAACAGATGCTAACATGGATAAATCAGTTATCTTAACAGTGCCAGCGTCGACACCACTTTCAGTAGACGAAGAGTACACAGCAGATATCACATGGACGATCGCAAACTTAGACTAAGCCATTTATCGAACGCTCAATAGCCCAGTAGTAACTAAGTTGAGAATAACTCAGTGGACCATAGTCCACTGGAGTTATTGATCAGCTGTTCGGCTTTGAGCAACTCCGGTATACAAGTGATTGTCGAAGTTGCTGAGAGCCTAAAAAAAAAGCAAAATTAAATAACAAAAAAATTGTAAAAAGAAGGAGCTAGTTTTATGATTAAATTAAAACAAATATTGATGACATTAGCAGTTTTAGCAGTAGGAGCATTGCCAACATTGGTTCAGGCCGATGAGGTTGAGAATGCAGTTGAATCAACAGGTTATAGTTACAAAATTAATTACCCAGAGAATCAGCTAACACCAGGTGGGGCACTGAAATTAAAGATGAATCCTAAGCAAGAACAAGAAGTAACCGTTGAACTCGAAAATTACAGTGACGAAGAAATAACCATTGATTTATCGCTAAATGGTGCACGTACCAACGGCAATGGTATTTTAGAATATGGCCCAAGTGCTTTTAAAAAAGACTCATCTATGGAGTATGACTTACCAGATTTAGTGACGATCCCTGATTCTATCAAGGTCCCTGCAAAAGGGAAGGCCGATTTGATCTTGGCGATTAAGATGCCAGAAATTGCTTACGATGGCATTGTCACAGGTGGAATTGAAATGCAAAAGGCTGGGCAAGTAGAGGCTGAAGGAAGTGGTGAAGGTGGCCAGACGATCGTTAATAAAGTAGCCTATCTTTTCGGTGTTACATTGTCAATGACTGACAAAGAGATCAGCCCAGAATTGGCACTTCAAAAAGTTTATCCTGAATTAGCTAATTATAAGAATGCTATTTTCTTAGATGTGGCCAATACGACAGCGGTCAAAGTTGAAAATTTAACTTTAGATGCGATGATAACAAAAAAAGGTAGTGAAGAAGTTCTGTATGAAAGCAAAAAGGCGAATATGAGCATGGCGCCAAATACGTTAATGTCTTACCCTGTCAGCTTAGCTGGTGAAGAGATGGTCGCTGGGAAATACACTGCTACCGTAACAGCTTCTAATGGTGATAAAGAATGGAAATGGGTAGAAGATTTTGAGATTACCGATGAAGATGCGGATAAGTTTAACCAAGGTGATGTGAATATTGTGCAAGAACGCGGTTTAAATTGGAAGATGATTGCTTTGATTGTTGTTGCTGGCTTGTCAGTTGTGGCAGGAGGAATCTTTGTTATTCGCCTCGTAAGCAAGAAGAAAGGTACGACGAGTTCAAAAAAACGTAAAAAATAGGAGGTTTGGTTATGATTAACTTAGATTGGCTCATTATCGGCGCCATATCCTTAGGAATTATCTGCCTGTTACTACTGATTCTATCATTTGCAGCGAGTCTTCGGGCTCGCTCTCAGCTAAGGAAGCTAGGAGGAAAGCCAACAGGCAGATCTGCTAAAAAAAAGTGGCGTCGCCAAAAAAATCGTTACACGAAAACGCAAAAATCTGCATTTAAAAGTGGGAGTTGGTTGTTGCTCATGACACTTGTGATCAGTGGGATCGGTGGTTATGCGAAGTACTATCAAATGACGAATATGACAGCAGCAGATACGGAGAATATTGTGACGGGGTATTACTTACTTGATCAGATGACCGAGCAACTGAATGCCATAGAAAGTAGTGAGAATGACGAGAAGCTAAATGCTAATATCCATACATTAGCAGTACGAATGGCTAGTTTTTCATCAAAAAAAGGCAGTGATCGAGGAACAAAAGAATCTCAATTACTGTTAAACCGTTATTATGCACGTATGGGACAGTTAGGAGTTAACTTGGCCTCGCAAAAAGCCGAGGTGCTGAAAGAAGACCAGGAATTATTGCATAGTTACATACAAGACATTGAACGAGTCGAAGAAAGTCAAAACAAAGTCTTAGCTTTTTATCAAGTGGATGAAAAATCTTTGGCTCAGAAACAATAGGCTGAATATGAGGTGTTGGTGAATGGCAAAAAAAAGAAAAAGAACACGAAAGAGTTCGGTGACGTCGCGTCATCAGAAAAAGTCTCGTTCAACTGATAGAATACGCAAATTAAAAGCACTAGGGTTAGCTTTTTTAATGATGGTTGTCATTCTAGTTGGTGTAGGCTCGTTGTTTTTTTCTTTTGGCAAGATGACCGGCTATTCAATGATGCCAGAGGTTTCTAATGGTGATGTGTTAGTAATCGCTAAACAACAGCCTAAACGATTTGAATTGATTTATCTGAAGACGCCAAATAAGACAAATGAACGATCAGTTCGACGGGTGATTGGTGTACCAGGTGATGAGATTTATTATCAGGATGACCAGTTGTTTGTCAATGGCCAAGGGAAAAGCGAGCGCTATCTAAATAATCGTAAAGCCGAATTAGTCGAAGGTTATCTGACAGCGGATTTTACTTTAGAGGAATTGACAGGCAAGTCCAGAGTGCCGTCAGGCTATTATTTTGTTTTGGGAGATAATCGACAAGCTGCCACAGATAGCCGTGAGTACCAGTTTGTTAAACAATCAGAAATTATCGGTATAGTGACAACGAGGATATACCCACTGGATACTATCAAAAATTATTAAAAAGGAGTGACGGCTATGAGAGTGATAAAAAGGAGTATTTTAGGCGCTTTAACCATTGCTGGTTTAGGATTTTGTTTAGCGACGGGAGCAGACGCTGCTGAAAAAAATGAAGAAACGGGCATGAGTTTTACCTATGCGAACAAAGTACCAGAAAACCAACTCAAAGAAGGGGATTTCTTTGATTTAAAGATGGAGAAAGGTCAGGAGCAAGTATTAGAAACCGAACTGACTAATTTGACAGATCAAGACTTAATCATTAATGTTAGCATCAACAATGCTACCACAACAGGAGCAGGAGTGATTGATTATGGACCGAGCGAGCATCCCAATACAGAAAATTTGACATACGGATTGACAGATATTCTCAAGGCACCCGCTAGTGTTAAGTTACCTAAAAATGGCAAAACAACCTTAAAGATGTCTCTTAAAATGCCAACTGACTCAATTCAAGGGGTGATTTTAGGTGGGGTACAGTTAGAACAAGAAGTTGATGAAACGAAGACGTTAAACGAGTCGGTTTCCATCAATAATCAATATGCTTATGTTTATTCAGTTTCGATAAGGGAAACTGAAGAGCTTCCCGCCTTTGCATTTGAATCGATGGATACAACAGTAGAGGCCAAAAGTAAGCCTATCGTGAGTTTGAATTTCAGTAACCAAGCGCCACGGATCATTAAAGAGATGACCGTTGAAACATTAGTCACGCCGAAAGACTCAGAGAAGGTTCTCGGAGAACAGCGATTGGAAAAAGTTAAGATGGCCCCTAATTCTGTGATGAGTATTCCGTTAGATGTTGAGTTGGACAGTGGTGAATATCAAACTAAAACCACGGTTAAGGTAGGAGATGAAAGTTGGCAGTGGGTGGAAGATTTTACAATTGAAGCAGAGAAAACTGACAAACCAGCAGTAGAAACTAGTCAAGATGCGACAAAACAAAATAGTAGTTGGTTAATCATTGTGGTTATTGTCGGTCTATTGATTGTTGGGACAGGCGTGTTATATATCGTGATTATCAAAAATTAATAGAGACGGACGGGAAAGGGCAACGTCTAAACAATAGATTTAACCAGAGGTCTAAGTACTCCTAGGTCTATATGGATCATATGTATTTGAGGAAAATTGTTTATGAAAAAAGTATTGGTTAGTGTCAGTTTAATTGTGGGATGGGTGTATTACCTACTAACGTGAAGGGAACGGTTAACATCGTTATACTCATCATTTTCTGTTCATTGGCGATACGTGTTATGGTATTATATTTGGTAATAACACAGAAAAATAAGACTACATTTACATATTAAGATCAAGAATAGTCCTAAATTTAAAAGGGAGATTACAATGAAAAACGATAAAATTGGTTCGCTGCTAACATTTGGTGGCTATGACTGGCGCATTTTAGATCAGCAAGCAGATGCGATATTGCTAATTACAGAAACGATTATAGATCAGCGAGCTTACCATGATGCCTATGAAGACATTACTTGGGCAGATTGCGCTTTGAGAAATTATTTAAATGGCGAGTTTTTACATGCATTCACAAACGAAGATCAAGCGAGAATTATACCAGTAACCAATCAAAATGAAGATAATCACTGGTATAAAACTAATGGTGGCGTTGAGACAGAAGATCGAATCTTTTTATTAAGTCTTCAGGAAGTCGCCTGTCTTTATTTTGGTGATAGCAGTTCAAAACTGAACAACCCAGGGAAAAACCAGCGATATTGGTTTGAACGAAAAGATGAAAATAATCATAAGCGACTAGCGAAACTTCACGGGAAAAACGGATGTTGGTGGTGGTGGCTACGCTCACCTGGTCGTGTGAATCTAAAGGCCGTGTATGTTCATGGAACGGATGGCAATATCGGCATACAAGGGAACAATGTTTTAAAAGGTAATATCAGTGATGGCAAATGTACAGGCGGTGTGCGGCCTGCTTTATGGCTTAAGCTCTAGGTTGCCCTTTAAGCGCTGTTAGAAAAAACGGAAATCGCCAGGGGATCATGTAACTAAATAAAGCTCTACGGATATCTGTTATACCCGATACTCTCAATTTACCTACGGTATTTGTTGTAGCTCTGATTACCCAAATACCAGTAAGCTAAGGCCCGATTCTTAAGTCAAGGCGGTTGCCCAAACGGCTGAGTAATTCATTCGTAATAGACTCCAGTTCAGTCGCTTTTTGCGGGAAATCAGAAATAACTGTTAGCTCGGTTTCAATGGCAATATCACGACTACGAGTTAGATCGACTAGCAACATATCCATGCAGATCTGCCCAACTTGAGGAAGGGGTTGACCTTCATGGCTGAGAGAAAAATCACCAGCTAAGCTTCGTGGAATCCCATCGCCATAGCCGATGCTTACGACGCCAATCATTCGCGTATCGGGAAAAACAGTCTCAATCCCATAACCGATAGGATCGCCAGCGACAATCTTCGCTTTATAGATCAATTGGGCGTTGATGGTAATCACAGGACACAACGCTAAACTAGCAGTCGACAGAGGTCTTTCCTTGCTCAACATCCCATAAAGGATAATTCCTGGACGGACATAGTCATAAGTCAATTTCGGATAATTTAAAATCCCATCACTGCTCTGTAAGTGAGTCAATCCAATCGCTACTCGATGTGCTCGCAGACTAGCAATGAGTTGGTCGTAAGTCCGAATTTGCTTTTCTGTTCGTTGAACAGACAGCTTATCCAGCTGGTCGGCCGAACCTAGATGAGAAAAAATACCTTGAATATCCAAATAAGGCAACTGATAGAGTGCGCGAATCAGCTGGCAATCTGCTTTCACTCCTAAGCGATGCATGCCAGTATCGACTTTTAAATGACAGGCAATCTTGATTTTTTGCTGATTCAACTTACGAGCGTGATCCTCACTGATAATGGCTTGAATCAGGGGATAGTCTGCGATTTCCTTAATTCGTTTTGGAGAGGTGTAACCTAAAATTAATATCTTGTTTTTGATGCCAGCCTTTCGCAAGGAAATTGCCTCATCGAGTGTCGCTACGGCAAAAAAATCGACACCATTTTGTTCCAAGATTTTCCCGTAAAGAAGAGAATCACACCCGTAGGCATTTGTTTTAATGACTGCCATGATCTTGGTGTTTTTGGGGACCAACTGTTGAACCTCACGCAAGTTGTGAAGAATTCCAGCAGTTGAAATGGTTTTAGACGCTCGTGATGATGGCAGCGCGTTTTTAGTAGACCTACTCAGGAGAACTTTTTCTCTTAAGAAAAGTAATCCGACAGTCCCCACAAATGTCAACACTGAGACAAGTAAAAAATTCAGCAAATTATCCTTAAGTAAGTGCCATTTTTTACTAATAAAGTGGGTGATGGCGATCGTATAGGGATGTAGTATATAAAGCCCAAGTGAGAGATCCGTTGCCTTACGACATTTGAGCTTTGGCTGCCACTGATAAATTATGGGGAAAAGGAAAACCATTACCAGCGGTAGCGTCAGGTACATACTGTCATGCCGGACCTGACTAAAACGATGCAGGAGATAACCTTCTAATAAAAGTGCTACTATAGCAAAAAATAGCAGCACTTTTTTTGGTTTAAGCTCGGCTTTTCGTCGATAAAGAAAAGCCCCTAAACATAAGAACAATGGAGCGAAAAATAGCCCATTACGAGTGCCACCGAAAAAATGAAAAAGTCGGGCATAAAAATCGTTTAACAGGGGAACTTGCTTGATGATCCCAAACCAACTATCGCCGCCTAAGCCAATTAGATATAAGCAGATAGCGATGACACTGATCATCGGAAAAGACAGTTTCTTCATCAAAAAAGTAAGCAGGATGACACCCGTGATAATGGCAGGAAAATACCATAGATGATAGAGGAACCCGTCAAAAAGACCGAGTTGTATCAATTTTGAGAAGGGCGTATTTCCCGAGAGTGAACCATTATAGAACGCCAAAGGTAGGAATAATAAATTCACCCCCATATAAAGCCCTAACTGTTTCTTCAAAAAAGAACGAAGTCGAAAACGTGCTGGATATGTATTTTCAAGCGCTGGGCCTAAAACGAAAAAGCCTGTTACCATAAAAAAGAACGGAACGGCTACCCGAAACAAGGTTAAGGTAATTAGTCCATCCATTTCAGGTGATAGCTGTTGAAAAGGTAAGCAATGAATGGCGATAACCATCACAGCGGCAATTAGTCGAAACTGCTGGATTCCTTGGTTTTCCTTAGTCATAGTCAAGTCCTTTCTGTTGCTGAAGGAAGCTGAGATATTCCTCTAGTGTCCAACCTTGATTTTCAATAATCTGACTATGAGGTAATCCGACATAGCGAAAGTGCCAAGGCTCATAACCGATCCCAGTAATCTCTTGTTTTTCTTGAGGGTAGCGCAAAATAAACCCATAATTCATCATCTGTTGTCGAAATTTTGTGACAATCGGGCTCTCTTGAAAGTTTGGGCAGATCAAATCGTGTTGTGCCCCTTTTAAGCCAATATCCAAGGCTAAGCCAGTCTGATGTTCACTGCAACCAGGAAGCGCCACAAATTCTTCCGTATATTCCCTCCCATTTTCCGCTAGAGAAAACTGCCAAAGTTTTTTTTGTTGATAAGCTGTGCGATAACCATCTAAGAGGACAATCTCATTTGCTAACTCTAAATCAACTACCAAGGACTGAAATTGTTTAGCTACTTCTGGCTGAAGGGAAACTTTTTTTTCTGAAAAAGGTGAGGTCACTAACTGATCAGGTTCATTCACCTTTTTCATAGGGTGCTTGCGATTAACTAACTGTAAGAAGATGTTTCTCATAGTGAGCCTCCTCAGCTAAGATTAGTAAGGTTTGGATGATTTGCTGATACGAAAATCCCACAGCAGCGAGCATGGCAGGAAAACGGGAATGGGCTGTAAAACCAGGCATCGTATTAACTTCATTCAGTAGAATCTCACCTTCATCAGTAAAAAAGAAATCAAGCCGGGCCAGTCCTTTGCAACCAAGTGACCGATAAAGTAGTTGAGCACGCTCTTTAATCTGTTGATTGATGACTACTGGTAGTGAAGCCGGCACTAAGATTTTAGCCGTCACTAGTTGATACTTTTCTGTGTAGTCAAAAAAGCCCTCAACCAAAGAAATTTCATCACATTCTCCCACGGTTAATTCTTCGTTTCCTAGAATGCCACAGCCAATCTCAATACCAGAGACGCTTTTTTGTAAAATGACTTCGGTGCAGTACTGAAAGGCATCAGCTAGAGCCGCTTGAAGGCCTGCTGAGTGAGTGACTTGACTAATGCCTTTTGAAGAGCCAGCTTCGTTAGGCTTCACAAAAAGCGGATAGCCCTGTTGCTCAATAAAAGCATCCACTTTAGTGGTGTCTTCATGGGCTGTTAGCATTAACGTCGGCGTGCTTTTGATGCCAATGCTTTCAGCGAATTGATGAAGCAACCATTTGTTCATACATAAGGCAGAGGCCGCAACACCACACCCAACATAAGGCACCCCCATCATTTCTAAAAGACCTTGAAGACACCCGTCTTCACCATACTTGCCATGAAGAACGGGAAACAAACTATCCGGTGTTAGCCATTTTTTTTCTTCCGACAACCAAAAGCCTTGGCCGCTAAAGTCCGGTAAAATTTTCTGACAAGTTTCTTGATTTAGCCAACGATCTTCGCGGATTGCTGTTAGATCACTTTTAACTAAATACCAAGTCCCATTTCGCGAAATGCCAATCTTACTGACATCATAAGCTTGTCCTTCCAAAACCTCTAAGACACTTGCCGCAGATTCTAAAGATACCTCATACTCTGGTGAAGCTCCTCCAAAAATGACACCTACCTGTTTCATAATTAATCGTCCTTTCTTTATCCTTAATGTCACTATAAGCATAACAACTTGCTAGGAGGACTTTTTATGTAATCTCATAGGATTCCCTTAAGTTTTTCACTCAAGTTTCTTACGAAATTATGAAGAGACGATCGGCGTTAGTCTAAATTGAAGACCAGAAAAGAGGGCATGCGTTAACATGTCCCTCATAGGAGTGTTGTTAAAGATGGTAACGAGTGTTACTTATCTGTATGGGCTCTATAATAGCTGTCACCAGTTTAACGTCAAAAATGAGAAAACAAGTTGACTTTCGTAGGCATCATAATCGAACCGTTTCACCTCCAACTCTCTAATTATGATGCGAAAAGAGAGGACAATATATTTTGTCGTGACTATAATGAAGTATATGACGAGCATTGGAGATGATTAAAAATGGACTGGATAGGCAGAATGAATGAGGCAATGCTTCATATAGAACACCATCTGGCAGAGTCGTTGAATACCGAGGACCTTGCTAAAATAGCAGGCTGCTCTACTTATCACCTTCAGAGAATGTTTGCCTATATGACCGGAATACCTTTATCAGAATACATCCGCCGTAGGAAAATGACGTTGGCGGTGACGGATTTGAAAAAAGCTGATCTAAAAATCATAGATGTGGCTTTAAAATATGGCTATAGCTCACCGACGGCATTTAATCGCGCCTTTCAGAGCGTGCATGGAGTGGCACCGTCACTTGTTAAATTAGATGGCGTATCAGTTAAATCTTATTCACCTCTTAACTTTCAGATAGTGATAAAAGGAATGGAGAGTCTGGAATTTAGGATTGAAACAAAAGAAGCCTTTCGTGTTGTAGGTATTTCTGTTCCCCTTTATGGCGATTTTGCAGATATGGCTGAGCCGGTTGAGCGAATTTGGGAAATTGCCGAGAGTAATGGTATCATTCAGAAGCTAAAGAGGTTAACCAGAGAAGACCCATCTAGATTATTAGAAATCATGATACCAGATGAAAATACTGAGAGCTGGCGATACTTGATTTCGGTTGCATCAGATGCGCCTATCGAGGAATCTTTGGAAGCATATCTGGTTGATGCCTACACTTGGGCCATTTTTTCATATGAGGGGAAAACCATTGAAGAAACGCAAGAGTTGGGGAAGCGTGTGATTTGAGAATGGCTACCAACAAGCGGTTACGAATATGACAATGGTCCGGATATTTCAGTCCATGCCATAGATGGCATAGAGAAAGCCATTCTTGAGTACTGGGTACCTATCAAAAAAGCGTGTAAAAGTGAGGATAAAATACGATGATAAATTTTAAAAAAGATCGACATATAGAGCCAACTGACGGAAATTTATGTCTTGTTTTAGGAGAGAGTTTTTCGGCGTATAAAATATTAGTAGAAAAATTATCAGATTTTGATGCTGGTTTGGAATGGCGTTGTTATAGAGATGGCGATTGGCTTGCGAAGGTTACCCGCAAGAAAAAAACGGTATTTTGGGGAAGCCCAGAGGATGGTCATTTCGTGATATATACATCCTGATAAATAATCAAACATATAGTTCCATTGGATAATGCGCATAATCATCCGCCAAGAGTGGTGCTTTCAGCTTTTTTCTGGCTGAAAGTTTAACGGTAAAGGATGATTATTTAATGGGAACTATATAGCAACTCATTTCAATGAAAAAAATAGACAGGGTGTTTTTGATCTTGACATTGCCGATGAATTAAAACAAGATTTTTCAAACACACCGGTCAACGGCAGTCAACAAACCACACTTAAAATCGATGTCTATAACGAAAGCCAATTATCTGATATTTATCAATCGATAGACTATAAGATAAAGGCCAAGTAAGAAAATATAAGCACTCATTCGTGCGATTTCTAGTTTATTCGGCAAGTGAATCATCAGATTCCCGTGATTGCATGATCGCTATCACGGGCATTTGCCTATGAAGTTCGCTGTCTGTGTCTACGAGAGTGGCTTCTTTTTTTGCGTTTACTCGCGAGTGACTGCCTTAACTGTCGATTATATTGCATCACATACCACAGGACAATCATAAAGATAATAAGAACACTGACTAAAATGATGGTTGACCAAGGTATGGCTGGTTTAGCGGCTTGAACGCTTACATCCTGTCTATTAAGTGACTGAGCTTCTTTGTTTTCAATCGTAAAACTAGGACTTCCCATCCATTGAGAATCTCCAGAGGTGATTTTTAGGTTGACGTCATAGGTTCCTCCTTCAAAAGAAGTCCCTGAGAGAGGGATGCGATAGTGAAACTGACTGGTAGGGGCTATCTTCATATTCTCTTTTTTATCTGTCAAAACCTCTTTCCCATCTTGCGTCACTTTTGCTTCAATAGTGACATCGGAAATGTAAGTGGCAGTTGTGTTCTCGACGACTGCTTCAATGACATTTCGCGAGTTTGCTTGTAAGGCCGAGGCACTGAGTATTTTAAGTTCTGGTTTGACAGCGGTTTTATCGGTTCGCACCAACACGGCAATTTCCCGTGATAGTAAGTTTGTCACATTGCCTTTTTGCTCATTTTGAGAGGCGGTTTGCTTAATATAAAGCCCTCCAGCCAATACGCCGCTAAAAGTTTCTTTTGGCATATTGATCTGTAATTGAATAGCTTTGGTCTCTTTAGGTTTTAAGGTAAGCGATGTTTCCTCTAATGTTACCAAATCCTCGATATTCGGAGTATCAGAGGTTGATGTATCTTGCAAATTTCCAGAATATTCTACTACTCCTGAGCCGTTTGTCAGAGCTTTATTAAAGGACAGTTCTAAAGGTATTGGCGTGTCTAAACGATTGGTTAGGCGCAAGTTTAGCGTTTGTTTTTCCTCTGGTTTCATCAACAAATCAAAATAAGTCACGGTTTTATCAAGTTGATTGTCTGGCAGGTCCCCTACAACATCAAAACTATCTAAAGAATCTGCTTGGGCAATGTTTGACAGATAAAAAAAGGAATACGCTGAAATAAGTAGTACTAGTATTCTGATGCTTTTCATGACAATAATCATTCCTTTCTTAAGTCGATTTGTAAGAAAAAGAGTAGAAAGAGAGACTGAAAATAGAGATCAGTCTCTTTTTCCAACTAACATCAAGCAGATTAAGGTGTTTCTGAGATGGTCCAAACGAGAGTAGTTTGATATTTTTCTTTTACTTTTTGATTATTTTTAGCTACATCTAATTGGAATTTTTCTAGATTTAAAGTAGATTCACCATTCCCATTCCCTGCTGAGGCGCTAAAGATGCTTTTTTCTTCATCTATCTCATCAAACACTAAATTTGTCTGAGCAGTCAGGCCAGTCGTTGTATTGAAGCTATTGCTAATAGTTGGATTTGTAGTAATGCTTAACTGAGCACCTGATAACAACTTCGCGCTATCGACACTGGTAAACTGAGTGGCTTGTTTTACTTTAATATTCCAACCAATAGGAGTTGTGTCACCTCGATTGTCTCTTACGCGTACGGCTCCTTTAGTTAATGCAGAAGTTTGATTTCCGTCAACTGTTGCAACTAAGGTTTCATCTTTTTTAGTTTGAATCTGGTGAGACCCAAAATTTAAGTCTGTCGGTAATGACACGCCAACTTCCCCAACTTCAGGATCAGGATCTAAAATGACGCCTCCTGTTTGATAGGTGACTTGACCAGTCGTATCCTTTGCAAAGCTGGTCTGAGCAAGTGCTAAGCTGGCTGTGATAATGACGCCTGTTCCTAAAATTAATGATGATTTTTTCATTGTAGATTCCTCCTAATTTCCTTTTATTTTTGAATTTTTTCGTAGGTCATAAACGGCAATTAAAATCAGTATCATGCCCATTAATGAAAATAAGTAGTTAACCGAGTCACTTGTTTGAAGTAAATTTTGTTTGGTAGGCGGTGTCGGTGTTACCGCGTGTTCATTGTGAGCCGTGGTGCTTGTTTCTGTGGATGATGCTTCCGTGGAACTTTCCTCTCCGTAATAACTGACTTGTCCAGTCGTAACAGCTGAAACTGTCTGAACCGTTATTAAGAATGAAGCTAACAAGCCAATTGTCAGTAACATTTTTTTTAACATGCCCATTACTCCTTTCATTAGGGGCTCTCAGTGACAGTCCAACGAATGATCGTCTGGTAATTTCCTTTGTATTTTGGGGTGTTTTTGGGAATAAATAATTCGAATTTTGATAAATCGAGTGAAACTTGTCCGGTTTCTGTCGTTTGTGCCAAACTTAAAACCTCTTTTTGCTCATTAGCTACCAACTCAACAGCACTTTGATTAATCCCTGTCACTAGTCCGGCAGAAAAGTTACTAGTTAAGGCTCCGCCGTATATCTTGAGCCGCGGAGTATTAAGTTGTTTGCCAGCATTCTGCCATGATTCCTGATTCACTTTGACTTGCCATTTTTTGGTACCTAACCGTGTTTCAGTTAATGAAACAATCCCTTTTGTATCAAAGGTGCCTTCTTTTGCTGTAAAAGTTTCATCTCTATTGGTTTGAATTAGATGGCTGCCAAAGTTTAAAGAATTAGGTAATAGGGACTCTTGAAATGTGAGCCGCTCTCCCGAAAAGTAAATAGACGTTTTACTTGCTGAGCTTGACAGTAGATTAATATCGATTAAAGATGCTTTAATTACTGTTCCGACAAATTGAGCTTGATAGTCATTTGTTAAGGTTGTTGGTCCGCTAACTAATGTGGGCATCTTAATAGTGGTATCGCCTAAAACGGCTGCATCCACCACTTGTTGGACAGTTGCCCCAAGGGGGTTGGCTAATTCCGTTACCAAGGTACTGATAGCTGAAGTTAATGGTGTTACCACCGTTTTTAATGTGGCATTGGCTATGACGTTAACTGGAGGCAAAGCACCAGTGACAGTTAACTCAGAGGCGGCTTTTGACAATGCGGATAGTCGTTTGGATAACTCATTAGCTAGAATTGGGCCTAAGCCTTTATCTAGAGGCATAGTCAGTGAACGACCGCCGTTGGAAAGGGTTAAATCTTCTGGAAAGCTAGCTGTCATAAAGTTTCTTAAATCGTAAACATCTGCCACGGCCTTATTAAATCCTGTTAGATTGACTGACAATAGAGGATTATCTCCGAGGATGGTGTCTACTGTATTAAGTAAGGTAGTGACCAGATTCAGGATATTGACTACGGCCGATATTTTGGTTAAATCCAACAAGACTCTAATATCAGCGGTCCCTTTAACACCAACTTGTGGTACAACACGATTTGCTAACTCAGCTGGAATAACCAAGACTGCTTGTCTTGATCCAACTAAGTTAACAGAGACAGTTGCCAAATTTTTACCAGTTATCGTAAAGGTAACTGGTTGGTTTACTGTTGAAGTGGGCCACCTAACGGTATTAGTAGTACCACTAGTATTGTTAACTGCTAAATTATCCAAAATTTCCACACTTAAAACGGCCCCTTCTGTTGTTAATGGATAAATCCAAGCCAGACTAGGGACAATTAAAACCAAACTAAAAAAAGCTGTTACAATTTTTGCTACAAGTTTCTTTTTTTTCTGTCCTCCTTCAATTCTCATCTGTCATTCGTCCTTTCTAAGTTGCCTTTAACAAACTTTATCAACACCTTCTTTCAAAGATTTATGTAAAAGAGTTAATTACATAAACTTAATTTGTACGTGGATCAAAATTACATGTTTATTATAAAATCAAGCAGTAATAAAATACAAATAAAACCAATTGATGAAATTAGTAATTTGTTTATATTGATTGAAAATAATTAGTTGTTATATTGTTATTTTAACTCTGTTTTAACCTTTATAAATATAACTGTTATCGAATATTCGCAATTAACATTATCTGTGTTATTAAAAGATTGACACAGAAATTGAATCTGTGTTAGTTGGATAGTGTGATAAAACTTTTTATTTAAAGTTCGTTTTAAAATCATGTTGGCCGTAGATAGTGAGAAAAGACTCAAGTGACCGTTTAAAAGTGTTTGTAAAAATTCTTTTAATGGGAGGATTAACTGATAGTAGGTTGAAATCGAAAATAGAAGGTTTGTGAAAAGAGGTGTTTTGACTGATTTTTTATTGAATAGTAAAAAAAATGTTATTTTTTGTTATTCTATTTATGTTTATAACAAAAAAATGATAGTTTGAGGTGTATCGTTATTTTTTAGCGTTCTGTTAAGCGAGTAGTCTGATCGTCATCTCATATATTTACTCAATATTTTACATTAATATTGCTAACAAACTTATGCTATACGTGTACGACGATGCTAGTTTTAGCGATAAAAATAGCAGTAAAAAGTAAGAAAAGGGAATGCAGCAAGCTATAATAAAATAAATTAGAATGATAAACGAGCATAGAAGCGGTCGACAGTCATTCAACTAGTTCTTTTCAGAGGTTTGCGTGGAGTGAACTCATCTAGGTCTAAAAAAAAGAAAGTTGTTCACATGGTGGATATACGAGTTGTAAAAACCTTTTGCTTATCGTTAGGCAATCAAAAGGTTGTTTCTTTACTTACAATCCTTCTTTTAGAAGGGAGCATATTTTTTGTTAAACATTAATTTTTTATTAGATCTAAAACGCATAAAAGTTGATGTTAATAGGTCGTTTTATTGATTTTTGTTCTGATTAAATATACAATATATTAATAGACATACGAGTCGATTTTTGAGTCGCAATGATTTATTATGTTAACTAAAACAACAATGGAATGGAGTTTGATTTTTTTTATGCAATTATTCGAAGTACTCTTATTTTTATTTGTCTGGCTAGTCTTGCTTTTATTCACATTCAAAAAGCTAGAATCACCTAGACAATTGATCCTAGTTTTATCTGGTGTCGTTATTATTACGAGTTTACATAGTATCTTTGAAGGGCTACGTTGGCAAATGCTGATCACCTACTTGATGGCAGTCGTCGTTTCGGAGGTAGCTATTTTTAGACTGATAACACGGCCACGAAAAAAAATATCAAAACGTTGGCTCAAACTGATTTTAAGTGGCTTGATTCTAGTGAGTGGTTGCCTAGCTTTAGCAGTTCCCTGGTTATTTCAACCCATAACATTTGCTGACTTAACAGGCACTTATCATGTAGGGACACTCAGTTATCAGTGGACAGATCCTAATCGCCTAGAAGACGCTCTCCCTGAAACGAAGGAACCAAGGACCATTATGGTTAAGGTCTGGTACCCAACAGATGAAACCGAAGGAGAGACTGCGCCTTATTTTGAAAAAAGCGAACCATTTTCGAAAAGCTTGAAAGAAGTGATGGGAGTGCCATCATTTTTGACAAATGATTTAAAACGAGTGAAAACGAGAAGTTTAGCATCCGTGTCATTGTCTGATGATAAGCAACAGTACCCTGTCTTAGTCTTTTCCCATGGTTTTATGGGATATGAGAATCAAAACACCTTTCAGTTAGAAGAGTTGGCAAGCCAAGGGTATGTCGTTGTTGCTATTAATCATACCTATCAAAGCGTGGCCTCGATTTTTCTGGACGGCAGCGTGCATTATTTTGACCAGCGTTACCAAGCAACGGATGTCACAAAGATGTTTGAAAAGATGGATGCGTTAAACGAAATTTGGTTGGCAGATAGCCGATTTGTCTTAGATAAAATTGAGGAGCTAAATCAACAAGATCCCCGTTTTTCTAACCACTTAGACCTGGCAAACATCGGCATGTTTGGCCATTCTTTTGGCGGCGCCACAACGCTTCAAGCCTTACTTGTTGACGATCGAGTTAAAGCGGGGATTAATATGGATGGGGCGCTATACGGAGAAGAGCGAATTCCTAGTACAGGCTTAACTAAACCATTTCTGCAGATAAGTGCGGATCAAAGTATCAAACCACTTGAGGAATATACAGATCAAGAACTAAAAGCGGCAGGGGCAAGCCGTTCAGAGCAAGCCGCTTTTTTAAACGAATTTCAGGCGCGAAATCAATCTGTTCCTAAAAATGGTAACTATTGGTTGGTGTTAAAAAATAGCAATCATCTGAGCTTTTCTGACTTCTATTTACTATCACCTCAGTTATTTGGCGTTGTCCTCAATAGTGATGTTCGCCAAACCCATCAATTAGTTAATCACTATACATTAGATTTTTTTGATCATTATTTAAAGAACAAACCCTTAACGTACTTAAATCAACCATCTGGAGAGTACGATTTGTATTCATTAAGAACAGAAAAAAAAGCTGGTAATTGATGGTGTTAAATAAGGAAGAACTGGTACATTAGCCGGTGCATCAAGGGTTTCAGGAGGCAAATAACTTCATTATTTTTTTATGACAGTTAAGTTTACAATAACATCTTCACCTTCAATCACATTCATGATGCCCACAACTAAATAGACATTATTTTTGAAGACAATTAATTCATCAATTCTGGGAATTAGCGGCAACTTGATTCTTTGAGCTAAGGATGTGATCATGGGCTGATCATCTTTGTCTGTCTGATTTAATAAAATATTGATCTCTATCATGTTATTTCTCCTCTCGTTAACAGTTAAATTAGGATACGCTCTGATATCAGCATTTACGTGTTGAATAGTTAGGGCGCATTCTAAATGAGCGACCCCTTTATTTGTTAATTTTGAATGATAACAAGTTCATTCTCATTTATGGGTTCTTCAAATCCTGAGTAAAAGCGTTTAAGGATATCTTCAGTAATTGGAAAAGCTGAATTAGCTGTCTGAGTTTGATTGCGAATCTCCAACCGTTTTTCAAGTGTGGCGTAATCGGCCTTCAGGTAAATTACTAGAATATCTACGTCATAGTCTGCTAGTAGTTCACGATAACTGTCTCGATGGCTTTTTGCCCAAAAACTAGAATCAACGATAACATTCTTTCCCTCCTGCACATACTTAACCGTCAGTTCTCTCATCTTTGCTGAGGATAAGGCCGATACTTTTTCATACTCTTCAGGCTTGTAGTCGATACCATAGACACCATAATCTTCCCAGATGAGTTCATCGATGGCTAATCTGATGTATCCTTCCTTTTCTTTTTCTTTCGAAAAAGTCGTCTTACCGGCACCACTAACCCCACACATTAACATGACAGTATTCATAAAGTTTCATCCTCTCTCTATTATCAAATAGTATACCAATAAAGAAAAAGGAAATCTAATGTTACAAAATATCAAACACTCACCATAACCCTTCATTTTAGAGAGCCTTGAGAAAAAGTTGAAAACTGGCAAGCTGTTTGGCTTTTCAGTCTATCTTGGTCTTCCAAGGTTGGCGGAGATTCCAGCATAAAAAGATATACCGCGAAAAATTCCTTTCAAACGATAGCCATGGAACAGAATAATGCAGGAATTTCCATAGGTATTTGCGCCAACAGACATTTCGAAAGGTTTTATCTACATTATTGCATTTTGTGTATCTTTAAAAGTATTTAACGTATCATCCTATTCTCTTTTTTGATATATGTTGGTAAAGTTAATTTATCAAAAGATGAAGGAGGGGTTACATGAATTCGTTTAAAAAAGGGGTGTTTGGGTGGCTACTATGGTGACAGTTGCCGCCACTACAGGAATTGCTTCTGTTGGGCAAGAGTGGATGGGAGCTGAACAAGTTTGCAACGTAGGCTCATAGAAACAACTGGTAAGACTATTTTTATTAGGTAACTTAAAACGTCGTTAAATACAAACTTTAAAGGAGAGATTTTCATGAATTATTTAAAAAAGATATTGATGGGCTTCGCTACTATTATGGTATTTGGTACTGTCACAGGTATCACGCCAATTGGACAAAAACTGATGGGGGCAGAAACTGCCGAAGCAGCTTATTATGCAGGTGTTAACGTAGTCGACATTCAAAGAGCAGTTAATATTTACCACTTGAATCGTACCCACAAACAAATCGGGTTAGATGGCATCAACGGGCGAGACACTAGAGCCGCTATTACAAACTTTCAAATGAGAAACGGATTGAACCCAGACGGTTTATGCGGAAAAACCACTTGGGGTAAACTAAAACTTTATAATGTTATGGGAGCGAATAATTATGGTGTCTATGCCATTCAAGGTGCTCTAAATTATTTTAGAAATTTTCAACCCAACATTGCTTATAGTAAGTATCTTGTTCGAGATGGGATAGCTGGTTATGAGACAACGCGTGCTTTAATATGTTTTCAAAGAGCTAAAGGGTTGCCACAAACTGGTTACCTTGATACCACCACATTTTCTAGATTGAGTCCTTACATACGTTGATAAGTGTTAAATAGATATTTAACTAAAAATAAGCAAAAGTACGTACTCCTAACGTTTGGAGACTGCCGAAAAACATTTTAGTTTCCACGTTTCGGCTAGAATGATAAAACTAATAGGGCCATGATCCGTAACTAACTGATCATGGCCCTATTCTAGTTTTAAAGTAGAATATATAAAGAACTTGATGGTACAATGCTTCAAGCAATACCCTACTTGCTGTTTTGCAAAAAAGCCAAAAATATCGAAAAGAACGAGATAAATCCATGTCCTATCCCTATGTTATAATGATATAGAGGTGAGCATATGAAAATAGACCGGCTAATCGGTATCATAACAATCCTTTTACAAAAGGAAAAAGTAACACTTTCACAACTAGCAGACCGATTTGAAGTTTCGTGTCGGACTATTCAACGCGACATTGATAGCCTATGCAATGCTGGCATTCCGATTGTATCCATGCGCGGTTATGAAGGTGGCCTTTCTATTGTAGAAGGGTATAAAATCGACAAAACAATCCTGACACAAAAAGAAATGAGTGCAATTTTTACGGGACTTAAGGGCCTAGATAGTGTTTCAAAGCAGTCTTATACCCAAAGCCTGAGGGAGAAATTCGCTCATGAAAAAAATACGGTCTTCTCCGATCAAAACAGCATTATTATTGATTTAGCGTCATTTTATCAAGAGAGTCTAACTGAAAAAATAGACTTGATAAAACTGGCTATTAATAATCGAGAACTGATTTTGTTCCAATACTATTCTGAAAAAGGCGAAAGTGAACGTACAATAGAACCCTATTTCATTATATTTAGGTGGTTTGGCTGGTATGTTTACGGATACTGCCATCATAAACAAGCTTATAGACTTTTCAAATTAAATCGTCTAAGCAAATTGCAAAAGCTAAAAATAAGCTATGAAGCAAGAGCTATTCCAGAAAATGAACTTAATTTTGACCAAGATATGTGGCATGATGATATCAAGTTAGTAGCTCTTTTTGACACGAGTGTCAAATATCGATTGATTGATGAATATGGCCCAGAATGTATAACCTTTGATAAACAGTCTGGTAAGTTATCATTTGAAAACGTCTTCACTAATGGTGGTTACTTACTTCAATGGGTACTAAGTTATGGAAATACTGTAAAGGTTTTAGAACCTCCTGAGTTAATCGATGAAATTTGCCTAAATGCCAAAAGTATATTGGCGCAATATAAGTAATACGACATACTGGTGTCGTATTATGTTTGTTACTATGGATAAAAAAGGAGGAATTCATTATGAAAAAGAAAATTGCTGTTTTTGATAGACCAGAGAAACTTGCCGGATATGAGATTGAGCAATACATGGCGTATTGTGGTAATTTATCATGGTATGATTTTGTGACAGGTATGCCATCAGTGGTGTTCGTCGTTACAGGCTGGAAATCGAATGGGAAAGAAAATGCTTGTTTGCACTCTTGGTCTAGCTTTATGGGAAGTGGCATTGACAACTTTATCTGTATCTTGGGGAAAGTCAATAAAGACGGACACATGTATCAATCACTGAAAGAAACAAAGGTCTGCGTTCTGAATTTCCCCTCAAACGATATTTATGACCGATGTGCAAAAACAATTGGTCATAATCAGTTTGAAACAGATGAAATCACCGCTTCTGGTTTAACGGTTGAAAAAGCAGAAAAAGTTAATGCACCCCAAATCAAAGAATGTTTTTTGAATATAGAATGTGACTATTTATGGGAACAAGAGCTTTTCGAAGGCAGCAAAGAAGTGGCGATTGGATTGAGAGCCGTCAATATTTCTATGGATAGTGAACACTACGACCAAACCAAACTGGGCAGATACGGAAAGGACGGTTATTTATTTTATGTAGATCAACCAACCAATCCGGAAACAGGAGAAATAACGCCTTTTGGACCAGGAATATTGGCGCAAGGCAATCCAATTCCTTGGATTACAGAATAGGCCTGAAAGTCGCCTTTGTTTTCAATTCGCCAAATGATGTGAGTGATTAATATTTATTCGGGTTTTTTTCCAAATAAAGCAGCTTTGTCAATCGGGACAGGGTGCTTTTTGGCGTTAAATTAAAGCTAAAATTAGAGTCGCTTAATAATATAGTATATTATACTTGCGTAGCGAAGAGTTAGACTCTGTATAGTTCATGCTTTTCAAAGACAAAAACCTACTGGCTGTGGATGACTTACCCACGACCATGACCAATAAGGATAAAAGACTTATTGACAGAAGCTCAAATAGTTATCATAAACTACGATTATTACAGTAAACAGCTTGATTTCAAACAACCTTAAGCATCTTATTGCATGCGGTTTGCGAAGAAGCTCTGAGCTGCTGCGAGATGAGTCACGACTTTATGGATCAACGGTTTGATTCAGCAGAGTGTTAGTTAAGCTCCTTAGTACCGATATGATCTGTTAAACTGTCATTATCGCATTTGGTTAAAGATTAAATGACTGATAAATTCTGGAAATCATCACTTGTCAGGTAAGTATTGACCATTTTGTCCGTCTTCTAGGGAGCGATAAATTAGAATATTCAGATATCAGATACGCAATACTGATTAAGAAATTTATTAAGAAAATATCGACGTGAATCCCATTTGACACAAGATGAGGTGGTGAGAAAAAAATTTCATTATCGCTTTTTGACTAAGAGTTTTCAATTATTGTTTCATCAATAGAAAAGACAACTTGATTGATATCAAGGGATTGGTATAATAAAGGAACTTCAATTAACAATTTCTGAGAATTAGGTGCTTTCGAACAACACTTATCATCAGTTTAACAGACAAGTGGTATTACAGCATTGTGAATTTTCTGGTGCCATCAACTAAATTGGAGAATTCTTTTAGTACTTTTGTTCATTTTTACCATAGTAAAAAAAGAAGGTGATCTATTTTTTTAAAATATAATCTGAAAGACGACAAGGGATAAAAAAGTTTATGGGTGGGTTTGAACGAAATTTAGAAATAACTGTATAAGATGGGGATGACATCTTAAAAGGGGGATAATTATGACGTTATGGGGAATTGCCATGTTGATTATCATGTTTACGTCGATATGGGGGTCTCAGTATGTGCTAATAATGAGTACAGAAGTGATGACCAGAAAGAAATCAAGTCGAAGGAATAAGCTAATTGGAGCCAGTTTAATGTGGGGGACTTATTTATTAATGGTTGCTGTTCCGTTGAATGGAGGGGTTATGTTTGTCTCTTCATTCTTAATAAATGGGCTAGGAATTGCCATTATTGCCTGGAGTTTTGGGAAGGGGCGTGGAGATAAGCAAGAACGGTTCCAGCTATGGCTTGCATCAAGCCTTAATATGATTGTGTATTATGGCTTAAGCTATCTTGGAGATCTCTTGTTGTTTATCGCTGACAGCGGTCTTGTATTTTATCTTTTTACGAGTTTCATGACATTGGTTTTACAACTAGTTATGTATTATGGGGTTTTAAAGCGGTACAATTTATATAAATTATTGCAAAAGATTGTCACGAATCAAGTAGTCGAAGGCCTGATTGCTATGGTGGTACTAGTTAACTTAGTGTTAATCTCACTCACACAGTACTTGCTAGCAAGTAATATGTTATTTACGAGTGAGGCTAAGTTTTACTCTCTAAAGGAGCAAGTGACCCTCTTTACCGTACTCTTTGTCATTGATGTGTTTGTTTCAGGACTACTTATAAGTATTTCTAGTTACATTCTATTTCAAGTGAAACAACGTCGCCTTCAGGAAAATATTGTGTTGCAACAAAACTATTACATTCAAAATCTGGAGAAGATGCAACGAGATATGCGGGTGATGCGCCATGATTACAAAAATATTTTATCGGGCTTGATTCTACAAGTTCAGGACGGAGACATTTCGGGAATTAAAGACTACCTTGAGAAGACTGTGAACCAGTTTGATAGCCAAATAGGGGAAAGTCTGAAGCAGTCGACCTATTTGAGTAAAATTCAAATAGTAGAATTGAAAGGATTACTGTTGATGAAATTAGTAGAAATGGAGAAGTTAACCATCAATTGTCAACTGGAAGTGGTGACACCAGTTACCGCAATCAATATGGAGACAACTGATTTGTTACGTTGTTTGGGAATACTCTTGGACAATGCGATGGAAGCAATATCTAGTAGCTTGCAGAAAGAGGTGACGGTGGTTATATCTCAAGAAGAGGACAATGTGTCAATCATTGTGAAAAACAAAGTACGGGAGCGGCCAGTGTTGCAGCAAATTTGGCAAGAAGGGTACTCAACAAAAGGAGAAGGACGAGGCCTCGGCTTGTATAGCTACCAACGAACGATAGAAAAGTATTCGAATGTATTAAAAGAGACACACTGTGATGAACACCAATTTACCCAGATTTTGAGAATTAACTCAGTTTAGAAAAGACGGTTCAGGTAGTGTATGAGACTGTTTAGGCTACTAAGACAAGATTCTCTCTGCCTTCTGTTACGCTAATGGTAAATTAGTGAGAAGAAAGGAACATGGTGAAGTAAATGACAGGTCTATTTATAGTTGGAGGTGTCTCAATAGGGTTAATGACAATGAGTTTTTTAGGAAGTCCTTGGAGTCTTTCAAAGGAATTAGCCTTTATTTTGACAATTACGTTGACCATTTGTTGGTTGTTGCTTATCGGAGGTTATTGTTTAATAGCTAGCCATCAGTTAACGAAATGGGGACTCTCGGAATGGTTTCTCAATTTTTCAGGAAGCTCATTTGTATATCATATCAGTTTGATTAGTATTAGTTATGACCATCAACGATCTATTAATCGTCAAATAGAAATGCATCAGAAACAAGCAATAAAAAATTTTTTTGATGAAAGTAGGCAAGAGAAGAAAAGGAAGTAGACTTTTTGCAAAGAAAAAACTAGTGACCATTATTACTATCTGAAAAATATTTTATTGCATAAAAATTTGAAACAGGACGAAAAAATAGCAAAAAAGGCGAGTCTACGCCTTAATGAAATGTGTTTTTTGATTTATGTTGAGTGCGGTTAGTCATTACCCAAATAATTACTAGGACAGCGATAGTTACGATTAGCCAAGTAATCATAAGAACTTTAACAGGTTGAGTAAAGAGACTCTTTTCTTTCATAAAATCACTCCTTTGCTTAATGGGCTAATTATAAGTCTTATTAATTATGAAAAGTGCGTCATCTCCTTAACAGTAAGAAAATTAGCTCAAACGGTAATTTGATGATTTCCTAAAATGGCTACAATATAGAGGCGTTTATTGGTTTTTTCCAAGATGTTAGAACGCATGGAAATAGCGTCAGGAGCTAAGGGATCATCTTAAAAGTTTTGGGGTGTGGGACATGATAAAGGCTCTATTAGCCTTTTTTAGGAACACAATAGGGGAAAACTTGAACTATATTATCTATCCTCTTCCTTTTCCCATAGAACTAAAGTAAACTATGAATACCAAAGTTTTTTTAAGGAGGTTTAAGTTGAGAATGAAACGAATATTGATCATTGAAGATGATGAAAACATTTGTCAGCTTTTAAGAGATTATTTTCAAGATCGCGTCCAGCTCACTATCGTTCACACGGGAACGGAAGGGGCCATATTAGGAAGCAATAGTTCTTATGATTTGATCTTATTAGATCTCATGTTACCAGGTAAAGATGGTGAGTTAGTTTTGAAAGAGATTCGTTCACAATCTCAAACACCTGTGATTATCATGACTGCTATTAGTGAAAAAGAAAGGACAGTGGCCTTGCTAAAAGCTGGTGCCAACGATTATGTTTCTAAACCGTTTAATTTTGATGAACTGGAAGCTCGAATTGAAGTACAGTTTCGTAATCAACCTGTCAATTCAAATGAAAAAAGGATGACTTATAAAAATTTAAGTTTGATTGAAGAGTTTTATGAGATTGAAGTGAACGGGAGAACTTTAGAAACATCTCGTAAAGAATACCAGTTGATTGATCTTTTACTCAGTCATCCCACAAAAATATTTTCAAAGGAAAATCTTTACACAAAGGTATGGGAAGAGCCTTATTTAGGTGGTGAAAACACATTAA
This sequence comes from Vagococcus allomyrinae, assembly GCF_017829975.1. Taxonomy (GTDB): domain Bacteria; phylum Bacillota; class Bacilli; order Lactobacillales; family Vagococcaceae; genus Vagococcus_D; species Vagococcus_D allomyrinae. The sequence goes on along the minus strand of NZ_JAEEGA010000002.1, from coordinate 257,234 downwards.
ATGTTCACCTCAGTAACTTAAGAAAAAAATTGAAGCAGGTCGACCCTGAAAATGAGTATATTGAAACCGTTTGGGGAATGGGGATTCGTTTAGCAAAGGAGAACATATGATACTACTTCTTTTATCATTAGTCTGTCTTCTACTAGGATACCTTGTTTTTTTGCTATTAGATCTCAACCAAATAATTAAGCAATTGCACTATATTAACCATCAGGATACCAATGCTGAGCTGGTGTCTACGTCTAAAAACCGCTTTATAAAGCGTCTCTTAGATTACAATAACCAGCTTATAATAAATAATAAAAAAGCCTATCGTGCCAGCTGGCAAAATGAAAAGCAGTTCCATCAATCTATTAGTAATCTCTCTCATGATTTAAAAACACCTTTAACGATCTCCTCTGGTTATATTCAATTGTTGCTTCGAGAGGCGCAGTCTGAAACAAAAGAAACGTTAAAAAAGATTGATACGAGCTTACTCACGATTGAAAATTATGTCAATTATTTGATGGAGTACAATTTGATCCATGAAAAAAAATTAGAACTTGAATTAGAAATGATTAACTTAACTCAACTTTTTCAAGAAGAAGCTTTTTTATATTATGAAAATTTTCAATCGAAAAAAATGAATTTGACTTTTGATTTGGAAGAGAATCTCCAAATAATTTCGGATGCCACAATTGTTAAGCGAATTTTTCAAAACCTGTTAGGAAATATTTTGAAGCACGGTTCTGGTTCTGCGTCTGTCAAGGGAGAAAAAGTTGGAAATACTATTCAACTACAAATAAAAAATGAAACCGAGCATGAACTACAAGACAAAGACCAACTTTTAAATCGGTTTGTCACCAATGATGCTTCCAGACAGAATAGAAGTACAGGGCTCGGTCTGACTATCATTAAGGAATTGGCGGAACTTCTTAATGGAGAAGTGTCTCTAGATGTAGAAAATCATATTTTTCAAGTTCAGCTCATTTTTCCAATTCGAGCAGAAAAATAAAAAAACAGAACCATTGTTTTGACTTAAAGTCGAACAAGGTTCTGTTTTTTTTTATAACTCTTTATTACGAATAATTAACGTGCTAGCAATCAGTGAGACGATGGTTACCGAAACACCAGTGACTACGTAAGGAATAAGTTGTTCTCCAGACAATTCTTGCCTTCCTAAAAGTTGGACAAAATTCAGAAAATCGAAATACTTTAAAAAATTCCATTTTGTAAGAACAGCAATAATTTGTAAAAGAATAGGGTAGATAACAATAAAAACAGTTGGAATAATAGTACTTCCTGTAGCAACCAATAAAACAGTGGCCATACAGAAAATTACACTGATAATTAATCCAATCGCAACTGCCAAAAGTAATGTTTCCAGTAAGAAGGAGGCCAAGTTATTTTGTGTCCCACCGAATTTGACAATTCCTGTAACCATAGCAGCTGTAAAATAAAGTAAGACAAACGTTGAAAGGTAAATAACTTCGCTAAGATACTTCGATAGAATAAACTGGAATCGGCTGACACCTGCAGTTAACGAATTTTTATAATTTTTTTGAGAAAACTCATACCCAATAATAATAACAAATACACCAATCAATAAATACAAAAGCATGCTACTGGAGAAAACGGCCAGAAAAATGGAATTTTTCAAACTTCCTCCCTGTAGATTAGGAAGAGCTGTGTCGACACCTATTCCTCCACTGGATTCTGTTGCCACAATCATTACAGCAAAGGCGATTACCAAACCGATGGTTGCTAAAAATCCTTTTGTATGCCACACTCGGTAAAAATCTGCTTTCATTAATCGAATCATTTTATTGTCCTCCTGCGTCTTTAATTAAATTTGTAAAGTAATTTTCTAGACTATTTTCTTGTTTTTGAATTTGATTTACCAAAATATCATTTTGTACCAGTAATTTATTAATATCTTTTACTGGAGTATGTTTGTCCAGTATCCGAATTTTATTTTCTCCTATCACTTCGATGTTTTTGAATTGATTTTCTTTTAACACAACGACAGCAGCCTTTGGATTTTCAACATCAACTACAATTGCCTCAGTTACTAATTCATCAAATTCTTCTTTTGAAAGTTCTTGAATCATTTGACCATCGTTGATAAAACCAAAACGATTGGAAACTTGGTACAATTCAGTTAAAATATGACTTGAAATAAAAATAGTTGTATTTCTTTCTCGATTAATTCTTTCCAAAATTTCGCGAAATTCAATAATGGCAATAGGGTCTAAACCATTTATGGGTTCATCTAAAATTAAGAAATCAGGATTATTTACCAATGCCATCGCAATTCCTAAGCGTTGTTTCATTCCTAAGGAAAAATTTTTGAATTTTTTCTTCCCTGTTTGAGCGAGATTAACAAATTCTAGTGTTTCTTCAATAACTGAAAAATTGTGAATCCCTTTTTGAATACAAATGATCTTCATATTTTGATATGCAGTCAATTTGTTAAAAGCAACTGGACTCTCAATTACTGCGCCTGTCCGCTGAAGACTTTTTTGATAACCGCTCGTCCCTTTTGTTGTTCCTAGTAGGCTAATCTCTCCGCCAGATGATTCCTTGGATAGATCCGTTATAAGTTTCATAATGGTTGTTTTCCCTGCACCATTTCGTCCAATAAGTCCATATATATCTCCCTTATGGACCGTTAATGAAATATTTTTTAATGCTTCTTCCTTACCAAATTTTTTTGCAACACTATTCATTACTAATATACTTTCATTCATCAGTTGTTCCTCCTCTTTCGATATACTTACTTTATCAATCAGTTCTTAAGTGTGCTATTAAGTAAATCTTAACTCTTTCTTAACTCAATAAATTATTGTCATGGATAGTTTTTCAAAGGAATCAGTTAATCATGTTTTGTCTGTCTACATCAATAATAGGTCATTTTGATTGATATAAAACAGCGTGTTAACAGCTAAGGTGATATTATTTTGCCTGAAACACTCACTTTTAGTCGTGCAACATATTAAGTTTAAGCAAACAATCTAGTTTTCAGACTATTGCTAATCAGTTTTTAGATGATGTGCAAAATCTGACATCACAATGAGAAGGAAAAATGAAGTAAGGTAATCTCAAAAAGACAATTGGTGGTTTCATCAGTAGGATTTAGCAAGATGAAATATATAGTTAAAGAGGTATTTTATGAACGGTGAATGATATGACTGAATTTTTTTTTCAGAAGCCTAAAATGTAGATGACAGATTGTTTGTTGTGAGAGAACTGGTTATAATAAATTACCTATAGAGAAAAAGGGAGGAGTTTATGAATGGTTCAATTAATAATTTGTGAAGACCAGACAATCTTTCGTCAACGATTAGTCTCAGAAATTGAGAAGTATATCATGATGTCTCAGTACGATATTGAAATAGAGTTAGCCACAGCGTATCCTAGTGAGGTTTTAAGTTTCATTTCGAAGAAACCCGCTCGTCGTATTTATTTTTTAGATATTGACTTACAAGATGATGATTATGATGGGTTTAGTTTGGGAAAGGTAATCAGGCAGTATGATCCACGTGGGTTCATCATTTATGTGACGACTCATGATGAATTGGCCTTTGAAACGTTTAAACATCGAGTTGAGGCTATGGATTACATTGTAAAGGATGAGGCTTTTTACTTTGTAAAGCAGATTAAAGAGTGCCTAGATAGCGTAGTGACTCGATTGTCATCTGAATTAACCGATGACCGTCATTATTATACGGTGGAGATTTTTTCAGCTGTCCACCATGTACCGGTAGACGACATCATTCTCGTTGAAACGGTTCATTCAACTCATCGTGTCTTGCTCCATACACATACTCAATCATTGGAATTTTTTGGTGGCATCGACAAAATTGGAGAAGAGCTAGGAAAGGGGTTCTTTCGCGCTCATCGTTCATATTTACTTCATCTAAAGAAAGTGAAGTCAGTTGATTTCAAGGAGAGACTAGTATTTTTACAGGGAGGGATCATATGCGAAGTAGCTAGGGCTAAAAAGAAAGAATTACGAGCCGCATTAAACAAATTGATGCACCAATCCAAAGAATTAGTAGATTAAAGAAGTATGTATGACACTATAAGAACTTAACGTCTGTTAGATGTAAGCCATATAATGAGCCAAATTGATACCATAAATCGAAATGATTGCTGTACTATTACAAGCTCTTAGACAATATTCGGATCTCGATATTTCATCTAAATAAACTCTCCCTTGTGTCTTTCAAAAATTTAATAATTATTACGAGTCTTGAAGGAGGAGTTTATTTAGACCTAGGCATAAAGAGTTTATCAAGGAACTAGCTAATCATTGATCTTCTTTGATGTGGCTGCTTTTTTGGTATGTTGTATTGTCGTAAGTAATTGTAAATAGTTGGGACCGAGATATTACATTGAATGGCGATTTCTGACACACTGAGCTCACTAGACTGATATAACTCAATGGCTTGTTCCCCTTGCTTTTCCATTGTAGGTCTCCCAAGAGGAGTTCCTTTGTGCCTAGCTGCCTCAAGACCAGCTTTGACTCGTTCCCGAATGATTTCCGTTTCCATTTCTGAAAAAGCTCCCATTACCGTGAAAAAGAAGCGCCCCATGGCGGTGGTAGTATCAATGTTGTTTTGAATGCTGACAAAATGAATCCCTTGCTCGTCAAAATGCTCCATTAAGGTCAGAAGGTGTTTCGTTCCTCGAGCTAAACGATCAAGCTTGAAAATGACAAAGGTATCTCCTGACCTTAAACTGGCTAAAGCTTTGTCTAACTCCCCTCGCTCGGTACTTAATCCGCTAATGTGTTCCTTATAAATGACGTCTACACCGTATTGATGTAGCGCTCGTTCTTGTGAATCAAATTTTTGTTGGGGTGTACTGACCCGCATATACCCAATAATTGCCACTGGTTAACCTCCAAAGTTAGATTATAATCTATTGTCTGTTTAGTGTCCCTTTTAAGAAAACCGTTTAAACAAATACAGTTAATAAAAGAGAAGTACGTATAATTAGGATGTTCATAAAAAGATGTGAAAATTTTTATTGACAACCCACTATCTTTATAATAAACTATAGTTTTTTTAAAACTTAAAAAAGAGAAATTTTAACGAAAATCTAAAAATAGAAACAGCGACATGACGCGATTTAGCGTCATGTCTTTTTTGATAAACACACAAATAGTTGCGTTTATATCTGACTATAGTTTTATTAAAACTTACGTAACGCTTACACGCTAAAGTGGGAGAATGACATTCTGTAAATTGAACTTGTAGTCATAAGGATGACTACAAGAAATGAGACAAGCGTGTCTTTTTTATAGAACAGAGTGACTCTAAGTGAACAGTAGGAAATGGCGCTGATAACATGTTATCAGATGATGAATAGATGATTGGAGGGAGTCAGACGTAGCAAGATCGTTTCTAGCTACATGAGAAGATGAAACCAGATAAAAGAAAACGAAGAACTTCTCATTATGAAAAAATGGCAGCCCGCCCCTATCAACGGGAAGTTCGAGAAACAGCGCATTATCGTGATGGCTCACGCCCCCGAAAGAGAAGGCGATCTGACTCTGCTAGAAGAGTCTCTCCTCCGCCACCAAAGAAATCGGTAGTGTTCACCATTGTAAAAGGAGGATTTAATCTCTTTTATTACATTATAGTGATCACGCTTATTGCAAGTGCGACCCTCTTTGCTCTCAATCGTGACTCAAATAAAAGTTATTTTGGTTATCGCTTTTATACGGTATTAACTGATTCAATGGTAGCCAAGAAAGACTCACCGCCAGGTGGGTTTCGTTCAGGAGACATGATAGTCGTGCAGTCCATCGAAGGCAAGCAAGCTCAAGTTGGTGACATTGTGACATTTTTGGTTGGAGATTCTGGTGACAAATTTTTAACCCATAGAGTGGTTGAGAAGATGAGCGAACTAAATGGTGAAGAAGGTGATTTCCTAGTAACGCGAGGGGATGCCAATAACGCCGATGATCCGCCGATTGCTAGTGAGCGTGTGGTCGGTAAAAAAGTATTTACCATTCCAAATGTAGGATTTATTGCAGACTTTGTGCGGGCCAACTTATGGATTTGCTTAACTTTTGTATTAGGGCTGATTGGTTTCTTATTAGTCTTAAGGTATTACTTGTTTGAGGATCGTTCGAAAGACTATCGTTAGACGGAATTAACTCAATATATACTTTTAATTCCTTGGATTAAAAGTTCATATATAAATAAAAACATAGGAGGTTTTTTTCCATGAAGAAGGTAAAAAACAAAAATAGGAAAAAGATGATGGGGTTAGCAGCCGCTTTTGGGCTGGTCACCTTGTTAGCAGGAACATTTGCATGGGTAACGTATAATGACGAACGGATTAACCGGGTAAAAACAGCTGTTGCGGGTGATACGGTACTGAATGAGAACTGGGATAACCCAGGGGAAATTACACCAGGCATGGTAGCGAAAAAGGAAGTCTCTGTAACCAATACTGGGACGGCCCCTGTTTTTGTGCGGGTATCTTATGAAGAAGTCTTGACACACTTGGTAAGTTTAGGTGTTGAAACAGCTACTGCGGCACCTTGGGCGGCGGCGGATGCGCCTGATGTCCCTGTAGACTTTGTTCCAAGTAAAGTGGCCACTGATATTGGGGTTGGGAAAGACGGTTATACTGCCATTCCAGCCGCACAAGTAACAGGCTTGCCAACAAATGTGACCTTATGGGCAAAAGGGTCAGCTAGAAAAGATCCAGCAACGAATATCGTGAATACGGCTCTTGATTACGCCATTGCTTTTGCTTATGACACAACAGATCCAACCAAATATAAATTCCAAAAAGTTGAGGGCACGGTCGAGGTTACTGGTGGGAATACAGATGGTACCGTTGCTGCAAACTGGACGTATACCGTCACAGCTCCTAAATACTTTGTTTATGTTGGAGGCTATACAACGGTTGGATTTGACTGGGCAGGCACTAATGTCTTGTTAGGGCAAGGACCGATCACGCGTTACGGTGTTGCTGCTGATTACACAGCTTTAGCTGGTACACCAATTACGCCTGCGACAACCACTGATTTGATTCCAGTTGCCAATGGTGATATTAAAGGGATTCAAGCAGATAAAGTGGCGTTAGGGAAAGATGCGCTTAAAATCGAGTATGGCGTGGACATGATTGACATTGCTGGCGCTTTAATTGGAGACAAATGGGTGTATAACTCAGAAGATGGGTTCTTCTACTGGACAAGCACCTTAGTTGGTGGAGCAACCACAGAAGATCTATTGAAAAATTTAAGTTATGGAACTGACGGTGGCGATCCATACAAAAACATCACCTATGATTTGATTGTGGCCATGGAAGCTATTCAAGTAACCAAAGAAGCGCTAACAGATGCAGCCGGTTGGGGCATGAATACAGCAGTGCCAGGTTCTCAAACAACTAAAGTTTATAACCAATTAGTTACAGCCGGTGGTTTATAAGCCAGTGTCAGTTGATTAAAACGAGGCAAACATTTCTAACCTTTAAAGGGCTAGAAATGTTTCCTTTAAACTGTAAAAGAAGGGGAATAACATGAAGAAAGAGAGACTGTTGTACCATCTATTGTTAGGACTCGTCTTAATGGCGGGAACGCTCTTTGTAGGCGTGACGTCCGTCAGCGCAGCAACTTTACCGCCGGGGTTGGTTATTGCCGATGATTCAGGGTTAACAGTATCTAAAGAAGGGGAATACTTTATAGATATGCCGAATGTGTTACCTGGAGACGTGTATACAAAAGAGATTACCATACGAAGCATGGATGAAAAGGACCCTTTTGATATAGGTCTACGGGTAAAGAAAATATCAAGCAACGGGGACATTGATTTTAATCAGCAGGTAACAGTTAAGCTGGAGCTTGAGGGGAAGGAAATTTACCAAGGGCCATTATTAGGGAACGGTTCCTTTGATTGGACGAAGACGTCTTTAGCACTGGGAACGTATCGTTTTGGCACGGATCGTGTGCTAAAAGCGACGTTTAAAGTGGCAAAAGACTTAAAGGCTGATAGTTATGAAAAAGAAAGTGAGCTCAAATACGAATGGCAATTTATTGCTACTAGAGACGACAAGCCCATAGAAAAACCAAAACCAGATAACAAAAAGCCTCCTCTTCTCAGGTTGCCACAAACAGGTGAGGAGTGGCGTAACTTAATTTATAAAGTGTTAGTCGGGTTCCTGTTGATTTTAATTGCTTTATTGTTGTGGAAGCAGAAAAGACGAGAGCAAGGTAGATAGGTGCAATGATAGGGAGGTGAAGAAGCCGTGAAGAAAAAGAGAAGAAGCAACCATAAGAAAGTAAAGAAAAAAACATTTAAAAAAAGTTTTTTGATCCTTACGATTTTTTATGCCTTTGTAGTTGTGATTGGAAGTACTTATGCTTGGATTACAATGGCTGATGAGCGAATTAATCGGGTGAAGACAAATAAAGTAGCCATAAAAGTAGAGGGAGATCAAACAACGACCCTCATTTCTCCTGCGACAGAGGCTGAAAAAAATATCACAGTTCGTAATGTGTCCACTAGCCCTGGCTTTGTCAGAGTTTCACTGGAAGAAGTCTTGCTAACTTTTCAAATAGATACTCGAGATAGAATTGGGAATGGCAATGTAAAAAAATTTAATACTGCAGAGGCTCCTGAAATAAAAAAAGATGAGATCGTGACATGGTTATCTGGAAAAACTTATAAAGTATCTTCAAATGTATTTTATAAGGGGGATATTAAACAGACGAATACATTTTTACTAAGTGATTTAGCAAGAGAAAATATGTTGTTTCAATACATAGAATTAACACAACCTAATGTGACAACTATTGTAGGAGGTGGAACAGGGTATTGGTTATATGAGGATGGTTATTTTTACTATTCGGATATTGTGAAACCAAATGAGAGCACAAGCATTCTAGTGGAGAATATAGTTTCAATACCTGATACTCCCAATTTAATGAAAAATGCATTTTATGGATTAGAAGTGAAAGCGGAGGGGTACTCCATAACAGAGACATCATTAGAATTGATGGGGCTTTCTCCAGCAGATTTGGCTTATCATTTATTTAATGATTACTTGATTTAAGCAGATGGGGAGGAATTTAAGAGTGAAAAAAAAACAACGTGTTCTATTATTATTTCTTTTAACCCTTATTTTGATGATGTCGACAAAGGCTGCTCATAGTTTAATTGCGTCTCCAATGTCAGTGAATCAGGATACATTTATAGAAGAAGTAGGAAATGTTGAAATCATGGTCGAAGATACTGGTGAAAACTTGTCTAATATTGTTACTGATACGGTAAATCCTTATGAAGTAAAAATAAAAAATATCACAACTGAGTCCGTTTTTTTGAGAGCCATGATTCAGCCGACAATTATTACTTCAAGAGGGGTTTATCTTGAGGCAAAGGTTGGTAAGCAATTAGTAGCTGATGGTGATTTGGCAGTTTCTTGGACTGAAGGAGAGGACGGCTATTTTTATCTAACTAACAAGGTGAAAGGTAATGAAACTCAAATTTTGTACAATAGTTGGAGGCTGAATAGTACCGAGATTGATGAAACTTATGAAGATGCCAAGCTTATATTAGTTGTGAAGGTTGAAGCGATTAATACCGTCGCAAATTCATATTTAGATGCATGGTGGCAAGGTATTCAACCAACAAACGCTCAACCAAATTTGCAATCAATTGATGGGATACTCACCTCTTTAATTGATCCATAAAGGAGAAGGGGGAAGAGAATGAAGAAAAAGAGAAAAGTTATTGGAATATTAACGACTAGTCTCATTATAGGACTAATTGGATGTCTGTTAATTCTCGGACAGTCGAAGACAAGTTTGGAAAAATTAGAAGCTAAGCCCGGAAGTGAGGGGGTCGACCCACCTATTGTAATAGATGAAAATGAGTCTTATTCATATTCAGTTCCATTTGATTCTACTAACAAGATAGAATCGCTACCCGCAACTTTTGATAATTATGTACAAAATACGAAACGATTGTTGTATGCTTCAAAATTGAATATTAACGGGTACAGCACAGCTTTTAATGATTCGGGAACAGAGATATTTAATTTGCCGAATAATCGCTATATTGCATTTTACGGAAGTCGAGATAGAGGGGTGGTTGGAGCTTCTTATATTGCGATATTAAATCTGAACGGTGATGTGTTAAAGAAATACGCGACTAATAATGCAACATTGACAACTGAGCTTGTTAGACCAGTTTTAACAAATAAAAATTATCAACAATACTCATTTGACACAATCCAATTGTCAGATACTATGTTCATGCAAGGATACGGATTCGCAATAAAAACAGTTGCTCCCAACTATGAGTATGGGGCACATTTTATTGAAGTAGCAAATGATAATACGGTCAGGATTAATAACAGGGAATTAACTAGTCTTGGTTTAACAGGAAAAGATTATGAAATGAAGAGCGTATTGGGAGATATTTATTCTAACAATCGCTTTACAAGTGGTTCTTCAATCTTAAATCCAACCAATATAACAGATCCTTCTAATCTTGGTCAAACTGTTACTAAAACGACTCGAAATATTACACAACCAACATTAGCTCAATTAGGGCTAGGCGGTAGAGGATGGGACGCTTGGCAAACTTCGACAAGCTATCAACCTGTAATTTTGCAAGAATTTGATGATGGCTCCTTATTGGTAAAGTCTTTATATGTAAATACTAATACGATTCAACCTCACATTGTCTCTACATATTTACTAGATTCAGCAGGTATATTTAAACCTAATTCCGCTATTTATACATGGGCTAACGGAAATGGTGAAGGAAGCATCACCCCATTGAAGTTAATTTCAGATAAGAGCAAGACAAGCGTAATTTCTATTAATAGACCAACAAATAGCCAAAATGAAAACACGCTTATTTATGAGTATAAAAGTGGTCAGGTTGGTGCTCCAACTGTTGTTAAGGAATATCCATACAACACTAGCATGATTATTAGTCAATTCATTGATGCCAGTGTTCCATCTGTTAAATATGTGGCTGCCGGGAACGTATCGACGATTAGTTCGGAATTTAGGCAAAAAGGGATGACCGTCCCTGGTGCTTTTGTGGCCTTTATGGATGATGATTTAAACATCGAAAGTATCGGTTCTATTTCTGATCCTAATGATGGTACCTTGCTATTTAACGATATGGCCATTAAAGGTGGCAAAGTTGGAGTATCTGGGACCTCTTTCTTTAACAGTAGTTTTGTCAGCAATGTTAATGCTGTTGCACCACAAGGGAAATATGCTACCAAAGATCCTTTGCATTTCACATCAGATGCATTTTTCGGAGGTCTAGATACGTATTACGATTATTCACCATTAATAAAAGCACCTGGCTATATTATGGTTGACATTGATGATCCTGGAATAAGCAGTGGTAATAATGCTGTAACTTCAAATTGGTTAATAACTGGGGAAAGAAATGGGAACTTTACACTAAATACAGCAATAAAGGTTCACGATAGCTTCGATTTAGATTTCGATTTGGGTAATAAAACGCAAGGCTGGTTAAACAAACGGATCAATGTTAATCCTTTAGATATAAATTACCCAACTAATACCGATCCAACGACTCCAATTGATTGGAAGGCTTTGGGGTTTGACAAAGAGAAACGTGGGCCACAGTTAGTGACTTATTTTATAACAGATACTAAATCGCAAGCAACTTCTACTTCACGAAATGTCAATAAGATAGATGAACACACAGAAGTTGATCCAGATGCTGCAATTGGTGCAGATAACGTAGTCATTCATATTAACGACGCCCCTGACTTTTGGTATGACCAAACAAAACCACGAAATTGGAAACCTTTTGGAGCTGCAGAAATGTCAGAAATGACTGCTTGGTTGCTTACAGGGTTAGATGAATCTTTAACTACGAAAATAGAGATCGATCAGACTGAATTAGCCGCCATCAATAATACTGATATAGCGAAGCCTTTTCCGCTAACTTATACTTACAAATATGCGAATGGGAAAGAAGTCGTGAAGAAGATTACGGTATTTGTTATCGATGATAAAACCGGTGTGGAGAATAAAATGGTTCTCTACGGGCAGGATTATCGTTTGAAAATCCCAAGTGAATCAACAGCTGAAGATAAAGGAAGAGTTATCAATCATTCAGATGTTGTTGTTTACAATCAGAAGAAAAATAGTCAAAATACTGGTGTCCCAGAATTGATTGCTGACAAGAACTCGCCATTAATCGATTACACTGTTAATGCTGGCAACTTATTAGCCATTAATAATGGAGAGTATCCACAAGTATTACCTCAGGGAATTACTTATACAAATTCAGCTGGAAAATCAGTTACTGGTCGGGTAGATGTGACCTTGTATTTGGACATTGTGTTAAATATTCGCCAAGTCGTATTGGAACCTAACGATGGCTTAGTTGTTCCAATCGAAGGGTTTACTACGATCACGTATGATTATACAGCGGAAAACTTACTAACCGAGTATAAAAATATTAATGCCAATGTTATTTCAACAGAAGATATCCCTACTCAAACATATACTACTGTTAAGTTGGAAGGATTCGAGGGATTTAATTACAATTCAGGTTCACTGATTGTTGACTATAAAATACCTGAGTATTATCAATACGACGGTTATATTTCAACCGCTAACTTAGTTTCTCATAATAGTCAGTCAAGTCAATTTATTTCAGAAACGGTTACGAAAGAAATAAAAATAGATTTTACTGAGAAAGTAAATGAGTTTTGGGTATCTATTTATATTAAGCCAACTAAAAACATGAAGGAAGAACTTCGACCATATAGTTGGAGTTACCAAGTAAATGAGTATGATGAGATAATTAATAATTAGTTAAGCATTGATCAAATTATTATTAGGAGGTTAACCATGTTAACTGTACAAGATATTACCTTCACTGATGACATGATTTTGAATGGTGGGAAATTCATTTTAGTGAAGTTAGTTCCTACGTATCAAGTAGATGATAATGAGACTGAACAACGGGTCGGTACCACTGCCACTGTGGCTTTAACAGGTCACCAACTAGAAAAGATTGACGTCTTGATTGACGAACAGCTCTCTTGCGCCTCCTTTAATGAATTGGAGTTACCAGAAGTTTACTTTATTGCGTTTAAAGGAGGCTTCTCCTTTGAAGAAGGAGAGCACGTCTTTCATGCCACTGCGGATCACCTACAGGTGATTACTTAGAACTAACAATGGTCCCCAAGGTGATTAATCTCTTGGGGGCATAATAAGAATGAGGAGAAAAGAGGAATAGAAATGGCGATCGTTGGATATACCACTCTAGTAGACGATGAGGCGGAAGTCAGTCGACTAACTCAAGCAGGCTGTCATGAGGTGAAGATTCTCCAAGATGACGAAGATAATTTTGATGTCTTTGAAGCCTTTGTTATGGCTCATCAGAAGGATGAGATCATCGTAGTCAGTTTGGAAAGTATTGGCTTACAAGTAACACAGCTTGCCACGGTATTAGGTTTCATTCAAGAGGAAGGTGTTCATGTTCACGTTATTGACAAACCGATGATGTCAGATGAAGCCTATCTCTCTTTATTGTTGGAAGTGGCACAGGGAGAGATTCGAATTATCAGTCGACGAACCCTTAAAGGGCTACGATTAGCTCATGCTAGAGGATCGGTGAGTGGTCGACCGAGTATTACCCCAGAAGTGGTCGATCGGATTCAACAGTTGCACCAAACCGAAAAACGAACACTAAGAGAAATAGCGGAGATATGCAATGTGTCGTTAGGCACTGTTCATAAATACATTAAATTAATGACAGGGAGTTAACAGATGGAAGTAGCGACTCAAGACGAAAGGATAACGAGGCGAGGGAGGATGAAAAAACAAACGATTACGTATGAGGAGTATGACCGTTTAAAGCAATGGGTGAATGAATTGCCTTGGGTTTGGCAAGAGTACCAACGGAAAGCCCCTGATGGTTGGTATGAGTTTAAGTATCAAGGCATCCTCCGTCAGTTTATCAGTGAAGAGGGTGGGGATCAGCTCTTTTCACAAGCACGCCGCCTTCGGTGGGGCAAACGAGTACGCCTACCTAAGTCGGTTTATCAGGACATGAAAGAGCTGGCAGACATATGTCTGGAGCTACAGGATGTTTTGGCTTACCCTCCATTTGGTTCTTTTTCATTGACGGATACTGAGAAACCACGTAAGGAGGGGACGCTATGAGAATAGGATACGGTCAACTCACTCAGCGTCAAGGAACAGATAGAACAGAACGAGACAGGTTGTTAGACGCTTCTTGCGACGATGTTTTTATCGAGCCTTACCAACACCGCAAGAAAGACTGGCAATCGAAAAAGGAACTCTTGTCCTTGTTGGATTATTCTCATCCTGGGGACACGGTGGTGGTGTTAGGCCTCAATCATGTCAGTCCCCATTATCAGGTGTGGTTGGAGCTGGTGGCAGAGTTGAAACGGTTAAGGTTGGAACTAGAAGTCTTGGACTACCCTCAGTTGCACCTTTCCGATTGGCGTCAGTTATTTCAGTGGATGCATCAACAAGAGAGTCAATCGAATGGCATACGCGTCACGAAGTTTACTAAAGAACGAAGCGCTGAAAAAAAACAATACAGCCCTCTGTCTCGTGATCCTTATTTCAGACGGGCGTATTGGGACTTGTTTCGCCAAGTCATGGCCAAACGTTCCCTGCGGCAGATCACTAAAGACAGTCAAGTGCCTTTGTCAACGGTGGTCCGCATCCGTAAGGAATACGTCAAGCTCAAACAGACCCTATTGTTAATCGGGACCTTCCTGTTGACGGTCATTAGTTTGAAACTGGCTCAAAGCTACTCTGCCAACGTCTTTTTACAGGTGTTGATTTGTGGGGTAATGACGGTGTTGATTATTTATTTCACGTATTCTGATACCTTATCAGACTAATAGATAGAAAGGAGCGGTAAGAATGGCAATTTATGGTTATGTACGAAAAGGATTCCCAATGAACGAATCGACTCAATTGGCTCATATCTTGACCTACAACTGTGATGAATTGTTTATTGAGGGAGCGCTGATTCAGGAGGAGACCGAATGGTCTCTCTTGGTAGACAAATTAGTAGAAGAAGACACGTTAGTCGTCATGAGTCTTAAAGCGTTTGGTAAAAATCTTGCCCAATTATCTGAAGTGGTGGCTCAGCTGAGGGAATTACGGATTCGCTTAATCAGCATTGAGGATCAGTTGGATACTCATGTAGACACGTCTTTTTATGAGACCCTTGGGCTAGTCGCCACAACGGTTTCGGAGTGCAAAAGTGTTCGCATTCGCCAACAAATTCGATTGGCACGAGAGATTGGGAAAAATATTGGTCGACCGACCTTGGATGAGGAGACGATCAAACAAATTGGCAGCTTGTATCACGATCAAAAGTGGTCCATGAGACGCATTGCCACAGAATGTGACGTCTCATTGGGGAGTGTTTACAAATACATTCATCAGTTTGATCCAGAAACCGTGTCTGTGTAAGGGGGAAGAAACATGGCCATCTATGGATATGTTCGGCGTCGGCAACCACTACCAACCAATGATCAATTGAAAATTGTCTCAGATTATCACTGTGAGGAGCTGTTTATTGAATCGGCAAACCTGAAGAAGCACGATGCGTTTGATCAGCTTCTGACCAAATTACAGCCGAAAGACAGGGTGATTATTGCCAGTCTTCAGGTGTTTGGGAACGATGCCGTGAGTACCTCAAGAGCACTCGCGCAATTGCGACAGAAAGAAGTACAAGTAATCAGTTGGAGCACACAATTACACTTGAATTATTACAAACGAACAGCCGGATTGCTTTAAGGGTAAGGGATGATAGCCAAAAGGGGAAAGCATAATCAGGAGGGAACACATGACAACAATGACATGGAAACTAATGGGAATTAGCCACTATTACCCCAAAGAGGAGACAGGGGCTCGTTTGACTGCCCTGGACCGTGTGACCTTTTCACAACCTTATGGCAAGATCGTGGGAATTATTGGAGGGAAAGGGGCAGGCAAAACCACCTTAGCTAAACTCTTATTAAACGAGCTGACACCAAGTGAAGGGCTGGTGTTAGGGCAGACGGAGCACCCTGGTCAATTTGAATTACCTCCCCGTAAAGCCAATGAGCGAACGGGAGAGGCCTATGTGAAACAGCAGCTAGTGCAATGGGGAATCGCTAAGAAAAAACTCCCAGAGTTGTTGGCAACGATTCAGTTGTTTTCTGAACTGGGGGATCGTTTTCAACAAAAACTGTCTCACTATAGTCAAGAAGAGAAGGCCCAGTTAGCCATCAGTCTCTTGTTGCATGTGGCCCCTTCAGTGATCTATTTGAATGAACCCTTATTGACTGTGAAAGAAGATTTCCACATCAAGGTTTTCTTGCGCCTGGAGCTGTTGAAAAACTTGGGCTCTAGTATTTGGATTGAAACGGACACCATTAAGCGAATTGATCGGTACTGTGACCAAGTGGTATGGTTGGAATTTGGCCAATTACAGAAACATGGAGATATCACCGAGGTCTTAATGTCATATTATGATTATTACTTTCAGATTCAGCGTTTGTCGATGCCTCAGCAACACCAATTTTGGCAAGAGGGGTATGAGACACAGGTAGAAGACATGGACGAGTCAGACGAGCTTGTCCAAGGAGAGGAATCAGTAATAAGTGAGATAGAACCGGCAACCTTATTGGTAAAGGAAGAGATACCAGAGGTGTCTGGCTCAGCCGACAGACCTGAGGAATCCGAAACTGTAAGTCGCCGACATCGTCAGGCAAGGCCCCTAACTTCTTCCTCCCCTTATTGGTTATTGGGAGTAGGAGGCGCGATCCTTGGGAGTCTTCTAATTTTAACGGTTATCTGGGGAGCGCTAAATGCAAAGGCTAGAACCCCTTTGCCACTCACAGGAGCTGCTTCAAGTGTTCAGCCGAAAGAGAGTCAGACGGTCTCATTTTCTTCGGCGGCACCGATGATGATCAGCCAGCCAGCTCATGAGGCGTCGGTGAGTGCTATTCCGCTCCCAGACGTGGCCAAGTCTGATCTAACCCATGTGGTGACGAGTGGAGAGACCCTCGAGCAGATCGCATCCGTTTATGGTGTGTCAGTGTCGGACTTACAAGCCGTGAATCAATCAACCGATCCCACTATTTACGCAGGTGAAACACTGGCATTGCCTCAGGGGGCACAGAAGCTAGTGAGCTCATCAGAGAGTGTGTCTGATGTCGCCCTCCCTAGTACCTCGGAAGTACCAGAAAATCAGCACATTGTCACCCAAGGTGACACCTTATACAGTATTGCCAGACGATACGGGGTGGACGTGATGGCGATTCAACAAGCCAATGCCCTTCAAACAGAGCAATTAACCATCGGGCAAACCTTAAGACTACCCTAAATAAAGGAAGACAAGAAATGAGAAATGAGAAGAATCAAAGCACAACGTTAGACATTGCCGAACAACTAGAAAACTTAAGATGTGAGGCAAGAGAGGCGATTGAGAAAGAAACGGATGCCACTTTAAAGCGAGTTAAACGATTATTGAGTCAAGATGCCCCTTCGTCTCCTTATAAGGAGGCCAAATGAATTCAGAAGAGATTGAGGTGAATGACTGGTATGTATGCCGCTCGGAATTATTTGAGTACGAATTTATTGGGCAGGCTAGCCAGAAGCTAGTAAACGCCTGTATAGTAGAAATCACCCATTGTGAACAAATAGATCAAGCGCAATCAGAAGAATATTTAAACCGAGTCGTGGTCAGTTACCGTCATATGAGTAATTAAAAGGAGGGGGATCAGTGAAAGAAGAGGTATTAGCAGAGATCACCCCTTTATTGTTGAGTGAGTTTCAAAAAGTGCGCCAGTTGAGCCAGCAAATACTCTTAGAAACAGCCAGTTCAGAAGAGATTCAGCAAATGCACCAACAATTTCTCGACAGTCTTACTCTTAGTGCTCTCCTAGAAGAAGCACTCCAAAGGTCTCGACCGGTGACGGATTTAATAGGCCTTTATTTATTGGCAGCCAAAGCAGAAGCAGATAGAATTAAAGAAAAGGCGGCGCGTGATTACCCAAGTGTTGAGGAAGAAGAGAACGAACTTCTGACAGTTGTCATTCCGGCAAGCAATCTTCCGGACCGACAGCTTAACTCTCGCCTGACCCAACTGACAGAGGCGTTAGACGTCCAGTACGCAGAGGCGATTGACTTAATTAATCGTGGTATGGATGCCAAAAAACATCGAAAAGAAACAGGAAAGGACTGAATAAAATGGAAGATGATCATCTTACCACAAGGGATATTTTATCAATCTTTAAAAATGATTTAAGGGAATCAGAACGCCTTCAAAATGAAGGCAAGAATGAGCAAGCCTACCAAGTGTTAGCTCAAGGAGCTACTTTCTTATTGACCAACTTGACTATCGATATGACAGAAAAAATGTGAGAAACCCTATCACATTTTTTTGTCAATTTACTTTATTTATCGTCTCAACTAAAAAGAGCTGTCAAGTCATATTGAAAGATGATCTAATGATAGCTACTGCATACCTCCTAATGAGAACAACCGGCTGCAAGATGGCTGAGGATTAGGTTTAAGTGGCCTATCAATTTTGTGGATTAAGCAAAATGAACTATATCAGAGGGGAACTGTATACTACAGGCGACATTTGATCAGTACAGGCCATCTCACTATCTTTTTGTTTAGTTCCCTAGCTGTTTAATTTATAGTGTATATAATGTTAGCGTTCTCTTATGTTGCGTAAAATGGTCTCAATCTTAATGAGATCTTCTGTCAAAAGATGACCAGAAAGAAAATAAATAAAATCGGCTTTAATTTCTTTCATAGGAACTAGCGACGTCGTCAAAACCAAATCAGCATGTTGTTGACTTAATTCTGTGCACTTTTTTACAATTTTTAATTTGAAGTAATGATGAAAACAATCATAAAAAATTTGAATTAAGTGGTTTTCAAGTATTTCAGGATAGTCAGTCTCAACATAAACTACAATAGTTTTTTCAAAAGAGCTGATATCGAGCAGCAAAGAGCAAAATAATGCATATCTTGGAATCAAAAAATCTCTATTTTCAAAAAGAGGATAATGGGTCTCCGCGGTTAATTTCTCTAGTAGATCAACTAATTTATTAGCGAGCACAGGAAATTGATTTGAGACTCCATAACTAGTTGAAAAGCCGCTCATTCCTATTGAAAAATGAGGGAAAATAAAACTAAAAAGATGGTTAGCGAAAATATAGGTATAGTGTTTTTCCTGATCTTCTTTGGATAATGTGACGATGTATTCTGAAAAGTAATGAAAAAAGAGTTCCGTTGCTTTAAATACATCACTGTTCGTGGTTTCATGAAAGCTAAGAACAGCTTTTTTGAATAACGAAAGAGACAAAACTTTTTCTTGGGTTTGCGTCAGCAAAAAAAAGAAGAGAATTTCTTTTTCAGGCAATTGAAATAGATTAAGCCAGGGCCTAGCCTCAGCTAAATAGTCCTGAGAAAAATATAGTTTTAGTTGATCATCTGTCCAGTTTAATTCAAAGCCTCTACGATAACGAGTGAGATTAATGGCTAATACGTACCATATTTGATGATTGTTAGTATCATTACGTTTATTGGAAACTTGATCTAATAAGTAGTTCGAAATTGCCGCTATTTTTTGTTCATTTATGACGGTGAAGGGCCATTTACAACCTTTATAGAGTTTCCAAAAAAAATTGTATGCGAATACTCTTATTTGATGTTCTTCACCTTGAAGGAAGAAAAAACCGTGATGACTTGATAAAGTTAATTCATATTCTATTAATGCCGCTTTTAGCGGGAGCAACCGTCGTTTAAACGTAGATTCGCTTACAAAATAGTGATTGACTGAATCGGTCAGAGAGACGGTTTCTCCAAGGAGTAATTTTCGAAGAACAGAAATCGCGATGCTGTTTTCGCAAATAGTCAATCGAAACAAATAGAAGGAGCGATAGTCTGTCCAGTTAAGAGTTATTTGATTATTTGTTCTAATAAGTGTCACCCCATCATAGTCGCCAGATGTCCAGTCTTTCCATAATAAATCCAGATATCTTTGTACCGTCTCTCGCCCCCAATTATTAAAATCAGCCAGTGTTTGAATGGAGACAGAGCCTTCAGCCTCTTTTATTTGTTCTAAAAGTGTTAGCTTCTTTTGAGTAATAGGATCTATCATTTTCCACAGCTCTAATTTGCGTTCCATCGTTTTTCCCTCCTAATACCTTAAGTATAGGGATAAGTGACAGAGAAATAAAGAAAAAAATGAAGATGGTTGTCTAAGGTCAAAAACAGATAAAAGAAAGCTTATTTTTGAATCGAGTGAAGGCGATAAGCTTGTTAAAATAAAAGAAGAAGTTAGAATGATGACTGTCGGTAAAGAGATCAGGATTTCTAAGAATAACAATCAGTTTATTCATGTCGCAAGCTATCTTCAGTTAAAAAACAGGACGAAAATATAACAAGGGAATGATTCATTATTACTCGCTACGGCTATTTACGCAAACAATTTCCAATGACCACAACAGAACAACTCAAACTTTTATTGCCTTATGATTGTGAAGCTATTTACATAGATAATCATGATTTATCTTGTGATAAAGAACTCTTTGTATTGTTAGAGACACTCAAATCAGGAGATATGTTGATCGCAATCTCCTTAAGCTCTTTTGGCAAACAATATAAATCCATGGCAAAGCTGTTAGAACAACTGGAAGAAAAAAAAGTGTCTCTCATCACTGTTTTAGAGAAAATTGACTCTAGAAAGCTTCCGTATTTTTATTCGATCTCGAAGTCAATATTAGATACGAGCCTCTGTTGTCATAAAGAAAAAACTCGCCAGTCTTTGACGCGTTTAAAAGACGAGGGGGCATTACTAGGACGTCCCAAAATTGATGAAGATACCATCAGAAAAATGCAGTTTTTATCTAATCAAAAATACACCTTAAGAGAAATAGCAGAAATGTGTCAGGTATCCCTTGGCAGTGTTCATAAGTATACAACACATTTTTTTAAAGGTTGAACAGAAATCGATAAATGAATATGCATATAAGTATATTTAAAGAGGTTTTCTTTAATTGATTATCCCTTAAAAATGATTTACGCTTAAAAAATGAACGGAAATGTAGGATCGGTATTAAAAGCTCTTCACTCGTTTATCATGTCGAGCTTTTGAGTGCCTGTTAGCTGTTCAATTATAGATACTTATAAAAAAGCGTGCGATATGTATATTAAAAGCAAAAGGAGACTATTAATTGATTTATTTTTGGGTGTTTATCTACTTTATTATGATGATTGTTTTAGCCTTGTTACTATCTGCTAGTGGGGGTGAAAAGGATGTTCTTAGTGAGAGGAGAACAGATGATTCAAAAATAACTTTCAAGCGGACCTTGTGGCATCGTGTAACACTATGCTCTTGTGTATTTTCTTTATTGGGGGTGCTGATCTATCATTATTACTCGCTTCAAACTATTTTATTTTGGACCATCCCCTTTGTGGTGATAGCTTTTTGTTGGAATTTATTCTTAACCCTATCATCTTATTTTAATCCAGTCTATGTCTTACCAGAAGGTCGAAGTGTTAAAGAGCTTAAGACAGCAGTGGTGATTCCTGTTTATAACGAAGATAAAGTTATTTTTGAAAAGGTACTGGCCAGTTTATCAGCCCAAACAGTTTTACCAGACTATGTTTACATCGTTGAGGATGGATCTTTAGAAGAAAATAAGTGCGAAGTTCTCTTTAAAAAATGGAGAGGAGCTTTTAAGAATGAGGCATTCTATTTTTATAAAAAAAATGAAGGTAAACGCGAAGCTCAAGCAATTGCTTTTCATGAATTAAGAACGAAAGTTGATATTTTCATCACGATAGACAGTGACACTATTTTAAATGAGGATGCAGTGGAACAAGGCCTATTGCCATTCTTTGATGAGAGGATCATGTCTGTTGGCGGAGCCTTATTAGACTATAATCATCAGGATAATTTGTTAACAAGAGCTGTAGGGATTTCGTTTGTCTCAGCTTTTTCAAATGGTCGCTCGGCCTATTCTCGATGGAAGGCCGTTGGAGTGAATCACGGCTGTTTAGCCTTCTATCGTGCTAGCGTGATAGAAGGTTACATTGATCATTATTTATCTCAAATCGTCTTTTCTCAAAAAGCTAAATTCGGAGATGATCGGATGCTAACGCAATATGCCTCGATAATGGGAGCGACTGTTTATCAAGAAACCTCCATTGGCTATACGCTAAATCCAGTCAAATTAAGTCACTTATTAAGACAACGAAGTCGCTGGTGGCGTAGTTTTTGGTGGGGAGGGGTATGGTTTTTAAAGTATCAAAGTCCTAAAAAAGCTTCTTGGTGGATTCAGTTAAGTCACTATATCTCATTTGGCGCTTATACACCGATTTTTATGGCAATTTATTTCTATTACCCCATAATCAATTGGCGTTTACCGCTGGCTGTCATTGCCTACATGATTTTTTTAGGCTACGTACGGAATCTCCGAACGTTGACTTTTGAACGACATGATATGACAAAAGGCTATCAGATCGTATCATATTTGTTGTTTTCACCTTTATCCACCTTACTGAATCTGTTGATATGTAGTTTGTTACAAATTTATGGACTGTTTACTGTTTGGAAAGTAGCCGATTGGGGAACAAGAAAAGAAGTGGAAGTTGGTATTGAAAAAGGTGATTGATGTTTAGATGTGCTGCCTGTGGTGATGAAAAAGCATCACAGAAGCAACGAGCATTGGTCATCGAACTGATTTTGGGAAAGGGTTATCCAATTTAGAAAAGAAGGTAGAAGCTGATGAAAAAAGTGTTGAATCAAAAATGGGTCAATGTAGTGGCGGTAGTATGTTTGTTACTCCCCATTTTCTTAAGTGTTTTAACGGTGTATGCACAAGAGGAGCCTCTCACATCAACTCAAGAAATTGAACAAACATCTGGGCCCCAGCCTGAAGGTACGAGTCAGACCGAGGGTAAGACAACTGAATCATTTAACAGTGATGATAACGGATATCCGTCATTGTCAACCAGTCAAACTACGAGTGAAATGGTTTCTTCTGAAACAATTCCTGTTGAAACAAGTAGTTCTAATGAAGTCACGACAAATCTTTCAATGTACTGGTTGAAAAATCAAGAGAAGTTTGAATCTCTTTCAGAGGAAGTTACCGAAGGAGATTGGCAAGGTACTTTAGTGGTTGAAGGAGTATTAGCTGATTCAGCTGCCAGTGTTATCTATGAGTTAAACATGGGGACAACCTTTTCAGGTGTGATCAAAAGCGATGATGATCTGATTGATGTGACTGATAAAGGTGAGGGGATATGGCAGGTGACGCAGTTATTTGAAGAGGAGAGTTCAAATAAAATTTCTGCCAGTTTAGTGGTGACAATTCCTGCAAAAGAACAAGTGGGTCTAGCAAAAGGCGAAAAATTTCAACTCAAAATCGATAATAATCACAGTGAGTCAGTCGCGGTGTCGTTATTCTTTAAGGCTCCTACAACTAAAAAAGAAGTAATACCAACGCCGTTACCTCGGCCATTATCGAATGTGGCTAATCTCTCTTTATCTGAAGTGTATTCCAACAGCAATCCACTTTCAGGTGAATACTTTGATATGACAGTCCGGGTCAATAGTGGAAGTGTTGGAGAATCTGAAGAAGCCATTAAGGGGTTGGAAGTAGCTGTGACACTTCCAGATGTTGTCGACATCATCTCACTACCATCCAGTAATAAATTTAATGTCACCACTAAACAAGAAGGAAAAGAGCTAAAGGTTGTCGTTCAAGTGCTGACAGATGTGGTACCTGGTCGAATGCTCTCCTTACCATTTGGTCTCAGCTTTAAGAAAGGGGTTAGTTTGCCTACTACTATCTTAGCTGGGAATATCACAGCTACCGCTCGTAATGCCAAATCTGCAGAAAAGCAGCTGGATGGGATTCATGCTAAAAATGTCGAGCCAGGCTCTAAATTATCTTTAAGATCAGATGAAGAAGCAGAACCAACGGAAGCCCACAGTTCTTTCTTAAAGATTACACCGGAGTCAGAAGTTGGAGGACTCAACATGACTGACGGAGAATTGACTATTGATTTTCCTGGAGCAATCGACTTGTTTAGTGTGGTTTATAAAGGACGTAACTATCCGGTTAAGTGTCTTCCAGATGCCTATACGGTGACCATTCCAGTCGGTGACTTAATCGTGACGAAAGGATCAACTGAAGTAGAAATGACCTATGAGTACCCATTCTCTACAACAGGCCAGCCAATTGACTATCACATTGAGGGCACTCTTAAGGGCAATCGCTTAGATGGAACAAAAGTTAATGAAACAGCGACCCTTACAGAAACGGTGCCACCAATAGAGGATATGGGAAATTACCCAGGGACTCGTTTTTTTACTAAAACGGCTCCTAAAAAAGTGTTGAGAAGTAATGGACAGTCTCTGAATTACACGCTCACATTTACACCAAGACTTGATATGCGAGATGTCTATTTAGTTGATGATCCAATTCGTGGATCCAGCGAAGTTGATTTTTTTGCCGGTTATCGATATACAAGTGTATCGTGGTCGGCTCAGCAAAGTAAAAATCCACAAATAACAGGCCTTGTGGCCACAGAAATTTTGTATCAGACAAATCTGACAAATAGTTGGCGTTCTATGGGAGGGGCCACAGTTTCAGGGATGATTGATGTGTCGCATTTAGAGTTATCGGAGAACGAATATCCGACCAATTTAAAGTATCAATTTTCTTTTGAAGGAAAGACAGAAATACCTCGAAATGCCGGCATGGTGTCAATTACAGCTTTTGGGAAAACTACCGAAGAAGTTCAAAATCCAGCGCTATCTCTAAGTGATGGTCTTACAAACACACTGCACATATATGGTGATCGCAAGTTTTCTGAACAGGCAGAAGGGGATTATGTCCCATTTATTGAAGGTGGATACGAAGAAAACAAGGATGATGGGACAAACACGCGGACAGCCACAACTCAATTTACCGGTTCAGGTGCTTATCCAGGTTATAATGGGTGGGAAAATCCATTTTCTCCTCAAACCAATGATATTGATAGTCCCTTTACCTACACAATAGGCGTAAACAATGTGGCAGGATCTGGCCCTCTCAAAGAGCCCGTACTTTATATCACAGTACCAAAATCTATTGAGATTGAGTCCGTCGCGTTAATGAACCCTCAAAATGACCCTGATGCACAAATTGAGATCCGTCAATTGGATCAAGAGTTACAATTAGTCGTCATTCGTTACAATAGTGATTGGCCAAATTATGAGTGGTGGAACTATAATCATGGAGTTAAAATTGTTGCAAAGGGGACTGACTCTGTCAAAGGTGAGGAGTACTTTAATAATTACCTAGTGTCGGCCGATTCAGAACAAAAGTATGAAAATGGTGTAGGGAATGATTATGTTCCAGGTGTAGGCTGGGTGACAGGGGCGATGTCTAAGTGGCGGGCAGTAAAATTTAATCGTTCAGTAGGACTAGATAGTCAGAAAGAAATTTCCTTAGATGGAACAACTTATTCTCGATTTGCCACTATTGATAACACCGCGACAGGTACAGATGTTTCTTTTCGTTTGACGGTTCCTAACAATGGGGAGGTTAAGCTCAATGAGCTTCATGTCCTTGATCAGCTACCTAATGCGAACGACACAATGGCCATTTCAGGTGAAGGACGTCATTCAACTATTCATGGTACGGTGACCAGTCTAACATTGGCAGATGGTTCTCCTTTAGGAAATAATTATCAGCTTTTTTATGCCACAAATGCAACGGCTGAAAGTAATTTAGCAGAGCTAAAGAGCTTGAGCAATGATCAAGCTGATTGGCAGGCTTGGGGTGGACAAACGGCTCTGGGTGATGATATCGTGGCCATAAAACTGATTAAAACAGATGGGTTAAATCCTAAGGAGACTGTCAGTTTCGATCTTAAGTATCACTTGCCAGAAGTATCAAGCCAAGTCGATACGGTTTGGAATAGCTTTGCAGTAGGTGGCAGTTATACGGATGGAGCCACGGAAGCCCATCTGGAAGTTGGTGAACCAATCAAATCAGGAGCCTATATTTCACAGGAAAAAGCTGATAAAAAACTAGCAGGCACGATTTGGCACGATCAAAATGGCAATGGCCTTCGAGAAAGTACCGAAGAGCGATTTTCAAATGTGGCTGTTAGTTTATACGACTGGCATAATGATATAATTGCCACCACCAAAACAGATAGTCAAGGCCATTATGAGTTTAATCAATTATTTAGTCAAAATTATCGAGTGACAGTTAAGCGTCCATCTACCTCATTCTTTTTGACCAATTACCACTCTGGAAGTGACCGACAAATTGACAATGATTTTTTCGATACAGCCGATGAAGCAATAGGTGAGGCGGAAGTTGATTTGGCTTCAGAAGAAGCGCCATTATTTATTGACGCTGGCTATGTAGAATCAGCGGCTATTGACGGCTATATCTGGCAAGATGATAATCACGATGGCAAGCAAACAACTGGCGAATTACCAGTAGCGAATAACTCTGTTACTTTATATAAGGTGTCGGATAAAGGCGAATTGAATTATGTCATGTCGACACAAACTCAAAGCAATGGGAGGTATTATTTTAATGACAACAAGATTCGACCAGGAAAATTTGTACTAAAAGCCACTATTCCATCGGGGTATCTTGTAACGGTTCTAGGTGATCTACAGGCAGAGGACACCTCTAAATTTGATGAAAAGGGTGAAACGGCTCCTTTTGTTGTAACGGGCGGACGAAATTCGCATTGGGATATGGGATTAATTCAAGATATTCCCAGCTATTTTTCAATAAAAGGTAAAAAAATCTGGAAAGACAACCAGGATGAAAATAAAAAAAGACCGACTCAAATATCTGTTCAGTTGTATAGAGATGGCACTCCTTATCGAGAACCTTTGGTAGTTTTGACAAATCAAACAGATCAATGGCCAATTGTCTTCGAAAACCTAATTAAATATCGCCCTCAAACAAATGAACAATATGATTACACTATTCAAGAAATAGGTACGCCTTCAGATTATGAAGTAACCGTTGATAATCAGCGATATCAAATTACTAATTCTTATATTGGTGATGTACCACCAACGACTGATACGAGCAGTACGAGCAGTACGAGCAGTACGAGCAGTACGAGCAGTACGAGCAGTACGAGCAGTACGAGCAGTACGAGCAGTACGAGCAGTACGAGCAGTACCAGTAGTACGAGCAGTACGAGCAGTACCAGTAGTACGAGCAGTACGAGCAGTACCAGTAGTACGAGCAGTACGAGCAGTACCAGTAGTACGAGCAGTACCAGTAGTACCAATAGTACGAATGACACAGGGATTAGCAAGAAAACCTCTCCATCAAGTAAAAAGAAATTACCTAGAACTAGTGAAAAGCTTCAAAGAAGTTTGAATGTCTATGTGGGGGTTCTACTTATCTTTTTGGGTATGTTAATTCTGTCTAGATCAATAAAGAAGAAGGAAAATTAAGGAGATAGAGGAATCAATCTATCTCAAGATGTAACTAATGCCGTTACGGTAAAAAAGAACTACTCATCAACATTTGGTGAGTAGCTTTTTGTATTCAATCGTCATACCTTTTTTAGCTGGTAATGATCGGGTGGCAGATGCGGATTATTTTAAGTACTATGCAAGATAATTTAATTGAGAAACCAGTATTTCTTGTTAGTTAAAAATTAGAGGAGGAGACTGTGTCTGGATGGTTGCCTTTAATCAACCATATTATAGTAGAAACAGCCAGAATAAGTTTAATTATCTTAGTAGAGTCAAAATGACTTGATCTAGATAAAAGTAAAACTAGGATTAAGTTATATGTTAATTATTATTTGTTAAGAGTTTAAATTGATGATTTAGTGAAGAATAGCCGATATTGAGAAATAATTATCTGAATAAATAGAATATAGAGATATTTAAATATCTAGTTAAAATTTGGATAGTAAAACGAAATAGTGAATCAGCAAAAGCTGATTGATAATTTAAAATTCAAGAGACATGAATGAAATTGAAATGTTTATATCTTAAACGTTAATAACTGGATAAATAGCAGCAAGTAGTCAAATTTATGCCCTTACTTCTTGTGTCATAGTGACGTACAATGGGTGTATATAAAGAGAGGAGACTGAACTCATGTCAATTACTGAAGAAAAAGCAAGAGTCTCTTTTAGAACGGACCAAAAGCTAAAAGATGATGCAATAAAAGTACTTTCAGACATGCAACTAGATTTAACAACAGCGTTCAATTTATTTTTAGATCAAGTGGTAAAGCAAAATAAATTACCATTCGAAGTGACCAATGAAACTGCTGAAGACAAAGAACTGAGAGAAATAAAAAAGCGAGTCACGCAAGGTGTTTTGGATGCTGAATTGAGTAAGGGGATGATTGCTGATGAGTATTTAAGACAACTTAAAAGTAAGAAAGCAGCATTGTAAAATGAGTAAATACCAAGTTTTTATTACAAATCAAGCTCAAAAAGATTTATCAGATATTTCTTTCTATATTACTGAAATCTTAAAGAGCCCTCTGGCGGCGATGGGCTTAGAAATAGAGCTATGCTATCATTAGGAAATAAGCCTCACAGAGTTCTTGGATCTAACGAAAGCATTTTATCGGGGATTATCTAATTCTTTTTTTATAGATGAAGAGCAGAGTGTGGTAAATATTGTAACAGTGTATAATCGGTTAATGGAGAACTAATTATCAACAACTTCGTCGTTAGTGGTGAAGTTGTTTTTTGTATGAGATAAAAGCAATTAAGAATGTGGTGTTCTAGGAACTAAATTCTTGATCTTAACCTTTTATTTCATCAGTTTTATTGGTATTTTCTGTGGTATCTCTGTTTCATATAACGTATAATAAAAACTATAAAAATTGGGAGAATGGCTTAAGTCAGCTGAGAAATGCCGTCAGGACCCACAAACGATGACCGAAGCACTCCAAATGTTGACGCAAGAACAAGAAATTAGTTGTCGTAATTGGGATAGGATAGAAATTGTCGAATAAATGGACCGAGATAGTACTGTACAAATCAGCAGCTAGCAGCAGAAAAAGGAGTTATTTGTCTTTTTTAGCGAAATCAAGGAGGTGAACACATGAGTAAAGTAGCATCTAACCTAGGCACAGCAACAAGTGCTATTTCTGGTATTAGTGGCGTCTCAGTTAACCAAGGACAACAAGTGTCTTTAGGTCAAAGTAATATTGATAGTATGACAAAAGGGACCGAGATTAATAATCAATTACTGTCGAATTTGTCGGAACTAGTGGCTTGTGTTCAGGTACAAAGTCAGAAATTCCCTAAAATAGCGGAGATCATGGCAATTGAAGACAATAAGATGAAGTTTTAGGGAGAAGGTTATGGGAAATAAAAATGAGCAAGAACGTTCAAGAAACAATCGTTTAATTTCTGAAAAAGAAAGAAATATAGACGAATTAAGTGACGACCGCAGAAAGCTGGAAGATAGTTTGCTTTTTTTGAATGATCATCTTCAGCGTGGCTATCGTAGCTTAACTAGTATAAATGAGGAAGACCTTCGAGATGGTGACCATGAAACGTTGCGACTTCAGCGAATGAATGAAGAACAAGAGCAGTTATTTCATCGTCACCTGCAAGAAACTGAAGAAGAGGTATTGGAAAGTTATCGGAGTCAGCGAAAAGTATTGGATGGTGAAATCGAAAAGTTGCATAAAAAAAGGAGTGAGATTCCTTGGGATTGATTTATGTTAGTGGCGAATCAAACAGTTTAATTAGTGCCCTAAAAGCCAATATAAATAGTGGAAAAGCAACATCAGAACAGTTAAAATCCGGAAGTCAGCAAATTATCTCGGCAGTAGATGGACAAGCATTGGCAGGGGCAGCATATACGGCGGCTAAAGGACTATTTAGCGAGTTGATCATTCCGACAGTTGGTAGAGTAACATCGGCGATTGAAGATCTGGAGACCGAATTGCAGTTATATATTAGCGCACATGATATGGTTTCAGGTGAAGGCAAACTGGATGAGGATAAATTAAATCAACAAATAAACACAAAAAAGGCCATGAAACTGGCGGTTGATAGAGCGATCGAGGTGACAAAGTCACTCGCTAAAAGTAATTCCGCTGTTAATGTGTTAGACTCATTATTGAATGTTCAATTTAGACTAGGGAGTATGTCTAATGAGTATGCAGAAAATATTAAGGAACTAGAAGAAAAGCTAGAGAAGTTGCACCAATTCTCTTCTTCAACAAGTGGGCTATTTAATGAGAGTTTAACTGCTATGAAAATTGCGATGCAAAGTGTGATAGTATTAAATAAGACTCTAGTCAAAAGTGACGGAAGTTATGTCTTACCAGTGGGAATCGATCGGAGTTGGTTTACAGAAACTAGAGAGGTCTCCAACACTGAGTTTGAAAAATTGAAAAAGAAAATAGCAGACGATGATTTACCAGCAACTAAGGCAGAAATATTAAGGGATTATTATTGGTCAACCAACAGCAATCAATACGTCAGTAGGAAAACAGGCAAGCCCTCAGTGGAAGTGACCGCCTTGTATAACAAACTTGTTATGGCGGAGCATCAACCGCAAAAAAATCCGGAACTTGAATTTTATAATGAAATGTTGAGAACAGGGAAACACCCAATCACGGGTGAGGATATATCTGATGCGGAGAGAGTGAACGCTAAGATAATGATGTATGGATTAGCGTTACAACCGTTTGTAGGCGCGTGGGCAATATCGCAAGTACCTAAGTCTTATGAAACAGGTGCTGAGAGGAAAGTTAGTGGGGCGAAACCTCCTAAAACAGATTTTGGGGCAGAAAACCCTGTAACTGGACAAGATTGGAATAATTATTTTAAAGAGAAATATGGTGCTGGAAATGTTCAATGGAAACCTAATTCTTTTGATGATATTATCTCTAGTCCGAGAAGACTATATGGAAGTACTAAAAATGAAATAAAATTAATATTAGGTGAAGGTTGGACAGAGGCAACATACGGGTCATCTGGTAATGGTTGGAAATTTACTAATGAAGGAGATGGGATGGTATTTTTCCATCCTGGAGACGGAATACATGGGGGCTCCTATTATGGATTTTCAACAGGTGATACTGGTAAAGTGAAAATTGTTGGGGAAGGTTATATAGACTTCTCAAATGATAAAGCAACAATTATAGAATGGGATGGTGAATAATAGTTGAAAAAACTAACTTTAGGTGGAAAGTTTGACTGGTTCATAGATACTTTAGAGAAAAGTGGGACGTTTATTTTGGAATTATCTGATGAAGAAATAGAAACATTCATTTTTGAAGATTTTATCGTCGGTGTTACTTCTTTTTTCAGTAAAAATAATTTAATTGAATTGAAAGAGAATGGACTAATTGATGAAGATATTGAAAAAGCCGCTTGTCTTATTAGAAAAAAAGTGTTAGATATAGATAATACAAGTTTATGGAGTATTGATAGCGTGAGACAAAGTTCTGAGTGGCTAGATATACTTAGTTTATCTGATGAGTTGAAGAATAGGCTTCATGAAAGATGGTCTAATGAAGAAATAGAATATTTGAAAACAATATAAAAAGACACTTTATCACAAGACTGGTGATCAAACAATAAAGCTTTAACTAATTCAGTTACCAAGGGTTGAACAAAATGACTATATTCATTGTATAGAATGTTGATACTAAAAAAGAAGCGATTTATCTTTATAGCTTCCTTTTTATGTATTTGACAATATTTATTTTCTGACTCGAGAAAATTATTGAGCTACAGATGCGGTCTGGGAAGATATTATAGGGACACAACCTCCAAGAGAAGGAACCACAAATCTTAAATCGTTTGAATCAAATCTTAACGGTGGGAAAATCAAATGGAGCCAAGCATCTGATGGAATAGTCAACTCGAAAGCTATCTCATGGATAAAAATTACTGAACAACAATTATTAAGGAGTTTTCAAGGCAGGCTAACTTTGCAGAAATAAAATTTGATACTAAAATAATGGTAAATAATTGAGACAAATTATGCTGGTTTAGCAGAAGTCACAGATTTAGGTAAAACTAAATTATATCAAATTAAGGGAAGTCAAAATGGTGTTATGGGGCGTTTTGATTGAATAATTCAGGACGGAAAAGTTACGCACAGAATGTTTGTTAGAAATCCAGAATTGAATGGAGTGCCTATAAAATAATGAAATATATAGATGGGTTTAAAAAGAATAATATTCCTTTTTCGTGGAATGAGCTTAAAATCGGTAGATTTGGTTATTCAGACAACGAATTTTATCTACAAGGTATACTTGATGATGAATTTGTAATGAAATATACCTTAGATTATCTGTCTAAAAATGAAAATGAAGTAAATTCGTATGTATGGGAGCTTGGAAGTCTATTTTCACCATATGATGAAAATGAAATATATAAGCTTCTAGATTTGATTGAGGATTCTAATGAAAAAAATTTGATGTCTTATCATAGATGGAGATGGATTTTAGTTAATAATCTATTGAAGAAAATCGTAGATAAAGACTATGTAAATGCTTTGTTAGAAATTAGCGAATTCTGGCTTGATTTGAAGTCTCCATTTGATATGCCTCATCAATATCAAGGTGTGGAAAATCAATTAACTCCACAAGAATTTTACACTGAGGAACACTTATCTAAAGTTATTTCTAACCATAAAAAATGGTTGGAAGATGAAAAAGAGAAATTAAATTAATAGTTATCAAAATAAAAAAGGCACTTTACAATTGATGTGGAGAGATTACCGCATTTCATGTTGAAAGTGGTAAAATTTTTTGGAAAAAGATGAATGACGGAAAGAGCATCTCAGTTATTAATCCAATTGAATAGAGATTAAATAATGAATAATACAGTTAAAGTAAGAAAAAATGATCCTCTTGTTGAAGAAGAGGTAGAGCTTTTAGTTAAAAAGAAAAAAATTGTTGCTTTTAATGTATCACCTCAGGAATTAGAGATCGGAAAAGAGTACGAGGGGGAAATAGATATATTCATTAATGATTTTTTAGAAATTGAAAAACAGGAAAATGAACAAGTAAAAAGAATTAGACATCTCCACAAGTTTAACTACAAGTTGTGGGGACAACTGTTAGAAGATAATGTTTTAGATGTGGGTTTTTTCATTACAAGTGACTTGTTCGAAGATTATGGATATTTAGTAGGACAATATATTTCTTTAGAAGTGGACAGACTTCAATTATATTGCGAATAAGACAATATAGTTGTAATCGTGATGATTAAGAGTTGAAAAGGTTTAAAAGAGCAAATTAAACTGTTAAGGCAGACGGTGGGCATGTTATGCTAAAAACGCTCGAGGAACCAGGCAAGCTAGTTCATGATTTTCTCGATTACTGAAAAAAGGTATGTCAATGAATAGCCTCACTAATCAAGTTTCCCATAGTTAGCAAAAACTAGCTGAATATATTATTGAAAAAGGAACGATTTAGTTTTGTCGTTTCTTTTTGTAGTGCTATAGTTAATCTCCCACCTTGAGAAAGTTAAGGGGGGGCTAAACCTCCTAAAATAGATTTTGGGGCAGAAAATCCAGTAACTGGGCAAGATTGGAGTAATTATTTAAAAGAGAAATATGGTGCTGGAAATGTTCAATGGAAGTCTAATTCTTTTGATGATATAATAGCTAATCCGCAAAGGTTATATGGCTACACGCCTAATGAAATTAAATTAATGTTAGGAGATAGTTGGTCAGTTAAATCTTATGGTTCAAATGGCTTGGGTTGGGAATTTTATAGTTCTGAAGGAAGATTTTTTATCATATAGGTGGAGGTATACCTGAAAGGTCATATTGCGGATATGCAAAAGCTCCTATAGGAAGAGTCAAAATAGTCGATGATAGGTATATATGCACACCAGATGACAAAGCAACTATCGTACCAAGAGACAAATGAGGTGAGATAAATGAAGAAATTGACAACAGAACAGTCTTTTGACTACTACCTTTCTTCTCTAAATAGGTTAGGTATGAATACAATTAATTTAGAAGATAAAGAAATTAAATATGAAATATTTGAAGAGTTAGCGATTAATTATCCAGCTTCTTTGAGTTCGTATACACGAGAAGTATTAGAAGATAATGACATAATTGATAGAAATATTTCTCTTCTAAGTAAACAGTTACAAACAAAGCTTTTAGAACTCGAAAGAGGAGAAGCTTTATGGAATGTAAAAGCAGTAAAAACGACATTAGAGTGGCAGGAAGTTTTACAATTATCTGATGAAATAAAGGAATTGATACATCAAAAATGGACAGACGAGGAGATAAATTTTTTATTAGGTAAATAATCCCCTTAACAATGAACGATCTTTTAATTACAATATTAAGTACTATTCAGCACTCTTTAAAAATTAGACAAAGAGGCACGTTACTATTTGATTGGCTCGATTAGTAAGATTTATAGTGTAGATAATAGTAGTGGTTACTTTAAACTGATTTTATTTTCTTTGAAGGGGAGGGAAGTCATTGATGTAAGTGCTAATACAAATGGTTGGTATGTTAGTCTAAATATATTTAAGGAACAAGCCAAGGTGCTAGCCATTTCGTGAGTTCCTCAGGCATTGACAACGGGTATGCCAACAAATAAAGTCAATAGTGATGTTAGGAGAGTCTAGCAGTCTATTGGCTTTATTTGTAGTGCGTAATGAACGAAAAGAGTCGTCGTTCTCATGTACTTTTGCATTTTTTAGAAATTGTTTTATGATAATTATGTTCACATCGTCCCTTTTGCCATCCGTCATAATTTAGTACCACTCAGTATTCTTGAAATATGATTCACATTAGTAAAGGCTTGACTAGAATGATGAGAACCCAAGAAGTAAGATGTAGAAGAAATGAAACGATACCCAATTCGAAAAATAAAGAGAATATCCATGGTCATATTTGATCTTTATGGAGCTTAGCACTGTGATGTCCCTGATAATGAATACGTATATCCTAATCAATCTGTCTTAAAAAATAAGTTCAACATCAAAGATTCTGAGAAATTAACTGAGGGATAGTATCAATTAATGAAAAGGGTTTTATTACTGAATTCTTGACGATTATCTAGTATAATAGATGTAATCTAGAGTCTAAAAAAAGGATGTGTAGCTAATGTCATTAGATATCGATAAAACAAAACAAACAATTATGGGAGTGAAATTCGACTCTCAAAAGGATTTTAAAGGTGTTTGGTATGCATTAAGCACAAATATGATTGAAGGATGGGAACCTAAGAAGCAAGATGTGGAAGAAATGAAACAATACATAATTAAAAAAAATAAAGAGAATACTCATGGTTAGATCTGAACTTTATGGAGCTTATCACTATGATGATCCTGATAATGAATATACTTATTCTAATTCATCAGTCTTAAGAAATAAGTTCAATATCAAGGATTCTGAGAAACTAACTGAGCGAGAGTACCAATTAGTGAAAATGAAATCATTGGATCTTTTTGTTTCACCCATTAAGGTATTTTCGATGTAAGATGTACCACCGATGATTGTAAAACTCAGTAAAAACGCGATAAATCAACAAAAATTCAGGAGAATAAGCCACCGTTTTTACTGCCAGTTTCCCAAAATTCTACCAAAAGCGACGAAAATGTTGCTTTTTTGGTGTTTTCTACCAGAGAATTCTACCAGAGATTTTTGGATGGAAAGCTTGATGTATGTAGGGGTGAGCACATACATTTTTTTAAGAGAAAAATCCTCATTTAAAAAGTATTATTTAAAATTACTTTTTTTAGCTAAGAAGGGGAGATAGAAACATCTACTGGAAAAAGACTGATTGTAACCTAGAGTTTATTCTATGATTAATTAGAATTATTTAATTCAAGTTTATAGATAAAATGTATAGATTGACTTTATGTTCTATGGAGAATACAATTAAAATAAGGCTTATTATAAGTACGAAGCGTGGGAGGTGTTTTTATGGCTACTGCAGCCCAAATAAAAAGTTTAATAAAAGCTCATCTAGATGGAAATGATGAAAAATTTAAAACGGTTGTATTACAAATAGCTGCATATGAAGCAAAGAAAAACCATGTGAATCTTGCTCAAGACCTAAAAAAGTTAATTGATAAACCACGTATTTCTAGAGCTAGTATTATACCAATAACTCAAAGTAATCCCATGTTACAAATGTCCTTGCCAAATCAAAAGCTACATGACTTAATTGTTTCTGATGAAATTCATGAAAGAATCCTGAGAATTCTATCTGAGTATAAAAATAGTAATAAGTTAAAGCAATTCGGAATGGACAATCGTAGAAAAATATTAATTGAGGGTCCTCCTGGAACAGGTAAGACATTCACTGCTTCCGTTATTGCATCTGAATTAAATCTTCCGTTATACTCTGTTCAAATTGATAAATTAGTTACAAAGTTCATGGGTGAAACGAGTACTAAATTACGCCAGATATTTGAATCGGTTGAGAATAATATTGGAGTTTATTTCTTTGACGAATTTGATGCAATTGGATCGGATAGAAGCCTTGATAATGAAGTTGGCGAAATGAGGAGAATATTGAACTCTTTTTTACAATTTATTGAACAAGATTCTTCTGACAGCATTATTATTGCTGCAACAAATAATCATCATTTATTAGACCAAGCCTTATTTAGAAGATTTGATGATGTGCTACATTATAAAACTCCTTCTGAAAGTGAAATAAGGAAAATATATGAGTATAAATTATCTGTTTTTCAAAAAGGATTTAAACCATCAGATGAATTGATAACTAAGTCTCTTTCATTAAGTCAAGCAGAATTAATCCGTGTTTGTGAAGATGCTATTAAAAGTTCCATTTTAAACGATAATATAATCACTCAATCTGATTTACTCAATTTAATTAAAGAACGCATGATTATCTATTCTGACAAGGAGGCGTAATTTTTGACTGTTGATAAACAAAATATTTTTTTACGTAATACTGAAACTTCTTTAGGCTATTCTGGACGTTCTATGCCAATCAAGCCTAACTATCCAGTAAGAAGAGATGTTAACGCACATGCAAACTTTATCCAAAGTAAGCTAAATGATAGTTATGAACGATCAAAAAATCAGAAGCAAGCTGCTGCAATAAGATATAAAAATGGCGTATATCTGGAATTTTCAGGTTCTCTTGGTCATGAAATGTCCGTAAAGAGTCTTGAAGATCGAAGACAAGGTATACGTCTTTTAAACGTGAAAGAAAATATGGGAACAAAACAAGTTAAAGCAACCGTTTATATACCTGATGGAAAAGAAGCACATTTTTTAAATAAAGTTAAGGCATATGCCACTGAAGTATCTAAGGAGAGTGGAAATCCAAAAAACAATGATTTAATAAGCAGTATTGAAGATATTTCTTTAGCCATGCTTGAATCATTTTGGACTGGAAAAATAGATGATATGCCTGGTGACGAATCAAGATGGTGTGAAGTGTGGATTAGATATGATGTTAAAAAGTCGAAAAAATCTCAAATAACGTCAAATGAAAATCAAGCGATGAACAGTTTGATTCAATGCTGTGAGACATTAAAAATTGGAGTTAATGAGCAAAGTTTAACTTTCCCAGAACGAATTGTGAAACTGATTTTTGCTAACAAATCACAATTAACGAATTTAATTAATATTTGCGAATATATAGCAGAATTTCGTAGAGCTCCTGAACAAACAAGTTTTTTTGATGATTTATCAGGGTCAGATCAACAAGAGTGGGTTGATGAATTATTAGCACGAACAGATTTTACAGATCAAAACATAACAGTTTGCTTACTGGACACAGGTCTAAATTCAGAGCATCCACTTTTATTTCCGGCAATTGTCGATCCTGCTTCAATTCAGGCTGTCAATAGTGCTTGGAACTCTGATGACCACGATGGCCATGGAACAGAAATGGCTGGAGTCGCTTTGTATTATAATCTTAAGGAAAAAATGAGTGGTAGTCATCAAGTTACAATTAATCATAAAATAGAATCAGTAAAAATTTTACCTCCTAGAGGAGAAAATTCTCCAGAATTATATGGTGCTATTACTGAACAGGCTGTTTTTCTTTCGGAAATCACAAATCCTAAGGCAATCAGAACATTATGCATGGCCGTGACAGCACCCAACTATAATACTGATGATGGTAGCCCTACGTCTTGGTCAGCTGCTATTGATAGTATAACATCTGGAGTGAATGGAGATGGAGAGAAACGTTTATTCTTCATTAGTGGTGGAAATGTACATCCGATAGAATTAAATAGCTCGTCATATCCAGATGTCAACATTCTTCATAGCATAGAAAATCCAGGTCAATCATGGAATGCTATCACTGTAGGTGCATATTCTAATGACGCTATAATATCTTCTTCTGACTATAATGGCTGTAAAGCAATTGCAGATGTGGGAGAATTATCCCCATACAGTTCTACATCTAAATTATGGAATGATAAATGGCCAATCAAACCAGAGATATTATTAGACGGTGGAAATATGGTAACTAATGGTGCTGATTTTTCAGAGTGTGAAGATTTATCACTTTTGACGACTAGTAAAGATTTTCTGACTAAACCGTTAACTACTACTTGGGGGACAAGTTCAGCTACTGCACAAGCTTCATGGATGGCAAGTCAAATTCATAATGAGTATCCTGATATTTGGCCAGAAACTACTCGGGCCTTACTAGTACATTCTGCAAATTGGACTAATAAAATGATTAATCAATTCCGAACTGATGATAAAAAGACAGTTGGAATAAAGCAGTTATTACGTACATGTGGGTATGGAATTCCTAATTTAGAAAAAGCAATTGAATGTGCTAATAATTCAGTAAATCTTGTCATTCAATCTGAACTACAGCCGTTTAAGTCTAGAAAAATGAATGATATGCATATTCATAAAATCCCTTGGCCTAAAGATGTTCTTCAATCATTAGGCGAAATCGATGCTAAGCTTAAAGTGACATTATCATATTTTATCGAACCTGGACCAGGTGAGATCGGCTGGAAAGATAAATATCGTTATCCATCTTGTGGATTAAGATTTGATGTTATTAATAGTGATGAAACATTAGAAGATTTCAAAAAAAGAGTGAATGTTAAAATGCGTGGAGATGATAGAAAAGATAGTGGTGATGGTACTAAAAGAAATTGGTATTTGGGACCTGGAAATAGAGATGTCGGATCAATTCATTCAGATTTTTGTGAAGATGTGGCGATAAATTTTTGTGATACTAATTATGTGGCTGTATATCCTGTAATTGGATGGTGGAGAGAGCGTGGCTATTTAGGAAAGTCCAATGAAAAAATAAGGTATTCACTTATAGTCTCAATAGAGACACCTGAGGTAGATACTGATCTTTATACACCAATCGTAACCCAAATAGAAATTGAACAATCTGTTGAAGTATCTATTGAGATTTAATTTATATAGATACAATCACTGGTGTTGCGTAGATGATGTCAGAATATTCTGATTTATTAGCTTTCTAAAAATTTGAAAAACGGTCAATGCTTACGCAGAGGATGACTATTTCCAGAAAATTTTTAGTCATTTAGTTTTAAAACAAAGGCGCCAGCGACTGTTTAAACGATTATGTCGGAATAAATGGGTTCAACCAGAGCTCTGCCGCATCAAACCGTTGATAATGAAAGGCTCGTTTGAGTTGAAACAGAGTCGCGCTCGTCCCTAAATCTAATTTAATCAGATACGTCAAGAGGGTTGCAATTAGTGTAAGAATGACTTGATTCATCGCCCCTTTCTCATCTTGTGAGTAACGTTTTTTGATCGTCAGATTTTGTTTCAAGTGTTTAAAAAACAACTCAATCTGCCACCTTGCTTGGTACGTATTCGCGATTTCCTGTACACTGACGTCTATACGATTCGTTACGAGACGCAGCAGTTTCTGCCCTTTTGTTAAAATGGTTACCAATCGAAAACGTGACGTGAGGTAGTTCTTTCCACCTCCTAAAGCAACATGCTGGTCACTAATAACTTGCCCGTCAGTTGTCTGATAGTCGTCGATTTCCATCTGATCAAGGACACTAACAAGTGTATTTTTCTTGATACGAGTCACGAAAAAGTAACCATCGTGATGCATCTTGTCCAGTAACATATAGTCGAAATAACCTCGATCTACGATATAAGTCGCTTCGGGTTTATTAACTAACACCTCAATTTGCGTCCGATCGTGGACTTTTGCGTTAGTAATCGTAAAGTCTTCCGGATACTGATTATTTTCGTCCATATAACACAGGTTAAGATGAAGTTTAATTCCCGACTTGGTGGAACGAAACTTCGCCCATGGAAACAAATGCCGATTCAAAGGAATGGTCGTAGAGTCAATTAATCGAAGGCTATTCCGTTTGGTTGTTTTTGTTGAATTTCCCCAACAAGGTTCCGGAAAATTTCCATAAGGACAGTGGAATCCATCTCAATCAAGCGACGAGATAAATTGCTGTGGTTAATCGAATCAATGCCAATTTCTCGGCAAAGTCGCTGATCAAGAAAAGCTCGACTCATCTCACGGTAGCTCGGGTATTCTTCGTAAACCACGTGAAATAAGATGTTTAGGGTTGTTTTGAAATCAAGTTTTTACTGTAATAATCGTAGGTTGTAATAACGGTTTGAGCATCTGTCGATAAGTCTTTTAACTTTATTGACGATACCCATTCCTGAAATGATGTTTTTGAGTTATACTTATCCATGTTTAGATCCTTTTTATTGGTCTTGGGTAAGTCATCCAAGGCCAGTATAAAGGATTTTTTTGTCTTTGAAAAGCGTGAATTCAAGGATAATCAAGTTTTAAATTCTTCGCAACACTAGTGGAATATTTTTAACAAAATTATTGGTACTTAGAAATATATTAGGTATTTAGATAGTTAGTTGCTATAATGAATTATAAGAAATTATCGGGAGGGGTCTCATGAAACTAGAAGAAATTAAACCGCTATTATCAGATATGAGAAAAAATAATGTTACAAAAGACAAGTTTACGTTTACTTATAATCAAGTAAATTTTGAAGTGATTGTATTAATTGATTGCAAACCTTTTGAGCTTCTTTTTGGTGTAGTTGGACATAACTTTAGTTTCATCCTAAATCTATATCCTGGTTTTCAACTTCAGAACCTTCCTGATTATGTATTTTTTAAGCTCTGTGAAATATTAAATCTAAAACCTGGAAAGGATACATTTACTTCCTTTGCATTTCTTAAATATATGGCTTCCAAGATTCCAAATCAATACAGCCGAGTTAATATTCAACCTCACGAAATTATTCCTTATAAAGTTAAGGATATTCCAGACGCGGAAAAGAAATACTTTTGTGGTTGGAAAATGTACAGAGAAGACAGTCCTTATAGTGCAAAGAATTTTGAAAAGACTAGGGAAATTTTGGGTGAATCAACTTTTATTTTTTGTAAAGAACATAATATCAGTTCTTGTTGGACAAACGAAGTAGAAAAAAGAAAAGATTATACCCCTCCTGAAATCATATAAAAAATATAGTCTCAACCATAAGTATACAAAATACTTATGGTTTTTCTTTTTTTCAAAGAAAGGAATGATGTAAGTGGAAATGAAAATTCATATTGCCAATCTTGGCAAATATAATGAGGGTGAGTTGGTCGGTGATTGGTTCACTCCTCCTATTGATTTTGACACCGTTAAAGAACGAATTGGATTAAATGATGAGTACACACTGATATCGGAAATTAATCGAAAATAAAAATGATATCATTTGTTATCCAGATTGTGATGATATGGAAGATGTGGCTCGCTACTATGTTGAAGAAACTGGAAGTTTTGGAGAAATACCTAATCATTTACAGAATTATATTGATTATCAATCGTTAGGAAGAGATATGGAAATTGAAGGTAATTTCTTGATTACCTCTCATGGGGTATTTGAATATCTACAATAAGGTTTAATCTGAAATCATTTTACAAACTACAATTTGTGTCTGATAATGAGTCTATACAATTGAAATTTATTTTAAGTACACTAATCTA
The DNA here is from genome assembly GCF_017829975.1 of Vagococcus allomyrinae. Taxonomy (GTDB): domain Bacteria; phylum Bacillota; class Bacilli; order Lactobacillales; family Vagococcaceae; genus Vagococcus_D; species Vagococcus_D allomyrinae. The sequence continues at coordinate 215,237 of NZ_JAEEGA010000002.1, read as the reverse complement.
AGGAATTAAGGAGGTATTTAATGACAATTAAATTGATGGATTATATTTTTGAGGAGAATGAAACGTTATATTTTGATCTTGTAGCATTGAAAGTTTATGAAGATATTGTGACTCAAATAGCAGAGGACAATAATGAAGTCGATTTTCAAGCAAAAAGAAAAGCACTTTATGAAGAGTTGGAGAAGCGATTTGATTCTTCAGAAGATGATTTTGTAAAACTTGTAATTGCTTATTCTTTAATATCGGGGACCTACTTTATGATAAATGGTTTAAATACAAGTGGAAAACTAGATAGGTATAGTGGAAAAAGGTATACAGAATTTGTTAATACAATTACTAATAATGCTATAGATATTGCTCAAACACTCGTAAAAAGTGAAATCCAATATAGGTTTGCAACTGATTTGATAGGTATTGCGTTAAAAGTAGTGAATAAACAAACTAAGAATGATATAGCAAATAAAGTTAATGAATTTGTAAAACAAACAATTCTTTCTAAAGACGAGGCTGAATTATCTGTAAAGAAAGTTCAATTTTTGATACCAGCTATAAATTTACTGTTAGAGTATAAGGGATTTAGAAATACAAGTTTATTACTTAAAATTGATGAGATACTTGATTTTGCAATCGAACAAGGAGATACTGCTGCATCTGAGCACTCAAAATTTAATGCTATGGGGTTTGATTGTCTTTTTCCAGGAGTGTTTGAACTCAAAATACAGTGCTGTCAAAAATCAAATAATACAGATAAAGAGAAAATAAATGAAGTAGTAAGATCATTTGCTGACACTTATTTAAACTTAGCTGAATCAAGAAGAGATTTGGGAGATGTTAACTTACAAATGGCAATACAACATTATGAAAATGCAGTTTCGCTTTATGTTAAATATGGCTTCAATGAAGATTTAAAAATAGTAAAGAGGCTTCTTGATGAAACCAAACAAGAATTGGAAAATTGGAATAATCCGCTTAGTATTTCCAGAAAACACAATTTAATGGATGATCTTACTATTACGCAATACGAGCAGTTAAATAAATGGTTGAAAGAACTTAAACAATTGGATATTAATGATAAAGTAAAAATGTTACTATTTGATGAGCAGATTGTGCCAAGTATAAGTAAAAAAGATATTTCGAAATTTAGGAATGAAAAAAAAAGTAATCAATTTTCAGAAATTTTTGCGGTAGATATTGTGAATGAAAAAGGCCATACCATATTCTATAGTGATACTGAGGAGAGTAAAGAAAGTTATGCTTTGTATAACTATATTCAAAAAATAGGTGCTGAATCCTGGAGTCATTTTCTAATTAATATTTTTGAGCAACATGGATATCTTGACTTTTCCAACCTGTTTAAATTTGATGAAATCCTATCTAAGCGCTCGTATCTATTTAGTAAAGCGTATGAGTTATTCTTTTCAGGTGACATTTATTCTGCGTTCTATATTTTAGTTCCTCAAATAGAATGGTGGTTTAGAGAAATTGCATATCAAGAAGGGGAACAAATTTCCAACTTGAACTACTTTCCAACAGAGCAAGCGAAAACTCTTACTCCTATTTTTGATACTGTTTCACTAAAAAAATGCTTAGGCGAAGATCAACACTGGTTATTTGAACAGTTAATGACTAAAGAACCAATGAACATCAGAAATAAGATTGCTCATGGAATTGACTTAAATGATAATGGTTTTTGTTCATATTTTGCTTTGTGCGTTCTTAAATTAGTTATTAAAAAGGGAGGATTTAATCGTGATGATATCTAATTACAATGATTTTGGTAATGAATTCATTGAAAGTATATCTGGAAATTGGTATAGCGATGGATTGCATGTAGAGGATTTAGTATGCGAAAATAGTAGTATTGAATTTTCTCTTAAATTTAATGGTGAGGAAATGCTAGAAACATTCAAAATTGCTTCATATGGTTATGTTACAAATTCAAAAGATCAAAAACATGATTACATTTTACCTTTTACAGAGTACAATCATTTTGGATTTAGTTGGTTAAGAATTAATCCACACTATAAAAATAAAGGAATATGTTCGTATGTAATGTTGAGAATAATTTCTGTTGTTATTTCTAAGTATCTAAACAGGAATTTTTTGTTTGATTTGAAAAATACATCTAAAGAAATTGAAGATCCCTTACGTTTATATTCATCAATACTAACTAATAGCAAAGCTGGTTTTCAATATCGTTACTTTGAAATAAAGGATAGAGAAGCTGATATTGAAAAAATAACAAAACAATTTATTGATAAAGAATCTAAGATTACTATGTTGCTATCAGAAGGTTTATAATTATATATATTGAAAAGAGTGTCCATTTTTTTGAATACTCTTTTTTCATTTTTAGGGATGTAATACTCTGAAAAAAATTAGAAGTTATACCAGCATCTGGAATGTTGAGAAAGTTATATACGCTATCAATGACTTACAGCTCCCATTTCCTATTACATTTACACAAATGACATGGTTTGTGGTATCTATTCTTTTTGTCATTCTATTTAGTCATATCCCACCTCTGAATACTGCGGACGAAATGGTTCTTCCGCAAATATAAGGGGAAAACCTTTTAAAAATGACAATAGAAGCGTACAATAAATGGAGATAAAAAAATGAGCGTGAGGGTGTGAGAGTGAATGAATAAGCAAACAAGACTACAGTTAAACCATTTTTTCCCAGAGACACTAGGCATTACAAGTATTGAAGAGACTGACAATCAGTTGACCATTCAAATGAAGTCGTTGACGAAAACTAGCCAATGTCCGAAGTGTTATGAGGTTTGCCACACTCACCACAATGCTTATGTCAGGAAAGCGCAAGATCTGCCTATTTTAGGTAAAACAGTTTTTCTGGAAATCACACTACCTACTCTTATGACTGACCTAATCCAGCTTGTCATGTTAAAACCGTCACAGAGAACTATACTCATTTTTTGAGCGCGTACAGTCGTATGACGGAACGCTGTATGGCTTTTATTTGTTTGCTAGCCTTAGAGACTAGTTGTGAAAGTTGTGCGAAAGTCTGTCGAAAAATTGGGATTCAGACAAGTGGGGATACAGTCATTCGTCTGCTTACAAAAAAATTCGAATAAACGTTAAATTAACTGAATAGGAAGCGAAAAAAATTGGAAAATATTATTGAAGATTTTAAAAAACAATCAGAAGTTGAAGATAGAATGATAAAAAAATATCAAAATAAAGTTCCTAAAGAAATTATTGAATTCTGGAAGGAATATGGTTTTGGGACTTTTTTGGGTGGTTATCTAAAATCTGTCAATCCAGAAAGTTTTGAAGAGACATTGAAATTAGGAAGTCAACGTTTTCATGATGGCATTGTGCTATTTGCCACAGGGATGGGTGATTTAATTATTTGGTCAGATAATTATGTTAGGATTTTAAATTTTAGACATGGAATCATCGATACTATAATGTCAGGATTTACTTTTTTCTTTGATGATATATTTGATATTGACTTTAGAGTGGAAGAGCTGAAATGGCTACCATATCCACAAGCTACAGAATTATTAGGATTTCCTGAATATGACGAATGTTTTGGATATGTTCCTATACTGGGGATTGGAGACGGGGAAGAGGTTGAGAACCTTGAAAAGGTTAAGCTAATGGAATATTTACAGATTATTATTGAATTTATGGGACCCATAGCTTAAAGAGTCTATTCCTGTTATAAATAATAAAATTTAGAAATAAAATTAAATAGTAAAGCCTCGACTACTAAGTGTGAATCCACTAATTAAGTTACCAATAGCTAAAAAAAAGCTAGCTGTATTTTTTATACTTCTCGCAGTCGGTCTCCGGCCCCGAGAAAGCGAGTGAGGCTAAATTTTCTAATATAGATTTTGGGGCAGAGAAACCAGTAACTGGACAAGATTGGAATAATTATTTTAAAAATAAAGATGGTGCTGGAAATGTTCAGTGTTATTTTGCAGGAGATCTTACTTATTTTATCAGTTGAATATCTAAGTTGTTGCGTGATTAGATGTTGTTTAGTAATATGGATTTAAGGAGGTGATACTATGCTTGTTACAAAATCTAGATTACAAGGTAGTTCTGTAGTTATTACTTTACCTTCAGATGATGGGAGAAAACCTCCAGAAAATCAAGAATACATAGTAGTTTATTCTGATAATGGGACTATTACGTTAGTTCCTAAGATTGAAGACCCTTTTGAAGGTGGAGAAGAAGCTGAGTACTATGAAAAGAATGAATGGGGAGATTTCTCTTTTGAAGGAAGAGAAATTTTGTAATGACTGAAGAGATGACTATCAACGGATTCTATAGCAGTGTAATTTTATACATCTTTTTCAGCTTCGATTAAACATGTTTTATTCTGGTTTAAATGTGGCTAGTGTTAATAATAAGGAGATATCCTGACTAAATAGCGAGAACTAAAATGGACTAAAACTGCTAGAATGTATATGTTATGTAGTTGAGGAAGAGTTATATATAAGACACCCTACCTAACAACCCGAACTAAAGGATGCGACTATTTTTTAGCATAGACAAAAAGAGCACGTTGCTAGCCAGTTCAGTCCGTAGCAAAGTACTCTTATTTCATGTTATTTTAGAAAAAACTATTGACACCGCTTACCAATCCCTATACAATGGCGGTGAAGTCACAACAACGACAATTAACTAAACTTTATGGCACTCCGCCTTGCGACTCGACATCACAAAACGGAGCCTCGATTAAACAGCTGAGAACTGTCAAATCAAGTTGGCCAATAGCTAGCAGTAAATCACTAGCTTTGTTTATTGTACCTAATTTAAGCGCTTTTTTCTAGAGCTTTTTCGGATTTTTTAGAAGGAGCTACGGCTTATTTGCGTATCAATAAAAGAAGTGAGACTGCTAGAGAGTTTTTAACTCTAACAACTATTGTAAAACGGCATTGGACAGTGAGTCTGATGCCGTTTTTGATTTGCCAATAGTTGGTTAGAGAGTCGTAGAAGGACTTCCAGATAGGGGGACTGAAAGGGAATGGCGGCATTAGTTACTTTTCGCGAAAGTAGCTGATGACCTTTCAATTCCCCACTATCTGACGGATAAGGCCTTTTCCTTGTTGATGCTGTCGGTAAGTAATTTAGCTTTAAATTCGCTAGCAACTAGTTGAACACAGGAGAAATTCTAGACTTGTTTGAATCATTTTTAGAAGAGGAGTGCATCTTGTGGAAAAAAAGAAGTTACAACTGGGTTTAATCATCTTGATCTTTGTGGCAAATATCGCCACTGGAATTACACCAGCATTGGCTAAAATCGGCAATGCCTTCCCAGAAGTCGGCCGATCTCAGCTACAATTGATTATTTCGATTGCGGCCTTGTTGAGTTTTTTAGCCTCACTTGCGGCAGGGAAATTACAATCTTTAGTCAGCCAAAAGACCGTCGTCTTAACCGGGGCCGCCTTTCTAGGGTTAGGCTGTTTGCCGTTAATTGTTCAGTCAAATTTTACCTTTTTGTTAATAGTTTCTGTCTTTCTTGGTGGTGGAAGTGGTTTGATGACCGCCACGATTCCCGCCTTAATTGCTCGTTATTTTGAGGGAGAAGCTCGGACCTCCATGTTAGGGAAGAAGACCGGCTATCAAGGGTTGGGTACGATGTTAATGACCTTTATCGGCGGTGTTTTAGCTGTTTATGGCTGGCAATACAACTACGCGATTTTTGTGATAGCGATTATTGCGTTTGTCTTAGGGTTGTTTTTACTGCCTAATGACCCCGTGTTGAAAACAGCCAAAGAAGGAGAGCGGACGGCTGTCGAGTCGGATGAGCAAAAATTTGCCGTGGGAAGTCTGACCGTGATCTTATTATTGACCTTAGCTGTCACGTTGACCATGTTGACGTCTGTCTTGTCCAATAATATGGCCTTACATGCCGATATTAATGACATTGGCGATTCCTCTGTCTCTGGTTTGGCTTTATCGGTCAATAGCCTAGGTACTATTTTAGCAGGCTTTGTGGCAAGCCAAGTAGTCAAAGTCTTAAAATCGAATACTCTTTGGATCAGTTATCTCTTGATGGCGGGGGGCTTGTTGATCATCGGCGTCCTTCATGCAAAAGTCGGCTTAGTCGGAGGTTCTTTCATTTTTGGCTTGGGCTATGGCACGGTCATGACCCGCTTGTTGTATTTGATCACGTCATTGCTGAAATCCACCTCAGTCCCGATGGGCATGAGTTTGTTTTCCGCCTTGACCAGTCTCGGCTTTGCTTTTGCGCCGATGCTGATGAATGGGATAGCAGGCTTGTTTTCAGACAATCTGGCAACGGCCTCTTTTATGGTGGCCTTAAGTTTTGCTTTGGGAATTGCGACGTTAATTTTAGTGACCGATGGTGAGAAAAAATTAGTTGGCAAGATCGTTTAGAAAGGAGTAACAAAATGACGTATAATGGTGAGTATTTTGATCAAGTAATTGATCGCAGAGGGACGATTGCTGGGAAATGGGACGGCTTGGAGTTTTTATATGGTGACAGTGACTTAATTCCGATGTGGGTGGCCGACACGGATTTTAGACCGCCAAGAGAAGTAGTAGACGCAGTGATTGAGCGGGCCAAACACGGTATTTTTGGCTACGGGTTTTATGGTTTTCCCTATAAAGACGCGGTCATTGACTGGCATCAACGGCGTAACAAGATCACCTATCAGAAGGACAGCGTCTTTTTCACCCCAAATGTCCTGGTCTCGTTAAACAATGTGGTGCGAGCCTTAACAGAGGAGGGGGATCAAGTCCTGTTGTTTAACCCGACCTATGGCCCGTTGGAAAAAGAACCTCTCTTTGCGAAGAGAGAAATTGTTCGGGCCAGACTGTTGAAGGAACAAGGGCATTATGAGATTGATTTTAGTGCTTTTGAACAATTGATTAAAGACAATCAGATCAAGCTTTTTATTCTCTGCAATCCACACAACCCAACAGGGCGAGTCTGGACCGAAGAAGAACTTGTTAAACTAGTCACGATTTGTCAGCGATACGGTATTCCAATCGTGTCAGATGAAATCCATTCTGATTTGATCATGCCGGGGCAAATCTTTACTCCGTTGATGAAAGTGACGCGAGCTCTAGCATATGATCAGGTGGTAATGTTGAGCGCACCGACTAAAACCTTTAACATGGCGGGCTTACAAGCTTCTTACTATATCACCGACAATCAGGACTTTGTTAAGAAAATTGACCAAGTCAAAGCCTACAGTCACACAGGTGATTTGTTAAACAGTTTTGCTTATCTGGCCTTAGCCAAGGCTTATGAACATGGTGAAGACTATGTGGACACCTTAAACGAGTATCTTTTTAGTAATTATGAATATTTGGTAGAAGAACTGGAGCCCTTTAGCTTTGTGGCAGTGACAAAACTAGAAGCGACCTACCTTGCGTGGATTGAGTTGTCATCTATAAACTTGACCGGGAAAGAACTACGAGCCAAGATGGTGGAAAGTGGTGTAGCGATTCAGTCAGGAGACGACTTTTTCGAGGAAGAGGGCTTATTCTTTAGAGTCAATATCGGTTGCCCTCGGGAGACCTTAAAAGCAGGGGTGAAGGCGATTATCACTTGTTTGAGTGAGCTGGCAAGGGCTGAAGGCATTGAGTAAGGTTTAAGTGGAAATAACTGGATAGTGTCTAGCAAAGGAGGGCTTGGTCCTTTTAAGGGGAGCGCCAGAAAAAGGTCAACTCTTAAACTGCTCCTTGGCTAGTTCTATAACAGACCAACTCTTGTTTAGTGAAGAGTTGGTTTGTTTGCATATGGGGATAATGAGTTTGGAAGGTTAGAGGAAGTGATAAGTGGTAGAGTGTTATTTTTAAAACTATCGATTTGTGGATCAAATCCGGAATTAGTTGGCGTTGATTCGGTGGTCTGGAAATCGTAATAATCGTTAGTGTGATCGTGTTTTCAGTTGTTTTTATTAGCTGTTTCTGAAGCTTGAAGAGTGTAAACTGTTGCCATACATTTTTTGAAAAAGTATAGTTGAATTGTTATATCGAGAAATAGAATATTGAACTAGAGTGGTTTGAATCAATATTATTCGTTAACTAATGGGATCACTGTTATTTTATAAAGAGTCAAATTGCGGATCAAATCCGTAATCAGTTGACGTTGGTTCGTCAGTCTGGAAATCGCTATAATCGTTAACATAATCGTGTTTTTAATTACTTTTACTGGCTGCTTTAGAAGTTTGAAATGTGTCAACTGTAGCAAAACAAAATGTTGGAAAAATCTAATTGAGCTGTTATATCGAACGTTTGAGTGATTGAACTAGAAGATCTTGAATCAATCTATTCGTTAACAAAAGAGTTTGTCGTTATTTTTTAATAGGTCAAATTGCAGATCAAATCCGTAATCAGTTGACGTTGATTCGTCCGTTTGAAAATCGCTATAACCGTTAATATAATCGTGTTTTTAATTGCTTTTACTGGCTGCTTTAGAAGTTTGAAAAGTGTCAACTGTAGCAATACAAAATGTTGGAAAAGTCTAATTGAGCTGTTATATTAAGCGTTTGAGTGATTGAACTAGAAGATCTTGAATCAATCTATTTGTTAACAAAAGAGTTTGTTGTTATTTTTTAATAGGTCAAATTGCAGATCAAATCCGTAATCAGTTGACATTGATTCGTCCGTTTGAAAATCGCTATGATCGTTAACATAATCATATTTTTGAGTATTTTTACTGGCCGTTTTAGACGTTTGAAAAGTGTCAACTGTAGCAATACAAAATGTTGGAAAAGTTTAACTGAACTGTTATATCAACAATTGAGTGAATGAACTAGTGTGTTTTGAATGAATTTATTTGTTAATAAATCCGATTGTTGTTATTTCCCAAAGAGTCAAATTGCGGATCAAATCCGTAATCAGTTGACGTTAGTTTGTCAGTCTGTAAATCGTGCTAACCGTTAGTATGATCGTGTTTCTCATTGTTTCTATTAGCTTCTTTAGAAGGTTGAAAAGTGTCAACTGTTGCCATACAAATTTTTAGAAAAGTTTAGTTGAACTGTTATATCGAGAAACAGATGATTGGACTAGAATACCTTGAATTAATTTATTAGTTAACTAATGAGATCACTGTTATTTTCCAAAGAGTCAAATTGCGGATTAAATCCGTAATCAGTTGACGTTGGTTCGTCGGTCTGCAAATCGTGCTAACCGTTAGTATGATCGTGTTTCTCATTGTTTTTGTTAGTTGCTTTAGAAAGTTGAAAAGTGTCAACCGTTGCCATACATTTTTCTTGAAAAGTTTATCTGGGCTGTTATATCGAGAATTAGAAGGTTGAACTAGAGTACCTTGAACTAATTTATTCGTTACCTTATGGAATCACTGTTATTTTCCAAAGAGTCAAATTGCGGATCAAATCCGGAATCAGTTGACGTTGGTTTGCCGGTCTGCAAATCGCGCTAATCTTTAGAATGATCATGTTTCTAGCTGTATTTATTAGCTGTTCTGAAGGTTGGAAAGTGTCAACTGTTGAGCTACATTTTTTTCGATAAACATTCATGAGTTGTTTTTTTAGAGAAAAGGAAGCAAGTTATTTTGATGCCTTCTAAATGGCTGTTTGTCTGATAGTTATCCCTTCTTTTCACGAATGTTTTCTATTAACTTTGTTTTAGTTGTTGTCACGTAACTGGCTTTGGCACAGTATCCAGCGCTTAGCTCTTTTGAGGTCAGTTGAGAATGTTGGAAATTTACCATTGGTATATCACTTAACTCCTCAAAAAAGGCTACTGGGTCAAGACCACTAACGAAACGAGAGACACTGGTTTTGAAATGGTGTCCGTGTTGATTTCTAAAAGTTAGGACTATTTTTTTACTATTCGTCATGGTGAAGACCTTCTTTCCATTTTACTATCTGCCAGAATAATCGACGTTTGGAGGGGGGAAGTAAGTCGATGTCCACCGGCCGGAGCACATGTTCATAATAGAGTGGCAGCAGATCGGTGAAAATCTGCATGGCATAGATGAACTGTTTCGGGCAGATGATAAGAGGGACTATTCCCGCCTGTTCGAACTTGTTTGTCATCAATGGGTTGGTTGGGTTCGCTAATCCTTTGGCTGCTAACTGAGGTTTCGCCCCAAAAATCTGGGATACTTGAATTGACCAAAATTCATGGGTATCTGTCCATAAGGTTTGGCGAACGCTCTTAATCCCTTTTGGCAGTTCGAAAGAACCGCCAAAGAAAAAGTCAATAATCGTATGACTGGTTTCAAAGCCCTCAACCTTTGAGGAATGATACTTGACGATTGCGCTAAGATTTACCCATGTGGTATCCGTCACTCGCGAAAAGCAAACATCTGGTGTTACATAAGCGGCATGTTTTGGCGATTTTCGGAAAAAGAAATTAAGTGATTGACGCCATTTTTCCTGGTCAAATCCCTGATGGATTAATAAAAATTGATCGAGTAACTGAAGAGGTGTTTGGGTTGATTTACCAAGACACCCAGAGCGATCAAATAGTAAGGTTTCCTCCTTTCCCGATGGGCCAATGCCCGTCATCATCGCGATCGTCTCTTTTGTCACTTGCTCATCTTTCATCACATCAACCACGTCTAAATAATCTTCCACACACTCTTCTCTAACAACACCAAGCTGCCAACTCAACTTATCGATTAACCATCGATCTTTCCATCGATCTTTCATTTTAGTTCCTCCTTCGTTTAATTCAAAGAAGGCATCAAAATATAGGTATATGTTATTTTTAACATATTTTTATTTTTTTGTAAAAGGGCCTAACTGACCCTTTTTGCTCATGTAAATTCTCAGAAAAATTACGTATAGACGCTATTTTCGCGAGATAACAACGTTCTTAAATTGAAATTAGACGCACTTACTCCAAAATAGCGGGAAAAACGGGTCAGTTAGCCCCTTTGAAAAATAAAAAATAATCCTTTATGCTAGTGGCAAGATCAGATCTGGTTCTTATTGGTAAGTCGCAAAAGTCAACTGTCGCTGGAAATAGGAGCAGAAAGGGGTGAACAATATGGCACAAACCGCATTTTTGAGTCATGCTGCAGAAATTGGGTATACCTCAATTGGTAAAAAAAGCAAACAGCAGCTGCCTAATCTGAAGGAAACAGTCGAGTCAGATACGATGGTGGCACTGGGGAATCTATTTGTAAAACTGATTCCTAAAGATGACGTCAAGTTGGAAGAAGTGGTCACGGTTAAACGCACACGCCATCAAATGGCGTAGAAAGGGTGAAAGCCTTATGGAAGAAGTGTTATCAAGACGTCTCCAATTAGCTTATTATAATGCTGATGGCAGTCAAAGTACTTTGAGTCCTAAGTATTTTGATGAAGGCTTTATTGGTGATAAGGAGAAGTTACGGGAATGGATGGCGGATTTTAGCAAGCTTGAGTTGTTTTATAATCAGGAAAAAGACATCCAGTTGTATACCGAAACAAAAGGTGCTCAGCTAATTGAAACCAAAAGAATTGACCTATTAGCTTAGAGCGTATTTTAGTTTGATCTATAGGGTGGTTACCACCCTATAGATTGATTAAGAAAGGAATGATTCACATGAGATTTTTAGGCATGACGCTTCCAGAGTTGGCAGCTCTTTTTGGGATGATCTCCCTAGTGGTTGGCGCTATGATGAAGTTTTATCACATGGTTCGTTTTCAGATTACAGCGCCTTTGATTGAAGCTTTGGATAAATTACGCATTGAGATTAGTCAGCTTGAAGAGTATTTAATCGGAGAGTATCGACAGTTAAAGGACAAGACGGAGCAATTGGAAAAGAGTATGAGCGTGTATGATCATCTGAAAGCAAAGGAGGGGTATCATGATTGTCCAGTGGCTGACAGAAGTTAATAATAGCTATTTAGTGGCCTTAGCAGTATTGATTGCATTGGTTGTCGAAGGCGTTAAGCTGGGGGAATGGATTGACAGAAAGTGGCTACCATTAGTTGCTAGCGTTATCGGCTTAGTTTTAGGATTAGTGATTGCCTTGATTTATCAAGAAGCCATCATCTTAACTTGTTTGAATGGTGTAATTGCAGGCTTAATGGCAGCCGGTGGTTTTGATGTGATGAAAGCTGTGTGGCAAGTGCCAGAGGAACTTTTATGACTCGACCAAGGCCAGTCATTTTGGATATAAGTGAACATCAACTGCCAAGTCAGCTGAACTACCCTCAGTTAGCTCAAGCGATTGATTGGGTGATCATTCGGGTCCAATATGGTAGTTTGTATCAGGATAAGCACTTTCAAACTCATCTGACATCATTTAAAAATTTAAATGTGCCGGTTAATGTTTATGCTTGGGTACGAGGGATTAATGGGGCGGATATGGAAAAAGAGGCTGAGGATTTTTATCGACGGGCTGTTGGTTTTCAACCAAGTTTTTGGTGGTTGGATATTGAGGAAGGCTCAATGGGGAATATGGTAAAAGGCTGTGAGCTATTCAGACGGCGTTTAAAGGAATTAGGGGCAAAAAAAGTTGGGGCTTATATTGCCAATCATCGCTATCGTGAGTTTGGCTTTACTTCAGAAAGTGTTCAGGCTTATGACGCCCTCTGGTTACCTACCTACGGGCAAAACGATGGAAGCTATCGTGGGGTTACTCCCACAGCAACAGCTAACTATGATTTACACCAATATACCAGTAATGGTCGTTTACCAGGCTATCCTGGTCCTTTGGATTTATCACGTCTAGTCCGAAAAACTTCGGCATTTTTTACGGAGACGGAGTCACTATCTTCATCAGGTTATCAAATAGGAGACCAAGTGACGATTAATGGAATCTTTGTTAGCTCAACTTCTACGGTTCAATTAAGACCTCTTAGAACTCAAGGAACCATTACCCGTGTTGTTAAGAATGCAGCTAATCCTTATTTACTTGATGACGGGATGGGATGGGTTAACGGGCGAGTCATCGTAAAAAAGGAACTTCGCCAATATCAGGTAAGCCAAGGAGAGACCTTATCAGGAATTGCTCAGAAGTTAGGCGTTAGCTGGCAGGAAATGGCTAGGCTTAATCAACTGGCTAACCCTCATTTAATTTACCCAGGACAATTATTGCGATATTAAAGTCAGAACCATACGAAAGGATTAGAGAGTATGAATGAGAAAATGGTTGTATCAAAATTGATAAAAAGTGAACCCCTCCACTTAAAGGTGGCTCAATTGATCAAGGAATTACGTCACTATAAAAATGTAACCCAAGAAGAGGTGTGTCAGCACGCCAAGATAACCCGGCAGTATTTATCGGAAATAGAAAATGGCCATCGCAAACAGTTGAATCTAGTCAAGATTCAAGAAATTGTTCAAGGCTGTGGTGAGCGGTTATATGTGACTACTAGCTATGATAATCCTTTGCAAATTTCAGACCAAACAGAAAAGGAAGACAAGGTGTTGAATTCTTTTGCTGAGGGACAGATCCAAGAAGCCGAGCGTTTATTAAGTGAAATTCGTCAATGGCGTTACCCAACGGAACACATTATGGCTAAGTGTAAACGTAAAACGGCTGTGGCTCTAAGTTATCATTTTCGCCAAATGCCACGTGAAAGTGAAGCGGCTCTCAATCGCTTAGTTATGGGATTAGCAATGATTGATTGTCGGGAGGAAGCTGATTATTTTATGGAAATGTATTATCGGATTATGAAGCTAGGCGAAAAAGAAGTGATGAAGCGTCGCCGTGTTCTACGTAAAGAGCAGAAAGGAGCATTATCATGATTATTTGGGAAGGAACCGATGTGGTCTGTTGTTACAATGTAGCAGGTGAAAGTAAGCTTAAGCGACTACGCTTCGTTCATTTGGCTAAAAATGTGGAGTCGGAAAAAGTATTGGCGTTTGCCGATTTATTATTAGAGGTCTTGCCGACCAGTTATTCCAAGGATTCGGCACAAATTCTGACGCGAACTAGGTATCTATAGGAGGGAAAAAGATGGCTAAAAAGTTGTATTTGTATTTTACCAATGAAGATGAGCAACCGACGACGATTATTGTCCAGCATCCTAACCAAAACTTGGATGGTGTGGCTGTCCGTAGCTTTATGGAAAAGGTAATGGCCTTAGAATTGTTTGAGCACAAGGGGCAACTAAAGTACGCCAATATTAAAGGGGCGAAGTACATGGATAAGAAGACTGATGTGTTGTTTTAGCCGAGAAAAGTGATGGAAATCAGAAAATTTGGCAATTTGAGCGGTGGCGGTAGTCAGAGTGATGAAGGAACAGGTCTTGTTTTTAAGGAGAAGCCGATTTTGTCAGTACTTGAGACGATTAATTTAATGTTAGGCTTTGGTATGTTTACCATTGCCTTAGTTAAATTGGTTGTGGAATTGCTAAAAAAGACAAAAAAATAACCAGTCATTAACTTTTGGCCAAGTTAACTGGTTATTTTTTTACTTGATAACAAAGCCACCATCTTAAATGGTGCTAGCTTTTTCCTAAAAGGGGAGTTGTTTGCGCAACTCCTCTTTTCTACTCTATTATACCAAAAGCCGGTATGAATTACCACAAATAGAGAGTTTGAGTTTACCCGAAATATCTTTAAAATCTGTGGAGAAAAATAGCCCCAAGTTATGTTAAAGTAAAGTCGCCTAAAACAAATACTTAATAACAAGAGCTGACTACATTTTATCATGAAATGGACAGAAATATACCAAGCCAAACAGGCTATTTACACAATTAGTCACCAGTTAACTGAAAATTTACCAAAACCACAACAAAAATTTGTTCATGACGTATTATTTGGCATTGGAAAACCCAAGTCGAATAGACAATAAGCATATGCTGTCAAAGAAACCCTCAGGCAAACTCGCCTGAGGGTTTCTTGTTTTGCCTTATATAGAAGAAAGTGTTACTTGCTCTGCCGCCATTTTAGTTAAAGTATCATAATAGTAATCATGTAGCATGGTCATTTCTTCTGCGCAGATATCAAAGGGAATACAGAAACAATCTGTTTCAATCTCAATATCGTTAATTTCGGTGATAACTAAATCATAAGAGTCATTCAACTCTTCTGGTGTATCTTCGAAAATACTGTCCACTAAGGTCACATCGAATTGATGTTCAAAGGCTGTTTTAAGAATATTAAAATTGTTGATGGTGATGAGATGATTGTAGTGACCATAAAGGGCTACTTTTAGTTTGGGCTGTGACGTACGAGCAATGGTATAAAAATCCTCAGTGGAACTTAAGGTATAATAGAGAAGAGACGCATAGCTAATCTGACAGATATCAGAAAATTCTTTTACTATCTTAG
Organism: Vagococcus allomyrinae; assembly: GCF_017829975.1. Lineage (GTDB taxonomy): Bacteria > Bacillota > Bacilli > Lactobacillales > Vagococcaceae > Vagococcus_D > Vagococcus_D allomyrinae. The sequence goes on along the minus strand of NZ_JAEEGA010000002.1, from coordinate 200,040 downwards.
AAACAATCAGATAGACATATGGAATCGATTGTTTAATTTGGTTCAATAAAAACTTATTGTGATTTTCAATCATTGGCAGATTGTAGGCTTCTGTCAGGGAAATATTATACAATCTGAAGATAGCATCTTCTTTTGACGTGAAGTTAATGTTTAGCTCTTTTTCAATGCGATTCATCAGTTGACGGTAATTATCAAGATCCTGCTTTAAACGAGGTGAGGTTTCTGCCAGAGACAAAAGTTCTTCCAGTGAAAAGCAGAGAAAATGTTCTTCACTTGGCCGATAGATATCTGAGAAAAAATCGTAAGACTCTGATAACTCCGCAAGGGCGGAAAGCTTCCTATTAAATTCAAGGGCTGCAGGTTGGTCAGACAACTCTGAATGGTCATAGCGATTAGCATTATCTTGTTTTAATCGGTGTACTCGTACAGTTGAATATAGACTTAATATATTCCGATTCATCGGAGGGACAAAAGCGTCCAATGCTTTGTACATCTGTACCGATGCGCTATTAACGTTTCTAATTAATTCTTTATCAAGTGGCAAATTGTTCTCATATTTAGCTCGGAGGTAACTGATATAGAATATTGTGATATTTTTTTCATCACCGACTAGCTTAATTGGTGAAAGAGCAATCTGGAAATTCAGTTTTTTGATCACTTGATTAATGTGCTTGATCGCTTTGTTAACTACATGGGAACTAGAGTACAATTCATCAGCTAGTTCTTCACTAGAATCATAGGTATTAAAAAAAATTGCTTCCAAAATGGTAAACTCTATGCTTTCCGACATTAACATGGAATAAATATATTTTAAAGAATATTTAACAGGAATAAGTAAGCGAATACCTGTTTTTTTTGATGATTCAATGCAAATTGGCGCTAGATGAACGTTCAAATATTTAATATCTTCTCTTAGGGTGCGTTCGTTATAGTGGGTTGCTTTGCTTAGTTCTTGCAAGGTGACCCAGTCTTTATGGTAAAGATAGGTAATCATGTCAAGCATTCGTAACCCTCTTCTTCCTAATAGTTTTTTCATATTTTCCCCCATATGTTCATTTTTAGTTCGTTATTAACAATAATTGTGCATTGACATCATTAATTGCTGTCATAATCGTCGAATTAGCTACAATAAACAATCTTAAAGGCTGTAGTCAACAGGATAATACTAGTTTATTAAGCAAAATATCCTACATTATAGTCGATAAAATAACAACCTGTTAGTTATCTTTGATAATGTCATTATATACTATTTTTAGTTTAAGGGAAGTCAATTATTGAAGGTATATTCACTAAAAAATGACACGATTTAGCCTGGATTATTTGAAAAAAAGTTTATATAAAATAGAATTAAGCCATATCTGACAAGGTCTCAGAGCTAGTTCTTCCGATTGAACGGAAAAAACAATAATGATTCGAATTGTGAAACCCTGTAGTATGTGTGGTAGATCAGTTGAAGGGCATTTACATGAACCCCATCCGATAATTAAGTTATCTGATGGGTATCTTAAAGTTTATCTGTTCATTTATTTTTAGTTAATGGACGATGTGAACTGACTTATTTCAGAAATACAAGGTTGAAAGGAGGCGTAATGAAAGATGATTGGTTATTCCTATTATTTATCTTTGACAGACAAACGAAAATTAGAAGCGGCTGGCTGTGAGTTAATTGTTTCTGGAAAAAAAGAACTAACAGAATTTGAATCTTTCAAACATTTTTTGGCTGAGTACGGTCATGAAAATATTGTGTTGGTTAGTTTAGAGAGTATCGGAAAAAAATACACACTCCTCCAATTAGGCACAGTGATTACTGAGATTGTAGAAAGAGACATTTCTGTTCAATTTATCGATTTATGTTTATGGGACGAAACAGAAATTAATCATTATTACTCAGTCATTTTAGCTCTGGTTGAACGAGAACGGGCAGCTAGTAGACAGCGGGTGATAGATGGGTTGGATCGTGTTCGTAAGAAAGGCGTTCAGCAAGGTCGTCCACCAGTCGATCAAGGGATTATTACTTCTATTCGGCAATGCTATGAAAAAGAACGAATGTCCATGAGAGCCATTGCTGATAAATTTAATGTTTCGGTTGGGACTGTTCATAAGTATAGCAAGGAACTGTAAGTGAACAGAAGCCAACTCATTAGCATAAAGCTTCGAAGTAATAAAGAATAAAGGAGGTTAGAGATGGGAAGACGATAGAGATAGCGATAAATTGAGCCGCCTTCTAAAAAAGGACGGTAAAATAATGTGAAGTTGTTCGTTATTAGGTAGCTTATACACTAAATGCTGAGCAGTAGTGTTCGAGTGAATGCATGAACAACATGTCATTTGTGGCTATCAAAAATTCTTCCTATAAGATAAGTAAACCGTTAAAGAAGGAGGGAAGCAATGACTTATTTGAAAAAAATCTCACTCTCATTGGGAGTCGTCCTACTACTGTTAATTGGAGGTGGGACAAGCAGTTTGGCGTCAGATGTGACAGTTAAGGCAGGGATTGAATTTACTGAACTACCAACAGACAGTTCTGAGCCGGCGCCAAGTTCGACAGGTGCCACCAGCGAACCGCCTGCAAAAGTGTTATCCAAATTACCTCAAACAGGCAGCACCGTTTCCCGAGGGAGTATCGGCATAGGGGCAATCTTGTTGGTCGCCTGTTTGCTATTGGGACGTTATAAATGGTCAAGGAGGTCGCTATGAAAAAGATATTATTACTACTATCTCTTGTTTCTGTCTGGCCGCTAACTGGCCATGCCCAAGATGTCGACGGTAAAGCCGAGACGGAATTTCAAGCAAATGATGGCACAGTCTCACCGGTTGACCCAGACGAAGGTAATGAAGTGATCCCGATTTATCCGCCAACCAATGGTCCACTTAGTCTGAGTTATGCCGCAGATTTAGAATTTGGTAGTCATAAGTTTAATGGCAAAGAGACCACCTTTTTGGCTGAAAACTATACGGTCACCCAAGTGGCGACTAACAAGGCCAAACAATACCCACCCTTTGTGCAAATTAATGATTTAAGAGGGAGCGGGGCTGGTTGGACGTTAGCCGTCAAACAAAATAGCCCACTGGCAAAAGAGAACGGCGTGGAGATTGCTAACAGTCAGTTTAAGATTTCGGCAATTAGCGCTGACTCACCTCATGGTATGACCCAGAAACCAAGTACCTTGTATAGTAAAAACGTCTTAAATAATGGTGAAACAGTACCGATTATCACTGCAAAAGATGGGGAAGGCATGGGAACTTGGACGATCTTTTTAGGGGATATGGCCAGTAAGAACCCAGAACTATCAGTGCCACTGAAATCAGTGAAAGAAACAGGGCGCTACCAAACGTCGTTAACATGGATTTTGCAGGATGTTTTATAACATCCTATAAAAATAAATCAAAAAAAAAGGGGAAAACACTCATGATTAAATTAAGTAAATTAGCCTTAATCTCAGCCATTGTGCTTGGTGGGCTATATAGTACGACAGTTTCTGTGTCGGCAAACACGGTTGATGGAAAAGCTGATGTGGAGTTTCTGCCAGCAGACCCAACCAAACCAGTTGATCCGACGGATCCAGAAGATCCAGATCCAAAACCAGTGAAACCAGTGGATCCAGAAGATCCAAATCCACCGGTATACCCAGGTGGAGCCTTGCGTTTAAACCATATCCCAACCTTCCAGTTTGGTAAAAATAACATTGTCTCAGGTGATGGTAACTTTAAAGCTTACTTTGAAACGGTGATTGACGATGAAACCAATGTCAAAACCAAAAAAGCCAGCTATGTGGAAGTCGCAGACGAAACGGGGTCTTCAAAAGGCTGGACAGTGACGGTTAACAGTGACGGTGTTTTTAAATCAGCTAAAGGCAATATCAATGCTGGCATTACCTTAACGAATGCAAGCGTTCGTGGGATTTTGGGCATGGAAACCAAACCGGAAGTAGCACCAACCACACAAGAAACCATTCAAATTGGCTATGAATCACTTGGGAATGCGGAAGTCATGAAAGCAGACGCAGGCAAAGGCTATAATAAATGGCAAGTCCGTTGGGGCCACTCTGATACGGCGATTAAAGGGGACGGGGAAGAAAACCGTAATCCTGCTGTTTCATTGTTTGTACCAAAAGGGCAACAAGTCATGGCTGATGCTAAATACACGGCTAAAGTCGTGTGGACGTTACAACAAGGGTTATAAAAAGGGAAAAGGGGCTTATTACGATGAAAAAAAGGTTATTATTAGCAGGTTTGTCAATTTGTGCTGCAACTGTTTTAGGGGTGACTCAAGCAGACGCAACCAGTACTGAAGGGGTTATTAACTTTAAAACCAGTACTGACCAAACAGGGGAATTGATCAAGCCAGATACGGAAGACGAAGTGATTACGTCAGAGGACGGTAATTTTTCAACAGGTCTATTACGTTTACAATTTGTACCTAACTTTAACTTCTTGGAGCAAGAAATTAAAGTCGGACCAGCAACTTACAATCCGAAGATGACGACTTATCAATACGCGGATGTGGCGAAACCTGGCGATCAAGCGATCCCACAATTTGTACAAGTAACCGATAGCCGTGGGTTAAACGAAGGCTGGACATTAGACGTTCATGCCACAGAGTTTGCCTCTGCCACAAATTCATTGGAGTTTGCGCAAATCGAGTTTACTCAAAGCAAATTGTTTAACACGGTTTACGATAATGTTAACAGCCGCGTCTCAGCTTTTGATGGGGAAGCTACAGCTAAAGTATCATTGGATTCAGCTGCTAAAACGCGCGTATTAGCAACCAATGACAACACAAGTGCGTCAACAACAAACGGCTCACAAACGTCTCTAGTCTTTAATAATGACTATGACAAAGAGCAAACCTACGGTTTAACTGATACTAATCCAGGCGTTAAATTTATTAAAACAAACAAAGACACACCAGTTGCTGGGGAACAGTACAAGTCAACGATTACGTGGACATTAACAGCTGGTATCTAAAAACGAAAAAGGGGAAATTATGATGAAAAACAAACTATCAACATTACTAACATTAACGATCTGTGCAAGTATTTTAGGAGCGGCGACACCGGCTTTTGCTGGCGAAGTAGGCTCAGAAACAACAACGGGGAAAGTTGAATTTACAACAGATGATGATGAAACAGGAACAATTGTTAAGCCCGATGAAGAAGGTGAAGACGATGAAGTGATTACCATCCCAGAAGAAGAGGGAACAACTGGTTCTGGCCCGTTGCGTATTCAATTTGTGCCAGCCTTTAGTTTTGTAGCACCTGCAGGAATTTCAACCGAACTTAAAACCTATGATGCTAAGTTAACTAAGTATAATGCCGATGGAAAAATGCCAGCTTTCGTTCAGGTAACGAATAATTCTGGTGAAAACCCAACGTGGAATTTAAAAGCAAAAGCCTCTGTCTTTAAGAATGGAGATCATGAGTTAACGGGAGCTTCAATTAATTTTAATGGCTCAACTTTGACAACAACTGGGTTTAATACAGCAAATGCCAACACTAAGCTTAACAAGCAAAGTGCGACAACTTTAGTAGCAGGTGATGAAGATTCAACTGTCTCTGTTTTGTCTGCCAAAGCTGGAGCTGATACAAATGGTCAGCAATTATCCAATGTCTTCCAAGATGACTATAAAATTGCCGATGACTATGATGGTCAAACAACGACAACGGGTGTTCAACTGATTAAGCCAGCCGGGATTGCACCTAAAAAAGGGACTTACACGTCTACCATTACGTGGACATTAGAGGACGGCATTTAATCAGAGTTAACTGACTTAACGTTAAGTTAAGCGAATATTCCAGCGATACTTAGGTGGAAAATGGTTCAATAACAACTGTTTTCGAACTCTGTTTTTTCACCTAATGTCGATGGTCAGAGAAAACTAACATAAAAAAATAATTTATAAGGGGAAACATCACATGAAAAAATCAATTTTAGCAGCAGGAATTTGCGCCTTAGTCTTAGCAGGAGGTTACACTGCTAACGCTGCAGAAGAAACTACCTCACTTAATACCGAAGGTAAAGTTCAATTTAGCCCAGAAGGCGATGACTCAACTGGTGAAGTTCACACACCAAATGAAGATGGCGAAGAAGGGGAAGACCCAGAAGTGATTGAATTGCCTGGTCAAGGAAATGGTGGCACTGGAGCTCTTAGAATTCAGTTTGTCCCTAACTTATTCTTTAAAACCGAAGAATCAAAAGCAGCTCGCAGCGTGTCAAACGTTAACGTTTTGAAATACAACCTTAAAGGTGAAGCCGCTGAAAGTGATATCGCCCCATTTGTCCAAGTATCAGATGGTCGCGGGTTAACGGGGGAAGCTGCGAAATGGGATTTAACGGTTAAAGCAACACCGTTTACCGCAACAGGAGCTGATTTACCAGGTGGTACGCATGTTTTAACAAACAGCACAATCGTCTTTGGTGGGTCGACTTTAACGTCAGATTATATGACGTCTGCTAAAGCAGCCGAAAGAATTACGGGTCAAGAAGACTTAGCCAAAACAGGCTTAGCAACTAATGGCACAGCATCCGTTTCAGTAATGAAAACTCAAGCCGGTAAAGATACCAATGGTTATCAGGTATCAAACGTCTTCCATGATGGGTATGAAAAAGGTGCCACAACTTATGCAGACGGCAACACTGCCGGTGTTCAGTTTGTGAAACCTGCTGGAATCGCGCCATACACAGGTGTTGATTATACATCTACCTTAACTTGGACCTTAACGTCTGGGATTTAATAAAAAAGAAAAGAGGAGATCAATTATGAAAAAATTAGTGACAGGAATGTTGTTAACAACTGCTATATTAGGGGCTGCCTTTGAAGCCAGTGCCGCAACTGTCGAAACACAAGGTGATGTGATTTTTAAAACACAAGGGGATACGTCAACAGGAGAGGTTACCAAACCTGAAACAGAAGACGAGATCATTGTGCCAGAGATACCTAATGGTTCAAAAGGAACCCTAAGAGTCAATCACATTTCCGATTATCACTTTGGTGAAATCGAAATTAAATCTGATAGCTATACGGTTGACGCCTTGATGGATCGTTATGTTGATAAAGATGACGCAACCAATACAAAAAAAGACATCTCTCACTACATTCAAGTGGAAGACGTTCGTGGCGAACAAAAAGGCTGGACACTAAGTGTTAAAGCTAACCCGTTTACCCCAGAAGGTGGCGGTAAAGCTTTGGAGCAAACCTATATCGAGTTAACTCAAGCCAAGTTGTCCAACACACGAATGAGTGGAACGGATATTGCTGGTGCGGTTAACGTCTTTGACGGCGCAGCGTCTAAAAACCTGACACTAGGACAATCAGTTGAAATCATGAGCACAAAAGCCGGTAAAAATACCGACAGTTCTAAAACGTCATTGGTATTCAATGAGTCTTATACAGAAGCTAATCCAGCAGCTGGTGCCACTTCTCGTGAAGGTGAAACAGGTCAATATAACCCAGGAGTTAAATTACATGCTATTGGGACAGATGAAAAATTAGTAGGCAAAACCTATGTAGCAAAATTAGAGTGGACATTGGCTGACGGGATTTAATACTTTTAGTATAAGAGGGATGAAAGGTGAATGAAGCAACGGGATTCGGTTTGACTTTCCACTAAATCTTTTTGCCAAAAAATAGGTTAATTAGACTCAATTATTGAGTCAATTGGGTTGGTAATTGAGGGTATACTTATTTTATCAACTAAACAATATAAGAGGATGTGGAAGTGGAATGATGAGAAAAATGAAGTTAACGTTTCGATTAGTCGTCGTAATGATCGCGGTGATGGTGGTTGGGATGATGCCAAAAGTTGCCAAGGCAGATTCGTCGCCAATTGCCGTTAAGGCGATTTTACCCGAGAATCAGTTTAAAAAAGATGTGTCGTTTTATTACTTGAAGATGTCTCCAGGGGCGAAACAGGAAATTGAATTACAACTCTTTAACTCTTCTGATCAAGAAGTAACAGCAGAGGTAGGCTTATCTTCTGCTACGACGAACGATAATGGGTTAATTGACTATAATCTCATGGAGAAAGAGATCGATAAAAGTTTGCTGTTCCCTTTTCCTTCGATCGCGTCAACACCAAAAGAAGTAAAAGTGCCAGCTCAATCGGATGTTAAAACAAAAATCCAGATTGAGATGCCAGCAGAAGAATACGACGGTATGATTTTAGGCGGCGTTAATGTTAAAACAAAGAAAACTGAAGATAAACAAACCGAAGACAAAAGTTCTCAAGGTGGTATGAAAATTGAGAATGAAATGACTTACTCAATTGGCGTTGTTTTAATTGAAAACGAAGAATTTGTCAAAACGGATATGAAGTTAAACAAAGTCTTTGCCAGTCAGATTATGGGGAATAATACGACGAAAGCAACCTTACAAAATCCGACATCAGCTGTCATGGAAGATGTCTCAATTGAAGCCAAAGTCATGAAAAAAGGCAGTAGCGATGTCTTGTATGAAGTAAAAAGCGATGGCTACCGGATGGCGCCGAATTCAGCTTTTGACTTTGGGATTCCAATTGGAAAAGAACGTTACCGAGCTGGGGAATATACGTTGAAGTTAGTAGCGGTTTCTGATCCAAAGGATGAAAAAGATGGCGAACGCCAGGAATGGACCTTCGAAGAAGACTTTGTGATTAAACGTGAAGAAGCGGATAAATTGAATGCCAAAGCCGTTGATTTACCGACTGATTATACGAAGTGGTACATTATTGGTGGTGTAGCATTGCTTGCCTTGATTCTGATTATTATCATGATTGTGGTAATTGTGAAGAAGAAAAAGCAGGAGCAAAAAAGAAAAGTCAGCAAAAATAAAAGTAAAAGCAAAAGCAAGAAGCGTAAAAAATAAACTAGGGCATAAGTGTTGAATCTGGAGTTTCCAGATTCACCTTGTGCTATAAGCGTAGTGAGAGGTATCATGTTAACTTCTCATAGCTGCTGATAGTTAATAAACAGACTTACTTGAACATAAGGGAATAAATATGCAAGAAAGGAGAACTGATAAAATGAAGAAAACAACTAAGAAGTGGTTGTTTTTAACTTTAGCTTCCTCTGTCTTTTTGGCTTCTAGTCAACTAGTTAAGGCAGAAAATCTGGATGAGGTGGGGGTTTTACAAACTCAAAACTCAGAAAATCAAAGCGACAATTCATCACTAATGTCTGATCCGCTAGAAGAGTTGAAGCAAAGGAATACAAGAAATGTCAATAATGTACCTGAGTTGGGCTTGAGTATCACGGATCTTTTTTACCCAGCTATTTCTCATGCTAACTCAGGGATTGCTTATCTTGACGAAGGAAGAACCCTTCAAATCACTAGTACTAACGGAAGCGAGTCTGGGGCGATTTGGAGTAAAAACCGGGTTAGTATGAAGTATGATTTTGATTTGAAGTCATATTTATATTTAGGTAATAGTCAAAAAAACGCTGGAGATGGTATGACTTTTACCTTACAAAATGATCCAAGAATGTCAGTGATTGAAACTTCTGATGATCCAGCAGATAAAGTGATTGGTCATATCGGACAAGGATTAGGAATTTATTCAGGTGATGGAGTGAGTCACAATAAATATGGCTCTCGTTATGTTCAAAACGCCTTTAGTATGGAGTTCGATCTATTTTTAAATGCGCGACCTACTTATCAGGAACATATGGATATGGATATGTCCAAGCTGTCATATGATCAACCAGGGAACGATGCATATAATAAATACAGAGGTCATATGGGATTTGTTCGACCACAGGCCTACCCAGGTAATAATCAACCGACCGTTGGTCAAGTATATCCTGCGCATCATCTTAGTCCGCAATTGGCAACAGCTTTTTTAAGTAACGGTTATTGGAAAGAGTATGAAATGACCTGGGATGCGGCAACCTTTACGCTTTCTTATACAGTCAGAGATGTGTTAAAAAATGCTGCTGGAACAATTGTGCCGCAAGCAACGAATGTCTACAAAAATTCCTATAAATTTAACAGTATGGAAGATGTTGCTCAAACTTTTGGTTATTCTGCTGAGGATGTGCTGGATGAAGAAGAGTTACTTAAAGTTCATTGGGGCTTTTCAGGAAGTACTGGTGGCTCTGTTGCGCAACAGGCCTTATCTATGTCACGGATGCCGGGATTGGAAAATGTATCGGTGAAATACGTGGATACTAAAGGTAATGAGTTAGCTGAAAGCCAAGAAAATATTGGTGAATTAGGCGAAGACTATACAATCACGCCAGACACTGAAACAGTTAATGAGATTCAAAGTAATGGTTATACCTTACTTGGGGTAGATGGTCAGTTGACTGGTAAGTATAAATATCAGGAAGATAGTGTTGTTACGCTAGTATTTGCGGAAAGCAAAGACCTTTTTACAGCGGAGCAAACGGTTAAAAATACTGCTGATGTTTCCATTGATAACGGTGAAATTAGCCAAGGTAAAAAAGCTAGCTATCTGTTGGATTTAAAACCAAATGCGATTTTCACTAATTATACAGGTGTGTCGACCAAGTATAAATCATTTACGATTGAGGAAGCTATTGATGCCAATTTAGAGAACGTAACAGAGCTCAAATTGACTGATGCTTTAGAGAATGAAGTTGGTACTGCGACGGTTGATGGCACGACAATTAAAGGTGAATTAGCTGATTCGGCTACTCCACTGGCTTTAGGGAATTTACGTTTAAGTTACAAAGCAGTGGTGAAGAAAAGCGCAGCTATTGGTTCTTTTGTGAGAGCAAAAGGAACGGCAGCGATCAACCTTCAGTCAACCATAGATCAATCGACGGTGGATCCCTATGTTTCTAGCTCGTCTGTTGCTTCCAATGAAGTTTCGACTAAAGTTATCGCAGGCACTGGTGAAGTTGAGGTTCAATATGTGGATCAAACCAACCAACCAATTAAAGATCCTGCTACACTAGATGGTGATATTGGTAGTGGTTATGATGCTACGAGTGAACTAGTGGCGATTGCCGATTATACCTATGTAGGAGATTCAGGCAATGTCACTGGTACTTATACTGAGGAAATCCAAACCGTTTACTTTAAGTATGTGGCGAATGCGGATGTTTATGGATTAACTCAGAAAGTATTTAATAGTAAGAAAGAGTCAATTGACGGTGGCAGTGTCAAGCAAGGAGAATCAGTTAGCTATGAATTAACCCTTTCTCTTGCAGAGAGTGTCAGTGGCTTGGCTTATAACTATCAGTCAGCTGTCTTTAGCCAAGTGATTGATGATAATTTAATGGATATCAAAAATATCAAATTAACAGATACTTCAGGAACGATTAGTGAAGTTGGTAGTCAAGTAGGCAATACTATTTCAGTTAGTTTACCTGAAAATACGGATCTAGCTGTTGCCAATAACTTAGTGTTGAGCTTTGAGGCAACCGTTAAGGAAACAACACCAGTTGATGAAAAGATTTATGAAGAAGGTACGGCTGATGTGCTGATTGCCATAGATGGTTTGACATCAACAACTGAGCTAACGTCCAATAAAGTAGTTACAACTGTTAAAGCTGGTCGTTTGGAATTTATTTCAGCACCAGCAAGTGTGACGATGGCGGAGAAGTTGAACTTGTCAACTCGAGAAAAAATCTATGACTTTGGCCTCAATGGTGAGAGCCCATTAGTCGTTCAAGATTTTCGTGATGCAGGGTCTCAGTGGCGAATGGAAGCAAGTGTCGTTAAAGACATGACTCATAAGACGGACACTAGTTCTGTCTTAACAGGTGGACTGATGTATGGTGATCAGGAGCTAACGACTCAGTCTAAAACGATTAAAAGCATGACAACTGAAGATAACGATGCTGTTAAAATTTCAGATGAGTGGCAACAAGGGAAAGGCCTTAGATTGAAGGTTAAACCAGGTGCTGCTAAATCAGGTGTCTATGAAGGAACAATCAGATGGACATTGATTGATGCCATTTAAAAAAACTGATCTCTTTTAGCAATTAAGGTTAAGAGGGAATGGGGAAAAGGTGAGTTCAGTCTAACTGAGTCTCACCTTTTTTTCTGTTATTAAGCTAGGCATTTATTTAGAAAATCACCTAAATCATTTGATACTTAAGGTTCTTTCATTATTATAATTGAAAAAAATCCAGCTATGTGAAGGTCAGCCATTTGCCGACGATCTGTTGACGATTCTTGAATAGGATTTATTCATTAAAGTTAAAGGGTTCTGCTTCTCTAGGATTTAAAACTTTGTAATTATCATAGTTACTGATCTAAAGGTATTACATTTTTTTGTAACTATATACATCATGTTAAATAATCAAACATATTGTTCCGCTTAATAATTCGCATAATCATCCGCCAAGAGTGGTACTTTCAGCTTTTTTCTGGCTGAAAGTTTAACGGTAAAGGATGATTATTTAATGGGAACTATATAATTGCGTATTAAGACTATTAGATACCTTTTTGTTTGTGTAGCGCTTGTTTTTATTGTTAAAGTGGTATACCAATTATTCTAAACAATTTAACGGTTCTTGCCTTGTTAAGTGATAATAAAAATAATGTACCTTAGTCGTAAATAGAATGACGATCATTTTGGAAAGTATCTAATTGACTCCCCACTGTTCAAAATGACAGGAAAGAAGAAGCCGATTTTGTCAGCACTTGAGACAATTAATTTAATTTTAGGCTTTGGTATGTTTACCATCGCCTTAGTTAAATTGGTTGTGGAACTGCTAAAAAAAGACAAAAAATAACCAGTCTATAACTTTGGCTAGTTAACTGGTTATTTTTTACCATTTTACGAAGCTACCATCTTAAATGGTGCTAGTTTTTTCCTCAAGAGGAGTTGTTTACGCAACTCCTCTTTACTATTCCATTATAGCAAAATTTAGGGCGAAATACCATAAATAACGCGTACTGAATGAAAATTCCATAGCCAAGAGGAAGAAAAAAATCAAAAAGTACCATTAGAAAAGTAGTTTAGCTATTAGACACACTTTGAGAGGAAGCTTTTTCAGTTTTGCTATCGTAAGACATTTCTTCTGAGCGGCGTAAGTAGCCAGAGCGAGGAAGGAATAAGTCTTGTTTTTTAATGAAAAAAACACTGATATAACAGCGCTTACACGGTGTGATAGCGAGAGGGAATTGACTAGTAAAGTTTGTGACGGTGGCTTATCCAGATAGGAGTTGATGCGTATGAGAATACACTCAAAATCTAGGAAAGGAGAGGCCAATTTTGTCAGCACTTGAGACGATTAATTTAATGTTAGGCTTTGGTATGTTTACCATTGCCTTAGTTAAATTGGTTGTGGAATTGCTAAAAAAAGACAAAAAAAATAACCAGTCCATAACTTTGGCTAGTTAACTGGTTATTTTTTACTAATTAATAAAGCCACCATCTTAAATGGTGCTAGCTTTTCCTCAAGAGGAGTTGTTTGCGCAACTCCTCTTCACTATTCCATTATAGCAAAATTTAGCACGAAATACCATAAATAACGCGTGCTGAATGAAAATTCCATAGCCAAGAGGAAGAAAAAAATCAAAAAGTACCATTAGAAAAGTAGTTTAGCTATTAGACACACTTTGAGAGGGAGCTTTTTCAGTTTTGCTATCGTAAGACATTTCTTCTGAGCGGCGTAAGTAGCCAGAGCGATGAAGGAATAAGTCTTGTTTTTTTATGGAGAAACACTGATATAACAGCGTTCACATGGTATAATAGTGAGAGGGAATTGACTAGTAAAGTTTGTGACGGTGGCTTATCCAGATAGGAGTTGATGCGTATGAGAATACACTCAAAATCTAGGAAAGGAGAAGCCGATTTTGTCAGCACTTGAGACAATTAATTTAATTTTAGGCTTTGGTATGTTTACCATTGCCTTAGTTAAATTGGTTGTGGAATTGCTAAAAAAAGACAAAAAAAAATAACCAGTCCATAACTTTAGCGGTTAACTGGTTATTTTTTCCACTTAACAAAGCCACCATCTTAAATGGTGCTAGCTTTTCCTCAAGAGGAGTTGTTTGCGCAACTCCTCTTTGCTATTCTATTATAACAAAAATCAGCATGAATTACCATAAATACAGATGTGCTAGTTTTAACTTTTGGTTTATTAATTTGGTTGCCATTTTATTTGTTGCTAGTGCTTGTTTTATCGTTGAATGACAGTGTCAGACTGGCTTCATCATTCAATTTGATTGAAGCATTACCAGTTGCGTTAAAATGCCTAGTTCAAATAGGAGTAGTTGTTGTGTAATGGTTATAGGGAATCTCTCCCTGTGAGTACGTGTCTGTTAAGGGCCTAAATGTAACACATGGGGGACTCCTTTTTATATGGTTAGAAAACTCCTGTTGCATCAGTTAGCTGTAGTTATGAAATTAGTTCGTTTACACGTACTTCACATTGGAAAAATGAACGTTTACTTTTTTGATTTTTTAGGGGCATCTTTTGCGTGAGCATTGACATTATTATTAATTTTCTAGGAGAAGTAAAAACCAGCTGTTCTGAGAAAATTGAGAAAAGTAATGAATACTAAACAAATTGATCAAAGGATTATTATACGAGGGACTATATATATTAATAATATCTATTGTCTTGATAAAAGGGTTCACGCCAAAGTGCGTTTATAAAAAAACTCTGAACTCAATTAAGAAAGACCTTGCTTCGTTTCTTTGTATAAAAATAATGATTTTCATATAGGAAAATCTACACTAGTTGATCGTTTTGTATGCTATATTGAACTTGCTATCAATCACAACCTATTAAAAGTACACTCTATAATTGCATCTCCATAATTTGTTGGTAGCAAACAGGCAGGCGCTCCTCATGCTAGTCTGTTTGTTTCGTTTTTCGTTTAACGCCCTTTATTGTTTCGTGATGACTATTATAACTAACTGTCTTAAAGCTAGATACAGTAATCAACCAAATTCAATTGGAATCATGGTTGTTTACTAATCTCTTTATTTCAGAGTGAAACTGATTTTTCGGCAAAATAATCAGTAAGAGAATGATTTAAGGGGAGAAGGTTTGGTGAAAAAGGTGCGATATCTTAAGCTATTTCTAAGAAGCAGTCTTCCAGTGGAAAAAGCTCTTTTTTCGTTTTGAAAAACTATACTTAGATGATGAATAATGGAAAACAAGATTAGCCTAACGTGGAACTCTTTACAAAGACAATCAAATGAGTCTGGTGCTATAATATAACTGTGCTAATTAATACAAGGATACGACTAAAATGATAGGAGGAGCTGTAATGAAACACATAAAAAAAGAGTTTATGCTTAACTGCAAGCCAGATAAGGCTTGGCAACTGATTATTGATCGAAGTAAATACGATCAATGGGCGGCCGCCTTTCAAGAGGGTTCAACTTATACTGGTGAAATGGGATTGAATGAAACTGTTTCATTTGTCGACAAAACAGGGAACGGTTTGGTTTCTAAAGTCGTTGTTTTTGAACCAGAAAAAGAGATCAAGTTTTCATTCTTAGGTGAAATGACTGATGGTAAATACAGCGAAGTTCCTGAATTTACTAATTGGCTTGAACATTATCTATTTGAGCCAGTGGGCAATCAAACTAAGATGCTTGTGGATGTTGTCATGGATGATCAGTATTATGATATGATGAATAATTTGTGGGATATTGCAGGAATTGAACTTGTAAAAATAAGTAATTAATGTAAGTTAAAACAAAGATTAAACCATGAGTTTGACAAAAAATTAAATGTAAAGATTCCCGATTATCCAGCCCGTTTTTTGCGGACAATCGGGTGTTTTTGTCGTAAGGTTGTAGAGGGACTGTCGCTAGTCTCTTTTTTTTACCCACATACCAGTCATTAGCTAATAGTTAATTAACAAAAAGACATCATATAAAGGTAGGATGGATAAAATCGCCAGTAACGTTCTGCCCCACCTCTGTGAAGAATTTGATTCTTTTGCGGAGATGGGGCATTTAGAATTCGAAATGAGCAAACTAAACTTTTCTGTATCGTTTCAACCTAATAATATTCAAATTACAATTTCTATCATTCTAACTTGACAAAAGAGCCCATTTTTATGGTCATCTTAAACAAACGATGGTACTATTTTCCATTTGAGCTTCGCACCAAAATAATTTATCCTGATGTCAATTTTTAGTGAGCAGGCTAATTTGATTCTAAGAGTTTAGAGATAGAAAGTTCTTCAATTATGTTCTTAAGAGCACCGATGTCTCGATTACTTGGAGGATAATTTAAGACATATCTTTTTAGGGAGTTCGAGTAATTCGAAGCCAAATAATCCAAATCGGATATTATTAAATCATAGTGAGTTTTATGATCATAGTTTATTTTGCTAGTCTCAACGAATATTTTTTGCGGAAATATACTTTGTAACTCTCTAGAAAGTAATTCTTCTGCTAAATAACCAACTTCTAGGACAATTTTAACACTGATAGATGATTCAAAATATTTTAAATCTAGGTATTGACTAAAGATAGAATAAATAAAATAAAAGACATGACTAGGATTAATTAAAGGAAACGTGACACTTTCAGTAATGGCGGAAATAGCATCCCAAAGTATTTTTGTAAATTTAGGCTGATCAAGTGATGAAAATGATAATGTCCTAAGTCGTCGATCCCAACGGTCATTTAGAGCCAGTTCGACATATAAATGAGGAAATAACAAGCCATAATTTGCCACAGATATCAATTTATATAAAAACTCATTTGAAGTAAATAATGACTTTTCTTTCATTTCAGGGTAAGCGGTTTCTATGTGTTGGAGTAAAGTCGAAACTAAATAATAAGCATCGGAATTATTGTGTTTGTGCCAATTAACTATTGCTCTAATTTGGGAGGGATCCTCAAAAATTTCAGTACTTGGATAAGTGACATAAAGATAGGTTAGGTACTTTTTTTCCATCTCTTGATGCTTTGCTGGGATCCGAGCTAGCAAGTTCTTATCTACATTTGAAAAACCTTCTTTAATATTATCTGCTACATAAATATCAATAGGGAATTCTTGAACAAATCTTTGTTGTTGGTAACGAATAGTGTTGATAGCTGATCTGTAAATTAGCTGAAGTTTTTCAGTACTGGTTAGTTCTAGTTTAGACTCTAGTTGAAATGTCCCCAATCCATTTTTAAGGACTGACGAGCTGATAGTTTTAAAAGGCCAGATATTAGGATCAACAAGTGAGAAGTAAAAGACATAAAAGAATTCTCGAATAGCTGTTTCGTCGCCTTCAATTGTTAGGGTAGTCTTAGAGAGTGTGAGCTTGTTTTTAAGGAGTACCTGCTCAATTATCTCCAATTTTCTATATATGGTGCTTCTTGAGAGAAATAATTCTTCTTGTAATTGGTCGATGGTAACATTAGGAGATTGAAATATTTTGTCTAGCAATTGATAAGATGCGGTAGTTCTAACAAATAGAATTTTTAATAGATGTATCTCTGCGTAAGAGTCTGTTTGTAGATAAACGCCGCCTTTATCTTCTAAAAAAATGGAACAAGTAAGATTGTTTTCCTCAACTAAATTATTCAGTATGGAAATAGATTGACTAACGCTTTTTATTGAACAATGAATGGCAGATGCTATTTCTGGTAGAAACCATGTTTTATTTTCTGAGTACAGGTATTCGAGAATATCTAGGGTTCTTTTTTCTGACGTACTAAAGAATGAGTTCATAGTTAATCCACACCTTTCATATTTATGTCTCTAATTATTATCAGTATATCAGTAAACAATTTGAAATTGAAAGGAAACGCGTTGCCTACATCACACAAGGAGGCAGATTGTCAAAGAAGGTTGGACTTAGAAATAAATAAAATTAGTGACATTTTATAAGGTGTCAAACTAAAACCGACCCCTCAAAAGTCAGATGTTTAGTCTAGCTTTTGAGAGGTCGGTTCAATTCAAGTTGGAAGTATTATTTCATCTTCTCTATGGGCGGCATGTTTGGTTTAATGGGGGACTGTAACACTGATAACATTAACTAAAACTAATATAAGTCGCAAATTCAAGGAGACATTTACAATCTGCTGTGTTGCTAGTTGACTGTCACTTGGATAGTCAAAGTAGTCATATTATTATCAGAATCTGTCACAGTGTAAGTTACTGGGTAAACGCCATTTCTGTCAGCATTTACCAAACTGTCGTCGATAACAAGGACAGACATTAAGTCACCATCTTCAAAATCGTAAGCCTTAACGCCTTCAATTGGGTCAAACTGCTCCCCTTTTGAATGAACTCGATCCGATGCTTCAATAACTGGAAGATAACCAACTATTTGTGGACCAGCAACACCATTAATTTCATTGGCGGATGAAATGCGATCATCATACTGTGAATTACTTAACTGCAAGACAACTGAGCCTATATTACAAGTAGACAGATAGCCTGACATGTAGTCATTATTCATAATGAACTGTTTTAATGATGGAGAATGAGCCACTGAAATGGAACCAGCGCAACTTCCCCCAGTAAACGTTGAATCTTGCACAATAAAGCTCTCTAGTGCTTTATTGCTACTTAAAGAAACGTTGGCTGATGAGTGAGATAATTCTGAACCATGAATTTCAAAGGCTTTTAATGTTTGGCTACAAGCCACTTTAATGCTGCGGGTTCTACTGTTAACTATTTGCAGCTTTTCAAGTCTTAAGTATTTTTGTTGAAAAGCAAGGGGTGTTTGGATATCAACATTTCTGAAGTATAACTCTTTAACCCCATTTAAAACATGAGTTTGGCCATTACTCAATCTAATGGTCACACTATCTTTTACGTCTTTAACGGTTGTGATAGCCGTATAAGCTGGAATATCAACCGTGTTTACCACATTATCTGCCCCAGTGTATAAAATTTTTCCTGGAGTTGCTGCATTAAACCTGGAAGCACCAATAGCCGTGTTATCAGGGTTCATAAAGAAGATATCATCGGCACTTCTACCGCCTGAAGAAATGTCTCTTAAACATTTCGTTGGATCAAAACGAGTGTTAACAAAATTTGTCCGATAGCCTTTTTTATTACTAAATTGTTTGGCATCGCTTTTTAGGACAGAGTTTGAGACGGTTGCTTCAGTTAATGATTTATTTGAATAAATTCTCAAGTCATCTTTTAGGGTGGAATTATCAATCAATAATGTGTTTAATACAGGAGCCGAATAGACTGCAATGGAATACCCACATCCTCCAAATGTTGAGTTCTTTACAATCAGGCTCTGAAGGCTCTTCAAGCCGGAAAATTTAACGCCTCCTTGAAAATTTACACCATCCAATGTGATCTTTTTGACGGTATTTGCAGAAAAACACACAAGTTTTGAAACGTTAATTTTTTTAAAGGTTATTTCTTGAACGTTTTTCAAATTGTGTGTTTGACCGTTAGCCCTAATTGAAACAGTGGACGATGAAGCGCTTAGTGTGACGGCAGCCGATGAAGGGATGGTGATTTCTTTCACTTGTCCAGCCGCATCGATATATGAGACGCCTGACTCTAACCTAACCTGATCGTTTAATATTTGGCTGATTTCTGAACTTAGTTCTGTTGCTTGAGCGAATGTAGGATTAGCTAGAGACAGTGCCGTGTTTGCCATCAAGGCTAGCAACAAGAATCCTTTCAATTTTTTACTTTTCATTATTTAGTTACCTCCAATTGTTAGAATACTTAAATTATAGCAGAAACTGTTCATAAAACAAGTGTTTAATGGCTGTTAACTGAACGATATGAGTTGATGATTTTGTTATAATGAAAATTGTATATATTTATGAACGAACTTATAATTTTTGTATGAAGTGAATTAAATAACAAGTCAACCGTTGTTTTGTTCAATTGGTTTATTAAGAGAGGACTCTGTCATTGATCAGCAAGTTGGATTGCATTTATCTGGAGAATCGGTCCTGTTTTTCAGCAGTATTTATGAAAATTTTCAACATAGCGTCAGTTAAATTTAAGATGAAAACGATTGATAAAAAAAGTTGACTGTCGGTCAGTCAACCTGTAAACTAGAAAGTGGATAGGTCGAAAAAGGAGGTGAAATATGCGAATATCGAAGAACCCTCAAGTGAGAAAAGAGGAAATTATTAAGATTGCTGAAGAGCTGTTTTTAGCTCAGGGGATTGAAAAAACCTCCATTGCGCAAATTGCTCGCTCAGTAGGGGTAGCAAAAGGATTGGTTTATTATTATTTTAATACAAAGGAAGAAGTTCTAGAAGGTGTCATTAAGGACATTGCCATGCAACAGGTGGTTTTTTTAAAGGACCACTTAGCTTTAGAGAGTACGACTTTTTTTGAAAGATTGCTGATTCTGATTGATGCCTATTACAATATTTATCCTTGTAAAATTGCCGGGATTTCCAATATTTTTCAGTTGGAGCACCAATTAGTCTCCTTATTCCATCGACAGTTTGTGGAAGAGTGTGGTGAAATCTATGCAGAGATCATTCTGGAAGGACGGAAGTTGGGCTATTTAATGGGGGTGTATCCAGAAGAAACATTAATAATGACCTTAGAGGGGGTTTTTGGCTTGTCCAATTTACGTCAAGTAAGCAAAGAACAAATCGCCTTACTTGTCGAACAAGCATTAGATTTACCTGACAACAGTTTAGTTGCTATTAGCAACCGCTTACTAAATGAGGACTAAACCGAAAGGAGACTCGTTTTGGAAAAAGAAAAACAAAAAATTATCGACGTGACCAGCTTTCTTGCCACAAGTAGACAACAACTGGAGCAGCAGGAAAGCAATTTGTTAAAAAAAGCCAAGAACCAAGGGAATCAAAAGGTTCATGAACTTAATCTGGCTTTTGACCGTGAACAACAGGAGTGGGAGGCTCAGTCAAGAGAAAAAATGACCGCCTATGAACAACAATTCCAACAACAAGTTGAACAAGAGATGCTTGTGTTAATGAGGCGCTATGAAGAACGTAAAGAGGCCGCCTTTCAACAATTTGTAGAGGAGATCTTTGATTATGGCGATCGTTAAAATGAGTGAATTTAATTTATTGGTGATGAATGAACATGTCGATCAGCTGTTAAAGGAGCTACAATTGTATAAAAATGTTACCTTTAAAGACCTCAGTCAGGAAGCTGATCAATTTTATGGAACTTATGACAATGGTTATGATTTTGAGCGTAACCGCTTTATTCAAAGTCGTTTACAGGACGTCTTAAATTCGGTCACCGAATTTGAAAAGAAGCATCGAAAAAAGGGGAAACCGCTGGAAAAACTCAATGTGATGTCTCTTTCTTTTGAGGAACTGACAGAGCGCTGCCAACATATTGACATTGAGCGATTGCTTGATACCTATGATAAGTATTATGATGTGGCGAAGAAAGTCGTTGACGGTTTTACTTTGTATCGCCCTTGGGACCATCAAAAAATGAATCGTGAAGCTTTGCTCAAACTCAGCAAAGAAAAAGCGATCATTGGGACTGTTGAACAAAAGCATGTGAAGACACTTGAAAAAGAGTTACAAAAGATTGCCACAGTCTTTTTTATGCATCGTCCTCAAAATGACGAGCAAGAATTGTTTGTGCTGATTCCGCAAGAAGGCACTAGTACACAAATTGAGATCATCTTAGATAAACATCATTTCCAATTGCGAAGTGCTAGCTCTCTGGGAATTGATGGGGATGTTCAGGTCATGAAAGAGCAAGTGACACACTTGATCGAAAAGCATCAAAACATCGAAAAACGACTGAGTACCATTGGCAATTATCGTGAAGAATTGCAACTGTATTATGAGTATTTACAAAATGAAGAACTCCGTTACCGCACAAAACTTTCGTTTCTAAATTCAGAGCAAGTCACTCAGATGGCGGGCTGGATTTTTACCGAAGACATCAAACGCTTCAATCACCTTCTAGAACAAACAACACATGACACTTATTTCGTGGAAATCACTGATGTTCCACTTGAAGCAACCGACGTGCCGATCAAACTGAAGAACAATAAACTGGTTCGGGCATTTGAAGGGATTACCAATATGTATTCCCTACCTCGCTACAATGAATTAGATCCAACAGCTTTGTTTACGCCCTTTTATGCGATCTTTTTTGGCATGATGCTGGGAGATGTGGGCTACGGCTTGCTGATGGGAATTGGCACCTTTGCTTTGATTAAGCTGGGAAATTTAAAAGAGTCAACGGAAAATTTCTTACAGTTTTTACTGTTTTTAAGTTTACCAACGATTATCTGTGGCTGGATTTACGGCTCCTTTTTCGGTGGCTTGATACCGATTAACGGCTTGATCGACATTAACAAAGACTTTATGTTTGTTTTGGTTTTTGCCATTTGTTTTGGGATCTTCCACTTGTTTGTCGGTTTGGGAATCAAGGCCTACTTGTTTATTCGCATGGGGAAACCCCTTTATGCTTTATTCGATGTTGGTTTCTGGTATTTAACGTTATCAGGGGCGATCATCTTGATTTCGCAAATGTTTACACCGCTTTTGGCACCCTATACGACAATTGGTTGGGTGATCATGATCATCGGCATGGTCGGCATCGTGCTGACAAATGGCCGTGACGCCAAAACGATCTTTGGGAAATTTGCCAGTGGCCTGTACAGTTTATACGGTCTGAGTAATTATATTGGCGATGTGCTCTCTTATTCTCGTTTGATGGCTTTAGGCTTAGCAGGTGCTTCAATTGGTGTCGCCTTTAACATGATTGTCGAGATGTTAAGTGGCTTTGGCGTCTTTGGGATTATTGCTGGTTTTATCGTGTTTATTATTGGTCACACCTTTAATCTGGGAATCAGTGGTTTAAGTGCCTATGTCCATTCTGCCCGTCTGACTTATGTGGAATTTTTTGGTAAGTTCTACACTGGTGGCGGTAAACGGTTTGAAGAATTTCGCAGTAAAAACACCTACATTAACATTAATCAGGAGGACAACTAATGACTTTTACAGAATTTTTTATGAATAATGGTGGCTTAATTTTTGCTGCTTTAGGTATGGGGTTAGCGATTTTACTGCCAGGAATTGGCAGTGCCAAAGGGGTTGGGATGGTCGGTGAAGCGGCTTCTGGCTTAATGGCAGAGGAACCGGAAAAATTTGGTCAGACCTTAATCGTGCAACTTTTACCTGCGTCTCAAGGGTTATATGGGTTCGTTATTGCCATTATGACTTTGACTCGCTTAACACCAGCTATGACCTTGCAGGAAGGCTTGTTTATTTTAGTCGCCTGCCTGCCAATGGCGATTGTCGGTTATCCAAGTGCTATTGCCCAAGCGCGTATTTCAGTTAATGGGATTGCTTTAATTGCCAAAGATTCAGAGCAAATGACAAAGACGATCATCTATACGGTAATGGTGGAAACATACGCCTTACTGGCCTTTGTTAGCTCGTTGATTATTTTGAATGCGGTGAGCTTTTAATGAAATACGGCAACCTGGAAAAAATGATGTTGGTTCTGGAAGAACGGGAACAAGATCAACAGGATCAACAGCTGGCTAAAGCAAAGGCAGAGGCAAAAAAGGTGTCAGATAAGATCATTGCCGAGGGCACTGCCAGATTAGAACAGCGGAAAGCCCGTGTTAGAAAAGAGCTTGAAATTCGTGAAGAACAGGAAAAAACCCGAATTAAAATGCGGGAAAATCAAAAGGTTAATTTATTAAAGCAAGACTTAATTCAGCGGGAACTGGATCGCTGTAAAGAGCATTACAGCAATCTACCGACGGAGCAGTATTTGTCATTTTTGGCAGAAAGGTTACAGGCCACGGAACAAGATAGCAAGGTCTTAAAAATTTTGGTCGGAGTAAAGTCGTTCGAGGCGGTTGATCAGGTCTTTTCAGATCGTTACGTAGTCGAAGTCGATGAAAGGCTCCAATCGGGCTTTATCTTATCTTGTGAAAACTACAATATCAATCATGAAGTGGCGGAACTTTTTCAGTTTAGAAAACAAGAATTGAGTCGCACAATGATGACCTATTTGTTTGAGGATGAGTGAGATGAAAACACGTAAAACCTATGATCAACATTATATGGCAAATATTCAAGTTGTCTTGCAGCAAAAAAAAATATGGAAACAGGCACAGTTTGATCACTTAATGAGCTTGTCGTCGTGGACTGACAGTCAGCAATACTTAAAGAACCACGGCTATCTCTTAAATGGTGCACCGGTTTTAGTGGCGGATATTGATGCTCTGTATCGTCAGGGGCAAGCAGATCTGCGACAAATTATTACCGAGTTAGCCTTACCAACGAGCCTTTTTGATGTCTTGTTTGTTCAAGAGGACCTGGTTCAAGGGGCCTTCAAGATCGGCACTGCTGATGAGGAAATCTTAAAAAAATATCTGGCTTTTATTGAAGAGGCGCGTTATCCTCTGATGGTCGAGTACGCTAAAATGAGCTTGGATTGTTATTTTTTAACTCAAGCTTTTAGACATAAAAAGCAACCGGTTAAGTACCTTGACTATGCAAAGGGCTATTTAAGTGGTGAAACGATCAAAAAGGTCAAAGAGCTGGATAATTCCGCGGCTTGTAAGCTGTTAAAAAAGGGCCACTATTATCAGTTGTTTGATCAGCAGGTTGAATCGTCGCAACTGCTTCAGCTTTTTGATCAGGCGATCATCGCCAAGCTAAGGCCTTATCATCATCAGGTTATTGGCATTGAGGGGATTTTTGCCTATATTGTTGAAAAGCAAATGGAATTGTTTAATTTGCGCTTGATTTTAAAAGGCAAGCTTTACCATCTGCCATTAAATGACATCGAAGAAAGGATGCGGCTGACGTATGTCTAAAGTCATCTATTTAAGTTATCAACAAGAAGGGGTTATGACAAGTCTGGGAATGGAAGTTCGATTAGTGGAACGAGAGACTGATTTGTTAACCTTGTTTAGACAGTTAAAAAGGCAACACATTTCCTTGGTTTATGTCAGTGAACAGGTCTATCAGGAACATGTTGAGGTCATTCGTGGGTTTAACAAAGACTTTGACCTCACCATCAGTTTATTACCAAATCAACTGCACCATAAAAAATCAGGCGAAAAACGCCTTAATCAAATAATTGAAGAAGCCATTGGCTTAAAAGTCGGTTAGGAGGAATATTTTGAGAGAAGGAAAAATAGTAAAAGTATCAGGCCCCTTAGTTGTGGCTCAAGGAGTCGCCAATGCGAGACTGTATGATACAGTTTTAGTGTCTGACCGAGAACTTTTAGGTGAAATTATTGAAATGGACGGCGATCTTTCCTCCATTCAAGTCTATGAAGAAACCTCTGGCATTCGTCTTAATGAAAAAGTTGTCTCTAATCAACGACCCTTAAGCGTAGAGCTAGGGCCAGGGCTATTGTCCAGCATGTTGGACGGCATTGGCCGCGATCTCAAAGAGTTTGCTCGCACTCAAGGCTATTATCTAAATCGTGGGGCCAAGATTGCCACCTTGTCGAAAACTGCCGAATGGTATTTTTATCCAGAGGTTAAGGCTGGTCAACAGGTGGTGCCAGGGGATCGGATTGGTTATGTCTTAGAACAAACTTTTAAACATTATATTTTAGTGCCTCAAGGCGTAAGCGGTACGGTGGTGTCGATTCGCGAAGGGGCTTATACGATTGAAGAAACCGTGGCGGTAGTGGAAGACGAAAAAGACGATGAACGGCCGATTTGCATGTTAAGCCATTGGCCGATTCGTCAGCAGCGACCTTATACGGCAAAAGAACTGCCGACTACGCCTTTAGTAACAGGGCAACGGGTGATTGATACCTTTTTCCCAGTGGCTAAAGGTGGTACGGCCTGTATTCCTGGTCCCTTTGGTTCTGGGAAGACAGTAGTCCAACATCAGTTGGCTAAATGGTCTGACTGCGACGTGGTGGTTTATATTGGCTGCGGTGAGCGGGGCAATGAAATGACCGATGTGTTGCAGGAATTTCCTGAAATTGTCGATCCTAAAACCAAGTCGCCGTTAATGGATAAGACGGTTTTAATTGCCAATACCTCGAACATGCCAGTGGCCGCTCGGGAAGCTTCAATCTATACAGGAATTACGATTGCTGAGTATTTTAGAGACATGGGCTATGATGTGTCGCTAATGGCCGATTCCACCTCTCGTTGGGCGGAAGCTTTGCGTGAGATGAGTGGCCGTTTAGAAGAAATGCCGGGAGATGAAGGTTATCCAGCCTATCTGGCTTCCCGTCTGGCTCAAGTCTACGAGCGAGCGGGGATTGTCCGCTGTTTAGGACAATCTGAAAAAAGGGGCTCAGTGACGATGATTGGCGCTGTCTCACCAGCTGGTGGGGACTTGTCAGAACCGGTCACTCAAGCGACCTTACGAGTAGCGAAAGTCTTTTGGGCACTGGATGCCAATTTGGCTTATGCCCGTCATTTCCCAGCGATCAATTGGTTAAACAGTTATTCGCTGTATCAGGATGAGATGGATAAATACATGCGCAAAAACAGCCATCGTCAGTATTCTAAATATCGCAAGCGGGCCATGGGCTTGCTAAAGGAAGAGCAAAAACTTCAGGAAATTGTCCAGTTGATCGGGAAAGACAGTTTGTCAGACTTGGATTTATTGAAATTGGAAATTGCCCGAATGTTGCGGGAAGACTTTTTGCAACAAAATGCCTTTGTGGAAGAAGATACCTTTACCTCCCATAAAAAGCAAACCTTGATGTTAATTGCCATCATGGAATTTTTCGATGAAGCAAGAGATGTGCTGATGCATGACCATGTCTTTATTGCCGATATTTTAAATACACCGGGAATTAATGAAATTGCTCAGATGAAATACACGGCTGAAGATAATTTGGAGTCAATCAATCAGTTGATTGAAAAAAATCGGACGGATTTTGAGACCTTAAGTCAAAGTCTAAAGGAGGGGCTGACCATTGAAGGAATTTAAAAAGATCAAAAAAATCGCCGGCCCATTGATTATTGTGGAAGGCGTTAGCGGAGTCTCTTACGATGAAGAAGTTGAAATTTATCAAAGTGAAGACGATATTCGCGTCGGCAAAG
Source organism: Vagococcus allomyrinae (assembly GCF_017829975.1). Lineage (GTDB taxonomy): Bacteria > Bacillota > Bacilli > Lactobacillales > Vagococcaceae > Vagococcus_D > Vagococcus_D allomyrinae. The sequence continues at coordinate 173,194 of NZ_JAEEGA010000002.1, read as the reverse complement.
TTCTGGAAATTGAAGGTGATCGGGCAGTGATTCAGATCTATGATTCCAATCAGGGATTAACGACGGATAATATTCGCCTGCGTTTTCAAAACCGCCCAGTGAGTTTAAATGCTTCTAGCGAAATGGTCGGTCGCATCTTTGATGGCCAGGGGCGCATTATCGATGACGGCTCTGAATTATTATCCTACGAGAAGATGGATATTAATGGCAGTGTCATGAACCCGGTTCTCCGTCAGTACCCTGATCAGTTTATCCAAACAGGTGTCAGTGCCATTGATGGCTTAAACACCTTAGTCGTTGGCCAAAAATTGCCAATCTTTTCTGGATCGGGTTTACCACATAATGAACTGGCGGCTCAAATAGCTCGTCAGGCAAAAGTGTTGGATGATTCCATCGAGTTTGCAGTGGTCTTTTGCGCCATGGGCATTACTTTTGAAGAGTCTCGTTTTTTTATCGATGAATTTCGACGGACCGGGGCGATTGAGCATTCGGTGATGTTTATTAATTTAGCTGATGACCCTGCGATTGAGCGGATTTCCACCCCGCGGATGGCGTTGACAGCGGCCGAGTATTTGGCCTTTGAGTTAGACATGCACGTCATGGTGATTATGACCGATATGTCCAATTACTGTGAAGCCTTAAGGGAAGTCTCGGCTTCTCGTCGGGAAGTTCCTTCAAGACGAGGGTACCCAGGTTATATGTATACCGATTTAGCTAGTCTTTATGAACGAGCTGGCAGGCTTCAAGGGAAACCCGGATCGATTACCTTAATGCCGATTCTGTCCATGCCAGAAGATGATAAGACCCATCCGATTCCCGATTTAACTGGCTATATTACTGAGGGCCAGATTATTTTATCTCATGATCTTAATAAGATGGAATACCGACCACCGATCAATGTCTTGCCTAGTTTATCGCGATTGAAAGACAAAGGTATCGGCGAAGGGAAAACCCGGGAGGATCATGCCGATACGATGAACCAATTGTTTGCGGCTTACGCTCAAGGCAAGGAAATTATCGAGCTGGCTACCATTTTGGGAGACAGTGCCTTATCAGAACTGGATCACCAATACGCCGCCTTTGCTCGGGCTTTTGAACGGGATTATATTGACCAAGGGTTTTATGAAAACCGCAGCATCGAGCAAACCTTGGATTTAGGCTGGAAATTATTGCGGATGTTGCCTAAAAATTCCTTAAAACGAATTCGCCAGAAACATCTTGAAACGTATTATTAAAGGAGGGAACAAAGATGGCTATATTGAACGTTAATCCAACTCGGATGGAACAAAAACGACTGTCCGAGCGTTTACAAGTTGCCACTCGTGGTCACACTCTTTTAAAAGAAAAACAGGATTCGTTGATTCGAAAATTTATGAGCTTGATCGATCAAGCCAAAAACAAGCGACGTGGGGTTGAAGATCGCATGGGGAAGCTGTTTGTCAGTTATCAAGAGGCCAGTATTATCAGCGATGATCAGGTGTTGCAACAGTCTTTAAATGCCACAGAGCAACGGATGGAAGTGGCGATTAAACTAACTTCGATCTTAGGGATTAAAGTACCAAAGATGAGTTTAGTGGAGAAAGCTGCAACGGAAGAGGCTCAAAGTTATTTTTTAACGCCTGGTGAATTAGACATTATTCAGGAAATGAGCAAAGAGGTCAGTCAAGAAGTGATTGAGCTGGCAGCGATTGAAAAGCAGTGTTTTCTCTTAGGTGAAGAAATCATTGCCACCAGGCGGCGGGTTAATTCGTTAGAGTTTAAGACGATTCCTGATTTAGAGGAAACGATTCACTATATTAAGATGAAAATCGAAGACACTGAAAGAAGTCAAATTGCTAAGATGATTAAATTGAAATAAGGAAGAAGCGGTTGAAGCTGGAAATTTTGCGGCTCAACCGCTTTTTAGTTTTCTACTTTGTGATTGGTAATGTAGGTGAGAAAAATATTCATGAGGAGATGTGTTTGAAAGTGAATGATGAAATTGATTTGTTACCATTCATCCCAAGAATTAATGGCAGATGACCGCTATTCATATAATTAACTTTCATATAAGTTGAACCCAGTTTTCTCACTGGTGTTTCAAAACAACTCCATACGATAGATTGCTTTTTGGAATTGTTTTTTTTAAGTAGCCAAGAATTTTTCTGATTTACCCATTCAAGGTGTGCTTTAAATAGACAATGCTAAACAGTTGATATTGTTGAATTTCACATGTATGTTTGAAGTGTTTGATAAGGCCAAGGTATGCTATAATCATAGGAGTAGAAAAGTTAAGTGACGGTGGCGGGATTCAATCGAAAGTGAGGTGGTGCGCATGAGTGTACAACCAAAATCTGGAGAAAGGAGCTAGCCTTTTGTTTGAGACTATTCTAGCAGTTACGGTGGCAATTGTAGGTTTAATTACCGCAGTTGTTAAACTTGTGACAGCTATTGTAGAAGCTAAAAAAGAGCAAAAAAAATAACCGTCAGCTTTTGCGAGTTTGCACGGTTATTTCTTAACTAAGTAAAATCTCGTTACCGTCTTTAACGGTACTACATTTGGGACATGTTAGCGCATGTCCTTTTATTATTCTCATTATAACATGGCCGTTCTAATATTCCAAACAAAACAAAAATTAGCAACAATCTAGTACCTCGATAATGCAAAATATCCTCTCTTGGAAACGTCATTCACTCATTATGCTATCTAACTTTTTCGTTTCCTTGGGAGTTGACTCATTACTCACCTTTTCTTCTAAAAAAAGAAAATTTGATAGATAATTGAAATTCGCCCTTAATTTCAAATTTTCAGTCAGCGATTAAAATGAATAAAACTCAACACATGAATATCAACTATTCTGTGAACAATTAAAACGAAGAATAAGAAGTTAAAAGGGGAACCTCTTCAACGGGAGGTTGTTTAGCCTTGCAACTAATATTTTAGACAGTTAACGGCATACGCATTATGTTAATTGTTTATCCAACCCTTTTCCATGCGTAGTGGCATTTACAAGATCCTCAATCAATGTATTTTAACATAGAACGAGCAAAATAATCGAAGAACCTCGTAAGTTGAAGAGGGTTCTTCGATTTTTTTGACGTCAGCCGAGCTTAGTTTAAGGTGATAATGTCAATCTGGCTGTTTTCAAATTTAGTTAACAAGGCGTCGTTTGTCGAATCAGTGACCAAGTAACTAATCCGGTCAATCGGGCAAGAGACATAGTGACTGACGGTCCCGATTTTTTCTTTTGTGGCAATTGCAATCACCTGTTCAGAATGCTCCGCCATTTTTAATTTTGTAAAAGATTCTTGTTGGGTGTTGACGGTTGCGCCGATCGTGGCATCTAAATTGTGAATGCCCATCAAGTAATAATCCGCTCTAATCGTGTCAATTTCTTTAATGGTCGTCTCCCCTAAGTAAACGGCTGACCGTTTAGCGAAATTGCCACCTAAACTGATGGTGACTAATTCTTTCTTTTGAATGGCGGCAATGGCGATATAAGGGCTGTTAGTAATCATCGTTCCTTTAAAGTTTGTTGGCAACGCTTCGACAAATTTTAAGTTAGTGGTGCTTCCATCAACAAAAAAAACGGAATGCTCCTCTAAAAGTGGCAATGCTAATTTGACCAATTTTTCTTTTTCTTCGTTTTTGATATTGCTGCGATATTCAAAATTTGTCACAGAAGGGCCGAGAATCGTTGCGCCGCTGTGAACTTTTTTTAATAAATCATTTTTAGCTAATTGATTGAGGTCTCTGCGAATCGTATCTTCAGACACGTTTAAGCGCTTACTCAGCTCGCTTGAAATAACTCGACCTTCAGAATTCAAAATATCTAAAATAATGGTTTGACGTTCTTTTTTAAGCATAGTCTTTCCTTTCAGCTTTAATTTATACCCTTATTATAACACTTTTTTTCTTACTTTGACATTCAAAAACGCAAAAAAATAATCAAAAACGCATAAAGGCGCAAAAAAAAAGCTTGTTTTTAATCGAGTAAGCGGTTAATATATAAGTTATAAAGCAGAAAGGTGTGAAGTAATGTGGAAAAATGGTTAGATTTAGCAGGTAAAGTGACAATTGTTACCGGTGGAAGTATGGGGTTAGGAGAAAAAATGTGTGCCAATCTTAGAGGGAATGGGGCGACGGTCATTTCATTAGATGTCGTCGAACCGGCACCTGAAAATGAGACGATTTTTATGAAGTGCGATATTTCCAATAAGGAAGATGTGGTAAGTTGTGTCAAGACGATCAAGGAGCAATACGGAAAAATCGACGCTTTGATCAATAATGCTGGCGTTAGTAGACCACGGATGTTAGTGGATCATCAAGGAGAACATCCTGAGTATGAATTAAGTGAAGCAGATTTTGATTTTATGGTTAATGTTAATCAAAAGGGCGTCTTTCTCTGCTCGCAAGCGGTTGCCAGAGAAATGATTAAACAGGAATTTGGCGTGATTATCAATATGTCATCTGATGCCGGGCTTCAAGGTTCAGAAGGTCAAAGTTGTTATTCGGCCAATAAAGCCGCCGTTCATGCGTTCACCATGTCATGGGCAAAAGAGTTAGGCCAGTTTAATATTCGGGTTGTGGGGGTGGCGCCAAGTATCAATGAGCGGACGCCGATGAACAACGAAGCAAACTTTAAGGCCTTGGCCTATGCAAGAGGAACCGATCCTTCAAAGGTTCACAGCGATTATAAGGGCATTATTCCTTTGGGACGACCGGGTAAAATGACGGAAATTGCCGATTTGATTTCCTACTTGGTGTCAGATAAATCGTCCTATATTTCAGGGACAACGATTAATATTTCGGGAGCTAAATCAACTAGATAGGGGGATTAACTAATGGAATCAGTCACTAGCAAAAAAAGTTCTTCTGGAAACGTTTTGTCAAAAATTCGTAAGTTTGGTGGGTACATGAGCGGCATGGTCATGCCGAATTTAGGGGCCTTTGTTGGTTGGGGATTAATGGCAGCGCTCTTTATTCCTAATGGGTGGTTGCCGAATGAAAATTTGGCCCAAATGGTCGGACCGATCTTAAATTATTTATTTCCTTTGTTAATAGGTTATACAGCTGGCTATAATATTCACGGCCAAAGAGGTGGTGTGATTGGGGCTTTTGCCACAATGGGCGTGATTGTTGGAGCGGACATTACGATGATTAGTGGGGCGATGATTATGGGGCCCTTGTCAGCTTGGGTCTTAAAGAAATTTGACACGTTAACTGAAGATAAAATTAAACCGGGATTTGAAATGTTTGTCAATAACTTTAGTTTGGGGATTTTGGGTGCCTTCTTTGCTATTTTTGCTTTTCTAACGATCGGTCCCTCTATTAGAGCGTTGATTGCGATCTTAACAGCTGGCGTTCAATGGGCGACGGATAATAATTTAATACCGGCCTTATCAATTTTTATGGCCCCTGCTCAGGTGTTGTTTTTAAACAATGTGGTTAACCATGGTATTTTAGCGCCGATTGGTTACGCACAGGCGGCAGAATTGGGCAAATCGATTATGTTTTTAGTGGATACCAATAACGGCCCATTACTGGGGACGCTGTTTTCAATTTGGCTATTTGGCAAAGGCAAGGCCAAATCAACGGCGCCGATGGCGATGTTTATTGCGGGAATTGCGGGTATTGGGGAAGTTTATTTTCCCTTTGTCTTAGCTAATCCGATTTTAGTTTTTGCCACAATGGGTGGTTTAGCTGTTTCCTTATTCCTCCAAGTTTTATTAGGCGGTGGCTTAATTGGGGTGGCGTCGCCAGGAAGTTTGATTAACATCGCTTTGATGACGCCTAAAGATGCGATATTTGCTAATTTTGTTTCGATTTTGGCTGGCTTTATCGTCTCAACTTTACTGGGCATGATCTTATTAAAATTCTTTGGGTCAGGGGAAGATGATGAGTTAGTTCAGGACTTTAATGTGGGCGGTCGAAAAGTTAAGACTGTGGACAGCTTTGCTGCTAAAAAGGTGAGTGCTAAGTCGGTTGATGAATTAGAAACATTGGCAGCGCCAGTCAAAAAGATCCAAGTGGCCTGTGATTCTGGCATGGGGTCAAGTGCCATGGGCGCCACTGTTTTGAAAAAGCGCTTAAAAAAACAAGGACTGGCTCATATTGAAGTGAAGAATTCTTCCGCTAATAAAATCGATATGGATACGGACATTGTGGTTACCTTGGATTCTTTAATCGAGCGGGCGCGAATCAGTGGCAAAAATCCAAATACGGCCTATATCCCGATTAATAATTTTTTGAAGGACGAAGACTACGATGAGGTGCTGCATTTTATTGAACACAGAGAACAATCCCTAGAAGACTCCTCAGTTTTATCCAAGGAGTTATTGAATGAAGCTAATATTATACTTGGGGCGGAATTTGCTAATGAGGAAGAAGCGATTAGAGCTTCAGGTAGAATTTTGGTGGAACAAGGCTATGTGACAGAAAAATATATTGCCGATATGATCGAAAGAAATCAGCATATCTCTGTCTATATTGGCAATCATGTGGCAATACCTCATGGATTAGAGGATTCACAAAAAAAAATCATTAAAACCGGCATTTCGATTATTCAAGTGCCAAAGGGTGTTGCTTTTGGGGATGGTAATGTGGCTAACATTATTGTCGGGATTGCTGGGAAAAATGATGATCATTTAGCGATTATCAGTCGTTTAGCAGAATTGTTTATTGATGAAAACAACGTGGAAAAGATTAGAAAAGCCACGACTAAAGAAGAAATATTAACCTTGATTTATCAAAACTAGAAGAGGACGTGGGCAGATGAAAAATGTCATGGTTATCGGAGCAGGCAGACTGGGAAAAGGCTTTGTTGGTGAAACCTTTTATAATGCGGGGTGGCAGATCTCGTTTTTAGATAAAGATCCTCAGGTGATTGCTGCATTAAAAAAAACAGGGAGCTACAACGTTAAGGTTCATACGACTGATCAGGTGTTTACCAATAAAATCACTGGTTATCAAGCGTTTGAGACCATTATCACGCCGGAATTAACTAGCTCATTCTTGGAAGCGGACTTATTGATGTGTCCCTTGTATCCGGAAGATTTTGCCGAAGCGGCGGCATTTTTAGGGCCTCTGTTTGAAAGACAGGCTCAAGAAAAACCGGAATCTAAAAAAACGATCATCTGCTTGACCAATAAAAATCATATTATTCCGGAAATCAGGGCTCATTTTAGAGCTAACTTGGCAACTGATGAAGTGAGAGCGTGGTTTGATCAGCAAGTCGTCATTCGTGATTCTATCGTTCGGCGATCGACAGATGCAGCGAGTAACGATGCGACAAGTTTAGTGACGACAGCCGTGGCCTCTTTGATTATTCAAGGGCCTGTCAATGTTGATTTTTCTGATGTTGATTGGTTGGACGTACGGGAAAACGTTGAAATGTTAAAAGACATTAAAGTCTTTACCATTAATGGCCCTCACGCTGCGACAGCCTACATGGGGTACTTAAAAAAATACGATGACATTCCTACTGCTCAAGCAGATCCAGAGGTGGCCGCATTAATCAAAGCGGTTCACGATGCCACCGTTCAAGCAGTTTTGTATGAATACCCTGTGACCAGAGAAGAGATTAAAGAACTGGAGTATTTACCAAAAGCCAAAAATGAAATGCCTGATGCGATTTTTAGGGTAGGCTTTGATCCGATTAGAAAAGTAGGGCCTCATGATCGTTTTATGGGTGTGATTGCCTTGTGCGAAAAATACGATATTAATTATGACGGAATTGCTCAGGCCTTGGCATGTGCCTTTCATTATTCAGAAGAAAGTGATCCAGCGGCTGTTCAGTTAACTAAAGAAATTAAGGCACATGGCTTGAGACCAACGGTGGCCAAATACATTGAGCGCCCAGTTGATGATGTGGTGGTTGATAAAATTGTCAAGGCCAGTGAAAAATTACAGCAAATGGGGTTAATCTAAATGCCAACAGGGATTATTTTTGACATGGATGGTGTGATCGTTGACACAGAGCCGCTGCAACTTGCAAGGCAAAGGGCTTTTTTAGAACACTTGAAGGTGACGATTCCTGAGGAACAGTTATTGAGCTTTGTGGGGGCTGATAAGCGGATGACTTGGAAAATTATTTCCAATTATGTCGATGCTAACGAATTCCCCACTCACGCTTCGTATTTGTTGGCTTTAAATGAGTTTCATCAAGCCCATGAGCTTGATTATTCCTTATTGTTAAATCAGGGAGTCGTGGACTTGTTACACTGGTTAAAAGCTGACACGACGTTGAAAGTGGGCTTGGCCTCATCGGGAAGTCGCGAAAAAATCGCTACCGTCTTGGAGCAGTGTGGTATTTCAGCGTATTTTGATGTGTCAATTAGTGGCGATATGTTTGAAAAATCTAAACCTGATCCTGAAATATATCTTAAAACTGCTGAAAAGTTGCAGGTGCTGCCTAAAGACTGTCTGGTGATTGAAGATTCTCATTACGGGATTCAAGCTGGCAAGGGGGCGGGGATGTTTGTGATTGCCAAATCAGAAAGGCGCTTTAATTTTTCTCAGGCGTTAGCTGATTTAGTCGTCGATGATATTTGCGAGATTCGCCCCATTATTCAACCGCTATTGGCTGATAAGTAATTGTAATAAAGCTTAATGTAAGTGGATAAAGGTCAGAGATAGGTTACTTTGACAGTATTTGTACAAAAATCAAAAGAGGTGAGACTATGGAAAGGATCAGTCTGTCGCCGTCGATTATGTGCGGTGACTTAGTTAACTTAGAAAAAAGTATGAACGAAATTGAAGGGGCTGGCTTTAAATGCTTGCACATCGATCTCATTGATGGCAGTTTTAGTCCCAGTATGCCTTTGGGATTAGAAACCATCAAGCGGATGAGAGAGGTAACGGATTTGGCTTTTGACCTGCATATTATGGCCAGAGATAATGAGTTTTTTATTAATGAAGTACTAAAGATGGGGGTTCAAAGTGTTACTTTTCATTATGAGACGGCCCTTCATCTTGATCGCTATGTTAATCTGATCAAAAAAGCTGGCGCTAAGTGCGGGATCGCCTTAAACCCAGCAACCGATTTTAAGACCTTAAAGTGGCTACTGCCTCAACTAGATTTAGTTTGTTTAATGTTAATTAATCCTGGCTTTGCCACCGATCAAAACGAAATGGCCATTTCTTATGGCTTGGAAAAGGTGAAAGCTTTGCAGTTGTTTATTAAGGAAAGGGGGGCTGGTTCTGACATTCAAGTAGACGGTAGAGTGTCCTTGGATTGGCTGCCTCAACTTGTGGCGGCGGGTGCCAATAATTTAGTGCTAGGCAGTAAAAGTTTATTTAGACCAGGCTTCGAGATTGGTGAAAGTAAAGAGGAGATTTTGGCTTGTCTTAAGGGGAGTGAGGGTGTTTACGATGTATCATAAGGTAACTAAGGAGATATTAGCAGAATTAACGGATGTCCTAAATCAAGTTGACCCAAGGGCAATTGAGTCAGTGATTAAGGAAATTGACCGAGCCAAAAAAGTCTATGTTGTCGGGGTTGGGCGGGTGCTTTTATCATTAGAAGCCATGGCCAAAAGATTGGCTCATTTAGGCTATGAAGTTTATGTGGTTGGCCAAATTACCGAACCGGCCATCACAGAGTCTGATCTCTTAATCGTCGGCTCAGGAAGTGGCGAAAGTTTATTTCCTTTAATGATCGCTCAAAAAGCTCATTCTTTTGGCGCGAAGGTGATTCATTTTGGGGCAAATCCTAATAGTTCGATGAATGACTATACTGACTTATTTGTCCGGATTCCTGTCCAAACCAAATTGTCATTGGCGAATGAAATCAACTCAATTCAACCGATGACCAGCTTGTTTGAACAAAGTCTACTGCTACTTGGAGACATCATCTGTCTGATGATTATCAAACAAAAAGAGCTCGTGTTAGCCGATTTATGGCAGTACCATGCTAATTTGGAGTGATAAAAAGCTATGAAGGAAAGAGCTGTCTAGGGAACTAGATGGCTCTTTTTGCTAAAAGGGCTAGGATTATCAGCTCAATAAGAGAACACAAGGTTAGTCGTTTGACTCTTCAATGATGGGGGAAGGGGCCGACCATGATGAGTCATGGTCCACTTCATCAGGGATTTCAATGGCACTTCTGGTTCCCCAACCGGTTTTTTTGCAGGTAAGTATGGAATATAGTTTGACTATTCGCAAGACGATAACACTCCAGATGGTTGCCAAAGGGGTCATTAACCATATAGCGACATATTGCCACAGGCTTAAGTCTGTGCGCTTGACCAAAAAGTACCGCAAAGACTGAATATAACCCATGACGATTGGGATTAGAAAGAACTCCAGAGGGGGAATTGTCCAACTTAGTAGATAATGGATCATCAGTTGTGTCAAAATACAAGTTACGACAAAAAATGTATACCAGCCAATCACCTGACGCCAAAAAATAGCAGATCGGATAGGCGCGTAACGAATGCGCCAAAAACCACGGATAAAGGAGCCCCGGGCCCAACGAACTTGTTGCCGAAGATGGTGATTCAAATTAGTTGGCATATCAGCAAAAACAACCGAGGTCGGTTGAAAGACGGTTTTTCCTTTAAAGGCAGCAAAAAGGGTTAAAAAAGAATCGTCTGAGAACTTTACTTCAGCCTTGCCAAAGGTTTCCTGATTATACCCATGAGTAATACTGGAAGCCAATACATCGTAGCGGTAGAAGGCAAGTCCACCGCTGTTTACTGGCACACTACCGAAAAGCGACATGGAGGCTCTGTCAACCAATTGTTGATAGGCCACAAAAATTAGTTCTGTCAAACGAGATAATAGATTTTTTTTGATGTTGCGGGAGACGACGAGTCCGGCGACGGATTGAACTTCTGGATCATTAAAGGGTTTTAGACCTTCTGCCAGGGCGTTATCAGCCAAAATACCATCGGAATCAACGGTGATGATGATGCTGTCTAATGGTTCTTTGATAAGCTGGAAACCAGTGGTTTGAGCCGCGCGTTTACCAGCATTTGCCTGAGTTGTCCAAGTGGTATAAATCCCTGTTTCTTTTCCCTTTGCCAAGAGAGATGACTCTACATCGGTGTAGTCAATATCTGCATTGGAGCCATCGTTTACCACATGAATCTCAGTCGGTAAGACGGTTTGTGAAAAGAACGAGTGAATTCCTTGTTGTAAGGTATGGGGACTTTCGTTATAAACCGGGACCAATATGATCGGTTTAAGTGGTTCTTGATGGACTGCGCGATAAGGAACGGCGTAGATGGAAAAGACATATTGACCACAGGAGAAGGCGCCGATTAGAATGAAGAAATAACGGAACTCTTTTAAGCCGCCATTCTCGGTGGCATAAATCGACCATGCTACCCAAATTAACGCCACGAAAAGGCTGATCAGAAAAAACAGCGTAAAAGAATTTCGATAGGTTATGCCCAAAGAGACGGTGGTGTCTTCATTATTTTTTAAAGCAATTTTTTGGTTATTTCTGGCTTTTTTTATATGCGTTTTTTCACCGCGCTTAAGTGTTTCATAAGGGGGTGAGGGTGCCTTTTTGTGAAAAAAACCTCTTATTTGAATGACTGCCAAAAGTACCAGAATACTGACAACCGTAGGGTAAAACCATGAAAGTGTGTTAAACATTGCTCGTCTCCTTTAATTTTCATTGTAAATGTCTCGTGAGTAGACTTTTTCTTGATAGGGGATTAGTTGATCTTCTAGTCGATTGCTGACAATTATGGCCGACTGAGAGACAAAGTCAGCAAAGTTTGTGACAGCATCTGGCCCCTGATAGTTTTTATCAAAAATATAAACCGTCTTATTGCGTTTTTTTAGCATGAGGTACAATTTGTAGGAGGCTGACTCTCGGTAATTGTCTGAGTCTTTTTTCATTGCCAATTTGAAGATACCAATTGTTTGGTGAGTTGCTAATTGATCAGCAATAAATGCTAGCCGGGCCTGATTCGAGTGGGAGAGACTCTGAATCAATGGTGCTTGTATGCCTTTTTTGAGAAATAAACTGCTTAATTCTTTGGTATCCTTAGGTAGACAATAACCACCGTAACCAAAAGAGGGGTTATTATAATGAGAGCCAATCCGATCATCTAAAGAAAGGGCGTCAATCACGGCTTTTGCTGACAGATCAGCATTTTCGCAAAAGCTGTCCAGTTCATTAAAAAAAGCCACTCGCATTGCCAAATAATTATTGGCAAATAATTTGACCGCTTCAGCTTCTTTATTGTTCATTAGTTGAAATTGTGGGGTGTTTTTAACCACGCCTTTGTAAAGAGCTTGGACCCGATCTCCAACAGATTGAGTGTCGCCAATCACCACTCGACTTGGGTAATAATTGTCATGGAGGGCTTGGCCTTCCCGCAAAAATTCCGGTACAAAAACCAATGAATGGTTTAAACCAATGGCTAATTCATCACAATATCCTAAGGGAATGGTAGATTTAATGATAAAAACTGCCTTTTCTTGAATCAGTTGATCGTAGTGACGAAGGCTTTCGGATAAAGCTTGAGTATTGAATTGATTGGTAGCCTCATCGTAATCTGTTGGTAAGCAAAAGAGGACAAACTTACTATCTCTGGCCGTTTGGGGCAGTTCTGAAGTAAAGATCAAGTTTTCTTGTGTCCCAAGAGAGCAAAGTGTTTCCTCGATTAAGGCTTCCTTTAAAGGGCTTTTTTGTTGCTGCAATAAGTCGATTCGTTTTTTATCTGTGTCAATGCCGTAAACTATGTGGTCGTCAGCGAATAACAAGGCGCTGGAAAGACCGACATAGCCTAAACCGATAATGGTAATCAATCATGTTCCTCCTATTAAGTATTTATGATGTGCTTGTGGCTACTTCGTAAGGAATAGCCTCGTTGACTTAAATGTTTGTAGAGCGTTGGAGCCGTGATGTCACATTTGGCAAGAATCGTCATGACATTTGCTTCAGTGTTTAAGTAGAGGTGAATGGCTTGATCGATTTGTTTATGAGGGCTAGGTCTTCCAAGTTTGACTCCTTTTTCTCTGGCAGCTTTTAATCCGGCAGTCACTCGTTCTCTAATTAAGGTGGCTTCCATTTCAGCGAAAGCGCCCATAATGGTAAACAGTAATTTACCTGTCGGGGTGGTGGTATCGATGTTATTTTGCAAACTGACGAATTGGATGTCATTTTTGGCAAAGCCATCGACAAGTTGTAGTAAGTGCTGAGTACTGCGAGCCAGACGATCCAGTTTGAAAATAACAAAGGTGTCACCTGGTTGGAGAAGAGTCAGGACATGATTGAGAACAGGTCGTTCTTCTTTTAGCCCACTTTCTTTTTCTGTATAAATTTTATCAACGCCATACTGTTCTAACTCCCCAATTTGAGAGTCTAATTTTTGGACGGTGGTGCTGACTCGTGCATAACCAATAACTGCCATTTGTGTTACCTCCTATTTTTTTGCAAACCCGCTGAACATTTATAAAAAGTGTTAATGTGTATTATCTGTTCATTTTCGTTTGTTATCCCCTGTTTATTTAATTATCAGTATTAAAGCTAAACTTTGCCAATGTCCAGAAACTAGCCGCTTTTAAGTCGTGGGTTTAGGGAGAAAAGTTCATCAATGAACATGTTCAATTATAAAGTTAAAAAAACAAAAATCGTAAAAAGATGACCGATGTTTTGTTTGATTTGCATATATGCGATGTTTTTATCGTATAGAGAAATATTGAAACATTTCTCTTGTATCGACCCCAAAAACGTAGTACGATGAGACCGAATAAGCTTTCAATCGATGAAAGAAGGGGATTGTATGAAACCAATCGGGGAGACTTTAAAAATAATTCGGACGGGGAAAAAGGTGACTCAGGCAGCATTGTCGAAAGATATTATGTCTGTCAGTTTTTACAATCGGGTGGAAAACGGCAAAAGCTCTGTGACGATTGAGCTTTTTATGGCCTTATTGGATCGATTAAATGTCACTTTTTTTGAATTTATTTTTATTAATAACGGGTACGCTGATGCGCCAGATGATTATATTTGGGATAATATCTACAATGCGTCGACCAAAAATAAAGTGGGAGAACTTCAGGCGATTATTGCTGAACTGGATCAAGAGCTTGAAAAAAAAGAGAATACACGATTTTTAGCTTATAAATTGATTGCCTCATTCTCTTATGCGAATTTGACACAGACGGCTCCGGCTGAGGAGGACCGAGAACAGCTTCACCAGATGCTATTTTCTGTTGATTCTTGGACCAAGTTTGAAGTGAGTATCTTTATTTCCACCATGGAGTTTATCAATTTGGATTTAGTGTTGCTCTATGCCAAAAAGCTGCTGGAATATACTTCGCTGTACAGTAATAGTAGTCTTTATGGTAATGTGGCTAGCAATGCCTTGATTAACTTGATTTTAATTTTGTTTAAAAACAATCGGACTAATGATGCTTTTTACTATTTATCCGTATTGAACTCACAAAAAATTAACCCGAAGTTTCTTTATCAACGAAACATGATCAAATTTCTAAATGGCTTGCAGCTAATTGAAATTGGCAATATTTCAAAAGGGATGGAGGAGACTACTAACGCCTTGAATATATACGAATCCTTTGATCTTCAAGCCACGGCTGATGAGTTAAAAACTTATCGGGCTCACAGCTTGGAAAAACAACAGAAGGGAAATTAAGTTAAAATTGAAGAGCAACCTCCTAAACGTAAAGCTCGTTAAAGACTGTTCACTGTGCTCAGTGGAACAGTCTTTTTTTGTGTAGTGAATCCCGTAGATAGCTAGTTCAAGTTACTTATTGGCAACTTGTTTGATCTTTTTAAGGTGCCCTCGTTGATTTCGTGGAATATTTTCCTGAGCCAAGTAATTATAGAGGGTAGGTACTGAAATCCGGCATTTTTTGGCAATCGCTGCCACTGTTAGATCAGTAGTCAAATAGAGCTGGACGGCTTTGGTTGCGGCTTTTTCTCGAGTAGGTCTGCCTAGTGTTTTGCCGTTTTCGCGAGCGGCATCAAGCCCTGATTTGACCCTTTCACGGATGATTTCCGCCTCCATCTCTGCAAAAGCGCCCATGACTGTAAAGAAAAATTTACCCATTGGGGTAGTTGTATCAATGTGATTTTGTATGCTGACAAAGTTAATTCCCCTCTTTTCAAATTCATCCATCAAGCTAAGGAGATGTTTGGTTCCTCTGGCCAGTCGATCTAATTTAAAAATGACAAAGGTATCGCCGGTCTTTAATAGAGCAAGTGCTTTATTTAGTTCTTTCCGATTTGAATTGGTTCCACTGACATGTTCCTGATAGATGATGTCTACCCCGTATTTTTGTAAAGCTCGTTCTTGCGAATCAAATTTTTGTTGCGGCGTACTAACGCGCATATAGCCAATAACTGTCATCTTATTGTCCTCCTAAACTCTCAGATAAATAATGTTCACTTTTTTTCATCCTTTAAAAAAGTTTTATTTATAAATTCCTTTAGGTATCGAGCTAATGACGATTATCTTGATCGTTCATAAAAAGATATTTAAAAACTTATTGACATCGGAATACCTTTATATTAAACTATAGATTTTTTTAAAGAGCCTTTTTGTCCAAAAAGCTCAAATTGTCATTTTTAAAAGCCCGTTCTATCAACGTTTGTAAATTCGACTTCTTGAACCAAGGCATAAATGTTGTGTTTATACTTGACTATAGTTTTCTTAAAAGATTTTTTGGGTCAAAAAAATAACAGGGAGGCGGCAGCATGGCGCTGTATGGCTACATTCGTAAAAATTATCCGACAAAAACAATCGATCAATTAAAGGTGATGACTTCCTATGCTTGTACTGAAATTTTTATCGAGGATGAGGCCTTTAGAGCTGACGAACAATTGATCAATCTGCTTGATACGATTCAAGTTGAGGATCAGGTGGTGATATACAGCTTAGAATCATTCGCCAAGCGGTTAAAGGATTTGGGAAAAATTTTGTCGATGATGAAGCAGAAGAACATCAGATTAATCAGTCTTAAGGAAAAAATTGACACGTTACACTCAGCTGATTTTTACACACACGCCTTGCTTTTAATTGATTTCCAAGCGGAGTATACAGGAGATCTCATTAAAAGAGGGCTACAGCAATCTAAACTTGATGGAAAAACATTTGGTCGTCCGACAATTAATGAGAATGTCGTTGATAAAATTCAAGTATTGCTTAATTCCAAAAAGATGACCATGAGAGAAGTGGCTGAAGCCTGTCAGGTTTCTCTTGGGACTGTTCATAAATATTCGCAAATGAAAGACTCTGATACTCAGAGAGGTGGTGGTGGAGACAAGCAAGTATGACTATGACAATTGAGGTGAGTAAAGGTGAATAAGTTTGGAATAGGTAAACAAGGGAGTGGAGTGGCTATTTTAGTTTGGGTGATAGCACTTAGTTTTATTCAATTAACGGCCGTTCCTGCTGTGTCAGCCGAAGGGATTGGCGGCCAGGCGACAGTTGATGGGACGATTTCATTTAAAGAAGAAACGGCCAGTTCAAGTGAACTCCCTAAAAAGGAAGAGCCTCCTAAAAAGAGTCCTGTACCGAAAGAGGGGCCGGGGGGCGGTCTCTTGCCACAAACAGGTGAGGCTGTTCAGCAATACAGTGCCTTGGGTGCTGGGTTTATCGTATCTGCCGGCCTTGTTTTTTACTTAGGGAAAACAAGGAGGAAGAGCTGATGATAAAAAAAGGTGTGCTTTCATTGCTGTTAATGGGTTTGTCTTGTTTCCTATCGCTTGAGGTTTTGGCAGCGGCAAATTCTTTAGAAGGTGATGGTTCGGTTAAGGTTACTGGCAGTGAGCGGACGGATCCTGTTGATCCGGAAAAACCTGGTGAGCCCGTGGATCCTGGTGAAGGGCCTTCAACAGAAGGTCCCTTGCGAATGGATTTTATTTCCTCATTGCGTTTTGGTGAGGCTACGATTACTAAGAGTGATCGCCAGTATTACGCATTAGCTCAGCAATTTTATGATGAGACAGAGCCACGTGGCAGTTATGTTCAAATTACGGATCAACGAGGGGATGTATCAGGCTGGTCGTTACAAGTCAAGCAAACTCATCAGTTTACTAATCCGGTAATTCAAAATGTGGCAGAACAAGACTTGAAGGGTGCCGTTTTGTCATTGGATAAAGGCTGGGCCAATACCAATGGAACAAGCCAGGCCCCTGTGGTTTCGCGGGAGACGATTAAGTTAAATGAAATTGACGCTGCTTACGATGTAGCAAAAGCTGCTACAGGTAGTGGCAAGGGAATTTGGACGATTGCCTTCGGTGCATCAGGCACCAATGAGGACAATCAGGAAAACACCTTGGCCCCAGTATTAGATGATCGGGGCAAAAGCGTGAGTGATGAGCTTTACAAAAAGCCAGCCTATAGCAATTCCGCTATTTCGCTGTCGGTACCGGATTCTACAAAGATTTACCCGGTACAATACCAAACGGAGTTAACTTGGATATTAGCTGAGTTACCTTAATAAATATTAACCAATGGAGGAATTAGGATGAAATTAAGAAGTTTATGTGCATTAACATTAGTAACAGTTTTGGGTACATCTTTAGTAGGAAGCGTGACAGCTTCAGCCGCTGCTGATACATTAGGTTCTGCTGGAAAAGTCAAAGTAGAAGAAGGAACGATCAAGCCAACGGATCCAACGATTGACCCGGAAGATAAGGATAAAGTCTTACCAGATCAACCATTAATCAATGTTAACCCAGATGCGGGTTCATTAGTTGTTTCAAGAACTACTGACTTGGACTTTGGTAGTATTGCGTCTTCTGTTAGTGACGTTGTACAACCAGCAATTCCTGTGCCCCTTAAAGATGGTGAAGGCAAAGATGTGACTCGTGGTGCCTTAGTGCAGTTTGGTGACATTCGTTCAGGCGGTTTATACGGTTATACCGTAACAGCAGAATTAACGCAACAATTTACTTACGGAACTAATGTGTTAACTGGTTCTGAAATCTCTTACTCTAATGGGATTTTGGTGACACCGTCTGCTAATACTAACACGGTTCCTGGCACTTTCCAAACAGGTTTTAAACTTGCTAAAGACAGCGCAACTGGTAATGGAGCTCAAGACATCGTCACAGCAGACAAAACGTTAAAAGAAGGTAAAGGACAATACACCATTGAATTTGGTCAAAGTGATCAATACGATCCGGCTCAAGGTACAGGTGGTACGAAAGATACTGCGAAGGACGCCATCAAGTTAACAGTTCCAGCGTCTACTGCATCAAGTATGGCAGAAACATCAGGTACAGACACTTATAATGCTGAAATCACGTGGAAAATTGTTGCAGCTAAATAGACAACATCGCTAACTGGAAATAGGGTAGACTTGCTAAAGTTAGTCTACCCTATTTTCGCTAGTATTGAGGTAAACATTGATTAAGGAAAGGGATTTAGTTATGAGGATTAAAAAGACAACAGCCAGAAAAGGACTATATTTTTTCGTTTTACTGGTAGTTTTGCTTGTAAATAGCAACGTGACAAAGGTGGAGGCTGATGATTTAGGCATTGGGTTTACTTATAAAGTTAACTTTCCTGATAATCAAATCAGTAAAGATGCCGGTTATTTTGATTTAAGACTCGCACCTGGCCAGGAACAAAAAATAACGGTGAGTTTAACTAATCCTAATGACGTGCCTATCACCATTAAGACGACCGTTCATGCGGCAAAAACCAATCAAAATGGTGTGATTGAAAGTGGACTCAATAGTATTGAGGACGACGATTCCTTAAAATTTAAGTTTACTGAGGTGGTCTCAGGGCCAGAGGCGGTTTTGGTGGAAGCGGGAGCGACAAAAGAAGCTGAGTTTACGATTAATATGCCTGAAACTAGCTTTGATGGCTATCTTTCTGGGGGAATTCAGATGGAGAGGGAGACCTCTGATGAAAAGCCAGATGGCAAAACCATGGTGAAAAATAAATATGCTTATGTATTGGGTGTTATTTTAAGCGAGACAGACAATTTTCCTCAACCAGAATTAGCTTTAAATAAAGTGTATGCTGATCAAAGTAACTATCGAAATGCCATTGTTGTCAACTTTTCCAATGTGGTGGCTAATTATCTGGAGGACATGACCATTGAAGTTCAGATCACCAAAAAAGGGGATGATACGGTTCTCTATGAACGGAAGCAAAATGCGGCACGAATGGCGCCAAATACCTTTTTTAATTATGCTATTTCCATGAATGGTGAGCAGATGGTGGCCGGTGATTATCAGGCGAAGATTTTGATTACGTCTGGGGAGCAATCTTGGAACTGGGATGAAGCTTTTAAAATTACGAGAGAAGAAGCGGATAAGTTTAATGAACGCGATGTGAGTTTGACTCAGGAAAAAGGTCTCGATTGGCTGCTGATAGCTAAAATTGTCGGTGGGGCTAGCTTGGCTGTCGGGCTGATGATCCTCATTGGGATGTCTCTTAAGAAAAAGAGTCCTCCTGCTAAAAAGAGCAAAACGAGAACTAAACGAGTGAAGAAAGAATAGGAGTAAACGAGTATGACCATTTTTGAATGGGCGTTGATTGGAACCATAGCTGGCGGGATTTTTTCATTAATTGTCGCTTTGTACAGTCTAGTTGGTTTTGGGATAAAAAAGCGTCAGTTAAGCAACCTTTCGATCAAACAAACGAAAAGCAAACGGAAACGCAAGGCTCTTGAAAGGGCTCAATTAAGTCTGAAAAAGGGGAAAAAAAGTAAGTTAATCGCGTTTAGTTGTTTCTTTCTTTTAGCCATCGCTCTGATCAGTGGTGGCGCGTATATCTCCTACTATCAGTCAATGAACCTGTCCAAAAATGACGCAGAATCGGTGTCAAAATCCTATTTTTTACTCAGAGACTTTGAAAGTCAATTGGTGTTAGCTAAAGATCAAGGGGATGAGGAAGAAAAACTCAAAAAAAATATTCGCTATTTAGCAACCGGCATGGCCAGTTATGGTGTCCAAAAGGCAAGTCCTTTGAATACGAAGGAAGGGCAGACAACCTTAAATCGTTATTATACGTCGCTGTCACAACTAGGCATGAATGCTAGTACGCAAATTAATAAGTTTTATGGCAACGAGGCGTTGGTAGACGATTTTTTAGCCGATATCAAACGGGCTAAAACTTATGAAAAAGGGGCTTTCCAGTATTATAAAGTCAATGAAGCGTTATTGGAAGAGAATGATTAACGATTAGGTTGTGTGTCATGAAAATGCAAGTGCCCGCCTCACATCAGTCAAAAAAAAGGAAAAAACAACGGAACTCTGTTAACTTGTCGCGAACTAGGCGTCGCTCTAACAGAAAAAGAATAACTCGTCGTAGAGCTCATAAAATTACTCCAATGATCCATTGGCGAGAATTACTCGTCTCAATGCTCCTAGCCATTGGAGGAACGGTCATCTTGTTTCTTTTTTTCTATCGGGCATCTGGTGTTAAAGGCTACAGCATGTCACCAACACTGATGAATGGCGATCTGTTAATCGTTAAAAAGCAGGCGGAAATCGAACGGTTTAATTTGGTTCAATTAACACTACCATCTGGTAAGCAGCAAATTCGTCGAGTGATTGGCTTGCCTGGCGAGACGATTATTTACAAAGAGGATGTTTTGTATGTCAATCATCAGCCGGTGGATGAAAAATTTATCATCGCGGAAATCAATGATCGAAAAGAAAGTGGTGTGACTTTTACTGAGGATTATTCAACAGAAAGTCTTAAAACGGGGCCGATCATTCCGGAGGGCTGTTATTTTGTATTAGGAGATAATCGTCCTTACACGACAGATAGTCGCCAAAATGGTTTAGTGACTGCCAAGGAAATTAGAGGGGTTGTTCAACTCCGCTTATTTCCTTTTGATGAGATAGCCGCTTTTTAAGGACGATCAGCGATTGCTAGAGTGAAAATGAACATGAAAAAAAGTATTTGTTGAGGAGGTAGAACATGAAAAAAAGGTTTATAAAGATTGCCGGAGTCGTGCTTGTCATGGCATCTGTTAGTCTGGCATTGGCAGCTAATGCCAAACAGTCCGTGGTTTTACAGGCTACTTCGCCTAAAAAAGAGGCTAAAGCGGCCGTCGCTGTGACCTTTCAGACATCAGCTGATTATCCTTTTGAAGATGGCTCTGTTACAAAAACAGTGACGGTCACAAAGGAAGCACTCGAGACGCAAATGTTGCCGAGGTTTAAGTATCATCAAGGATTAAGCCTAGGGAATTGGACGAGAGAAGATGGCACGAGCTATTCAACGGCTGATTTATTACGAACAGCTTTTTATAGTGGGACTGCAACCTTCACCGCTAATCCAGTTGTTCAAGGAAGCGGAACTGATTTATATGAGGTAAAAGATAATATTTCAGAAAGAACGCCTTCAATCGGCAATCAGAATTTGGCAGCAGGGATTATTTATACTAGTCCCTCACCTAAAACAGGCAGTGGGACGGCGACTTATGCCGTTGATGCCAATGGTTTCCAGGAAGCGCTCTACGATTTGTATCAATTTGGCTCTGCCACTACTGATTACGTGATTTATCTCGGAGGCAATGTGACAGGCTTAAATTCGTCAGCTACCTTGGGGGCAAAAGGCACGGCGCCTGGTTCTGCAAGTGCGGTTTCTTTTTATTCCTTAAGTGGCAAAATTAAGAGCTTGACCTTAACAGGTAGCTCAGCGGATCCTGTGACCAATACACCGGCCTTAACAGCACCAGCTGGGGTGGGCCAAATTGCTTTACCGGCAGTGGTCAATTTTGGGACGGATATTGAGTTGCGAAACCTGAGTTATTCAGGTGCTGGCACTCTAGCTGCTAATGGTTATTCACTGACGTTAGGTGGTGGGTCATATGCAACAACGGCTTCAGCTGTCTACGGTGGGAGTGCTGACGGGGCCAACGTGACGCGGCAGACAAAACGAATGTCCAATATAAGTATTGCGTCAACGGGTGCTGGGACAACTTGGAAAGTTTTTGGTGGCAGTTCAAATGGCACCTATACGGGAGATACGAGTGTCTCGCTTATCGATGGTGGTAATGCCACCTTTAATTCGGTAACAGGTGGTAATGCTGCTGGAACCGTTAATGGCGATGCCAGTGTGGCGGTTTATAAAGCAAATACCCTTTCAAACTACTATGGCGGTTCGATCGATGCTAATGTGACCGGTAGTGTCTCGAATTATATCAATAGCAGTGATCCTAAGTTTAGTTTTACTGGCTCTGGTGGTGTTTTTTATGGAGGCGCGAAGTCAGGGAGTATCGCTGGTAACATCGATACCTTTTTTGCGGGGGTAGGTAGTTTGCCTGGTGGTTCGGCAGCTCCTGTGGCCACAAGTTACTATTGGTATGGAGCCAGTTCAACTGGTAATGTGGGAACTGAAAAGGGTGGAAATACTGTTGAGACCATCATGGACGTAAGCTTATTTAGCAGTGGTACCGTGCGATTTGTTGGCGGTAACGAGACGAGCGGGATTGTTAATGCAAAGTTGATTAACACGATACGTTCTGCTAATACTCGGGCTTCTGGTGCCCATTTCCACAGTGTTAATGGTGGCGGTGGTCGACAAGGGAATGCGGTAACGATTAGTGCGAGTGACATGGATAATGCGCCTAATACAGTGGAACCAGGGCAGACAGCAAATGACAGACGGGTGCAACTGGCTAAAAGTAAAGCGTCTCTGCAATTTATTGGTGGCGGAGATACCCAGATGTTAGGTGGCGTCATGGGAACTGAAGGTAATGAAGCTAGTTATGCTCATGCCACGGGAAATGTTGGCTATTATGAAGGGGATTATGTCATTCGTGCCGGGATTGAAAACAGTGACACAACTCGCTCTGGTGGTTATAACTATGTCTATAATAACAAAGAGGCAGAAGTCACTGATTTGCAATACCGCGTTAGTCCAGGTTTTAATTCGGCCTCAGCTAACCGGACGGAAAATTCAGATTGGGACATTTTTGGTGGAACTGGCGGCAATGGCACAGCTTCTTATGGCGGTTTCACCTTTGGGAATACCAGTATTGAACTGAACAATGTTCTTGCCCGTTGGACTTATGGGGGCGGGTATTCTGGGGTAATTGTGGGAAATACGACTCATACTTTAAATGCTGGTTTAGTTGATACGTTAGAAGGTGGCGGCTACAACACTCAGCGGATTTATGGGGATTGTTTTGCCATCATGCACAATGGCGAAGTGAACTTTTTCTTTGCCGGTGGTGGTTGGAATGATGAACGTGTCGAAGGGAATGTTAGTGCGCTTTGTACTGGCGGCTTTGTGAATGCGCCGATTGGTGGCACATATGGTCTCAGCGGACAAGTCATCACTGGGAATTCAGACGTGACTATTACTGGTGGTAATTTAGAAGGAACTAAATACCCCAGTCATGCCAATAATTTTGGTATTTCTGGAGGACCTACTTATTATGGACAGATTTTGGGAAATGTTAGCCTAACTCTGGATTTACGAGAAGCCAAGAATTTTCAATTGCCAAAGGGGTTGTCGATTACCGGTGGTAGACGAGATGGGTCGCCAGCCAATATTGGGAAAATTGGAACGGCTGGCAATGACAATACTGTCACGCTAAACATCTATACGAGTAAAGACAATGATGTTTTAAATGGCGCGATTATCTACGGCGATGGTGGTGCTCGAGCGAACGAGTCAAATATTTCAAAAATCATTATGAACATTGACACACCAGGAGCCTCGATCGGCAGTTTATATGCCACTCAATATTCAAATTTAAGCAAAACGACAAACGGCGTTTTATTGCGCGATGTTGAGCTGAATATTAAAAATGGCGGTGCTATCGGTGGTGTTTCTGGTGGTAATAAAACAGATAATATTACCAATAGTGTGGCGACTGCATCGGCCCTTGAGAAAAAACAGGTAGCGGTCAAGATCGGTTCAACAGAAATTTTACCGACTGAGCCATTAGTAGATGAAGATGTCTCTTTTACTGGCGTAGGGTTAATTAACTTTACTAGTTTAGATATTCTAAATGGCATTACCGCTATTGCTGATGGTGGGGACATTAAAAATGGTGCAGGGGCAACAGCTGCCAATCACAGCAGTCAATACAATGAGTTTGGCCATGTGACGGTTGATCCGAAGTCAGGTTTTGGGGTTAAAACGGAAACCAATCTTCTTTCATTAGGTCAGCTGACGGTTAATGGGGAAGCCAGTGTCTATTCACCACCGGGAACCGGTAAAATTAATTTATCTGGTGTGACGATTCCTGACGATGCGCGTTTAACTTGGCATAAAACAGGGACCAATTCGACATTAAAAGATTCGACCGGGAATTACTTTGGTAGCGCCAAAGCTTATCAGGTCTTAACCTTCAACCCGACAATTAAAGAAGCGGAAAAACTGACCCCATTTAACTTTATGGGGAAAGAAGACAGTACGGGCAAAACCTTTGTTGGCGATAGTGATACCTCACCAACTACCAGCACAGTTAATGGCTACGGTATTATGATTCCAGGGACAGTGATTGACTACAAGGTGGAGACACCAATTGCCAACGGTAAGGGAGCCATTTCACATAATGTGACAATTGGGTTAAATCCTGTTTATGAAGTGATTGGAACAGAAGGGCCAAATACTCCTGTTCAAAGCGGTCGAATGATTATTCCTAATACGACAGCCAATCAAGGGAAGTCGCTGGAATTTTATTTTAAACCGGAGCAGAGTAATCAGTCATGGATTTATGACTTGTCTGTTACTTCTACCAAGGTGGATAAAAGTTTAGATGTTCATTACGGAGAACAACCGACGGCTGATCCTCTTAAGTGGCAAGTCGCAGATTTGGAATACAGCTATACGGTGGCTGTGAGCTTCTCAAATAAGGCGGAAGTGGAAGCCATCAATGCGATTATTAGTGAGGCAGAAGCGGCTTTAGCAGACCCTACTACCATTACAACTTATCAAAAAGCGGTTGGACGTCCTTTTCTTACCTCAAGTTTAGAGGGCGATACGGCTATGATGGCGGCAATTAGAGCAGGGGTTCCAACAGGACAGGTCAGTCAAAAATACATCATCACTTACCGGGCAGATGATAAAAATATGACCACACCTAATGCTAAAGAAATCAGTGTTAATCTGGTGGTTATGAAAGAGGGGGCCGAAATTGCTAAGTCTCGTCAACATGGAATCTATGCCAAGGATGGGACGATTATTTTAGGACAGGCTAAAGTGTTAACATTAGCTGAGCTTAATCAGTTAACGGAAGCGACCACTGTTTATGCTGATGGCCGGGCTAATCAAATCCCAGCCTTACCAGCAGATACGATCACGACGATTAATGGCACAACCTCTGCTACAGTGAAACAACTTGACTATGTCAATCTTTTAAATAGTGAGACGGTGACGAAGTCGGTAAATCTGGCTATTACAGGTGATATTTCGCTTTCTCAAAGGCCTGAGGTCATTGATTTTGGTACGTTGGTCACAAATGGTGAGGAGCAGACCTTATGGGGAAAGAAGGATCAAGATGTCGTAGTGAGTGATTCTCGTGGCGATGGCCTTGACTGGATGTTGACAGTGGCCGAAAGCACACCTTTAAAATCGAGTGAGGGCCATGATTTAGCTGGTTTGCTTTATTATGAAGATGGTCTTGGGACTAAAACGAAAATAAGCACGGCCGGTGTGCCAGTTGTGACAGCCAATAATGGCTTGTATGGCACGACCTATCACAAAGATTACAATGCAACTAACGACTGGGTGACACAAACAAAAGGGATTCAGTTAACAGTGCCAGCTGACAAACAGTTTGAAGGCACCTATGCAGGTGAGTTGACTTGGACAGTTACCTACTCTCCTTAATCAACTAAACTGGTATAAGAGATAAGTAAACTGGTGCTAAGCACTGGTTTGCTTATTTTGATAGTGAAAAGAGTTTTTGCAAAGGAGACAAGATGACAAGGAATTTAAAAGGGATGTTTCTCTCTATTTTAACGGCAATTGGGCTATTGGCAGTCTGTAGCTTAAACGTTAAGGCAGATTCTGTCAGTCAAACTGGCTTTACCTTTAATATTATTTATCCTGATAATCAGCAGAGTCAAAAGGGGTACTTTGATTTAAAAATGAAACCAGGAGCTAAGCAAACCGTTGAACTAGAAGTTTACAATCCTGACAAAAAGGAAATAACGGTCTTAATCTCTTTAAACAGTGCCAAAACCAATGCTAATGGTATGATTGACTATTTGGATAATTCTATTAAGGAAGATAAATCAGTGGTTCACCACTTTGAAAAAATTGTGACAGGGCCGAAAAAGGTCAAGGTGAAAGGCAAGAAGACAGCTAAAGTTAAGCTGACAATTAGTATGCCGAAAGAAAGTTATGATGGGGTGATCCTTGGGGGGATTATTTTGGAAAAGGAAGAGACCTCAAAAAAGGAGCGACAGGTGGAAACAACCCAGGTTAGCAATCGTTTTAATTACGCCGTTGCAATGGTCTTAAAAGAAACAGATGTGACTTTGGAGCCGGAACTGAGTTTTAATCACATTAGTGTTGAAAATAAGGTCAATACAAGCAGGATTGACATTAATTTTTCTAATACTGTCGCTGATTTCTTGAATGAGATGACGGTGGAAGTTCAGATTTCTAAGAAGGGATCTGGAGGAGTTCTTTATGAAACTAAAAAAGCTCATTTGAGGATGGCCCCGAATACGCTGATTGATTTTCCTTTTGAAGTCAACGAAGCTTTAACCTATGAGGCTTATGAGGCGCATATTCTAGTAACAGCAGAAAATAAGGCCTGGGAGTGGACGGAAGAATTTAAGGTGACGCCGCAGAAACAGAAGAGTGTCAATGAAGGATTAGGAGATAAAAAAGGGCTGAGTTGGGCGATTATTGTCTATATTTGTTTGTTTATCATATTTTTGACACTGGGGATTTATTTAGGCATAAGACAACTCAGCAAAAGGTCTCGTCGTAAAAAGAAGCGACGGAGCCGATAGAATGAGAATAAAAGGAGATGGCGAGTATGATGATCGGTTTGACAAGTAATCCAGGTAAGTGGGAAGACTCTCTTTTGAGAGAGTGCCATGAGATTATTTATTTAAATCCTGAAGAGGTGTCAACTGCCTATTTTTTAGCCATTGTGAAAGAAAATAGTGAGCATGAGATAGTGGTTCCCAATATTCAGGAGTTAAGGTTGCAACTGGTTCAATTATTGCCTAGTTTTAAGTATTTAGTCCAAGGGCATTCATTTATAACCTTTATGCAGCGAGATGAGAACCAGCAGCTTTCGGCTGAAGCTTATTTTAATGAGCTGTATCGACTGGCTTTATTGGAGGAGCAAATTATTAAACAGCGAACCAAGGATGCCATCAGCAGAGCCAAGAGTGAAG
Organism: Vagococcus allomyrinae; assembly: GCF_017829975.1. GTDB lineage: Bacteria > Bacillota > Bacilli > Lactobacillales > Vagococcaceae > Vagococcus_D > Vagococcus_D allomyrinae. The sequence continues at coordinate 145,937 of NZ_JAEEGA010000002.1, read as the reverse complement.
GGGTAGTCGTTGGTCGGCCGAAAATGCCAGCAGAAACCATTTTGATGATTCAAAATATGTATCAGCACGAGAAAAAAACCATTCGAGAAATAGCGACAATTTGTGATGTCTCGATTGGAACGGCCTTTAAGTATGCCAAAGTTACGAACTAATACTGGAATGATTAAACTAATCGAGTCCTCATTCCAAAAGGGAATGGGAAATATGACCACTAGGCATTTCACCCATTGAAGACTGAGTGGTTCAACAAGCTACAAAGTTGATAAAGGAATCTATATTTGCAGCAGCCTTATTGTTGAAGATTGCCGGTGTGTCGGGAAAGGATATCCTTAAAGATTATTTGCTAACCAATCGGTTTCGCAAAGAAGCCAATCAAAAAATTATCGCTACTTATGGAAAGGAGCTAAGCTCTCAAGAGATTCTTCAGTTGGAAACCTTCCTTTGTGTTGATGCGTCCTATTTAGAGGGCGCTAAGCAGGCTATCATTGAACAGTTTGGGACCTTTGAAAATTATTTAGTTTCAGGGTTAAAACTGGCCTCGACTTATTCTGAGGCCTTTAGGCGGAAGTTTGTGGTGTCGTAATAGAGGGATAAGAGTGAAAACCGCAGAAAAAAGACCTCTGATTAAGAGGTTTTTTTCTGCGGTGAAGTTAGTGATCACCTGACTGTTTTATGACGACAATCTGCTTAAAATATGTGTCAAAATTCAGGGGATTTACGGCACCTGTTTGACTTTCTAAGGCATTTAGCATCCCGAGAGTCATGGCCGTTTTTAAGGTTTCGTCAATCTCTGCACCTCGAGCTAAAGCGATGGCTAATCCAGCGACGGTCGAGTCGCCACTTCCGACTGGATTGACCACTTTTATCTTAGGTATCTTGACTCGGTAAAAGGCTTCGTTAAATTTCACAAAAGCCCCCTCGTTTCCTAATGAAACCAGGATTAAGGGGATCCCTTCAAAAAGGGGCTGACTTAAGGTTTTGATTAGTTGAAGGTCATCAAGCAGGCTCTTTTTTCCTGTTAACTCCGTCAGTTCGTCTAAATTAGGTTTGATGGCATAGGGTTTGATGTTACCTACCAACACGGCTTTTAAACTTTCTCCTGAGGTGTCAAGGATTACTTTGGCTGAGGTGTCCTTTAAATCTGTCAAGAGCTGAGCATAATAAGTGTGAGGTGCTCCCTTAGGTAAGCTCCCGGACAATGTGACGACAGCTGCTTGTTTTGCCTCAGTCGTCACAATTTTTTCAAATTCTGCCAGTTCTGCTGGCGTAATCATTGGGCCTGTTTCTAAAATTTCAGTTTGTTGGCCATTATCGTGTAAAATCGCAATGCAATTCCGTGTCTCGTCTTGAATAGTAGCAAAATGCTGGTTAATTTGTTGGTTTGCTAGTTGTTCTTTAATAAAGATACCAAGGGGACCGCCTAAAAAACCTGTTGCGGTAACGGGTACAGCCATTTGCTGGATCACTCGAGTGACATTTAGCCCCTTCCCACCAGCGGTTTTTTTGGCGAAAGGGCATCGGTTAACTTGATTAATAGTTAACGAGTCAAGAGGATAAGCAATATCCACAGAGGGATTTAGTGTAACAGTTAAGATCAATAGGAGCACTCACCTTTTTAGATAAAATTTTGATGCCAAGTTGTAGCGGTATCAGCTAAGGCTTGATTTAAATCAGCCATGTTTTGTTTCCCCGTTGTGCGCAACCACGCTCGAGTCGCGGCTTCACCTTCTTTAACAAATACGCTGACAGCCGCTTTCCAAGTGGCGCGACCACAGAGCACACCGTTGAATGTTGATCCGGCTTCTTTGGCAAAATACAAGGTATCTTGAAATAATTTAGCACTGACACCGGCACTTAAGAAGATAAAGGGCAACTCAGTTTGATCGCTTTGCTCTTTAAAATAAGCCAATGCTTCTGAGCGGGTGTAAACCACATCTTCTTTAGCTTGGGCGAAACCTTCTACGTAATTCATATTAACGGGTACTTCTACTTTTAAAACGTCGACGTGGTAGCGTTCTTTTGAAAATTCAACCATCATGGAGTTGACCTTATGAGGTTTTAATTTAGCAAATTCTTTGCTGCCATTATCTGAATGAGTTGCATCATATGACAATAGTTCTAGATAGAAAGGAATATCTTCCGCCAGACATTCGGACCCAATGCGCTCAACAAAGGCGTGTTTGCGTTCGTTAATTTCTGACGGTTCGTCTACGTCATAATAGAGGAGAAATTTCACGGCGTCTGCGCCGTCTTCTTTTAAGCGTAAGGCTGAGCAGGTTTGAATCAAATCAGGAAAACGCCCGGCTGCCGTTGCGTCGTATCCCGTTTGCTCATAAGCGAGTAACAGACCGGCGTCGCTGGCCTTAACTTTAGCAGCTGGCAACCCGTATTCTGGATCCAATAAGATCGAGGATGAATAGGGGGTCAGTTCTTCTGAAACTAGTTGCTTAAATGTTACAACGGCTTGTTCAGTATCACCGGTAAACCCATCGGCAACTAGCATTTTTCTTAAGGCGCCTCGTTGATCGATGGCCAAGGCAGCGATGATGCCAGTGGTGGTTGATAATTGTTCCATATGGCGACGTTTGTTATTGGTAAGACTGGGTTTTAATGACATGTTTTTCTCCTTAGTTGTGGTATAAGCTAGCGTCCCATTTTTCGAAAAATTCGTCAAAAAAATGGGGCTCTGCTTGTGATGTATCAGCTTTTTTATCTAGTTGACTGATTTTTTGAATCAAGTCTTTGTTTTCAGGGGTTGCTACATAGTTTTCCTTAAGAAATGCCTCAATAATATCGCAAATTAGAAAGGTTCCGGTTACTTTGCCACCAAAGCCTAAGACATTGGCATTTAATTCCCTTTTGGCGTATAAAGCCGTGGTCATATCTCTAACTAAGGCGGCTCTGACACCAGGCACTTTATTGACCGCATTGGTAATGCCGACCCCTGTGCCACAAATGACAATCCCTTGATCGACGAGACCGTTGGCGACGAGTTCGCCGACTTTTTTTCCATAAATCGGATAGTGGGTTCTCGTATAGCCGTATGTGCCAACATCGATGACTTCATGGCCCTTTCCTCTCAGAAAATCGGCAACCTCAATTTTAATTCCTGTGACGATATGATCGCATCCAATGGCTATTTTCATCTTTTTCCTCCTCCTTACAGCATTTTATTTAACATATCGACCCTAATTTGATGGCGGCCACCTTCATAATCGGCTTTTAAAAATTCCAAGGCGATGTTTTTGGCTAATTCTTCTCCGACAATTTCTTGACCTAAGGTAATGATGCGAGAATTGTTATGCTCTCTTGTCATATAAGCTGAACGCTCCTCAGATATTTCAGCTGCGATCATGTCTTTGTGTTTGGTTGCGGCGATAAAGCTACCAGCGCCGTAACCGTCAAAGGCGATCCCCAAAGCTTTTTGATCGCGAGTCAAAGCCTCTACTAGGACTTCTGCTGAGTCCATAAAATCTTGCTGGGGCTGCTCGCTAAGATCGTGAACTGAATGATGAGCGATTAAGGCTGTTTTTACCGCTTCTTTAAGTCTGAATCCTGCTTGATCAGCAGAAAGATACACGTTTACCATAAGTCACCTCTAATTTTTCTTTAGTTTAATTTCGTAAAAACAAATTCTAATGCTTTTGCTGGTTCTCTTGTTAAACTGACATATTCAATCCCGGTGGTTGACACGGCTTTGGTTTTAAGCCCGTCGGTTTCACTTTCAAGTTCTGATAACATGGAGGCCATTTGGGGTGCTAAAATAATCAAATCGAAATCAGCGATGATCTCTTTGTGTTGACCATAGGCCATGGCTGTCGAATCAAGGGCGATATTCTGTTCTTTGGCGCCTTTTTTAATGGCGTTGGCTAACATGGAACTGGTGGCTCCGTTGGCGCAAAGGACCAAGACGTTTTTGCCTTTAATGGAATCGTCGGCTGTCACAACGACCCCTGTACTTTCTTGGACAGCAGGTTCATTGCTGTGGCCAGCGGCTTCTTTGGCTAACATCTCGCCGTCGTAAACTTTAAAGAATGGGAAGTAAATCAGGAAGTCTACTACTAATAAAATGCCAACTAAGACAATTGATAATAGAGCAAAGCCCGTTCCCATAACTAAACCTAATGGTCCTGGAGTTGTCCAAGGCAAGTTGTAAATAAAACCATTCATGCCGACGACATCAACAAAAAACTTAAACAACCAAACATTGACAATCGGAGTCACGATAAAGGGAATAAAGAAAATCGGGTTTAGCACTAAAGGCGCTCCGAAGAGAATCGGTTCATTTACGCCAAATAAAACGGGCACGGCTGAGGCTTTCCCCATGGTTTTTAATTGTTTTGATTTTGCTAAAAAGGCAAACATCAAGGTGATGACTAAGGTTGCCCCTGTTCCACCTAGTGTGGCGACGAAGTATTGAGTGCCTTGAGATAAAATTTTATCCGCGTGAGCCCCTTCTTGATACAGTTGCAAATTCATGGTGACATTTGAGAGATAGATGGCAGAGACTGCTGGCTCGACAATTGAAGGACCGTGAATCCCGACAAACCAGAAGAAGGCCATTGCCCCAAAAATCAAGGCTAACCCAAAATAGCCATCAGCAGCTGTAAAGATTGGTTGAAAGACTTCCAGCACTTTTTCAGAGAAACCGACTTTAAACAAATTTCTAAATCCTAAGTCAAACAACCAAAAAATAGTTGTTGATGCGGTAATCGGAATTAAGTCTTTAAAGGTTTGGGAAATATTTCCTGGAACTTCTTCAGGCATTTTAACTGTAATGTTATTTTTAATGCAAAAACGATAGACGTTCGGAACGACAAAGCCGACGACAAAGGCTGTTAGCAATCCTTTTGTTCCCATAAAGCCTAAGGCTAAATTGCCGTCTACAAAGTCAACGCCAATCAAAACAAATCCAATAAGAGCGGCTAACATCGTTGAGGTGTTATTAATTTGATTGGTTTTAGGCAGTTTATTGTTAAAATTATCTGTTAAACTCTTGGCGACGGTGGTAGACATCATTAACCCTAAAATTCCCATTGAAGCATTGTAAGCTTTCATTAAAGTTGCTTCAACACCAGAACTCCAATAGAAATTAAAAATATTAGGCACATATGCGACTAGTAAAAAAACGCTTGAGAACAGAATGATTGGAATTAGACTGATAAATCCATCACGAATTGCACGTAAATAAGGATTGTTGGAAATTTTTTCAAAGACTGGTTTCATTTTTTCAATTCGATTAATTAAAACATTCATTTTTTTTCTCCTTTTGGCTATTTTTTGTAGATATTAATCAAGTGTTTCATCGTGTCTTTTAATAACATGGTCGTCATTAAGTGATCTTGGGCATGAACCATAATAAAGCCGATTTCGACGTTTTCGCCACTTGCTTCCAATGCTAATAGTTTTGTTTGAGACTTATGAGCTTCAATTAAACTGGCGTGCGCCTCTTCGATCAAGTCATCCGTTCTGGTAAAGTCTTGAGCCTCTGCGGCATTCAGCGCCTCCATCAATTTTGATCTGGCTTCACCTGCAAATGCCACAACTTCAAATCCAATCATCGCTACTTCTTCTTTGTTCATAGTCATTGCTCTCCTTTGATTAATAGTTAAAATAATATCGGTTACAAAAACATGATATACCGGTTACATGTTCTTTGTCAACAACTTTTTGTTCGTTTTTAGTTTTATTTTGTTTATTATTGTTTGTTTAGTGTTCGTTGACAAATGGTAATTTATATAATAAACTTGAATTGAACATTAATTAACATTGAAAAGGTGAGCTTTTTTATGAAAATAAATAGACAGGAAAAAATCATGGAGTTGTTACAAGAAAAGAAGCGCTTAAAGGTAGCGTTTATTGCTGAGCAGTTACAGGTGACGGAAATGACCGTTAGACGAGATTTAAAAGAAATGGAACAAGCAGGGGTATTGACGAGGATTCACGGTGGTGCCAAATTAAATGAGAAGAAGGAGTTATCTTTTTCTGAACTGACTCATTTAGAGAAAAAAAATATCCATTTACAAGAGAAAAAGGAAATCGCCCAATCCATTTCTAAATTAATCGCTAATGGGGAAACTATTTTTTTAGGGTCTGGTACAACTATTGAATTTGTCTATGATTATCTAAGGGTCGATGAGGCAAGAATTGTGACAAACTCCATTCATGTTTTCGATAAATTTAAACATGATAGTCGCTTTGATTTGATTCTGATTGGTGGCACTTATCGCGGGAAAACCGGCTCTTTTGTGGGAACGATTACCAATGATTTTATTGAAACGATCTACGTTGATAAAGTTTTTATTGGGGTCAATGCGATTTCTGAGAATTATGTGTTTAATTCAAATGAAGAAGAAGGACTATGTCAAAAGTTAATATTGGACAGTGCTAAAGAAAAGTACATCGTGGCTGACTACAGTAAATTTAATAAGCAGGACTTTTACCGTTTTTATAGTTTGGATGATATTGATTATTTGATTACGGATAGTCAACTGGATTCAGAGACACTAGCAGCGTATCAGCAAATTGTGACGGTCATCAATTAACTAGGAGGATTATGTTGTGAATCAATTTGAAGAAGGTTTTATCTTTGGTGCAGCGACAGCTGCTTATCAGGCAGAAGGGGCAGTAACAGTGGGTGGAAAAGGAAAGACCTATTGGGATGATTATTTAGAGGCTCAAGGAGTGTTTGATCCCAGTACTGCCAGTGATTTTTACCATAAGTACCCAGAGGATTTGTCGTTATGTCAGCAATTTGGGATTAATGGGATTCGCATCTCAATTGCCTGGTCGCGGATTTTTCCAGAAGGGACGGGGGAGCCTAATCAGCAAGGGGTTGAGTTCTACCACGGGTTAATTGATGAGTGTTTAAAAAATAAGGTGGAGCCTTTTGTGACACTCCATCATTTTGATACACCGGAAGCGCTGTACCAAAAAGGGGATTGGCTGTCAAAAGAAATGGTGGAGGCCTATGTGGCCTTTGCTAGTTTCTGTTTTAAGGAATATGCCAGTAAAGTCAGCTATTGGATCACGATCAATGAACCTTGGTCAGTTGTCGCTGGCCAGTATATCATTGGACATTTTCCACCTAATATTAAGTATGATATTACCAAGGCGATTCAGTCGATGCATAATATGTTAGTGGGACACGCTCGTGTGGTGAAGGTCTTTAAGGAACATAAGTATCCTGGTGAAATTGGTATCGTTCATATTTTAGAATCAAAGTATCCGATTGACGATCAACTTTCCAGTGCTCAGGCGGCTAAAAATGAACACATTGTGGCGAATCAATTTTTGCTAGATGGCACCTTTAAGGGGAGCTATCAAGCGGATACTATGGCGATCATTAACGATGTTCTTAAAAAAAATAATGGGACGTTAGAGACGACGCCAGAAGAATTTGAGGTGTTGGCTTTGGCAGCTGAAGAGCTTGATTTTCTGGGAATTAATTATTATGCCAGTCATTTCCTTGCAGCTTATGATGGCGAGTCTCATATTCATCACAATGGCAGTGGTGAAAAAGGCAGTAGTATCTTCGCTCTTAAAGGAATTGGTGAACGTGTTAATAATCCGACGATCCCTGCGACGGATTGGGACTGGCCGATTTACCCTCAAGGGTTACTGGATATGTTAGTTGAGATAAGTCAACGCTACCCTAACTATCACAAGATGTATGTGACCGAAAATGGGATGGGGGATAAGGATGTTCTGGAAAACGGCACAGTAAGCGATGATAACCGCATTGATTATGTTTTTCTGCATTTGGAAGCCATTCAACAAGCGATTTCTCAAGGGGTTAATGTTCAAGGGTACTTTATGTGGTCTTTAATGGATGTCTTTTCATGGACAAATGGTTACAATAAACGATATGGCCTGTTTTACATTGATTTTGCGACTCAGACACGTTATCCTAAAAAATCAGCTCATTGGTTTAATTCAGTCAGTCGTTCTCAAAAATTAATCTCATTAGAGGCGTTTAATAAATAGGGTGTAGTTAAATTAAGGCAGTCAGAAAGCCAAAGAGCTTATTAGCTTTTTGGCTTTTTTGGGACATGGTGAACCCTTAGATGGCTAGTTTTTTAGAGTGAATTGAGCAGTTATCTAAATAATAATAAATGGATGTGTGAGTTTCCTTTATTCTTTACCCTTGTTTATTCCTGTGATAAGGTTATAGTAAAGATACCTTGGGAAATCTGCCATTTTGTCGGTTATTGCTAGTGAGAAAGGAGTTGGCGGTTGAGCGAAAGGGGCGGTCGTGGATAATGTCTGTGACAATTTCGTGTTGTCGCAAGCTTGGGAAACAAAATATGTAGTGGTTGTAAATTGATGAAGGTAATCCACAGAGATTTGCTATTTATCGTGGGAAAATCAAGTAAACAAGTGTTCGTTTATCATTCCTATATAGTGAGATGGTGATTTCAGAGAATGAGAGACGTCAGTCTATGGAACAAATTAATGGAGGGTAGGAGACAACGGAAAAAAGAGGTTAAGATGGAAAAACAATATAAGAACATATTAGTCGCAGTCGATGGCTCAGCTCGTTCAGAAAAAGCCTTTGAGGAAGCGCTTAATGTGTCGAAAGCACATAATTCACAGCTGTTTATTGTGTATATTGAGAGTGAAATAGTCCCCTATCGAGAGGGATTGGATGAAACCGCTCGATTGAGAAAACAGATTGCTGGCCCTTTGTTAGACAAAGTCGAAAGAGCTCGTACGTTTGGGGTGGAAAAGGTGGAAACGTTGGTTGAATCGGGAAATCCGAAAACCTATTTAGCTAAGATCTTACCTGAGGAACTTCAGATTGATGTTATCTTTATGGGGGCTAGTCAATCAGGCATTTTGTCGAAAGGCTTAATTGGGTCAACGGTAAGCTATGTGTTAAAGCATGCTCCTTGTTTGGTTCAGGTGATAAAATGAATGAAATAAGTCAGGTGTTTACTTAATTATATAGGTAGTATTTGATGAAGAGAATTTGATTGCCCCAGCTGATGACGAGCTGGGGTTTTTCTTCATTCTCAAAAAAAGTAGTTATATAACCGAAAAAACGGGACAACTAAGTGGCTTGAACTTGTTATGATAGGGTCATAGAAAAAAGAGAAGAGAGGTTGTCTAATAATGAAAAAAGCAATGAAATTTTTTATGTTAGTTACATTTGTTTTCGTCTGTGGTCTGTTAGCTACTGAAACGGGAATTGCTTCGGAGTTGAGTTTTTCTGTTCAGACGGAATTACCAGATAATCAAGTGGATGCCAAGAAGAGCTATTTTGATTTATTGATGACCCCTAATCAACAGCAAACACTTTATATCAATTTAACGAATGATACGGAACGGGATATTACGATTGAAGCCGAGATTAATAGCGCCACGACTAATAGTGGTGGTGTGGTGGAATATGGAAAAAGTCAAAGCAAACCTGATGCCACCTTGCTTTATGATTTAGCTGAGATTGTCGACGTAGTAGAGAGCGTCGAGTTAAAGGCCAAGAGTAGTTTGCGATTGCCGTTAACGATTCAAATGCCTGAAGAAAAAATCAGCGGTATTTTAGTCGGAGGCATTACGCTGAAAGAAAAACAAGAAGAACAGAAAAATGATCAGGAATCAGAGGCGTTGGAAATTGAAAATCTATACAGTTATGCTGTGGCAATCGTCTTGCAAGAAGATCAAGAGACGGTAGAACCAGAGCTTCAGCTAAATGAGGTTGCCCCTGGTCAAAAGAATCGTCGCAATGTGATTACTGCAAATCTACAAAATGTCACGCCAACTTTTGTTAATAAATTGGCTGTTAGTACTAAAATCTACAAAAAGGGTCAGACTGAAGTTCTTTATCAAGAAGCTAAATCAGAGATGCAACTGGCACCTAATTCTAACTTTGACTTTCCCGTGTCATTAAAAGGAGAAAAACTGGCAGCTGGTACTTATACGATGAAGATCAGCGCAACATCTAAAGAGTATGAGTGGGAGTGGGAACGTGATTTTACGATTAAGGCTGAGGAAGCAAAAGCCTTAAATGCCAAAGACGTCACGATTAAACCAGATTACAGCTGGTTGTTGTATGTCGTCTTAGCGGTTATGGCTATCTTAGTTATCGTGTTATTAATCCTATTGCTTAAGAAAAAACAGCGGGAAGAAACAATTGAAAAATAAAAGGAAATCTATGATTAGTGTCTGTTGATTCCACAGTGAAGGGAGCTCAATCATGAGAAACTATCGACCATTACTACTAATTGTTCTATTGATCAGTCAGCTATGTTTTCCGATTTTTGCCTTGGCTTATGAAGAGCCTTCATACTCTGCCTTGAGGTTACAGGGGAATCAAGAGGGGGCGCTAGGTCAGGAAATGAGGTTACAAGCGCTAATTAATGACGGAACGGCGCCTGTTTATATGAGTGTGCCAGAAGGGATTGATTTTGTCCAAGCAGAGACTTTGCAACCAGAGCTAGTCCAAATCGAGTGGGATAAAGGGTCCCGCTTACTAACAATTGTTCCTCAGGTGGAGAGGGAAACTGAGCTAGTATTAGCTGAACCAGAGCTGTTTTCGGCTCAAATTACCTTGTCTTTGATTCCTCAACAAAGTGGTACTTTTTCATTCCAACTGACAAGTGAGGGGAAACAATCTGAGGTGTTTGTGTTGGTGATTCCTGAAGAAGAAGTTGTGGAAGAAACGGAAGAGACAGAGTTCCTGGAGGAAACGCTGGAATCAGAGGAAATGGTGACTGAAATGTCAGAACAACCACTTGAGTTAGAGCAGCCTCAGGAGCCAAAGGTAGCAGAGGTGGAGAAAACAGTTAGAGCAACTGGCGAGGCCGATGCTGCTAATTGGGCTGATTTTGCTAAGGCGATTATGGACACGTCAGTTAATAAAATCAACTTGACGGCCAGTTTTAGCAATCCGCGAACGGCTGGTGAGGGAGATCCTAATAATGTGGCCACTTATTTGCTGAAACGCAGCTTGGAGATTAACGGCAATGGCCATCGAGTGGATTTTCAAGGAAGTTCGATTAATTTAGGTGATCCAGGTAGTGATCGACCGACCTTTCATCTCCACGATGTGATTTTGGCTCAACGTTATGCTGGTGGTTATTCGGAAGATATTGTTGGTTCTCGCTTAGCGGCACATAGTGGCAAATGGCATTACCGCTTTGGCAATATCACGACTGAACCAAGTGTTCAGCGCTTAGCGCGCGCTCAGTATGCTGGGATTACTTTATACGGTCAGATGACAATCGATACGCGAGCTGAAAATTTTTATGTCGGAAGTTTGCAGATGGAAGAGGGGACGGTTTATCGAGGAAATGTTAATTATTACGACTTTTCCATTTTCTACTATAATTTAGCAGCCCGAACGACTGACACAGGTTATACTCAAGAATTTACTGTAGGAGCTGATAGTGATGTTTTCTTGTCCCAGTCTCAAAAAGGGGGAACCACTTACCCAGCGGTTTTCTATCATTATAAGACGATTACCATTGGTGAAGGGGCCACTTATAATGTCAATATGCCGGGCAATGCGGTGCGTTTTAATTTTAATACTTCTGAGATGGTGGTGAAAGCAAATGCGACGGTTAATTTACGAAATGGCTCCACCACGACATCGGTGATTAATTTTGCAGTCAGCGACACCCGCTTTGTGTCAGAAGCCGGTGCCAGTATTACGATTATTGGGAAGGGGTCCACGGAAAGTGCCGTTAATTTAAGCAATGCCAATGGCCCGACTAATACGACCTTTCGTTTAACTGCGCCAAGGTATTTTGATATTAGAAACTTAGGTGGGCAAACGACCTCGCGGGCAATTAGTTTGGGCACAACGAACCGGGCGACAAATACCTTTGAAGTCACAGATGGTGATCTTTCATTATGGTACACAGCCAGCGATATTCAAGGTCCGCCAACTTATTCTTATGAGGGGGTGGCGCAACTGTTGGTCACAGGGAGTGGCAGTATGCAAAAGGTTGTATCAGACAATTCCCAGCTACAAACCAAGTTCATTTCATCGTCGATTAGCCGGATAACGTCAGTTAAGCATCAACCGACTGTTGAGTTTGAGGAAGTAACTGATGCTCATTTAACCATTAAAGCTCGTGTGAAATTAGGTGAAATTCCTGATGATCATGGGGCGAATGGGGAAGGTGAGGTGACGACGACGCCGATTTATGCTAGTGAAGGTCAGTTTCAGGGGTATATCGAAGATACGTATGGCATTCAACACGATGATCTGTGGACGGATAGTCAAGGGTATTTTAGTTATCGGGACACCCGCTTTAATTTAGCGGATAAAGCAATTACGGTGGGGCTGGTTATCGATGCTTCGAAAACTTTAACCTTTGAGACCCTTATTAAAGATGTCACACCGCCAGAACCAGCCTATGAGCTTCAGGGCGCTGCACCAGAGAGTCAGGAACTTACTGGAAAAGCGGCTGAAATCGGAGCCCAAGTGACGTACCAGCTCAATGAGAAATTAGTGACGGCTCAAAATGGTGAGCCGATCAGTGGGGAGGTACAGGAAGACGGTAGTTGGCGTGTTGCGGTTAAAGACCTTGTGTTAGGAGATGTCATTCAAGTTTTCCTGACAGATAAGGCCGGCAATACCAATCCATTGGCCGATACGCCATTTATTGACGCCTTGTTTAAACAAGGCACGACGATTGTGGTCAAAGGTGGAGAGCTGATGTTTATCAGTGCTCCCAGCTCCTTTTCCTTTGGGCAGGAGCTGGCGATTGGCAGTCAAGCGATGAACTATCCGCTGCAACAATTAGTGGGAAGTTTAGTGGTTCAAGATACTAGAAGTGAGAAACAACCCTTTAGCTTAAGTGCTAAAATGGGGCAGCGGCTTAAAAGCGCTAGTGGGGCGGAGTTGATCGATGCGATTGTCTATCGCTCTCAAGGTAAAGAAACCGTGATCGACCAAGAAAGTGTGGAGCTTTACCATCAAACGGCTCAAGATGATCAACCGATCGACTTATCAACTGACTGGTTAGGGCAACAAGCGGGTCTCAATTTAAAGACCCAACCTGGCAAAGTCAATGCGGAAACCTATCAGGGAACCATCGAGTGGACCTTGCGCGATGTCCCTGGAAATGATTAATGTGTGTTAATTCCGCTAAAGGTCCTTTCTGAAACAGTGAGAGGTCTTTAGCGGGTAAAATAAAACCTAAAAAATGGAGGAAATTTTATTATGAAATCAACAAAAATGTTTATCTCAGCTTTAGTTTTAACGAGTTTAGTCGGTGGTGCCGTGGCATCTGCTGCTGAAGTCGGTGTTTATACGTCAAATGGTGTCGTTGGCTTTGTTGAGAATGATGATCCGACAAACCCGGTGGATCCCGAAAACCCAGAGAATGAAGTTGAGCCAATTGATCCGACTAATCCTGGCGGTGATCCTAACCCAGGTACCGGTGGTTCATTAAGTATCGACTTTGTTTCAAGTTTAGTTTTTGGTGAAAATAAAATTAGCAGCAATGATGAAACGTATTTCGCCAATGCCCAAGAGTTAAAAGATGGGACTTTCCGTGGGAACTATGCTCAGGTAACTGATAAACGGGGAACAAACGTTGGTTGGTCCTTAAAAGTCAAACAAGATGGTCAATTTAGAAACGAAGACACGTTAAATGAAGAGTTAGCAGGGGCGGAAATTACCTTTAGCAATCCTGCTCTTAGCAGTAATACTCAGGGTGTGACTGCGCCAACGGCAACTGGCTTTGCCTTAGATCCAATGGGTGAAGAAGCCCTTGTGATGTCGGCTGCAGAAGGTGCCGGTGCCGGAACGTGGTTAAACATGTTTGGAACTGTGGAAGAAATGGAAGGCGTTCAAAAGAATAAGGCAGTAGCCTTAAGTGTGCCGGGAAGTATTGCCAAAGATGCGGTTTCTTATAAAACGCGTTTAATGTGGGTTCTTTCAGATGCGCCAGGTAATGAGTAAGACAATAACACAATAATTTGTCTCAGTTGTTTTGAGAAAGAGCTAGGAAATCTTGTTTAGGCGAGAGTTTCTAGCTCTTTTTTGTAGAAGAGTGGTGACTGGATTAGTCAAAGGTCGAAACAAGTTCGGCCAAATGATCGATAAACTCCTTTGCTGAGGTGACATGGAGCATTTGTTTGGCTAAGTTATTATCAGAAAAGACTTCAATGATGCTGTTGTAGATTTTTTGAAAACTGTTGGCTTCTTCCCGGTTGATCGACAACATAATAATCCATTGGACGGTGTGCTTGCCCCAAGGTATCGGTGTATCGTTAGCGATTAAGGCAAAAGCGGTTTTAAAAGCGTTCATGTTTAAAGCGTGAGGAATGGCCACGATATTATTCATGGCAGTTGGCGACAGGCTTTCTCGTTCCATGACGGAGTGGACAAACTGCTTGTCCACATAGCCTTCCTCGTAAAGTTGTTGCGCTAAATAGTGAATATAGGCTGCTTGGGATTCCAAATAAACATTGCGATTAAAACAGGTGGAGGTAAGGTACTCACTCATGTAGGTTTTCATCTGTCGTTTATTCCGGCGGTTTTCCAATTGTTTGATTTTTTTGGTGAGACTTTCCTTGTCGTCTAAGGTTAAAAAATGACTGATCGTAATGGCTTCCGTTTGCAGCACCTCTTGTGGATAAGTGGAAATAATAAGGTCAAATTCCTTTTCATTCAGAGAAGCGGTTTCGGTAGTTAAGACTTGAATGATTTCAAGGTGATCGCCAAATAATTGTTTTAACTTTTCCGCCAATGCTAAGTGGTTTCCTTGATAGTTATCACAGACTAACAATGTTTTAAACTTGTTGGCTAATTTTTTTTCTTGCTCAATAAAGGAACCGATATGAAAGGCTAAATAAGTAATCTCACACTCGGGAATGCTGTAGCCAGTTTGTTCCTGCAAGGAATTTGTCAGGACAATGGCCAGTTCGTAGATAAAGGTGTGGGAGGACTTAATGGTATCGGTTAAAGGATTTTTGGAAAAGTTATGGTATTTTGCCCGCAGCATTAAGTTTCTAACATGGAGAGCTAGCTTGACGATAAATTCGTCTTGTTGAAAATTAATTAAAAAGAGCTCTTCAACAGCGGCCACCGCAGTTTGTGTCAGTTTCAGCGAGTATGGATCGATAAATTCACTGATTTTATGTGGGTCGTTTTCCGTTGCCATCAATTTGGTTGATTTGCTGACTAGCAGCAAGGTCAAGTAGTAGAGTTCATTTTGATCCAAGACGGCTGAAAAATTGGTTTCCACTTCTGTTTTTAGTTCTTTCGCCACGAGAAATTCTTTTGTTTGTTCTAGGGCAGTTAAATCCGTGTCTCGGGGCAGTTCAATTTGATTGTGATTTAAAATGCGCTCGGACGAAATCAGGATGTGCAATAAAATGCTGTTAATCGTAAAGTCATTAACGAAAAGTTGATGGGCTGCTAAAATTTGATTGATTTTGGCGCGGAATGAGATTAAGTCATAGTTGCCAAAAGCTTGCTGCAGCTCTTCAATCATAATAAAAGAGTCGTCATTTTTTTTATAAAATATCCAACTTTGTAAGGCGCGGCGATGTTTTTCATCGCCGACTAACTGGAAATAGTTGCCTCTTTTTTGCAGACTTAAATGATGTTCTTGAATTTTTTTGCTAATCTGTCTCATGTCGCTCATTAAAGTGCTGTCGCTAATAAAAAGATAATCCAAGGCTTCAGTAAGGTTGAGGCCTTTTTCATTTGTCAGCAGTTGTTCCATTTGATAAAGCTGGCGCTCGTTAGGGGTTTCGGGCACATTTTCAGTTCGCTGTTCCAAGACATATTTGGGATAGACTAGGCGGTTCACCTTATAGCGGGTACGCTCCTTTAAGATCAAGCCGTCAAAGTCATGATTAATGTTAGCAATATAATTACGAACGGTGCGATCGGTAATGTTAAAGTGCTCGGCTAATTGTTTGGTCGTTAGCCAATCGTTTCGTTCGTATAAATAGAGTAAAAGATAATGGTATCTCTTTTTCATCTTACCCATCCCCTGTGTCATGATAGTTTTAGTATAGCTTAAATTAAGAGCCACTTAAATAATACTGTGGCTTTTTTGAACTTTGTTTGTTTCCGTTTTTTGGGAAAGAAACCTGACTGGAATTTCTTAACTATTCAATGGATGATGGAGTTATTAAAGAAAGGGTGGTTAAGATGACGGATCTGAATATTCTACTGGTGTGCAGCGCTGGAGCGTCCAGCGGGTTTTTAGCCCAGAACATTCGCAAAGCAGCGCGGAAAAAAGGCTTGGAGGTGACCATTGAAGCGAAGAGTGATGCCTTTTTGGAAAGTTTAATCGGTTCGAAAGATATGGTGCTGGTGGCGCCCCATTTGCAGTTTGAAGAGGAGATGATTAAAAAATTGTCAGAGGATGCCAAGGTTCCTTATGCGTTTTTACCGAGGCAGGTTTATGGTTCTTTAGATGGGGCGAGTGCTTTGGCCTTAGCCCTGGAAGCGATTAAAGACTTTAAGGAGGGATAAGGATGAACAAGTTTGTGGGGTTTATGACTGAAAAAGTGACGCCTAAGTTGAACAAAATCACTAAAAATGATTGGATTAGTGCCATTCAAGATGGCATCATGGTGGTTTTACCTTTTATTTTAGTTGGCTCGCTGATTAGTGTGGTCAGTATTTTACGGAATCTCATCCCGGCCATGCCAGATCTCTCACCGATTAACTCCTATTCCTTTGGCTTGATCGGGATTTTCTTGGCTTTTTTAGTGCCTTACAATGTCTTGGAGAAGAAAAAAATCGAGAAGACCAAGCTGATTGGTGGCTTGGCTGGTTTTGGTACCTATTTGATGGTCTGTGGGTTGGTGGCCAATGAGGAGGGTTTAATGACTTTTGATTTTGCTCGTCTGGGAGCTGGCGGGATGTTTACCGCAATTTTAATTGGCCTGTTTGTTTCCTTTATTATGGTGACTTTCGATAAGTTTACCTTCTTTAAAAATAATGAAACCTTGCCTGAATTTATTGTCACTTGGTTTGATTCGATGTTGCCTTTGGCGATTATTTTAACGATTACCTGGTTGTTTGTTTTCCAAATTGATCTGGATATTTTCGAGACGATTACGGGGCTCTTTAAGCCGTTAATTGTTGGCGGAAATTCGATTGTTGGTTATACGATTATCGTCTTTCTGTTTTCATTTGTCTATTCCTTTGGGGTGAGCCCTTGGGTGATTTGGCCAGTGGTGGCACCGATCTTGTATTCCAATACGGCAACGAATGTGGCTTTGGTGGAAGCTGGTAAAACGGCCACTCAAATAGCTTCTTATGAAACACTTTTTGCTGGCTGGGGTGCCATTGGGGGTCTGGGGTGTACGTTGCCTATTGCCGTGATGATGTGCTTTTCCAAGTCTAAACGGATTAAAACTTTTGGTCGGGCCACAATTTTGCCGTCGATTTTTAATATTAATGAGCCGCTGGTTTTTGGCTTGCCGATTGCCTTTAATCCCATTATGATGATTCCCATGTGGATCAATGGGTTGGTCTTACCGCTCATTACTTATACGGTCTTAAATATGGGCTTAGTAGCCGTTCCCGATCGGGTTTTTCAACTGAATTTTTTGCCAAGTGGGATTACGACTTATTTGATTAATGAAGATTTTCGCGGTGTGATTCTCTGGCTGGTATTGATCGTCGTCGCTTCGCTGATTTGGTACCCATTCTTTAAGGCATTTGAAAAACAGGAAGTAACCTTGGAATTACAAGACAATTAGGAAGAAGGACAGATAATGGCAAATGAAAGTGTGTTAGTAAAAGCCGCCATGGCGATTATTTTGGATGCGGGAGACGCTAGAAATTACATTCAAGGGGCCGTCAAGGCTTATGTTAGGGGGGATGTGACGGAGATGGAAGCTAATTTTGCAAGGGCGGAAGCTGCCATTCGGCAAGCTCATCAGTCTCAGACAGAGGTGGTTCAAGCGGAAGCGGCAGGGGAGCAGTTTGACTATTCTCTGTTGATGACGCATGCCATGGATACGTTAATGACGATTATGAGTGAATTGCACCAAACGAAAAACATGATCATGATTGATCGAAAGGAAGGATAAGGATGACAAAGAGTCAATTTCCAAAAGATTTTTTATGGGGTGGGGCAACAGCTGCCAATCAGATTGAAGGCGCTTTTGATCTTGATGGCAGGGGGCTAGCCACGTCAGATATGACGATTTTTGATGAAGGGGATGGGAGTGATTTTACTTTTGACGTGGGTCAAGAAGCGTTAACAGAGTATTTAGCTCATCCTGAAAGGTATAATTTTCCTAAACGGCGAGGGATTGATTTTTATCATCGTTATCAGGAAGATATCGCTTTATTTGCAGAAATGGGGTTTAAAGTCTATCGGATGTCGATTTCTTGGTCGCGGATTTTTCCAACGGGGGAAGAGTTGGAGCCTAATGAGAAGGGCTTGGCTTTTTACGATAAGGTCTTTGATGAATTATTGGCTCACGATATTCAACCTTTGGTCACCTTGTCACATTTTGATATGCCTCTTCATTTGGTGCAGACATATAATGGGTTTGAAAGCCGTGAGGTGATTGCTCATTTTGTGCGCTATGCGGAGGTTTTGTTTAAACGTTATCAGCACAAGGTCAAATTGTGGATGACTTTTAATGAGATCAACATGGTTTTGACCAGTCCTTATACTTGTAGTGGGGTGATTTCGGAAAACTCTGAGTTAAGTGATTACCAGTTGAAGTATCAAGCGACTCACCATCAGTTTATCGCCAGTGCCTTGGCGGTTAAAAAATGTCATGAGATCATTCCTGATAGTCGGATTGGTTCGATGATGTGTCGTCTGGAAAATTATGCCGAGTCAACCAAACCGGCCGATGTCTTGCAAACGCTTCATGAAGATCACTTTAACTATTTTTACAGCGATGTTCAAGTTAAAGGGGAATACCCTTATTACATGACGCGCTTCTTTCAGGACTATAACATTGAGATTAAGATGGAAGCGGATGATTTGGCGATTTTGAAAGATGGAGTGGTGGACTATCTTTCCCTTAGCTACTATATGACCTATGTGATGCGGGATCGGGGAGAGGAGAAACCACAGCCGAATGGTTCGCTGATTGCGACGATTAAAAACCAGCATTTAGCAAGTTCAGAGTGGGGTTGGCCGATTGATCCGGTGGGCTTTAGAATTACTCTTAATCGCTTATACGATCGTTATGGGGTGCCTTTGTTTATTGCTGAAAATGGCTTAGGCGCCAAAGATGTGGTAGCGGCAGATGGCAGTGTCAACGATGACTATCGGATCGATTATTTAAGTCAACACATCGAGCAAATGAGGGAAGCTGTAGCTGATGGCGTAGATGTCTTTGGCTATACCACTTGGGGCCCGATTGATTTGATTAGTTCATCTAAGTCCGAAATGAGCAAGCGTTATGGTTTTATCTATGTGGATCAGGATGACTATGGCAATGGCACATTGGCTCGTTCACGGAAGAAATCCTTTGATTGGTACAAGCAAGTGATTGCCTCAAATGGCGATCAGTTATAGGGTAAGGAGGTAATCATGAAAAAAGTCAGGAGACTTTTAGGCTTATTGGCAGTGGTCGCGGTGCTTGTCGGGTGTCAGCAATCGGCCACTGATCAAGCAGAACCCGAGAAAAGCGAAACAATGATTTATTTGGTGCGCCATGGCAAAACGTGGTTTAATACGACGGGACAAGTTCAGGGCTGGTCTGATTCTTATTTGACGGAGGAAGGCATTGAACTAACGGAAAAGTTAGGCGAAAGTTTGCAGGATATTCCTTTTGAGCGGGCCTATTCCAGTGATTTGGGACGTCAGCGCAACACAGCTAAGATTATTCTAGCCAAGAATAAGGGGAAGGTACCGGAAATCGTCGAATTAGATGGCTTTAAGGAAACCAATTTTGGCAGTTTTGAAGGCAAGACAAATGAAGACTTATGGACGCCGGTTTTAACGAAGTATGGCTTAACCTTCGATGATCAGTTTGGTTATATCACGGAATTAAACGAGAAACTGGCTGAAGCCGGGGTGTCGATTACTGATGCCTTGGCGGAAGGAGATCCGTTAAAGGTGGCGGAAACTCACGATGATTTGGTGAAGCGAGGGACAGCGGCGATTGATCAGGTATTAAAAGAATCGGCGGCTGGGGGCAATGTTTTGATCGTGTCATCTGGAGGGATGATTCCGGAATTGTTGGATATTATGGCGCCGGGGCAATATGGTGGCGAAAAGATCGAGAACTGCAGTGTGACTACCATCAAAGTAAGCGATGGCCAAGCGGAAATTGTGAAAATAGCGGATATTTCATATCAAGATGACAACTAAGCAATTAATTAAAAGCCTGCTCTCAAATTCTCGTCGCTGTTAGTGACGAGAACCGAGAGTAGGCTTAGTGTTGCGAGTCGCTGATTACAGGGGCGTTAGATCGGCTTGCCCATTTTCAAGAATAAAGTGGAAGGTCCCTTCATGGGTAAAGGGTCTCCGTCCGCCACGATAGGTTGGATCGGTGAATGTCATAAAACTTTTAACAAACTGATTGGCCGTGTCAATCGTGTAAGAGACGCACAGCCCTGACGCCTCAACCCAGTCAACGGAGAAAATACCACCAGGGTATTCCTCGATGTGAATCGTTTCAAGATCTGTGGCGCCAGCATCTTCTTTGCGCGTTGATGTCCAGCGCAGTTGCTGGTCTTCTAAAAAATCAATCCGAAATTGTAACCCTGAATCAAACTGGATGTTAGCTATTTTACCTTCTAATGGATGTTTTTTCATATGTGCACCTACCTCCGTTAATGGCTGAATCTACGTTTATCTTTATCATACAGGGAGTTGACTCATAAGAGAAGGACTTTTTAGTTAACCCCATCATAATGGCGCTATTTTGCACCTTATGATGGGGTCATTTTTCTTATTAGCTAGGCTAGTTGACAGTGACGACAATCGTGTTGCTGACTGAACCGGTGGCGGCTGTGACTAAAACAACCCCCTTGCTATTAGCTGTAATTTTTCCTTTTGAATCGATTGAGGCAATGGTCTCGTTCGTTGATGACCAAGTTACGTCTGTTAATAGGGCATTAGTTGGTTCAACTTTGGCATACAATTGAGCGCTGTAGCCTGCTTTGATTTTCATACTACCAGGGTTGATGATAATTTTAGTTGCAGGTACGCTTGGATTAGGTAGTGTGCCACCTTTAAGGACTGTTACGTCACAGTAATCGTAGACTCTTGAGCCGTCAGATGCTTCGGCAATAATTGAGGCTTTGCCTTCTTTTAATGAGGTAATTTGTCCAGTTTGAGTGACTCTGACAATACTAGGGTCAGTTGATATCCAAGTTAGTTTGCTATTAGCCGCGTTGCTTGGTTCAACAGCTGCCGTAAATTGATGAGTTTGGCCAACTGCAGTAGTCAACGTGTTTTGAGATAATTGGATATTGGTAATGACCGTTGGTAGAGAGCCGGTGACGTTAATCGTGGCTGTTCCAACAATTCCGCCATCATGAGTTTTAGCTGTGATGATGGTAGTTCCAGCCGTTTTTCCGTAGACAACGCCATTGGTGACTTCAGCAACTTCAGCATCTGAACTTGACCATTCGACGGTTTTGAATGCAGCATTACTTGGTGTGACGGTTGCTTTTAGTTCATATTTGTCGCCCGCTTTAATGGTGCGACTGCTAGGTGAGATGACAACTTTCGTTGGATGAATCACCCCTTTTTTGATGGTTACTTGACAGTAATCGTAGATTCTTGAGCCATCTGAGGCTTCAGCAATAATCGCGACAGAACCTTCTTTGACAGGAGTCACCAGGCCGGTTTGCGAGACTTTAGCAATGGTCGTGTCACCTGATTTCCAAGTGATTTTTGAGTTGGCTGCGTTGCTTGGTGTGACAGTGGCACTTAGTTGGTAAGTGTTGCCTAATTCTGCTGCTAAGGTCTTCTCAGAAATTTGAATGCCAGATACCAAAGTTGGTAATGAGCCAGTGACGTTAATCGTGGCTGTCCCGACAATACCATTATAAGATTTGGCTGTAATGGTGGTGGTTCCAGCCGTTTTTCCGTAAACAATGCCGTTGGTTACGTCAGCAACGTCTGGGTCTGAACTTGACCATTCTACGGTTTTAATTGAGACCGTACTTGGTGTGACGGTCGCTTTAAGCTCATATTTGTCACCTGCTTTAATAGTGCGACTGCTAGGTGAGATAGCGACTTTAGTCGGGTGAATAAGCCCTTTTTTGATGGTTACTTGACAGTAATCGTAGATTTTTGATCCGTCAGAAGCTTCAGCAATAATCGCGACAGAGCCTTCTTTGACAGGAGTCACAAGACCAGTTTGCGAGACTTTAGCAATGGAAGTGTCACCTGATTTCCAAGTGATTTTTGAGTTTGTGGCATCACTTGGTGTAACAGTGGCACTTAGTTGATAGGTATTACCTAGTTCGGCTGCCAAGGTTTTCTCAGATATTTGAATGTCTGAGACGAAAGTTGGCAAGGTTCCAGTGACGTTAATCGTGGCTGTTCCAATAATGCCACCATCATAAGTTTCAGCTGTGATGGTGGTAGTTCCAGCGGATTTTCCGTAAACCAGACCGTTTGTTACTTCGGCGATATCATCGTCAGAACTTGTCCATTTCACTAGCTTGTTAGCGGCATTAGTTGGTGTCACGGTGGCCTTCAGTTGATAGGTGTCACCAGCCTTAACTGTCCGAGTGGAAGGTGAGATGGCAACTTTAGTTGGATGAATCACTCCTTTGATGACTGTCACCTGACAAAAATCATAAATGAATGACCCGTCTGAGGATTCTGCCACAATTGTCACGGAGCCAGCTTTGACGGGTGTGACGACACCTGTTTGGGATACCTTGGCAATTTTGGTATCAGTTGAGGACCATACTAATTTGGTGTTAGCGGCATTAGTTGGTGATACGGTTGCATCTAATTGATAGGTATTACCTAATTCTGCCGTTAAGTCTTGCTGTGATAGTTCGACATCAGTGACGAGTGTCGAGCGTGATGTTGCAGTTAATTTTACTGATGATGAAGCTGCATCGGCAGTTGGTGCAGTTAGCGCAATGGCCGATAGTGTGACGACGGTACTTAAGATTAGTAATTGTTTTTTCATGTAAACCACCCTTATATTTTTAAAATAGGTAATCAGTGAAATTCGTTTTTTTATCGCATGATTTATGAACGAAAAAGATCGTTAATAGGATAAAAAAACGTTATTTTATCTCCCTTCATTTCACAAAAATACCTTTATTTTAATTGTATCTTGATATCTTATTGTTTTCAATAATTAATTAAACGAAAATGTTGTTCTTATTGATAAACGTTGCTATTATTGATGTTATTCGTTCATTCGTTGCTGAAAATGGTGATTTGGAAAAGAATTACCAAAAAGAAAAAAATTGACATTTTTTTTGTGGATAGTTCGAAAAAAATAATTTTCGAACGGTTTTTTATTAATTAAAATGAAATATGAGGATTTTAGCTTATAGAGTGGTGACGTGAATGCCCTTCTCTCCTTTTTTGTTTTATGCGGTCGAGGTAAAAGGAGAGAGGGGGTGTATTATGTAAGGGGAAAGGAAAAATCATAAAAATGATCGTTTAACAGGCGTATAAATTGAGTAGCTTCCTCACTCAATTGCCCTTTTGATTTGCAAATCCAACCAATTTTTATTCTCATGTCACAATTTTTTATAGGAATCGTTTTAATGCCTAAGGGAGTAAAGTCCTTTTCGCAACAACTTGGACAAAATTGAAAAGCGTTAGTTGTCTTGATAAAGTTAATAATTGCACCACTATTATTAAGAAAAACAGCTTTTTTGAAATCTGTTAATGGGACATTATCAATCATCACATTGTTTGTCGTAATGGTGGATAAGTAGTCATCTTGGGGGCGAACAATGGCATAAGGAAGTAACTCCCGCATGTCAACCAGTGACTGTTTAGCGAGAGGATGATGCTCATTGACATTAACAAACCAGGTATCCTGAGTAATGAACTGGATGTCGATTTTTTTACGTTTTGCCAGATGGGTGATTTCGTTTTTTTGGGTTTCATTGACTTGAATAATGCCAATTTCTGATTTCATTTCTGAGACATCGGTGAATATTTCCTCGATGCGAGCTTCTTTCAACCGAATATTGATATCCTCCTCGTACAAATTGTAGAAGTCGCCAACAAGGCGGGAACTGGTAATGAAGGGATAGGAGGAGATGGACAACCCTTGATTGACATCAACTGTAGCAATTTTTCTGATATAGCCGATGTTTTCAACAATGGGCTTACAGTACTTTAATAATTGGTAGCCTTGTTTAGTTAAAGAAACACCTTTGTTGGAGCGAGTGATGACGACAATTCCTAGTTCTTCTTCAAGGTTGATAATTGATTGACTTAAATTTGATTGAGTTGTGTGTAATTCAATGGCGGCTTTATTTATACTTTTGTGTTTGGACAGTTCATGGAAAAACAGTAGTTGTTGCAACAACATTAACAAACCCTCCTTATTGAATTGATGCTTCTATTATATACTAGCTTATACGGATTTGTTATCTCTTCTAACGATAACTGAGTTATCTTTTTAAACCGCTTACACGTCGTGGTGGCAGGATGATATGATTGTTTTGTTAACTTGAACAATTTCGGAATTGTAAAAAAATGATGAGGAGAAATTGCCATGAAAAAATACGTACCAGAACCTTTTAGAATTAAGATGGTTGAAACGATTAAGATGACCACTTCAGAAGAAAGAGACGTTGCCATTAAAAAGGCTCATTACAACTTGTTTAATCTAGCGTCAGAAGATTGCTACATTGATTTATTAACGGATTCTGGGACTAATGCCATGAGTCATAATCAATGGGCAGGGATTATGCGAGGGGACGAAGCTTATGGTGGCTCAAGTAGCTTCTACAAATTAGTCAACACAGCCAAAAACATGTTTAACTATGATTATATTCAGCCAGTTCATCAAGGTCGGGCAGCAGAGAAAGTGTTATTTCCACTGTTGCTGGAAAAAGGAAAAGTCGCGATTTCCAATATGTTTTTTGATACGACTAGAGCTCATGTTGAACTAGCTGGTGCCCGAGCCATCGACTGTGTCGTTGAAGAAGCAAAGGACCCAAGTGATCGTAAGAAATTTAAAGGCAATATGGACGTGAAAAAATTAGAAGAAGCGATCTTGGAACATGGACCAGAAAAAGTTGGACTAGTTGTAATGACTGTCACAAATAACTCTGCTGGTGGACAACCTGTTTCAATAGAAAACATGCAGGCGGTGGCTGCAATTTGCCGAAAATATCACATTCATTTAAACATTGATGCTGCTCGTCAGGCTGAAAACGCCTATTTCATTAAACGAGATGAAGAAGCTTATAAAGATCATTCGATCAAAGAGATCGTTCGTTTGATGTTTGAAACGGGTGATACCTTTACAATGTCAGCTAAAAAAGATGGGATTGTTAACATGGGTGGCTTACTTGGTGTGAAGGATGAAGAAAAATTTAGTGAGTTAATTTTTAAAATCAAGGCCAATACCATTAGTTTTGAAGGGTTTATTTCATACGGTGGCTTGTCAGGTCGGGACATGGAGAGTCTGGCGATTGGTTTAGAGGAAGCTTTGGAGGAAGATTATCTGGATTATCGAGTGGGGCAAATGGAGTATTTGGCTTCTCTGTTGGATGACGTTGGTATTAAGTATCAGTCACCAGTTGGCGGTCACGGCGTTTTTATCGATGCGAAAGCCATGTTCCCTCATATTCCTTATAATGAGTTTCCTGGGCAGGTCTTGGCTATTGAATTGTATAAAGAAGCTGGTATCAGAACTTGCGATATCGGTTCTTACATGTTAGGCAATGATCCCGATACAAAAGAGCAGTTAGAAGCAGACTTTGAGTTTACTCGCTTAGCTATTCCGAGACGGGTTTATACGCAAGCACATTTGGACATTATGGCTGAAGCCCTAATCGCCATTCAAAAACGTGCGGCAACCATTAAACAAGGATATAAAATCACCTGGGAACCGCCTATTTTACGTCATTTCCAAGCACATTTAGAACCACTATAAAAAAATCAGGAACAGGTTTTGCTAAAGTATAAAACCTGTTCTAAAAAAGGAAGGTCTTTCATGAAAAAAACAAAAATTGTCGATTTAGTCGAAAGTGTTGATCCCTATGTTCGGGAAACTAGAGGCTATTTGCATCAATACCCGGAAATCTCAGCAGAAGAGTTTCAGACAGCTGAGTGGTTAAAAAAAGAAATCAGTCAGTATGGTTTAGTTGTGGAACAAGCGTCTAAAACAGGGTTTATCGCTACCCTTGATACTGGAAAACCTGGGAAAACAGTTGGGTTGCGAGCCGATATTGATGCTTTGCCTGTTAATGAAAGCGAAATCAATATGGTAGGACCTAAGAAATGGTTATCCAAAAATCCTGGTGCTGCTCATATGTGCGGGCATGACGGGCATATGGCGATTCTCTTAGGCAGCATGAGGGTGTTGGATCGTCTAAAGGATCAGCTAACAGGGAAAATCATCTTTATTTTTGAAGAAGGGGAAGAAATTAGTTCCGGCATTGATGAGATGGTTAGCCTGTTACAGACTAAGCAATTAGATGCTGTGTACGGCACCCATGTTACGTCCTTTATGCCGACTGGTAAAGTTTCAGTTGATCCCGGTCCTGTGATGGCTGGCGGTATTCTAGTGGAGTTTGATGTATTCGGTAAAAGTGGTCACGGCTCACGTCCTGATTTATCGATTAATCCTTTGTTTGCGACGGCTCAAGCTTTAGCTGGGTTAACGAGTGCTTGGAGCAATCAAATCGATGTCAGCAAGACCGTTACATTAGGACTTACTCAAATACATGGTGGCAATGTGAATAATATTATTCCTGATTCTGTCTTTGTGGGCGGTTCAGTTCGTTGCTTTGACGCGGCCGAAGGTGAAAAAGCGGTTAACGTGATTAAAGAGGTCGTCACTCATACTGCTCGGGCTCATCTCTGCGAAGCGAAGTTTAGAGAAACAACGCGAATTGTCTCTGAACCTGTGATTAACGATGCTGAACTATCAAATTTAGCTAAAAAAGCGATTGCTTCTAGCATGCCTGACAGCTTAATCGAAGATCAACAATGGTACGCTTCAGAGTCATTTACGAAATATGCTCAAGTTGCTCCCATCTTGTTTGCTTTTTGTGGTGTAGGAAATGAAGGATTAGGCACAACTGCTGAACATCACAATGAACACTTTGATTTAGATGAAGATGGCTTAAAAGCAGGTGTTAACGCAACCGTTAATTTTGCAGTTGATTTTTTATTAAATGAGGAGTGATAACGTGGAAAAAATTCCTAAAGCTATTGGGCCATACAGTGCTTTTCGTCGAGAAGGTCCGCTACTACTAACATCAGGTCAGTTACCTATTAATCCTGTCACAAGTCAAATTGACAGCGAGAATATTAAGGCGCAGGTGAAACAAGCCTTAGAAAATCTTAAAGCGATTATCCACTTAAATGGCGGCTCACTTGAGAATCTTTTAAAAGTCACCGTTCTGCTAGTTGACCTCAATGATTTTAACGCTGTTAATCAGGTGTTTGAAGAATTTTTTTCAATACCTTATCCTGCAAGAACTGCTTATGAAGTCTCAAAATTGCCAATGGGTGCTAAAGTTGAAATTGAAGGCATCGTGTATCTTGATGAAGAAATAAGATTATCGGCTAATTAAAATATAAGGAGAACAAATTATGCAATGGAACGTTGTTATCTCATTTGCTGTCGTTAGTGGTATTATGTTTATCGGTGATTTTTTATCGAATAAGTCAAAAGGAAAAATTCCTCAAATGTTAGTTGTTGCCATTATCTTCTTAGTTGGGTACTGGACGATTTTGCCTGAAGATATTATTCAAGTTTCAGGAATATCGGTCATGAATGAGATTGTCTTATCATTTATTTTAATTCATGTTGGCACGATGTTTGATTTTAAAAGCATGCTCAAGGAGTGGCGTGTGGTTGTGACAACTTTGGCCGCTAGTGCTGGGATTATTTTGTTCACATTAGTTGCTGGCTGGTTAATTTTTGATAAGTTAACGGCTTTAGTCGCCATGTCTCCGATGACAGGTGGCGGAATGGCAGCGATTATTATGAACACCGCTGCTCAAGAAATTGGTCGAGCAGACTTAGGGATGTTGGCAATGTTGATTTTTATTATGCATGGCTTTATCGGTTTTCCTTTAGCCGCTCATTTTATTAAAAAAGAATGCATGCAACTAGTGACGGATTTCCGTGGTGGCAAACTTCAAGCCTTGGAAGAAGCGGAAGTCAAAGGGGATCAAAAAGTCACCTTGATTCAGCGCATTCCTGAAAAGTATCGTACAACTACTTTCTATCTCGCACAACTTGCTCTATTAGGTGCTATTTGTGGCGAAATTTCACGGGTTACCTCGATAAACTTCGCGATTGTCCAAATTGTCGTCGGAATTATCTGTACCCAAGTGGGAATTTTGGAAGCTAATCCGGTCAATAAGACCGACTCTTATGGCATTTTGAGCATGGCCCTATTCGCTAACTTTATGGCGTCCTTCACCCTAGCAACCTTTGATGTAGTGGCTAATTTATTCGTCAAAATCATTGTGTTAATGGTAATCGCGACAATCGGCTTAGTCTTGTTTAGTGTACCTGTAGGCAAGAAAATGGGTTACTCTAAAAATATGTCCATAGCTATTGGCATCAATTGTTTTTTAGGTTTCCCGTTTAACTTTGCCATTACTAATGAAGCGATTAAAACTGTTGCTGACAATGAGGAAGAAGCTGTCGTTCTTAATCAGCAAATGATGTCGAAAATGATCATTGCAGGTATCGTGGCTGTTTCTTTTGTTTCAGCAATTTTGGCGGGCATTGTAGCAAGTGTGGCTTTTTAGAAACATTGGTAATAGAAAAGGGTTACTTGTGATATGACTGATGAAGCTCCTGAGATCGCTAGTATTAGGATAATGGGAGCTTGTTTAAATTTTCTAATGATTATGGCTACGAGGAAGATTGTTTTAGAATAAAATTTTTGCGAACGAGAAGTCATAAGGATTTTTTGAAAAATGATTTTTAGCATGATCAGTGTTCAGATATCCCAAAAACTTTTTCGTTAAATATACGCATTTAGGTTATAATTATTGTTATTTATCCATTTAATAATCATTTTTATGTAAAGTGGTTATTAGAAATAGCTTGCAATTAAGTTGCTACTATGGTTAAATTTTTATGTGCTGTTCAAAAAAACATCCACTGATAATAATACTTGTTATTAGTAAAAGGAGGAGGAAAAAATGTTTGTAGTGCTTATTCCAATTATTGGAATAATCGGGATGTTTGGTTATACTTGGTATCAGCGAAAACAACTCGCAGTCTATTTTAAGGATAAGGATGGTCAAAAAGAAGAGGAAGATCGGCGTTTGTTGAAACTCGTTTTAAGTATCATTCATCGCACAGAAGAAGCAATTCAAGATAAGATCGTTGTTAATGGCCATTTCATTACTCAAACAGTTCTTGTGAGAAAAACAACTACTTATTATTCTTATGTTATTTTATATGATAGCATACTCGAAGAAGCTGAATTAATTAGCTATAACCCCGATTCAAAAGAATCATCTTCTCTCGGAGTATTTAGAAAAGATGCGATTGAGGCAATTGATTTAGGTGGACAGACCAATTATCTTTTTCATGAGGCTACTACTGAAAAATTGTTGTACTCTGTTCAAACGATTGCTCATGATGTCAGTCGTCAGGGAGAATATGAAATTCGTTACTCGCAAGTTAAAGCTTATAATGATTTGCGGCAACACTGGAAGCTACCCCCTATTTCAGAGAAACTAACTATTGGAGGAAAAAATTAAATGACACCACAATTATTGACTTATTTACTAGCAGTTATTCCATTAGCTCTTTTGGGAATAGAGTTTTACACTTATAACAAAAATAAAAAGAATGGTCATGGCTTTGTTCTTAAACCTTTTAAGTTAGCGGCTTATGCGTTTGTTCTAGTACTAGCAGTTTATGCTATTGTAACGGGTCAAACATATGAAGATATTGTGACGAGGATTGAAGGGATGGTTTAAGTCCATAACATTGGCTAGAACTTGATATATGATTCAGCTAATATTTATGAAAGGTATAGAGATGCTAGTGTTGTCGCAAAATTATGCGTTTTTGCGTGGGTAAGACAAAATAAATTAGTAAGTTTATGTTTTTTTTCAGAGTGTGGAGATCTATTTTCCTTAAAATACCCGCCGCTATATTTGATTCTAGGTTGCTTTTTGGAAAGATTGAAATTTTTGTTCATTTAAAGGTTGTTTTTGACAACTTTGCTTAATTAGACTGAATTTATTCTTTAAATCAATGTATTGTAAGAGTTAATCATAAATAGAAACAATCATTTTGTTGGCGAAAAAAATTACAGTCGCTTTAAAATAGAGGAATTTAACAAAGTGACGAGGAAGGATGATGAGGTGAAAAAGCAATTATATCAAGAAGAATTTGTTAAACTGGGAGGAATTGAGCAGTATCTTCTCCACTATCCCCAACCATCAAATGGACCGGTTATCTTATTTTTGAATGGTGGACCTGGTAGCGCAGAGTCTAATTTTGGTTATTATTTTAATCAGTATTGGCCAGATGTTTATCAAGTTGTTTATTGGGACCAGCGAGGGGCAGGCAAAACTTTGAATCGTCATCCTGATGCTAATGATTTTCCAACAATCGAGAGCTTGCTTAATGACTTGGATGAATTAGTTGATTACTTGAAGATTTATTATCAAAAGGATAAAATTGTGTTATTGGGGGATTCGTGGGGTACCGTTTTAGGAAGTCAATATGCGATAAAAAAGCCTGAAAATGTTTTGATGTATATAGGTGTTGGTCAAGTAGTTGACACTCAAAGGAATGAACAAATAGGTTTGAGTAAAGTGATTGAAGAGGCCGATAAAGCAGGAAATGTTAAAGACAAACGAGCTCTTATGGCTATTGAGAGGTTTCCACCAAAAATGGATGAGGCAGGAATGAAGCTCTTTGTTAAAGTACGTAAGTATCAAATGAAATACAATTTAGCTGCAAAGTTGACGTTTGCTTTGGTTAAAACCTTTGTCTGCAGTCCCGTTTTTAAATGTGCTGATGTTATTGCTATTAAAAAAGCCGGGAAAGCAAATCATCATTTAATTGATTATTTATTCTCTTTTAATCTAAATGAAGCTCCCTTAACTTATGATATGCCCATGTGTTTGATTCAGGGGGAAAATGATTATCAAGTTCAGACGTCATTGGCTGTTGACTATTTTAAGCGAATTGAAACTAGTCAGAAGCAGATTCACGTTATTCCTAAGGCAGGTCATATGGCCATGTGCGATCAACCGGAATTGTTTGCTAAAGCTCTCAATCATGCTTACCGCATGATTCAGTTATAAGAAAGGATGTCAGAAAGAGTAGAAAAGCATTGGTGATTATTGCCAGTTTTCTACTCTACTTTTTTGTGTTGGTTTATGAAACTGATTCTCTAGTAGAGGTGATCTTATCAATTGTTTGAAAGATATTTTGCCAATCCCTTTCTGTTGGCGGGAAATCCCAGATATAGTAATTGGTTGCTTTTTGGGACAAATGACTGGGAAGGTAGATATCTGAGAGCAATAGATCGAATTGCCGGTCTTTCGTTTCCTCTGAGGTACTGGTGTTAACGACAAGATGGTGGGAGGATTGTTTGATCAGCCTTTGTTTTAAATATTCTTCGCTAAGTGGTTCAATGTGACAGATTAGTTTGATATGGATCTGTGATTTTAGGTGATTAATGTCAATCGAAGTACTGAGGATTAACAGTATGTGATAGAGTAAATAATTTTGAATGTGCGGGTTGGCTTCCTTGGGGAAAAGATACCATAAATCGTCCATCATTTGTTTGATTCGATTAAAAAAATTGGGGTTTTCCAGTTCAAACTTTTCCATAAAATCTTGACTGTTTGAATGGGTTAGCTGTAAATCGGCAAAAATAATCAGGGACAAATAGACACATAACAATTTATATAGTATCTTTTCTTGATGTTGCTTAGTGACTGCTGGATATAAGGTTAAAAAGGTATGGAGAATCTTTTTAGAAAAGCTATAGGGCAAGGTCTGCTTTTCTTTGTGCCAGCTGATCTTCATTTGATAATCCCCATGTTGTTCTTCAAAAACAGGATTAGAGACAAGGACGAGGGCTAAAAAGCTCCATTCATTTTCGAGAAATTCACTTGGGGTTGTAACAGGGATAAACAGCTTCATGTCTGTGCTGTAGCGTTGGAAATGAGGATCTAAAATCTGTTTATCCGGCGGTTCTGTAAAAAAGTGTTGCTCGTGATGGCGAATTTGATTAATTGCCAAGCGATAAAGAAATTGAATTTGTTCGATTTCTGATAATTTAAGGGCCATCATAGGTTCTTTTTGTTTGAACATTTCGGAAACGGTGATGAAGGTCGGGATTTTGAAGGGCCATTTGGTACTTTTGATCACTGACCAGTAAAAGCGGTAATAAAACTCGCGAATTAAGTGTTCTGGGCCGGCTACCAGCAATGAATTGAGGTCAAACTTTAAGCCGTTTTTCGAAAAAAAGTGGCGGATCTGTTTCAACTTTCGATAGACAGTACTTGGTGAGAGGTAGAGCTTTTCTGTTAGTAACTGGGTGGTTAAGCCTTTTTGTTGGAAAATCAAATCGATTAGCTGATAAGACACGGAGTCTTTGAGAAAATCGGCTTCAATTTCTCCGATTGAATGAAACGAGCTGGTTTTTAAAAAGATGCCTTTATTTTTTTTTGTAATAATGATAAATTTACTGTCCAACTTAAGGGAAAAGGCTTTTAAGTGATTGATTGTTCGATAGGTCGTATTAGCTGAACAATTGCCGATAGTGGACAATTCTTTTTCGGTCCACCAACGTTCTTCTGTATACAGGGCATATAAAAATGCCAATGCTCGTTTTTCTAATGGGTCAAGCAATACCTTCATCTTAGCGTTCCTCCTTTTCTGAACAGTTAAACAAGGTGTTTATTCTTGCTTATTATATATCAGTAACCTTGGGAGTAGAAACCAACATTAGGCGGAATAAACATCAATTATTGGTTTTGTTCGTCGGTCACACCGGAGTAGTCACCAAAATCAAATATGGCAGTTTATTCTGATTATTTAAGAAATGGTTTTATCAGATGTTTTATGATATTCTCGAGGTGATTCCACTCCTTTTATTTAATGAATAGTAAATGAGCGCTTCTTAGCTTGTTTAACGTGTGGAAAGACTGCTGATAAATGGGACAAAGGGGGAAAAAGATGAAAGTCGGGTATTCTGTGATGAGTGAAGACATTTCGCTATTTAAGGAGAACGGAATTGAACATCATGTGATAGTGACTGATGATGATCAATCTCTTTTGACGTTTAAGAAATTTTTAGAACTGAATAAACATAATCAAATTTTTTTGATGAACATTCACAGTATTGGTACTTACGTTACGTTGGTGCAATTGCATGACGTTTTTGCTCAACTAATTAATGAAGAGTATTCAGTGACTATTTTGGAACAAGGGGTCAGGGCCTCTATTGTTAATGCTGACTATTTAAGGATGGTTTGGCATCTGATTGAAAGTGAAAAAAGTGCTGTCAGAAATCGTGCAAAGAAGGCGATTGCTATCGCAGTGGCGCGCGGGAAGGTCGTTGGGAGACCGCCGATTAGCCAAGAAGTGGTTAAACAAATGACGAGTTTATACGTGAAAGAGAAGCGGAGTATTCGGGAGATTGCGGCAATCGTAGGCGTTTCTAGTGGAACGGTTCATAAATATATCAGACTGGCGTATGAGTAGTTTTTGTGTAGCCCATAAGCGTGACTAGGGGAAAATAACTGGGTTACCTTTTTTAATGGAGACTTAAGAGGGATTATGTCTATAACGAGGCATCCTTTTAAGTCTTTTTATGGTGGTTAGGGCCTGTTTGACTACGATCTGAAAGGGTATGATTAGACAATTTTGACGTTAACGAGTGGCATTGGTTATGGTATGATAAAATAACTAACCATAATTATTTGTTTGACTAAGAAAGAGGTTAACCTATGAGCTTATTGACAGCAATTCATTTAACTAAAGAAAAGGATCAACAGACGATTCTTAAAAATATTGATTTAACTATTCAGTGCAATCAGCGGATTGGCATTAAGATGACACACACTGAGACGATCATGCTTTTTAATCTGTTTGAAGGGCGAGAGTCACCTTCCAGTGGTAGTTTGAAAAGGGAACGAGCGGTTATTTTATCGATTCGCAAAGAGGATCAGCTTTACCAAAAGGTCTCAATTCGCAAATACTTGGCAACGTTTATGAAAATCTCTGGCAATCAACTTGAGATGACGAATTTAGCTGAAGACTTTTCACTAATTGATCTGCTGGATACGCCGATCAAAAAATTATCCGTGGATCAGCGGCAGCGTGTCCATTTGGCGCGCGTTTTTCTTTTTAATCCCCAGATTTTGTTAATCGAGAGCCCTTTGACAGATTTGACGGATGAGGGAATCGAGCTTTATTTAAAAGCGTTAAAAATTTTTGAGCCACTGCAAACGGCGCTATTATTTGCGGCTAGCTACACGGAGGAACTTTTATTGTTAGGGGACGAAATTTATCACTACAATAAGCAAATTGGTTTGGAGAAAACGGATGTGACACTAGCAGAAGAGATGTCAGTTAATGACGAGGAGTCACTTTATGTGCCGTCGATTTTTAAAATCGCGTGTAAAGTTGCAGACAAAACGATCTTTTTTGATCCGATTGAGGTGGATTTTGTGGAGAGCATTAACAGTGTCAGCCATATTAGTGTCAGCGGCGAACAGTTTCCGACGACCTTGACGATGACCGAGTTGGAGACGAAATTAATGGCTTTTGGTTTTTTCCGATCTCATCGTTCTTATTTGGTCAATTTACAGCGAGTGGCTGAGTTGATTAGTTATTCTAAAAACAGTTTTACATTAAATTTGAAAGGGAATGA
The DNA here is from genome assembly GCF_017829975.1 of Vagococcus allomyrinae. Classification (GTDB taxonomy): domain Bacteria; phylum Bacillota; class Bacilli; order Lactobacillales; family Vagococcaceae; genus Vagococcus_D; species Vagococcus_D allomyrinae. Next base: position 110,977 of record NZ_JAEEGA010000002.1, on the reverse strand, counting down.
GGGGGCAAAAATTCCCTTATCTCGTTCACGCTTAGATGAGTTTAAGGAAATAATGAACTTTTAAGTCACCATTCAGCGCTTTTTTGCCACATTTCAGTTTGAATTTGGTACATTTCACCCTTTTTTTAGTTCTTTTCAGGGGATTTTGACGACATTTTGACAAAATGCTTCTAAACTTGAGTTAGCAAGAAAAAATGTTACGGAGCTTTCAGCGATTAAATGATTTCTATATTATGTTATTTAATTGGTGGGAGTTATCGATGGAAAAGGAGCTATTAAGATGACGCAAGACTTGTCAATCAAGGTGAAGGAACTGAAAAAAAGCTTTAAGGGTACGACGGCTATTAAGGACATTAGTTTTACTGTCGGGAAAGGAGAAATCTTCGGTTTTCTCGGTCCGTCTGGTGCTGGAAAAACAACGACGATTAAAATATTAACAGGCCAGCTCAAACAGACCTCTGGCCACGTTGAAATTCTCGGTCAAAATATTACCAATTTTTCCGCTAATCTCTATGAACGAATTGGCATCATGACAGATAATAGTGGGCTATATGAGCGGATGACAGTTTATCAAAATTTGGCGTTTTTTGCTCGCTTATTGCAGGTGCCGACATCACGCGTTGATGAGCTACTTCAGCGAGTGGGGTTAGCCGAGCATCAAAAGAAACTGGCCAGCAAATTATCTAAAGGAATGACCCAGCGCTTGATTTTAGCCAGAGCGGTGTTGCATCAACCGGAGTTATTGTTTCTTGATGAGCCAACTAGCGGCTTAGATCCTTCGACGGCTTCAGCGATTCACGAGTTGTTGTTGGAATTAAGAGATAATGGGACGGCGATTTTATTAACGACTCATAATATGGAAGAAGCGACGTTTTTGTGTGACAATATTGCTCTTTTAAATGATGGGTTTATCGTCGAGAGAGGTACCCCAGAGGAATTAAAAATCAAATTTAATCAGGAGAAGCGTTATCGGATTACGAAGACAAGCGGTCAACAGGTGGTGTTAGCAGACAACCATGAAACTGTTGAAACGATTCAATCTTGGTTTCAAACAGGGCAAATCGAGACAATTCATTCATGTGAACCGACGTTGGGTGACATTTTTATTCAAGTAACAGGGAGGAAGTTAGTATGAGCTTTTCAATGCAAAAATTTATCGCAGTCTTTCAAATGAAATTTTCGGCAATTATTAAGAATCGTAACATTATCGTGGCACCTTTAATGGCCATAGGGTTTGTTTTATTGATGGGACTCTTAATGCCTGACGAGGCAATGGATCATGAAATGGGCTTAAATAAAGCGGGTTTCCTATTGAGTTTTGGTTTGTCTTTCAATATTATAATGGGAGGCATTATGATGGCTTCCTATCCTTTAGCTGAGGAAAAAGAGAAAAAGACCTTACGTGTGTTGATGACCTCTTCTGTCTCAAGTTTAGAATTCTTTTTGGCTAGCATTTTGCCCTCGCTGTTAATCATGACTATTGTGAATGTGGCGCTGATTCCAGCTGCCAACGTGTCATTTTCAGCTATTCCTGTTGTAACGTATCTACTTGTTACGACGATCTGCGGTGCTATAAGCTTAATGATAGGTCTGGTGATTGGTATTTCTGCTAAAGATCAAATGCAAGCGGGGATTGCGGGAATGCCGATTATGTTGATCTTAACTTTATTGCCGATGTTTTCAATTTTTAATGAAACCTTAGGAACGATTGGCAGTTTTACCTATCCTGGGGTTTTGAATAATTTTGTTCAAGCAACGTTGTTTGGTACAGGTTTCCAATGGGGCTTTAAGGAGCTGTTTGTGCTCTTGGCTTGGGTGATTATTAGTGCTGGTGTCTTTATGTATGCTTATCGAAAAAATGGCTTGGATGAGTAGTAAAAAGCAGCGACCTGTCAAATCGACAGCTTGCTGCTTTTTTGAAAGGGGAGGGGCTTGTTTTAAGTGGGAGCTCTTTTTTGAGGAGGGAAGACTTGCTGGTAGCTTAGGTAAGTCTCACCAAACCGCTTTTGGCTGGTTGTGCAGGTGAAATTTAACTCATTCATGATGGCGATTGCGTCGTGATGTTCAGGGGAAATCAGCCCGATTAATTGATCTAACTGAAGTATGTTTTTACTAAATTCCACAACGGCTGTGATGGCTTCTTTGGCATATCCTTGTTGCCATCCTTCAGGGAAGAACGCGAACAGTAACTCATAAGCCTGAAGTTCTGGGGTGTAATCAACTCCACAATAACCAACATATTGATTTTGACGGAAATCAGTGACGGAAAAGTCATGATTACCTGATTTTTGGAATAAGAGGCATTTTTGCTGATACTTTTTTTCAGCTTCCTCATAAGTTAACGTGGTGCCACCGTTTGTCCGTTTAGCGATTGGCACACCTGTTAACAAGCGCCAATAATCTGGAAACTCCGCTATTTTTGGCCCCTCAATGATTAATCTTGATGTTTTCATTTCAAACATTTGGCGGCTCCTTTAATAACGCTGCTTTTTTTATGGTACAATAAAAGAACTTAGTTCATGGAAGAAAGGAGTGACGGGAAATGCTTCAGATTGCGATCTGTGATGCTGATCACCACGCTCGCCGTGATTTACGGCAATTAATTGATCTGACTCTTCAACTAAAAGGAGTTCCTTATATAATCAGGGAAGAAAGCAGTGGCGAGTCACTACTTCAGACTGCGACTAGTCTTCATTTTGACATCATCTTTCTTGATATTAAGATGCGGGCCTTGAATGGGATTGAAACGGCTAAAATCATTCGCAAGAAATCACAGATGTCCTTAATTATTTTTGTCACTTCTCACGCTGAGTATGTGTTTCAAGCGTTTGATGTTAAGGCGTTTAATTTTATTGTAAAGCCTTATGCCGATGGCAAAATGATTCATGTTCTTAATGAGGCATTACGTGAGCTAAAGATACCTCAAAATCACTATTTGCCGATTAAACGAAAGCAAGGCATCTACCGTTTGTCATTAGCAGATATCTCTTATTTTTACAGCCATCAGCGTCAAGTGACGGCTGTTACCGCAGAAGGGGAGACTTGCTTTTATGATAAACTTGACCAGGTGGAAAAGCAGTTACCTGATTTTTTTATCCGCTGTCACAATCGATATATTGTCAATTTAAACATGGTAACTAATGTAAGCGCAGTCTCGCTAGATTGTAATGGTGAGACATTGCCAATCAGTCGCAAGTATAAACACCATGTGGCCCTCATTATGTCTCAAAAGGGTGTTAACTGAGTGTTCGTTGAGAAGAGGATTGGTCAAATCAATAGGAAGTTTATTTGGAATTTGTTTTGATGATGCACATGCCGTATTGATAAATCTCTCTCGTCATCGGGTATTCCACCGCTTCGTCTTTGAGTTTGTCTGGGAATTCTTTGTCCAGTGCTGCGTATTTTTTTTGAGTTTGTTTGAGTCGTTCGTCTTTTTCTTCGAAATTATACTGGGTCATGTTCTTTCTCTCTTTCATCGTGATACTCTTATTTTATCCTAGATATTTTGCTTATATTAGTCATGAAAATGTCATTTTTAACTAGTTTAATGTCATTTTTGGTAAAAATAGGCAGAGAGTTTGTTTGGAATTAATGCAAGCGTGTCAGTCGATAGTCATCCCGTAAAATAATCTGAACAGATAGTTCAACTGAATGATCAACATATTGTTCATCATTATTTAATAAGAGCTATGATAGTAAAAACAATCATTCGAGAAGGTGAATGATTGTTTTTTGCCGTCCAGTAGAAACGGCGAATTAATATTATGGCAACACTTCTTAAGTCATTTATAAACAAATGGCAGCTATTATAAGGGTATCACTTAAAGAAAAAGGATGTGTTTTGGATGGTTAAGAACAATTGGGTGAACTGTCAGCGTCAAAATGAACGGCTTCACGGGGCGCTTAAACGGCTGGATCGTCAAATTGAATGGCCAGCTAAATTCACAGCTGGCTTTGTAGCTGGTAGTGGCTCCTTATTGATCGTTTTTGGGGTAGCCATGACAGGGTCGATGGGGCTGGTAGCGATGGTTTTAGGAGTGGTTATTGCGATACTGGCTATTCCACTCTATTCGATGATACTAACTCAGCAAATGCGGCGTTATGCTAAGAAATTGACCAGATTAACAGGCGGTAGCTTATTCTATGATTAGTGAGGAATCAGTTTAATTGATTTAATAAGAGAAAGCAGGGAAAACAGATGAAAAAAGAGGTTTATTTAGTAACAGGTGCCGCTGGCTTTTTAGGAAGTAATGTTGTTCAACAACTGGTAAAGAGTGGCAAACAAGTCAAAGCACTGGTTTTAAAAGATGATCCAGCTGCCAGTTATTTGCCTCCTGAAGCGGTGGTTGTTCCAGGCGATATTACCGACTTAGCTAGTTTGAATGAGTTTTTTATCGAACCAGAAGATGTGGAAATTATGGTGATTCACTGTGCTAGTTTGGTGACCACCTCTCCAGAGAAAAATGAAAAAGTCTATCAGGTCAATGTGATTGGCACCAAAAATATCGTGGATTTGTGTGTTCAGCACCAAGTTAAAAAATTAGTCTATGTCAGTTCGACTGGGGCGATTTTAGAAGCCCCCCATGGGGAACAAATCGTGGAGCCAACGGCCTTTTATCCAAAGGAAGTCACAGGCTATTATGCTGAAACAAAAGCGCTGGCCACTCAATATGTTCTGGATAAGGTCCAAGCGGAGGGCTTAAATGGAACGGTGATCTATCCTTCGGGAATTGCCGGACCAAATGATCATGCTTACGGTCCTTTTGTCAGCTTCGTTAGACGTTATTGTCGAGGTGAAATGCCTGTTGGGGTAGCGGGGACCTTTAATGCAGTGGATGTTCGTGATTTAGCCAGCGTCACCATTGAGGCCGTTACGAAAGGACGAGCAGGTCAAGGGTATATTATCAGCAATGAGCTAGTGGACATGAGAAAGATGTTTGACTTGATCAGTGAAAAAAGTGGTGTTGCCAAGGTTGAACGAATCCTTTCACCAACTGACATGTTAGCCTTATCGTCAGAGAGTCTGGCAACTAATCAAGGCGCAAGTAAAGAGGCTTTAAAATTTGAGCTTTACAATTTAACCCGTAATAACTGGTTTTCTTGTGAAAAAGGGCAAGCGGAATTAGGATTTAAACCAAGACCCTTTGAAGAAACCATCGGTGACACGGTTAAATGGTTGCAAGGGGCAAGTGAGATATAGAGCATGGTGAGCCGTAATTGGGTATTTTGGTAGATTCCCCGAAATAGGGAAATAGGAAAAACTCAACCTGACATTCTAATTCGTCAAGTTGAGATTTAAGTTTTTCAATTGGTTTAAATCCTTAATAATTTTGTTTGCATATAGCTCCTATTAAATAATCATCCTTTCCCGTTAAACTTTCAGCCAGAAAAAAGCTGAAAGTACCACTCTTGGCGGATGATTATGCGAATTATCCAATGGAACTATCTGTTTGATTATTTAACAGGATGTATATAGTCTTAAATTGACTCAGCTGTTTTCTTAGCAATATGAAAAATCTAGGGTCTTAGCATTTCTCCTTCTGTCCATGAAACAATCAGCCGCTTCAGCCTTCTTAACCTAGTTTCTTCTTTTTTAGCACTTATGACCCACCAAACGGAATCTCTTTTATAAGAAGGCGGAAGCTGATTAAAAAATTCCCAAGAACTTGGATTTTTTCTGATTTCATCTTCATATTTTTTCGGAAGAGTACCGTTCCTACTTGCGGAAGAATAACCTGTTTGATCTTTTTTTTGATTGAAAACGGCCAATCCCTCAGACCTCATTTGATTGAGTTCTATCAGTTTATGTACCTTCTGTACATTAACTTTACTCCAGAGTCTATTAGGCTTACGTGGCGTGAAACGAATTTTATAGCGATCTTCGTCAACTGTTTTTCGTATCCCATCAACCCAACCAAATGCTAGTGCACAATCCACTGACTCGGACCACGTGAAACTTGCCTTATTGGTCTTTTTCTTAAAAAAAACGACCCAAATTTCACTAGCTGTTTGGTGATGACTATCCAACCAATCAATAAATTCTATTTGGTTACTAAAAAATTGGGTTCCCCTCATTTTTTCAGCCATTCTAAAATCAGTTGATTAAGCTCTTTAGGTCTTTCTTCTTGAATCCAATGACCTGTGTCTAAACTCTTAACGTCGATATTAGGTACAAAATCCTTGATATTTGGAAGTGGTGGAATAATATCTTTCTTAACGTATACCATTAAGGTAGGCTGTTGAAGAATAGGAGATACTTTACCTAATAAATCCCAATTACGATTTAGATTTCTATACCAATTGATGCTTGGAGTGAAACCTGTCTTTTTAAAACCTGAGATATAAACAGAAAGATCCTCATCGTTCATAACTGGTTCACCTAATGGCTGGGTTGCTTTAGCTAGATTAATCATTTCCATTCCTTCACCAGGACCTTGTGCTGGCGCATTTTTGCGATATAAGTTTTGCAGAAATTGTGCTGTATTCTCATCCAATATAGCATCCGCAACACCTGGTTGTTTGTTAAAGTGAACGAAATAATAATCATCGCCCAAAAATTCCTCCATAAAATCAATCCAAGGTTTCTCGCCACGAATTTGGTAAGGCAAGCATAAGTTAATCATTTTACTCACACGTTCTGGATGTAGCAAAGCCATACTCCAAACAACACTTGCGCCCCAATCATGCCCCACAAAAATGGCATCTTTGTATTGGTAATGATCTAAAAGTGCCACAAGATCACCTGTTAAATGCTCAATATCATATTTGGTGACTTCTTTTGGACAAGAAGATGCTCCGTAACCCCGTTGATTCGGAATAATAACGTGATAACCTGCTTCTAAAAGAGGCGTCACTTGATGTCTCCAAGAATAAGCATGCTCTGGCCATCCGTGGCAAAGAACGATAGGATGCCCCCCATTTTGTTGCCCTGCTTCAAAAACCTCTAGCTCTACACCATTAACTGAGATAAGTGTTGGTGTTGGAAATGTATTACTGTTTGTCATTTTATATCCTCCTAAGTTTAAAAGCGGAATGGGCTCGTTTAGCTTTGTCTGAATCGGTTTTTATCTTTTTCCGAGAAGCTAGCCCATGCAACCAAATAATTAAACTAAATATGTCTTACAACAACCATATTATCATGGAGGTTTGACAACAGTCTGTCAGCTTTGAGATGTGAAACGGATTTAACGATATTTCTCAGTCATTAGTTCGAGTTTGGAAGTAATGGTTTGACGCAATTCTTTTGGCGCTAAGACTTCAATATGTTCTCCAAAACTAAATATGAGAGAGAACAGCCATTCTTTTTCGGGGAATGAAGCTTCAATAAGGAGTTCACCTGTTTCTAAGATCGTAATATCTTCTTTATTAAAAACATCCTCTACACGTGATTTCATTTTAGGGGAAATTTTCAAGACTATTGTTGTCATTGCTGTTTGTTCATTCAATGAGGCCGTGATTTCGTGATAGGATTTTTCTCGACGCTCAAATGAGTGATTTTCAATGTGGAAATCACTTATGCGAGAAACTCTAAATGTTCTGAAATCTTCTTTTAACAGGCAATAAGCAAATAAGTACCAAGTATAATTTTTAAATACGAGCGACATTGGCTCAACTTGTCTGCTACTGACGATATTATCATAATTTCTGTAATCAATCGTTAATAAATTAGTCTGTGTAATTGCTTTCCTTAGTGCCTTAACTAATGCTTTTTGATCTGGGGTGTTGCCATAAGGATGTAAATCAATGATGATTTGTTCCATATGTAGCTTTAGATGATCTGATTTATTTTTAGGAACAATATTCTCTAGTTTTTCTATAGATGATTCTAACTCAATGTCATCAACTGTTGCGTTAATATCCTTGAGAGTAGAAAGAAGAGAGGACATGTTATTCAGAGTTAGTACTTGATGATTTAACTTATAGCTCTCATAAATGCTGAATCCACCATTATTTCCAGAATGGGAAATGATGGGAATACCAGCTAAATTGATTGTTTCAATATCTCGGTAAATAGTCCGAACCGATACTTCAAATTTTTCACTCAATTCATGTGCTGTTACACGATTTCTATTAAGCAACATCACAATAATAGTCAACATACGTTCTATTTTCATCTTGTTCTCCTTAAAAGTATATTTCTTTGTTATGCGGTAAATTCACTTAATTAAATACGTCATCTTGGGTATTATTGACTTTTCCTCCGTAAAGGAGCATTAAGGAAAAAGTTAGAACAATTTTTCATTCTCTCTTCAAGTTCATTCTATCGGAAATGATCCTATGTTTCTATTTTTTGGCACTAAAGTAGGTGTGGATGATTTTTCTCATTCACACCATAACTTATACAGCCTAAGTAAAAAAGAGAGGCATCGCTGATATCAGCGCGCCTCTCTTTTGTTACTTACATTGTCATGGTTTGTTTGGTGCTACCAACGACTAGGCCGGTTTTTTCTTCCCACCATTGATTGACTTCTGTGACATATTGAGTGGGAAAAGGTGCTAAGATATCGCTAAAGTTGACGTTTTGTAAATGAGCGTACGGAAAGGACATCATCAGGTTGTGTTTAAGTTCAGCTAATAGATTGTAATACTGAAAAATGCCAAAATAGGTTTCTTCAGTATCGTCATCCAATAAAATTCCTGGTACTCGTTCAAAAATAAAGCCGAAACTTCGCATCATGAAGGTAAAAGCATCCATTTGCTCTGGTTCAATGTGCTCCACGTTTCGTAGTAATTGAGTGTGAGCACTTAGGGCAGCACTCAATTCTTTTTTTAATAGTCGTTGATCAACGGGGTATGTCATGTAAATTCCTCCTTTTATTTATAGGTCCGGTATCCGCTATCACTGCGCTTTGCTTCGATCTCATCAATCTCTAGAGGTTAAAACCTCAAGAATTGAAGGGCTAAATGCTGCCGTCATTCTTAGGGCTTCAGCCCTTAGAGACGAGGGACAACGTAGTAAAGCATTAAGCATAGAGGTCCTCCTTTTACTTATAGAACTAGTTGCTGTGGCTGGTCTTAAACTCGTTTGAATAGTTGACTTAGCCAACTAGTTTTTTTAGCTGGTTCAACAGGTGTTGTGGCAATTTGTTTGGCTTCTGGTTGTGTTCGTTTGCCATATTTTTCTGTGACGCTGATGGGGTCGATGTTGACGGCCTCTTCGCCAGCGTACACCAACCCAATGGCTTCAGGTTGAGCTTGGTTTTCAGTGTCGACAATTTTAAACGAGCAGTTGGCTTTTTGAGCGGCCACCATATAGGTCTTTTGTAGATGGGAGGCCAGAGCTGCGTTAATGAGGACTTGATGGTTGGGATTATGGGCCAATTCTTCCTTAAAATAGGCAAGATTGCTCGTGTTTGACATTTCTGCCAAGGTCATGGATAAGTAGATCCGTTCTCTAAAGGTACCAAGGTATTTGCGTTTTTCGTCAGGCTTAATTTGTGGTGTCCCGTACATCCCTTTTTCTAAGTAATCTTGAACATCTTTGCTCATAAACATCCCCTTCCATTAAATGGTTTTCATGACTCAATTATAGCACATCTCCTACCTCAGTAGGTCGCTCAAGCTAGTTGATGATAGCGGTCATTTTTATGGTAACCTGATAGAGCAATTAATAAGCTGTCACAAAAATTAAGCTTGATTCGTTATATAGAGTAAGAGGCAAAGGAGGATCGGAATGAAAAAGGCAGATCGACGACAATTAGAGAGCTTATACGACCGTTATGAACAACTGATTTATCGAGTGGCCTACGGTGTACTCAAAAGTGTGGAACAAGCTGAAGATGTTACCCAAGAAACGTTTATCCAACTGTACCACAACTTACCGACATTAAAAAAATTGAATGAGAGTGACACAAAGCGTTATATTTTGAAAATTGCTAAAAATAAGGCCATTGATTATTATCGAAAAAATCAAAAACAGCATGATTTTTTATCTCAGTATCAGCATTCTCAGGGGATTGCTGAGGATAATGTGGCGTCTAAAGTTAATGAGTTGATTTCTGAAGAGCAAATGGTAAAGTTGTTGAAAATTTTACCAACTTCTTATCAGAACGTGTTTATGTATCGACTGTATTATGGTTTGTCGACGAGAGAAGTGGCCGAGTTGACGGCCTTAAGTGAAGCCAATGTCCGCAAACAGTACGAACGAGCTAAAAAGAAAATTATTTCGACGATAGGAGGAGCCGAAGATGACAACATCAGAGAAACACTGGCAGGCATTAGCTGAGGCGGCAGAAAAAATGGCATTAGCTAGTTCTGAGCAGGGGGAAGAAAGCCACGCATTTTCTGAGGACTACCAGCAACGAAAAGCCGCGTTTTTAAGGGACGAGGCAGAAGAGAAACGCCTTAAAAAATATCGAAAACGATTGATCGCGATCGTAGCAGGTCTTTTAATCGGGATTCCCACTACGGTCTTTGCAGCGAAGCAGTTATATGACTTTGTGGTGGAAAAGGAAAACTATGAAGTCAAGGTGTCGGTAAAACAACATTCCGCAGATACGTCGATTTCACAGGAAGAAGAGGTGTTTTACAAGCTCTCTTTAGGTTATGTTCCTGACGGGATGTCTGATTTTAATGAACAGGGCATGAAGTATTGGTATGAAGATAATTATGGCATGGGTGGGTTCTCTTTCTTGTTGTGGAAGGTCAATGAACAGGCTGATTTTTCCGAGTTATTTGTGGCTAGTTATCAAGAGGTCAATTTTGGAGAACACCAAGGGGTGATTACGACGACGGTCGAAAATGAGTCTGATATGAGTCGCCATGCTTATGTGTTGTTTGCTGAGGAGGGCTTTATGTTGGAGGTCTATGTTGGGAATGATGTGCCAGAGATGGAGTTAACGAAAGTCTTAAGCAACGTCCGGCTGGAAGCAACGACTGCAGAACAAGGGACAGTTTATCAGGATTATGATGACCTTAAGACGATGGACCAGCAACGGGAAATAACGGTGAAGCCATTAGTTAAAACGAATCCACAGCTCCTTGGTGTTGGCGAGAAGGTCGCTCTTGGTAATGTTAATTTTACGATTGAGACAGTGGAAGTTCGTCAGTCGATCGCTGGTTTGGAGCTTGCAAATTTTTACAGTAGCATGCTGGAGCGTTTGTATGAGCGGGAAATGATCGATGAAGCTGGGAACTTGATCCCTTATGAACGTTTGTCTTATCAACGAGGGGATGGTAAAAATACCATAGATCAAGTAATCGATCGCAAGTGGAGTCAGCCTAAACTGGTCTATCTGACCGCTACCTTGGAGAGTTTATCCAATCATCCGATTGAGGATTTATTTATGCAAAATAGATTGACCCTTTTAGCGGAAACCAAAGGGGGATGGACCTATGCTTCAGAAGACATGGCAAGTGATCCTGGGATTTTATCAAGTGAAATCGATTATTTGGATAGTCATGGTGAGGGAAAGGGCTATTATCGTTTGCCGACGATAGCGCCCAAGGAAAAGCGAGTGATTCATTTTGGTTATTTTATTGATGAAGCACAATTGTCACAGATGTTTCTTGATAGTTTCTCATATGGCGGCGTGACCGATTATATCGATGATTTAAATGCGAGCGATCGCTGGTGGATTGATATCCGTCAATAGTTGACTAAGAAAAAAGCTTAAGACCGCGGTCTTAGGCTTTTTCTTTAAATGATTATTGTCAGACCGTTACTCTGCCAGCTCAGCAGGTTCTGTGGCAAGGGAGCTGACGTAGAGTTTCCAAAATGGTAGGTAAATTACGAGCCCTATGATGAATGATAAAACAGGGATTAAAATGGTTTTCCAATCACCGGTTCCAAGTGGACCTAATAAAAAAGGTGGGGTAGCCCAAGGGACCAGTGCGTAAAATTTCCCCATAAAGGGGGTGGACATGATCAGGTAGCTGATCCCCGTAGAAATGGTACCACTGGCGATAAAAGGAATCATTAAGTAGGGATTTAAGGCAATCGGTAAACCGTAAATCACCGGTTCGACAATGGTGAAAATGCCTGGAGCGAAGGTTGTCCAACCAAGGGTTTTGAGAAATTTGTTTTTTGAAATAACCATTAAAAAGATCAGTGGCCAGACGGCAGCCGTCCAGATGCTGAGACGAAGTAAGCCGGTTTGGCCTAAGCCAGCTAAAATATTTGGCAATTGATTTGCTGGGGTGCCATTGCTTAAGGCTGCTGTGTTTTGGTCCAGCCACATTAAGCCAAAGGGGGTGAACAGGGATAGCAGCATATTATCGCCATGAAGTCCGACACTCCAAAAGAGAAGAACAAGGAAAGCTAAAATCAGGGCAGTCCAAAGTGAATCAGAACCTGAAATAATCGGTTCTAAAACGGAATTTAAAAAAGCGACAAAATCAAACGATAGAACGGAGCGGATTAACCAAGCCATCGTAAAGGAAATAGCGTAAGGGATTAAGGAGGCAAAGGCCATGCCGACATTGGGTGGAACGGATGCGGGCATCTTAATCGTAATATTGTGTGTGATACAAAAGCTGAGAATGGTCACTGACACGATACTGGTAATGATACAGGCGAAGAGTCCGCTGGCACTAAAGGAGCTTATTTGAATTCCGCCAGAACTATCCAATCCATCAATTGTGAATAAAATAAAGGTGGTTAACCCCATTAATGAGGCACTCTTGGTGCTGATTTTTTTTCGTTCGGCGTAGGAGTAGGGAATGGCGACGGAGCAATAGAGGGCCATCATTCCTAAAGTGGCGTTATTTAGCCAGACGAATTTAGCGTTCCAAGGCGATAAAAATGGCAATAAGGCTTTTCCACTGGTTCCCACATCGGGAGAACCTAAGACATAGAAAATTAAGAAAATTGAGCCAATCATAATAATCGGCATAACAGCTGTCAGCCCTGAAACAATTGAAAAAATAATATCTGTGTTAGCGAATCGGCCTAGCGGTTCAGAGAGTTTTAAAGCAAAATCGGTAAATCGTTCCATTATCGGTTTCTTTTTCATCATTATCACTTCTTTCTTTTATTGTAGGAGAAATCGTTCAATTAGCTATCCTTTCATCATTAGTTAAGAGCTCTTTTATTGGTGAAGTGCTGCCAGATGTCTGCCTCACTCTATGATTAAAGATAACCAATGAGGGGGTGTTTTGTAACCGCTTTTTGTTAAGTTGGTTGTTGTTTTCGTATTTGATGTGGATTTATGCAATTCGATTTCATAACTGGAAATAAACAGTGAAAGGTTGTACCAATTCGTTGTGAAGCGCCACACGAGGTTAATGAAGCTTGCTATACTTTTTTTGTAATAACAAATAAAATGACGGAGGGCTTATTATGTTAACCATAGCTTATATTGGGTTTGGCAACAGTGTGACACATTATCATCTTCCTTATGTTGAGAAAAAATCAGAGTTGAAGGTCAAGTATATTTATCGGAGAGAGGAGGATCGGTTAGGTGATACGGAACGTGAAGCTTGGTATCCACATTATATCTTCACTTCAGATATCGAAAAAGTTATGACTGATCCGGAAGTTAATTTGATTGTGGTTAACACACCAGATGCTTTTCATGTGGCTTATTCCATGATGGCTCTTGAGCACGGTAAACACGTATTGTGTGAAAAACCATTTGCCATGACGGTTGCTGAAGCTAAGAAGGTATTTTCTTTAGCAAAGGAAAAAGGCTTAATCGCAACGGCTAATCAAAATAGACGGTTCGACGCTGACTTTCGTACAGTCAAAAAAGTGATTGATTCTGGTGTCCTAGGAGAGTTAGTGGAGATTGAATCACATTATGATTATTATCGTCCAAGTATTAAGGAAAATAAGCGGTTTGGTTTTCTTTACGGTTTGGCAGTTCATCCGCTAGATCAGATCATCAGCCAATTCGGTATTCCGAAGTCAACCACGTTGGATTGCCGAAGCATTGATAATCCAGGGATTTCAGATGATTATTATGACATGGATCTCTTTTATGAAAATGGTCTTAAAGCGATTGTCAAAACGAGTTGTTATGTCAAGTTGGACTATCCTCGCTTTATTGTTCACGGCAAGAAAGGGAGCTTTTTGATGCCGAGTTTAGGTCATAATTCCAATAAAGAGTATCAACCTGGCCCAATTGTTTTAGCGGAAGAAAATTATTCTGAAGAATTTTGGGGGACTTTGGCCTATGTTGATGAGGCCGGAGAAACGATTGAAATGAAAGTTCCGGTGGAATCCACAGAGTATGGGCGGATCTATGATAATTTAATCGGAGCGATTGAACACAATCAAGAAAAAATTGTTAAGGATCAAGAAGTCATGGCGGTTTTAGAGATTATTGAAGCTGGTTTAAAGCGTGCAAAGGAGGCTAAATAAGATGAAGTTAGGCATTTTAGGAGCTGGGATGATTGTTCGAGATTTCTTGACATTCGCTCATAAGGTTGAAAACTTAGAATTAGTGGGAATTTGTGCCACGCCAGAGGAAGCCGAAGTGGTTAACGGATTGGCTCAGCAAAATGATATCGCCTTTTCTTATACGGATTTTAATGAGATGCTGATTAATCCTGAGATAGACACGATCTATGTTGCAGTGCCTAATCATCTTCATTATCAATTTACGAAAAAGGCGTTGGAAGTAGGGAAGCATGTGATTTGCGAAAAGCCCTTTACTTCCAATCTTGAAGAGGCCAGAGAACTAGCGGCCATGGCTCGGGAAAAACAGCTGTTTTTATTTGAGGCAGTCAGCACGCGTTTCTTGCCAAATGTCTTAAAAATGAAAGAATTGTTACCTAAACTTGGCAAGATCAAGATCTTTTCTGCCAATTATTCTCAGTACTCCTCTCGTTATGATGCGTTTAAAAAGGGGGAGACATTACCAGCCTTTGATCCTCAAAAAGCTGGTGGTGCGTTAATGGATTTAAATATTTATAATATTAATTTAGTGGTGACCTTATTTGGTAGTCCGCAAAAAGTTGATTATCAAGCTAATATAGAACGAGGAATTGATACCTCTGGTGTGTTAATTTTGGATTACGGGACTTTTAAATTTGTGGGAATTGCGGCAAAGGATTGTAAAGCGCCGATCGTGACGAATATTCAAGGCGATCAGGGATGTCTGGTGATTGACTCTTCGGCGAACATCGTCGATCGTTTTACCTTGTTGATGAATCAAGCAACCGCTGGCCAAGTAAGTGGCAGTGGTTTAGGTGAGACCTATGATGAGAATTGTGGTAAGCATCGAATGCAGCACGAATTTGAAGCTTTTATCAAGATAGTCGCTAGTGGAGATGATGTCAGGGCGGATGAGCTGTTAGAGATAACGCTGATGACGATGGATGTTCAAACGAAGGCGAGACAAGCGGCGGGGATCGTTTTTTCAAGGGATGTTGGTTAAAGGTTTATCGGTTAGCTGTGAGGTTGTGTGAGCGTTCTGCATTCCTTGATTATTCCTTGTTAAGAAAGTAAAATGAACAGACAAGCTAGTAATTGGAGGGGTCTGAAATGATTTTGCAGCAATTAATGGAGACGACTAACTTTACCTATCAAGAGCAGGCGATTGTTGATTATATTGTCAAGCATCCGAGACTGATTTTGGAATCGACTGCCAAAGATTTAGCTGCAAAAACGTATACGAGTTCAGCGACGATTGTTCGCTTTTGTAAAAAATTAGGGTTTAAGGGCTACCCTGATTTTCAATTAAACTTTGTGAAAGAGACAGCTCATCTGAGGGATGACACGATTACCGCACTTTCGAAAGATTTATCAAATACAGAGGTTTCCACGTATGTGGAGAACTTGTATTTGGACACTGTGCAACAGACCAAAGAATTGCTTAATAAGGACACGTTTAATCGCGTTATCAACTTGTTGATTCACATTAAAAAAATTGATTTTTATGCAAGTGATATTAATTTTTCAAGGGTTCAATCGACATGTATTAAGTTGACTAATGTGGGCATTCATGCGCAAGTCTTTAATGCTTTAAATGAATTTTACGTATCCAACTTAAATCCCCAGGACAGTGTGTCGATTATTGTCAGTCATACAGGGAAAAACCCAACCATGATTGATGCTGCTTATCAGCTGAGAAAAAGACAGGTCAAAACCATTGGGATTACGAATAAAATCAACAAGGATTTGGAATTGATTTGCAATGAGAGTTTATATGTGTTTTTTTCAAATAATGGCTCCATGAGTGCCTTACAATATGGCTTGTCTTTAGAGTATCTTTTAGATACGATCTACGCTTGTTTGGTTGTGAAAAAGGGCGGACTTTAGGAGGAGACTCGTTATTATTGGTAGGGAACGATGCTAGATTATTTTATTTCAGGCTCTTGACTTTTTTTTAAGACCCTGATATAGTAAACCCGAAATGGAAAACTTCATAGGATTTGTTAGGTGAGGCTCCTATACAAACACAGGCTACTGCCCAAAAATGTCGAGAGACGCCAATGGGTAGAACAGGGATTGTCGATCTAAGGCTTTTCATAAAGTAGCTAAAAGCGAAGTGCTTTTTACGTTGTATAGTGCCAAAACTCAACGATGAGATCGCTAAGCGCTTATTTGGTATACCCACAAATTAACAGCTTATTAACCTTACGTTGAGACTAACGTAAGGTTTTTTTGTGGCTTTCTATTATCTTAAAAAGATTGAGGTGGTAATCAATGGATGACCATTTACCCAGTTGGCGGAACAGTAAAAATCGAAGAGAGCAAAGTGATTATGGACCATTATTGAGCCACGTCATCGTTGAGACTTAATGTCATTATTTATATCAAGTACATAATCCAGTTAATCTCTCATTTTTTCTGTTCTAAAGAATAGTCGTGTTTTATAGGAGGCCGTAAGATGTCCACACTACTGCAAATTTTAGGTTTTGGCGGAATAGGTACTCTTTTATGGTACGTTTGGTTTGGAAGAAAGATGAGGAGAGAAAAATGGCGAAAAGATTAGCAGCTGTTGGTCATGAAGGAGATAATGTTTATAAATTTTCAGCTTCCAACAGCTTTAAGCGTGTAATGAAACAATTTGGCACCTCAGATAAGGGGCTAAATCAAGAGGAAGTCACGGCTTCACGACAAAATAATGGCGCTAATGTCATTACAACGGAAAAACAAGAGAGCTTTTTTGTTAAGGTAGTGAAAGCTTATATTACCTCATTTACGATGATTTTAATTATTTTGGCAGTGATTTCTTTTGTCACGGATTATTTAATTGTCCCGGCAGATGAAAAAGATATTACGGCGGTTATTATTATCAGTGTGATGGTAATTCTTAGTGGAACGTTGACATTGGTTCAATCTGTCAGGTCTACTAATGCTGCGGAAAAGCTGACCAAATTGGTTCGTGTAACGGCAACTGTCACCCGTAAGGAACGTGAAAAAGTCGAACTGCCGATTGAAGAAATCGTCTGTGGCGACATTGTTAATCTATCTGCAGGAGACATGATCCCAGCAGATATTAGGTTATTTCAAGCAAAAGACTTATTTGTCAGTCAATCAGCTATGACGGGTGAAAGTCAACCAGTGGAAAAAATAATTGATGTGGACACTGATACTGATAAGGCCATGACGGATTTTCTAAACATGGCATACATGGGAAGCAATGTGATTAGTGGCAGTGCCAAGGGGGTTGTCGTTCGAGTGGGAGACGACACGTTATTTGGGAATATTGCCCAAGATCTTACAAAGAAAAAAGGCGTTACTAGCTTTGAATTAGGGATTAGCTCTGTGTCTTGGGTGTTAATTCGCTTTATGTTTGTCATGGCACCGACTGTGTTATTGATTAATGGTTTCACCAAAGGGGATTGGTTGGAAGCATTTCTTTTCGGTCTGTCTGTGGCTGTCGGTTTGACACCTGAAATGTTGCCGATGATTGTCACGACGAATTTAGTAAAAGGTGCCACGGGGATGGCAAGTAAGGGAACCATTATTAAGAACATCAACTCCATTCAAAATTTTGGGGCAATTGATGTGTTATGTACGGATAAGACAGGAACCTTAACCCAAGACCGCATTGTACTGGAGTACCACCTAGATGCGGACGGGAAAGAAGATGACCGCGTTTTACGGCATGCATTTTTTAACAGTTACTACCAAACTGGGTTGAAAAACTTGTTAGATGTGGCGATTATCGAAGCGACTGAACAGGAATTGGATATTGAGAAAGAGGATTACGAAAAAGTCGATGAAATTCCTTTTGATTTTGAGAGACGGCGGATGAGTGTGGTCATTCGTGATGCGTTGGGGAAAACTCAGATGATTACCAAAGGAGCCATTGAAGAAATGTTGGTTGTTTCTCATTTTGTGGAACAAAATGGCGCAGCTGTGCCTTTAACGGATGAGTTACGGAACAAAATTTTGCGGACTGTAGATGATTTAAATGGGGATGGGTTGCGGGTTCTTGGTGTGGCTCAAAAGACGAATCCGCGAGTTCAAGGAGAGTTTTCTGTTTCTGATGAGACGGAGATGGTTTTAATTGGCTACCTAGCCTTTTTGGATCCACCAAAAGAAACGACTCAACCGGCTTTAGAAGCCTTGAAAAAGCATCAAGTGCAAGTCAAGGTGTTAACTGGGGACAATGCCTTAGTTACACGGACCGTTTGTAACCAAGTGGGCTTGCAAAATGAAAAGATGCTTTCAGGGACTGATATCGAAATGATGTCTGATGAAGTTCTCAAGATGAAATTGGAAGACACTAATATTTTTGTTAAATTGTCACCGAAACAAAAGACGCGGATTGTCAAAGTACTGCGCGAGTCAGGTAGTACGGTGGGCTTTTTAGGTGATGGGATCAATGATGCCCCTGCGATGAAAGAAGCGGATGTGGGAATTTCCGTTGATACGGCAGTGGATATTGCCAAAGAATCTGCGGATGTTATTTTATTGGAAAAAGATTTGATGGTCTTAGAGCGTGGTATCACCTCTGGTCGGGAAACTTTTGGGAATATTATCAAATACATTAAGATGACGGCCAGTTCTAATTTCGGCAATATGTTTTCTGTGGTCGTTGCCAGTTTGTTCTTACCATTCTTGCCGATGTTACCAATTCAACTACTCTTTTTGAATTTGATTTACGATATTTCTTGTGTGTCTTTGCCATGGGATAATGTGGATGAGGAATATTTGGAAACACCTAAAAAATGGGATGCTTCATCTATCGGCTCCTTTATGAGATGGATTGGACCAACCAGTTCTGTCTTTGATATTACGACGTACATCTTGCTTTATTTTCTTATTTGTCCAGCTGTAGTTGGCGGTCCTTTTACCAGCTTAGGTGCGCAAGATCAAGCGCTCTTTATCGCCTTGTTCCACGCTGGCTGGTTTGTGGAATCTCTATGGTCTCAAACCTTGGTCATCCACGCTTTACGGACACCCAAAATTCCCTTTATTCAAAGTCGTGCGTCCTTTATTGTGACGACGATTACCTTTATCGGGATCGGCGTCGGGACAATTCTGCCTTCAACGGCTCTTGGGGCTCAATTAGGGATGGTTGCTTTGCCAACACAATTTTTCTTCTGGTTGGCCTTAACGATTGTTGCCTACTTAGCCTTAGCCACCCTTTTGAAGAAAATTTACATTCGTCGGTTTGGCGAATTGTTGTAGGATAAATGGCTGAATTAGTTCGCTACACGGCGATATTAATCATTAGTATTTTGGCGGGGTCGTTAATCGGCGTTGAGCGTCAATGGCGCCAAAAGTTGGCTGGAATTCGGACGACAGCTTTGGTTTGTTTCGGCTCGACTCTCTTTGTTAAGTTGGCGATGTTCATTCAAGATGACTCCAGTCCGACACGAATTGCGGCTCAGGTAGTCAGTGGGATTGGCTTTTTAACAGGCGGCGTAATTATTCGGGATGGTTTTACTGTGACGGGCATTAACACGGCTGCCACCTTATGGTGTTCAGCTGCTGTAGGAACGTTAATCGGCAGTGATTTTATCTACGAAGGGTTAATCGGTGCGGTCTTGATTATGATTGTCAACACGCTGTTGAGAGATATTTCTCGCAGGATGGATTCTTTCTCTGATAAACAAATAAAAGAACGGCTCTATTATGTGTCAATCACCTGTGATCGAGAATCAGAGGTGATGATTCGAACGAGAATGATTCAATTGATGAATCAGCTCCAGCTAAATTTTACTAAGTTGTCTTTTCTTGATGTTTCTAAAAGGGAAACTGAAGTTAGTTTGATTGTAGAAGGTGTCGGTGTCGAGCAAGCCTTGGTTCAGCTGTTTATTGAGAAATTGTCTTATGAAGAAGGCATTTTAGCAGTTGAGTTGCTGCAAGACGAACAATTTAAAGCGTAAGGACATCATTATTCTGAAAAAAGGTGAGAGAATCTACAAGATTCTCTTGCTTTTTTTTGTGAAATTAACTACACTTATCATTGAGAGTGAAAATCATTCTCAATTACAAAGGAGGCAGTAAGGTTGAAAAAAGGCATACTTTTTATTTGTTTGATCATAGCTGCTGTTTGTTCCTTATTTATCGGTGTTCAAAGTATCTCGATTGGGGATATTTTTCATTTAGATGAGACGCAAAAATTAGTCTTGTGGAGCACACGTGTGCCGCGAACGGTCAGCTTGATAATTGCCGGGGCGACAAGCAGTGTTTGTGGCTTGATCATGCAACATTTGACTCAAAATAAATTTGTCTCTCCAACAACGGCTGGAACGATGGACAGTGCGCGGTTGGGAATCTTGGTAGCGATGGTCTTTTTTCCGAATGGTTCGACATTGAGCAGGTCGCTTGTGGCTTTTCTTTTTGCTTTTATGGGCACGATGTTGTTCGTTCAATTGATTCAACGTTTATCTCATAAGGATCAGGTGATGGTCCCTTTAGTTGGGTTGATGTTTGGCAATATTATTGGGTCAGTGGTGACGTTTTTTGCTTATCAGTTGCAGCTGATTCAAAACATGTCGTCATGGCTTCAGGGGAACTTTGCGACGGTCACACGCGGTGGTTATGAGCTGATTTATGTGACGGTTCCTTTGTTAATTTTGGCTTATCTTTATGCCTATCACTTTACGATTGCTGGCATGGGGAAAGATTTGGCAACGGGGATTGGCTTGAATTATCAAGTGGTGCAACTTTTTGGTTTGGCCATTGTCTCGTTGGCCAGCAGTATTATTTTAGTGACGATTGGTGGCCTGCCTTTTTTAGGGGTAATCGTGCCGAATATTGTCTCCCTCTATTATGGCGATCAGATGAAAACAACTCTTTGGCTGGCAGCTGGCGCAGGGAGTCTCTTTTTAATCCTCTGTGACATCCTCGCCCGAGCGGTGATTCAGCCTTATGAAGTGCCAGTTAGTTTAGTCGTCGGGGTGATTGGCAGTATTATTTTTATCCTGCTCTTGCTAAAGGGGGCGAAGAAATGACTAAGTTATGGCAACAGCCCTGGTTAAAGCTTGCCGCATTGGCAATTGGTGTGTTGGTGTTTACCTGGTTATTTTTAACCTATAACACTTATGGTAATTGGGAATTTGCTCTGCGATTACGTGGGAAAAAGGTTTTGGCTTTCGTCTTTGTAGGGATTGCTACTAGCTTTTCCACGATTACCTTTCAAACGGTGACTCATAATCATTTTTTAACTCCGAGTATTTTAGGCTTTGATTCCCTTTATATTTTAGTGCAAACCTTGCTGTTTTTCTTTATGGGACACCAAACAGGTAGCTTGTTTCAAAGTCACTTTGCCATGTTTGGGATTAATGTGATCTTAATGGTCGGTTTAAGCACGTTGCTTTTTTTCTTCCTATTAAAGAAGGGCGATCAGAATTTATATTTATTGTTGATGATTGGCATGGTCTTGGGAACGTTCTTTGGCAGTGCCAGCACCTTTTTGCAAGTGCTACTGGATCCTAATGAGTATGACAAGTTGCAAGGCAAGCTCTTTGCTAGTTTTGCCAATGTGGATGTCTCTTTGTTGCAAGTGGCGGGCTTGTTAATGCTACTGGTCATCGTTTATCTGTGGTTGTCGGCTCATCGTTTAGATGTGTTGCATCTGGGGAAAGAAAAGGCCATGAATTTAGGGATTGATGTTGGCAAGTTTCAAATTCGGCTGTTATTGGCCATTAGTTTATTAGTGGCGTTGTCAACGGCTTTAGTGGGGCCGGTGACTTTCTTAGGCTTTATTGTGGCCAACTTAACTTATCAGCTAATGGGGACCTTTAGGCATCGGACTTTATTTATTGCTAGTAGTTTGTTAAGCATTTTATTATTGCTTGTCGGTCAATTTTTTGTGGAGCAGGTCTTTAGATGGAATACGACCATGAGTGTGGTCATTGAATTTATCGGTGGTGTTTATTTTGTCGGAAAAATCTTGTATGAAAGGAAGCATGAGTGATGATGGAAATAGAGAAAGTCTCCAAACATTATGGGAAAAAGCCCGTGGTTGTGGAAGTGGATTTGCCGATTACAGAAGGCAAAATGACGGCGTTTATCGGGCCTAATGGGGCTGGAAAAAGTACCTTACTGTCAATGATGAGCCGCTTAATTGATAAGGATGCAGGTGAGATCTATTTAGATGGTGGTGAGGTGAAAAGCTGGCAACAAAATGAACTGGCAAAAAAATTATCGATCTTAAAACAGGCCAATTCAGTCAGTTTGAAAATTACCGTTCGTGAGCTGGTGGCATTCGGTCGCTTTCCTTATAGTAAAGGACGATTGGGGCCGGAAGATCACAGTAAGATTGACGAAGCCTTAAGTTATTTAGGGTTGGTGGAGTTACAAGATGAATTAATCGACACCTTGTCAGGGGGGCAGCTTCAGCGAGCTTATATCGCCATGGTCTTCGCTCAAGATACAGATTATATTCTCTTAGATGAACCGCTAAATAATCTGGATATGAACTATGCGGTTCAGATGATGAAAACCTTAAAACGGTTGGTTGAGGAGCATGGCAAGACTGTGGTGATTGTGCTGCATGATATTAATTTTGCGGCTAGTTATGCTGATGAAATTGTCGCCATGAAAGATGGCAAAATTTTCCGTCGGGGACTAACCGACGAGGTCATTCAAAAGGAAGTCTTGGACTCTCTTTATGACATGAATATTCGCGTGTGTGAAATGGAAGGCAAACGGTTTTGTTTGTACTTCAATGAATAGTGGCATTAAATTTTAAAAAAAGAAAGAAGGAAATAGGCATGAAAAAAAGGATCAAGGTCTTAGGTGTTTTAGCTTTAGGTCTGCTTGTATTGGCAGGTTGTGGTAAGGGGGACGATCAAGAGAAGGCAACGGCTTCGTCCACATCTAGCCAGTCAGAAACAACGGTAATTACCGTAAAGGATTCAGAGGGTGAAGTAGAAGTACCGGTTAACCCGGAAAAAGTCGTGGTCTTTGACATGGGATCATTGGATACGATTAACAGTTTGGGCAAAGGTGAGACTGTCATTGGGACGGCAACCGATAATTTGCCAGCCTACTTGGATCAATTTGCAGACGTTGAATCAGCTGGTGGTATTAAAGAGCCTGATTTGGAAAAAATCAATGAATTACAACCAGACTTAATTATTATCTCTGGTCGTCAAAGTGAGTTCAAAAAAGATTTGTCAGCGATTGCTCCTACTTTATATTTAGCGGTAGATAATGCTGATACGTGGAATTCGACTAAAACCAATATTGAGACGTTAGCTAGCATCTTCAATGAAGAAGACTTGGCAAAAGAAAAAATTGCTGATTTAGAAACGCAAATTGCCGAGACAAAAGAAAAAGCCCAAGCCAGCAAATTAACAACCTTGGTAACCTTAGTTAATGAAGGGCAATTATCAGCTTATGGCGAAGGCTCACGTTTTGGAATTATTCATGATACTTTCGGATTTATTCCGGCAGACACAGAGATCGAAGTGTCAACTCATGGTCAATCAGCTTCATTTGAATATGTTTTGGAAAAAAATCCAGATGTGATTTTTGTGATTGACCGAACAAAAGCTATTGGTGGAGACGACGAAAATAACGATGTATCGAAAAATGAGTTAGTTGCTCAAACCAATGCCGGTAAAAATGATAAAATTATTTCCTTACAAGCCGATGTCTGGTATTTATCTGGCGGCGGAATTGAATGTACAGAATTGATGTTAAAAGACGTAGAGGCCGCACTTAAATAACTGAGAGAAGGAGCTGGGGTGTTGCCAGCTCCTTTTTTACGTGTTTCTAGCCCTTGAATTGTGCTATGATAGAAAGAACTAATTTGCAAGGTGGGAGAGAGATGAAAAGTTATCAATTGATTTTAGCAGAACATCAGATTTTAGAAACAGAACGACTCGTGCTACGCCCAGTAACATTAGAGGATGCAGCAGACATGTATGAGTACGCCTCAGATGAAGAGACGACAACGTATGTTTTTGATAAACATAAGACTATTGAAGACACGCGCGAAAATTTGGCGACGTATTTTTTAAGTAAACCTTTAGGTACTTATGGTATTATTTTAAAAGATCAGCAAAAAATGATCGGTACAATCGATATACGGATCGATGAGGCAAATCGTAAAGCTGAACTTGGTTATACTCTCAATCGCGCTTTTTGGGGGCAAGGATTAACAACTGAAGCTGGTCAAAAAATGCTGTGGTTAGCTTTTGATAAGTTGTGCTTAAACCGTGTCGAAGCGAAACACGATGAGCGTAATCCTGCTTCTGGTCGGGTGATGGCAAAATTGGGGATGGTGAAGGAAGCAGTTTTGAGAAATGATGCCATCTTAAAAGGTGAAGTGACAACAACGGTGATTTGTGGCATCACTAAAGAAGATTATTTCAACAGTCAGGAGCAATAAAATGGTCAAGATGTTTCGAAAAAAAGAGTTTGATGTATTTAAAGTGGAAGGTTTAGAGGAACGGATGGCAGCAGTTCGCCAGTTGATTCAGCCGATTTTTCAGGAGCTGAATGAGTATTTTGTTAATGAACTGAGACCTCTGGTGGGAGAAGAACTGATTATTCATATTGCCCAACACCGTCGTCGGACGGCTAATGCTCCAGATTTTACTTGGAGCGCTATGGGAGGGGATAAACGGGGATATAAAAAATACCCTCATTTCACCTTAGGTATCAACGAAAACTACATAGTTATGTGGCTATCGTTTATTGATAACCCACAAAATGAAAAACGAATGGCTCAGGCTTTGTTGGATAATATGGCTCAGTTTGATTCTTTAGAGGGCTATGTAGTGAATGGGGACCATACAGTCAATAATTATCAACCCATACATGAGGCAGATTTAGAGGCTGTGCTGACTCGTTGGCGAGATGTCAAAAAAGGGGAATTTCAGATTGGGCGAGTGTTAGTCAAGGGGGATCCGATGCTGAAATCGGCGAAGCAAGCCCGAGATTATATGTTGACTACTTATCAACAATTAGTTCCGCTATACAATTTGACCCGTCAATTGAGTTGAGATTTTTTGGAGGTAAAAGATGAGTTTAGAAAAAGTGATCATTGTCATTATCGTCATGCGTTTGCTTGATGTGATTATTCTCTTTTTTAGTCGTAAATTAAAGAAGAGGGGAGCTCTTGTGCGCGGAGTGTTGCTGACTTTAGTGACAGTTGTGGCGATGACAGTCTTAGTGATGGATATGCGTCCACTAACTAATGGAGAAGCTCAAGGGGCGACGAAAGTTGTAGAAAGCCTAACTGGCGAAGGTCAAAAAGTAGTCAATGAGCAGCTTGAAGCAGTAGAATTAGCTAAACGCCCATATTTGGAAGGCAAAAAAGTGGCGGTCATCGGTGATTCGATTACTGAATTAGATGGCAAAACCGTTAAGAATGTTGGCTCAATAATTGGTTATCAAGAGGTTTTCCGTCAGCAGGGAGCAACGGTCGTGACTTACGGCTACAGTGGGGCGACTTATGCGCTGTATGACAAGAAAATTTCTGCCGGCGAACACCGTTCGATTTATGACATGATCGTTAAAGCCAAAGTCGATTTTAAAGATGTTGATCTGGTGACCTTGTTTGGTGGTACGAATGATGTGGGGGGAGGTTATCCCTTAGGGACGGTTACCGACAAGACAGCGGCCACAACCCTTGGAGGATTACGAGGGATTATCGATTATATCAAGTCGAACAATCCCAAGTGCGAAATAGTTGTTTTTACCCCGATTCAACGAACAGATCGTGATAATCTTCAAGAGAAGATGGACGCAATGGCTCTCGGCATCATGGAGGTGGCTAAGAGTTATGAACTAGCGACGGATAATCTAATGGAAAATTCAGGGATTACCAATGAAAGTGGTAATCAAGCCAAGTATACGTATGATAAGCTCCACCCTAATAGTGAGGGGATGGCCCTTGTTGGCCAGCGGATGGCTGAGGTAATTGAGGAAACAATGGAATAGCGTTAACGAAAGTCGAGCGGAGTCTTGGCTTTTTTGTGTTGTGGACGGTTAGGCAAAAAAACAATTTTGTATGTCTGGTTTATCAGGCAAGGAGTCTTGAGAGGGGCTAAACTGGTGTTTTGTTAGGAAATCGGAAAAGTGTGGCCTAGTTAGTGGGTTTGTTGAGCTAGAAGAATGGTTCTTTAAGGGGGAGAATGCTATACTTTTTTTGGTTGGACGGCTGTAATTAGTCTTCTAAGGGTGTTGTGTGAAAGGGGTAGAAATTGTATGAAAGATGCAACATATTGGGCGACAGAAATCCGTGAGAAAAGATTATCGCCCCATGAGTTAATAACTGAAACCGAACGTCGGGTCTTAGAGCTTAATCCAGAATTGAATGCGGTGGTGGAATTAGATAAAGCTAGTGCTTTGAAGGAGCTAGCCTCTCGTGTTGATCAAGAAGAGGCGCCTTTTTATGGTGTGCCAATTGCGCTCAAGATGTTGGGGCAACATAAGGCTGGAATGGGGGATACCTCTTCTTCCCGTTTATTTGTGGGCCAGCGAGCCAAGGAGACGGATCATTTTGTTAAGGGGATTGAGCGGCTAGGATTAATTCCTTTTGGCAAAACCAATGCCCCGGAGTTTGGCTTTAAAAATATTACGGATCCGCAATTATATGGGGTAACGAAAAATGCTTGGAACATCGATTATCACGCTGGTGGGTCTAGTGGTGGCGCAGCGTCAGCCCTTGCTAGTGGCATGTTTCCGATTGTCGGCGCTAGTGACGGCGGTGGTTCAATTCGGATTCCTGCCAGTTTTTCTGGTCTGATTGGCTTAAAGCCGACTCGAGGCAGTATGCCGACAGGCCCTCATGGCTGGCGTGGTTGGCAAGGAGCCTCGATTGACTTTGCCTTAACGGTGTCGATGAGAGACACGATCCAGTTGTTTGACGGTTTGCGAGGGAACCATAAGGCGGCACCTTATCAAGCGCCAGCTTATGGGGGCGTTAGGCAAAATCGGCCTTTGCGGATCGCCTATTGTGTTGATTCGCCAATTAAGGGGCATGTAACAGAAGCGGCACGTCAGGCCTTTGAAAAAGCGGCTAGTTTTTTGGCGCGAGGGGGTCACGAGTTGGTAGAAGTGGCCTATCCGGTTGATGGGCCTGCCTTGATTGACAGTTATTATGCGATGAATGGGGCTGAGACGGTGGCCATGATGGATGAGATTGAAGCAGGAATTGGTCGCCCCATCACCAAAGAGGATGTGGAGCCGATGACTTGGGCTATTTATCAGTACGGAAAACAAATTAGTGCTGGGGAGTATGTACATTCTTTGCAGTTGTGGGATCAGGCAGCCTATGTCATGGAGACGCTGTTTGAAACTTACGATGCCTTTTTATCACCAACGGCAACTGATACGGCACCGAAAGTCAGCGCTGAGTTACAAAGTCCGGCAATTCGTGAAAAATTAGCCCTTGCAGAAGAGTTAAGTCAAGGGGAGCTAAAGGACTTGGTGTATGAGATGTTTGCTAAAAGTTTGGCAGTGACGCCGTATACCCAATTGGCAAATTTAACCGGCCAACCGGCCATTAGTTTGCCGGTGTATGTTGCTAAAAACGGCCTACCATTAGGGATTCAGTTGATGGCATCGAAAAGTCGTGAAGATATTTTGTTCCGTTTAGGCCGTGAATTGGAAGAGGGGCAACAATTAATTGTCCCAACATTTTATAGAGAGTAGGATTATGGGGAAATGAAAAAAACAGTTATAGGATTCATCAGTGTGGTAATGATTGGTTTGATATTAGCGGCATGTGGGAAGCCTGCCGCTAAGGAAGAGGTTCAGGATAACAGTTGGCAAGCAATAGAGAAAACGGGGAAATTGGTCGTGGCGACTTCGGGCACGCTCTTTCCGGCCTCATACTATAATGATCAGAACGAGTTAACGGGGTATTCAGTGGAAGTCAGTCGGGAAGTGGCCAAGCGTTTGGGACTGGAGGTTGAGTTTAAGGAATATAATATTGATGGCACGATTGCCTCGTTAAAAAATGGGACGACCCATCTTATTGCCAATGATTTATCTCTATCGGAGGCCCGAGCGAAAAATTTTGCCTTATCATTGCCTTTAAAGTATTCATTTGACAGCATGATTGTCAGAAAAAGTGATGATTCTGGGATTGCGTCACTGGAGGATCTAAAAGGGAAAAAAGCGGCTGGCGAGGCGACCACTGGCTATATGAAGATCGCGGAGAAGTTTGGCGCAGAGCTAGTCAGCTACGACAATGCGACCAATGATCAGTACTTAACGGATGTGGCAAACGGTCGAACGGATGTTATTTTGAATGATTATTATCTACAAAAGATGTCCGTGGGAGCTTTGCCTGATATTCCGGTGAAAATTTTAGAAGATGTGTACTTTAACGCCTCTACTTCAGGTTTGTTATACAATAAAAAAGACGTCGCCTTGCGTGAAAAAATTGATGAAGTGATTGTGGAGATGCAAAAAGATGGCCAGTTAAAGGCCTTAGCCGAGACTTTTTTCGGTACGGATGTGTCAGTGGAGCCAGCGGTTAAGGTCGATCGGACTGTGAGTGCTGACTGATGAACGCCACTACTTATATCCCTCAATTGGATGTGACATTAATGTGGGAGTCGATCCCCTTTATTTTACAGGGGTTGCCTTATACACTAGGGTTAAGTCTCCTTAGTTTTCTTTTGGGCAATCTCCTAGGGGTTGTATTGACCATATTGGGGATGTTGCCGATTAAGCCGTTACAGTGGTTGTTGCGATTTTATATTTCATTTTTACGTGGTGTGCCAGCGTTGGTGTTGCTTTTTATTTTGTACTTTGGTCTACCGTATCAGTTAAGTGCTACTTCAGCCGTGGTGATTTGTTTTACGTTGACGAGCAGTGCTTTTTTGGCAGAAATCTATCGGGGGGCTATCAGTGGTGTTGACAGCGGTCAATGGGATGCCGCGCGGGCGTTAGGTTTTCCTTTTGTTAAAATTATGACGAAGATTATTTTGCCTCAAGCCTTTCGAATTGCGATTCCTTCTCTGGGAAATGTGGCCATGGATTTGGTAAAAGGGACGGCTTTGGCCGCGACGATCACTGTTCCTGAAATTTTTCAAAAGGCGAAGATTGTTGGCGGTCGCGAATTTGATTACATGAGTTTGTATGTGTTAGTGGCCCTTATCTATTGGCTGTTGTGTTTGGCGATTGGTCAAGTACAACACTATTTGGAAAACAAGTATCAACAGTACACTTAGTGGTGGGATAACTTAAACTGACATAAGAAGCTGAGGGACCACTCTCAGCTTCTTTAAATGGCTAAAAAACAACAAAAAATAAGTGTTTCAATTTCTGTGAAATATTTCCCTAACATTTTTTCAAGTAAACTTGATGAAAAGAGCCAAAACTCTTGAATATGAGACCTTTTTTCGTTAGAATGAAAGAGGTACGCAAATTGTTATATTTAAGAGAGAAAAGAAGTGACAGAATGCCTCAAAATAAAATCGAAACAGGCTTTCAATTGCTTGAAACGTCGATTAAATTCATTCAATCAGCTCTGGAAATTCCCTTTATTGACGCCTATATTGAAAATGGTGAAAATATGAACGATGGCTATCAAGTGCGAGTACTTGATCATCAGCCAGATGAGGAAACAAAAGGATTGATTGAAACTAATTATCAAGCGTTTCAACAACTGGAGTTAACGAGCGAAGAAAAGCGCAAAGTTAGTCAGCTTCTTTTATTAAAAGGAACGATGGCCGAACCTTTGCAGCCCAATCATCAATTAACACCTGATGCGTTAGGATTTTTGTTTGTTTATCTGGTTGAAGAGCTTGTTGGGAAAACTCATCAATCAGTGGCTATCAACGATTTAACGGTCGGAATGGGAAATCTGATTCAGACAGTGATGTTGAGCTTGCAGGAAGCAGGGTACGCTGTGAATGGGACGGGGGTTGATGTGGATGATGCTTTGTTGGCTGTTGCCGCAGTCAATGCCCAGTGGTTTGAGACACCTTTACAGTTATTTCATCAGGACAGTTTGCAGCACTTATTAGTTGAACCGGCTGATGTAACGGTGGCGGACTTGCCAGTTGGCTTTTACCCCAATGATGAACAGGCTCGTAAATTCGTAACAGGTGCTAAGGAGGGACATTCCTATGCCCACCACTTGTTAATGGAACAGAGCATGACTTACGTCAAAGAAGATGGTTTTGGCCTATTCTTAGTTCCTCGAGACTTTCTAGAGACTGAACAAGCGTCAGAACTGAAACAGTGGCTGACTGAAAAAGTTTATCTACAGGGCATTTTACAGTTGCCGGATAGCTTATTTAAAGCCAAGCATTCTCAGAAGTCAATCATCATTATCCAAAATCATGGCGAAACGAGTCGTCAAGCCAAAGAAGTATTGTTAGCAAGTGTGCCGTCACTTAAAAACGGCGAACAGCTACAACGATTTTTCAAACAGTTTAGCACGTGGAAAGCCCAAAATATAAGTTAACTAAAAGGAGTTCTATCAAATTATGTCAAAAACAATTGCAATCAACGCAGGTAGTTCAAGTCTAAAATGGCAGTTATTCGAAATGCCACAAGAAGAGGTTATCGCTTCAGGAATCGTGGAACGAATTGGCTTAAATGATTCGATTTTTACGATTAAATACGGTGAAGGCCAAAAATACAACGAAGTCTTAGATATTAATGACCATGAATTTGCCATCAACATGTTATTGGCAAAAATGACAGAGTTAAACATCATCGCGTCATTTGAAGAAATTACGGGAGCGGGTCACCGTGTGGTTGCCGGTGGTGAGCACTTTAAAGAGTCTGCTTTAATCGACGATGCCGCGTTGAAATTAATTGATGATTTAGCTGAATTTGCGCCATTGCACAATCCTGCTGAAGCAGCGGTTATTCGTGTGATTCAAAAATTATTACCGAATACAATCAATGTGGCTGTTTTTGATACGTCATTCCACACAACGATGCCAGAAGTTAATTACTTGTATAGCATTCCAATGGAATATTATGAAAAATATCAAGCCCGTAAATACGGTGCTCATGGTACTAGTCATCGTTATGTCTCTGAACAAGCGGCTGAAATGTTAGGCAAACCAATTGAAGAGTTAAAAATCATCACGTGTCATTTAGGTAATGGTGCATCAATCACAGCGGTGGATGGTGGTAAATCTGTTGATACGTCTATGGGCTTCACGCCTCTTGCTGGTGTGACTATGGGAACTCGCTCAGGTGATATTGATCCGTCTTTATTGCCATACTTAATGGGTAAATTAGGGTTGACAGATATTAAAGATATGATTGATATTTTAAATCAAAAATCAGGTTTAACAGGTCTTTCCGGCATTTCAAGTGACATGCGTGATTTAGAGCATTCTGATAAACCAGAAGCTCAATTAGCGCTACAAATTTTTGCTGACCGTGTCCGCAAGTATATTGGTAGTTATGTTACTGTTATGAACGGTGTTGATGCGATTGTCTTCACAGCTGGTATCGGTGAAAATGATGCTAATATGCGTAAATCAATCATCAATGGCATGACTTGGTTTGGTTGTGAAATCGACGATGAGAAAAACAATGTTCGTGGTGAACAACGCGTGATTTCAACAGAGGATTCTAAAGTTAAAGTGCTGTTGATTCCAACTGATGAAGAAGTCATGATTGCCCGTGATGTTGAAGCATTAAAATAACCCTTAAAAAAACTCGTTTCAGCCTTAGACTGAAACGAGTTTTTTTTTAAGGTTTTGCGCGAGTGATGTCATTTTTCTTTAAGGTAAAGGCTTGTTTATCATGATATTCCTTGCCGCTTTCATCCGTATACTGAATGTTAAGGTAGATGACATCGTTGTGTCTAAGCGTGACCTTGGGAATCATGATTTCTGTTGTAAAGGGAGCAGAATTGTTCCAATATGTTTGGGTACCGTCTTCTTCGAAAAAGAGGGGCGTCGATTGACTGTAGAACAACGTCTCTTGAGCATCGAGAAGCTGGAGATTAATGGCTGAAATAGTGCGTAAACTGGTTGAAAAGTAGTAGCTGTCAGTTAAATAAACGTCATTCCCTGAACTGATAAGCTTGAGGTTTTTGACGGAAACTTCCCCATTGGCAAATGATTTGTTGATATCGTAGACTTCGAGAGAGGTTGGTTTTTTGAAGAACCAAAAGAGACTAAGGAACAGGATCAAGGCCACACCAGCGAATGCCCAGTTCTTGAATTTCATGACAGACACCTCCTTTTTTTTATTATAACATGTTTTATGAAAGGGGTGTCATGAGTTCGGACAAAAAAAGTAGAAAGCCTTTGTGACTTTCTACTTGCCATATGTTATTGGGGACGCTTGTTAGCTAAATCGGTTCTGACAACTAAGACGTCACAATGAGCATGACGGATGATGTACTCGGAGACGGAGCCAATCAGTAACCGCTCGACAGCGTTTAAACCAGTCGCACCAACCATGATTAAGTCGATGTCGTATTCATCCGGCAATTGGCGGGCAATCAGCCCTTTAGGGGCACCGTATTCCACGATTTCAACGACGTTTTCCACCCCGTTACGCTTGGCTTTCTCAGCTAGTTCGGCCAGTGTTTGTTTGGCCATTTCAGTGGCTTGGCTGGCGAGTTCATCATCAAAAGAAGAGACGGATTGAAAGGCTCTAGTGTCGATGATGTGAACTAAAAATAATTTGGCTTGATTTCGTTTAGCGACATTAACGGCTTTGGTAAAGGCTAGTTCAGATTCGTCAGAACCGTCAACTGCTACTAAAATATGTTTGTATTGTTGGATCATGAGAAGCACCTCATTTCAAAATTTAATCGCTTAGGAAATTAATTTAGATAATTTTATACTAAAGATAGCTGAAGCGATCATCACGACAGCGATATAGGTTAAGGCCAGTGTTTTATGTCCTAAAATGAAAAAGACTAAACCGATGGCTCCTAAGATCAAGCAAGTTTTGGCGAACTGTTTAAAGATGGCTTGAATGGGTTCTTGAGGGGTGTCGCCGGCTAATACTTTACTAAAGGACTGGTTGTTTTTTTGTAAGTAATAAGCTACGAAAAATAGCACAAGCATAATAATAATCAATAAAATTCTAATAATCATTGTAAACTCCTTTTGACTGTCAGTCAGTTTGGTCTGACCAGAGACCTAAATCACCATAGAATAAAAAGCAACTTGCTAGCGCAAATTGCTTTAGTTTAACATAAAATGGGCAGTATCCGTAGATGCCGTTGATCACGCCGGAGTATTGATCCCGCAGTAAGCAGGTGGGGTTCGCTGTCCAACTGTCAAACTACCAAGTGAAAAGGCTTGTTTTCTTTTTGAACTCGTTGAATCCCGAAGTAATACTAAAAATGTTCGGTCAACACAGATTGGAGTGATTCGAACATCACAGATATCCCACCTTTATAATAGCATACTGCAATAAAATGAGCAATTCATACCGCTTTCTTCGTAAAAAAATGTCTCATGTTGTTTTGTTTTTGTTGATGCGTTCGTATTGTTGGGCGAGAGCTTGTTCGTACTTGCCGGTATTTTTCGGTTCGTAGTAACGGGCTCGTTTGATTTTATTAGGCAGATACTGTTGATCCACCCAAGAGCCTGGTGCGTCATGTGGGTATTGATAACCTATTCCTCGATTTAGCTCTTCAGCTCCTTTATAGTGACTGTCCCGTAAGTGATCGGGGATCTCACCAGATTTTCCTGCTCGAATATCGGCAATGGCAGCGTCTAAGGCCATGTAACCTGAATTGGATTTCGGTGATAAGGCTAAATCAATGACGGCGTTGGCTAAAGGAATGCGCGCTTCAGGAAATCCTAATTTTTCAGCAGCTTGAACGGCACTAACGGTGCGAGCAGCAGCGGGAGGGTTGCCTAAGCCAACATCTTCGTAAGCGATCACCATTAAACGCCGGCAAATAATCAATAAGTCGCCAGCTTCGACTAGACGTCCCAGATAATGTAAGGCGGCATTGACATCACTGCCGCGGATTGATTTTTGAAAGGCTGAAATAACATCGTAATGGGCATCGCCTTTTTTATCGTGGGTCAGTGCTTTTCGTTGGACACATTCTTCAATAATCGCAAGGGTTAAATGGATGTTACCAGCATCTGGAGGAGTTGATTTAACGGCTAATTCAAGGCCGTTGAGAGCGCTGCGTAAATCGCCATTAGTGGCCCGCGTCAAATGAAGCATGGCCTCATCGTCAAGGATGACGGTTTCTTCGCCTAAGCCTCGTTCTTTATCAGCTAAAGCTTGGTTGATGGCTACTTCAATATCTTCTTCACTTAGTGGTTTTACTTCAAAAATTTGTGTTCGGCTGCGAATGGCCGGGTTGATACTGATATAGGGATTTTCAGTTGTCGCGCCAATCAAAATAATGCGGCCATTCTCTAAATGTGGCAGTAGAAAATCCTGTTTGGTTTTATCTAGGCGATGAACCTCATCTAGCAAGAGGATGACGGTTCCGCTCATACGGGCTTCTTCGGCTACGATTTGCAAGTCTTTTTTTGTGTCTGTGGCGGCATTTAACATGCGAAAAGCGTACTTAGTTGAGCCGGCAATGGCGCTGGCTATACTGGTTTTACCTGTTCCAGGGGGACCGTATAAAATCATCGAAGACAGCATTTTGGCTTCGACCATTCGACGAATGATTTTGCCTTCCCCTACGAGGTGTCGTTGGCCGACCACCTCATCCAAATTGCGAGGCCTCATGCGATAAGCTAAAGGTTTATTCATAGTCAACCTCCTTTATTAATAACTCAATTATACCACAGACCAGAGAGGAGGTGCCCTCTTTATAAATGGTATAGGAGCCTGATGACATAGACGGCAATCAAGCCATCCAGAATACCGATTGCCATTCCCCAAAGGACATCACTAGGGTAATGCACCATTAGATAGAGACGGGAGAGGGCGACAATTAGTGAAAGGATCAAGGCGATCCAACCGACGAGAGGATTCATGAAAAAAAGAATGGTTGTACTGGCGAAGGAAATCGTCGCGTGGCCAGAGGGAAAGGAAGAACTACTAGGGGTCTTGATTTCCAATTGAATCTCTGGGTTATTTTGAAAGGGTCGCTTTCGGACGACGATTTTTTTGATGAACTGGTGGCAGACGAGAAAATAGAACGCATCAGCAAAGATAATCATATAGCCAAAGGGTTGCTGACCGCGAGCGATTAAAAAAACGGCTAAACAAACCCACATAATGCCACCATTGCCAATCGAGTTGATGATTCTGGCAAGTCGGGTCGGTATCTGGCTTCGAGGGACTTTCTGTTGGATGAAGTTAATAAGCTGTTGATCCCAGCTTTGAATGGTTGTAAACATAAGCAACTCCTTTGGGATAATAGGTTTGAAAGATGTCGAGCTGTAGGCAAAGTATACGGGTTTTTTGCTGAAATATCAATGAAAAGACGGGCTTAAATAGACAAGTTAGCAAAGGATTTGATAGTAGCATTTTAAGGCAGTCTCTTGTATGATAAAATAGCAGAAGAATGTGCCAAAGAAAGGACAACAACCGATGAAAAAAGAACATATGTTGACATTTTTAGAAAAACAATTGGAAAAAAATTTAGGAGACTACGATTTCGCCATTGATTGGGACACTAAAGGCCACACAGTTGAAGTGATGGTTGTGTTATATGCGCAAAACCAAGGGAAGGGGGCAATTGCTGATTTAGAAGGGGTTGAGTCTGAAGAAGAAGTGATTGAGTTTGAAGATAGTGTGTTGTTATATGACCCTGCTAAAGGGGCAGTTGCAGATGCGGAAGACTACTTGGCGCTGATTCCTTATGAGGGAAAGAAAGGCATTCAAAAGAAGGTTTTAATGGTATTAGCTAAGTATCTAAGCCAGATCTTGACAGAAGGCGAAAGTGATTTAATGGACTTTTTGGCTAATGAAGATGCCGAAGTATTTGAATTACAGTGGGATCAGGCGGAGTTTGACAAGCAATTAGCGGAAGCAACAGGACCGACAGAGTACGTTCCTTATCCGAAATACTAGAAGGAGCAAAGAGAGATGAAATGGACCGAAGTAAAAGTCACCACAGCCAGTGAAGCAGTTGAGGCAATCGCCAATATTATGATGGAAGCTGGTGCTAGTGGGGTTGCGATTGAAGATGCCTTGGATGTGACGAATTTTGTCAGTGATAAGTTTGGTGAAATCCTTGATGACGAGGATTTTGATCATATTAAAGAAGGGGCGATCGTGATGGCTTATTTTCCGGAAACAACCTTTTTGCCGGAAATATTGCCGACCATTAAACAAAAGGTCAATCAATTGCCAGAGTTTGGTTTAGCTATTGGGGCTAATCTGGTTGAGATTCATGAGGTGGCTGAGACCGATTGGGCGACTGCTTGGAAAAAATATTATCATCCTGTTTCCATCAGTCGTTATTTAACGATTGTGCCAAATTGGGTGGATTATCAAGCTAAAAATGAGGATGAAAAGATTTTAAAACTTGATCCAGGCATGGCGTTTGGAACAGGGACTCATCCGACGACGATGGTCAGCCTCCACGCGTTAGAAATCGTCTTACGGGGCGGTGAAACAGTTTTAGATGTAGGTACGGGCTCTGGTGTTCTGAGCATTGCCAGTAAGCATTTAGGGGCCAAGGAGGTCTATGCTTACGATCTGGATGATGTGGCAGTGACAGCGGCTCAAGAAAATGTGGACTTAAACCCAATTGCTGGGGATGTTCAGGTAAGTGCCAATGATTTATTGACAGGTGTTGAGATTCAAGCGGATGTGATTGTGGCTAATATCTTGGCGGAAATCATCTTGCGTTTGATTCCTGATGCGTGGCGTTTAGTTAAACCTGGCGGGAAATTGATTGTCTCAGGGATTATTGAAGATAAAAAAGCGGAAGTCCTTGAAGCGCTAGTCGCTATCGGGTTTGAAATTACGGAAATTTTGCAGCAGGCTGATTGGTTCGGCATTATTTTAACGAAACCAGCCAGTGATCAAAAGTAAAAATAAGTCGAATTGTCAGGGAGAGTTGTGAATGCAACGGTATTTTGTGGAACAGGCCTATACTGAGATGGTAGCAGAGGGCTTTTCTCTTGAGGGAGAGGATTATCATCATGCCATTAATGTGATGCGCATGAAAGAAGGCGACCAATGCTATCTGGTTTTTCAAGATGAAGTGGCTATTAAAGCGGAAGTCACACAGATCTTAACGGAGAAAGTCCTGTTAAGGGAAGTGGCGCGTGAAGAACAGACGAAGGAGCTACCGATTCATGTGACCATCGCCTGTGGCTATCCTAAAGGGGATAAGCTTGAGCTGGTGGTACAAAAGGGAACGGAACTTGGGGCTCACAACTTTATTGGGTTTCCCAGTCAAACATCTGTGGTTAAATGGGACGGCAAAAAATTAGGCAAACGACAAGATCGTTTAAGTAAGATTGCCAAAGAAGCAGCGGAACAATCTCATCGTCAGGTTCAACCGACCGTCACCATGTTCGAGCAGTCAGCTCTTTTTTTTGAGAGTTTTAGTGGTTACGATCAAATTCTTGTGGCTTATGAAGAAGCGGCAAAAATTGGCGAGAAAGCCCAGTTAGTTCGCACCATTCAAGAAATGAAACGCGGGCAAAAGTTGCTGGTACTCGTTGGACCAGAAGGTGGTTTTTCAGCAAAAGAAGTCAGCTATTTTGAATCTTTGGGAGCTCATGTTTGTGGGTTGGGACCACGTATTTTAAGAGCGGAAACAGCCCCTCTTTATCTATTGAGCGCCATTAGTTATCAGTTTGACCTATTGCAAGTCTAACAAGTGTCCTTTTATGACTCGTTAATGAGTAAGTCTCTGATAATACTTTTTAAACAACAGTGCTAAAGTTGGAACCATTCATGTCTGAGTGGTTCTTTTTGGTGTTTTTGGGGATTGAGAGATTTGAGTAAGCTTTTTGTCCCAGTGGCTGTTTTCAAAGGTGGGAAAGATCTTATAAACAAGGGGCAAGCTGATGTATGGTATACTAATGAGACAACAAACAGAGAGGATTTCACTCATGAAGGAATCGGAAATAAAGGAAATTATTCAGGCACAACGGCTGTTTTACCGAAGCCAACAAACCAAGCCTTTAGGGTTTCGTTTAAGTCAGCTTAAGCAGTTAGAGACGCTGTTAAGAGATCATGAAGAAGTCTTGTGTGAGGCTTTAGAAAAGGACTTAGGCAAGCACTCAAGTGAGTCTTATATGACGGAAATTGGCTTACTTTACCACAATTTGAGAGCGGCTCAGCGGTCTTTAAAGCGGTGGAGTCGACCAAAAAAAGTGGCAACACCACTCTTTTTAATGCCAGCCAGAAGCTATATCACATCGAGCCCTTATGGTTGTACCTTGATTTTGAGTGCTTATAATTATCCGTTATTATTGTCTTTAGACCCGTTGATCGGGGCGATTGCAGGTGGCAATGTGGCGCTCGTTGGACTGTCGGAATACACTCCCCATGTTAATCAAGTACTCTTTGAGGCTAGCCCTAAGTATTTTTCTCGTGACTATTTACATTTTTTTGAAAGTAATAAAGAACACAATACAAGGATGTTACAGGAGCGGTTTGATAAACTGTTCTTTACTGGGAGTACGACTGTTGGCCAGATTGTTTTGGAAGCGGCCAGTCAGTATTTAACTCCTGTGACGTTGGAATTAGGTGGGAAAAGCCCGGCCCTTGTTACCGCTCAGGCTGATTTAAACTTAGCGGCAGAGCGGATTATTTGGGGCAAGCTATTGAATATGGGACAAACTTGTATTGCCCCGGATTATTGTTTAGTGGACGAGTCAATTAGAGATGAGTTTATCTCTTTATTAATCGCGAAAATAGTGTCATTGTACGGTGAAAACAGTCAAGCGTCTGCCGATTATGGGCGAATTGTTAACCAGCGTCATCTGGGCCGCTTGCAGGCGATCCTTGAAAAAGATGCTGATCAGATTATCTTTGGTGGTACCGTTGATCAGAAGGACTTGTTTATTGAGCCAACTCTTATTCAAGGGACGCTGACGTCTGATTTAGGGGCTATGAAGGAAGAAATATTTGGGCCACTATTACCAGTTTTAAGTTATCACCATTTAGAAGATGCTCTGGGATACATTGAGGAGCAGGAAGCCCCCTTAGCTTTCTACCCTTTTTCAAAAAGTAAACCTGAGATTCAGCAAATTATCGACCGATTACAATTTGGTGGGGCAACAATTAATGATACGATTCTCCATCTCAGCAATTCACGCCTTCCCTTTGGCGGTGTCGGACATTCAGGCATGGGGCATTATCATGGTCGCTACAGTTTTGAAGCCTTTACTCATCAACGATCTGTTTTAGAACGAACCAATTATTTCCCGTTGAAATTAATGTATGCCCCGTATACCCATGTTAAAGACAAGTGGATTCGTCGATTCTTAAAATAGCCATGTATCCTTTATTGAAAAGATGGCGTAAAATTTGTATAATACAGACATCCCTTAAAAAAGTACCAGACAAATAACCAAAAATTGAAAATCAAAATACGACCAATCAAGGGATGCCACTATCTGTTGATTAATAAAAATAACCTATATAAAATAAAAAAGTCGTCGCGCCAAAAGATCAGAGTTTAAAGAAGAGCCGTCATTCTTAAGGCTTTAGCCTATAGAGATGAGGGACATCGAAGAGCTGTCATTCTTAAGGCTTTAGCCTATAGAGATGAGGGACATCGAAGAGCCGTCATTTTTAAGGCTTTAGCCTATAGAGATGAGGGACATCGAAGAG
Source organism: Vagococcus allomyrinae (assembly GCF_017829975.1). Classification (GTDB taxonomy): domain Bacteria; phylum Bacillota; class Bacilli; order Lactobacillales; family Vagococcaceae; genus Vagococcus_D; species Vagococcus_D allomyrinae. The sequence continues at coordinate 70,995 of NZ_JAEEGA010000002.1, read as the reverse complement.
CCGTCATTCTTAAGGCTTCAGCCTATAGAGATGAGGGACATCGACAACCAAGTTTAGAGGAGAGCCTTAACTCTAGCATTTTAATGCGTAGAAGTTTAGGACACTACACTGCGTTTCGATCACATCAATCTCTAAGTGCTAAAGCACTAAGAATTGAAGGACGGACCATTAAGTAAGAGGAGAGCCTTAACTCTAGCATTTTAATGCGTAGAAGTTTAGGACAACGGACCATTAAGTAAGAGGAGTGAAACACATGCCGAAAGATGAAGTATTAACAGGACCAACGGTGATTAAAATTGTGTCAAATTATATGAGCCCGGAGCATGTTGCCTTTGTTAAAAAAGCATGTGACTTTGCAACGGAGGCTCATGCGCTTCAAACGCGTCAGTCGGGGGAACCTTATATTGTTCACCCGATTCAAGTGGCGGGGATTTTGGCGGAACTGCATATGGATCCACATACTGTTGCTACTGGGTTTCTGCACGATGTTGTGGAAGATACAGAGGTGACGTTGGATGATTTAAAGGCTGAGTTTGGCCCAGATGTTGCGATGTTGGTTGATGGGGTTACTAAATTAGGTAAAATCAAGTATAAATCTCATGCGGAACAGTTGGCGGAAAATCACCGCAAAATGTTATTAGCGATGGCGGAAGATCTGCGGGTTATCATGGTTAAATTGGCGGATAGACTGCATAATATGCGGACGCTACGTCATTTACGGGAAGATAAGCAGCGTCGGATTGCGCAAGAAACCATTGAAATTTACGCTCCCCTTGCTCATCGGTTGGGGATTAGCCGGATTAAGTGGGAGTTGGAAGATACTGCGTTGCGTTATCTAAATCCTAATCAATATTATCGAATTGTTAATTTAATGGATTCTAAGCGAGATGAGCGGGAAGCCTATATTGAAGAGACTGTGGAACAGATTCGTCTTTCGACAGAAGAACTGGATATTTTTGCTGAAATCTACGGTCGACCGAAACACATCTACTCGATCTATCAGAAGATGAAAGATCAGAAAAAAGAGTTTGAAGAAATTTATGACTTATTGGCGATTCGTGTCGTGGTGGATACGATTAAGGATTGTTACGCTGTTTTAGGTGCGATTCACACGAAATGGAAGCCGATGCCAGGGCGCTTTAAAGACTATATCGCTATGCCGAAGGCCAATATGTATCAGTCTTTGCATACGACGGTAATTGGACCGAAGGGAAACCCTGTGGAGGTTCAAATTAGAACTCATGAAATGCATGAAATTGCTGAGTTTGGGGTTGCGGCTCACTGGGCCTATAAGGAAGGCAAGACAGAAAAAACGCAAGACGATGGCACTGGCAAGCAGTTGAGCTGGTTCCATGAAATTATTGAATTGCAAGATGAGAGTTATGACGCTTCCGAGTTTATGGAAAGTGTGAAAGGTGATATTTTCAGTGATAAAGTCTATGTCTTTACACCGAAAGGCGACGTGACGGAACTACCAAAAGGTTCTGGACCTTTGGATTTTGCTTACAATATTCACACGGAAATTGGCAATAAGACGACGGGGGCCAAGGTTAATGGCAAGATGGTCCCCTTGGATTATAAGATGAAAAATGGCGATATTATTGAAGTGCTGACCTCAGCTAATTCATTTGGGCCAAGTCGTGACTGGGTCAATATGGTAGCCACATCAAAAGCCCGCAATAAGATCAAGCGATTCTTTAAAGTCCAAGACCGTGAGATGAACATTAATAAAGGGAAAGACGCTGTTGAAAAACAACTTCTAAGTCAAGATTTTAAACCAAAGGATTTTCTCAATAAAACGGCTTTAGCCGATACGCTGGATCGTTTTAATTTCCAAAGTGAAGACGACATGTATGCCGCCGTTGGTTTTGGTGAAGTGACGGCTCAAATTGTGGTCAATCGCTTGACGGAAAAAGCTCGTCGTGAAATGGAGAAGGAGCGGCAAAAGCAAGAAGCAGAAGAGCTGATGAAACAGCCGGTTAAAAAGGAACCGGAAAAGATGAAGGTTCGCCATGAGGGCGGTATTGTTATTCAAGGGGTCGATAATCTGCTTGTGCGCATCAGTCGTTGCTGTAACCCTGTTCCTGGTGATGAGATCGTCGGGTATATTACCAAAGGTCGGGGTGTTTCGATTCACCGAGCGGATTGTCCGAACATCGTCAGCAATGAAGAGGTTCAACAGCGGTTAATTGATGTGGAGTGGGAGGACACGGCAGCTGAAAGCGGCAAAGAATACAATGCCGATCTGGAGGTTTACGGGTATAATCGCTCAGGCTTACTCAATGATATTTTGATCGTGGTGAATTCTGCGACGAAAAATCTGATTGGAGTGGAAGCAAAGCCGACTAAAAATAAGATGGCTGTGATCTTATTGACCGTTTCTATTCAAAACTTAGCTCATTTAGAACGAATTGTTGATAAAATTAAGAGTGTCCCCGATGTTCATAGTGTTCGTCGGACAAATGGCTAACAACTCAGGAAGGGACAGATAGTGATGAAGGTAGTCTTACAGAAAGTCTCTCAGGCTTCGGTTAGTGTTGATCAACAAGTGATTTCAGCGATTGATTTGGGATTGATGTTACTAGTGGGCGTGAAGGAAGGCGACACGGAAAAAGAGGCGGAGTATTTAGCGAATAAAGTCAGTAAGATGCGAATTTTTGAGGACAGTGACGATAAGCTGAATCTCTCGGTTCACGATGTGAAGGGAGAGATTCTGTCCATTTCTCAATTCACTTTACTGGCCAATACTAAAAAAGGTAATCGACCGAGCTTTACTGAGGCGGCAAAGCCAGCGGAAGCGACAGCTCTCTATCAGTATTTTAATGAGAAGCTTAGAGAGACGGGGTTATCAGTTTCAGAGGGTGAATTTGGTGCTCATATGGCTGTTAGTTTAGTCAATGATGGCCCTGTGACGATCGTCCTTGATACCGACTATAAGTAAAAAAGAAGTATTCTCGGTAATTTCGGGAATACTTCTTTTAATTTAGGATAAACCTATTCGGTAAAAAGCGTCAAACAAGGACTTCCTTTGCTTATTGACAAGTGTTGTAGTAATAGCCAGAAGACGATTTTTAAGCCAATTGATTTTCAGGCTTGATCTGAGATAACCACCTAGTGACGAAAATAAGTCACTAGGTGGTTATGATGATTATTTACTAAAGTATTCATCTAAAGCATTGGTGACAGCTGTGGCTACTTGTCTTTGGAATTTTTTGGTCTTAAAGGTATGAGCATCATTGTCATTGTTCATATAACCTAATTCCAGCAAGATAGCCGGCCGTTCGTTTTCACGAATGACTTGATAATCGCCTTTTTCAACGCCACGATTAGGTAGTGGCAGTTCTTTTTCCAAGTGTTTATTAAGGGTCTCAGCTAAAGTTTTATCACCGTCATCATAGAAGTATGTAGTAAACCCAGAGGCTTCATTGCTGATTTCGGTTGAGTCATAGTGGAAGCTGATAAAAGCATCCGCTCGTTTACGATTGCTGATAAGGGCAATGTCTCCCAGCTCGACCAGGGAATCATCATCGCGGGTGAGAATCACATTAGCGCCTAATTCTTTTAGTGCTGCTTCGACATAATGAGCAGTCGCTAGGGTAATAATTTTTTCTGAGATGGTCTCGTCATTGCTTTGGGCGCCAACGTCACTGCCCCCATGTCCAGGATCAAGGACGATGGTCGTTTCAGCAAGTGAACTGGCTTTTTTGGTGTTTTTGCCCGGTTCTTCAAAGCTGACTACCCAGTTGGCTACATAACCGGATTGGCCGTCTTCGGTCTCGACCTGATACCATTGACCATCTCGCTGTTTGAAGTTTAATTTGGCGTCAGCTTTTAGCGTTGCAATGACTGCTCCATCAATAGAAGGTGTTGAACGTACTTTGGTCCCTTCTTCTCGAGCGAAAAGTTGGTCAGCGTCAATGATGTCTTTATCATTTTTTGATGGGGCGCCAAGGGTCAGGAGCTCAGAGAAAATCCAACCATGTTTTTTCCCGACTGTCACATTCGACCAGCCGTTTTGTTCGGAGGTGATGGTGACTACTTTGCCTTTTTTTAAGCTTTGAATTTCTTCTCCTTCAGTATTAGGATCTTTTCTCAGCTTGGTGTCGGCAGTATTGACGGTTGCCACTTGGTTGGTGGCAGGGCTATCTTGACTATCATCAAAGAGCCAGCTGGCGACCCAACCAGTTCGGCGGCTTGCCAAACGAACTTGGTACCATTGTTTTTCTTCTTTTAACACAACTAGCTGATCGCCACGTTGCACTTGGGTAGAGATTTCATTTTCAATGCCAGGGCCAGTTCGCACATTCATGGCAATGGCTGAAACGGTTATGACTTTATTTTTACCAAAGCTCATAAAAGCAATGATGACGATGATAATAATCGCCACGTTAACAATAATGAGCTGATATTTTTTTAATAGTGTTACATATTTATTCAATATAATGTCCTCGCTTAACTTATCTTCAGAAGGCTGATTCTTTTGTCACATTTAAATTCTTTATCCATTATAACAAAAATTAAGGCAGATATAATAGCTTAAAGCGAATCGTCACTAAAACAACATCAAGTTGTAACAAATTGAAGGGAACAGGAAAGTGTTTCAAACTGACTGATTTTTGTGAAATGTCTAATTTCTGTTACCGGTAACAAGTTGTTTAACTATATCGCCTTATGTATAATCGTGGTAACGCTTTAAAAAGGAGAGGTGTCATTGGTGAAAAAAAGGTTAAGGCAACTTCGTTGGGGAATAATGTTATTGTTGGTCGGTTTGATTGGTTGGAATGTGAGTGTTAGTGGCGAAGAAATCTCGGTGGAGGAAACAACCATTGTGGTTCATTATCGTTCATCTGAGGAACGACAATGGGCTTTATGGGTTTGGCCGGAAGAAGGGGAAGGACAGGAGCTTGCGTTCACCTCGACTGATAAGTTTGGCCAGGTGGCAGTCTTGAAAGTACCTGGGGCTCATCAAAAAGTCGGGATTATTGTGAAGCAGAAAGGCTCTTGGGAAGCTCAGGATGGCGGTGACCGTTTTATTGATACAAGCACTGGCATGGGTGAAGTTTGGATTAACGGTGGCAGTCCAGAAACCTTCACAAGCCCACCTGCCGGATTCGCAGATGACCGATTGAGTGCGGCGGTTAGGGTTCATTATTTTCGACCAGACAGCTATGATGGCTGGGAGTTATGGACATGGGTGAATCAAGAAGATGGGCTGGTTCATGCCTTTGATCAGAGTGATAACTACGGCAAAGTCACCCGTTTGGAGGCTGTAAGTGAAGAGCCCATTAGTCATGTCAATTTTATCGTTAAAAAATCAGTGGGTGACAATCCATGGGCTGAAAAAGATGGTGAGGAGGATCGCAAAATAAGAGTCTTACCTGAAAAAGAGGTGACCGATGTCTGGTTAATAGCTGGGGATGAGAAGGTTTATTACAACCCCTATTTTGCGAATAAAGAGATGAGTATTAAAAAAGCAACGATTGAAGAGACGAATAAAGTGAAAGTGACCATGAGTCATCCCGTGGACTTGGAGTGGCTTAAAGGAAAGCTGTCATTGACAGAGATCGGAACTAATTTTGAGGTTAGCTTAGATGAGGAAGATGAGCGAACTTTTTGGCTAACGACGGCAACGTCACTGAATCTAGGCGAAAACTACCTGCTAAATATTGAAGGGCTGCCAAGTCTGCCTGTGACCATTGGAGGGATTGTGAGAACAGCGGCTTTTGATGAGACCTATGCCTATTCAGGTGAACTAGGTGCTCTTTACGAGGCGCAAGAAACAACTTTCCGTTTATGGGCGCCAACGGCTCAAAAGGTCGAGTTAGTGGAATATGTCGACAGTCAGCCAGATAGTCAAGAAAAACAAGTCAGGCTGATGCTGCCAAAAGAAAAGGGGACCCATGAACTGAGGTTGTCCGGTAATCAGGCAGGGTTAAGCTACGCCTATCGGTTAACCTTTGGGGATGGGACAACGACAGTTACTAGCGATCCTTATGCAAAAGCCGTTATTGCTAATGGGGAGCGCTCGGTGGTGGTTGATCCGCAAACCGTAAGGGCTCAGGAACTTAAGAGAATGCCCCCTAGTCAACCAGCGGATGCGGTTATTTATGAGCTCCACGTTCGTGATTTTTCTATTCAGGAAGACAGTGGTATTCAGCATAAAGGAAAATTTTTAGGCGTGGTTGAAGAGGGGACTAAAAATGGACAGGGGCAAGTCACGGGTTTAGACTACCTCAAACAACTAGGCGTGACCCACGTTCAGTTGCTGCCGATGTATGATTATGCTTCTGTGGATGAAACCAATCCGAGCCCTCAGTATAATTGGGGCTATGATCCGAAAAATTATAACGTGCCAGAGGGTTCCTACAGCACGGATCCTTACAACCCGTTGACTCGTATTTTAGAGATGAAGGAAATGATCCAAGGGCTGCATGATAATAACATACGGGTTATTATGGATGTGGTATACAACCATGTTTATGCGGTTAATCAACAAGCTTTACAGAAAACAGTACCGGGCTATTATTTCCGTTATACAGCAGATGGCAAATTGGCCAATGGGACAGGTGTTGGCAATGACACGGCGTCAGAACGGGCGATGATGCGCCGTTATATCGTTGACAGTGTCAGCTATTGGGCGGAAAATTATCAATTAGACGGGTTCCGTTTTGATTTGATGGGCATTCATGATGTGGAGACGATGAATGCGGTTCGTCAAGCTTTGGATAAGATTGATCCATCGATTATTATTCTAGGAGAAGGTTGGGACTTGAATACTCCGTTGGCACCAGAATTAAAAGCCACTCAAAAAAATGCCTTTAAAATGCCAGGCATCGCCCACTTTAATGACTCACTACGTGATGGTGTTAAGGGAAGTGTTTTTGATGGGATTGAACCGGGATTTGTCAATGGCAAGCCAGATCAGGAAGCGTTGCTTATGACGAATATTCTAGGTGGGCAAGGTTTGGACGCCAGTGTGGGCAAATATAGTGGTCCTCAACAGGTTATACAATATGTGGAAGCTCACGACAATTTAACCTTATTTGATAAGTTAAGTGAAACCAATCCAAATGACAGTCCAGAATTGCGCTCGAAACGTCATACCCTAGCGACGAGCATTCCCTTGCTTTCTCAAGGTGTGCCATTTATTCATGCTGGCCAAGAATTTATGCGAACGAAAGGCGGCAATGAAAATAGCTATAATTCGCCTGATAGTGTCAATCAGTTCGATTGGCATTTAGCTTATGAGAATCAGGCAAGTGTGTCTTTTGTCAAACAGCTAATTGCTTTAAGAAAAAGCGAGCCCTTATTCAGAATGACGAGCTATGATCAGATCGAAAGACATACCAAAGTATTAAAACAACAGGATCAGGTTGTGGCATATGAATTAGGAGATGCTAAAAATCGTTATGTGGTGGTTTTAAATGCGCAAGAGAATGAGCTTGATGTGTCGGCATTTGACGTGCTGAAAATGATAAAGGTTCTGTCTAATGAAGGCGCTCAGCCAGACGAAGGCCAGAGGACAGTAGGACCTGTTTCAGTGACTGTCTACCATGAAACATTAGAAGAGCCAACGAGCACGACGGATTCAACTAGTCAAAGTACTAGTGAGTCGCTGGCAACCATTGAATCGACAACAGATTCAACTGATGTCCCCCAAGGAAAAGCAGCCCCTAAAGATACGTTACCTAAAACAGGCGGAAAATTAGTGGCAGGAATCAGCTTTATCGGTGGAATCGTGGCAATTTGGGCAGGGGGTATGTGGTTAAAACGCAACCAAAATCATTATATCGAATAATTCCTTGACTTTTCTCCAGCTTTCTAGTAAGTTAGTTAGTAATACATAAGAAATCAATGATAGAGACAGTAGCTTTTTCTTTTTAACTCAGAGAGACTTATCGTGGCTGAAAATAAGTCTAAAAAGAGAACAGTGAAGGACACTCTGGAGATGAATAGTGCAAAGCTATTCCGTTACGAGCGTTAATCGTTAAAGTGGAAAGAGCAATCTTTCAATCTAGGTGGTACCACGTGTGAAGACATTCGTCCTTGTTTATTAAATATAAACAGGGGCTTTTTTTCGGTTTAGTTATAAAGCGAGGCCCGTAGATGTAGCAGTAATTGAATTAACTCATTAATCAAAAAGAGAGGGGACTTATCAATGGCTTATCAAAAACCAAAAGGCACGGCCGATATTTTACCAGGAGAATCAGAAAAGTGGCAGTTCGTTGAAGAAACAGCTCGCTTACTTTTTAAGGATTACGAATTTCATGAAATTCGCACACCTATTTTTGAGCATTACGAAGTAATTTCTCGTAGTGTCGGCGATACAACAGATATTGTGTCCAAAGAAATGTATGACTTTTATGATAAGGGGGACCGTCACATCACCTTAAGACCAGAAGGCACGGCACCGGTTGTGCGGTCATTTGTGGAAAATAAGTTGTTTGGACCAGAGTTCCAAAAGCCTTATAAGACTTATTATATGGGGCCGATGTTTCGCTATGAGCGTCCGCAAGCAGGCCGTTTTCGTCAATTTCACCAAATTGGCGTAGAGGTTTTTGGTAGTACTAATCCTGCTACAGATGTGGAAACGATGATGATGGCCATGGATTATTACCAACAGTTAGGGGTTAATCATATTCGTTTGGTTATTAATTCATTGGGTTCGCGTGAAGATCGTCAGGTTTATCGCCAAGCCCTCATCGATTATTTGGAACCACACTTTGATGAATTGAGTAAGGATTCTCAAACGCGTCTTCACAATAATCCTCTAAGGGTATTGGATAGTAAAGATCAAAAGGACAAAGTGATTGTCGAAAATGCCCCATCTATTTTGGATTATCTAGGGGAGGAGTCAGCGGCCTTCTTCAATCAAGTAAAAGACATGCTGACGGCTCTTGAGGTGGACTTTGAGATTGATCACCGAATGGTTCGTGGGTTGGATTATTATAATCACACGATCTTTGAAATCATGAGTGAAGCACCTGGGTTTGGTGGTGCCATCACGACGATTTGTGCAGGTGGCCGTTACGATGGTTTGGTTGCCGATTTAGGTGGTCCAGAAACAGCTGGTTTTGGGTTTGCTTTAGGGATTGAGCGAGCGATTATTACCATCGAAGCTGAAGGTGCAGCGATTCCTATGTTGAATCAAATTGACGCTTATGTTGTGGGATTAGGCGAAACCACGAATATCGAAGCCTTAAAGTTAGTTCAAAGCATTCGTCAGGCAGGGTTTTCTGCAGAACGGGATTTCTTAAATCGCAAGGCGAAAGCGCAGTTCAAGTCCGCCAATAAACTAAATGCCAGATTGGTGTTAACTATTGGTGAAACGGAACTGGCTGAGGGGACGGTCAACGTTAAGCAGATGGAAACAAGGAAAGAAAAAACGGTTCTCTTAGAGGACATCTATACGCGATTTGCAGAAATTTACGATGAATTAACTGAAGTCTAAACCAGAAATTGTTGAATGAAGGGAAGAAATACAATGGCAAAAAGAACAAAGTATTGTGGTGAAATCTCCAAAGAAGACTTGGGTCAGGTCGTCACTCTTAAAGGCTGGGTCCGCAAGCGCCGTGACCACGGTGGCGTGATTTTTATTGATCTACGAGATCGTGAAGGGTTTGCTCAAGTGGTGTTTAACCCGGAAAAATCACGTTCTGCTTGGGAAATAGCGGATAAATGTCGGACGGAGTATGTCATCGAAATTACGGGTGAAGTCATCAACCGTGATCCAGAAGCCATTAATCCTAAAATGAAAACCGGCGAATTTGAAATCATGGCCACTGAGATTAACATTTTGAATAGCTCTAAAACCGTGCCATTTGGCATAGAAGACGGTACACCGAGTAATGAAGAGTTGCGTTTGAAGTATCGCTATTTAGATTTACGTCGTCCAGAAATGCTGGCTAACATGCGTTTGCGTCATGATGTGACGAAGACGGTGCGTCATTTCTTAGATGATCATGATTTTATCGATGTGGAGACCCCTTACTTAAATAAATCGACACCTGAAGGGGCCCGGGATTATTTGGTTCCATCACGTATTCAAGGGGGGCATTTTTATGCGTTACCTCAATCACCACAAATCACTAAACAATTGTTGATGGCGGCTGGTTTTGACCGTTATTACCAAATTGTTCGTTGCTTCCGTGATGAGGATTTACGTGGTGATCGTCAACCAGAATTTACTCAAATTGATATTGAAACGTCATTCTTATCACCAGCAGAGATTCAAGCTTATACGGAAAAAATGTTGGTTAAGGTGATGAAGGAAGTCAAAGGAATTGAGATTCCGACACCATTTCCACAAATTACTTACGATGAGTCTATGGCGCGTTTTGGGAATGATAAACCTGATACTCGTTTTGGGATGGAATTAATTGATTTAGCTGATGTAGTCAAAGATGTTGAGTTTAAAGTGTTCCAAATGGCTTTACAAGCGGGCGGTCAAGTTAAAGCGATTGTGGCAAAAGGGGCTGCTGATAAGTATTCGCGTAAAGACATGGATAACTTGGGAACCTTTGTTGGTCAGTATGGGGCTAAAGGGTTGGCTTGGTTAAAAGTGGAAACAGATGGTCTAAAAGGGCCAATCGCTAAATTTTTAACGGAAATTGAAGCAGACTTAGTGGCTAAAGTTGGGGCAGAAGTTGGCGATATCATCATGTTTGCTGCAGATAAAGCAGAAGTTGTGGCGGCTTCATTAGGAGCTTTGCGCAATCGTTTGGGCAAAGAGTTGCAATTGATCGATGAGTCTAAATATAACTTCTTGTGGGTCGTTGACTGGCCCTTACTGGAATACGATGAGGAAGCGAAACGTTATACCTCTGCTCACCATCCGTTCACGATGCCGAAAGAAAGCGACTTGCCATTAATGGATACGGCGCCAGAGAAAGTCTATGCAGAAGCCTATGACATTGTCTTAAATGGGTATGAACTAGGCGGTGGTTCAACGAGAATTCACAAGCGGGAAATTCAAGAAAAAATGTTTGAAGTTCTTGGCTTTACAAAAGAAGCGGCAGTGGAACAATTTGGTTTCCTATTAGATGCTTTGGAGTACGGATTCCCACCTCATGGCGGAATCGCTTTGGGCTTGGATCGTCTGGCAATGTTGTTAGCTGAAGAGGAGAACATTCGTGAAGTTATTGCCTTCCCTAAGAACAATCGTGCTATTGATCCGATGAATGAGGCACCAGGGAAAGTGTCACCTGCTCAGCTGTTTGAATTGAGTTTAAACGTGACAATTGAAGATTAAGAGGCGCTAGAGGAGAGGACAGTGATGTCCCTCCTTTTTAATTTTCATAAATATAGAGTTTAAGAATCTGAGTAGATTTTTATTCTAAGATCTGTTCTTCTCTTAAATATTCATTACTCTGTGCATAAAACTGGGTTAAAACGAAATTATTGTTGACAGTGCTTTCATTTGATGATAATATAGTCCTTGAATAAGAGATATATCAGACGGATTGTCACTGACTCGATCAGGCATTACCTGTTTTGATTGCATAACTGGACAACAGCTTCTTTTAGGGAGGTCTTGTTTGGTGCAATTAAAAGAGGGATTTTTTGTGTTAAGGAGCATCCAGTTAAGGGGAAGGGGAAACGTAGCGTGGAGTTCATTAAAAAAATTAATAACAATGTGGCGTTTACCCGTGACGATAAAGGCGTTGATTATGTGGTTATTGGCAAAGGGATTGGCTTTCAATCAGAGCCTGGTGCTTTAGTTGACGAGAGCTTGATTGATCGCATGTTCAAAGCCGAAGATGGTGGCGAAAGTGCTGGTTCCTTGGCAATTTTAACTCAGATGAATTCGAATATTGTCGATATTACAACGAAGGTCAGTCAGTACGCAGAAGCAAGGTTGGGAATTCAATTTGATAATACCCATTACTTAATTTTGGCGGATCATTTAGCTTATGGCATCAAACGACAACAAGAAGGCATCGATTATGCTCCGTTGAATCAGTGGGAACTCAAAAAATTGTTTCCCAAAGAGTATGAGGTAGCCATTGAAAGTTTGGCTCTGATCAAAGAAGAGTTCGGCATTGAACTGGACAGTGCGGAAATCAGTTTTATTACGAATCATTTTGTTAATGCCAACACGGAATATAGCAGCTTGCGGGATACATTAAAAATGACTAAACTGATTAAAAAGATCATCACGTTGGTTGAGTATCAGTTTCAGGTGAATTTAGATGAAGATTCGTTTAACTACAGCAAATTTATTAGCCATTTACGTTATTTTATTTTACGCAAAATGAATAATCATATGTTTGCCGAGAATTCAATCGACCAAGAGCTAATTGACATGTTTCAAATGAAATACCCAGAGGCCTATCGCATGGCGGATAAAATTGAAGAGTTTCTTTATCTCAAAGAGGGCTGGCAGTTAACCTCAGACGAGAAACTTTATTTAACCGTCCATGTGCGACGCTTAACCTCTGAAGACAACTAAATACACTCAATTCACGATTTGGATTGTCACTGATTCGATCAGGCATTACTGAATAATGAAGATAAGGCACTAACACTTACAGCAGTTAGTCGGCTTATTTTTGTTATTCATTTTTTTATACATAAAATTAAGGATAAGGAGATTAAAAGATGTCAAATTACAAAGAAACCGCCCAGCAAGTCATCGACAATATTGGGGGGAAAGGAAATGTCAACAATGCTTGGCATTGTGTCACACGTTTGCGTTTTAACTTAAATGATAAAAATAAAGCCAATCTTGACGCTATTAAAAAAATCCCAGGAGTTATGGGTGCACAGTTCTCAGGGGATCAATTTCAAGTGATTATTGGCAACACCGTTGGCGATGTCTTTGAAGAGGTCGAAGGGATTGTTGGGGGTGGCAGTGGCAATGGCCCGCAAAATTCAGATGAAGGAATCGTCTCGAAAATTTTTGATGTGATTTCAGGTATTTTTACCCCAGTCGTCCCTGCGCTGGCTGGTACAGGACTATTAAAAGGTTTTTTAGCGTTAGCAGTTATTTTAGGGGTTTCGGCTGAAAGCCCGACATATTTGTTATTATATGGTTTATCCGACGCTGTTCTTTATTTTTTCCCGTTTCTATTAGCTGTTTCAGCGGCCGAGAAATTTAAGACGAGCAAGTATCTCGCCATGGCAATAGCCGGTGGCATGATGTACCCAACCTATCATGCTGCAGCTCAAGCAGCATTTGCGGCAAAATTAGGTGGGGAAGCAGCGCCAACTGTTTGGAAAATCTTTGGTGCCGTTCCTGTTCCCTTAGTGACTTACTCTAGTTCGGTTATTCCCATTATTTTTGCCGTATTATTGTTGAAGTATGTTAACAACTGGGTGAAAAAATGGATGCCGAAAAGCTTGAATTTAATGTTTACTCCGATGGTTGCCTTATTGATCGTTTTTCCAATTGCGATGGTCATTATTGGACCTGCTGGGACGTATGCTGGTAATTTCGTTGGCGATGGTATTGCTTGGTTGTTTAAAGTGGCAGGACCGTTGGCCGGTGTTGTGCTTGGTGCCACCTTCCCGTTGTTGGTTATCACGGGGATGCATTACTCATTACTGCCAATTGCTTTAACAAACTTGGCTAAAAATGGCTATGAAAACATGATTGGTCCTGTTAACGCTGTAACCAATGTGGCCCAATCAGGTGCAGCTTTTGCTGTGGCACTACGCTCTAAAAATGCTAACATGAAACAAATTGCGCTGTCTTCAGGAATTTCAGCGTCAATTGGGATTACTGAGCCAGCCATGTATGGTGTTAACTTAAAATTAAGACGACCTTTCTACGCGGCTTTAGCTGGTGGTGGGATTGCCGGTGGTTTCGCTATCTTTATGAATACTCGTTCGTTTGGTGGCGGGGGGATGCCTGGTTTCTTATCAATTCCAGCCTATATCAACGCTGATGACCGTATGAACGTCATTTGGTTTATCGTTGCGTTGTTGATTAGCTGGGTATTGTCATTTATCTTTACTTTGATTTTAGGTTTTGAAGATGAAGTTGATCAACCGGTAACAGCTCCTGCTGAAGCCTCTGAGCCAGTTGAAGCCGGGGAGAAACATCGGATTTTTTCACCGATGAACGGTCAGTTAGTTGAGTTGAAAACAGTGCCAGATGAGACTTTTGCTAGTGAATTGGTCGGCAAAGGTGTGGCGATTCAAGCCAGTGATGAAAATGTGTATTCGCCGGTTAGCGGCACGGTAATGATGTTTCCAGAATCGAAACATGCCATTGGATTTTTAGGCGATAATGGGGTGGAAGTTTTGGTTCATATTGGGATTGATACTGTTGAGTTAGGTGGCGAAGGTTTTGATTTGGACTTGACTCAAGGCCAACGGGTTGAGAAAGGTCAATTGCTTGGTAAAGTCGATTACAATTTGATAAAAGAGAAAGGGTTGTCGACGGTGACCATGGTAATTGTCACTAATACCCCTAATTATTTTGATGTGTCTCCTGCTCAACAGGACGGCGTGATTTTTAAAGAAGAAGAAATTATCCATATTATTTAAGAAGGAGACGATAAAAGATGACTGACAACACACACCATTTTCCAGACGGGTTTTTATGGGGAGGAGCAACGGCTGCCAACCAATTTGAAGGGGCTTATGACCAAGGCGGCAAAGGTTTGACGATCGCTGATGTATCACCAGGAGGGAAAGATCGCATAAAAACTTTATTTTCAGCAGATTACCCTTTAGAAATTGACCGAGCTAACTACACCTATCCCAATCATCAAGGGATTGATTTTTACCACTGTTACAAGGAAGACATTGCCTTGTTTGCTGAAATGGGCTTTAAGACCTTTCGTATGTCGATTTCATGGGCGCGAATTTTTCCAAATGGGGATGACTTAACCCCAAATGAAGAAGGGCTACAGTTTTATGAAAATGTGATTGACGAGTTGTTGAAATACGGAATTGAGCCAACGATTACCATGTCTCACTATGAAACGCCTCTTAACTTAGTTAAGCAGTATGGTGGCTGGAAAAACCGTCAGCTAGTCGCATTTTTTGAAACCTATGCCAGAACGATTTTGGAGCGATTCCACAAGAAAGTGACTTATTGGATGACATTTAATGAAATCAATACGGGAATTGGCGGTTCATTCTTCAGTGTGGCCATGCGAAACGAGGGGCCACAAGCGAATTTTCAAGCTCTTCATCACCAGTTTGTCGCCAGCTCTCTTGCGACGAAGATTGCCCATGAATTAAACCCGGAGCTAAAAGTTGGCTGCATGAGTATTTATGCGACGATGTACGCGTATGACAGCAATCCTGAAACTGTGGTTGCAATGAAAGATCGCAATCGGATGTTTAACTATTTTTGTAATGACATTCAAGTGCGCGGTGAGTATCCAAGCTATGCCTTGCGCTATTTTGAGAATAATGATATTGAGTTAGCTATTGAAGCAGATGATTTGGCGTTGATCAAAGAGCATCCCGTGGATTACTTGTCATTTAGTTACTATATGTCAACCACAATTTCGACCAATCCAGAACACGCTAGCGCTGAAGGAAACTTTTTTGGTGGGACCAAAAACCCTTATTTGAAAGCGAGTGAATGGGGCTGGGAAATCGACCCTATTGGTTTACGAGTAGCTTTAGGTGATTTGTACGAGCGTTATGGTGTGCCGCTGTATATCTCTGAAAATGGTTTAGGGGCGATCGATAAGCCTGATGGTGACTTTAATATTGACGATGATTACCGAATAGCTTACTTGCGTCAGCATATTAGTGAAATGGAAAAAGCCATCAATTTAGATGGTGTGGACTTATTTGCTTACACACCTTGGGGCTGTATCGATTTAGTTAGTGCGTCGACTGGGGAGATGAGCAAGCGATATGGCTTTATCTATGTTGATTTAGATGATCAAGGTCAAGGAACGTTGGCACGCTATAAGAAAAAATCCTTTAACTGGTACCAAGCTTTGATTGCGAGTAATGGCCGTAGTTTAACTGAATAAATGAGTGAAATCCGTGGGAGCCGTAAAGGTCCACGGATTTTTTTGGGTTTTTGGAAGTGCGTCCTAGGGGAGGTCTATGGTATGATAAAAAAAAGGTGATTAAAAACGTACTGAGTTTATTTAGAGGGCGCCTGAGAGTGAAAGAATAGAGACAGGGGTAGCTCATGAACAAGTTGGCGGTGTCTCGCTATTGCGGTCTTTTTGTGTCGACGTAATGACAAACAAAGTGCTGATCACCTCTGAAAAAGATGCTAATAGAGGACGTAGAAGTCATTTGTTAGGAGAGGTAGAGTTAAAAGAGTGGGGCTGATGACAGATGAAAATCACTTTAGTTTTTTTGGAACAATTAATGGCTGGAATGATAAAACGATAAGGAGTTATTATGAACAAAAGATTGACAGCAACACAACAGTTGCAACGTAAAGTGTCAGAAAAAATCAAGTATCGGTTGGTTCTAGCATACAGTTTGATGTTAATTGGGATGGGGTGTTTATTCGATCCCCTAAGCACTATTTTTCGTGGGTTATGGACGATTTCCCTGTCGTCCAATGTGCTGATTACCGACTATATTGAAATTGCTGGCTTAGGTGCCGCCTTTGTCAACAGTGGTCTTTTGACACTTTTGAGCGTTTTAGTGGCGCGAGGCAATAAGGTTAAAATGAGCGGTCCGCTGATTGCGGCCTTATATACGATGAGTGGTTTTTCTTTTTTTGGAAAAAATTTGTTGAATTCGTTGACGATTACTTTGGGGGTCTATCTCTATGCTAAATGTCAAAAGAAACCATTTTCTAATTATTTGATTGTCAGTTTATTTGGAACAGCATTAGCGCCAGCTGTGAGTTTAGTTGCGTTTGGTTCTGGATTACCGTTGGTCCCAGGGATATTGTTGGGATTTTTAACTGGGGTGACCATTGGTTTTGTGCTGCCACCCTTAGCGACGCAATTTCTCAGCTTTCATCAGGGGTTTAGTTTGTATAACGTTGGATTTACTGCTGGGATTATTGGAATGGTGTTTACCGCGATTATGCGGATGTTTAAGTACGATATTTCCAATGTTTATTTTGTTTCATCAGGAAATAATCTTTTGCTCAGCATCGTTCTCTACGTCTCATTTACTGGTCTATTTGTCATTGGTTGGTGGTTAAATGAGCGCAGTTTTAGTGGGTTAAGCCGGATTTTTCACTCATCTGGAAAACTGGTCAGTGATTTTGCCACTTTGGAAGGTTATGGGGTTACCTTGATTAATATGGGGATGATGGGAATGGCGGCTACCAGTTATGTTTTGCTAATCGGTGGTCAATTAAGTGGGGCAGTCATCGGGGGGATTTATACGGTTGTTGGCTTTAGTGCTTACGGCTGCCATTTACGCAATAGCATTCCGATTGTTTTAGGTGTGTATTTAATGGCACTCCTAACAGGTGGTGACCCCAGTGATGTCTCTGTCTTGTTGACGGCGCTTTTCGGTACGACATTGGCCCCGGTAGCCGGTTATTATGGTCCTGTGGCCGGTTTATTAGCTGGCGGATTACACATGGCCTTAGTCAGTAACGTAGGTTTTTTACATGGGGGTGTTAATTTATATAATAATGGCTTTTCTGGAGGCTTTATCGCAGCTTTTTTAGTGCCAATCCTAGATAGTTTTGCTAAAATGAAAGAAGCGAGAGAAAGTCAACATTAGGAGGAGCAGGATGTTAGAAGAACGTCGCAAAGCGGAAATGATTTCTCATGAATTATTGCGCTACTTTTTTACTCAGCGTACGAAGGGGATTCAAATGAGCATTGTATTTGAAGACAACCAGTTTGTGGTCACTGTTCAGGGGGAAATGGCGAATTCACCCCAAGATTTGGAAGACTTTACCTGGCTTTTGAGTGTGGAACGGGACCCGGACTTAGACGAGTATGCAGAGGGCTTAGTCGGGACTCACCATGAAGCGGAAGACTTTGCTTTACTGGGAATTATGACCGATAAGGCTGAGGTGGATTTTACCGAAGGAAAGTTGACAGTTAAGTTGTATCGTGCCTTTTTGTTTCAGAAATAAAGTGGCAGAGGTGTGGCTGTTGCCCAATTACCTTTTTACAGCATTCTCCCGAATAAATTCGTTAAAAGTTACAAATCCATTAATATCCTCTCATATTAAGGACTTCTCCTTTAATTGTCGGTACTAACGTTCTATAATGAAGTCAATAAGAAACGGGAGTGACTAAAGGAAAAATGGACGACCTTAGAGAAAAATTGACGAGTAATGAATACACAACAAAATTAACGGTGGCACTGCTTTATGCTTTATTCGCATCAGTGGCGTTGAATGTTTTCTGGCGACCGGGAAATATTTATGCCAGTGGCGTGACAGGCTTAGCACAAATCATCACCACCTTAATTAGCAGTGGAACTGGTAAAGAAGCGCCTGTTTCTGTTATTTATTATTTGTTAAATGTTCCTCTGTTTGTTTTGGCATGGCAGCGAATTAGTAAAAAGTTTACTATTTTTACGGTCATTACAGTCACCTTTTCTTCTTTGGCGATTCAATTAATGCCGGTGACACCATTATCGACTGATCCGATTATTTGCGCCATCTTTGGTGGAGCTGTTAATGGTTTTGCCGTTGGGTTTGCTTTGAAAAATGGCATTTCTTCTGGTGGTTTGGACATCTTGAGTATTACGATTCGCAAAGCTACGGGAAAGAGTGTCGGATCGATCGCCATCATTTTTAATGGCATGATTGCTCTTACGGCAGGTTATCTATTTGGTTGGCCGTTTGCATTTTACAGTGTTTTGTCGATTTTTGTCAGTGGTAAAGTGACGGATGCGGTCTATACAAAACAGAAAAAAATGCAAGTGATGATTATTACCAAAAAGCCCGATCAGGTTATTCATTGTGTTCAAGAGCGTTTGCGTCGCGGGATTACGATCATCAATGGCGCAGAAGGGGCTTTTGATCATCATAAGAAAGCTGTCTTAATGACGGTTATCACCCGTTACGAAATGCATTCTCTGGAAAAGGCCATGAAAGAAGCGGATCCTAAAGCTTTCGTTAGTATTGCAGATAATGTGACCATTCTGGGCAACTTTTATGATCCTGGGATGTAATTAATAGCAGTCATTTACCTCTTAAAAGGGCAACTTTTTGAGAGGTTTTTTTGGTTTGTTTATCGATTACAGGTTTAAAAGACGGGGCAAGTTAGTGGAAATAATTGAATTGGTTAATTGAAAGCACTTATGTATAATGAACTATCATTAAAAAGATAAACCCAGTGATGGACAAAAATTAACGGAAATGAGGACAAACATTGTGGTGTAAAGCGTTTCCATTTGGTGTGTCCGTCCTCTACAATAAGATTATGAGGTGGTCAACATGTATCTAGATGCAAGAAGTTTAGCTATCTTTAAAGAAATTATTCATTATCCCCAACAGAAAAGTAAGGAGTTAGAAAAGAAGTTTGATTTATCTAGGCGACAAGTGAATTACTCAATTGAGAAAGTTAACCTGTGGTTATCCGAGTTTAAGTTTCAAAAGATTCAACGACTAAGCAATGGTCATTTTTCTGTGGATAAAGCCGTTATCAATTATTTTTCAGAAACAATGGCCAGCCAAAAGCAGACTGATACTTATATTTTTGATGAGTTGGAACGACAGCAAATTTTATTATTAAGTTTGATTGGAAAAAATAGCGATCTCTCTTTAGATGATCTATCAGAATTGCTGGCAGTTAGCCGTAATACCACCTCGAAAGATTTAAAGGCTGCTGAGCATATGTTACGTGATTTTCAGCTGACCATTCAATATTCGCGAATTGATGGGTTTAAGCTAGCAGGAGAAGAAATGGCTATTCGCCGGCTGATCAACTATTTAGTACCGAAAATGATGACCATCGCCAATTTTTCTGATTTTTTTGCTCAAATCATGAAAGTGGACAAGCAGTGGTTTTTGAAAAAAATCCAGGCAATCGAGGAACAGCTAGGAATTCATTACACGGATATTAGTTTTCATGAGTTACCTTTTATTTTAATTTTGAACCTTCATCGTTGGGAACAGCACCATCCCTTGGCTATAAGCGAACCTTTTAGTACGACCGTTGATCCGATTAATGAAACCGCTGAATACCGGGTGATTGTAAGCGTATTATCTTCGGTGATGCCAGCAGCAGTTATTGAGAAGGAATGGCTGGTCTTGCAGATGTTAACCGCTAATATGAGAAGTGCTCATCTAAGTGGTCAGTTGAAACAGGGGTTGGAGCAAGCGATTCAAACTTTTCTTCAACGGTTTGAAGAAAAATCGGTCCTCCTCATATTAGATAAGGCTAATTTGATTCAAAAGTTACTGGTCCACATGTATCCAGCTTATTATCGCATTAAGTATGGGGTAAACACGAATTATATTTTATTGGATAAAATTACCACTGATTATGTTGAGTTATTTGAACTTGTGAAACAATCAGTAGGCCCAATCGAACTGGCAATTGGCAAACAATTACCAGATGGCGAAATTGCTTACTTAACAATTTTTTTAGGAGGCGAATTATTAAAACAAGGTCTGAATATTGAGACTAAAAAGCGAGCCGTCGTTGTTTGTACAAATGGGATTTCAATCTCCAAATTATTGAAGTACACCTTAAGTAAGTTATTTCCAGAATTTATTTTTAGAGAGAGTTTATCCATCCGTCAATTCGATCATTATGAGCAGCCTTACGATGTTGTCTTTTCCATGGTGCCATTAAAAAGCGATAAACCAGTTTTTATTGTCAACCCTCTAATGACCAAGGAAGAACAACAGCTGCTCAAGTACCACGTTTTAACAGAGTTAAAAGAGCATACGACTGATTTTTTAGTCAGAGATATCTTAGGAATAGTTAAAAAGTATGCGGAAGTGACTTATGAACAAAAACTAGTTGATGAATTAGAAACGTTTATGAAGGCACCAACTATTCAAGGGCCAGTGGTTGATTTAACTAACGAGTTACCTGATCTGACAACCTTTTTAAAAAGTCAGCGGGTCTTGATAAAAGATCGGGTAAAAGACTGGCAAGCAGGGATTCGCTTAGCCTGTCAGCCTTTGTTGGAGGAGCAACTGATTTCGGAGGTGTATGTGGAATCGTTGCTTGTTGAACACAATCGCCATGAGCTCTACTGCTTTTTAGGTAATTATCTGGCAATCCCTCATACATTGCCAGAAAATGGGGTTCAAGGAGATGGTTTCTCCATGCTGATTTTAAAGGAGCCAGTCTTATTCGCAAACGGCCGCCCTATTTCGGTCATTGTGCCATTGGCCATCTTATCTCAAACCAGTCATTTAAGGGCGATAGTTCAGTTGGCGGAACTATCAGAAAATAATCAGGATATGTTGGCATTAATGGCAGCAACGAATCAACAAAGTGCGTATGAAGTTATTGAAAAATATAAGTAAAAGAGGTGTTGGCGGTGTTTTTTGACAAGGAAGTGTTCTTTTTTCAATTAGATGTATCAACTAAAGAAGAAGTTTTTGAAAAAATGGCAGCTGCGTTATTAGCAAAAGAGTTGGTAACAGTTGATTATTTAGAGGGTGTTAAGGAAAGAGAAGTGGTATTCCCTACAGGATTGCCCACCCTCCCTTACGGTGTCGCCATTCCTCATACCGATGGTGAGCGCGTGCTTGAGCCGCAAATTGGCTTTGCCTCACTAAAGCAGCCTGTTAACTTTAGAGTGATGGGCTCAGAAACCGAAACAATTGACGTTAAAATTGTGTTTATGTTGGCATTAAAAAAAGCTGATGATCAGTTAGAAATTTTACAGAAATTAATTGATTTAGTACAAGCAGAAGAAAGTGTGAAGCGCTTAGGGGAGTGTCATAGCAGCGCGGAATTTAAGCAGATAATTCATGAAATTGGCTTAGGGTAAGAACGATCAAAGAGGTCCGTGGAACCAAGAGCACTGCTTTTCTGACATAGAAAAACAGCAATGCCAGAGATCAAAATGAAAAGTAGTGAAGGTCGGACCACCATATTTAAAGGAGGGCCCCTATGCTTAATGCTTCAGCATTTAGCGATAGTGGACACCGGACCACCATATTTAAAGGAGGGCCCCTATGCTTAATGCTTCACTTCGTTGTCCCTCATCTCTAAGGGCTAAAGCCCCAAGAATGACGGCAGCATTTAGCGATAGTGGACACCGGACCATCATATTTAAAGGAGGAAAAAAGATGGCAATTTTACAATGGTTTGTTGATTTAGGTGCGAGTGTGATGTTACCAATTTTGTTATTTATTTTTGGAATGATTTTAGGTGCTAAACCTGCTAAAGCCTTTAAGGCAGGGATTACTGTTGGGATTGGGTTTATTGGCTTAAATTTAGTGATTGGGCTTTTATCGGATAGCTTAGGTCCTGCTGCTCAAGCGATGGTGGAGAATTTTGGTTTCTCGTTAAAAACAATTGATGTTGGTTGGCCTGCAGCTGCAGCTATTTCTTATGGAACAGCTTTGGGAAGTTTGGCAATTCCGATTGGGGTCGGGTTGAATGTCTTATTACTGGTGTTAGGTTTGACCAAGACATTAGACGTGGATATTTGGGATTATTGGCATTGCGCCTTTACTGGTTCTTTAGTTTATGCGATGACGGGCAATTTTGCTTTAGGTTTGTATACGATTGCTGTTCATTGCGTGGTTATTTTCTTCTTAGGTGATTTAATTGCGCCGACGATTTCTGAATTTTATGGCTTTCCT
>NZ_JAEEGA010000002.1:9845-48261 GCF_017829975.1 Vagococcus allomyrinae | reverse complement strand
GTTCTTTAGTTTATGCGATGACGGGCAATTTTGCTTTAGGTTTGTATACGATTGCTGTTCATTGCGTGGTTATTTTCTTCTTAGGTGATTTAATTGCGCCGACGATTTCTGAATTTTATGGCTTTCCTAATATTACTTTCCCACATGGGGCGTCAGCGCCTTCTTATTTAGTGGCGAAGCCCCTCAACTGGATATTTGATCGAATTCCAGGTTTTAATAAGTTGGAAGCGGATCCGGAAAGCATTCAAAAACGTTTGGGAATCTTTGGGGATTCAACTGTTATGGGGTTAATCATTGGCCTGGTCATGGGTGTTTTAGCCGGTTATGATCCTAAAGCTGTGATGCAATTAGGGATGCAAACAGGTGCTGTTATGATGTTGATGCCAAGGATGGTTGCCTTGTTGATGGAAGGGTTAGCGCCAATTTCCGAAGCCGCTAGTGATTTTGTCAAGAAGAAGTTTCCAGGTCGTGATTTATATATTGGCATGGACAGTGCGTTATCAGTTGGTCACCCGGCGGTTTTGTCTTCTGCCTTATTGATTGTGCCAATTACGCTATTTTTAGCGGTTATCTTACCAGGAAATACAGTCTTACCATTTGGGGATTTAGCGACGATTCCATTTTTGATTTGTTTAATGACGCCAGTCTTTAAAGGCAATATCATCCGAACTGTAGTAGCCGGCACCATTTATATGACCGGTGGTTTGTATATTGCCACATGGGTAGCACCGCTAATGACTTCTTCGGCCATGGCTGCTAACTTTGATTTAGCAGGTAATGCCAGCATCTCTTCTCTAGTGGACGGAGCGGTTTGGACGACCTTCATTTTTGTTGGTTTAGCAAAGTTGTTGAGCTGGGGTGGCATCACCTTGATTGGTGTAACGGCTCTAGGAGGCTTAATCTATTTGAATAAAATTAAAGCAGCTAAAGTTATTGAGGCTGCTAAATAGAGGGGATAAAAGATGTTAGAAAGTATAAAAGAAGCCGTTTGTTTTTGGAACAAGTCCTTAAAGGAACAGAACTTAGTTAAGTGGACCAGTGGTAATGTCAGCTATCGCGATCCAGAAACAGGTTATGTGACCATTAAGCCGAGTGGTGTCGCCTTTGATCAGTTGACACCTGAGAAGATGGTGGTAGTGGATTTGGAGGGAACAGTGATTGAGGGCGAGTATCAGCCCTCTGTTGATACTCAAAGTCACTTGTATACTTATCGGGAGATGCCGGCAATCAACAGTATTGTCCACACTCATTCCCCCTTCGCAACTAGTTTTGCCATTCGTGGGGTCGACCTACCGACTTATACAACTACGGGAGCCAATCTCTTT
Source organism: Vagococcus allomyrinae (assembly GCF_017829975.1). Classification (GTDB taxonomy): domain Bacteria; phylum Bacillota; class Bacilli; order Lactobacillales; family Vagococcaceae; genus Vagococcus_D; species Vagococcus_D allomyrinae. The sequence continues at coordinate 46,936 of NZ_JAEEGA010000002.1, read as the reverse complement.
GGCGAGCGGGTCAAGTGCACGGAGTTTGCGATTATTGGTGAAGCGGAAATTGGCAAACAAATCGTCAAATACATTGGCCAATCATCGGCGATTTTATTACGAAACCACGGTGTGTTTACCGTAGGAGCAACGATTGAAAAAGCGATCAAAGCCGCCGTTATCTTGGAGGAAACAGCTGAATATGCTCACTATGCTACCTTGCATAATCCAGAAATTCCCGTTTTAGATGGCAAGATTGTCGCGGCGAGTCACCAGTTTTATCAGACGAGTTACGGCCAAAAATAAAAAGAGAGCAGGAATGATGATGAAAAAACTATTAATTATGTGCGGAACAGGTATTGCCACGTCAACGGTGGTAATGGGAAAAGTGAAAAGCTGGCTGGAAGAGAATCAGCTTCAAGGCCAAGTGAAGCTTTATCAATCTAAAATCAGTGAGGAGTTAAGCCGAATTGATGAGTATGATGTGATTATTTCAACAACCATCGTGCCCGATAATATTAAAAGCAAAGTGATCGATGGCGTGCCTCTATTAACAGGAATTGGTACGGAAGCCATGTATGAAAAGGTGAAAGAACAACTATTAGCCTAATTGATTGAACAGGAGGAACGGTTTTATGACACTATCTATACCAAATCAGGCAAATATTGATGATGAAGGGTTAAAGGAACTATTTAAAACAATGTGGCGCATTCGTTATTTTGATGAAAAAGTGGATCAATTTTTTGCTCGTGGGCTGATTCATGGCACGACTCATTTAGCTGTTGGTCAAGAAGCGACCGCCGCTGGTAGTGGGGCGGTTTTAAGGCGAAGTGACTGGATTACAGCCACTCATCGAGGACATGGCCAAACGATTGCCAAAGGAACCGATGTTAAGGGCATGATGGCAGAACTTTTTGGTCGAACAACGGGCACTAATAAAGGAAAAGGCGGATCTATGCACATCGCTGAGTTGGAGACTGGCAACCTTGGTGCTAATGGAATTGTAGGTGGTGGGTATCCGATTGCGACTGGAGCCGCTTTAAGCGCTAAAATGAAAGGCTTGGATAATGTGGCTCTTTGTTATGCCGGAGATGGCTCTACCAATGAGGGCAGCTTTCATGAATCGATCAATATGGCGTCAATTTGGGATTTGCCGGTGGTGTTTTTTATTGAAAATAATAAATATGGCATGAGTGGTTCTGTCGAAAAAATGACTCGTGTCGGCCAACTAAGTGAACGAGCCATGGCTTATGGGATTGAGGGGGTCACCATTCAGGGGAATGATCTTATTGAGGTGATTAACGCAACCCATAATGCAGTTGAAAAAGCTCGTCGAGGTGAAGGGCCAACGATCATTGAAGCCATGACCTATCGCTGGAAAGGCCACTCCAAGTCGGATGCTAAAAAATATCGAACCAAAGAAGAAGAGGAAGACTGGCGTAAAAATCATGATCCTATCAAGTTTGCTCGTGAACGATTTATTGGCGCAGGGGTTTTTACTGAGGCTGAAGCGGATGACTTACAACAGGCGGCTAAACAGGCCATTGAAGAGGCCGTGACTTTTGCTGAAAATGGGCCAATGCCAACAGCTGAAGCACTATTTGAAGATGTTTATGCGGATTAGGAAGGGGCAGTCAGAATGCGAGAATTAACTTATTTAGAAGCGGTGCGAGAAGCGCTAACAGAAGCGATGCATGAAGATCAGGACGTCTTTGTGATGGGAGAAGACATCGGCGTTTACGGTGGTGCCTTTGGCGTTACTCGCGGCATGGTGGAAGAGTTTGGCGAAGAGCGCATTCGTTCGACACCAATTTCAGAAAGTGCGATTGCCGGTGTTTCGGTTGGGGCCGCGATGACGGGGATGCGGCCCGTGTTTGAATTACAGTTTTCTGATTTTATTACGATTGCGTTAGATCAAATTGTCAACCAGGCTGCTAAAATACATTATATGTACGGTGGGAAAGCTAAAATACCTTTAGTGATGCGAACACCAGGTGGCTCAGGGACAGGAGCAGCAGCTCAGCATTCCCAGAGTTTAGAAAATTGGACGGCTCATGTGCCGGGATTAAAAGTGGTCCAACCAGCGACGGCTTATGACGCTAAAGGCTTATTACACGCGGCGATTGCTGACAATAATCCGGTGATGTTTTATGAGCATAAATTGTGTTACAAAACGTCAAGCGATGTGCCAGAGGGGAAATATACCATTCCTTTAGGGGTAGCCGACATTAAAAAGGTCGGTCAGGATATCACGATTGTTGCCACTGGCATCATGGTGCATAAGGCATTAGAAGCAAGTGAATTATTGTTGGCCGAAGGAATCGATGTCGAAGTGGTTGATCCACGGACGCTGGTACCTTTAGATAAAGCGACGATTATTAACTCTGTCAAAAAAACAGGTCGGGCAATAGTGGTGACAGAGGCTGTTAAGCGGAGTGGTTTTAGCGCCGAGTTGGCAAGTGTTATTGCGGAAAGTGAGTCATTTGATTTTCTCGATGCGCCTTTAGTTCGCTTAGCAGGCAAAGAAACACCCATTCCTTATCATCCTGATTTAGAGCGGTTGGCTGTTCCTCAAGTTGAGGATATTGTGGCTGCCTGTCAGGCTATGATGAATCGTCGTTAACAGATTAGGAAAGGATGTGAGACAAAAATGGCTTTTGAAATATTGATGCCGAAATTAAGCTCAACCATGGAAGTAGGGAGTATTACCCAGTGGTTAAAAGAAGAGGGAGAGACTGTTGAGACGGGGGAAGCAATTTTTGAAGTGATGACAGATAAAATTGCGATTGAAGTTGAATCTTACGAAGATGGTATTTTGTTGAAACGTTACTATGACGTCGATCAGGATATTCCCATCAATGCGGTCATCGGTTATATCGGTGAGGCGGGCGAAGAGGTACCAGAAGAAGCCCCGAGACCGAATCAAGCAACGCCAGCAGTTGAAACAGCTGAGCAGGTGGCGGCAGTGGTCATTGAACAGGGGCCAAGTCGAGAGCAGGTCAGAGCGACACCAGCTGCTAGAAAAGTGGCTCGTCAAAGGGGAATTGACTTACAGAAAATTTCTGGTAGTGGCACCAACGGCCGAATTCACGTAGTTGATGTGGAGCAGTACCAGCCGGTCAGTTTGGCAGAGAGGCCGACTGAAGAACGGGTTATTCCTTGGCGAGGCATGCGCAAGGCGATTGCTGATGCCATGGTTAAAAGCAAAACGGAAAAACCACATGTGACGATGCTGGCAGAAGTCTCGATGGTCAAGGCGATTCAATTGCGACAAACCTTATTGCCACTGATTGAAGCCCAGACAGGTTATCGTTTATCTTATACGGAAATTATCATCAAAGCTGTGACGACAGCTTTAAAGAAACACCCCAGTTTAAATGGGATAATTAAAGAAGATGGCATACATCAATTTAGTCAGGTGAACATGGGAGTAGCAGTTTCATTGGAAGAGGGGCTGATGGTCCCTGTTATTCCCAATGCCAATGATCTAGGGTTAGCCGAACTAACGGTGGCGACAAAAGAAGTGGCGGTCAAAGCTCGCACTGGTAATTTGCCACCAGATGCCTTAAAAGGGGGAACCTTTACGATTAGCTCACTAGGAAATTCGGCCGTCAGAAGTTTTAATCCGGTGATCAACGGCGGGGAAGTTGCCATATTAGGGGTCGGCGGCTTATATGATGGGCCAATTTCGACTGAGGAAGGCCTGAAAATGGCAAAACAGCTGACGTTAAGTTTGTCTTTTGATCATCGCGCATTAGACGGCGCACCAGCCGCGGCTTTCTTAACGACAGTTGTCAGCTTGTTAGAAGAGCCTTACCGATTATTGGTTTAAGGGAAAGCTTTGCAGGCTAGCCTGTGAAGCTTTTCTTCACGAGATGTCGGCAGCTGGATGTCTATTAAGAGGAGGTTAGATCATGACAGTAGAAAAAATTGAAACACTTATTATTGGGTCAGGTCCTGGAGGTTATGTAGCGGCAATTCGAGGGGCCCAGCTAGGCCAACAAGTGGTTATCGTTGAAGCTCAGGAGATTGGCGGCGTTTGTTTAAACGTAGGCTGTATTCCTTCTAAGGCCTTGATCACAGCTGGCCATCGTTATTCAGAGAGTTTAAATTCAGGTTTTTTAGGATTGAAAACAACAGTGGAACTGGATTTTAGTCAGACACAACAATGGAAAGACCAGCAGGTGGTTAAAACGTTAACCTCAGGTATTTCGGCGTTACTTAAAAAAAATAAAGTGAGAATTGTCAAAGGAACGGCAAGGTTTACTGGCAGACAGGAAGTGACAGTTACGGGAGATCAGTCTCATGTTTTTCAGTTTGAACAGGGAATTATCGCCACCGGTAGTCGGCCTGTTGAAATTCCCGGCTTTCCCTTTGGTTCACGGATATTGGATTCCACAGGTGGGTTAAATTTAAGTCAAGTTCCGGAACGACTGGTCATCATCGGTGGAGGTGTCATCGGTTCAGAATTAGGTGGTGCCTATGCTAATCTAGGGGCCGAAGTGACCATTTTAGAAGGGGGTCCGCAGTTATTGCCCAGCTTTGAAGCCGATGTTGTCAAGCCAGTTGAATCAGCTTTTAAAGCCAAGGGCGTCACCATCGTGACCAATGCCTTAGCGACGAAAGTTGTGGAGACTGAACAGGGGGTGACAGTTAGCTATACGGTCAATTCGCAAAACACAACAGTATCAGCCGATTATGTGATGGTGACAGTTGGCCGTCGACCAAATACGGATCAGCTTGGTTTGGAAAAGGTCGGCATTAAGCTTGATTCAAAAGGGTTAATCCCAGTGGATCAGGAGTATCGAACAAGTAATGAGCATGTTTTTGCGATAGGCGATGTGATTGCAGGCCCTGCTCTTGCTCATAAAGCTAGTTATGATGCTAAGATAGTGGCTGAAGTCATCAGCGGTCAAAAAGTTCAAAAGGATTACCGAGTGATTCCAGCCATTTGCTTTACGGATCCTGAGATTGCCACAGTTGGTTTGACATTGTCTGAAGCTGAGGCCCAGCAGAAGCAGGTCAATGTAGCAACGTTTCCCCTTCAAGCCAATGGCCGAGCTCTATCGCTAAATGCGACTACAGGATTTGTTAGACTCGTCGTGGCAGCTGATCAGCAAATTTTAGGGGCTCAGATTGTGGGAGTGGGTGCCAGTGAACTTATTGCTGAACTAACCTTAGCTATCGAATCATCTTTAACCGTCGAGGATATTGCTTTAACCATCCATGGTCATCCAACCTTGTCGGAAACGATTATGGATGCGACTGAGTTAGCTTTAGGCTTGCCCATCCACATGTAAAATAGCTCCGCTCACTGGTTATGCTGGTGAGCGGAGCTATTTTACATGTATTTTTTCAAAAAGACCATCTTTTCGTGACGAGCTAACTGCTTAAAGGCATACTCGGCTCGCATGGCTTCACTTTTCGTTTCAAAGGCTTCTGTGTAAATCATCCGCATCGGGCGACGACTGCGAACCCGTGTGTATTTGGCTCCTGTTCCATCGTTGTGCTCTTTTAAGCGCCGTTCTGGCTCAGTGGTATAGCCGCCGTAAAAGGTATCATCGGCACAGAGCAACACATAAAAATAAAATTCTTTAGCTTCCATATAACATCCCTCGCACTTCTGGGTAATAGTCGTCCTGTTCGTCGTAAACAAAGAGCGGCGGTAGGACTTTTAGGCCGTCAGGTCGTCCTTTATGAATGCCCTCAACTAACAGCACATTGGCTTCTTTGCCTGTTTTAGGGTAAACAAAGCGTACCCGTTTAGGAATGATGCTGTAGCGTTTCATCGTCTCTAAAATATCGACCAATCGTTCTGGTCGATGGACTAAAGCCAGTTTACCATTTGATTTTAGCAAGCCAGCTGCTTCCTTCACCACTTCATCTAAGTTTGTCGCGATTTCATGACGAGCAATCGCTAAATAAGGGTTAGGATTTTTAACATTGGTCGGCAATTCTTTAAAGTAGGGAGGATTACACACAATTAGATCAACGGAATCTTTCTTGACAACAGTGGTGGTTTGTTTTAAGTCCAAGGTGTGAAGGGTCATCTGCTCTTCCAGTTGATTTAGTTGAACGCTGCGGCGTCCCATGTCGGCTAGTCGATCTTGCAGCTCGATTCCAACGATATTAGCTTCGGTTTTCTGACTAATAAAGAGGCCCACGGCGCCATTGCCTGCGCAAAGGTCGACAATTTGTCCTCGTTTTGGGAGACTAGCAAAATTCGCCAATAAGACGGCGTCTAATGAGAAAGAAAAGACTTCTTTACTTTGAATGATTTGAATGCCATCTGCATAAAGTTGATCGATTCGCTCGTCACTTTTTAGTAATTCTTTCATCGATGTTGATAACTCCTTATTTGTCTATATCGTTCCTGTTAACTAATCAGTGGCTGAATATGGGATAAGTCAGCGAAAGGGTAGGTCTGATTATGGTTGTAAGGTATCTAACTCGTTTTATATTATAACATGAACTGAAAAAATAGAATAAAAAACTTGCAAGAAAGGGATTTATTCGTCATACTATTAAAGAATAAGAAAAAGTGAGGAGAAGCAAATGTTCTTTCGATTTATGCGTCAAGTCGTGCGCTTCGTACTGTTTGTTATTAACGGTAAGGCTAGTTATCAGCAGCGCGACAAATTACCAACGGATACTAACTACATACTCGTTGGACCACACCGCACCTGGTGGGATCCATTATACTTTGCTGTTGCCGCTGCTCCAAAAGAGTTTAGCTTTATGGCAAAAGAAGAGTTATTTAAAAACCCGATTATTCGCTTTATTTTGGTTCACGCCCATGCTTTTCCGGTCAAACGCGATAATCCAGGGCCAAGCGTGATTAAGACACCGATTAAAAGTCTGAAAAATTCTGACTTGAGCTTGATTATGTTTCCTAGTGGCACGCGTCACTCAGAAGAATTAAAAGGTGGCGCGGCCTTAATTGCCAAAATGGCGAAAGTGCCAATCGTGCCAGCTGTTTATCAGGGACCACTGACCTTAGGTGGTTTGTTTAAACGTCAAAAAGTCACGATTCGTTTCGGTGATCCGATCGATATCAGTGATGTCGCTAAAATGAATCAAGAGGGAATTGAAGAAGTGGAACGTCGCATGAGCCATGCGTTTGCTCAGTTGGACAAAGAGATCGATCCTAACTTCGTCTATAAAATCGATCCTGAAAAAGCTGAATAAATTAAGCTGTTGAAAGAGTTAATCTTTCAGCGGTTTTTTTTGGATTTTTCTGTGGACCGCTAGAAAAATCCGCTTAATTCAGATGTAGAGCCTCAGCTGTTTAGTTTGTTAAAGCGAGGCGTGTAGCAGTGGGACGGCTAGAAAAATCCACTTAATTCAAATGTAGAACATCAGCTGTTTAGTTTGTTAAAGCGAGACGTGTAGCAGTGGGACCGCTAGAAAAATCCGCTTAATTCAGATGTAGAGTCTCAGCTGTTTAGTTTGTCAAAGCGAGACGTGTAGCAGTGGGACGGCTAGAAAAATCCGCTTAATTCAGATGTAGAGAGTCAACTGTTTAGTTTGTTAAAGCGAGACGCGTAGCAGTGGAACGGTGCGAAGATCTGGGATTTTGTTAAGAGAGAGTCAGTTGAGTGGCTTAATAAAAAATCAAAATCTCCGATTAACAAAGTATTAAGCTATTTTATTAGACATTTTTTTGAATCATAGGAGGAGAGCAAGTGAAAGGTAAGAAAAAAGGGTTAACTACCGTCATTTCTTTAAATATTATTCCAATTATCTTGGTGATATTAATGACTATTTCTATAGTGGGCTATATGTTCGCTACTAAGATCATTCAAAAACAAGTTACCACTCAGATGGAAACGAAGCTAAATGAAACCGCAGAATCGATCAATACGATTTTGCAAAATCAACAAGCCCTCGCCCAAAGTACCGCGAAAAGTGTTGAGACGTCTTTAGGAAAGCTGACAGAAGCTGATTATGAAAATTTACTGATGAAGCAGCTGCCGCTCTACGCGGAAACCTATGGCATGGGAATCTGGTTTGAACCCTTCACAGTTGGAGAGCGTAAGCAATTTGCCCCCTTTGCTCATAAAGAAGAGAGCAAGATTCTGGCTGATCGTAGCTATTCTGTTGGTTTGGATCGGATTTGGGAGACAGAATGGTATGTTGTTGGCAAGGCAAGTGAAACAGGTGGTTGGACGAAGTCTTATAAGGATCCCAAGACTAATGTTGGTATGGTTACAACGGCATATCCGATGTACCAGGGGGAAAAATTTATCGGGGTGACAACCGTGGACATTGATCTTTCCAGCATTCAACGACTCATCGCCAATTTAAAGATTGATTTTGCTGGGAAAGCAGTTCTAGTTGATACTGATGGGACTTATTTGGGAGGTGTTGCCAAAGAGCAAGTTATGACGCAAAAGATTAGCAATAATGCTAATAAATCTTTAGCGGCTAGCGGGAAGGAAATGCTAAAAGCTAAGTCAGGCCAAAGTCAGTACAAAGATAAAAATGGCAAGGAGCGCTTTTATTATCAGACTCTAGAGCTTAACGGTTGGAAAATCGGGATTAGTGTCAATGAAAGTCAATTGAAGGCCGATTCGAATCGGTTGTTACTTATTTTTATTGGCATTAGTCTGCTGGGCATTGCCATTGTTACCCTTGTGATTTGGCGTTTTGCAAGTAGACTAGGGAAAGCAGCTAAAACCTACAGTCAGATTGCTCAAAGCGTCTCTGCTGGTAATCTAATGAATGAATTTGCCGAGGCAGATTTGGCGCGTCAGGATGAATTAGGAGAGATTGGTCGTTCGTTGCAAGAGATGCAGTTTAATTTGAAAGAAGTGGTTCAAAGTTTCCAACTGGCAGCCACTCAAATTGATGACAATGCGCAAAATCTCTCGTCTTTCTCTCAAGAGATGGCAGCCACTGCCGAAACGGTAGCCGTTTCAGTCAGTGACGTGTCCATGGGAACTGGCAATCAATATGAAAAGCTAAAAACGGTGGATCAAATAGTGGCAAGCTTTAGCCAGATGATTAGTTTTATGGCAGGGGCTATTCATGAGGTAGGGGATTCTTCTCAGAATATTAACCAGTTAGCCAATCGCAGTCAAGGTGGCATGACGGAATTAATGGATTCCTTTGAAACTTTAGATCGTTCGATCAAAGAGTTGATTCAACGGGTGGACTCTGTTGGCAGTAACATGAAACAAGTCAATGAAATGACGGAGCTAATCAACGGGATTGCCGAACAGACCAACTTATTGGCGTTAAATGCAGCAATCGAGGCTGCGCGGGCTGGAGAATCTGGCAGAGGCTTTGCGGTGGTAGCCGACGAAATTCGTAAATTGGCAGAAAAAAGTAAGGGGTCGGCAGAAACAATTCAAACTCTAATTGATGATGTTTATGCCGATACGGAAGGCATGATCAGCTCAACGGCGTCAGTTGATCAAGAAATTACCTCTCAACGGAAACACATTGCCGTCGCTACCCGTTCTTTTAATGGCATTATCAAGGCAGTCGAAGAAATGGTTCCTAAAATTGCCACGGCTGAAGAATCAGCGATAGCCATTAACGATAGTCGGGAAACGATCTTAAAAGAAGTCAGTGAAACTCGGGAAATTGCCGAAACCGTTTCTGAATCAGCCGAAGAAATCGCTGCATCGGCTGAAGAAATGTCGGCTTCGACAGAAGAAGTGTCGGCTGCAGCTATGAATCTGGGGCAGATGACCAATGAAATGCGTGAGCAAATCAAGTTTTTTACTATTTAGTTCCTATTAGTTAAGCCCGATTATTCATCTATATAGCTCCTATTAAATAATGACGATCAATCGTTAAACTTCTAGCTAAAAAGAAGCTGAAAGCACCACTCTCTGCTCGTCATTATGTTGATAATCCAATGGAACTATATGTTCGGATTATTTTACGGGATGTATCTAGTTAACCATCTTGAAAAGTAAGTCATTCAGTAAATCGTGAATGGCTTATTTTTTTTGATTTTCTATCCCTGTCTTTTCTGTTTCTAATGAAAATTTGGTATAATGATAGGAAGATGTTTTTGAGAGGGGATAACATGAAATTTATACATACTGGGGATTGGCATATTGGTAAAAAGCTAAATGGCTTTGACTTGTTGGAAGAGCAACGTTATGCCTTCGAGCAACTGATGAAGTTGGCTGATCTGGAGCAGGTGGATGGGATTATTATTGCGGGTGACTTGTATGATCGTTCAGTACCGGCTGTTGAAGCGGTGGAATTATTTAATCAGATGTTGATCGAGATGAACTTGCAGGCGAAATACCCGGTTTTTGCTATCTCAGGCAATCATGACAGTGCGACTCGTTTGGAAACAGGTGGGCCTTGGTTTGAAGCCCTTAATTTTCATTTGCATACGCGGCTGGAGCAGGCCTTTACACCAGTTGAATTTGGTAATGTTCAACTGTATTTGTTGCCTTATTTTGAACCCTTTGAAGCCCGGCAATATTTTAAGGATGACCGTATTCGTACCATTGAAGGGGCCATGGCATCAGTTATCGAGGAGATGCGGCAAAGCTTTCAAGAGGATAAACAGCAAGTGCTAGTGGCTCATTTTTTTGTTGCTGGCAGCGAAACCTCCGATTCGGAAACCAAGGTAACCGTCGGCGGTTTAGATGTGGTGCCGTTATCATTGTTAAGGGATTTTGATTATGTGGCCTTAGGTCATTTGCATTATCAACGAGCCTTAACTAAGGGAAATGCTCGTTACAGTGGGTCTTTATTAAAATATTCCACTTCGGAAGTCAATCAACCAAAAGGGGTTTGGCTAGTTGAAGTCGGTGCGGAGACGGTCTTCGATTTTGTTGAACTGCCGTTTCTGCGGGACCTTCAAGTATTGGAAGGTGATTTTGCCACGTTAATGGCTCCGAGTTTTTACGAGACGATTCAGCGGGATAACTATTTGGCGATCTCTTTAACAGATCGCGGGGTGATTCCTAATGTGATGACGCAACTGCGGACGATTTACCCTCAGATTATTCAGCTGGAACGTGCCTTTGGTCGGGATGTTAAACAAGCCAGTCGCAACACGACGGAAGCCATTCAAGTGACCAGTCCGACAGCCTTATTTGCCAATTATTTTAAGGAAACCACTGGGGAGCCACTTTCGCCAAGACAGCGGGAGTGGTTAGATGATGAAATCAGTGAGATCGAAAGGGGGAGTCAGTAGATGAAACCGATGAGCTTACGCCTACAAAATTTTGGGCCATATCAAGCTGAGACCGTTGATTTTAGTCATTTTTATCAAAGTCCTCTTTTTCTGATTAGCGGTAAAACGGGTGCGGGGAAAACCACGCTTTTTGATGGCATGACCTTTGCTCTTTACGGTGAAACCACAGGGGGGATTCGCCAAGGGAAAGAGATGCGCTCGAATTTTGCTGATGCTAGTGAACCGACTGCGGTGGCTTTCGAATTTGCTCACCGTGACTATCGCTATTTAGTCGAGCGGGAACCGGAACAAGTTTTGGCTAAAAAAGTGGGGGAAGGAACAACAACTCGACCAGCAAAAGTCCGCTTAACGATTTTTGACGGGGAGAAAGAGATCAATCAGTTGACTAAAGCGCGGGATGTGCAGCTCTATTTGGAAGAATTACTGCACCTTAATGCGCAACAATTTACGCAAATCGTCCTCTTGCCTCAAGGGGATTTTCGCAAGTTTTTAAATGCCAATAGCAGTGACAAAGAAGTGGTTTTGCGGAAACTTTTTAACACCACCTTGTATCGACAATTGGCAGAAGGGTTAAAAGCTCGTAAAAAAGCTTACCAAAAGGAATTGGAGCAAGCGGGAAATGCTATCCAGCTCTTACTAAAACAACTCAAATGGCAAGCGACTTTCGCTGAGCGAGCGGCAGAAATCAGTGGAGTTGAAGATTGTCTGATGCTGTTAAGTGAACAACAGCAAGAGTATCAGGCGTTAATTGCCGAGAGGACTAATCAGTTAAATCAAGACCGGCAAGAACGGCAACAAGTGGAAGCAAGATACAATCAGAAAAAAGCAGTGATAAGCCTTTTTGAGGAACAGCAAGAACTCCAGCTACGTCTTGATAGGCTCATGGTCGAAAGTGGTCAAATCAAGGCTCAAGAAGCCCGTTTAACTCAATTGGAATGGGTCGCTCAACAGGAGGGGGACTTGCTTCGTTATCAGGAAAGCCTGGCAGAAAGTCAGCGGTTGACTGGGATTTTAGCCGAGACTCAACAAGAACAAGCAATCATTGCAGCGCAACAAGCGGACTTAGTCGCTCAGGAAAGCCAGTTGCTGGCTAAGGAAGACGTCATCAAGGAGCAGCGGAATGAACTGGCACAGCTAACTCAATTAGCCCCTTTGTTAGTAGAACGACGCAGTCATTTCGAGAGAGTGTCACAGATCAAAGCAGCTGTGACGGAATTGGACGCGAGGTTAGCTACCATCGAGCAACAAAAGGCCAGCAAGCTACTAAAACTTCAAGAAGCTGATCGTCAGTTGGCCACCGGAGATGATCTGCAAGCTGAAAAAGAACGGTTGACTTTAGAATTGCATCAATTGGAACAGCTTTTAGAGCGCGGAGAGCGAGCTAGTGAGCTGTCTATAAAAACAGAACAGAAGCATCTTGAGTTAAGTCAGGAACAGGAACAATTAAAGGAACTTGCCGAGGCGGGGCCAGAGCTTGAGCGTCGTTGGCAACAGGCTAAAAGTCAGGTGGCGAGTTTACAGATTGCTCGCTTGAGCTTGGACTTGTTGCCGGGAGCACCTTGTCCCGTTTGTGGGGCGACGGAACATCCTCAGCCACATACTGACCAAGACTGGTCAGCGGCAGCTATTAAAGCGGCGGAAGCCGCTTTGGAGGAAAGGGAGCAAGCCTTACAACAGCAACAGGAGCGTTTGACTAAATGCCAACAAACGTGTCAGTATTTGACAAAGGAAGTTGCGGAATTATCCCAGCAACTAGCTAAAGAAGACCACTGGTTCCAAGAGAAGCTGAGTACACTGAGTACTTTGCCAAGGATCTCAGCTGACAGTTGGCCTTTGCGACTCAAGAGCATCCACCAACAGCAGCAAGAAGTAATGACTAGGCAGCAGGCAGTGACAGCGGCTCTAATGACCTTGGTGACTCTGAGAGAGCAGCGGCAACAAGTACAAAAGGAGCAGGAAGAGTTAGAGGAACAATTAGAGCAGGCCAAAGGGACTCAACAAAGCTTGCTTAATGAGCAGGTGAAGCTTGAAGCAACCTTGGCGACAATCAGCCAGCAATTGCCGGCTAAATGGGCCGAAAAAGCGGATTTAACTGATGTTCAACTTGAATTGTCTAAGAGCGTCGCTGAGTGGGAAGAGACGTTAGAAGGCGTTAGAACGGCCTTAAGGGCAGTGGCCAATCAGCTGTTAGTGACAGAGAGTACCCTTAACCATTTGACAGAACAATTTGCTAAAGAAAGCTTGCGCTGCCAGCAATTGACCGCAGAACTGACCGCTAAGGTAGCTGCTAGCCCTTATGACTATCAGATCGACGGCTTGTTGGCTGAGTTGTCCAACTTGGCGGAACGGGATAGCTTAAAAAAACAGATTGAGACATTTCATCAGCAACAGTTAAAACTACAGGCACAGTTGGAGCAAGTTAATAGTAAACTGACGGAGTCAACAGTGCCGGATATTAGCGTGGAAGAAAGTCGGCTAAAGACTCTTAATGACGAAATTTTAGTGAAGGAACGCCAGCTGGTAGAGCAAGAGCAACTGGTAGCACACAATCAGACAATTGCTCAAGAGGTTCGTCAACAGCAAGGAGCGCTTAGCGAAAAATGGCAAGAGCTAGCAGAACTTAATCAGCTGTCAGAAGTTGCCAACGGTGATGGTCCTTACAATAAGATGAGCATTGAGCGCTATGTGCTTCAAGCTTACTTCGAAGAAATTTTACGCGTTGCTAATCAGCGGTTGATTCAGTTGACAAATAACCGCTACAGCTTTGAATTAAAAGAAGCTCAAGGGTCCTATAAGAGTCAAACGGGGCTGGAAATCAATATTTATGATGACAATGTGGGGGCTGTTCGCAGTGTTAACACCTTGTCTGGTGGCGAAAGTTTTATTGCTGCCTTGTCACTCTCACTATCTTTGGCAGAGGTAGTGCAAAATCAAGCCGGCGGGATTCAAATAGACGCCATGTTTATCGATGAAGGTTTTGGTTCCTTAGATGAAGATGCTTTGGAACAAGCCATGGACGCCCTAGAATTAATTGAAGGCCAAGGGCGGATGATTGGGATTATCAGTCACGTTCGTGAATTAAAACAACGAATTCCTCAACAATTGCAAGTCGTGGCTAGCGGAACCGGTATTAGTACCATTCGTTACCAGACAGCAGACTAAGAAGAGGCGGAAAAAAAGATGAAGTGGACCATTCCTGAAAGAATTATACAAAGAGGACGGAAATATGCAGATGAAGGTCGGGTAACGGCGATTACCCAAGATTTAACCCAAGAAGTATGGCATGCTGAGGTGATTGGCTCAGCCATCTATCAAGTGGAATTAGATGGAACGCCTCGTGAAAAAGACATCTGCACCTGCCTTTACTGGCAAGAAAATGGTTATTGTAAGCATACAGTGGCTGTTGAGTTAGCTTTGCGAGACAAAGGGCTCAATCGAGTGCTAAAGCAAAATAAAGACTTAAAAACAACTTACAAGGCCCCGTCTCTATCCAAAATTGTGACCGATAGTTTTGCTAAATTGCAGGATAAGGAAACCAAGCAAGCCTTGGAAGAAGCAACCCCTCTAAAAGTCGATTTTTTGGTGGAAAGTTTGGAAATATCTAATTATCATCCAGAAAAGGCCGTTTTTGGTTTAAGTTTTAAGGTGGGCTATCAAGATGGTCGGACCTATGCTGTAAAAAATGCCAGCGAGTTTTTACAAGCTTTTGCTAAACAAGAGAAGTTTCGCCATAGCGACAAATATCTGTTTTCTTTAGCGGCGATTAATTTTACGGAAACCGACTATCAATTATTAAAGGCTGCTTTAGAGATTTACCAAAATAATCAGATGGTGGCTAGTAGTGGTGTTCAACTAAAAGGCAGCCTTAAACAACGCTTTTTATTATTGCCAATTAAAGAGTTAAAACCCTTCTTAATGAACCTTATTAGACAGGATAAATTGCAAGTGACGATCGGTGAAAAAACGACACGGAAACTTTTTTTCGCCAGTGGCAAACTGCCGATCGTGTTTGAAGTGGAGCCTCAACATACGGGGTTTAACTTGAAAATTTCCAATGGGATTGAGCATTATTGGGAAACGTATCAATGGGTTAGTCGCGGCGTGACGATCTATGAGTTGACAACCGCGCAACAAGAAATTTATCAAACCTTAACTCAGTTGTTAAAACGAGTGGAGACGCCGATTATTTATTATGAGGCAGAGGAAGTTGCTGATTTGTTTTCTTATGTGCTGCCAGCGTTGGAGCAAATCGGCTTACTTAAAGTTGATGAGAGCTTGCAGACGGAAATGATTCGGGTGCCAGTGAAAACAGGGCTGTATCTGTCTGCTGATAAGGGCAAGCTTAACATGCGAGTGGATTTTAAATATGGCGAAGAAGTTTTTTCAACAGATGATGCCTATTCCACCCAGACGGAGAAAACCTCATTGGTGATTCGCGATCAAGTTCAGGAGAGCCGCATCGAGAAGTTGTTAAGTCGGTATCATTATACAAAGCGAGCGGTTGGTTACAGTAAGCCGTTGCCTCAAAAAGCTGAGCTATATCAGCTGTTTTCAACAGAAATCCCCTATTTGCGGAAATTTGCAGAACTGGAAGTTTCTGGAGAATTAAGCAGTTTATACTTAGATGCGGTTCAGTTTCAACCGCAGATTGAGGTGTATGAAGAAGGGTCTTGGTTGGATATTCGGTTTGACGTGTCAAATATTGATGAAAGTGATATTGATGCTATTTTATTAAGCTTGCTTAATCAAGAAAGTTTTTATCAATTGTCTAACGGACAAATTTTATCTCTGGATTCAGATGCGTTTCAACAAACCAGTGAGGCTTTGTCAAAATTAAGGGGGCAGTTATTGTATCAAGACGGAAAATTCTTAATTCCTAAATACCGTGGTTTGCAAGTGGAGGAAGCTTTAGAAGACGTGACCAATACGACCTTCAGTGACGATTTTAAGAAGATGGTCGAAAAGCTGACAAAACCGGAAGAACTGGATTATCCGATTCCGGTAAACCTAGAGGCGGAGTTGCGTCACTATCAAAAAGTGGGCTTTCGTTGGTTAAAAATGTTGAGTGAATATCAATTTGGCGGAATTTTAGCGGATGATATGGGCCTGGGTAAAACAGTTCAAGGGATTACTTATCTGTTATCAGAAAAGGAAAAGAACATTGAGAGACCGTCGCTAATTGTGGCGCCTGCCAGCCTGATCTACAACTGGCAAATTGAATGCCAAAAATTTGCCCCAAGTTTGACCACCTGTGTGGTAACCGGGAGTAAAACCGAGCGAGAACGTCTGCTGCAAGAAGAGGGGCAGTGTGACTTGTTGATTACCTCTTATGCTAGCATTCGTCAGGATATTGACTTGTATCAAGAGCTAGACATTCACTGTTTGATTTTAGATGAAGCCCAAATGGTCAAAAATTCGGCTACCAAAACGTTCCAAGCAATTAAGGATTTAAAAACCACTCACCGTTTTGCTTTTAGCGGGACGCCGATTGAAAATGATTTAGAGGAATTGTGGTCACTGTTTTACATGTTGATGCCTGGTTTCTTCCCGTCACGGGCTAAGTTTAAAAACTTGGAGACTGAAGAAATTGCCAAGATGATTCAACCTTTTGTGCTTCGTCGTGAGAAAAAAGAAGTCTTAAAAGATTTGCCTGATAAGATTGAATCTAATCTTTACAGCTCTTTAACTGAAGAACAAAAGACTGTTTACCTGGCTCATTTACGCCAGATGCAAGAAACTATTTCCAGCATGAGTGCGGACAGTTTTAAGAAAAATCGGATTTCTGTGTTAGCTGGTTTGACCCGTTTGCGTCAAATTTGTTGTGATCCGGCCCTCTTTATTGAGGATTATAAAGGCGATTCAGGGAAACTGGAGCAGGTTAAGGAACTGGTGATTGCCGCTAAGGAAAACGGTCGTCGTGTCTTATTATTCTCTCAATTCACGAGTATGTTAAGCATCATTGAAAGAGAGTTTAATCAACTGGGGATCGACAGCTTCTATTTGCGGGGCAGCACCAAACCTAAAGATCGGATTGAAATGGTGGAAGCTTTTAATAGTGGCGAAAAAGATGTCTTTTTGATTTCACTTAAAGCTGGTGGAACGGGCTTGAATTTAACAGGCGCCGATACCGTGATCCTCTATGATCTATGGTGGAATCCTGCTGTTGAAGAGCAGGCGGCAGGTCGGGCTCATCGCATGGGTCAGAAAAAGGTTGTTGAAGTCTGGCGTTTAATCGCTGAAGGCACCATTGAAGAGAAGATGAATAAGCTGCAACAAGAGAAGCGGGAACTTTTTGATAAGGTGATGAACGCTGAAGAGGAACAGCAATTAGCGAAGTTAACAGAAGCGGATATTCGTGAAATTCTGAGTATGGGAATCGATTAAAAAGGAGCGCCTTTCACTGGGAAAATGGGTGAAGGGCGCTTGATTTGTGATAGAAAGTAGCTTGAACGTGTGACAACTTAAATCACATGTCTATGATAGCATCGAAAGCTCCTAAAAATGTTTTGTTAGTTGAATGTGTGCTGACGACGATGATTTTGTCAGGGAAAGCTTGTATCAATTCACCGATTAAATTCTCATTTTTTTCGTCTAGGCCGGAAGTCGGTTCATCAAAAATTAAGACATCAGAATTTTTAAAAAGGGCTCTGGCAATTTCGAGTCGTTTCGTTTCTCCGCCAGATAATTTATAGGAACTGTTTGGGCCAATTATCTCATTCAACAGATGATGACTGGCTAAGTCACTTAAGCCACTACTAATTAAACTGTGAATGACGTCGTCTTCTTTGTAATCATGAAGTAAGCTAACGTTATTGGCGATACTGGTTGTTAATAAACTCGTTTGTTGTGGTGAATAAGCTAATTTACGATAAAGAGAGTGGGGATTTATTTGATCTATGGCTATCCCATCAATTAATATCTGGCCACTAGTCAAGGGATAGATTCCTGAAATTAAGTTGATGATGGTCGTTTTCCCTGCACCACTTTGTCCTGTAACGGCATATTTTTTGCCTTTTTCAAAGACATAATTGAAATTGGTGATAATTTTTTTGGAGTTAATGCTAAAAGAAACCTTTTTTAATTCAATTAACTCAATTTTATCAATGGATACAAGGGAGGAGGAGACATCTTTATGGTCTAAGGTAATGTAATCAAGCAAGTCAGCAACGATTTTTTTACTGCTGACTAGGTCAGTGTAGGAACTACTTAAGTATTCTAATGGTCCGGCAATAGTGCTCATTAAGGTAGTCATGGCTATGAGGTCAGGCAACTCTATTTTATGGTATAGAACAAAAAATGCTCCGACAATCCATGTCCCTGAATAAGCGAGTGCGCCTAAAAAATATGAAAGAGCATAGGTCAACCCTTGGGTTGTGTCGAAGTTTATCTTGGCAGCTTTTAGTTTGGTACTGCTCTTAACTAATCGTTTATTGTATTTAGTAAAACTATTGCCTGTTTTTAAGGTAATAAAACTGGCGATTAATTCTTCAAACAAGGAAAAAAAATCATTCTGAGCCTCCATCGCGCTCTTTTTTTTATGAGCTAGCAACTTTTTAGCGAAGTAAGGTGAGAGTAATGGAAACAGAGATAATAAAACAATGATGCCAGCAAACGATAATTCTAAACGTAAAGCAAAAAACAGTGAAAACAGGAAAATAAAAGCGCTTAGAACTGCTGAGAGCGCGGGTTTTAAAAAATCATTTTCCATGATGTTAAAATCGTTGGTCAATTTAGTGAGATAAGTATTTTTATCAGAGGTGACCATCTCATACTCACTAATGGTTTCGATTTTTGAGATTAATTTAAGCCGATTTTTAGCCATGATGGCATTAACAAGTTTAGTTTTGGTGACTCGCGGAAGAAAGTCCGCGACAGAATCGAGTGCCATGTAAAGTAAAGCGACGATTGAAGCGATTAATAATGTTTCAACGTTTCCTGAGAGAGCTGTTTTTGTTAGAAGCTGATAGATAAAAGCAACCCCCACTTGAATTCCTGCTGATACGAAACAGATTATGGTGTGTAAGATAAGCTGTTGTTTATGTGCTAAAAACATATTTTTCAATGAAATCCCTCCTCCTATAAAGCTATTATAAAGGATTGTTAACTAGTGAGCAATCGGCGATTTCCTGCTGATTGAGTGAAGTTTGACAGAAGTTTATCAAAAGAAAACAGACTAATTTTAAAAAAGAGGTTGCCAAATGAAAACGATTGTGTTAAATTATAGTTAAATAAAAACGTTTTTATTAAAAGGAGATGAGGCAGTGAAACAGAAAAAAACCACTATTAAAGATGTGGCTAAAGCGGCAGGCGTCTCTATTTCCACTGTCTCGAATGCCCTTAACGATGTGGACGTTTTAAAAGCTGATACGAAAGCGCATATTTTGGAAGTAGCGGAAAAACTTAACTATGTTCCGAATTTGAATGGTCAATTGCTAAAATCTAATCGCACAAAGATGTTAGGCTTTTTCACCACAAGTGTCAGCGGACCATATTTCTATAAGTTAGTCGAAGCAATGGCGAAGGAATGTGAACGGCTAGGGTATGTCTTAAGTATCCAAATTACCAGTAATAAAAGCATGATTTTAAATCACATTCTAGGTAGACGATTTGATGGAAACATCATCTTTGAACAATCGGTCTTTTTCGAGGAAGAAGAGGCGATGTTGGCTAAAGAGAATATCCAAACAGTTTATCTGGATCGAAAAGTTGAAAATAAGACGAGCAGTAGTGTGGTCTTTGATTCTTTTCAAGACGGTTATGAAATGACCCGCCACTTAATTAGCCTCGGTCATAAGAAAATTGCCTTTATCAAAGGATTTCCAGGGGCTTATGACGGCGAAGAACGTTTCCGAGGGTTTCAAGTGGCTATGACGGAAAGTCGCTTGGAGATTCCTGAAGCCTATGTCTTAGCGGGGCAATTTGAAGAAAAGGCTTCTTATGAGGCGGTTAAACAGTTTATTGAAACTAGCCGAGTGGATCTACCGGACGCCTTTATGGCTGCCAATGATTTAAGTGCGATCGGTTGTATTAAGGCTTTAAAGGCTGAAGGTTATGTGGTGCCAGATGATTTTAGCGTAACAGGTTTTGATGACATTGAGATAGCCGAATATTTCCCACCACCTTTAACGACGATTCGCAATCCCATTGCTCGCCAAGGTGTGGTGGCAATTCAACAGTTAGTTCGTCAAGTGGAGGAACAGGCTGTTGGAAAAATTATTTGTTTAGAAGGCGATGTAGTCATTCGGAAGTCATCTTTCTTAAAAAGATAGACTTTCGAAAGATTTTTAGCTAATAAATAAAAACGTTTTTATTTATTGGGAATTATAAAGTATCTCGAATAGGAGGAAGCGGTTTGAAAAAAGAAAACCCCGGATCAGGGGGAGTTTCAGTGAAGAAAAAGGATTTTTGGGGACGCTTAAAGCGCCAGGGAATGTTTCAAGGGATGGTGGCACCAGGCATTATCCTGATGATCATTTTTAGTTTTGTGCCGATGTATGGGATTGTAATCGCTTTTAAAGATTACTCGGTATTGGATACTATTGGCAATGCGCCGTGGGTTGGCACTTATTATTTTAAGGAGTTCTTTTCTGACCCGATGTTTTGGACAGTGATGAAAAACACCTTGGGAATTAGTTTCTTAAAATTAGCTTTTGGCTTTCCGGCAGCAATTATTTTAGCCGTGTTGATCAATGAAATCGTCAACAAGCAGTTAAAGAAAATCGTGCAAACGATTTCTTATCTACCGCACTTCTTATCATGGGTAATTCTCGGTGGGATGTTCATCACGTGGTTGTCAGATACTGGTTTGGTTAATAATTTATTAGTTGATTTTGGCCTGATTGCTAAGCCGATAAAATTTTTAACAGACCCAAAACATTATTGGTCAGTAGCAGTCTTCTCTGATATTTGGAAAGAGGTCGGTTGGAATACGATTCTCTATATTGCGGCAATGACCGGTATTAATCCAGCTTTGTATGAAGCGGCTAAGATGGATGGCGCCACTAAAATTAGACAAGTTATAAGCATTACGATTCCCTCGATCCGTCATATTATTGCCTTAAACTTCGTCTTGTCAGTAGGGGGCTTACTTGGTTCAAACTTAGACCAAACTCTGGTCTTGCAAAACCCTGTTAATTATCAAGCTAGTGAAGTTATTAACTCCTATGTCTACAAGATGGGGATTCAACAAGGGGATTTCTCTTACGCTACAGCTGTCGGCTTATTCGTCTCGCTGGTCTCCTTAGTATTAGTGGTCGGCAGTCATTTTATTACCAAAAAAATCAGCGATACATCCGTATTTTAGGAAGGAGATCAGAGCATGAACAAGATGTACAGCAAAGATGAAAAAGTATTCAATGTCTTTAACGTTATTTTTATGATATTTTTTGTGGCGATTATCGCGTTGCCGCTATGGAACATCATCGCGTTATCTTTTAATGATGCGACGGATTCCATTAAAGGCGGCTTGTATTTTTGGCCGCGAGAGTTTTCTTTAGAAAGTTATTTTACGGTGTTTGAAGACAAGCAAATTTATAAAGCCTTTGTCATATCAATCGCCAAAACATTAATTGGCGTAGTCTTACATACCTTTGTGACGGCCATTGTCGCTTATGGTATTTCCAAGCCTAATTTAATTGGGCGCAAGTTATACATGAATATGGGAATTATGACGATGTTTGTCAGTGGCGGGATGATCCCCACCTTCCTTTTATTTAAATCTTTAGGGTTATTAAATAATTTCTGGGTATATATTATCCCTGTTCTATTTTCTTTTTACGATATGGTGATTTTAATGAACTTTTTCCGTAGTGTCCCAGCATCATTGGAAGAATCGGCAGAGATCGACGGTGCTAGTCCTTTCACTATTTTCTTAAAAATTATTTTGCCACTATCTTTGCCAGTTTTAGCAACCATCGCTTTATTCCACGGCGTTTATCAGTGGAATGACTATATGACAGCGAACATCTATATCGATGATCGTTCCTTATATCCATTGCAGATGTTGTTGTTTAGAATTGTTTCAGAAAACTTATCACCAGCTGTTGCAACAGGAACGAATGTGGTGCGAAATACCACCTCACAATCCATGCAGTTAGCAACTATGGTCGTCACAACTGTTCCAGTTGTTGTCGCTTATCCATTCTTACAGAAGTACTTTATCCAAGGTATGACACTTGGTTCGGTAAAAGAATAACGAAAAGGGAGAGATATGAAGATGAAGAAGAGAACACTCGTAATGACAGGATTAACGCTTTTAGCAGTGGTGGCACTAGCAGGTTGTTCCTCAAAAGAAAAAGCTGGTGGAACAGCGAAAGAAACTAAATTGCCAGAAGCCCGCTTTGAACCAGATCCACAGACTCCTAGCTGGGAAAAAGACACTGAACACGCGGCCAAGCTAAAATGGTACGTCAACTTTGACTGGTATGCTCAACCAGGTTGGGGCGTTGACACTGTTACGCGCAAAATTAAGGAAGACATGAACATTGATGTGGAGATTGTTTCTGGCAATGATGAAAAACTAAATACCATGATGGCTTCTGGTAATTTGCCTGACTTGGTAACCTTTGATAAAAACTTGACGATCGCCCAAGATGCGCCAAAATTTGCCTTACCTTTAAATCAATTAGCTGAGAAGTACGATCCTTATTTCTTGGAAGAAGCAGCTAAAAAACAAACAGTTCAGTGGTATACCAAAGAGGATGGCAACATTTACGGCTACCCGAGTTTCTCTGTTACTCAAGACGATTACGATGCTGGAAACACGGTTGGTGATCAGGTCTTTATCGTCAGAAAAGACATTTATGAAAAAATTGGCAAACCGGATATGAGTACACCAGAAGGCTTTTTAAGCGCTTTGGAAAAAGCCAAAGAAGCTACTCCAAAAGCCGATGATGGCTCTGAATTAATTGGCTTTGCTTCAACAGCGATCGACATTGCCAATGGTGGCGATGGCGCTATGGGGGGAACCTTACAAGACTTCTTAGCAATTCCTGTTTCAAAAGATGATGCTTGGTATGACCGCGATGCCGATGAAGAATACATCACGTGGTTGGAAACCTTGCGCCAAGCTTATAACAAAGAGTTAATGAGCGACGAACAGTTTTCTGATAACGATAATACGATGAAAGAAAAATTGTCTCAAGGAAAATATTTTGCCTACTTACACAGCAACACTAAAGGTTTAAATGAGTTTATGTCAAATAATAATAAACGAAATAAAGATCAGGAATATATCGCCATTGATGGTCCGAAAAACAGTGCTGGAGATGATTCGGTCTTTACAGGTGGGACAATTGGTGGTTGGACCAATACCTTTATTACCAACCAAACCAAAGAGCCACAAAAAGCCATGGAATTGCTAACTTATTTAACTAGTAAGTACGGTAATATGGTTGCCACCTTTGGAATTGAAGGTGAAACTTATGAACTGGTGGATAACAAAGCTGTGCTTTCAGAAGAAACAGAGGCTTTACGTAACTCAGATATTGCCAAATTTGATAAAACAGTCGGTTTAGGTAGTTACTGGTTTACGATTGACTCTGCTTACACACTGTCAATGGGTGAAGAGCCTGCCACATCAATCCGTCAAATGGTTCGTTGGGCAGATGATAAATTGGCTCCAAGATTTGAAATTGAAGAGATTGACCCAACACCTGGAACTAGCCTAGCTCGTAATTTAACGACGATTAACACAGATCGCGTTCAGGCGATTGTCAAATATTTGGAAGCAACTGACGAAAAAGCTGGCAAACAAGTCTGGGATGATTTCTTGGCAAGTCGTGACAATAATAATTTCGAAAAAATCACCAAGGAACGCAATGATAAGTTAGCTGATAATGTTAAAAAGCTAAAATAGACAAAGTAGTTGCAATGATGATCGACGTAGGAGGAAAGCCAGATGTTTTCAATGACCAGTAAGTTTTATCAATTTTGTGTGGCAGTTTATCGATTGATTTGTTTAAATGCCTTGTTTCTCGTATTTTGCTTGCCAATCGTCACTATTGGGGCGTCGTTTTCAGCTTTGATTCACACCTTAACCACAACTGATGATGTGAACATCTGGGGCCCCTTCTTGCGATCTTTTAAGAGAAAGTTTCGCCGAAGCCTACCGTTAATGGCCTTTAATATCGCTTCATTTTTATTTGTTAGCAGTTTACAAGTTACCAATATAGGCGGTTCAAGTTTTTTACATATGGTAAAGCTGGTATTTATCAGCTTTATCATTTCTTATAATATCAACACCTATATCGTTGATAACCTGTTCATGAAGCAAAACGTAATGGAAGTATTTAGATTAACCTTTATTTTTACGCTAGGGACCTTCTTTAAGACCTGTTTTTTTCCGTTATTAGTGATGGTACTAGCCTACTTTTCACTTTCAGTTGCAGGCTATGGCACATTGTTCCTTGTCATCAGTTTACCGATGATGCTCTACCTGCGCTTTATTAAGAAAGACAGGGTGAGCATTGAAAAGAACGAAGAATTAGCCAAGCACCAGCTTGGCCCCAGTGAAGAAGTTACCTATTAGTTTAAGGAGTGGAAAGATGACGTATTATGTGGGAATAGACATTGGAGGCACCAATGTTAAATTTGGATTAGTTACTGAAACGGGAGAGATATTGGCAGATGGTAAAGTCAGTACCAATCATAACGGGGCAGAACTTATTCAAACAATTAAAGGGATTGTCAGTAAGTATCAACAAGAGTACCTGATAACTGCTGTAGGTTTGAGTGTTCCGGGAGTAGTGGAAGAAAATGGCTTTCTAACAACTGGGGGGTCAATTCAGGATTTTTATGGGATTGATTTAAAAGGGCTTTTGGAAGAGACGTTAAGTCTGCCAGTGTTTGTGGAAAATGATGCTAATAGTGCCGCTTTGGCAGAAAAATGGTTAGGTGCGGGAAAAGACTATCAACACATGTTGTGTGTGGTCGTAGGAACCGGTATTGGTGGCGGGATTATTCTTAATGGCGAGTTGTTCCGCGGGGCTCACTCCAACGCGGGGGAATTTGGTTTTATGGTGGTTCAACCTATTAAAAATCACGACACTCGCTTGGCTACCTTGAGTTTGACGGGTTCGGTGCAGTGCGGGGTGGTTAGCCCTTACGAAGTTAGTCAACAGGGTCATGAAACCAACCAACTTGATGGTGAAACTGTTTTTCGTTTAGCGGCTGAGGGGGATGTCGTTGCGCAAGAATTAATTGATGTATTTTACGATCGCTTAGCTCTGGGAATTTTTAACATAGGGATTTCTTTTGATCCGGAAATTGTTTTAATCGGCGGCGCAATTAGTAGTAATCAGGCGTTTATGAAAGAGTTAGAACGTCGCGTGAATCTGTTGAAAGAGGGTCATATTGATATGGGAAATGTTCAACTGCCACAAATTAGAAGCTGTCAGTTTTTTAATCAAGCAGGCATTATTGGGGCCGTTTACCGTTCGATAACTGCTTTAGCGAAGGAGGCTAAATAAATGAACCTGACAACCTTATTATCAGAGATGACGTTAGCTGAAAAAATTGGACAGCTTGTCCAATTGACGCCTAACTTTTTTGAAGAAGGGGCCGGTGAAATTACTGGACCTTTACAAGAGTTAGGATTAACTCAAGAGAATTTATTTCAAATAGGATCGGTACTGGGCACTCATACAAAGGAGCAAGTCATTCAAATTCAGCAAGCTTATTTGGCTAAGAGCCGGTTGAAGATCCCCTTGATGTTTATGGCGGATGTGGTTCATGGCTATGAAACGATCTTTCCAGTTCCCTTAGCCTTGGCCTCTTCTTGGAACCCAGAATTGGTTAAAGAAATGGCCAGTTTATCTGGTCATGAAGCTAGCGATGCGGGCATTCAAGTAACATTTTCGCCAATGGTTGATTTAGTTAGAGATGCTCGCTGGGGTCGTGTTATGGAAAGCACTGGCGAAGATCCGTATTTAAATAGTTTGTTAGCTGCGGCTTTTGTCAAAGGGTATCAGGGAGAGCAAGCTGAGCTTGAGACTAATTATCAAAAAATAGCAGCTTGCGTTAAACATTTTATCGGCTATGGAGCTGCTGAAGGAGGCCGCGATTACAATACTGTCGATATTTCCACCATTAATTTGTATCAATACTATCTGCCTTCTTTTAAAGCGGCTATTGATGCTGGCGTTAAATTGGTTATGACCTCATTTAATACAATCAATGGGATACCAGCCAGCGGAAATCAGTGGCTAATGAAGACTGTTTTACGCGAGCGTTTAGGGTTTAATCAAGTCTTGATTTCTGATTGGGCTGCTATTTGGGAACTGATTCCCCACGGTGTCGCGCCAGATTTAAGAAAAGCGGCTCAATTAGCTCTGGAAGCGGGGGTCGATATCGACATGATGACGCCAGCTTATCAAAAGAGTTTAGCTGAGTTACTGACAGCTGATGATATTTCGGAAGACTTAATTGATCAAGCTGTGTTGCGTGTCTTACAATTAAAAGCTGACTTGGGCTTGTTTCATGATCCTTATCGTGGCTTGTTATCAGAAGATCGTCGAGAATTGCTTTATCCCGAAATAGCGGCTGCTTCACGGCGGATTGCCAGTCAGTCAATGGTTTTGTTAAAAAATGAGCAAGAAGTTTTACCGTTGCAGATGACACAAAAAGTTGGCTTAGTGGGGCCTTTTGCCACGTCTCAAGATGTTTTGGGAGCATGGTCGTGGATTGGTGACACGGCTAAAAGTGTCACCTTAGCCGCTGGCTTGAAAGCTAGTCTGCCAGACTTACCTGTTGTGGGGACTGATGATCGAGTTAACTTTACCGCACAGGAAAGAGAACAGATGGTGACGTTGGCGAAAGCAGTGGATCGGTTAATCGTTGCCTTAGGTGAAAGTTCGGAAGAAACAGGTGAGGCTGCCAGCAAAGCTAATATCGCCTTACCCGCTAGCCAGATCAGATTATTAAAAGAGTTGTATGCGGTCAATCAAAACATTGTGGTGGTCTTGTTTAATGGTCGTCCTTTGGAGCTAAGCGAGGTCTTTGCTCATAGCCAAGGTGTTTTAGAAGCTTGGTTCCCTGGTTCCGAAGCTGGCAACGCCATTGCGGATGTTCTCCTTGGAAGGGTTAACCCTTCTGGTAAGTTAACGATGAGCTTTCCTGAGAAAGTCGGACAGGTACCAATCTATTACAATCAGCTAAGAACTGGTCGTCCGTTAACGGTTGAAAATCAGGATCAAAAATATATTTCACGTTATATGGATGTCAGCAATGATCCCCTATTGCCTTTTGGGTATGGTCTAAGTTATACAAACTTTGAGTGGAGCGTCACCCAATCAAGCCAGAATTTAAGTGAGAATCAGGCGATAACCTTTGAGGTTAAAATTAAAAACACTGGCAGGTACAGTGGAAAAGAGACTATTCAATGTTATGTTAAGACTCTTTTTGCCGAAGTTGCTCGGCCACAACGCGAATTGAAACAATTTGTTCAAGTGGCGTTGGAAGCAGGTGCAGAAAAAACTGTTACCCTTAGGATCACACCAGCAGATCTGGCCTATGTTCACAGTGATTTGGAGAGTCGAACAGACAAAGGGGAGTATCACGTCTATCTTGGCAATAGTAGCTTAGCACCAAAAGTTGGAGAAATTTACTTTCAGTAGCACAAAGACACGCCTACTTCTTTCAAAGGACAGTTGGCGTGTCTTTGTGTTAAACTGGAATCAATCATCAACTAAGGAGTGACTTATGGATAAATTATTAGCACAATTTTTAAGAAAAGCCAAAAGCAACCATCGTGTGATCAATGCTATTCAAATTCATCAAAAAGGAGCATTAGTAGTTGATTTTAATCGGTTTAATGATAAGGAGCGGTTTCACAGTTTTTCAGCTAGCAAGAGTGTGACGGCTATTGGTGTGGGGATCGCCATCGATGAAGGGTTACTCACCTTGGATGAAAAAATAGCCGACAGTTTTGCGGAGTATATTCCCGCAAATGCTGATGGAAAAGTGTACGATATTACGGTTGAGCATCTGCTGAAGATGAGCTGTGGTCTTAAAGAGCCCTTGTTCTTTTTTAGTACACCGGAACGATATCAGATTAAAGATTGGATTGCCCATTTTTTTGCCGCTGAATTTGAACACCAACCAGGCACTCATTTTTTATATTCTAACTTTAATGCCTATATGCTAAGCTGTTTAATTGAAAAAAAATGTGGGGTCAATCTATGTGCCTATCTGGAAGATCGTTTATTTAGCCCTTTAGGTATTTACAGTCCTGATTGGTTCCGTTGTCCCATGGGGCACACGACAGGAGCCAATGGTTTGTTTCTGACGATCGATGAAATGGCCAGCTTTGGTCAATTGTTGATCAATCAAGGTTCTTACCATGGGACGCAACTTGTCTCACAAGGGTTTATGGCAGCCGCTACTCAAAATCAATACGAAGAACATGGTCCAGAACATGGCTATGGCTATCAGATTTGGCGGAGTAATGATGAGCAGTCCTATCATGTGTCGGGAAAATACGGTCAGCTGATTTATGTGCTGGAAGCAGAAGAGACTGTGGTTTCAGTTCAATCTTTAGATGAACAAGATATTGAGAGTTTTCTCTGGGATGAGCTTATCCTGCCTTTAAAAGCTTACGTAAATAGCGAAAATTAATCGGAGAGCAAGGAAAGAGCCAACCTATTATTTGATAGGTTGGCTTTTCGTAATGTTCAGATTATTTTACGGGATGTAGATAGCTAAGGATTGTCTAAAAAAAAGTTAATTTTGTTCAAAAGTTGTCAGCTGAACACCAGAATAGGCTATGATAAGTAATAATAAAGGAAGTGGGGGATGAAGATGAAAGTAGTTGTTTTAGCAGGTGGTCTAAGTATGGAACGGGATGTGTCACTGAGTTCTGGCAGTATGGTAGCTAACGGATTGATGGCAAAAGGCCATCAGGTTCTCTTAGTGGATGTCTATGAAGGTGTCAGGGACAGCGCCGATTTTACCGAAGCCTTTGGCAAACATCAACAAGAGCACTATGATTATGAAGTGCCTGTCATACCACCTGATTTAGTCGCGATTGAGATGGCAAATGGCAATGGTGGTGCCCTGATTGGCCCCAATGTTTTAAGTATTTGTCAGAGTGCGGATGTGACTTTTCTGGCCTTACACGGTGCAATGGGCGAAAATGGGCAAATTCAAGCTACTTTGGATCTACACAATATTACGTATACAGGTTCAAGTTATGCTGGCAGTTTGTTGGCGATGGACAAAGTCTTATCCAAACAGCTGATGGCTGCCTATGGGGTCCAATCGCCTAAATGGTCTGAGGTCAATTTAGAAGTGGTTGATATTACTACCGTATATCAACAAATTGATTTGCCTTGTGTGATTAAGCCGGTCAGTGGAGGGTCCTCAATTGGCGTTTCATTAGTGCGAACAGAAATGGAGTTTATTCAAGCGGTTGAATTGGCTAAAACCGTTGAACCGACAGTCTTAATAGAAGAGTTGATAACTGGCCGTGAATTTTCTGTGGGCATCTTGGCTGGCGAACCCTTACCTGTTATTGAGATTATTCCAACCTCAGGTTTTTATGATTATCAGAATAAATACCAGGCAGGTCGTACAAATGAAATCTGTCCAGCGATGATTAGCTCGGCCTTGGCGGAGCGATTGGGTGCTGAAGCTTTGAAAGTTCATCAGTTATTGCGTTTAGGTGGTTATTCACGAGTTGATTTTCTGGTGACCAAAGAAGGTCAAACTTATTGTTTAGAAGCCAATACCTTACCAGGCATGACACCGACCAGCCTTTTGCCCCAAGAAGCAGCAGTGGCGGGCATTGATTATCCAGAGTTATGCGATAGATTAGTTCGTTTGAGTTTCAGCTAGGTTAGTTTATTAACACCATGCCAATAACTGATGGGGTGGTGTTTTAGTAGTCTACTCTTTAATGGCTTGAACGACAATCAGTAAGAAACCAGCCGTTGTTTTAATCGGTTTAAAAAGTAAGAAGAACATTGAAAGGACGGTGTTTGCGTGATATACTGAACGTGAGTTAATTCACAAAAGTAGTGTTAGAGCGTAGTGGACGATCATTAGTGCTGTATTTTTACTGAAGGCCATCTTTTGAGACTTATTTTTGTTAGAGGGAAGTTGAAAAGACAGCAAGTATTTGTTGCGCTTGGAAAAATGATAAAATGGTTTAGTTATTTAGTAAATGTTATCTTTTGGGGCAAGCATCAAGTGAATTTTTTATTGGAAAATCAATGACAAGAAAGAAATGGTGTAAGAAATGAGTGATAAGAAAGATCCAGGTGATCAATATCTTCGCGCATTGGGATATCAAGAAGGGATAGAGCATGTGGCCAGAACAATGTTAAGAGATAGACTACCCTTGTGTACAATTTCGCGATATACAGGTATTGATATTGATTGTTTAAAAAAGAAGGAAGTGGCGTATAAGAAGGCCTAGCAACAACTGATGACTGCAAAAAAATTTTGCTTGATATCAAATCGTTCAAATAGAAGGTGTTTTATGAAAAAGAGCTAGGGTGGGACTGATGTCTCGCCTTATTTTTGTTGGGGGACTCCGCTAAAGCATCGAGTAATTAACGTTGAGAGGTATGAGAGGATAGTTGGAAATGAACAAAGGTAACGGAGGGGAGATAGCTTAAAAAGAAGGTTTGGACGCTGGGAAGTGGTTTTGTTTGTGAAGATGATAATTTGAGCTAGGTTCCTTTTTTTACTATTATCTGTAAACGCTTCCTTGTTAAACTGAAGGTAAGAAGTAACAGAAAGGGGAAAGACAGATGAAGATTAAAGCAGCAGTAGTCCAAGGGGAAGGTCAGCCCTATGATATTCAAACAGTTGAATTGGCTGAGCCTCAAGGAACAGATATTTTATTAAGAGTGGTTGCGTCAGGAATATGTCGGTCAGATTATGCAGAGCGAAACGGTAATTCGATTAAATTTCCTAATGTTCTTGGTCATGAAGGGGCAGGGATTGTCGAAAAAGTTGGCTCAGCTGTCACAAGTGTTGTACCTGGTGATCATGTTATTTTGTCATATGGTTATTGTCAAGAGTGTCAGCGGTGTTCGGAAGGACATCCATCCTCATGTATTCATTGGTTGGACATTAACAACGCGGGAACTAATAAGCGAGGCGAGTTTGTTTTTGAACAGGCAGACGGCACGAAAATCAACAATTTCTTTAATCAAAGTGCGTTTGCAACCCATAGCTTAGTAGATGAATCCAATATTGTCAAGGTGGATAAAGACATTGACTTGCGCCTTTTGGGGCCTTTAGGTTGCGGCTTAGGGACGGGGAGTGGTGCGGTTTTAGATGTACTACGACCAAAAGTTGGCCAATCAATTGCGATTTTTGGTACTGGAGCAGTTGGTTTTGCTGCTTTAATGGCTGCTAAAGTGGCCGGCTGCGGCACGATTATTGCGTTGGATATTAATGAAGAACGTCTTGCTAAAGCTGAAGAATTAGGCGCGACGCATGTGATTAATAGTGGGATCGATAGCGAACAAGTGGTCGGCAAAATTCGCGAGATAACCAATGGCCTTGGAGCAGATTATGTGATTGATACTTCAGGGGTTCAACCCGTGATGAATCAAGCTATGGAGGCAGTCGCTAACGGTGGAACCTTCGTGCCATTAGCTGTGACGAAGCAGAATTTTGAAGTCAACACCTTCTTCGATTTAGTTTTTGGTAACAAAAAGATTGTCGGCTGTTTAATTGGTGACACCATGCCTAAGTTCCATCTGCCACGTCTCATTGAATTGTATAAAGAAGGTAAGTTTCCCTTTGATCAATTTGTTAAGTATTACCCATTTGCCGATATTAATCAAGCGGAAGCGGACTCAGTTTCAGGGAAAGTATTGAAGTCAGTGGTGGTAATGGACGAATCTTATCAACCACCAAGTTAAAGAAAGGGGCGAATTAGATGGAAATCAATGAATTAGTCACTAAGGCGAAATTGGCGATGGCGGAAATTGAGGCCTATGATCAGGAGCAAACCGACGAGTTGACACGCGTCATCGCTGAAGCTATCTTAGCTCACGATGTTGAATTAGCAGAGGAGGCGGTAGCAGAAACCGGCTTAGGTCGGGTTGATCACAAGACAGGAAAAAATCAGGGTATGGCCACTAATATTTACAATCACTTAAAGGGCAAAAAATCTGTTGGCATTATTGGAAGAGAACCAGAGAAAGGGCTGATTAAAGTAGCCCATCCCATGGGAGTTGTTGGGTCTGTGGCACCGACTACCAATCCGACCATCACACCTTTAGGAAATGGTCTCATGGCTTTAAAAGGAAAAAATGCGATGATTGTTTCGCCTCATCCGCGAGCGTTGAAGACCACTACGCATACTGTTGAGATTATGCGAGAGGCTTTGGCATCGATTGGGGCGCCAAAGGATTTACTACAAGTTATTAGTGAACCAACTGTTGAAAAATCTCAGGAATTAATGGCTGCGGTTGATGTGGTCGTCGCTACTGGTGGTCCTGGTATGGTGAAAGCGGCTTATTCTAGTGGTAAGCCAGCATATGGGGTTGGACCGGGAAATGTTCAATTGATTTTAGATGATGACTTTAATGTGGCGGTGGCTGCCGAAATGGCTGTGATTGGTCGATCTTTTGACAATGGCATAGTGTGCGCCTGCACCCAATCTTTGATTTACCCAATTGATCGCCAAGAGGAAGTCCTTGAAGAGCTTAGAAATCAACAAGCATATGTGGTGACTGATGAAACTGAAGTCGCCAAGTTTCGGAATTTACTATTTCCAGAAGGCCGAAGTAACCCAGCTTTTGTTGGGAAGTCTCCTCAGATTATTGGTGAAGCTATTGAGGTGGCGGTGCCTGCTGACAGTGAGATCATCGCTCTAAGTTTAAGTGATTATGGCGAAGCGGATAGCTTGTCCAAAGAGAAGATGAATCCAGTGCTAGGCCTTTATGGTTATCAGAGCTTTGATCAGGCAGTGGAAATTGCCAAGGCCAACTTAAACGTGGAAGGTCGAGGCCATTCAGCAGGGATCTTAACCCATACGGAAGACCATGTCATTCGTTTAGGCCAAGAATTACCCGTTAGTCGTATCGTGGTGAATCAGCCGACAATTGATGCTGGGGGAAGTCCTAACAATGGCTTAAACCCAACGGTATCGTTGGGATGTGGCTCTTGGGGAAATAATATTATTTCAGAGAACCTAACCTTTGAGCATCTGCTCAATGTGTCGCGAATTGCGAATTTTATTGAGAAATAACGGGGAAGGCTCTCAAGTTTCTTGGGAGCCTTTTGACGAATGAAAGGGAGGGTGTGTGATGCTAAGGGATTTTTCAGCATTAAAAACTAAATCAGGAGTTCCTCTTAAACAAGTTGGGGTGATAAACCCAACTGACTCAGCCAGTTTACTTGGCATTTTTGATCGCCGTTTAACGAAACAAGTGGTTCCTGTTTTGATTGGCGATCAGTTCTTGATTGAAGCTCAAATGAACAAGTTGGAGTTGCCACTTGATTCAGTTCAGATTGTCAATACGACGCCTGAAGAGGCACCGATCCGAGGGGTTAGGCTGGTTCGTGAAGGGGCGGTTGATGTTTTGATGAAAGGCCATATTCAGACCAGCGATTTTTTGCGACCGATTGTGGCAAAAGAAACGGGAATTGTGGCAGATCAGTTGTTGACTCATGTGGCTCTTAATCAAGTGGAGGCTTATCCGAAATTACTCTTGACGACAGATGGTGGCATGGTATCTGAACCAAATTATGACGAAAAAATCATTATTATCCAACATGGTTTGGAAGTCTTAAAACAATTGGGGTATCAGTCCCCTAAAGTGGCTGTATTAGCTGCAGCAGAAACGGTTAATAAAAAGGTTAAATCCTCTGTTGAAGCCAAACAACTAAAAGCTTATTTTGAGACACACGCCTCAATTCCTTGTGACATTGACGGGCCAATTTCATTCGACTTGGCTGTCAGCCCAGAGATTGCTAAACTTAAGCACTATGAGAGTCCAGTGGCTGGTCAAGCTGATATGTTGGTGGGACCAGATATGACGGCCATGAATTTAGTGGGAAAAAGCATGATGGTCTTTGGCAAAGGAAAGATGGCAGGAATTGTTTGTGGTGCGAAGGTCCCGATTGTGATGACATCAAGAGGATCCAATAGCGAAGAAAAGTATTTGTCCATTTTATTGGCTACCTTAGTAACACCTTAATCAAGGGAGGAAGTGTGAGGATGAGGATTTTGACCATTAACCCAGGTGCAACATCAACCAAAATAGGTTATGTGGAAGAGGAAGAAATAGTTTACCAAGAAACGATTGCTCATTCTGTTGAAAAATTGCAAGTCTTCGATCACGTTCAAGATCAACTGGAATTACGATTACAAGCTGTCTTAGATCAGGTCCATGAATGGGGGCTTAACTTGAAGTTGTTAGATGGGATTGGCGCTCGCGGTGGGTTATTGCCACCAGTTCAATCAGGTGCTTATGAAATTAATCAGGCGATGTTGGACTATTTGATGTATCGGCCAAGAGTTGAACATGCCTCCAATTTAGGAGCCCTTTTAGCAGAAAAAATCAGAGCAGTAGCCGGGAAAAAAACCAGAGCCTTCGTTTATGATCCGGTAACAGTTGATGAATTTCCTCCAGTGGCGAGAATTTCTGGTTTAAAAGGAATGGAACGAGAGAGTATCGGTCACGCTTTAAATATGCGCGCGGTTGCCCGAGAGGTAGCGGAAAATCAACAACGGACCTATGAAGACGTGACCTATATTGTGGCTCATTTAGGTGGTGGCAACAGCATCAGTCTGCATCATCAGGGACGAATGGTTGATTTGATATCGGATGATGAAGGGCCTTTTTCAACAGAGCGAACGGGGGAGCTACCTGTTAAACAAGTCATTGCTTGGTGTTACGATCACAGTCAAAAAGAGATGATGACTCACTATCGGAAGCAAGGGGGGGTACTGTCTTATTTGGGAACAAATGATGCTCGTGAGGTTGAAAAAAGAATAGCTATTGGCGACGAGGAAGCTAGTCTTGTTTACGAGGCCATGGCCTATCAAATTAGTAAGGGCATCGGCAGTCTTGCCCCAATAGTTGCTGGAAAAGTGGAGGGTATTATTATGACAGGTGGTTTGGCTTATTCCGATGTGCTGATGGCTGCAGTCGAAAAGCAAGTGGCTTTTATTGCGCCAGTTTATCGTGTTCCAGGTGAGCGAGAGTTAATGGCCTTAGCTAAAGGGGTTGCCAGAGTTCTCAGAGGAGAAGAGCTCAGTCATCAATTGACATGTTGAGAGTTATTTGATTAAGAGATGAACGTATAGATAAGGAGAGGAAGAAGATGCCGGTAGGACCATTAGTGAATATGACCGCTACCTTAATTGGAGGGCTGATTGGCGCTTCAATTGGGCGCTTTATTCCAGAGTATCTCAGAATTAAGATGCCTCAGATATTTGGCTTAATTGCGTTGTGTTTAGGCGTGCCAATGTTGGTTGGCATGACTCATATGTTAAGTGTGGTAATTGCGGTGTTGGCAGGCGTGATTATTGGTGAATTATTAAAAATTGAAAAGCGGATTGAAGCCTTAGCTGGGAAAATTCGCAGTCCCTTGGAAAAAGCGCTGAAATCAACGCCAACTTTAGGGGGAGATGAGTTCATGAATCAATTTATTGCCATTTTAGTTTTATTTAGTGCCAGCGGCTTAGGCGTAATTGGCTCTATGACAGAAGGGATGACAGGTGAGTATGATATACTGCTCGTTAAATCATTGCTGGACTTTTTCACCGCCATTATTTTTGGTACCAGCCTCGGTTATATGGTTTGTTTAGCAGCGATTCCCCAAGGAGTAGTGATGTTAACCTTGTATTTTTTAGGCTCAACGATTATTCCTTTGACCACCCCTGATATGTTAGTGAATTTTTCAGCTGTTGGCGGAATCATCATGTTAGCAACCGGTTTTCAGATTATGAACATTAAAGAGTTTTCCATGGCCAATATGCTGCCAGCCCTCGTAATCATCATGCCGCTTTATGCTTGGATTGCATAAAAAATCAGAGTAGCGAGTCAGATAGAAGATCTACTATCGGGCTCGCTGCTTTTAATGGTGGTGAGTCGTTTTGATAGTGGGATGGCTATAAAATCAAATCTTTAAATTCTGTGGGAGAATAGGTTGTTTGATGCTTAAAAAATTTATTGAAATGAGGATGATCATAAAAATCAGTTTCTAAATAAGCGTCGGTGACGTTTTTGGATTGATCTAAAATTCGTGACATAGCTTGTTGTAAACGAACAGCTTGAATAACCTGTTTTGGACTTGACCCCAAGAGATTATTGAATAATTGCCGAATATAACGATCACTGACGCCGAGTTGGGCGGCCAATTCCTTAATAGAGGGTGTTGTTTCTCCTACAAGGGATTCTCTAAGAATAAAATTAATCATTTCGTGTTGTCGATATGGTAAATAGCGATTGACGTAATGCTGAAAGAGTTCAATTTTTTGATTGAAGTTTAACTGAGTGAATGTTTCCCAAGGAAAGTGGCGAAAGGCATCGGTAAATGTTTCTAAACGTGAGACTCGATTGACTAATTCATTAGCTGGCAAAAGGGAATTGAAAATATAATTGGGCGGTATTTTAACGACAAAATAGCACTTGGCTTTCGTATAAGCGACAGTTTTAATCTGCTTCATTCGACCGAAATAACAAGGACTGGTTGAACCACTTTTATCAAATTCAATGCAAATAGCAGAATAACCATCCGGCAAGATATTGGCAACTAAGCCATGTTGACTCTTCACACAAAATTCTTCAAAAATGATATCCTTTTGAGAGGCGTTGCCATCCCAAGAGTTTATTTCTCGACAAAAGGGTTCGATATCAGAGTCCAACAGTGGTTGTTTTGAAGTCAGTTCTTCCTCGGTGAAAATACTCATATAACGTCATCCTTTCCATTGTGATCAGGGCACTTTCCCATTACTATTATACCAGA
>NZ_JAEEGA010000002.1:0-9749 GCF_017829975.1 Vagococcus allomyrinae | reverse complement strand
CAAAAGGGTTCGATATCAGAGTCCAACAGTGGTTGTTTTGAAGTCAGTTCTTCCTCGGTGAAAATACTCATATAACGTCATCCTTTCCATTGTGATCAGGGCACTTTCCCATTACTATTATACCACAGATAGCGCTTTCTTTTAAGGGGTGTCTTTTATTAAATGTTCATTTTTCATAGCTAGGAGGAGCTGTGTTGAATGAAAAAAGCGTAAGCGACCATCGCAGCGCTCTGGTGCTTAGTTAAAAATAGATAGACTTTTATAGGGAGTTCACTTACCCTTGAAATAGATACTTAAGAAGGAACGTGATGATGATGACAAACTATTTGTATTTAATGCGCCATGGGCAAACTCTTTTTAATGTAAGGCGGAAAATTCAAGGCTGGTGCGATGCTCCACTGACCGAGTTAGGTGTTGAACAATCAAAAGTAGCTGGTCGTTATTTTGAAACCAAAAAAATGATCTTTTCTCATGTGTATAGTTCGACTTCTGAGCGAGCGTGTGACACGTTAGAATATGTTACCAATCAGCCATATACACGACTTAAAGGTCTAAAAGAATGGAATTTCGGGACGTTTGAGGGGGAAAGTGAAGATCTAAATCCACCTCTTCCTTATGGGAACTTTTTTGCTAATTACGGTGGTGAAGAAGAGAAGGCTTTTCAACGAAGAACTGTTGAGACTTGTCGTGATCTTATGAAAAGAGGCGATACTGTTTTAGCGGTGACTCACGGGGCTTTTTGTGGTCAGTTTAGATTGTATTGGGACCAGTTAGCGGAGGAACCCATGAAACTTAGTAAAGGTCGTGGGGCTATTGGGAATTGCTGTATCTTTAAATATGAGGTGAATGATGACACCTTCAAGTTAGTGGAAATCATCAATCATGATCAACAAGTTGAATATTTGAAGGAAGTCACACCTGATGTTTCTCAATAGTGGTAAAAATCCAAAGAAGCTGCCAACAGCTTCTTTGGATTTTTATAATTTATGGAAAATAGGCGTCATATTACTAAAGGTACAAAAATGAGTGAAGCCAATGCTCTTTAGCATTTTTTTGGATTCATTGATGTGGGCGCCTAAATGAGCCGGTTCATGACTATCACTGCCAATCGTGATAATTGTCCCACCGAGTTGATGATACAATTTTAAAATGTCAATGGAAGGTGTCAGGCCATTTATCCCGTAACGGTAAGAAGAGGTATTGACTTCAATGCCTTTGTTGTCAGCAATAACCGTCTTTAAAATCTTTTCAATTTTCGTTTTATTATCATGAAAAGTATCCTCGTTCTTATCTAAATATCGTCTGACTAAATCCATATGAGCTAAGACACTATAATCTTTATATAAGGTGACCAATAAATACAATTCATCGTAATAGCTGTCATAAGTCTCTTGATGGGTGCGTCCTTTTTGAAACTCTCCTAACCAAAATTCCTGGTTGTCAATTTGATGAATGGACAAAAGGATAAAATCAACTGAATGGCTGCTGTAAAGAGCTTCAAATTCAGGAATTGTTTGAACTTGCATGCCAAACTCCAAGCCCTTTTTGATTGTGAGTTGGTTAGCGTATTTTTTAGTGAGTTTTGCTAGTTCAGCAAAATATAAAGGATAGTGAACGTTTTTAACCTCTTGATTGTGGCCAGGTTTAAAGACTTCTTGAGGCTGCCAATCGGGCTTTACACCATAGTCTACATGGTCCGTAAAGCAAATTTCATCTAAACCTAATTGAATCGCATCCCTAACCACATCCTCCATCAAGTACCACGAATCGTCGCTGTAGTCACTATGAACATGGTAATCAGCGTATACCAAAAAATCTCCTCCTTTATCTTAACGTCTAATCTGTTGTCAGTTCGATCAAATTGCCTTCGGGATCTTGAATCACGGCTTCGTAATAGCCATCACCAGTTGTGCGAGGGCCATTAAGTAAGGGAAAACCATCTTGAATAAAGGTGCTTGTCATTTGATCCACATTTTCTTTTGTGCCAACGGCAATTGCTAGGTGAGTGTAGCCTAAACTGTCAGAAATTCTATTTGATAGATGCTGTTTAGTGGTCAGCTCAATTCGACACCCCTGCTCAAGTTCTAAAAAGTAAGATTTGAATCCAGTTTTCTGGTTGTGGTATAAGTCGTTACTGTGAGCATTAAAATATTTTTCGTAAAAGGCCTTCATATTTTCAATATCTTTTACCCAAATACCGATATGTTCTACTTTCATGCTAAAATTCTCCTTTAGTTTTTTAGGTATATCCATTCCGTAAAGTTATCTGAACAGATAGTTCCCTTGGCGTGTGATACCTTGTAGCTAAAGTTATACCATATTAAATAGAGTTAATAAAGAGTCCTAATTAAGGTTGGCAAAAATTTGTCAATTTTCTTAGGTTGGTCAGATTTTTGAGACAAACTGTCCATTAATTAGTTGAATGCTTGTTTTTTCAAACTGGCATTAGCTTCATAGTGAAGTCATTAGGGGGTTATTTAGTTGTTTATTTTTTCGGTCCATAGTAAGCTTAAATTACTTAAAGCCCAAAGTTAGTGGAAGTGGGTATTGACTAAAATGATTTGATAGGGAGCGTAAACAATGGCTTTAGCAGAGGTAATGGGGGAATTAGCAGCTCTTGGAACGGCGCAAACGCGTAAAACATTTGCGGCACACGGGGCACCAGCTGATTGTTACGGGGTTAAGATTGGGGATATGAAGAAACAGTTGCTGAAAAAAGTTAAACACCAGCATGACCTGTGTTTGGCACTATTTGCCACCGGGAATTCTGATGCACAATATTTAGCTGGACTGGCAATTGATCCACAAAAAATGAGCAAAAAGGACATCAACAGGTGGCTTAGTCAAAGTAGTTGGTCGGCAATTGATGAGACCATTGTAGCAGGTGTAGCGGCGGAGAATCCTTTTGGGTTGGTCTTAGGACGTGACTGGCTGGCTGCTGATATTGTTAAAACACAAAATGTTGGTTGGCTGACCTATGGAAAATACCTCGCCTTATGTTCTGATGAAGAGGTGGATCGGAAAGAAGTTAAAGCCCTGTTGCAACGCATCGAAAAGGAGATTCATAGGGCTCCGAATGCTATCCGATATAGCATGAACCAATTTATTATTTATGTTGGTAGCTATTGCCCAGATTTGACAGAAATCGCGTTGAAAACAGCAGCCAATATTAGTGAAGTAGAAATCACTCTGGCTACTAAGGGGTGCCGTTTGCCAAGCCCGACTGTAAAAATCCAAAAACTTAAGGAAAATGGTCGTCTAGGAATTAAGCGTAAACGAGTTATTTGTTAAGAAAAGTGCCCATGACATCAATATGTTGTCTAGGCACTTTTTTTTGAGCCAATGTATTGTGGCGATAGTGGCGGGATTAATCTTTGTTTTCAAGGCTGTTTTAGCAAGTCAAACGACACTATTATTATCCCTAATTTATCCGATGTCATTATCTATGTTTATTTTGGTAAAAATTGGGACATATCGATATATATATGGTGTTACTCTAGAAGTGTTCTTAACTGAATGGGATACAAATGAGATTAGTTGTAGCAGTCATTTTTGTGGCTGCCTGTAAAAACTGCTGTTTAAAAGGAGGAGCTAATGATTATTGAGGAGTATTGGAAAGATGTAACGATTTATTATGTGACCTTTAAAGCTGATAATGTTTTAAGGAAGATTAGCCGGACATTCGTTTTGGAAGAAAATTTAACAGAAACGGAAGTGGCTAAGCTTATTACGGCTCGTTTTCCACATGTGGAACAAATTCTTCAAGTAGAAGAATGTGAGAATGCCTTTTTGGCAAAAGAATTGTCATAATGGTTTTGGTGAGCTAAGGTTAGTGTCTTGATTTATCAAACATAAATATGAAAGGACGAAAAGAGGTGATTTTCGTTCTTTTATGCTTTTTAAGGGGGAGTGAGACCTTGAGTAACAAACGGTCAGAATTGTGAAAAATATTCTTTGTTTTCTGAAAATAGCTATAATTTGCAGTGGTCCTTGCATTTTTAGACGGTATTTGAGGAAGGCTAGAGGGTATTATTAAGGTAGAAAGAAAAACTATTAAAGAAAAGGTGGAAATGATGATGGATTTAGCAAACAGTACGGACTTGTTGTTGTATGGTGCAGATATCGTGACAGAGAGAGGCAAAATTTCCCAAGTGTTTTGTTTTGAGAGCTACCTGACCAAGGAAGAATGTGTGACACTTATTCTTGATCATTATCCTAATGGTACGGTGATTGAGGACCTGATGCCTTTAGGAGAAACCCTTTTGTTAAAGAAGCCAGTTGGAGAAGTGACGATGTTTATTGAGCAATTGGAAAGTCAATATCATGTGATTATGAAGGCGAATAAACCGTCGAAAGCTGATGAGTTGCGTGATTTATTGAACAAGATGGATTTGGCTTTACATGAGACTGTCTTAAGCGAGACGGCGATTAGGGAAAGTCGCTTAGCTCAGGAGTTATATGAGCAAATTATGGAAGCCAAAAATCAGGCAAATGGTTCGAGCAGTTTAGCCAGTTAATTTAACAGTTCTCTTGATCTGATGAAGTTATCGGAATGAGAGAGTTGTTTTTATTTTACCTTTCCATTTGAAAGACTGGATTTCTTGACTAATAATGGCTAAGGGCATAAAGTTGTTTTAAGAGAAGGTCTGACTGAGAAAGACAAATCAGCATGGGCTGTTTGATCAGCGAGACTGACGGAGAATAAGGGAGTGGTGTTGGTGGAAAAGGAAAGTCAGAGTTCGGTTTTTAGTATGCTTCGGTTTGTTTTTAGACGTGTTTTAAATCAGTGGCCTTTAATCACCTTTAGTCTAGCCTCTTTATTGGTTATTGCCTTTCTGGAATTTAGTATTCCACAAATTACTCAGCGAATTATTGATGATATTATTCCCAGTAAGTCGGTGCCACAATTGGTTGCGACAATCCTGACCCTACT
Organism: Vagococcus allomyrinae; assembly: GCF_017829975.1. Classification (GTDB taxonomy): domain Bacteria; phylum Bacillota; class Bacilli; order Lactobacillales; family Vagococcaceae; genus Vagococcus_D; species Vagococcus_D allomyrinae. The sequence continues at coordinate 4,816 of NZ_JAEEGA010000002.1, read as the reverse complement.
AGGGTTTGCCTTGGCACTGAGTCTGTTCAGCTATGTTTCAACTTATGTTATGAGTCGCATAAGTCAGACCGCAATTGTTGATTTGCGGGAAGAGTTGTATCGCCATGTTTTGAAACAGGATTTCAATTTTTTTGAAACGCAAAAAACGGGCGACTTGATGACCCGTTTTTCTGGTGATATCAAAGCGATTCAAGATTTGATATCACCTAACACCTTACGTTTGTTTAGCAACGTTCTGACCTTTGTTTTTGTGTTAGCCTTTATGTTAAAGACGGATTGGCGCTTAACCCTTTTAATTACCTTAACCTTTCCCTTCTTATATCTGCTGAATTTTTATTTTAGTCGGCACATTAAAACGGCTTTTCGTCAGGTCAGACAATCCACAGCCAAGATCAATAATCAACTTCAAACGAGCTTAACATCAGTCTTATTGATTAAAAACTTTGCCACAGAGGATTTTGAAACAGAGCGATTTGGGGCAGTTAATCAGGAAAATAAGGAACACTATTTAACTGCTATGCGGTATCAGAGTTTGTTTTCACCGTCTATTGATTTTATTAATTATGTTGGCATGGCGATCGTATTAGGTTATGGAACGTTGCAAGTCTTTCGAGGGGAACTGACAGTGGGGAATATTGTCGCTTACTTGGCTTATTTGAAATTGTTGCAAAATCCCGTTCGCTCTTTTACTCAGATGGTCAGTCGTTTTCAACAGTCACTGGTATCATATGAACGAATCATGGACTTGTATCAGGTTGAACCAAACATCGTCGATGTAGCGAATCCATTGGAATTAACGGGTCTGAAGAAGGCGATTCAGTTTAATCATGTTGATTTTAGTTATGAGATGGGGCAACCAATTCTTCAGGATGTGAGTTTTGTGATGCCTCGTGGCCAGGTGACTGCTTTAGTTGGTTCTTCAGGATCAGGTAAAACCACCACCACTCGCCTGTTGACTAGATTGTATGATCCGGTTGCCGGAGAGGTATTGATTGATGGGTGCGATATCCGTCAATATTCCATGTCATCCTTGCGCCATCATGTAGGAATAGTGTCTCAGGATGTGGAACTAATTGATGGTACTATTCGAGAAAATATTATGTATGGAACGCCTTCTGCCACAGATGAGGAGTTGTTGATAGCAGTTGGGGCGGCTAAGTTAGCTGATTTTGTTGAAGGCTTGCCAAAGGGGCTTGAAACACAAGTTGGGGAACGGGGGATCAAATTATCCGGTGGTCAAAAGCAACGGATTGCGATTGCCCGTGTCTTCTTAAAAAATGCCCCGATTTTGATTTTGGATGAGGCGACAGCGTCATTAGATAATGAGTCTGAGCGTCATATTCAAGCATCTTTGGATAATCTATTGGAGCAAAAGACGTCTTTAGTTATTGCTCACCGGCTATCAACTGTCTTAAATGCTGACATGATTTTAGTGATGGATAAAGGACGAATTGTGGAGCAAGGAACTCATGAGAGCTTATTAGCCCATAATGGTCGTTACCAAGAGTTATATCAAGCCCAATTTAAATAGTGCTAAAAAGGCTGAAAGTAATTTCAGCTTTTTTGGGTGGGGAAAGCAAATAACCATCATTTTGTCGTTTTAAAGGGTTGGTAAATGAAAAAAACATAAAAAATGATGGCATTTTTCTTTTTTTTTGAGGTTTTGTCTATAACTACTGATATAAAAGCAGTTATTACTTAATTATTTTATTTAGATAGTAGTTGACAACCAGTACTGTAGACTGTATAGTAGTGTCTATAAACGAGTAATAAATAAAATCTAGGAGGAACACATTATGTTTACAAAGAAATTAGCACAAGTCGCTTTAGCATCAACAATGGTTTTATCAATGGGCGTATCGGTTTTGTCAGTAGGGACTGAGGAGGCCTCAGCTGCAACGGTTATTTCACAGACGGCTTACGAAACGATTATGGCTTTTTCAGCGGAAGAATTAACTCAAGCAACTGGAGTTGAGTTGACTGTTGCCAACGTTCAGAAAATGTCTAGTAAATTAAAAGAAGCGGGAACTTGGGAAACGCTTGGATACAAAGGGGATCAAGCCAAAAAAGTTAGCCAACGGGTATCATTAAGTTTGAGTCAAACGCAAGGAATTCTAAAAACAATGGCGAACACAACTGGTATGGAACTAAAAGTCGTTTATATTCACAACGCTTATTATGAAGGGGTTAACTTGGGGACGATCATGGCAGATTCAACATTGCCTGAAACGGAAACGCCTGAAATACCTGAAACAGAAACACCTACATCGCCGTCAACTGGTTTAGATGCAACTATTAAAGAAATTGATATCGAATTGGATTATAAAGCTAAAAATCAGGATATCGACTTAGACCTAGACGTTAAAAACAACGGTTTTATCAAAGCTGAGTATGAAAACGAAGGAACGAAACAAAAACTTGAAGGGGAAGCGGCTAAGGCAGTTGTCTTAAGTGTGATGGACGGTTTAGACGTTAAAAAGATGACAGAAGTCGAAATTGCTAATCATGTAACCATTAAATTAGGCGCCAATCAGAACTTCAAAAAATTTGCCTTTAAAGTAAAATACTTTGATGGCTCAAAAGTTGAGTTTAAAATTAAATAATTGACTATGATAGAAGGCAACACTCAGTTATAATAGATGAGTGTTACCTTCTTTCTGACTTTATTTAATGGCCAACTGTTTATTGACGTGGCTTTGTTATAATGGAGGTGAATCACATACTAGACAGGATTAGTGAATGGGAGGACCTTGAGATAATGAAAAATACGAATCAGTTTAAAAAAGGCGTGTTGGAATTATGTGTCCTGTATTCATTACAAAAAAAAGATCGTTATGGGTATGAACTAACACAAAAAATTGACCACCATATTTCGATTACGGAAGGGGCTCTTTATCCAGTCTTGCGGCGCTTAGTCAAAGAAGGTTACTGTAAAACGTATTTGAAGGAGTCTTCAAGTGGTCCTGCTAGAAAATATTATTCCCTAACGAATGAGGGGCGAGACTATTTAGGACGTTTAACTCAGGAATGGGATATTTTTGTTCAAAATGTTCAGTTCTTACGTGAGGAGGAAGATAATGAGCAAGATTGATCAATTTTTTATTGAGATGGAGGCCTTGTTTCTGAAGGGGGACCTCTCAGCTTTTGATGATTTGAAAGAAGATTTGCTGGAACATATTTCGATTCAGTTGGAGGAAGGGCTAACTGAAGAGGAAATTCTAACACGGTTAGGAGAGCCGGCTGATTTAGTAGATGAATTTTATGAGGAGCAGCGACTTCATACGGCATTGACAGCTGAAACTGATGTTGTGGCATTGGAGAATGTCAAGGAAGTCTACTTAAATGAACGGAAAGAAAAAATTTTTAGCCTGTATGAAGGGCTTCAAAGGCTGTTAACCTGTTTCTTACAAGTCGTTCTGATTTTAACGGGATTATTTTCTTTGAGTTATTTAGGGATCGAGCTTCTGAAAGAAAGGCATATTGCCATGATACCTTTACTCATGTTAATAACGTCAATCAGTGGGTTGTGCTTGATCGTTCGTTCGAATAAGGATCGATATAGAACTGGTTCTTCAAGTAAGAGGCTCTTTTTAGGTATGTTGTTTGTTGGCTTAGTGATAGGAACAGTGGTGAGTATCCTAAATGGCGCTTTTTTCTATAAGGGGACATCCGTCTCTCAAACAGCGGAATTGACTAAAGAGGACTTGCGTTTGGTGACAGTTAAAAGTGATTTTCCTATCGATTTGTTGACGATGCCAACAACACAGTCAACGATTAGAGTGGAAGTGAAGGGCAATGTTAAACAGGCTGCTAAAGAGAGGTTAAACAAGCTGAGTCAACAAAATAAAGAGACGCTAACACTTGATTTCGGCGAGAGTGGTTTATTTGATTCCTTCACTCAGCTTAAGCCTGTGGAAGTCGTGTTGTATTTGCCTAGCCAGCTGATGGAAACGGAGATTCAATTGGATTTAAACAAGGGGGTTGTGCAAGCGCAGGATTTATCAGTGAAAAAGATCGTAGCCAATGTAAAAAAAGGTGAGTTTAAGGGGGATAATTTGCAATCGACTGATTTTTCATTCAATTCAGAGTCTGGTGAATTAATCATGAACCACTATCAGACGGCGATTCAGGCTGCAAGTACACATGGGAAGATTATTTTGAAAAAAGGCAGCGGTAATGTGACCGTTGAAACAGCAAGTGGATTAGTTAGTCTGATCGGTATTACAGCAGAAAAAACCAGATTAAAAAGCCAAGATGGGAAGGTCATTGTGAATGAAACAGTGATTTCCGAGCTGGCTGTTGAGAGTCAATCAAATGCGGTTGTTTTGGAGAAACAACATGGTAATACTAAAGTGTCAATGGGAGGTGGAAAACTCATTGTAACTAACAATCAAGGGCGTTTAGAAGTGGTTAACCAGTCAGCTTCAGTGATTGTTGCGCAAGATTCAGTATTAGCGGGGAACATTAGCAGTCAGTCAGGTTTGGTTAAGTGGGTTCAAGCCCCTCAAGCCCCAATGAATTTTGCCTTATCTTCGGAACAGGGGAAAGTTGTTAATGAGCTGACTACTAAGTCGAATGGTCCGGTGTTTGATATTAGTAGTAGTACAGGGAATATTAATGTTTACGATAAAGTCATAAAAGAATAGTGACAAGAATAAAAAAAGACCCTCAGTTGAAAAGACTGAGGGAAAAAGGGCTGTATAATTTATGGTGTGGATGAGAAAAAATCATTCACACCTATTTTAAGGCAAAAAAATAGAAACATATGATTATTTCCGATAGAATGAAATCGACTAAAACCCATTCAGAGAGGAAA